>NZ_FOJP01000049.1 GCF_900111835.1 Metapseudomonas otitidis
GAACGTAACAAACCGCACGTCAACGTCGGCACCATTGGTCACGTTGACCATGGCAAGACCACTCTGACTGCTGCCCTGACCAAAGTCTGCTCCGAGACCTGGGGTGGTTCGGCTCGTGCGTTCGATCAGATCGACAACGCTCCGGAAGAGAAAGCTCGCGGTATCACCATCAACACCTCCCACGTTGAGTACGATTCCGCTACTCGTCACTACGCTCACGTTGACTGCCCCGGTCACGCTGACTACGTGAAGAACATGATCACCGGTGCTGCCCAGATGGACGGCGCGATCCTGGTTTGCTCCGCTGCTGACGGCCCCATGCCGCAGACTCGCGAGCACATCCTGCTGTCCCGTCAGGTAGGTGTTCCCTACATCGTCGTGTTCCTGAACAAGGCCGACATGGTTGACGACGCCGAGCTGCTGGAACTGGTCGAGATGGAAGTTCGCGATCTGCTGAACACCTACGACTTCCCGGGCGACGACACTCCGATCGTCATCGGCTCCGCGCTGATGGCGCTGGAAGGCAAAGACGACAACGAAATCGGTGTCTCCGCTGTTCGCAAGCTGGTAGAGACCCTGGACTCCTACATTCCGGAGCCCATTCGTGCCGTTGACCAGCCGTTCCTGATGCCGATCGAAGACGTGTTCTCCATCTCCGGCCGTGGCACCGTTGTGACCGGTCGCGTTGAGCGCGGTATCGTTCGCGTCCAAGAGGAAGTCGAGATCGTTGGTATCCGCGCTACCTCCAAGACCATCTGCACCGGCGTTGAAATGTTCCGCAAGCTGCTGGACGAAGGTCGTGCTGGTGAGAACGTTGGTATCCTGCTGCGTGGCACCAAGCGTGACGAAGTAGAGCGTGGTCAGGTTCTGGCCAAGCCGGGCACCATCAAGCCGCACACCAAGTTCGAGTGCGAAGTGTACGTGCTGTCCAAGGAAGAGGGTGGTCGTCACACCCCGTTCTTCAAGGGCTACCGTCCGCAGTTCTACTTCCGTACCACCGACGTGACTGGCAACTGCGAGCTGCCGGAAGGCGTTGAAATGGTAATGCCGGGTGACAACATCAAGATGGTCGTCACCCTGATCGCTCCGATCGCCATGGAAGATGGCCTGCGCTTCGCAATCCGCGAAGGCGGTCGTACCGTTGGCGCCGGCGTCGTCGCCAAGATCATCGA
>NZ_FOJP01000048.1 GCF_900111835.1 Metapseudomonas otitidis
TTTGATCTTGGCTTGGTTTTCGATCAAGGCTTGCAAGCCTTCCTTGTCTTGCTTGAGCAGTAACGAGAAAAAATCTTGCCCAGCTTGAGCAAGTGTTTTGTCATGTTTTCGGCCTTTTTTGGCCACTATGGCAATGGTTTGGCGCAGGGCTTCGTCGTCACGGCGAAGCACCAGTTGGAATTGATGCCAATAGAAATGCGGCGTCTTGACGTCATCTTTTTCTTTGAGTTCAGCATGGGTCAGCCAGTCGAAGATTTCCTGGCTGTCGGAGAGAAGACCGTAGAGGAAGGGTTCGTAGGTGGCAAAAACGTCACCGCCAAGCTCTGCCTCTTTGTGGCTGGCCATCAAAAATTTACAGGCAACGTAAAAGCTCTGCTTCAAACCGTGCACATTGTTGTCAACGAAAAAGCACTTTAGACCACGATACCTCGGCAAAGATGAAGCAATAGCCAATACCCAACCCCACCTTAGCTTGTGGTAGTTTTCGATATCTTTTTTTAGTTGCTCTTTGGAGTGCTCCTCGCGTTCTTGAACTACCTTTACTAACCACGCCTCACGGGACTCTTGATTTTCGCTCATGGTTTCACCTTTACGATGACCATGCCGTTACTGTTGACACCCGAAATGACAGTTGTGAGCTTACCGTTCTTGATTGCTTCATTGATTTTATTCCCAGCTGCAACCTTTGCCGGATCTCTAGTTTTAATCAATGCCTCAGCCCTACTGGTAACCCACTTAATACCTCCCTGCATAGGAAGCTCGGTATCGGGGTTAGGTGGGCTCAACTTAATCGAACCATTTGCCTGCAACGGCTTCACCTCATTGACGATCACCTGATTACCCTCGATATAAACTCCATCAAAGCAGTTGGTCCCACACTTACCATCAAGCGCTTTAAACCATTGCGCTCAAAATAGCTGTTGGAGACCGTTTCTCGCACCGCACCTGCTGCGCCGCTGCTCAGTGAGTCCAGTTTGCTTAATGCATTTATCTCTTAGGAAAAGAAGCGTTTAATTTTATTCAGTAATCCCGGTGCTGGCGGTGGCTCCCAGCCCGGACGCAAAAAGTCGTATTCCACGTCGTAGGCATCCAGCGACTCGATGGGCATCAAGGCCATAGGCACCAAGGGGTTTTGAATTTGAACTTCAATGCCTCGGTACCAGCACAGCTTGGCGTGTACCACGGCAAAGCCTGCCAAGAACTGACC
>NZ_FOJP01000021.1 GCF_900111835.1 Metapseudomonas otitidis
CGGGCTCAATCCACGGCTGCAGGAATCCGGGAGCTACCGGGGGCAGACACGCATCTCCAAGATGGGCTCATCGCGCCTGAGAGCCGGCCTGTACATGCCCGCGATCAGCGCCCTGACCTACAACGAAGCGATCAGAGCCATGGGCGAACGGCTAAGGGAGCGGGGCAAGACCGGCAAGCAGATCGTCTGCGCAGCGATGCGCAAGCTGCTGAACATCGCCTATGGCGTGCTGAAATCGGGTCAGCCGTTTGACGCAAAACTGGCCCTTGCTCACTAGAAATCAAGACGGTATCTACGCACGCAGCACCGTAGCCCGGGCTTCAGCCCGGGACCGTACCCCCCGGCAAACCCGGACTGAAGTCCGGGCTACGGCTGCAAGCGCCATCGCGGTTGAAACCGCTCCCACGCACCGTGCAATACGCCGGCGGAACAGACCTGGTGGGAGCGAATTCATTCGCGAAAAGCTCCACGGCCAGCACCTTGGACCTTGCCGTGCAACGTAAAAAGCGACGTCCCCCCGTCCGGAATCGAGCCCGCTGCCGCTCCGGGCGGTGGGCTGAAGCGGAACGCCGCCCGGCCCACCCCGCGCTGCGGGTCGAGCGTCAGCGGGCGAACAGGCGGTAGGCGGGGTTGTCGCTTTCGTCCCACCAGGGGTAGCCGATGGCGTCCAGGGCGGCGGGCAGTTGGTGCATCTGTTCCTCCGGCACCTGCAACCCCGCCAGCACGCGGCCGTCGGCGGCGCCGTGGTTGCGGTAGTGGAACAGGCTGATGTTCCAGCGCCCGCCCAGCTTGTCGAGGAAGTTGAACAACGCACCGGGCCGCTCGGGGAATTCGAAGCGCAGCAGGCGCTCGTCCTGCGCGCCCACGGCGCGGCCGCCGACCATGTGGCGGATGTGCAGCTTGGCCAGTTCGTTGTCGGTCAGGTCCAGCACCGGGAAGCCCTGCTGCCGCAGCCCTTCCACCAGTGCCTGGCGCGGGTCGTTGAGCGGGTGGGTCTGCACGCCGACGAACAACCGGGCCTGGTCGCCGTCGTCGTAGCGATAGCTGAATTCGGTGATCTGCCGTTTGCCCAGCGCTTCGCAGAAGGTGCGGAAGCTGCCCGGCCGCTCGGGGATGGTGACGGCGATGATCGCCTCGCGCTGCTCGCCCAGCTCCGCACGCTCGGCCACGTGGCGCAGGCGGTCGAAGTTGACGTTGGCGCCGGAGTCGATGGCCACCAGCACCTGCCCCGTCACGCCCTCGCGCTCGACGTAGCGCTTGATCCCGGCCACGGCCAGGGCGCCGGAGGGCTCGGTGATGGAACGGGTGTCGTCGTAGATGTCCTTGATCGCCGCGCAGATCTCGTCGGTGCTGACGGTGATCACTTCGTCCACGTACTCGCGGCACACCTCGAAGTTGTGCGCGCCGATCTGCGCCACCGCCACGCCGTCGGCGAACAGCCCCACCTGCTCCAGCACCACCCGCTCGCCCGCTACCAGGGCGGCCTGCAGGCAGTTGGAATCGTCCGGTTCGACGCCGATCACCTTCACCTCGGGCCGCAGGTACTTCACGTAGGCGGCGATGCCGGCGATCAGCCCTCCACCGCCCACCGGCACGAAGATGGCGTCGAGCTGGCCGGGCTGCTGGCGCAGGATCTCCATGGCCACGGTGCCCTGCCCGGCGATCACCTCGGGGTCATCGTAGGGCGGGATGAAAGTCAGCCCCTCGGCCTGCACGCGCGCCCAGGCATGGGCCAGGGCCTCGGGGAAGGCATCGCCGTGCAGCACCACCTTGCCGCCCCGGGCCAGCACGCCCTGGACCTTCAGCTCCGGCGTGGTGCGCGGCATGACGATGGTGGCCTCGATGCCCAGCTCGCGGGCCGCCAGGGCCAGGCCCTGGGCGTGGTTGCCGGCGGAGGCGGCGATCACCCCGCGCGCCCGGGCCTCCGGCTCCAGCTGGACGAGGCGGTTGTAGGCGCCACGGATCTTGAAGGAGTAGACCGGCTGCAGGTCCTCGCGCTTGAGCAGCACCCGGTTGCCGAGCCGCTCGGCAAGGCGCGGGGCCGGTTGCAGGGGCGTCTCGATGGCGACGTCGTAGACCGGCGCGCGGAGGATCTTCTGCACGTAGTGCTTGAGCAGGGCCTCGCTCATGGGGTCACCTCCGGGGCGGTGCCGTCCAGCAGGGCGGTGCCGTAGGAGTTATCCACCGCGCAGCGCCAGGCACCGTCCGGCTCCTTGCGGAACACGTAGGTGGCCTTGCGCTCGACGAAGGAGAGGAAGCCATCGGTGGCCCGCCACTGGATGCGCGCGCGGCCCAGCACCAGCGCCGTGTCCGTGGTTTCCATCACCTGCAGGTCGCGCTGGGTCACCCAGAGGCTGTGCTGGAAGTGCGCGGCGATGCCGTCGAAGGCCTGGCGGATGCGCTCGCGCCCCTGGACCTCCAGCCCCGGCCGCACCACCAGCACGGCGTCGTCGGTGTAGAAGTCCATCAGCGCATCGAAGCGCCCGCTGTTGATCAGGTGGTCGGCCCGTTGCACGGCCTCGACGAGGGGGGAAGGGTTCATGCTGTCTCCTGGCTTGGCTGGGACCCTGGAGACAGAAAGAAGAAACCCGCCTCTAGGGCGGGTTTCCGGTCGATGATCGCTAACCCGCCATGATCGGAATGGCGGTAATAATCTGCTGGCGCGGCATCGAGGTGTTCGGGTTCATGGGGTCGGAAACTATTCCAGCCGCCCCCACGGCGTCAAGCACCGGCATGCGTGTGTTCACCCCAGCAGTTCGGCGAACGCCTTGTCCGCCTCCAGCACGGCCGGCAGCGCATTGAACAGCGCCACCAAGTCCACCCCCTCCATCAACGGTCCGTCCAGCGATGCGCGCGCTTCGTCAGTAGCGCCGCCATGGGCCTGCAGGGCTTCGCTGACCAGCACCGCCTGGGCCAGCACGCGCGACAGCTGGGCCTCCGCCGGGGCCTGCATGGGGCGGGCCTGGTAGGCGATGGCCTGCTGGATCACCACCGGCAGTTGCCAGCGGCGCGCCAGCTCGGCGCCGACCTCGGGGTAGCCGAAGCCCAGTTGCAGCGTCTCGTTGGCGGCCCGCCCGGTAGCGCCGCCCTTGCCGCTGTTGAAGCGCTCGGCGAATTCCGGCGCACCGGTCTGGATCAGCAGTTCGCCGATGTCATGCATCATCCCGCAGGTGAAGGCGGTGTCCGGGTCGAGCCCGCGCTGCTTGGCCAGCAGGCGGCTGATGCTGGCCACCTGGAAGCTGTGCAGCCAGAAGCCCTTGAGGTCGAAGCTGGTGGGTGCCTTGAATGCGCCGGTGACAGCCGAGGCCATGACCAGGGTGCGCAGGGTGTTGAAGCCCAGGCGCATGGCCGCGTCCTCGACGCTGGTGGACTCGCGGGCGCCGCGAAACCGGGCGGAGTTGGCCAGGCGCAGCACCTTGGCGGCGATCACCGGGTCCAGCTGGATGTTGCGCGCCACGGCGTCGAGGCTGGACGTGGGGTTGTCGAATTGCTGGATCAGGTCCTGCGCCACCTTGGGGATGCTGGGCAGGGTGTGGAGCTGGGCGAACAGCGTTTCTATATCCATGGGAGCACCTCACTCATCGGCGTGTAAGCCAAAGGATAGGCACTTTTCCGTGACCTGCCCGGCGAACCGGAAAAGCCGCCTCGGAGGCTCTGTTCAGCGCTCTCCAGGCGCGCCGGGCGCTATTTCCGGGAGCCCCTGCGCCGGTGTGTCGCGGCCTTCGCCCCGGCGCGGCGGCGGCACCGGATCATCATCCAGATCGCCGTTCGTCGGCAAGTCCGGCAGCGGTGGCCGGGCGAGGCGCGACAGGGCGAACGCCGCCAGCAGGGCGCTGGCGAGCTTGTAGGCCAGGCCGTTGAAATCGAACGCAGGCAGCGCCGCATCGTCCAGCCACAACGCCCCCAGGCGCGCCAGGGCCAGGCAGCCCTGCATCAGCATCAGCAGCACCAATGCGGCGCGCACCCGCTCGCGTTCACGCAATGCCCACAGCAGGAACAGCGCCAGGCCGATCTGCAGGCCGCCGTAGTAGACGCGCACGTTGCTCACCGAGGCCGTCTCCATCAGCAGCATGCCGTTGAGGTTGGCCATCTCGTAGGGACGGAACCAGTACGCCAGCCCGAAGCCGGCGAATACCAGCACCTGGATCACCAGGATCACGCGGGCCAGCCGCATCGCCTTGTCCTCTTGCGGTAACGGAATGAGCAACAGACCCGGCCCCCGCCGAATCGTTCGGCCAACCCATCGGACGGTGCCGGGCCAGACGGGCCGGGACTAGGCTGCGGACAGTCCAGCCACCCGAGGAGACACCCATGCTGCCCCCGCGCCAGAGCCTGCCGTTGCTCGCCATGCTGCTCGGGGCCAGCCTCGCCCCCACGGCAGAAGGCGGTGGCGACACGCCCCCGGCGGCAGCTCCGGCAACCTTCAGCGTGCGCGGCAGCCTGGCCCCGGACCAGGCCGCCTTCGGCCAGCGCCTGGACAACGCCGTGCACAAGGCCATGGATGCCAAGGGCTACCGCTACCGCGAGCAGGAAGGCGACCTGGCGCTGTGCTACGGCCTGCCGGGGCCGCAGGAGGGTGACGGCTTCAGTCTGCGGGTGTTCGACGGCTTCGACGAGCGGCTGCTCTACGAGGCCCGCGCCGGCCAGCCCCTGGACAACCTGGCGCAGACCGAGCTGGACCAGGCCATCGCCCTGCTGCTGCAGGACTTCCCCCTCCGGCGCGTGGGCTGAACGGCACATCCGGTAACAGCCTTGGCGCGCGCCACGGCCCGCATGGCGCTAAGCTCCGCCGATTTCCGCCAGGAGAACTCCCATGCGCCTCTACCTGCTCCCCCTGCTCGTTGCCCCGCTGTTCGCCCAGGCCGCCGATCCGGTCACCCTGGACGTCTACCGCGACCCCAACTGCGGCTGCTGCAAGGCCTGGATCAGCCACCTGCGTGACAACGGCCTGCAGGTCAACGACCACGTGGAAAACGACATGGCCGCGGTCAAGGAGCGCCTCGGCGTGCCCCACCGCCTGGGCTCGTGCCACACCGGCGTGATCGACGGCAAGTTCGTCGAGGGCCACGTGCCCGCCCGCGACGTGCTGCGCCTGCGCGAGCGCGCCGACCTGATCGGCGCCGCCGTGCCCGGCATGCCCATCGGCTCCCCGGGCATGGAGATGGGCGACCGCCAGGACGCCTACCAGGTGGTCGGCCTCGACAGCCAGGGGCGCGAGAGCGTGCTGGCGGAATATCCGGCACACTGATCGCCACTTATCCAAAATGGCGGCCGCTCCTAGAGGTGTACTTGGGGCGGCCGTCTGCATTTAAGGAGCAGGAAAAATGGAGTACTGGCAGGTCGATGTATTCGCCGAACGGGTGCTGGCCGGCAACGGGCTGGCGGTGTTCGCCGATGCGCGGGGGCTTTCCGGCGAGGCGATGCAGGCACTCACCCGGGAGCTGCGGCAGTTCGAGTCGATCTTCCTCGCGCCCGGTGCCGAGGCCGACCTGTTCTCCGCGCGCATCTTCACCCTGGAAGAAGAGCTGCCCTTCGCCGGCCACCCGCTCCTCGGCGCCGCCGCCCTGCTCCACCACCTGCATGCCCGCACCGACAGCGCCACCTGGCGCCTGCGCCTGGGCGAACGCGACGTGCCGCTGACGACCCGCCGCCAGGCCGGCGGCGGCTACCACGCGGAGATGGACCAGGGCCCGGCCCGGTTCGGCCAGGAACTGGACGCCACGGCCGCCGACGCCTTCGCCGCTGCCTTCAGCAGCCAGTGGGATCGCCGTTATCCGCCCCGGGTGGTCAGCACCGGCCTGCCCTACCTGCTGCTGCCGGTGACCGCCGACGGCCTCGCCAACGCCCGCCAGCAGCGCCTGCTGGACGACGACCTGGTGGCCATCGGCGCGGCCTTCGTGTTCCTCATCGACGTGGACGCCCGCGAAGGCCGCACCTGGGACCCGGCCGGCCTGGTGGAAGACATCGCCACCGGCAGCGCCGCCGGCCCGGTCGCCGCCTGGCTGGTGGAGCGCGGCCTGGCGCCTCGGGGCCAGCCCTTCGCCCTCGCCCAGGGGCGCTTCCTGCAGCGCCCCAGCCGCCTGGAAGTTCGCGTCGAGGCCGACGGCCACGTGCATGTCGGCGGCGGCGTGCACCTGCTGGCCCGCGCCACCCTGCTGCCGGCTCCCGAAACGCTGGCCTGACGACCGACCTGGCGTTCACGGCGCCGGGCGACAAGACTTGGGCGTTTGACGGCAGCGGAGGCAACGATGCGTTGGCAGCGCGCAAGACGCAGCGACAACCTGGTGGACGCCCGCCGCAGCGGCCTGCCCGGCAAGGGCCTGGGCCTCGGCGGGCTGGCCCTGGTGGTGGTGGTCGGCCTGCTGCTGGGGGAAGACCCGCTGACCATCCTCGACCAGGTGGCGCGCCAGGCCTCGGTGGCCACCGCGCCGCCCCACAGCGGTGCACCGGTGGGCGACGACCAGGAGGTGGAGTTCGTCCGCGCAGTGCTCGGCGACACCGAGGACACCTGGCAGGCGCTGTTCCAGCAGGCCGGACGCAGCTACCCGGAGCCGCGTCTGGTGCTGTTCAGCGGCGCGGTGGAGTCCGCCTGCGGCCACGCCAGTTCGGCAGTGGGTCCGTTCTATTGCCCCGGTGATCGCCAGGTGTACCTGGACCTGGATTTCTTCCGCGAGATGAGCCAGCGCTTCTCCGCCGCCGGCGACTTCGCCCAGGCCTACGTCATCGCCCACGAGGTGGGCCACCACGTGCAGACCGTGCTGGGCCTGACCGCCCGCCTCGACGAGGCGCGCCGCCGGGGCGCACGGCTGGAGGGCGCGAACGGCTTGCTGGTACGCCAGGAACTGCAAGCCGACTGCCTGGCCGGGGTCTGGGCGCACCACGCGCAGAAGCGCCTGCAATGGCTGGAGCCGGGTGATGTCGAGGAAGCCCTCAACGCCGCCAGCGCCATCGGCGACGACCGCCTGCAACGCCAGGCGCGGGGCCAGGTCCGCCCCGATGCCTTCACCCACGGCACCTCGGAGCAGCGGATGCGCTGGTTCACGGCCGGTTTCGAGAGCGGCCAGGTGAAGCGCTGCGACACCTTCGCGGCACAGCGCCTCTAGGGCCTGATCAGCGCGCGGGAAGCGTCTCGGCCCGCAACAGGTCGAGCATCGCCACGCAATCGGGCAGGTGCCAATCGGCCAGTTCCGGCCAGGGGTTCTCCGGCAGGTTGACCAGCACCGTAGCGGCACCGGCCGCACGGCCGCAGTCCAGGTCGAAGCGGTAGTCCCCCACCATCACCAGCTCCTCCGGTGCCACCGTCCACTGCTCGGCCAGGTGCAGCAGCCCGCCCGGGTGGGGCTTGGGCGGCGCCTCGTCGCGGCCGAGGATGTCGGCGTGGGCGAAGCAGTCATCCAGGCCGATGGCCTGCAGGGTCAGCAGCGCCAGCTCGCGGGCATTGCGGGTGAGAATGCCCAGGCGCACGCCCTGCTCGTGCAGGGCCCGCACCAGCGGGACCGCGCCGGTGGCCGGGCGCGAGGCCAGGGCCAGTTCGCGCTCGTGCTCCAGCAGCCAGGCGTGCTTGGCGCGGGACTCGGCCTCCGGCAGGGCGGCCAGGTGATGGAGGATGTCGTCCTCCGGGGGGATGTCCAGCGCCCGGCGGATGGCGGCGAAGTCATGCACGGCCACCGTCAGGGTGCCGTCCATGTCGAACACCCAGTGCCGGTAGCTGGCCAGCGGCCGCGCCTGGCGGGCGTTCACTTCCAGTCCTCGCGCAGGCGGGTCAGGCCTTCCTGGGCCACCGAGGCCACCAGCTGCCCGGCGCGGTTGAAGATGCTGCCACGGGAGAACCCGCGGGAATTGCCGGACCAGGGGCTGTCCATGGCGTAGAGCAGCCAGTCGTCGGCGCGCAGGTCGCGGTGGAACCACAGCGCGTGGTCGAGGCTGGCCACCTGCATGAACTTCTGCCACACCGAAACCCCGTGGGGCAGCATGGCGGTGGTCAGCAGGCCGAAGTCCGAGGCGTAGGCGAGGATGTACTTGTGCAACGCGGCGATGTCCGGCAGCGAGCCATCGGCGCGGAACCAGACGTGCTTGACCGGCTCGCCGGGCTTGGGGTCGTAGGGGTTGTTGGCGCTGACCGGGCGGATCTCGATGGGCTTGGCGCAGAGGAACTTGTCACGCACCCGCTCGGACAGCAGGTGCGCATTGCGCTTGGTCAGCTCCAGCTCGCTCGGCAGGTTCTCCGGGCCCGGTACGTCGGGCATGGTGATCTGGTGCTCGAAGCCGCCCTCGTCCTGCTGGAAGGACGCGCTGCAGGTGAAGATCTGCTGGCCCTTCTGGATCGCCGTGACCCGGCGGGTGCTGAAGCTGCCGCCGTCGCGCACCCGCTCCACCGAGTAGACCACCGGCAGGCTGGCGTCGCCGGGGCGCAGGAAGTAGCCATGCAGCGAGTGCACATGGCGCTCCGGCTCCACCGTCTGGCTCGCCGCCGACAGCGACTGGCCCAGCACCTGGCCGCCGAACAGCTGGCGGAAGCCGAGGTCCTGGCTGACGCCACGGAACAGGTTCTCCTCGATGGATTCGAGGCTCAGCAGGGCGACCAGTTCGTCGAGCACCTGGGTCATGGGGTTCTCCTCAGCAAGGCACGCCGCCGCATCGGCCGTGCGGCGGTCTTCATCGTTCGGGGTGGGCCGAGCAGCGCGGCCGGGGGCAAATGATAAAGGTTCGGCCGCTCCGGGTTGAGGGAAAACATCGGGGATGTTCACGCCATTTCAGCGGGTGCCCCGTGCAAGCTCCATAGAGGCGACCGGCGGCACGCCCGCCCTCAGCGTCGCGCCGCCCAGTCCGCCTGACTGATGCGGTACAGCACGTGGCGCCTCAGGGGGTGACCCTCCGGCAGGCGCGGGTGCTCGAAGTCCCCCGCCTCGTCGCGGCGCATGCCCAGCCGCTGCATGAGCGTCCAGGACGGCTGGTTGGCCGGCACGGTGAAGGCCACCACCTCCTCCAGCCCCAGGGTGGCGAAGGCGAAGTCCAGCACCGCGCCTGCCGCCTCGCCGGCCAGCCCCTGGCCCCAGAAGCGCGGCAGCAGGCGCCAGCCGATCTCCACCGCCGGGGTGAAGGGTGCCTCGAAGCCCACGTGCAGCAACGCCAGCATGCCGACGAAGGCGCCATCGCTGCGCTGCTCCACCACCCAGTGGCCGAAGCCATGGGCCTCGACGTGCTCGCCCAGGCGCGCGGCCAGGGCGTCGCTTTCCGTGCGGTCCAGGCAGGCGGGGAAATGGTGCATCACTGCCGGGTCGGCGTTCAGTGCGGCAAAGGCCGGGGCGTCATCGTCGCGCCAGGGGCGCAGGCGCAGCCGGGGTGTCAGCAACTCGGGGGCGGGCATGGGCTTTCTCGGGCCGGGGCAAAGGCGCCTATCATACGGCCGCGCCCCGCCACGAGAACCCGCCGATGGACCTGCCGCTGGTCTACCACGACGACTACAGCCCGCCCCTCCCGCCGGAACACCGCTTCCCCATGGAGAAGTTCCGCCTGCTGTACCAGCACCTGGTGGCCAGCGGCATCGCCACCGACGCCACCCTGCACCGCCCGGCCCTGTGCCCGCCGGAGGTGCTGGCCCTGGCCCATTGCCCGGACTACATCGCCCGCTACCTGCAGGGCGAGCTGGCCCGGGAGGACCAGCGCCGCCTCGGCCTGCCCTGGAGCGAAGCCCTGGCCCGGCGCACCGTGCGCGCGGTGGGCGGCTCGCTGCTGGCGGCGGAGCTGGCCCTGGAACATGGCCTGGCCTGCCACCTGGCCGGCGGCACCCACCACGCCCACTACGACTTCCCCTCGGGCTTCTGCATCTTCAACGACCTGGCGGTGATCAGCCGCTACCTGCTGGAGGCCGGGCGGGTCGGCCGGGTGCTGATCTTCGACTGCGACGTGCACCAGGGCGACGGCACCGCCCGCATCCTGGCCGACACCCCGGAGGCCATCACCGTCTCGCTGCACTGCGAAAAGAACTTCCCCGCACGCAAGGCCGAGAGCGACTGGGACATCCCCCTGCCCATGGGCCTGGCCGACGACGGCTACCTGCAGGTGGTGGACGACGCGCTGAACTACCTGCTGCCGCTCTACCAGCCGGACCTGGTGATCTACGACG
This sequence comes from Metapseudomonas otitidis, assembly GCF_900111835.1. Classification (GTDB taxonomy): domain Bacteria; phylum Pseudomonadota; class Gammaproteobacteria; order Pseudomonadales; family Pseudomonadaceae; genus Metapseudomonas; species Metapseudomonas otitidis. The sequence goes on from NZ_FOJP01000021.1 coordinate 10,127, forward strand.
CCGGTGTCGACGTGCACAAGGACGACGCCCTGGGCTACCTGCAGCTCACCGACGCGGGCCTGGCCCGGCGCGACGAAGCGGTGATGCGCCACTGCCTGGGCCGCGACATCCCGGTGGTGGGTGTGATCGGCGGCGGCTACGACAAGGACCGCGCCGCCCTCGCCCGCCGCCACGGCATCCTGCACCACAGCGCCGCGCGGGTGTGGCGGAGCGAGGGCCTCGCATAGGGTCCTGGGCACCCGTCCGGGTGGCCATGGAGGCTTCGTGATGATCTTCCTGGTCGGCATCCTCGCCGCCATCGCCATCCCGGCCTACCAGCAGTACGTCCAGCGGGCCAAGGCGCCCAGGCCGCACGCCTCGAACAGCAACACGCCCAACCCCAGGCCGAACCTCAGTTGCAGCAGCGCTAAGCCACCAGGCGCCACCCACAGCGTGGGGCCGACAACGCGCTGGCTGACAGCTCCGCATTCCAGCCTTCATAGGAGGGACACGCCGTGTGCGGCATTGCAGCCAGTGACGAGCGGCAACCACTTACTCCACCCCTGCTAGAATGCGCGCCACTCCAACCAGCCCCTGCCTTTCATGACCCAGCCCCTCCCCTGCGTCGCCGTTGTCGGCGGCGGCCCTGCCGGCCTGATGGCCGCTGAAGTCCTGGCCCGTGCCGGTGTACGTGTCGATCTCTACGACGCCATGCCCTCGGTGGGGCGCAAGTTCCTGTTGGCCGGTGTTGGCGGGATGAACATCACCCACTCCGAGCCGCTGGCCCCCTTCCTGGGGCGTTATGGCGAGCGACGGGACGAAGTGGCCGCCCTGCTGGAAGGGTTCGATGCCGAGGCGTTGCGGGGGTGGATCCATGGCCTGGGGATCGACACCTTCGTCGGGACGTCCGGGCGGGTGTTCCCCACGGACATGAAGGCCGCGCCGCTGCTGCGGGCCTGGCTCAAGCGCCTGCGCGAGCTGGGGGTACAGGTCCACACCCGGCACCGCTGGCTCGGCTGGGCCGAGGGCGGTGCGCTGCGCCTAGCCACGCCGGACGGGGAAGTCCGCGTCGAGGCCAGCGCCTGCCTGCTGGCCCTGGGGGGCGGCAGCTGGGCACGGCTGGGTTCGGACGGGGCCTGGGTGCCGTTGCTGGAGGCCCGTGGCGTGCCGGTGCGGCGCCTGCAGCCGAGCAATTGTGGTTTCGAGGTGGCGGGCTGGAGCGCGCTGCTGAAGGAGAAGTTCGCCGGCGCGCCGATCAAGCCGGTGGCCATGGCCCTGGACGACACGCCGCCGCGCCAGGGCGAATTCGTGCTCACCGAGCAGGGCGTCGAGGGCAGCCTGGTCTATGCCCTGTCTGCCGCGATCCGCGAGCGCATCAACCGGGATGGCCAGGCCACGGTGTACCTCGACCTGCTGCCCAACCTGCCTGTGGAAAAAGTCCGTGCCGCCCTCGCCCGCCCCCGGGGTTCGCGCTCCATGGCCAAGCACCTGCACAGCCAGCTGGGCCTGGACGGCGCCCGTTCCGGCCTGCTGCGGGAGCTGTCCGGCCAAGCGGATTTCCAGGACCCGGCGCGCCTGGCCGCCGTGATCAAGCGCCTGCCCCTCACCCTGGTGCGCCCGCGCCCGCTGGACGAGGCCATCAGCTCCGCCGGCGGCGTGCCGTTCGAGGCGCTGACCGAGGGCCTGATGCTGAAGGACCTGCCCGGGGTCTTCTGCGCCGGGGAGATGCTCGACTGGGAGGCCCCCACCGGCGGCTACCTGCTCACCGCCTGCTTCGCCAGCGGCCGGCGTGCTGGCCTCGGCATGCTGGACTGGCTGGGGATCGACGCACCGTGACGGCCACTTGGAAAACGGAACCATCGTGCTAGATTTCGCCTCTCCCCCGCGCAGTCGAAGTCACCATGCCGTTGATCTTCCGCCCCGCCGTCGCCGCTGATGCCCCCGCCATTGCCCCGCTGGTCTACCGCTCGGGCCCGGCCGCCTTCGACTACGCCTTCAGCCACGGCAAGCGCCACGCGCTCGACTTCCTGCGCTGGACGCTGGCCCGCCCGGCCGGAGAGTTCGGCCATGACCTGCACTGGGTCGGCGAGCTGGACGGGCGCATCGTCGCCACCGGCGCGGCCTTCAGCGGCGCCCGCAACCTCGCCAACAGCCTGGCGGCGCTGGGCCAGATCCTCGGCTTCTACCACCTCGGCGCCCCGGCGGTGATCCGCCGGGGCCTGCAGCTGGAGCAGGTGATCCAGCCGCCACCGCGCGACGCCTGCTACCTCGCCCACCTGGGCGTGGCCGACGACCTCACCGGCCAGGGCATCGGCCGCCAGTTGATCGACCACCTGCTGCACCTGGGCCGCCTGGAGGGCCACCACCGCGCGGCGCTGGATGTTTCCGCCGCCAATCCCCGCGCTCAGGCGCTGTACGAACGCCTGGGCTTTCGGGTGATGCTGGAGCGCCCGTCCGGCGTGCCCGGCATCGCTGCCCACCGCTTCATGGTACGCCCCCTCGACGCGCGCTGAAGAACACCCCACAGAGAAGGTGCAAGACGGCTTCCGGGGCGCTCCTCACAGCGTCTATGCTTGCTTTCACCTCCCAGCAGTCCACGGCGGAACCGCTCAGTGATCCCCCTTCTCGTCTGCGACGACTCGATGATGGCGCGCAAGCAATTGATCCGCGCGCTGCCCCCGGAATGGCCGGTGTCCATCACCCAGGCCAACCACGGGGAAGAAGCCATGGCCGCGATCCGCCAGGGCCTCGGCCTGGTGGTGCTGCTCGACCTGACGATGCCGGTGATGGACGGCTACCAGGTACTCGCCCAGCTCCGCGCCGAGGGCCTCAAGGCCCGCGTGGTGGTGGTGTCCGGCGACATCCAGGACGAAGCCCAGCGCCGGGTGATGGAACTCGGCGCGCTGGCCTTCATCAAGAAGCCCGCTGACCCCGACGAACTGCGCGCCACCCTGTTGCGCCTGGGGCTGATGCGCCCCCCGGCCGACGACGCCCCGCCGGTGGACCTGCCGCCCCGCGAAGAGCTGTCGCTGAAGGTCAACTTCCGCGACGCCCTGCGCGAGGTGACCAACGTCGCCATGGGCCGCGCCGCCGCGCTGCTGGCCAAGGTGCTCGGGGTGTTCGTGCAGTTGCCGGTGCCCAACGTGAACATCTTCGAAGTCAGTGAACTGCACATGACCCTGGCCGACGCCCAGCGCGGCGAGCGGCTGAGTGCGGTGTGCCAGGGCTTCATCGGCGACGCCATCGCCGGCGAGGCGCTGCTGCTGTTCCACGACTCGGAGATCGCCGACATGGCGCGCCTGCTGCGCTGGCAGCCGGCGGACGACAACGAGACCTCGGAGATGCTGCTGGACCTCGCCAGCATCCTCATCGGCGCCTGCCTGGCGGGCATCGCCGAGCAGATCGACGTGCGCTTCTCCCAGGGCCACCCGCAACTGCTGGGCCAGCACGCCTCCATCGAGCGGCTGATCCAGCTCAACCGCAGCCGCTGGAAGAAGACCCTGGCGGTGGAGATCAGCTACAGCCTGGAGGGCCACGACATCCACTTCGACCTGCTGGTGCTGTTCACCGAAGAGGCCATCCCGCGCCTCACCCACAAGATCCGCTACCTGATGGACTAACCCATGCCGGCACAGATCGATATCAAGGAAATCCACTGGCTGCTGGACATCGTCCAATGCATCGACGTCGGCGTGGTGGTGGTGGACCGCCAGTACCGCGTCGAGGTGTGGAACAGCTTCATGGAGAACCACTCCGGCCTCGGCCCCGACGAGGTCCACGGCAAGCCGCTGTTCGAGCTGTTCGCCGAGATCGACGAGACCTGGCTGCGGCGCAAGGTGGACAGCGTGGTGCAACTGGGCACCCGGGCCTTCAGCCTGTGGGAACAACGCCCGTACCTGATGCGCTTCGACAACTACCAGCCGATCACCGGCGAGGAGGCCTTCATGTACCAGAACGTCACCCTGCTCCCCCTGGGGGGCGCCAACGGCCAGGTGGACCACCTGTGCATCGTCATCTACGACGTCACCGAAGTGGCCCGCTACAAGCTGCAGGCGGCTGCCCTGCGTGCCGGCAAGGGCGGCGAGCCCTGAGCCCGACTATTCACAGAACCTGTGGATAACCTTGTGGACAGCGAGTGGATGCCGAGCCCGGCCCCAGCAGGGGCCGGCCCCCGCCCGAACTGATCATTTTTCGTACAAATCCGAAACCACGGAATCGCCTGCCGGCTAACAGATCAACCGGCTCCAGGCAAGCCTGCAGCTGCCCACAAAAACTGTGGAGGAGCCTGTGGACAACTCGTACAGAACTGCATGAAAGCCCCATGAATACTGGCGCCCCAGCCAGCGAGCAGAATTCGTACAGCACACGGAAAAGGGAAATTTCCCTGGGGATTGTCGACGAACCGGCGCCTGCCATCAGACGCGGGAAAAGGCAATACCCGCCGTCGCGTTTCAACGCCGCGAACTAGAGCGGCGGGATGCCGCAGGGGGCGTTTTCTGCCCCCATTTCCTGTGGAACGGATTGTGGATAACTCGTGGAAAGGCCAGGCGGAGCCAGGCACGGCGGGGGCTGGAGCGGGTTGATCGGTTATTGAGCAGCGCGCTCAAATTCCAATTGGCGATAACGCAATACTCCGGCGAACCGGGGTACTACGCCGAAGCGGGTCAGCCCTTCTTGCCACGGGAGAAGCCGGGGCTCTTGCGCACCGCCTTGACCTTGGGCTTCTCGCTGTCGATCCAGTTGCCCAGGCGCGCGGGCTTGCCACCGGCCGCCGGCTCCTTCGGCTTCTTGGGTTTCTTCGGCTTCTTCAGGATGGCGCCGCTGGCGTCGGTGACCGGCACCCGGTGGTCCGGCTCGAACCCTGGCTCCTCGCGGCGCTCCAGGGTCTGGCGGATCAGCACCTCGATGGCCGAGAGCAGCTCCACCTCGTCGGCGCACACCAGCGACACCGCCTCACCGGTGGCCCCGGCACGCCCGGTGCGGCCGATGCGGTGGACGTAGTCCTCGGCGACGATGGGCAGGTCCAGGTTCACCACCTGGGGCAGGTCGTGGATATCCAGGCCACGGGCCGCCACGTCGGTGGCCACCAGCACGTCCACCTCCCCGGCCTTGAACCGCTCCAGGGCCCGCAGGCGCGAGGGCTGGGGCTTGTCGCCGTGGATCGAATCGGCGGCGATGCCGCGCGCGTGCAGCACCTCCACCAACTGGTCGACGCCCTTGCGGGTCTTGGCGAACACCAGCACCTGGCGCCAGCGGTGCTGCTCCAGCAGGTGCAGGAAGAGTTCGGTCTTGCGCTTCTTGTCCACCGGCACCAGCCACTGGCGCACGCTGCGGGCCGCCGCGTTGCGCGGGCTGACCTCGATGCTCAGCGGGTCACGCAGCAGGTGGCGGGCCATCTGGCGGATGGCGTCGGAGAAGGTGGCGGAGAACAGCAGGGTCTGCCGGCGGCGCGGCAGGGCGACGAACAGCTCATCCAGCTCACGGGCGAAGCCCAGGTCGAGCATGCGGTCGGCCTCGTCCAGCACCAGCGCCTGCAGCTGGCTGAACTTCACCGCGTTCTGCCGGTACAGGTCGAGCAGGCGGCCCGGGGTGGCCACCAGCAGGTCGATGCCCTTGCGCAGCTTCATCATCTGCGGGTTGATGCTGACCCCGCCGTACACCGCGTAGGTGCGCAGGGGCAGGTGCTGGCCGTAGGCCTGGAGGCTCTGGTGGACCTGCTCGGCCAGCTCGCGGGTGGGCACCAGCACTAGGGCGCGCACCGAGTTGGCCGCCACCTGGGGGCCTTCCTGGGTGAGCTTCTGCAGCAGCGGCAGGGCGAAGCCGGCGGTCTTGCCGGTGCCGGTCTGGGCCGCGGCCATCAGGTCGCGCCCCTTGAGCACGGCGGGTATCGCCTCGGCCTGGACCGGTGAAGGGGTCTGGTAGCCGAGCCCGTCGAGGGCGCGCAGCAGGGGTTCGATCAGGCCAAGGGATGCAAAGGTCATGGAAAACAGCCGGCAGGATGGAAAGCCGACATTCTAGGGCCTTGCGGCCTCGCCGGCACGCTGGGCTGGCGCCCGGCGTGCCACAGCACTCAGGCCCGCGCGCTGGCGCGGGACGGACGCCACTGGGGCAGGCCGATGAGCACCACCGCGCTGATGATCACCAGCATCGCCAACCCCTCCTCGGCGCCGATGTGCTCGCCGGCGAAGCTCACCCCCAGCAGCACCGCCACCATCGGGTTGACGTAGGCGTAGCTGGTGGCCGCTGCCGGGCGCACGTGCTTGAGCAGGTAGAGGTAGGCGCTGAAGGCGATGATCGAGCCAAACACCACCAGGTAGGCCAGTGCTCCCCAGCCGGCCGGCGTGGGCAGGCTGGTCATGCGCTCGCCGCTCAGCGCGCTGCCCAGCAACAGGGCGACGCCACCGGCGAGCATCTCCACCGCGCTGGCCATGGGGCCGGCGGGCAGCGGCAGTTGCTTGCTCCACATCGAGCCGAAGGACCAGCTGGCGGCCGCAAAGAGGATCAGCGCCGCCCCCAGGGGGCTCGCCTGCAGGTTGGAGCCCAGGTTGAGCAGGGCAATGCCCGCCAGGCCCAGGGCGATACCGGCCCATTCCAGGCCGCTGGTGCGCTGGCCCCAGATCAGCCCGAACACCAGGGCGAACAGCGGCACCGTCGCCACCGCCAGCGCCGCCACACCGGAGGCCACGCCCAGGTGCTCGGCCAGGGTCACGCCACCGTTGCCGCAGCTCAGCAGCAGCACACCGATCACCGCGCCGGCCTTCCACTCGCGCCGGCTCGGCATCGGCGCACCGCGCCAGCGCAGCCAGGCGAACAGCAGCCCACCGGCGATGACGAAGCGTACGCCGGCCATCAGCAGCGGCGGCCAGGACTCCACGCCAATGCGGATGGCCAGGTAGGTGGAGCCCCAGATGACGTAGAGGGCGAAGAAGGAGGCGATCAGCAACAGCGGCGATGCGCGCGAAGACATGGCAGTACTCGTCGTTCCGATGACAGGGCCACCTATTCTATGCAAGGCTCTAGCGCCCCAATAAGAAGACAAACCTTCTTGTATGGGGCATGAACCTTTGAAAAAAAGGCAATTGCGTCTATCGGCCTTGTTTTCCACAGAAGCACCCGGAGCCCCCATGGACAAATACGACCGCCTGCTGCTCGCCGCCCTGATGGAGAACGGCCGCGCCACCTTCGCCGAGCTGGGCCGGCGGGTGAACCTCTCCGCCCCCGCCGTCGCGGACCGGGTGGCCAAGCTGGAAAGCGCCGGGGTGATCACCGGCTACCACGCCTCGGTGGACCTGGCGAAGGTCGGCCTGCCCATCGAGTGCGTCATCGAACTGCGCCTGACCGACCACGAATCCAAGCGCACCCTCGAAGCCCTGGCGCGCATCCCGCAGATCGCCCTGTGCCACCGCATCACCGGGGATGCCTGCGTGCTGATGAAGGCTGCCGTGGCCTCGATGCCGGAGCTGCAGGATCTGCTCGACCACCTCAGCCAGTACGGCGCCAGCAAGACCTCGCTGATCCTCTCCACCCCGTTCGAGCAGCGCATCCCCGCGCCCCTGCAGGTGCAGGCACCCCGTGCCGAACCGACCCGGCGCAAGGCGGCGGAGGCTCAGCGCAGCAGCAAGTCGCCGTCGATCGGCACGTAGTGGCTGGCGGCGCGCACCAGTGACTGCGCGGTGAGGCCGGGCACGCCATAGGCGACGGCCTCCAGGCCACGGCTGCGGACGCGCTCCAGCAACAGGTCGAAGTCGCCATCACCGGAGGCGAGCACGATGCAGTCCGCCCTGTCGCAGGCGTCCAGCACGTCGATGGTGATGCCCACGTCCCAGTCGCCCTTGGCCGAGCCGTCGGCGCGCTGGATGAAGGGCTTGAGGCGGACCTGGAAGCCCAGGTTGCGGAGGATCTGCTGGAACTGCCGCTGGCGCGGGTCGCCACGGTCGATGGCGTAGGCGGTGGCCTCCACCAGGCAGCCCTGCTCCGACAGGCTGCGCCACAGGGCGCCGTAGTTGAAGTGGCAGCCGTAGACGTGGCGCACCGTGTAGTAGAGGTTCTGCACATCGGCGAACAGGGCGATCTTCTTCACGGGGAACCTCGGTGAACAGCGGCAAGGGCGGCAGTATGCCAGCCCCCGGCGCCCTCGCGCCTGCCGAGTTGCCACCAGCCTGTGCACCGGGGGCTGACGGCACCCATAGGCGCGGGCAGAATCGCCCCTCTCGCCACGCAACGGACGGCACACCCATGCACACCCCGGCAGCCCTGCTCATCATCGACCAGCAACGCGGTATCCAGCGGGTCGCCACACCCCGCAACCACCCCGAGGCCGAAGCCCGCATGGCCGAACTCCTGGCCCTGTGGCGCCAACGCGGCTGGCCGCTGGTGCACATCCGCCACATCTCCCGCGACCCGGGCTCGGTGTTCGCTCCCGGCCAGGACGGCGCGCGCTTCCAGGACGCCTTCGAGCCCCGCGCGGACGAAGCCGTGCTGGAAAAGAACGTCACCGATGCGTTTATCCACAGCCAGCTGGAACGCTGGCTGCACGTGCGCGGGCTGCGCGCGGTGGTGGTGGTCGGCGTCGCCAGCGAGAACTCGGTGGAAGCCACGGCCCGCAGCGCCAGTTGCCTGGGCTTCGCCACCACGGTGGTCAGCGACGCCTGCTACACCTTCGCCAAGCCCGATTGGTCCGGCCGGCTGCGCACCGCCGAGGAGGTGCACGACATGGCCATGGCCAACCTCGCCAGGGAGTACGGCCGGGTGCTGGACTTCGCCACCCTGCTGGCGGAGCTGGGCGCATGATCGTCGCCCACCTGCCAACATCGGTTGCCGGAGGCCAACGCGCCAAAGCAGCGTGCCAGCGCGTTTTTGAGACGTTGCCGGGCATCGTCTAGAGTTCGTTTACAGCCCTGAATTTTGGCGCCCGTCGATGAATCCCCTCCTCCTGCTGCGCGACTCCTGCTACTTCTTCAGCCGGCATGCCAGCCAGATCGCCCTGCTCTGCCTGCCGTTCATCCTGCTTGAGGCGCTGGTCCAGCAACTGGCCGCGCTGTGGTTCGAAGGCCCGACACCGGCGGCGGCGCAGCTGCTGATCCGGCTGTTCTTCTACCCGATGTACACCGGTGCGCTGATCCTCTTCGTCGACAGCCGCAGCAGCGGCCTGCGCCTGCGCCGCCAGCAGCTCTGGGCCATGGCCCTGTGGCGCTGGCCGGGCTACGCGGTGCTGGCGGCCTTCACCACGTTACTGGTGATGCTCGGGTTGTCGCTGATGATCCTGCCGGGGCTGTGGATCATGAGCCGCCTGGCCTTTGCCGAACTGCTGCTGGTGATCAACGGCCTCGCCCCCATGGAGGCCATGAAGGAGAGCTACCGCATGACCGGCGGCCACTTCGTCACCGTCTTCTGCTGCCTGCTGCTGGCAGTGGGGCCGATGTGGGGCTTCGAGTGGTGGGTCGGCGCACAGCTCGGCGAACACCCCGATCCCCTCGGCAGCCTGATGGCCGACTGCCTCGACGCGGGCCTGCAGCTGTTCGCCAGCGTGCTGATGTACCGGCTGTTCAGCCTCCTGGCAGAGCCGGCAGCGGAACGCTGAACCCCGTTCGCAGGCCGTTGAAAAGCGCACCGGTGCAAAGCGGGAACGACCGAAGAGTGCGTTTCGACGCCGCTGGTTTTTCAACTGCCTGCTAGGCTCGGTGGGTCCCCCTGAAGGAGAACCCGCCATGGAAAGCAACCCGAGCATCCTTTCCCACGTATCCCTGGGCAGCAACGATTTCGACCGTGCCGTCGCCTTCTACGACCGGGTGCTGGCCACTCTCGGCTGCCGCCGTGTCGTCGAGCACCCCGGGGCGGTGGCCTACGGCCGCGAGTACCCGGAGTTCTGGATACAACGCCCCTACAACGGCGCCCCGGCCAGCGTCGGCAACGGCACCCACATCGGCTTCTTCGCCCCGGACCGTGAATCGGTGGACGCCTTCTACCAGGCCGCCATCGCCGCCGGTGCCCGCCCCGACGGCGCGCCGGGCCCGCGCGAGGAATACGGCGCGCCCTACTACGGCTGCTTCGTCCGCGACCTGGACGGGCACAAGGTGGAAGCGACGTTCTGGGACCTCAGCCAGGACTTCGAACTGGTGGTGGACTGAGCCTTCACTCCCGAGGCGGCTGGTAGCGCGCCGCCGCCCGCTGTATCCAGCCCTCCGCCTGCATCTGCTCCAGTGCCTTGGCAATGCGCTGGCGCTCCGCCGTCAATGGCCGCTGGCGGGAAAAGCCGATGTAGAGGTCGGTGCGTGCCTCGGGCTGGTAGGCGGTGCGCAGGATGCGCCCGGCCAGGTGCGGGTCACGCAGTTCGTAGTCCACCTGGCAATCCGTGCCGATCACCACCTGCAAGCGCCCGAGGGCGAGCATCTGCAGCAGCTGCGCCTCGTTGTTCACGCCGAACTTGGCCAGGTTCCGGTCCGAGTCGAAGGGCTCGAAGTAGGCGGACTCCAGCACGAAACCGATGGTGGGCCCCTTGAGGTCCGCGTAGTGGCGGATGCGCGGCGCCACCTCCGGCGAGGCATACAGGCGCGGCGCGCAGGCGTAGTAAGGCTGGGCCAGGTAGTCGATGTAGCGCTCGCGTTCCGGGGTGCGCGCCAGCCCGGTCATCAGGTCGGCGGTGCCACCCTGCAGCGCCGCCAGGCCCCGGGCCCAGGGCGCGCGCTGCACCTCGAAGTGCAGCCCGGTGCGCCGCTCGAGCTCTGCCAGCAGGTCCATGTCCAGGCCGGTGATGCGCCCGTTCTCCCCTTCGATGCGAAAAGGCGGCCAGTAATCGGTCATCACCCGCAACGGCGGCGGCTCGTCGGCCAGCAGCGGGCCGGCCAGCAACAGGGCCAGGCTCATGGCGAGGAAGGGTGAAACGAACTTGCGCATGCCGGCTCCCGGGAACGAACGCAGCGGCAAAGCCTGCAATTCCCTTGCCGTTCGGCTCGGCCTCGAATGCTGGAGGATAACCTCCGGCCGGCCCGATCGGCCGCTGCACAGCGGCCTGGGCACCCTGAAGCATAGCCGCTGGCCTTCGCTTCGCTGGGCCGCCGGATGGGCCTCGGGTATGCTGCCCCGCTCATGCCCAGCCAGCCCGGACCGATGCCCACCTTCCTGCGCCGTCTCCTGCTCTGCCTGCTGGTCGTCGGCGTCGGCCTGGCGGCGCTGGCCTATGTACTGACCTGGCACCCCGCCCCGCGCGAGGCGTTGCCGGTGGCCTGCAGCGCCGACACCCCGCCGCTGCGACAGGGCCAGGCCGTGAAGGTGATGACCTGGAACCTCCAGGCTCTGGCCGGCACCCGCCTCACTTTCGCCCACGACCTCACCGACCGCGACGACGCCACCCACCACCTGACCCCCGCCGACCTGGCCTACAGCCTGGACGAGGCGGTGCGGGTGATCCGCGATGAGCAGGCCGACGTGGTGCTGCTGCAAGAGCTGCAGGACGGCGCCCGCGCCAGCGCCTTCCAGGACCAGGCCGCCCTGCTCGCCGAGCGCCTCGCCGACCTCTACCCCTGCAGCACACGGACCTTCTACTGGAAGGCCGCCTTCGTGCCCGACCCCGCCGTGCTGGGCAGCGTCGGCACCCAGCTGGTCATGCTCAGCCGGGTTCGCCTGGACGCCGCCGAGCGGCTGCAACTGCCCGAGGCCGGCGGCCTGTTCGGGCCCAAGGCGGCGCTGCTGCTGGGCCATTTGGCGGTCCAGGGCGGCGGCCGCCTGGCATTGCTCACCACCCACCTGGACGACGGCCAGGGCGACGCCGCGCTGCCGGAGCGGCAGGTGGCCATGGTTCGCAGCGTGCTGGATGAGCTGGAGAACCGGCAGCAGCCCTGGGTACTGGGCGGCGACCTGAACCAGGCGCCACCGCTGGCGGTACGTCGACAGGGCGAACGCGATGCACTGGAGCCGCTGTGGAACCGCTACCCGCTGGTGCCGTCGCGCCAGGCCAGCCAGGCCGACAGCGACGGGCAGTGGGCCACCCGCTTCCCGCAGCCGGACAGCGGCAGCGGCGAAACCCTCGACTACCTGCTGCACAGCCCACGCCTGGCATTGCTGGATGCGCGGGTGCGCAACGCGGACACCCGGCGCATCGCCGATCACCTGCCGCTGGTGCTGCGGGTGCTGCTGCCACCCGCCGCGCCCTGATCAGCGCCGGGGCTTGGCGCGCGCGGTCGGCTCGGCCACCAGCGGGTCGTCAGGCCAGTAGTGCTTGGGGTAGCGCCCCTTGAGGTCCTTCTTCACATCCGCGTAGGTGGTGCGCCAGAAGCTCGCCAGGTCCTGGGTGACCTGCACCGGGCGGTGCGCCGGGGACAGCAGGTGCAGCTTCACCACCTGGCGGCCACCGGCAATGCGCGGGGTGTCGGCCAGGCCGAACAGCTCCTGCAGGCGCACGGCAAGCACCGGCGGCTCCTCGTTGTAGTCCAGGCGGATCGACGAGCCCGAGGGCACTGCCAGGGTGCGCGGGGCCAGTTCGTCCAGGCGCTGGGGCAAGGGCCAGGGCAGCAGGCCGGTGAGGATGCCGGCCAGGTCCAGGTTGGCGAAGTGGGCCAGGCGGTTGACCTTGCCCAGCCAGGGGCCGAGCCAGTCGTCCAGGCTCGCCAGCAAGGCGGCATCGCTGACATCCGGCCAGTCGCTGCTGCCGCGCTCGGCCAGGTCCAGCCGGCGCAACAGGGCGATGCGCGCCTGCCATTGGCGCAGCTCAGGGGTCCAGGGCAGCAGTTCCAAGCCCTTGCGCCGCACCAGGGCCACCAGGGCGCGGGTGCGGGCGGCTTCGTCCAGCCCGGCCAGGGGCTCGCGGGCCAGCACCAGTTCGCCGACCCGACGCTGGCGTTCGGCGCGCATCACGCCCTCGCGCTCGTCCCAGTCCAGCACGTCCAGGGTGCCGACCTGTTCGGCCAGCGGCCCCTCGAACAGCGCCGGGTCCAGCTCGGCGGCCAGGTAGATGCGCTCCTCCCGCTGACCCTGGCGGCTGCCGAGGTCGGCGATCACCAGCCAGGGGCACTTCATCAGCGCATCGGGTTCGGTGAACAGCGCCGCGCGGCCATTGGCCAGGCGGTACTCACCGCCGCCCGCGCGCCGCTGCTGGGCCACGCGGTCGGGGTAGGCGAAGGCCAGCAGGCAGCCCAGCCAGCGTGGATGCTCCGGGTCGGCCACGGCCTCGCCGGGCTGCCCGCGCAGGTAGCTGCGGAACTGCCGGGCCAGCTGCCGGGCACGTTGCACGCCGCCCCGGGCGCCACGTGCGGCCGGGCTTTCACCGGCCAGCAGGGCCAGGCGGCTGTGCAGGTCGGCACCGCCGCCACGGAGGATGTCGCGCTCCCCCAGCAACGCCGCCACGTCGCACGCCAGCGCACCCAGGCCGAGGGCCTGGCCGCGCAGCAGCAGGTGGGCGATGCGCGGGTGGGCCGGCAGCTCGGCCATGGCCTGGCCGTGGCGGGTCAGGCTGCCCTGCCCGTCCAGCGCGCCCAGCCGCTGCAACAGGTCGCGGCCCTGGGCGAAGGCCGCCGCCGGCGGCAGGTCGAGCCAGGCCAGCTCGCCGGGCTCCACGCCCCAGCGCGCCAGTTGCAGGGCCAGGCCGGTGAGGTCGGCCTGGAGGATTTCCGCCGTGCCGTAGGCCGGCAGCTGGTCGTGCTGGGTCTCCGACCACAGCCGGTAGCACACGCCGGGCTCCAGGCGGCCGGCACGACCGGCGCGCTGAATGGCGGAGGCGCGAGCGATGCGCTGGGTGTCGAGACGGGTCATGCCGCTGGCCGGGTCGAAACGCGGTACCCGTTCCAGGCCGGCGTCCACCACCACGCGCACGCCGTCGATGGTCAGGCTGGTCTCGGCGATGTTGGTGGCCAGCACCACCTTGCGCGTGCCGGCCGGCGCCGGCTCGATGGCGGCGCGCTGGGCGGCCAGGTCCAGCTCGCCGTGCAGCGGGCAGAGGAGGATGTCATCACGCCCGGCCAGGGCCTCGCCGAGCTGCTCGGCCACCCGGCGGATCTCGCCCTGCCCGGGGAGGAACACCAGCAGGCTGCCGGGCTCGTCGGCCAGGGCCTGCAACACGGTCTGCACCACCCGGGGCTCCAGGTGCTCACCCGGCTGGCTGGCGCGCCCCCAGCGCACCTCCACCGGGTGCATGCGGCCTTCGCTGCGCACCACCGGGGCGTCGTCGAGCAGCCGCGACAGGCGCTCGCCCTCCAGGGTGGCGGACATCAGCAGCACCTTCAGCGGCTCATCGCGCAGCAGCGCGCGGCCGTTGAGGGTCAGCGCCAGGGCCAGGTCGGCATCCAGGCTGCGCTCGTGGAATTCGTCGAAGATCACCAGGCCGACGCCCTCCAGCGCCGGGTCGTCCTGCAGGCGCCGGGCGAGGATGCCTTCGGTCACCACCTCGATGCGGGTGCGCGGGCCGACCTTCGACTCCAGGCGGATGCGGTAGCCCACCCGCTCACCGACGCCCTCGCCCAGCTCGGCGGCCAGGCGCTCGGCGGCGGCGCGGGCGGCCAGCCGGCGCGGCTCCAGCATGAGGATGGTTTGCCCGGCGAGCCAGGGCTCGTCCAGCAGGGCAAGGGGGACGCGGGTGGTCTTGCCCGCGCCGGGCGGGGCTTCGAGCACCGCCTCGTGGCGACAGGCCAATGCCTCGCGCAGGGCGGGCAGTACGGCATCGATGGGAAGTGGATTCATGGGGGCTCCAACGCAGGGCGGCGATTATAGCGGCGAACCGCCAGCCCTTTCGTGTGGTCTCAGGTGTGCTTCAGGTTTTGCCCCGAACGCCTTGGTATAGTGACGCCATTTTTCTGCATGGAGCCGTATATGCGCCTGAAAACCCGCCTGATCGGCGGCGCCGTCGCCGCCGCGCTGCTGACCCAGTTGACCGCCTGCGGCACGCTGTTCTTCCCGGATCGCCGTGGCCAGATCGAAGGCAAGATCGACCCGGTGGTGGCCGCGCTGAACGCCATCGGCGTGCTGTTCTACGTGATCCCTGGCCTGATCGCCTTCGGCGTGGACTTCGCCACCGGCGCCATCTACCTGCCGGGCAACGAGACCGCCCACGTCGCCCCCGAGCGCCTGGGCGAGGCCATCGGCAGCGACGGCCAGGTCGACAACGCCCGCCTGAAGGCGATCATCGAGCAGGACACCGGCCGCAACCTGCCGCTGGACGACCCGCGCCTGATCCGCCACGCCGGCAGCCTGGAACAGCTGGCCGCCTACGGCCTGGCCCCGGCGGCCTGACATGCGCGCCCTCGCCAGCCACCACGACCGGCTCCTGGCCTACCACGGGTGGGCCAACCGGCGTCTGCTGGCGAGCCTGGAGGGCCTCGACGAGGCCCGCTACCGCGCGGATTGCGGGCTGTTCTTCGGCTCCATCCACACCACCCTGAACCACATCGCCGTGGCCGACCGCATCTGGTTCGCCCGGGTGCTGCACCTGCCACGCCCCTTCGAGCGCCTGGATGCCGAGGCCGCGCCGGACCGCGCCGGGCTGGCCGCCGTGCTGGCCGAAGGCGTGGGCCTGTGGCGGGCCTGGCTGGCGGGGCAGGACGACAACGGCCTGCTGGCGCCCCTGGAGTACCGCAACCAGGCCGGCGAGCGCTTCCAGCGCAGCCACACCGAGATCCTCGCCCACCTGGTCAACCACGGGACCCACCATCGGGGCCAGGTCACCGCCGCCATGAGCGCCCTCGGCCTGGACACCCCGGTCCTGGACCTCCTCTACTACACGCCGAAGCAGCCATGACCACACCGGAACACCACGCCCGCCTGCTGCGCCAGGTCACCGCCGCCTCCCTCTCGGTCGCCCTCACCCTGGTGCTGGCCAAGGCCGTGGCCTGGTGGCTGAGCGGCTCGGTCAGCCTGCTGGCCGGCCTGACCGACTCGCTGCTGGACAGCGCCGCCTCCTTCCTCAACCTTTTGGCGGTGCGTTTCGCCCTGAAGCCGGCGGACGACGACCACCACTACGGCCACGGCAAGGCGGAATCCCTGGCGGGCCTGGCCCAGGCGCTGTTCATCGCCGCCAGCGCCGTGCTGGTGGGCCTGCAGGCGGTGGAGCAGATCCGCGACCCGCAGCCCCTCGGCGCCCAGGCGCTGGGCATCGCGGTGATGCTGCTGTCGCTGGTGCTGACCATTGCGCTGCTGGCCTTCCAGCGGCACGTTATCCGCATCACCCACTCCACCGCCGTGCGCGCCGATTCCCTGCACTACCGCTCGGACCTGCTGCTCAACAGCAGCATCCTGCTGGCGCTGGTGCTCACCAGCCTGGGCTGGGACCAGGTGGACGGGTTGTTCGGCCTGGGCATCGCCGCCTACATCCTGTGGAGCGCCATCGGCATCGCCCGGGAATCCATCGGCGTGCTGATGGACCAGGAGATCGACCCCGACGTGGGCGAGCACATGCACCAGCTGGCCTGTGGCGTGCCCGGCGTGCTCGGCGCCCATGACCTGCGCACCCGTGTCTCCGGCCACCACTGGTACGTGCAGCTGCACCTGGAGCTGCCCGGCGAGATGCCGCTGTCCGAAGCCCACGCGCTGTGCGTGCAGGTGGAGGACGCCATCCGCGACGCCTACCCGCGCGCCGACGTGCTGGTCCATGCCGACCCCATCGAGGTGGTCAAGGGCCACTAGACGGCCTCGCTGCACCAGCGGCCCATCTCCATCCCCAAACTGCAGGCATAAAAAAAGGAGGCCCGTTCCATGGGCCTCCTCTCGGGGTAATTCGTCCTGTGCTGGCGATTGTGTCGCTGCTTTCGTCGCCTGCCTGGTTGGGCAGTGCGGACCCGGGGGCCTGCTCGAACCGGTGGGTTCGGCGGCGCCGACGCGCCTGATTGGGCGGGTCGGTTGGACATGTGTCCGGGCCGTGAAACTGGAGAGAATCTTACGTCGGGCAGCGCGACAGAGGATTGCGAAGATTGCTGACTGAACTATCATATGCGCAACGATTCACCAAAATCAGCAGACAATCAGCAATCAAAAATAAAACGGCGCCTGAAATGGAAAAACTCGATCGCTACGACCTGAAGATCCTCGCCGAATTGCAGCGCGACGCCCGCATCTCCAACCAGGAGCTGGCCGAGCGCATCGGCCTGTCACCCTCGCCCTGCTCGCGCCGGGTGAAGCAGCTGGAGGACGACGGCTACATCATCCGCCAGGTCGCCCTGCTGGACCGCAGGAAGCTCGGCCTGAGCCTGACCGCCTACGTGCTGATCGGCATGGACCGCCACACCCCGGAGCGCTTCGAGCACTTCCAGTCGGTGATCCGCCAGTGCCCCGAGGTGCTGGAGTGCTGCCTGGTGACCGGCATGGAGGCGGACTACCAGCTCAAGGTGGTGGTGCCGGACATGGACCACTACCAGCAGTTCCTGCTGGGCCAGCTCACCCGCATCGAGGGCGTCACCAGCGTGCGCTCCAGCTTCGTGCTCAACCAGGTGCTGAGCAGCACCGAGCTGCCCCTGGGGCATCTGCGCAATTGAACCAATGAGTGGCAGCGCGCAGGGGCGGGCATCGCGTATAATGCGCCCCGCCTTTGCTGTGCCCCGCGTGGTTTCGCCCATAAGAGCCTGCCGGCTCGCATAACTACTAACCGCATCCCTCGCCCTCCACGGCATCCGAGCCTGGTCGTTCGCGGCCGGGCCTGAATCGTTTCGCTGTACGAGGTTGACCAATGAGCCCCGAAAAATTTGAAGAATGGATGATGACGGCGATGATCGCCGGCCTGGTGCTGTTCATGGCGTTCATCGTCTGGGACCTGGCCAAGAAGTCCAAGGCCGGCCGCTTCGGCACCTTCATCCTGTTCCTCGCCCTCGGCCTCGGCGTGCTCGGCTTCGTGATCAAGTCGCTGGTGATCGGCGGCCTCGAAGGCATGTAGCCAACCTCACCCGATCCGTCCGGACCGCCTGATGGCGGGGGCTCGGGCGGTTTCGCTCACCGTTGCCCAGGAGAACACATGAACGCTACCGATCGCGTCATGCAGAGCTATGGACGCTGCTGTGCCAGTTCCGGTTTTTTCGACACCTTCTACAAGCTGTTCCTCGCCAGCTCGCCGATGATCCGCGCGAAGTTTGCCAACACCGACATGGCCGCGCAGAAGCACCTGCTGCGCCACGGCATCCTCAACCTGGTGATGTATGCCCGCGGCATGCCGGACACCAAGCTGCGCGCCCTGGGTGCCAGCCACTCCCGGGAAGGCTTCGACATCCGCCCCGAGTACTACGACCTCTGGGTCGACGCCCTGCTGAGCACCATCAGCGAGCACGACAAGCAGGCCGATGACGGCGTGCGCGCCGCCTGGCGCGAAGTGCTCACCAAGGGCATCAACGTCATCAAGTCCCACTACTGATCCACGGACGGCCCGCCGCGCTGCGGCGGGTGTCAGTCCAGCCGCGCCGGCACCTCGCGCCACTGCCCCGGCTCCAGGCCATCGAGGCCGAAGGGGCCGATGCGCACCCGCACCAGGCGCAGGGTCGGCAGGCCCACCGCCGCCGTCATCCGCCGCACCTGGCGGTTGCGCCCCTCGCGGATCACCAGCTCCAGCCAGGCCGTCGGCACGCTCTTGCGAAAGCGCACCGGCGGGTTGCGCGGCCACAGCGCCGGCTCCTCGATCAGCCGGGCCTCGGCCGGCAGCGTCGGCCCATCGTTCAGCTCCACCCCGTTGCGCAGGCGTTCCAGCTGCGCCGCATCGGGCGTGCCCTCCACCTGCACCCAGTAGGTCTTGGCCAGCTTGTGCTTCGGGTCGGCGATGCGCGCCTGCAGGCGGCCATCGTTGGTCAGCAGCAGCAGCCCCTCGCTGTCACGGTCCAGGCGCCCGGCAGGGTAGATGCCGGGCTGGTCGATGAAGTCCTTCAGGGTCGCCCGTCCCTGGTCGTCGCTGAACTGGGTGAGCACGTCGAACGGCTTGTTCAGCAGCACCAGGCGCGGCTCCACCGGCGGCGCCTTAGCCACCCGGCGCGGAGCGGCCTGGGGGCGACGGGAAGCAGGGCGGGAAGGACGGGGCGGGCGCGACATGCCTGGTTACCAGCGGATATGGACAGGGGAGCGGAGGCGCATGCTAGGTTGTGCCCCTCCCCGCCGCAAGAGTAAGGACACCATGCCCCGCGCGTTGCGCCCCACCTGGCTGATCAGCCTCATGACCCTCGCCGGTTGTGCCGGCACGCCCTACCAGGGCCCCGTCAGCGATCATTTCGACGGCCAGCGTTTCCAGAACATCGAGCCCAAGCCGCACAAGGACTTCTGGTCCTTCATGCGCTGGCAACTCAACCGCGAGAAGAGCCCCGACTGGGTCGAGCAGCCCACCCCGGCCTTCACCCCCGAGGTTCCCACCCGCGTCGAAGGCGACGAACTGCGCGTCACCTACATCAACCACGCCACGCTGCTGATCCAGCATCGCGGGCTGAACATCCTCACCGACCCGGTGTGGTCCGAGCGGGTCAGCCCCCTCAGCTTCATCGGCCCGCGCCGGCACCAGGCGCCCGGCCTGTCCATGGACCAGCTGCCACCCATCGACCTGATCCTGGTCAGCCATAACCACTACGACCACCTCGACCTGGACACCCTGCGCAGCCTCGCCGAGCGCTTCCCCCTGGCCCGAGTGGTCACGGGCCTGGGCAACGGCCCGCTGATCCGCGAGACCGGCTTCGCCCGCGTCGACGAGATCGACTGGTGGCAAGCCCTGCCCCTGGGCGACGGGCTGACCCTCAACGGCGTGCCGGTGCAGCACTGGTCGGCGCGCACCCGCAGCGACACCAACCGCACCCTGTGGCTGGGCTTCGTGCTGGAGTCCCCGGACGGCCCGCTGCTGTTCCCCGGCGACACCGGGCTGGGGCCGGAATTCCGCCTCATCCACCAACGCTTCGGGCCGCTGCGTTTCGCCGCCCTGCCCATCGGTGCCTACGCACCACGCTGGTTCATGCGCGACAACCACATGAACCCGGACGACGCCGTGCAGGCCCACAAGCAGCTGGATTCCCAGCACAGCCTGGCCATCCACTTCGGCACCTTCCAGCTCACCGACGAAGGGCAGTTCGACCCGCCCCGCGAGCTGGCCAAGGCCCTCGACTACTGGCAGGTCGACCCGGATCGCTTCCGCGTCCCCAGCCCCGGCTACCAGTGGCAGGTGCCCACCCTGGACCGCCTCGGCGCGGCTGACCTGGTCCAGGCCAGCGGCCTCTGAGCCACACCCCTGCACCATGAAAAAGGGCCGCATCATGCGGCCCTTTTGCTTGCAACACGCCCAGCCTCAGGCCAAGGCAGCCGGCTCCGCCCGGGTGGCGGACGGAATCTGGCGAAGCCAGCGTGAAACCGCCCACTCCCCCGCGATGAAGGCCAGGAGCAGGCCGAGCTGCAACAGCAGCGCGATGTAGAACGGCTTGAATACATGGCCGACCTGGCGCTTCAGCAGGTCCAGCAGGAACTCGGCCTGGAACAGTTGCTCCACGCGCGCATCGAGCACCCCGGCCAGCACCCGCTTGTCGAGCCCGCTGTAGCTCGCCGCCTCGCTCACCGCCATCTGGCCCACGGCCTTGCCGATCAGGCTCGCCCGCAGGCGATCGAGCAGGTCCAGGGCCAGGCGCTCGGCCAGCGACGCCTCGGCACGGGCATCGGCTTCCTCCTGCTGCTCGCTGCGCAGGTACTCCAGCGCCAGTTGATTGAGCGCGGCTTGCACACTGGACCCGCGCAGGGCCTGCAACTGGCGCTCGTCCTGGGCTGCCACGTAGGCCTGGAAGTCCTGCCAGGTGTCATCGGCCAGCCGCTGCAGCGCCGGCGTGTAGCTGTCCAGGTGCCGGTTGATCTGCTGCTGCCCGCTGTACAGCAGCCCGCCCTGGAAGCCCAGCACGCCCCCGACCAGCGGAAGCAGCAGGAAGTACAGTTTGAGCGTCCAGTGGTGCCAGCGCTTGCTACGGGCCAGCCAACCGCCGCGATGCAGCAGGATGGCCAGCACCAGGCCGGCGATCGTGCCCAGCAACAGCGCACCGCTGATCCAGGCGAACAGGCTGAGGAAACTGAAGGGCTCCCAGAATGCTGCGAGCAAGTGTTGGGCCTGTTCCATCGGTGTCACCTCGTCCGTCCTTGGGGGCCGCAGCTTAAATCGAAACCCGAGCACGCGACTGGCGAGCCGTTCACTGAAGAGCGTCCGACTTTTCAGTCCAGGCAGAAAAAGGGCCGCATCATGCGGCCCTGTGTCATCAGGAGCGGCTCAGCGGAACGGCGGCTCGTCGAAGCTGCGCAGCTTGCGCGAGTGCAGCGAGGTGAGCTGGTTGCGCAGCAGGTCCAGCGCGGCGATGCCGATGCGCAGGTGCTGGCTGACCGCGCGCTGGTAGAAGGCACTGGCCGAGCCGGGCAGCTTGATCTCGCTGTGCAGCGGCTTGTCGGACACGCACAGCAACGTCCCGTAGGGCACCCGCAGGCGATAGCCCTGGGCGGCGATGGTGCCGCTCTCCATGTCCACCGCCACCGCTCGCGACAGGTTGATCAGCGGGCGCTCCTGGGCCCAGCGCAGCTCCCAGTTGCGGTCGTCGTAGGTCAGCACCGTGCCGGTGCGCAGGCGCCGCTTGAGGTCCTCGCCGCGCTCGCCGGTGACCAGCGCCGCCGCGTCCTGCAGGGCCTGCTGCACCTCGGCCAGGGCCGGCAGCGGGATGTGCGGCGGCAGCACCCGGTCGAGGATGCCGTCGCGGCGCATGTAGGCGTGGGCCAGCACGTAGTCGCCGATGGTCTGCGACTGCCGCAGCCCGCCGCAGTGGCCGATCATCAGCCAGCAGTGCGGGCGCAGCACCGCCAGGTGGTCGGTGATGTTCTTCGCGTTGGACGGACCGACGCCGATGTTCACCAGCGTCACCCCATGGCCGTCGTTGGCGATCAGGTGGTAGGCCGGCATCTGATAGCGGTGCCACACCACGCTGTCGATCACCGCCTGTACGGTCGCCTCGTCCATGTCCCGGTCCACCCGCACGTTGCCGGGCAGCACCATGCTGACGAAGCGCGGGTCCTCGCGCAGCTGGGTCACCCCGTGCTGGATGAACTGGTCGACGTAGCGGTGGTAGTTGGTCAGCAGGATCCATGGCTGCACATGGCGCCAGTCGCTGCCGGTGTAATGCACCAGCCGGCGCAGGGAAAAGTCCACCCGCGCCGCATCGAACAGCGCCAGGGGCAGCTCCTCGGCGCTCTCCCAGTCGTACAGCCCGTCGGCCACGCCATCGGTGGCGGCGGACAGGTCCGTGCTGGGGAACACCCGCGCCAGCGCCGCAGCGGTCACATCGGTGCCGGCCAGTTCGTCACCGCTCTCCACCACATAGGGATAGGGGATGTTCCGCTGGCTCATGCCCACCTCCACCTGCACGGTGAAGTCGCTCATCAGCGGGCGCAGCTGCTCCAGCAGGTATTTGCGGAAGGCATCGGGGTGGGTGACGGTGACACTGTAGGTGCCCGGCACCTGGATCTTCGCGTAGGCGCGCACCGTGGACGGCACCTCGCCCTGGCAGCGGTAGGTGACCCGCAACTCGGGGTAGCGGAACAGCGCACGCTGCTCGGCGCTCGGCTCGGTGCGGGACTTGAGAAAGAGCTTGAGGGCCTGGCTGAGGGCCGTGGTGGCCCGCTGATGCAGGGCGGTCAGACGGTCGACCGCCTCTTCGGCGGTGTGGACAACGAGAAACTCGACGGAATCCTGGGTCACGAGGTGTGCATCCTGTCTGGGCGTACAGGGGGCTATCTTGCGCCCATCGCCCTCCGGCGGCCAAGCCGAGCAGCGCGTGCCGCTGCGTCTATGCTTGCCCGACCGCCCCCCGCGAGGCCCGCCGCCATGCACCGTCTGACCAGCCTGCTGTTCGCCGTCGCCACCAGCACCCCACTGTTCGCCGGCGAGCTGGATGGCCGCTTCCAGGCCGACCTGGCAGGCGCCAACACGGTGCTCGACCTGCAGCAGCAGGGCCAGGTCGTCACTGGCCGCTATTCCGAGAACGGCACCCTGCAACTGGACCTGCGCGGCCAGTACGACGGCCAGGTGCTCAACGCCGAGATCGTCCTGCCGCAAACCAACCAGGTGATCGCCACCCTCGCCGCCACCTACGGCAACGACCAGCTCAACGCCCGCCTCGCCGCCCGCGACCCCGTCAGCGGCCAGGTACTGGAGCGCCAGGCGCTGTTCCAGCGCAGCCCCTCAACTGCCACGGGCGCCACCCGCACCAGCGCCGGCACCCTGGACCCGGCACTGGTCGGCACCTGGGTCCACGAAGACATCATCAACAGCGGTGGCGCCAGCTTCGCCTCCTTCAACACCGTGCTCACCCTGCACCTCGCCCCCGACGGCCGCGTCGAGCAATGGAGCCGCTCCGTCGGCGGCGGCTCCGACTGGAGCTACGACAGCGACGGCACCCTCCAGTACGCCGGCCAATGGCAGACCGCCGACGGCATCCTCCTGGTCCGCCCCGACGGCGGCACCGACTACCAGCCCGCCACCCGCTACCGCTTCAGCGACCCCTACCTGGTGACCGAAGACCAGGGCGGCCGGAAGATCTGGCAGCGGCGGTAGGGTCGCGACGCTCATCCCCACGTCTGTGGGGAACAGGCTTCGACCTTCGGCAGTCTGGTTGGCTCTTCTGGATCATCCCCACACCCGTGGGGAACACTTCCACCACCTGGCCATCCTGCGTGCCGTAGTGCGGTTCATCCCCCACACCCGTGGGGAACACCGCTGGGTAAGCTTTCGCGCCTCCCTCAATTTCGGTTCATCCCCACACCCGTGGGGAACACTCAGATCGGCGCCCTTGCCCGCGCCTGCGGGCCGGTTCATCCCCACACCCGTGGGGAACACAGGGTCGCCGACTGCTCGACGCCTGCAGGGTGCGGTTCATCCCCACACCCGTGGGGAACACTCGTTACGCTGCGGCAGCATGACCCGGTAGAACGGTTCATCCCCACGCCCGTGGGGAACACCTGGACGTTGCGCATGGCCTGCTGGCCAGCGTCCGGTTCATCCCCACGCCCGTGGGGAACACCACATCATCACGTTGCGGCGCTTGTGCTGAATCGGTTCATCCCCACGCCCGTGGGGAACACATCGGCATGCGCTCCAGCTGCTCGGCAAAGCGCGGTTCATCCCCACACCCGTGGGGAACACACTCGGGGCCGGAGAATTCAGAGGCCAGCGAGCGGTTCATCCCCACACCCGTGGGGAACACATCTTGTGCGCCGCCTCCAGCTGGTGGATCACCGGTTCATCCCCACACCCGTGGGGAACACCTGCCGGAGAACCTCTATTCGAACGGCCGGTACGGTTCATCCCCACACCCGTGGGGAACACCGCTGGCACAGGTTCATCAGCAGGACCTCAGCCGGTTCATCCCCACACCCGTGGGGAACACTCGCCACCTTCGGACTCGCTCCGAACAGCGGACGGTTCATCCCCACACCCGTGGGGAACACATCGGCTGGGGCTGGACGGTGATCGAAGAGCGCGGTTCATCCCCACACCCGTGGGGAACACCCGGTACCGCCGGCGATGATGCTCTTGCCGTTCGGTTCATCCCCACACCCGTGGGGAACACTCGTTCATCTGCGAACCGTCTTCATTGACGTACGGTTCATCCCCACACCCGTGGGGAACACGCGTCACGTGACCAAAAATCGAATTCGGGTAACGGTTCATCCCCACACCCGTGGGGAACACCACGACCGCTGTTTCTGCGACCTCTGCGGGGCCGGTTCATCCCCACACCCGTGGGGAACACTCCAACTGCAACCCCTTGTTCTCAAAGATAAAAATCACCTCCTGAAAATCTACCGATTATTAGGGCATGGAATCCGCGGTGGTCGGCGGCAGGAAGGCCACCAGCCGCAGGCCGTCATGGTCCACCGGTTCGCGGCGGTTGCTGCCGAGGGTCTGGAAGTCGTAGCCGGACTCGTTCTGGCTGGCCCAGGCCATGACCACACTGCCGTCCTCGTACCCGGCTTCGAGCTGCTGCCAGATCATTTCCCGGGTGCGCCGCGAGACGTCGCCGATGTACACCCCCGCGCGCACCTCCAGCAGCCAGATGGCCAGGCGCCCGCGCAGGCGTGGCGGGACGTTCTCGGTGACCACGGTGAGAAAGGCCATCAGCGGCTCCGGTGCCCGGCATCGCCGGGGCTGTCGGGGTTGGGGATGGCCGGCGGTACGGACTCCGGCGGCGCCTCGGGCGGGTGGATACCGCCGGCGGCGAGCACCTCTTCGATCAGCGGGATGATGCGACCCAGCAGCTTGTCCGAGCGGAACAGGTCGCGGCAGGCCAGGCGCACCTCGCGCTCCGGCTCGGCCGGGGCTTTGGCGGCAATACGGAACGCCAGCGGCACCACCGTCTCGAATTTGTAGAGGTCGGCAATGTCGTAGACGAAGGACAGCGGCTTGCCGGTGTGGATGAAGCCCACCGCCGGGGCGTATCCCGCAGCCAGCACCGCCGCCTCGGTGATGCCGTAGAGGCAGGCGGTGGCGGCGGAGAGGCAGCGGTTGGGGATGTCCGCCGCCTCCCACTGCTGGCGGTCGTAGTTGCGCGACTGCCAGTTCACCTTGTGTTCCTGCGCCAGCAGCTTGTAGGTGCCGCGCACCCGGGCGCCCTCGATACCGCGCAACTGCTCGACGCTGCGCCGGGCCGGCGCGGGCTCGCCGAAGCGCACCTCGTACATCTTGCGCACCACCTTCAGCCGCAGTTCGTCGTCCAGGGCCAGGCGCGCCTGGTAGAGCAGGCGGTCGGCCCGCGCCCCGCCGGGCTGGCCGCTGGAGTAGAGGCGCACCCCGGATTCCCCCACCCACACCAGCAGCGTCCCCACGGTGGCGGCCAGGTTGACCGCCGCGTGGGAGATGCGTGTGCCGGGCTCCAGCATGATGCAGGCCACCGAGCCCACCGGGATGTGCTTGCGCACGCCGTTCTTGTCGATGACCACGAAGGCGCCGTCGAGCACGTCGATCTGCCCGTAGCGAATGAACACCATGGACACGCGATCTTTCATCGGGAGCGGCTTTAGTGGCGGCAGCATCAACTCCTCCCCAGGCTCAGCAACCCGCAGCCAAAAGCCTTGCCCGGCCCGATGCCGGCGCACAGGGCCGTGGCCAGGGCGCCGGCATCACGCACCCGCAGGCGTCCTTCGAAGCAGGCCCGCAGCAGGCTGATGCGGCTGTCGCCCTTGCGGCTCCTGAGCAGTTCGCTGCCAGTCACCAGCGCTGCTTCGACGCTGAAGCCCAGGCGCTCACCCTGGCGGGCCAGCCAGGCCAGCTGGGCCTCCTCCCCCACCAGGCCGAGACGCTTGCCGTCACGGGTGACGGTGGGGTTGGCGAACAGGCGGAAGCGGAAGCATGCCTGCTCGCGCACCCAGGTTTCGGGGGCCCACTCGCGGGTTTCCACCTCGCCCTTGAGGTAGTTCGGTTGCCCGGCCAGAAAGGACCAGTCCCCCGCTTCGGCAGACTGCACCAGCAGCTCCGGGCTGCCCCAGGCAGCGGTCGGCTCGACGCGCCAGAGGAAACGCGGCGGCGTCTGCTGCGCATCACGGACGAAGGCCCGCACCAGGCTGCGGTGCATCTCGTAGGGGTCGGCCAGGTCACGCCGCGCCAGGGCGCTGCGCGGGTCAAGCCGCAGACGGGTCAGGTACATGGGCGACTCCGGTGAAGTACAGGTCGGGTTTGACGAAACGCGGGCCGAAGCGCCGCTCGGCGAAAGGCGCCACGGGCTGGTCGAGGCGCACGCTGCCCTCGCTGGGGTGCTCCAGCAGCACCCGCCGGGGCGTCTCCGGCACCTGGCCGGTGAGCAGGCAGGGCCAGGTGGCCAGCACCTGCTCCAGGGGCTCGTCCCGCAGGCCATCGGGCAGGTGCACCGGCAGCGACGGGACGAAGCTCTTGCGCCCCAGGGCCAGCGGCCACACCGGGCGGGCCAGGGCCGCGTGGATGCGCGCCAGCAACGCCCGGTCGCCCTCCAGGCCGACGAGGAAGGTGGCATCGGCGAGGAAGAAGCGCGGGCTCACCACGGTGCGCCCCAGGTCCGCCTTGCCGCTGGCAGCGATGACCACGCCGGTGGCGGTCTGGTAGTCACGCATCGGCACGCCCTCCTGCTCCACCCGCACGCCCATGCGCAGGGCGGCAAGGTCGTCAACCGGCTCGCGACGGTCACGCCCCAGGGCGGCGCAGGCCAGCCCGAGCACGCCGGACTTGGAGGGTTCCAGCTGGGTGTCACGCTCGTCGAAGCGGCTGGTGGTGCCCCAGGACTGCAACGGCCCCTTGAGGCACAGCAGCAACGTGGCCATGGTCAGCCCTCCAGTGCGGCAGCGGCCCGCTCGCGCACGGCCTGGGCCAGGCCGGCGAGGCTGCTGGCCGGGGTGCCCTTGTCGGCGGGCCAGCGGCCGGTGAGGTCGAGGCTCAGCCACTGGTCCTCGGGGCTGGCGTAGACGGCGGCGAGCTTGGCCTCGTAGGTGGCCAGGCGCTCGACGGACTGCTCGGTGAGGGCCTGGTCCTGGCGCGGTGCCACGGGCTTCTCGAAGGCGTTGGCGAGGCTCAGCGGGGTGGCGTGGCGCAGGCTGACGCCGATGAAATCCGGAGCGTTGTGGGCGGCGAAGCTGTTCTGCTTGCCGCTGGGGATGGCCAGCGCCAGGGCGCGGACGAAGGCTTCGACGGCGGCCAGGGTCAGCTCGCGGTCGCCCTGCAGGTTGTCCAGCAGCTTGTGCAGGTCGAGCACGGCGTAGCGGTAGAGGGTGGCGGAGTTGAACTCCACCTGGCCGATCATGCCAGCGCCGGTCTCGTCCTCGTCGCCCTTGTCGTCCACGGCGGTGAAGTAGTCGAACTCGCGCTCGACGCGGTGGGTGCTGATGGCGTGTGCGACCTGGCAGGCGGCGTACTGGTTGGCCGCCGGCAGGTCGGCGAGCATGCGCCCGAACAGCGCCACGTCCACGGCCTTGCCACCGTCGAGCAGGGCCTTGGCCTGCTTCACCAGCTCGGCGGGCAGGCTGGCCTTGGCGTCCTTCTTGCTCTTCTTGTCGCCGCCGACCGGCAGTTCGTCCCAATGCTGTTCGATGAGCTGGGCGAAGGCGGCCACTTCGCCCTCGCCGAGAAACAGCAGGTACTCGGTCTTGCCGTTGTCCTTGAGCTTGAGGCCGGCGGCACCCAGGGCGGCCTCGACCTTGCCCTCGGCCTGTTCGGCGTCACGCCCGGCCAGGCGCTCCAGCAGCAGGGCCTTGAGCTTCTGGGTGCGGATGCCGCGATGGGCCTCGGGCAGCAGCTCGTGCTGGCTGGCGGCCAGGCGGATGGCGCGCTTGAAGCACTGGCTGCTGACCCGCGCGCGGCGCTGGCCGCCGAAGATCGCGTCCTTGGGGGCGCCGGTGTCGTCACGGTTGAGGTTGGAGGGGGCGAAGTTCTGGATCAGGTGGAATTCGAGGAACAGGCTCATGAACGGGTCATCCTTTACGCGGTTTCAAGGGGGGCGTCGGGGGTGGGCTGGGCAGCCCGG
Source organism: Metapseudomonas otitidis (assembly GCF_900111835.1). Classification (GTDB taxonomy): domain Bacteria; phylum Pseudomonadota; class Gammaproteobacteria; order Pseudomonadales; family Pseudomonadaceae; genus Metapseudomonas; species Metapseudomonas otitidis. The sequence continues at coordinate 38,533 of NZ_FOJP01000021.1, forward strand.
TAGAAGTCGCGGGCCCAGTCCTGGCGGATCTTTTCTCGGCGCTCGACGTTCTCGCCAATCCAGGTCGTCAGGTCTCTCAGCAGTTGGCCGAAGTCCAGCCCGATGTCATGGGTAGAGATCAAGCTGACGGCTTGCCTTAGGTAGTCGGAAATGTTTTCGGAATCAGCCTCCAGAAGAGCAATAAACCGACTTTCAATGCCTTTTGGCTCACTCAGCACGCTCCGGAGCCGATACACCTCGCCGAATGCACTCGCAAAGCTCGTTGAGGACTGTTTGGGGTGGCGAGCAAAGAGCCCTGCCACGACATAAAGCGCCAAGCGCCAGGCACTGCGCTCGTGGGTATTACCCGCAAAAGGCTCGACGTAGGGGTAAGCACGTGGGTAACAGCCCGGCGCAAAAGCCAGGCTGTGACGCAATACGGCTAAGGCACCACGCCGGTTAGGTTCGGCAAGTGTTTTCAAGTACGTGATGTATTGGTCCGCTCGATCACTCATGTACGGCCTCCTTGTCGGTTGCAACGGGTTCGGGGCGGGGCGCCTGGGTGTTCAACAGGGCGCGAAAGCGTGGCCAGTAGCGGGCATCGGCCCGCACCGCGCGGGGGGACCGGCCAAGGCCGGCCAACTGGTGGTCCCAGGCGCACTCGGCGGCCCGGCGGCAGGTGCTCATCCATTCGGCGTGGGCCTGCTCCAGGCGCCCCGCATCCAGCCCGGCCAGCAGCGGCGCCAGGCCGCGCTCGGCGGTGGCGAAGTAGCTGGTGGCCAGCGGGCCGCTTTCCACCAGGCTTCTGGCGCGGGCGCGGGTGTCCTTGCTGGCGGGGTCCGGCAGGGTGTCGGCCAGCAGGCCGGTGGCCAGGCGCTTGAGGTCGAAGAACAGGGTTTCGGCAGCAGCCACGGCGTCCCGCAGCACCTGCGTCTTCTGCGGCTCCAGCAGCAGGCGACCGGGCAGCACCAGTTGCTCCATGCGCCAACGCAGCAGCTTGGCCTGGTCACTGGCGAGGCCGGCCACCAGCAAGGGCTGGTGGGGCGGATCGAACGGGTTCATTTCGGCGTGCAGGCTGACGGCGTACTGCATGACGGCGGCGGCGCGGCTGGTACCCCCCGCCTCTGGCAGCAGGGCCGGCAGATCGCGCCAGAGGGCGCGCCCGTCACCGAAGGTGAGGCGCACCGGGCCCGCGCTGCCCTCGCGGAAGCTGGCCATGGGGTCGGGGGCGTTGGGGTCTTCGCCCAGGGCCAGCCCGGCGGCGAAATGCAACCAGCGGATGCCGCCCTCGGCCTCGCGGCACAGCAGCACGGCCCGGCTCAGGCGGGTGTAGCGGTCGTTGGGCCCGCTGGCCAGCACCGGCTCGCCGCGCAATGCGGCGATGCTCGGCGGTTCGCGCTCCCAGCTCGGCAGGTCGGGCTCGTCCCCTTCCCTGGAGGCAGGGTGCAGGGCCAGGCAGAGGCTCTGGGCCAGAGTCGGCCCGACGGGAATCAGCGCAGCGGTGTTGACCAGGGCGCCGGCCTTGTCGGCATCGCGCAGCAACTTCACCAGCCCGCCCGGGGTGAATTGCAGGAATCCGAGCAGGGTCGACAGGGCCTGGGCCGGGCTGATCGCCTGTGGGGCGCTGTCCAGGGCGTGGTCGAACACCACCGGGGTGTTGCCGCTGCTGCTGGCCAGGGCGATCTGCGTCCAGGGCTTGCGCTTGTCACGGGTTTCCTCGGCCTGGGCCAGGGCCGCCACCTGCATGAAGGGGTACTGCGGGTGGAACAGCCAGAACCGCTCGCGCCACTGCTCCAGGTAGGCGCGGATCGACTCCAGGGGCAGGCCCTCGCGGTACCAGAGGGCCCGCTCGCCGGTGCTCCAGGCCCCTTGGGCCGCCAGCGCGCGGTGGGTGATGGCCAGCAGCAGGCGGTACTGCGCCACCAGGTTGGGCGGCGCGGTGTCGGCCAGGGCGACGATCTCGCCACTGCGGGCGAAGACCTCCAGCAACCCCAGCGCCAGCACCCGGCCATCGGCCAGGCGCACGGGTAGCCAGGGTTCGTCCAGCAGGCAGTAGTCCTTGCTCATGGGTGCTCCTTGTTGGGGGCTTCGGTGGGCTCGTAGACCAGCCCGAGTTCGTCATCCAGCCGCAGGTGCAGCCCCGCCTCGGCATAACGCCCGGCCTGCAGGGGCAGCGGGTAGGCGTTGCGCAACAGCGGGTGCTGGAAGGCGGGGGGGTGTTCGACCTTGAGGCGCTTGACCAGGGCAGTACGGGACACCTTGAGCTGGCGCGCGCACAAGCGTCGGGCCAAGGCATCCGGCACCAGGCCGGCGGGGTCGAAGGCGGGTTCGCCCAGGCTCGGGCGCCAGCCTTCGGCGGTCACTTCCAGCGGGATCAGGGTGATGGATTCGCGCCCCAGGCGGGTCTTGTTCTCCCAGCCGGTGCCCTCGCCTTCTTCATGCCCCCTGGGCTTGTTGGCGTAAGCCTCATCCAAAGGGTCGCGCGGGTCGATGGCGATGTTCTGCGCCTCCTGGCGCTCCTTCTTCAGCCGGGCCAGGTATTCGCCGTAGCGCTCGATCTCGATCTGCGCCTGGATCGCCTCTTCAAGATCGTCGGGCAGGGGCTCGTCACCGTAGACGGCCTGCACCAGGCGGTCGATATCACCGGGGAGCTGGAGTTGCGCCTCATCCCGCAGCAAGGCCCAGGTGCGCAGGAGGATGTAGGGGTCGTAGACGTAGCCCCAGGCGGTGTCCTTGAGGTCCGGCGGGGCCTCGCGCCCCAGCCCGGCGACGTGCAGCCGGGCCTGCTGGTGGCGCTCGGGGCGAGCGCTTCGGACGTGCCGGTGCAGGCGGCCGGCGCGTTGCAGCAGCAGGTCCACCGGGGCCAGGTCGCTGAGCATGAAGTCGAAATCAATGTCGAGGGATTGTTCGGCCACCTGGGTGGCCACCAGCAGCGCCCGCGCCGGTCGCTCGCCCGTGGTGCCGAAGGCCGCCAGCACCTCGCGCTCGCGCTGGGTGCGCTGGTCGGCAGGGAAGCGCGCGTGGAACAGCAGCAGGGTGGCCGATTCCCCCAGTTGCTCGCGCAGGTGGCGGTAGAGCTGCTGCGCCCGCTCCACGGTGTTGACGATCAGCGCGCCACAGCCGCCGCCCGCCAGCAGGTCGAGAGTGGCTTCGGCCAGGGCCTCCAGGCTTTCCCCCAGAGCGGCGAGCTGGATGGGGGCCTGGTCGCGGGCCTCGAAGGATGCGCCCTGCACCTGGCCGCCTGTCGCCAGCAGCAGGCGCGGGTAGGCCTGCTCGGGAATGCTCGCGGCGTCCACCGCCCAGGCCCGCAACAGCTCTCTGCGCCGGGCGGCGGGCAGGGTGGCACTCATCAGCACCACCGAGCAGCCCATGGCCTTGAGCCAGCGCAGCAGGACGACGATCAGACCGTTGGTGTAGGCGTCGTAGGCGTGCACCTCGTCCAGCACCACCACCCGGTTGGCCAGGCCCCAGAGACGGACGAAGTGGTGCTTGACGTTGAGCACGCCGAACAGCGCCTGGTCGACGGTGCCGACGCCGTAGGGCGAGAGCAGCGGGCGTCGGCGCTGGGCGAACCAGGCGGAGGCGGCGAGGCTTTCCTGCGGGTCTTCGGCGATGCCGCGCAGGCGCTGGATGTCGTCGTTCAGGGCGGCGCCGCCATGCACCAGTTGCAGGTCCAGCGGGCCCTGGCGGAAGGCCTCGAGAAAGGTCTCGGCGCGCTGGAACAGGGCATTGCCGGTGGCCTGGGTGGGCAGGGCGACGTAGAGCCCACGGTGCTGGTTGGCGGTCTGCAGGCGCAGGTGGGCAAGGAAGGCGAGCTCGGTCTTGCCCTCGCCCATGGGCGCCTCCACCAGCAGCAGGGCGGGCTCGTTCACCCCGTGCAGCAAGCGGTCACCGGCCCGCTGCAGGGGGCGCGCGTCGAGATCATCGCGGCCGACGATGCGGCGCAGGGCGGCATCGGTATCCAGCTCTTCGGAGACAAGGCAGCGGTACGGCTGCCAGCCGATCCGTGCAAGGGCGGTACGGGCGCGCTCACCGGCATCGGCGTAGTAGGCGTCGAGGTCATCGAAGCCGCGCTGGCCCAGGCTGAACCACTCGGGGTTGGAGGCAATCCAGTCGGCGGCGCTGGTGAGCCCGGCCAGCCAGTTGATGGCAGCCAGGGGCAGGCGCTCGGCGCTGGGCTGCCCCTGGGGGGCGAGCAGGTGCCAGAAGGCGCCGAACACTTCACCCCGAGCGGCGGCCCAGGCGGGCGCTTCGGCCGGCGGGGTGCCGTTCTGCACCTCGGTGGGCTGGAAGTGGTAGCCATGGTGGGCGCTGACGGCCCGCACAACCTGCCTCAACCAGCCGGGCGAGGCCACGGCGAGGCGATGCAGGACGGGGCCCAGCAGGGCGGCGGTGGCGAGATCGTGGCGATCCACCCGCTGGGCCAGGGTGGTGAAGGCGAGGCCGTGGGCCTGGTCAGCCTGCATGCCTTCCGCCCACTTGGCCTGGAAGCCGGGAATGCCCTTGCCGAAGTCGTGCAACCCGGCCAGGGCGGCGATCCAGCGGGGGCAGGCGGCGGGGTCGAGACCGAAGGCCGTGGCGGCCCATTGGCGGGTGGACGGGGGCTCGATGGCCAGCAGGCGCTCGACCACGGCGGCCACATCCAGCAGGTGCGCCAGCAGGCCATGGCCGGTCGACTCGCCACTCTTGGCCCAGAGGCCACGGGCCGCTGCCGACAGGGCGGAAAATGCGACGGGGTGTTCGGTGTCCATCCAGCCTCCTTGCTTGGCGACCCGGCGACGTTACTGCAGCACCGCCGCCGCTTCCAAGGAGTTTCCACCCGGCTGCGACGCATTGACCCCCTCCCCGCCCCCGCATAGACTGCGCGCCCCGCGTTATCCACCGAAGACCGCTGCGATGTTCACGCCCCTGCACCCGGCCCTTGTTGCCCAGCCCGACCCGGCGCTGGCGGCCAATGCCTGGCCGCGTGATGCCCTGCTGAAGCGTCGCCGCAGCGTGCTGTTCGCCTTCACCTTCTCGCCTCCCACCCTTCCCGCCTGAGCCCTGCGCTGTCGCGCGGCGTTCCCTTCGTTCATTCCTGGCATGCGTCCGTGCGCGTGTCGTTCTGCCATTGATCCATGGCCAGGCCCGGGCCGGTTACCTGCGGGCGGGAGTCGAAATGAACCATCGTGTGTTGCTGCTGGTGCTGATCTTCGCCGTGTCGGTGGTCGGGCTGAGCATGGGGGCGACGCTGCCCCTGGTGTCGCTGCGGCTGATGGAGGCCGGTGCGTCGAGCCTGGAGATCGGGGTGCTGAGTGCGATGCCGGCGGCGGGGATGATCCTGGCCGCCTTTCTGGTGGCACCGCTGTGCCGGCGCCTGTCGGGGCGTGGGTTGTACCTCGGTTGCTTCGTGCTCTGCGCCCTGGCGGTGGCGGCGCTGGAGCTGCCGGCCTCCACGCCCCTGCTGGTGGCGGCGCGGCTGCTGCTGGGGGTGGCGATGGGGGTGGTGGTGATCCTCGGGGAATCCTGGGTCAACGTGCTGTGCGACGAGGCCAGGCGGGGCCAGGTGGTGGCCTTCTACGCCGCCTGCTTCACCGGCTGCCAGTTGGGCGGACCGGCGCTGATCGGTCTGCTCGGGGCACAGAGCCCCTGGCTGGTGGCGCTGGTGGTGCTGGCCAACCTGCTGGCCCTGGCGGCGGTGGCCCGGGGGCTGCCGGGCGGCTGGGGCCAGGCCGCCGAGGATGAGGTGCGCACCTTCTCGCTGGCAGGCTTCCTGCGGGTGGCGCCGGCGCTGTGCACGGGGGTGCTGTTCTTCGCCTTCTTCGATGCGGTGGTGCTGTCGCTGTTCCCGGTCTACGCCAGTGCCCATGGCTATGCGGTGGGCATCGCGGCGCTGATGGTGACGGTGATCCTGGCCGGCGACATGGTCTGCCAGGTGCCGCTGGGCTGGCTGTCGGACCGCACCGAGCGCGGCCGCCTGCACCTGGTCTGCGGGGTGGCGGCGCTGGGCATCGGCATGGCGCTGCCCTGGCTGATCACCCGGCCCACGCTGCTGTGGCCGGCGCTGGTGTTGCTGGGGGCGGTGGCGGGGGGCGTCTACACCCTGGCGCTGGTGCGCATCGGCGAGCGCTTCAGCGGGCAGGATCTGGTCACCGCCAACGCTTGCGTGGGCATGTTGTGGGGCATCGGCAGCCTGGTGGGGCCGCTGCTGAGCGGTGCGCTGATGGGCACCGGCCCCCACGGCCTGCCCCTGGCGCTGAGCCTGGCGGCGGCGCTGTTCGTGGCCACGGCGCTGACCGGCCAGCGCCGGCTGGCGGAGCGGGCGGCCTAGGGCCGGGGCGCGGCCGGGTGATGGGGTTCGCCAAGCTCACCCCATCCTACGCAGGCCCCGCAGTGGGGGCTGGCCATTCCGGTTTGGGGTGGGTTCGTCCCCACGCACGTGGGGAACACTCACCCTGCGCGCCGCAATCGAGGCCCTGGCGCGGTTCATCCCCTCACCCGTGGGGAACACCGCTGCCTGTCACGCTCCAGCTTGGCCGGGAACGGTTCATCCCCACACCCGTGGGGAACACTGGAGCTCGATGCCACGGCGGGCGATAGCCGCCGGTTCATCCCCACACCCGTGGGGAACACAGCTTCTTCAAACTCGCGTCCGGTATCCACGGCGGTTCATCCCCACACCCGTGGGGAACACGAGACCCTGCTGAAAGCCGTGCTGCAGAGCATCGGTTCATCCCCACACCCGTGGGGAACACTCTTCCCGTAACCCGCTGATCCCAGAGGGAAAAGCCGGCAGCGGAAAATCTACCGGCTGTTTTCCCTTGTTGCCAGGGTGGCGTCAGGCCAGGTGCGGGGTGCTGCGGGCGACCAGGGCTTCGACGTCGATGCCGCGCGGGAGGGTGCCGTAGACCCGGCCGCTGCCGCCCAGGCGGCTGGCGATGAAGGCGTCGGAGACGGTGGCGTTGCCGGCCTCCAGCAGGAGCTTGGCCTGGAGGGCGACGGCGACGTCTTCGGTGAGCTGGCGGGCGCGGTACTGGATGTCGGCGGTGTCGTGGAAGGCGGCCTTGAGGTTGTTGATCTGCGCGGCGAGGCGGGCGTCGCCGTGGCCGTCGCCCAGTTCGCTGAACAGGGCGTCGAGCACGCCGGGCTCCTTGGACAGAGCGCGGAGGACGTCCAGGCACTGGACGTTGCCGGAGCCTTCCCAGATGGAGTTGACCGGGGCTTCGCGGTACAGGCGCGGGAGGATGGTCTCTTCGACGTAGCCGGCGCCGCCCATGCATTCGCTGGCCTCGTAGACCATTTCGGGGGCGCGCTTGCAGATCCAGTACTTGCCGACAGCGGTGACCAGGCGGGCGAAGCGGTCTTCCTGCTCGTCGTGCAGGTTGTCGAGGGCGCGGCCCATGCGCAGGCTGAGGGCCAGGGCGGCTTCGCTCTCCAGGGCGAGGTCGGCGAGGACGTTCTGCATCAGCGGCTGGTCGGCCAGGACCTTGCCGCCGACCTTGCGGTGGGCGCAGTGGTGGGCGGCCTGGGTGAGCGCCTGGCGCATGAGGGAACTGGAACCGACCATGCAGTCGAAGCGGGTCATGGCGACCATTTCGATGATGGTGGGCACGCCGCGCCCTTCCTCGCCGACCATCCAGGCCAGGGCGCCGCGGTATTCCACTTCGCTGGAGGCGTTGGCCCAGTTGCCCAGCTTGTTCTTCAGACGCTGGACGTAGAAGGCGTTGCGGCTGCCGTCCGGGCGGTGGCGCGGCAGGAGGAAGCAGGAGAGGCCCTTGTCGGTGTAGGCGAGGGTGAGGAAGGCGTCGCACATGGGCGCGGAGCAGAACCACTTGTGACCCACCAGTTCGTAGGCCTCCCCCGGGCCGCCGAGGCCGATGGGGTGGGCGCGGGTGGTGTTGGCGCGGACGTCGGTGCCGCCCTGCTTCTCGGTCATGGCCATGCCGATGGTGACGCCGGGCTTCTGCTCCATGGGCACGTTGCGCGGGTCGTATTCGGTGGCGAGGATCTTCGGCAGCCAGCGCTCGGCGAGGTTGGGCTGCAGACGGATGGCGGGCACGGCGGCGAAGGTCATGGTCAGCGGGCAGCCGCTGGCGGCTTCGGCCTGGCTGTGCAGGTAGGTGAGGCCGGCGCGGGCGACATGGGCGCCGGCGCGCGGGTCCTGCCAGGGCAGCGAGGTGAGGCCGTGTTCGACGGCGGTGCGCATCAGTTCGTGGTAGGCCGGGTGGAATTCCACCAGGTCGACGCGATGGCCGTAGCGGTCATGGCTCTTGAACACCGGCTTGTGTTCGTTGGCGAGGAAGCCCGCCTGCATCAGCGGGCCACCGGCCAGGGCACCGTAGACGTCGAAGCGTGATTCGGCCCAGCCGGCGCCGTAGCGGCGGGTCCATTCCTGCAGGGGCAGGTCGAGGCGGTAGAGGTTGGCGCCGTCGAGGGTGGGCACCTGGTTGAACACGTCGTGGGTTTCGGCGTAATGGGACTGGCTCATGAAATCCTCCTAGCAGGCGGGTGCGCACCAACGGCACGCAGGCAGAAGATGACGAGGTGCCGGCAGACCGCTTCGAGTTCGCTGCGCGACTGGTCGGCATCGCGGGCGGCACGGGCGGCCGGCGAGAGCGGCCCGACCAGGGATTCGGAGATGGCGCCCACCAGGCAGGCGGCGACCAGGGCGGGGGCTTCGACCTGGAATTCGCCGCTGGCGATGCCGGCTTCGAGCAGTTCGATGAAGCGCTCGGCGTAGGCCTCGCGAAAGCGCAGGCGTTGCTCGTCCACTTCCGGCTCCACCGGCTCGGCGATCAGGGCGAAGGCCAGCTGGCGGCTGTGCCAGGCGCGTTCGGCGAAGCGTTGCAGGCCGCTGGCAAGGCGCTCGGTAGCACTGCCGGGGCCGCGCAGGTGCTCGCTGAGCACGTCCACTTCGACCTGGCTGGCGCGGGCGAAGACTTCGGCGGCCAGCTCGCCCTTGTTGCGGAAGTGGCGGTAGAGGCTGCCGGTGGCGATGCCGACGTCGTCGGCCAGGGCCTGCATGGTGAGAACGGCGAAGCCGCCTTCGGCGACCCGCGCCAGGGCGCAGTCGAGGATGCGCTGGCGCAGGGCCTGGTCGCGGTCGATTCGTTGGGCGGTGACGCGGTAGGACATGGTCTGAATCCTGATTCACTGGCAGCGAGTGAATCAGGATTCAGACTTTGGATGAAAGCGGGGAACCCGACGATGAAGGCGGCATTCCGGCCGGTGGGTGACCGATCAGACTGGGTGTTCGCCGGCGCGGCAGAGCACCCAGTCGTGCAGCAGGGTGCGCAGCTCTTCGAATTTCACCGGTTTGGAGAGGTAGTCGCTCATGCCCGCTGCCAGGCAGCGTTCGCGGTCGCCGCTGTGGCTGTGGGCGGTGACGGCGAGCACCGGCAGTTCGGCGCATTCGGGCAGGCTGCGCAGGGCGCGGCAGGTGGCGAAGCCGTCCATGACCGGCATCTGGCAGTCGAGCAGGACGCCGTCGATGTGCTCGCGGCGCAGCAGCTCGAGGGCTTCGGCGCCGTTGTCGGCGGTGCGTACGCGGTAGCCCAGCTTGAGCAGCATGCCGCGGGTCACCAGCTGGTTGATGGTGTTGTCCTCCACCACCAGCACGGTGCATTGCTCGGGACGGCGCTGGGCCTGGGCGACGGCGCGACGCACCGGGGCGGCCTCGCGCTGGGCGGGGCGGGTCAGGGTGAGGGCCAGCTGGAAGCGACTGCCCTGACCGGGCTCGGAGCTGTGGGTGAGCTGACCGCCGAGCAGCTCGACCAGTTGCCGCGCCAGGGCCAGGCCGATACCGAGGCCGCCGTAGGCGCGGGTCATGGAGCCGTCGAGCTGGCGGAAACCGCTGTAGAGGCTGCCATCGGGCGGGGTGGAGAAGCCGATGCCGGTGTCTTCCACGGCCACCAGCAGGCGCAGAGGGCCGCCGGGCTCCTGGCCGTGGCCGGCGACCCGCAGCACGACGCCGCCCCGGGCGGTGAACTTGACGGCGTTGTCCAGCAGGTGGCCGAGGATCTGCCCGAGCTTGCCGGCGTCGCCTTCGAGGGTGTCAGGCAGGCTTTCGTCCAGTTCCAGGGCGAAGGCCAGGCCCTTTTCCTCGGCGCGCGGGGCGTACTGGGCGCGCAGGCTGTCGAACAGGCCGCGCAGGCTGAAGGTCTCGCGGCGCGGGTAGAGCTTGCCGGCCTGCAGTTCGGTCATGGCGAGGATGTCGTTGACCAGCCGCATCATGTCCCTGGCGGAGCTGGCGGCGGTCTTCTGGTACTGCTCCAGCTCGACGTCGAGCGGGAGGGTCTGCATCAGTTCGAGGGAGCCGATCACGCCGTTCATGGGGGTGCGCAGCTCGTGGGTGACGGTGGCGAGGAATTCGTCCTTGAGGCGGTTGCTGTCGGCCAGCTCGCGGTTCAGGGCCTCCAGCTTGCGCCCGGACTCCTGGAGGATGCGGGTGCGCTCCTCCTTCATGGCGTTGATGCGGTCGGCCAGGGCGAGGGACAGCAGGCCCACTTCCAGCGCGGAGCCGATCTGGCTGGCGTACATGGTGATGAAGAGGTTGGGCAGGTAGCCGAGCACCATGAGGGTGTTGATCACCCCGCCGGCGAGGAAGGCGCTCCAGGCGAAGATGAAGTAGCGGGCCACGCGCATGCCGCGCAGCCAGGCGAGGATGCCGGCGGCGAAGATGACCACGGTGAAGACCAGGGCCAGGATGGTGGCCAGGCGCAGGGCGACGGCGTAGCTGGCGACCAGGGACAGGACCATGACCAGCACGCCGACGGCCATCAGCACCAGCAGGCTGCGGTCGATCCAGGGGCTGTGGTCGGCGGTGTGCAGGAAGCTGCGGGCGAACTGGCAGCCGAACAACCCGGCCGAGCCGATCAGGAACGGGGTGGAGGCGTTGGCCCACCAGGGGTTGTCGGGCCAGAAGTACTGGATGCCGGCGCCGTTGACGGAGATCTGGTACAGGCCGAACGAGGCGATATAGAGGATGTAATAGAGGTAGCTGGTGTCGCGGACGCTGAGGTAGATGAAGAGGTTGTAGATGAGCATCACCAGCAGCACGCCGTAGATGATGCCGAGCACGTACACGCGCCCGGGCTGCTCCTCCATGTAGGCCTGGGGCGACCAGAGGGTGAGCGGCACCTGGATCGAGCCCTGGCTGTTGACCCGCAGGTACAGCCGCTGGGGCTGGTTGGGCTGCAGGTTGAGGTTGAACAGGTAGTTGTTCTGCCTGATCTCGCGGCTGGCGAAGGGCAAGGCATCGCCGGTGCGCTGGGCGAGCCGGTAGCCGCCCTCGCTGTCGGGCAGGTAGAGCTCGATGTGGTCCAGCGGCGGGTAGGCCAGCTCCAGCAGCCAGGGCTGCTGGCCGCCGAGGTCGCGGGGGCGGTAGCTGAGGTCGAGCCGGATCCAGAACACCGAGCGCGAATAGCCGGCGTTGAGCACGGGCTTGTCGCTGCGGCGGAAGCTGCGATCCAGCGCGGGGGAGGTGATGTCGGCGAGGGTGGCATCGCCACGGACGTCTTCGAAGACGTCCATGTGCAGCCCGAGGGGCAGCTGGCGGGTGTGCTCGTCGAACTCCACGCCGAACACGGCGGTGGAGAGAAAAAGGGACAGGAAAAGGAGAACGTGACGCATGAAGCCCCGCAAAGGCCGTCGCACGCCTCGGGAAGTCCCTTTCCTTCCCGGAGCCGAAGCGTCACGCAGGGCCTGGTTGTTCGAATGCGCACACTCTAGCACAGCATCGGGGCGCCATAGGAGGCACTCTGCCATCTCGCGAAAACCGCTCTGGAATGGGCGTTACAGGCCTGTCCCGCCAGGCTGTTCGGCGCTTTTCGACGGATGGCGGGCACCCTGCCCGGCGGGCCGACCCGACGGCGGAAAGGTGGTAAGCTCGCGCACCATGAAAACGACCCCCTCTCGCCCTATCGTCCTCTGTCTTTCCGGCCACGACCCCAGCGGCGGCGCCGGTCTGCAGGCGGACATCGAAGCCCTGATCGCCCAAGGCTGCCACGCGGCTCCCGCCGTGACCGCCCTGACCGTCCAGGACACCGTCAACGTTTCCGACTTCCGCGTGCTCGACCGCGAATGGGTGCTGGCCCAGGCCCGTGCGGTGATCGCCGACCTGCCGGTCTCCGCCGTCAAGCTGGGCATGCTCGGCTCGGTGGAGATGGTGGAGACCGTGCTGGAGATCATGCAGGGCCTGCCGGGGGTGCCGCTGGTCTGCGACCCGGTGCTGCGTGCCGGCGGCGGCGGTGCACTGGGCAAGGACGAAGTGGGCTACGCGATGCGCGAGCGCCTGCTGCCGGTGGCGCTCATCGCCACGCCGAACCTGCCGGAAGCGCGCATCCTCGCCGAACTCCCCGAAGGCACGGCCGACGAATGCGCCGAGAAGCTGCTGCCCTTCTGCCGCAACCTGCTGATCACCGGTGGCCACGGCGACGAGGCCGAGGTCCACAACCGCCTCTACACCGAGGATGGCGAACGCCACACCTTCACCTGCCAGCGCCTGCCCGGCAGCTACCACGGCTCCGGCTGCACCCTGGCCAGCACCCTGGCCGGTCGCCTGGCCCTGGGCGAGGCCCTGCCCAGCGCGGTGCGCTCGGCACTGGACTACACCTGGCGCACCCTGCGTGACGCCGAGCAACCGGGCCACGGCCAGTTCGTGCCCCGCCGCCTGCCGCTGGACTTCTGCTCATGAAGCTGCGCGGCCTCTACGCCATCACCGACAGCCAGTTGCTCGCCGATGGCCGGCTGCTGCCCTACGTGGAGGCGGCCCTGAAGGGCGGCGCCCGTTTGCTGCAGTACCGCGACAAGTCCTCCGACGAGGCCCGCCGCCTGCGTGAGGCCGAGGCGTTGCGCGAGCTGTGCACCCGCTACGGCGCGCAGTTGCTGATCAACGACGACGCCGAGCTGGCCGCCCGCCTGGGCGTGGGCGTGCACCTGGGCCAGACCGATGGCTCAATCGCGGCAGCGCGCGCCCTGCTGGGCCGTCACGCGGTCATCGGTGCCACCTGCCATGCGCGCCTGGACCTGGCCGAGTCGGCCCTGGCAGAAGGCGCCAGCTACGTGGCCTTCGGTCGCTTCTTCAACTCCCAGACCAAACCCGGTGCGCCGGCCGCCACGGTGGAGCTGCTGGACGAGGCGCGTCAGCGCTTCCAGCAGCCCATCGTCGCCATCGGCGGCGTCACCCTGGACACCGCCCCGGCGCTGATCGCCCGTGGCGCGAGCATGGTGGCGGTGATCCACGCCCTGTTCGCCGCCGACGGCCCCGCCGAGGTGGAACGCCGCGCCCGCGCCTTCAGTGCGCTGTTCGCGCCGGCCTGAGCCCTTTCAACCGCTTGCATAGAGAGTTCGACATGTCCCGTTCCGAAACCCTGTTCGCCAACGCCCAGAAACACATCCCCGGCGGCGTCAACTCGCCGGTCCGCGCCTTCCGGAGCGTCGGCGGCACGCCGCTGTTCTTCAAGCACGCGGAAGGCGCCTACGTGACGGACGAGGACGACAAGCGCTACGTGGACTACGTCGGCTCCTGGGGCCCTATGATCCTCGGCCACGGCCACCCGGACGTGCTCGACGCGGTGCGCAACCAGCTGCAGCACGGCCTCTCCTACGGCGCACCCACCGCCATGGAAACCGAGATGGCCGACCTGGTCTGCTCCCTGGTGCCGTCCATGGAGATGGTGCGCATGGTCAGTTCCGGCACCGAGGCGACCATGAGCGCCATCCGCCTGGCCCGCGGCTTCACCGGTCGCGACGCGATCATCAAGTTCGAAGGCTGCTACCACGGTCACTCCGACAGCCTGTTGGTCAAGGCCGGCTCAGGCCTGCTGACCCAGGGCGTGCCCAGCTCGGCCGGCGTGCCGGCGGACTTCGCCAAGCACACCCTGACCCTGCCCTTCAACGACATCGGCGCGGTGGAGAAGACCCTCGGTGAAGTCGGCCAGAGCGTGGCCTGCATCATCGTCGAGCCGGTCGCCGGCAACATGAACTGCGTACCGCCGGCGCCCGGCTTCCTCGAAGGCCTGCGCCGCCTGTGCGACCAGCACGGCGTGGTGCTGATCTTCGACGAAGTGATGACCGGCTTCCGCGTCGCCCTGGGTGGCGCACAGGCCCACTACGGCGTGACCCCGGACCTCTCCACCTTCGGCAAGATCGTCGGCGGCGGCATGCCGGTGGGCTGCTTCGGCGGCAAGCGCGAGATCATGTCCTGCATCGCCCCGCTGGGCCCGGTCTACCAGGCCGGCACCCTGTCCGGTAACCCGCTGGCCATGGCCGCCGGCCTGACCACCCTGAAGCTGATCAGCCGCCCGGGCTTCCACGCCGAGCTGACCGACTACACCACCCGCATGCTCGATGGCCTGCAGCAGCGCGCCGACGCCGCCGGCATTCCCTTCGTGACCACCCAGGCGGGCGGCATGTTCGGCCTGTACTTCAGCGGCGCCGACGACATCGTCACCTTCGACGATGTGATGGCCAGCGACGTCGAGCGCTTCAAGCGCTTCTTCCACCTGATGCTGGACGGCGGCGTCTACCTCGCCCCCAGCGCCTTCGAGGCCGGCTTCACCTCCATCGCCCACGGCGACAAGGAACTGGCCATCACCCTGGACGCCGCCGAACGCGCCTTCGCCGAGCTGAAAAAGGGCTGATCCGTTACGCCATCCCTACACCCGGGCGTGCAGGCCACCGGCCTTGCCGCCCGGGTGCGGGAAAAGCGTGCAAAGACTTTGTAAGTAGCGCCCTGCTTATTTCATAATGTGACGGTCGGCGCGTTTCGCCGACCGGGCGGGAGCCCGCTCTGCTTTCCGAGGCGCTGTGATCTGATGAACCGCACCGGCCGCATCCTGACATTGGGCAGCCTGTTGCTCCTTTCTCCCCTGCTGGCCGAAGCCGGCGGCAACTCGCTGCTGATCCCGGCGTCCGGCCGCTGCAACCTCAACACACGCCCCGAAGACCTCCAGGAAGCCCTCTCCAACTGCCAGCAGGCTGCCAAGGCCGGCGACACCGGTGCGCAATACGAGCTGGGCGAGTTCTACTACGACGGCAAGCGCGCCCCGCGCGACCTGCAGCAAGCCCTCAACTGGTTCGAGCAGGCCTCGCTGAAAGGCAACGCCCAGGCGCAATTCCGCCTGGGCAACATGTTCTTCCGGGGTGAAGGCGTGCCGGCCAGCAACGTACAGGCCTACATCGT
This sequence comes from Metapseudomonas otitidis, assembly GCF_900111835.1. Classification (GTDB taxonomy): domain Bacteria; phylum Pseudomonadota; class Gammaproteobacteria; order Pseudomonadales; family Pseudomonadaceae; genus Metapseudomonas; species Metapseudomonas otitidis. Next base: position 53,675 of record NZ_FOJP01000021.1, read on the forward strand.
GCTGAAGATGGCGGCGGTGAACGGCTCGGACGAGGCGATGGACTCGGCGGACGTGGTGGCCGGGCAGATGCGCGCCGACGAGCTGGAGATCGCCACCCAGGTGCTGGGGCAGATCTTCCGCAACTACCTCATCGAACTGCAGACCGCCGACGGCGGATCGCCCTTCGCCCCCCTGCCCTGAATACCTCGCCGCCTAGCTGCGTTTGTCCGGCATGGGCGGCATGGGGAACGGCATGACGTTGCCCGTGCCCTTGGCCTCGCTGATCTTCGCCGTGCCCAGGCGCTCCACCTCGTCGATGCGGATGATCGCGTGCATCGGCACGAAGCTGCGCACCACGCCCTCGAACTGCGCCTTGAGCTTCTCCTCGCTGGGGTCCACCACCAGTTGGTTGCGCTCGCCGAAGACCAGCTCCTCGATCTCCAGGAATCCCCACAGCTCGCTCTGGAAGATCTGCCGGGCGTAGATCTCGTAGACCTGGCCCTGGTTGAGGAAGATCACCTTGAAGATCGGTTCGTGCTTGCTCATGTAAAGGTCGGTACGGCAGGAAAATGGGGGCGCGAAGCATAGCACGGCGACCGGTCGCACCACCCTAGGAACGCGGGCAGGCCGCGACTATAATGCGCGGTTCTTCGAACCACCCGACCCTGACCTGCATGGCCAAGAAGCTCTATATCGAAACCCACGGCTGCCAGATGAACGAGTACGACTCCTCGCGCATGGCCGACCTGCTGGGCGAACACCAGGCGCTGGAAATGACCGAACGTGCCGAGGAGGCCGACGTCATCCTGCTCAACACCTGCTCTATCCGCGAGAAGGCGCAGGAGAAGGTGTTCTCGCAACTCGGTCGCTGGCGGGAGCTGAAACGCCAGAACCCCGAGCTGGTGATCGGCGTCGGTGGCTGCGTGGCCAGCCAGGAAGGCGCCGCCATCCGTGAGCGCGCGCCCTACGTCGACGTGGTCTTCGGCCCGCAGACCCTGCACCGCCTGCCGGAGATGATCGACGCCGCGCGCACCACCCGCGCGCCCCAGGTGGACATCAGCTTCCCCGAGATCGAGAAGTTCGACCGCCTGCCCGAGCCCCGCGTCGACGGCCCCAGCGCCTTCGTCTCGGTGATGGAAGGCTGCAGCAAGTACTGCACCTTCTGCGTGGTGCCCTACACCCGTGGCGAGGAAGTCAGCCGGCCCTTCGACGACGTGCTGGCCGAGGTGATCCACCTGGCCGAGAACGGCGTGCGCGAGGCCACCCTGCTGGGCCAGAACGTCAACGGCTACCGCGGCCAGACCCACGACGGGCGCATCGCCGACTTCGCCGAGCTGATCCGCGTGGTGGCCGCCGTCGACGGCATCGACCGCATCCGCTACACCACCTCCCACCCCCTGGAGTTCTCCGACGCGCTGATCCAGGCCCACGCCGAAGTGCCGGAGCTGGTGAAGTTCGTCCACCTGCCGGTGCAGGCCGGTTCGGACCGCATCCTCGCGGCGATGAAGCGCAACCACACCGCGCTGGAATACAAGTCGCGCATCCGCAAGCTCAAGGCAGCGGTACCGGACATCTGCATCAGCTCCGACTTCATCGTCGGTTTCCCCGGCGAGACCGACAAGGACTTCGAGGCCACCATGAAGCTGGTGGAAGACGTCGGCTTCGACTTCTCCTTCTCCTTCGTCTACAGCTCGCGCCCCGGCACCCCGGCCGCCGACCTGCCCGACGACACCCCGGAAGAAGTGAAGAAGCAGCGCCTGCAGATCCTCCAGGCCCGCATCCACCAGCAGGGTTTCGAGAACAGCCGCCGCATGGTCGGCACCGTCCAGCGCATCCTGGTGAGCGACTTCTCCAAGAAGGACCCGGGCATGCTCCAGGGCCGCACCGAGAACAACCGCATCGTCAACTTCCGCAGCGCCAACCCGCGCCTGATCGGCCAGTTCGTCGACGTGCACATCGACGACGCCCTGCCCCACTCCCTGCGCGGCACGCTGATCGAGGACACCCTGCACTGAAATCCCGGTGCCCGTGCTTCCGCAGCCGGGCACCTGGGTTTATGCTCCATCTCCTGACCTGCCAACGGCGACCAAGAACCCACGACATTGAACGCACCCCTGGATTTGCACCGTTTCACCCTGGAGCCCTTCGAAGCACGTCGATTCGCCAACCTCTGTGGCCAGTTCGACGAACACCTGCGGCTGATCGAACAGCGCATGGCCATCGAGATCCGCAACCGCGGCAACCAGTTCGAGCTGGTGGGCGACCCCCAGCGCACCCAGGCCACCGAGCACCTGCTGCGCCGCCTCTACCGTGAGACCGAAGCCACCGAGCTGTCCCCGGACATGGTCCACCTGTTCCTCCGGGAAACCGGCATGGACGAGCTGGCCAACCCCAAGATGGAAGCCAGTGTCGCCCTGCGCACCCGCAAGGGCATGATCCGTCCGCGCGGCATCAACCAGCAGCGCTATGTGAAGTCCATCCTCGACCACGACATCAACTTCGGCATCGGCCCGGCCGGCACCGGCAAGACCTACCTGGCCGTCGCCTGCGCCGTGGACGCCCTGGAGCGCGAGCAGGTGCGCCGCATCCTGCTGGTACGCCCGGCGGTGGAAGCCGGCGAGAAGCTGGGCTTCCTCCCCGGCGACCTGACCCAGAAGATCGACCCCTACCTGCGCCCGCTCTACGACGCCCTCTACGAGATGCTCGGCTTCGAGCAGGTGGCCAAGCTGATCGAAAAGCAGGTGATCGAGGTCGCCCCGCTGGCCTACATGCGTGGGCGCACCCTTAACAACAGCTTCATCATTCTCGACGAGAGTCAGAACACCACCGTCGAGCAGATGAAGATGTTCCTGACCCGTATCGGCTTCGGCTCCACGGCCGTCATCACCGGCGACATCACCCAGGTCGACCTGCCCCGGGGCACCCGCTCCGGCCTGGCCCACGTGATCGACGTGCTGCGTGACGTGCCCGGCATCGCCTTCACCCACTTCAAGTCCCACGACGTGGTCCGCCACCCACTGGTGCAGCGCATCGTCGAAGCCTACGACCGCTACGACAACCGCGCCCAGGCCAAGCCGCGTCCTGCCGACAACGATCCGGGTGCGGTCAATCCCGATGCTTGAACTCGACCTGCAACTGGCCAGCGAGGCCAGTGACCTGCCCGGCGAAGCCGACTTCCGCCGCTGGTGCACCCTGGCCCTGCGCCAGCGCCAGGGCGACTCGGAGCTGACCATCCGCCTAGTGGACGAGCCTGAGGGCCGCGAACTGAACCGCACCTGGCGGCACAAGGACTACGCCACCAACGTGCTGTCCTTCCCCGCCGACGTGCCCGAGGAGTTCCTCGACATCCCGCTGCTGGGCGACCTGGTGATCTGCGCCCCGGTGGTGGCCCGCGAGGCCGCCGAGCAGGGCAAGGCCCTCGACGCCCACTGGGCGCACCTGGTGATTCACGGCTGCCTGCACCTCCTGGGTTACGACCACATCGAGGACGAGGAAGCCGAAGAAATGGAAGCGCTGGAACGGGAACTGCTGGCCGAACTCGGCCACCCCGACCCGTACCGCGACGACGAGTGAGAACCCCGAGCAAGGACATATGAGCGAAGATCGATCGAGCAACGGGCACAGGTCCTGGCTGGAAAAGCTGACCCAGGCCTTTGCCCATGAGCCGAAAAGCCGCCAGGAGCTGCTGGAGCTGCTGCGCGAAGCCCACCAGAACAAACTGCTGGACAGCGAGGCGCTGTCCATCGTCGAGGGCGCCATCCAGGTGGCTGACCTGCAGGTGCGCGACATCATGGTGCCGCGCTCGCAGATGATCAGCATCAAGGCCACCCAGACACCCCGCGAGTTCCTCCCCGCCATCATCGACGCCGCGCACTCGCGCTACCCGGTGATCGGCGAAGGCCTGGACGACGTCATGGGCATCCTCCTGGCCAAGGACCTGCTGCCGCTGATCCTCCAGGACCCCGAGCGCCCCTTCAACATCAAGGAGCTGCTGCGCCCGGCCACCTTCGTGCCCGAGTCCAAGCGCCTCAACGTGCTGCTTCGCGAATTCCGCGCCAACCACAACCACATGGCCGTGGTCATCGACGAATACGGCGGCGTGGCGGGCCTGGTGACCATCGAGGACGTGCTGGAGCAGATCGTTGGCGACATCGAGGACGAGCACGACGTCGAGGAAGACAGCTACATCAAGCCGCTGCCCAGCGGCGACTTCATCGTCAAGGCGCTGACCCCGGTGGATGCCTTCAACAGCTTCTTCGAAACCGACTTCTCCGAAGACGAGTTCGACACCATCGGCGGTCTGGTCATGGGCGCCTTCGGGCACCTGCCCAAGCGCAACGAGACCACCGAGATCGGCGGCTTCCGCTTCCGCGTGCTCAACGCCGACAGCCGCCGCCTGCACCTGCTGCGCCTCAGCCCGATCAACCGCTGACCGCCACCACGCCCGTCGCTTCCCGGCGCGGGCGTGGCCCGGCTAGACTGCGCGGCGTTCCGGGCCCTCCACTGCCCCGCCCAAGGATTGCGCATGAACTGGATCACCCGCCCCGGCTGGCCGGGCAACCTGCTGGCCCTGGCTGCCGGCGCCCTCACCCCACTGGCCATGGCGCCCTTCGACTACTGGCCGCTGTCGCTGCTGTCACTCGCCCTGTTCTACCTCGGCCTGCGCGGGCTCGGCCCCAAGGCCGCCTTCGGCCGGGGCTGGTGCTACGGCTTCGGCCTGTTCATCGCCGGCACCAGCTGGATCTACGTCAGCATCCATGACTACGGCGGCGCCTCGGCGCCGCTGGCGGCACTGCTCACCGGCGGCTTCAGCGCCGGCGTGGCCCTATTCTTCGCCATTCCCGCCGCGCTCTGGGCACGCTGGTTCCGCCGCAACGAGGCCCCGCTGGCCGACGCCCTGGCCTTCGCCGCGCTGTGGCTGGCCCAGGAGGCCTTCCGTGGCTGGTTCCTCACCGGTTTCCCCTGGCTCTACGCCGGCTACAGCCAGCTGGACGGCCCCCTGGCGGGCCTGGCCCCGCTCGGCGGTGTCTGGCTGGTGTCGTTCGCCCTCGCCCTGAGCGCTGCCCTGCTGGTCAACCTGGTGCGCCTGCGCCGGGCCCCGGCCTTCCTGGTGGCGGCCCTGGGCCTGCTGGCAGCCCCCTGGATCACCGGGCTGGCCCTCAAGGACCACGCCTGGACCCGACCGCTGGGCGAGAAGCTCGACGTGGTCGCCCTGCAGGGCAACGTGGAGCAGAACCTGAAATGGGACCCGGCACAGCTGGAAGCCCAGCTGGCGCTCTACCGCGACATGACCCTGGCGGCGCGCCGCACCGACCTGATCATCTGGCCGGAAACCGCCGTACCGGTACTGAAGGAACACGCCGAGGGCTTCCTCTCCGTCATGGGCCGCGTCGCCCACGACCGCCAGGCCGCGCTGATCACCGGCGTACCGATCCGCCAGGCCAACGAGCGGGGGGAGAAGCGCTACTACAACGGCATCACCGTGGTCGGCGACGGCCAGGGCACCTACCTCAAGCAGCAACTGGTGCCATTCGGCGAATACGTACCGCTGCAGGATGTGCTGCGCGGGCTGATCGCCTTCTTCGACCTGCCCATGTCCGACTTCGCCCGCGGCCCCGCCGACCAGCAACCGCTGCTGGCCAAGGGCTACAGGATCGCGCCGTACATCTGCTACGAAGTGGTCTACCCCGAGTTCGCCGCCAGGCTTGCCGCCCAGAGCGACCTGCTGCTGACCGTGTCCAACGACACCTGGTTCGGCACCTCCATCGGGCCGCTGCAGCACCTGCAGATGGCGCAGATGCGGGCGCTGGAGGCCGGGCGCTGGATGATCCGCGCCACCAACAACGGCGTCACCGTGCTGATCGACCCCTTCGGCCGCATCGAAACCGCCATCCCGCAGTTCGAGAAGGCCTCGCTCTACGGCCAGGTGGAGCCCATGCAGGGCCTCACCCCGTACCTGAAATGGCGCTCCTGGCCGCTGGCCATTCTGTGTGGCCTGCTGTTCGGCTGGGCCCTGCTGGCCAGCCGCATCGCCAAGACCGTCTGACCCAGCTCACTCGCTGGCAACCGCTCCCGGGCGGTATGCCAGCGGGTAGGCCAACAGGCCCAGCGCCTCGTTGAGCAACATCCCGCTGTGCCACACCGCCACCGTCTCCGGCAGCCAACCGCCAAACGGCCGTGAATTGGGCGAGGACAGGAACGACGACGGCGCCGTGACCACCTCCAGCCCCGCCTGCTCGAAGCACCAGCGTGCGCGCTGCATGTGGAAGCCCTGGGTCACCAGCACCACTCGCTCGACGCCCTCGGCCTTGAGGATGCGCGCCGACTCCACGGCGTTCTCCCAGGTGGTTCGGCTCGCCTCTTCCAGCCAGCGCACCGGCACGCCCAGATCACGCTCGAACGACTCGGCCATGATCGCCGCCTCGCTGGGCGGCTGGCCGTAGTGGAACCCGCCAGTGACCAACACCGGTAGCTGGGTGGCCTTGGCGATCCGCGCGGCGTAGCGCATGCGCTCCATGGCCAGCAGGCTGGGCTGGTCGCCGTCCCAGGCGGGGTCATCGCGAACCCGCCCGGCACCCAGCACGACGATGGCCTGGGCGCGTCCGGGCAGTTCGGCCCAGCGCGCTTCCTGCAAGGGCGGTTCGGTTTCCAGCCAGCCGGCCAGGGTTTCCACCGTCACCGGCAGGCTCATCGTCCACAGGCCACCGAACCCCATCAGGAAACAGGCGAGCGCCAGGCGGGGGCGACGCGCACGCCACCACCAGGCCAGCAACAGCAGGACCAAAAGGATGCCCGGCGGCATCAGCAGTTGTTTGAACAGATAACGAATCGGCATCGGCACCTCCAGGGTGCGCGAAGCCTATCGGGGATTGCCAGCGCGGAAAAGCTGGGACCCGCAGGTACCGCAGGCCTGGACGCCCTGGCCACGTTGCCAGTTGGCCGGCGCGCCACACAGGGCACAGAGCAGTTGCTGCCGACGCTTGAACAGCGGACGGGCCGCGCGGGCGGGCGGAGTGCTCTTGGGTGCGCTCTTGGGATTACGCACAGGCTTCGCCGCACGGGTGGGTTGCTGCTCGATGAGGGCGAGTTCCTCGGCTGCCGCGTGCCAGCCGCGCAACCAGTTGAGGTCCTTGTCGAGATAAGCCCGAATCAACGCCAGCTCGGCGGGGCTCAGCCCCTTGAGCTCCAGCTCGCTCGGGTGTTCGTTGCGCAGGCGCTCAGCCGTGTCCGCCTCGTCCAGCGCCAGGGCCAGACGATGCAGCAGCCGCTCATAGAGCCCACCCGCCGTTTCTGCTCGCCTCGTCTCCACCATGCAGCACCTCGATACACACTGCAGCGCCCTCATGAAGCAGAAGCTTAGCGGTCACCAGGGCCCCCGCAGGGTGGCCGCGACAAACGGCGGCGGGGCGCGGCCCGCGCGCAATCAGGGTTTCCCTCTGCCAATGGCGCTCATGTATGCTACTGCGCTTGAATTTACGTTTCGCACGCGGTTCAGCGCCCTTCGCGGCCCCGATCCGATGCCCATTTATCAGCGCAAGTAGCCATGCACGAAAACTACCAGCCCCGTGATATCGAAGCCGCCGCGCAGGCCCATTGGGACGCGCACAAATCCTTTGAAGTGAGCGAACAGGCCGGCAAGGACACCTTCTATTGCCTGTCCATGTTCCCCTACCCGAGCGGCAAGCTACACATGGGGCACGTGCGCAACTACACCATTGGCGACGTGATTGCCCGCTACCACCGCATGCAGGGCAAGAACGTGCTGCAGCCCATGGGTTGGGACGCCTTCGGCATGCCGGCGGAAAACGCCGCCATGAAGAACAACGTCGCCCCGGCCAAGTGGACCTACGAGAACATCGCCTACATGAAGGCCCAGCTGAAGAGCCTGGGCCTGGCGATCGACTGGTCCCGCGAGGTCACCACCTGCAAGCCGGACTACTACCGCTGGGAACAGTGGCTGTTCACCCGCCTGTTCGAGAAGGGTGTGATCTACCGCAAGAACGGCACCGTGAACTGGGACCCGGTGGACCAGACCGTACTGGCCAACGAGCAGGTCATCGACGGCCGTGGCTGGCGTTCGGGCGCGCTGATCGAGAAGCGCGAAATCCCGATGTACTACTTCAAGATCACCGCCTACGCCGAAGAGCTGCTCAGCAGCCTCGACGACCTGCCGGGCTGGCCCGAGCAGGTCAAGACCATGCAGCGCAACTGGATCGGCAAGTCCCGCGGGATGGAAGTCAGCTTCCCCTATGACGCCGCCAGCATCGGCCAGGACGGCGCGCTGAAGGTCTTCACCACCCGCCCTGACACCCTGATGGGCGCCACCTACGTGGCCGTGGCCGCCGAGCACCCGCTGGCCGCCATCGCCCTGACCAAGCTGCCGGCCGACAAGGCCGCCGAGCTGCAGGCCTTCATCGACGAGTGCAAGCGCGGCGGCGTCGCCGAAGCCGACATCGCCACCCAGGAGAAGAAAGGCCTGGCCACCCCGCTGTTCGTCGAGCACCCGCTGACCGGCGAGAAGCTCCCGGTGTGGGTCGCCAACTACGTGCTGATGAACTATGGCGAAGGCGCCGTGATGGCCGTCCCGGCCCACGACGAGCGCGACTTCGCCTTCGCCGCCAAGTACAACCTGCTGGTCAAGCCGGTGGTGCGCACCAGCGCCGGTGACGAGACCCCCGCCCCCTGGCAGGACGCCTACGGCGAGCACGGCCAGCTGATCAACTCCGGCGCATTCGACGGCCTGGACTTCCAGGGTGCCTTCGACGCCATCGAAGTGGCCCTGCAGAAGAAGGGCCTCGGCCAGTCGCGCACCCAGTTCCGCCTGCGCGACTGGGGCATCAGCCGCCAGCGCTACTGGGGCTGCCCGATCCCGATCATCCATTGCCCGAGCTGCGGCGACGTGCCGGTCCCCGAGGACCAGCTCCCCGTCGTGCTGCCCGAAGACGTGGTGCCGGACGGCGCCGGCAGCCCGCTGGCGAAGATGCCCGAGTTCTACGAATGCACCTGCCCGAAATGCGGCACGGCGGCCAAGCGCGAAACCGACACCATGGACACCTTCGTGGAAAGCTCCTGGTACTTCGCCCGCTACGCCTCGCCCACCTATGACAAGGGCATGGTCGACCCGGCTGCCGCCAACCACTGGCTGCCGGTGGACCAGTACATCGGCGGCATCGAGCACGCCATCCTGCACCTGCTCTACGCGCGCTTCTTCCACAAGCTGATGCGTGACGAAGGCCTGGTCAGCTCCGACGAGCCGTTCAAGAACCTGCTGACCCAGGGCATGGTGGTCGCCGAGACCTACTACCGCACCGCCTCCAACGGCGGCAAGGACTGGTTCAACCCGGCCGACGTCGAAGTCGAGCGTGACGGCAAGGCCAAGGTCATCGGCGCGCGCCTGAAGACCGACGGCCTGCCGGTGGAAATCGGCGGCACCGAGAAGATGTCCAAGTCGAAGAACAACGGCGTGGACCCGCAGGCCATGATCGACGCCTACGGCGCCGACACCTGCCGCCTGTTCATGATGTTCGCCTCCCCGCCGGACATGAGCCTGGAATGGTCCGACGCCGGCGTCGAAGGCGCCAGCCGCTTCCTGCGCCGCGTCTGGCGCCTGGCCCAGGCCCACGTCAACGCCGGCCTGCCGGCTGCGCTGGACACCGCCGCCCTCTCCGACGCCCAGAAGGACGTGCGCCGCGCGATCCACCTGGCCATCAAGCAGGCCAGCCAGGATGTCGGCCAGCACCACAAGTTCAACACCGCCATCGCCGCCGTGATGACCCTGATGAACGTGCTGGAGAAAGCGCCCCAGGCTGACGCCCAGGACCGCGCCCTGCTCCAGGAGGGCCTGGAGACCGTGGCCCTGCTGCTGGCCCCGATCACCCCGCACATCTGCCACGAACTCTGGCGTGAACTGGGCCATGCGGACGCCGTCATCGACGCCGCCTGGCCGAAGGTCGACGAGAGCGCCCTGGTGCAGGACACCCTGCAACTGGTGGTGCAGGTCAACGGCAAGCTCCGTGGCCAGATCGAGGTGGCGGCCGACGCCAGCCGCGAGACCGTCGAGGCAATCGCCCGCGCCAACGAGAACGTGCTGCGCTTCACCGAAGGCCTGACCATCCGCAAGGTGATCGTGGTCCCGGGCAAGCTGGTCAACATTGTCGCCAACTGACTTCACACCGGGGCTGCCGCGCAGCCCCGGCGATTCGCCAAGGGGAAAACCAACGATGAAGAAACGGAATCTGCTGGTCCTGGGCCTGACGCTGACACTCGGCGCCTGCGGCTTCCAGCTGCGCGGCACCGGCGACACCCAGTTCGCCCTCAAGGAAGTGGACGTCACCGCCCGCAACTCCTACGGCGAAACCGTCAAGCAACTGCGCCAGCTGCTCAAGCACAGTCACGTCAAGGTGCATGCCGGTGCGCCCTACCGCATCGTTCTGACCCGCGAACAGGAAGAAAGCCGTTCCGCCAGCTACAGCGGCAACTCGCGCACCTCCGAATACCAGCTGAGCAACACCCTGGACTACGAGATCCGTGGCGGCCAGAAAGACCTGCTGCTGCTGCAGGACCGCGTCGACGTACAGCGCTACTACACCCACGACAGCAACAACCTGATCGCCTCCGACCAGGAATCCGCGCAACTGCGCCAGGAAATGCGCCGCGACCTGATCCAGCAAGTGGCCATGCGCCTGCAGCTGATCACCCCTGAGCAGCTGGACACGCTGCAGGCCCAGGCCGAAGCCAAGGCCCAGGCCGAAGCAGAAGCACTGGAAGCCGCCCGTCGCGCGGAAGAAGCGCAGCAGCCGCAGCAATCCCCGCTGCAACTGCCCATCAAGTAAGCGCCCCGCCCGGTTGCGCGATCGCGCCGCCGGGCAGCCCTCCCCCATGAAGCTCAACGCCGCCCAGCTCAGCAAGCACCTGCAAGGCAACCTCGCCCCTGTCTATGTCGTCAGCGGTGACGAGCCCCTGCTCTGCCAGGAAGCCTGCGACGCCATCCGCAGCGCCTGCCGCGCCCGCGACTTCAGCGAGCGCCAGGTGTTCAACGCCGAGAACAACTTCGACTGGGGCCTGCTGCTGGAGGCCGGAGCCAGCCTGTCGCTGTTCGCCGAGCGCCGCCTGATCGAGCTGCGCCTGCCCTCCGGCAAGCCCGGCGACAAGGGCGCAGCAGCCCTGATGGAATACCTGGCCCGACCGCCGGAAGACACCGTCCTGCTGGTCAGCCTGCCCAAGCTGGATGGCAGCACGCAGAAGACCAAATGGGCCAAGGCCCTGATCGACGGCGCGGACGCCCAGTTCATCCAGATCTGGCCGGTGGACGCCCACCAGCTGCCCCAGTGGATCCGCCAGCGCATGGCCCAGGCCGGCCTGGCCGCGAGCCAGGAAGCGGTGGACCTGATCGCCGCCCGGGTGGAAGGCAACCTGCTGGCCGCCGCCCAGGAGATCGAAAAGCTCAAGCTGCTCGCCGAAGGTGCCCAGGTGGATGCCGCCACGGTCCAGGCGGCCGTTGCCGACAGTGCACGCTTCGATGTCTTCGGCCTGATCGACGCCGCACTCAACGGCGAACCCGCGCACACCCTGCGCACCCTCGAAGGCCTGCGGGGCGAAGGGGTGGAAACCCCGGTGATCCTCTGGGCCCTCGCCCGTGAGCTGCGCCAGCTGGCCGGCATCGCCCAGCAGTACGCCCAGGGCGTCCCGCTGGAGAAAGCCTTCGCCTCGGCCCGCCCCCCCATCTGGGACAAGCGCCGCCCCCTGGTCAGCCGCGCCCTGCAACGCCACCCGGCCTCACGCTGGAACCAGCTGCTCAGCGATGCCCAGCGCATCGATGCGCAGATCAAGGGCCAGGCCCCCGGTGATCCGTGGATCGGCCTCGCACACCTGGCCCTCAGCCTCGCCGGCCAGCGCCTGCCCATCCCCGCCGCCTGACACTGGACATCGCCCGCACGCGGGCGCAAGATGCGCGCGCCTGCAACCCCGCAGGCGCCCAGTGGAGAACCGGCCATGGCCAAGCAACGCAAGAAACCCAACAAAGCGAAGAGCATCGTCGCCCAGCCCCTGTTCCGCAGCCGCCAGGAACAGCCACTGAAAGGCAAAGGCAGCTACCGCAGAGAAGCCTCCCGTAACTGGGAGGCTTCTTCGCTTCTGGCCGCCTGAAAACCCGGCATCCGTGCTAAGGTCGCGGCTTGTTTGGCCTGCCGTCGAGACCTCTCCATGTTCCGCGCACCAGCCCCCGGCCCCATGCTCCGCAGCCTGGCCGTGGCTTCCACCCTCGCAGCCCTGAGCGCCTGCGCCGAAACACCCACTGCCACCGCGCCCGCCCCGCAGCCCAATACCGCCACGGCCACCACCGTGCTGGCCACGCCCGGCCCATCGAGCACGGCCGCAACCCCGTCCCCGGTGATCGCCCAGCCCAGCGAGAGCTTCGAACAATGGCGTGACCGTTTCCGCCAGGAAGCCCTGGCAGCCGGCATCCGCGCCACCATCCTCGACCAGGCCTTCGTCGGCGTCACCCCCGACCCGAGCGTGGTGGCCGCCGACCAGAGCCAGCCCGAGTTCACCCGCCCCGTCTGGGAATACCTCGACGGCGCACTGTCGCCCTACCGCGTGCGCAAGGGCCAGGGCCTGCTGAAACAGCACGTCACCCTGCTCAGTGCCATCGAGAGCCGCTACGGCGTCGACCGCCAAGCCCTGGTGGCGGTGTGGGGTATGGAGAGCAGCTTCGGCCAGTTCATGGGCGACAAGTCGGTGATCCGCTCCCTCGCCACTCTGGCGTATGAAGGACGTCGCCCGGCCTTCGCCCACGAACAGCTGATCGCCGCCCTCGGCATCATCCAGCACGGCGACATCCAGCCCGCCGGCATGCGCGGCTCCTGGGCCGGCGCCATGGGCCAGACCCAGTTCATCCCCACCACCTACAACAGCCACGCCGTGGACTTCGACGGCGACGGTCGCCGCGACATCTGGAACTCCACCGCCGACGCCCTGGCCTCCACCGCTCACTACCTCAAGGCCTCCGGCTGGCAGATGGGCAAGCCCTGGGGCGCCGAGGTGCGGCTGCCGGCCGGCTTCGACTACGCCCAGGCCGACGCGGACATCCGCAAGACGGTCGGCGAGTGGCGCCAGCTCGGAGTCCAGGTGCCCCTGGCACCGGGCCTCGACCTGGACCGCGCCTCGCTGCTGGTGCCCGCCGGCCATCGCGGCCCGGCCTTCCTGGTGCTGGACAACTTCCGCGCCATCCTGCGCTACAACAACTCCTCCTCCTACGCCCTGGCCGTGGGCCTGCTGGCCCAGCGTTTCGACGGCGCGGGGCAGATCGCCGGCGCCTGGCCGAAGGAGGACCGCCCCCTCAGCCGCACCGAGCGCATCGAGCTTCAGGAAGCCCTTGCCAGCAGCGGCTACAGCCCGGGCAGCGCCGACGGCATCATCGGCGCCAACACCCGCAAGGCCATCCGCGGCTACCAGCAGCGCCTGGGTTGGCCCGCCGACGGCTACCCCACGCCAGCCCTGCTGCTGCAACTGCGCAACGGTCGCTGACCCCCTTCTGTCGCCGGGCCCGAGCGGCCCGGCGGCTGCCAGACCGGCGCCGCCTTTGTGGTAGAATCCGCCACCCTCCTTGCCCCCTGCGGCAGCCTGATCAGCCTCTAGCGGAGCCCGTCCGATGTCCGATACCAGCCCGTCCAAACCCGTCGCCAGTGGCGAGAAGTTCCGTACGGCCCAGGGGATCACCGCAATCAAGGACGGCCAGAAGCGCCGCAACTCCGCCGAGCCCCAGGTGTTCGAACCCAAGCCCAAGTGGCTGCGGGTCAAGGCACCCGGTGGCAGCCGCTTCGAAGCGGTCAAGCGCAACGTCGGCGAACACCGCCTGAGCACCGTGTGCCAGGAATCCCACTGCCCGAACATGGGTGAATGCTGGTCCAACGGCACCGCCACCATCATGCTGATGGGCTCCGTGTGCACCCGGGCCTGCCGCTTCTGCGCCGTGGACACCGGCAACCCCAACGGCTGGCTGGACCTGGAAGAGCCGCAGAACACCGCCAAATCCGTCGAGCTGATGGCCCTGCGCTACATCGTGCTGACCTCGGTGGACCGCGATGACCTCGACGACGGCGGCGCCAGCCACTACGCCGCCTGCGTGCGCGCCATCAAGGAGCGCACCCCCCAAGTGGTGGTCGAGGCGCTGACGCCGGACTTCGACGGCGACCTGCTGTCCATCGAGCGCGTGGTGGATTCGGGACTGGAAGTGTTCGCCCAGAACGTCGAGACGGTGAAGCGCCTCACCCACATCGTCCGTGACCCCCGCGCCGGCTACGAGAAGACCCTCGACGTGCTGGCCCACGCCAAGCGCCATCGCCCGTCGGTCCTGACCAAGACCAGCCTGATGCTTGGCCTGGGCGAGACCGATGAGGAAATCATCGAGACCATGGACGACCTGCGCGCCATCGGTGTCGACATCCTCACCCTCGGCCAGTACCTGCAGCCGACCCGCAACCACCTGCCGGTGCAGCGCTGGGTCAGCCCGGAAGAGTTCAACCGCTTCCGCGACATCGGCCTGGAGAAGGGCTTCATGGAGGTCGCCGCCGGCCCGCTGGTGCGCTCCAGCTACCGCGCCGACCGCGTATTCGAGAAGAACAACCTGGGCCTCGCGGCGCCGGTACCGGTTCCCGGCCAGTCCACCGACGAGAGCCTGATCCCGGCACTCAACCTGAACTGATCCGCGCTCAGTAAAAAGCCCCCGTCGGCGCAGGCCGGCGGGGGCTTTTTCATGGCAGCGGCAATGAGGTCAGCCGGCGTAGCCAAGCCGGACACGCAGGGCCTGCTCCAGGCGCTCCGCCACCTCGTCGAAGGGCGCGGGCTGCGCCAGCAGGTCCTTCAGCTGGACCATCTTCAGCCCGGCATAGCCACAGGGGTTGATGCGCCAGAAGGGCGACATGTCCATGTCGACGTTCAGCGCCAGGCCGTGGAAGGAACAGCCACGGCTGACCCGCAGGCCCAGCGAGGCGATCTTGTCGCCGTTCACGTAGACGCCCGGCGCGTCGGCCTTGGGGGCCGCCTCGATGCCGTAGGTGGCCAGCGCATCCACAAGGCTCTGTTCCATGGCGGTGACCAGCTCGCGCACACCGAGGCCGAGGCGGCGCAGGTCCAGCATCAGGTAGGCCACCAGCTGGCCGGGGCCGTGGTAGGTCACCTGGCCACCCCGGTCCACCTGGATCACCGGGATGTCCCCCGGTGCCAGCAGGTGCTCGGCCTTGCCGGCCTGGCCCTGGGTGAACACCTGGGGGTGCTGCAGCAGCCAGATCTCGTCGGGCGTCTGCTCATTACGCTCTGCCGTCAGGCGGCGCATCGCCTCGAAGGTGGGCAGGTACTCGACCAGCCCGAGGCGACGCACGATCAGCTCGGGCGCCACTACAGCACCATGTGCACGCGGCCGGTGGCGCGCAGGTCGACGTGGATCGCCTGCAGCTGGTCGACGCTGGTGGCGGTGATCAGCACCTGCACGGAGAGGAAGCGACCGTTGCGGCTGTCGCGGGCCACCAGGGTGGTGACGTCGAGGTCGGGGGCGTGGCGCTGGATCACTTCGATCACCAGGTCGGCGAAGCCTTCACCGGCATCGCCGATCACCTTGATCGGGTAGCGCTCGCAGGGGAATTCGATTTTCGGGGCTTGTACGTCGGTATCGGTCATGGCGGCGGCGGACCCGTAGTCCGCGAGGCGGAAGCCCCGTCTCCGGGCGGAGTACGGGGCTTCGGCACTGGGTCAGTGGTGGGATCGGCTCAGTTGAACAGGCCGAAGAAGAACAGGCGGATGCTATCCCACAGGCGGCGGAAGAAACCACCCTCCTCGACAGCTTCCAGGGCAACCAGGTCGGCGCTGTGCACCACCTTGTCGTCCAGCTTCACTTCGACCTTGCCGATCACGTCACCCTGCTTGATCGGAGCGACCAGTTGGGGCGACAGGGTCATGGCGGCCTGCAGCTTCTGCAGCTGGCCCTTCGGCAGGGTCATGGTCAGGTCGTTGGCCAGGCCGGCCTTCACTTCGCGGGCGGTGCCCTTCCAGACCTGGGCTTTGGCCAGCTCGGTGCCCTTCTGGTAGAAGGTCTTGGTCTCGAAGAAGCGGAAGCCGTAGGTCAGCAGCTTCTGGGTCTCGGCGGCGCGGGCCTGCTCGCTGTTGGTGCCGAACACCACGGCGATCAGGCGCTGGTTGTCACGCACGGCGGAGGCCACCAGGCAGTAGCCGGCCTCGTCGGTGTGGCCGGTCTTCAGGCCGTCGACGGTCTTGTCACGCCACAGCAGCAGGTTGCGGTTGGGCTGCTTGATGTTGTTCCAGAAGAACTCCTTCTGGGAGTAGATGGCGTAGTGGGCCGGATCCTCGTAGATGATCGCGCGGGCCAGCAGAGCCATGTCGTGGGCCGAGGAGAAGTGCTCGGGGTTGGGCAGGCCGGTGGCGTTCATGAAGTGGCTGTTCTTCATGCCCAGCTTTTCCGCCGTGGTGTTCATCATGTCGGCGAAGGCGTCTTCGCTGCCGGCGATGTGCTCGGCCACCGCGACGCTGGCGTCGTTGCCGGACTGGATGATGATGCCGTGCAGCAGGTCGCTCAGGGCCACCTGGGTGTTGACCTTGACGAACATGCGGGAGCCGCCGGTGCGCCAGGCGTGCTCGCTGATGGTGACCGGGTCGTTCTCGCCGATCTGGCCCTTGCGGATCTCCAGGGTGGCGATGTAGGCGGTCATCAGCTTGGTCAGGCTGGCGGGCGGCAGGCGCTCGTCACCGTTGTTCTCCACCAGCACCTGGCCGCTCTGCGCGTCCATCAGCACATAGGACTTGGCAGCCAGTTGCGGGGGGGCGGGAAGGATCTGCTCGGCGGCCTGCGACACCGGCATGGCGATGAGCAGAGCGGCTGGCAGTAGGAGGCGTTTCGCGAAGCTGATGATGTTCATCCGTCTCTCTGAATTGGTTGAAGGTGAAACAGTCCCTTGCGGGAAGAAGGAGGGCGACCCCGGAACCGCGCACTGCTCCGGGTCCGCCATCCGGCGTCAGTCCGGTTTGACCAGGGTCGGCTGACCCAGGTTCGCCAGCCTGATGCTGTCCTGGAGCTGCTGGGCTTCACCCTGGGTGTCGATCGGCCCCAGGCGCACCCGATGCAAGATCTGCTGGTTGCGGGCCACCGAGCTGATGAACACCGGGGCAGCCACCATCGAGCTGAGCTTGTCCTTCAGGAGTTCCGCAGCGTCCGGATTGGCGAAGGCGCCAACCTGGAGATACAGGCCAGAGGCTCCGAGTGAAGCGTTTTTTTTTGAGTCGATCTGCACCGGCAGCACGGCAGCGGCATGCTGCTCCGGCGGCGGGGTGTACTGCTCGACCGTGGAGGCGGCCACGATGGGCGCCTGAGCGGCAGGCGCCGGCTGGGGCTTGGCCACCTGCTGCGGCTGGGCCAGCACCATGGGCACCGGACGCCCCTGGGCAGCCCACCACTCATGGGGATCGATGCCCTCGACCTTCACCCGCGCGGTGCCGACCTCGGCATAGCCGAGCTTCTTCGCCGCGGCGAAGGACAGGTCGATGATGCGGTCGGAGTAGAACGGCCCGCGGTCGTTGACCCGCAGGATCACGCTGCGGCCGTTCTCTAGGTTGGTCACGCGGACGTAGCTGGGCAACGGCAGGGTCTTGTGGGCGGCGGTCATGCCGTAGAGGTCATAGGCCTCGCCGTTGGCGGTGGCCTGGCCGTGGAACTTGGTGCCGTACCAGGAGGCGGTGCCCACGGCCTGGTAGCGGCGGGCGTCGGCCATCGGGTAATAGGTCTTGCCCATCACGGTGTAGGGGTTGGCCTTGATGCTGCCGTAGTGGGGCATCGGCACCGCGTCGGGGATGCGCGAGACGTCCACGTCCCACCAGGGCGCGCCGTCCCTGTGCGGGCGGGAGTAGTCACCGGGGCCGGAGATCTGGCCGCCCGGCTGGGTGTACTGGGGGCTGCGGCTGCTGGAACAGCTGGCCAGCAACAGGGCCAGGGTGCCGTAGGTGGCAATTCGGATCGGAAGAGACCGCATGGATTAACGCCCGCCCCGCGCTTTGACCAGGGATTCGGAAAGCTGATGCACCGCCATGGCATACATCGCGCTGCGATTGTAGCGGGTGATCACGTAGAAGTTGGGAAGCCCCATCCAGTACTCCAGGCCATCGGCGCCGTCGAGCTTGAACGCAGTGACCGCGAGATCATCGCGCAAGGCATCGCCGCTTGCCCAGCCCAGGGCACGCAGTTCACCCACGCTTTTCGTCGGTTCCAGGCCTTCGCTGAGGCCCTGTTCGGCCTGCTCGCCACGCACCTGGGCGCGGCTGACCACCTGTGCACCGGCGACCCAGCCATGGCGCTTGAAGTAGCTGGCGACGCTACCGATGGCGTCCACCGGGTTGCCCCAGATGTCGATGTGGCCGTCGCCGTCGAAATCCACGGCATAGGCACGGAAGCTGCTCGGCATGAACTGCGGCAGGCCCATGGCGCCGGCGTAGGAGCCTTTCACGCTGAGCGGATCGATCTGCTCTTCACGGGCCAGCAGCAGGAACTCCTTGAGCTGCTTGCGGAAGAAGTCCGCGCGGGGCGGGTAGTCGAAGCCCAGGGTGGACAGCGCATCCATCACCCGGTAGCTGCCGGTGTTGCCGCCGTAGAAGGTCTCGACGCCGATGATGGCGACGATCACCTGGGCCGGCACGCCGTACTCCTGCTCCGCACGGGCCAGGGCCTCGGCGTGCTGGTTCCAGAACGCCACGCCCTTCTGGATACGGGCATCGGTGATGAAGATCGGCCGGTATTCCTTCCACGGCTTGACCCGCTCGGCCGGGCGCGAGATCGCATCGAGGATGGCCTGCTTGCGCTGCACCTCGCGGAACAGGGCGACCAGTTGCTCCCCGGCGAAGCCGTAGTCGCGGGTCATCTCCGAGACGAACTCGGCGACCTGCGGGCTGCCGTCGTAATCCCCTGCCGATGCCGGGCCGGCGAGGCCCAGCAGGCCTGCCAGGCCGATTCCGGCGGCGCCTTGCACCATCCAGCTACGCAGTACGTTCAATGCTTCCACTCGTTTCAAACCTGGGCGATCCATTTGCGATGGGTATGGACCGCCATCAAAATCCCGAAGCCCGACAGCAGCGTCACCAGGTGGGTGCCACCGTAGCTGATGAAGGGAAGGGGTACCCCCACGACCGGCAGCAGACCGCTGACCATGCCGATGTTGACGAATACGTAGACGAAGAAGGTCATGGTCAGGCTGCCCGCCAGCAGCTTGCCGAACAGCGTCTGGGCCTGGGCGGTGATGACCAGCCCGCGCCCGATCAGCAGCAGGTAGACCAGCAACAGGATGCAGATGCCCACGAGCCCGAACTCTTCGCCGAGGACGGCAATGATAAAGTCCGTGTGGCTTTCGGGCAAAAAATCCAGGTGCGACTGGGTGCCCAGCAGCCAACCCTTGCCGAACACCCCGCCGGACCCGATGGCCGCCTTGGACTGGATGATGTTCCAGCCCGTGCCCAGGGGGTCGCTCTCGGGGTCGAGGAAGGTCAGCACGCGCTGCTTCTGGTAGTCGTGCATCACGAAGTACCACATGCCCACCGCCACCGGGACCACCGCCGCCACCGCGCCGAGGATCCAGCGCCACTGCAGGCCGGCCATGAACAGCACGAAGGCCCCCGAGGCCAGGATCAGCAGCGCCGTGCCCAGGTCCGGCTGGCGCACCACCAGCACGAAGGGCACGGCGATCAGCGCCAGGCTGACCACAATGTGCTTGAGCTTGGGCGGCAAGGTCCGCTTGGACAGGTACCAGGCGATCATCGCCGGCATCAGGATCTTCATGAATTCCGCCGGCTGGAAGCGGATCACCCCGGGGATGTTGATCCAGCGGGTCGCGCCCATCGCGTTGTGGCCCATCACGTCCACCGCCACCAGCAGCAATACGCCGCCGGCATAGCCCAGGGGCACCCAGCGGGCGAGGAAGCGTGGCTCGAACTGAGCGATGGCGCACATGGCCGCCAGGCCGATGCCGAAGGACGAGGCCTGCTTCATCAGCAGGTCCCAGTGCTTGCCGCTGGCGGAATAGAGGACGAACAGGCTGCCCACCGCCAGCAACAGCAACAGCAGCAGCAACTGGCCGTCGATGTGCAGGCGCTGCAGCAGGCTGGCCCGGCGGCGCATCACGTCTTCGTTGGACAGGGTACGGTCGAAGTTGCTGTTCATCGGCGAACACTCGCATCAGCGGTCGCAGGCGCGCCTGCGGGACGGAATTCAGGCTTGAGCTGGCCATCCGGGCCGAGCAGCCAGGCGTCCATCACCTGCTTGACCACCGGCGCCGCCACCCCGGAACCGGACTCGCCGTTCTCCACCATCACCGCCACGGCGATCCTGGGGTCGTCAGCGGGGGCGAAGCCGATGAACAGCGCGTGGTCGCGGTGGCGCTCCTGGACCTTCGAGCGGTCGTACTTCTCGCCCTGCTTGATGGCCACCACCTGCGCGGTACCAGACTTGCCGGCGATGCGGTAGACGGAGGTATCGCCCACCTTGCGGGCGGTGCCTCGCGCGCCGTGCACCACCTGCTCCATGCCGGAACGTGCGTAGTCCCAGTACTTCGGGTCGCGCAGGGTGATGTCGGGCATCGGGTTCTCGTCCACCGGCAGTTCGCCGCCGATGCTCTTGGCCAGGTGCGGACGAATCCACTTGCCACGGCTGGCCATCAGCGCGGTGGCCTGGGCCAGCTGCAACGGCGTGGCCTGCATGTAACCCTGGCCGATGCCGAGGATCAGCGTCTCCCCCGGGAACCAGGCCTGGCGATAGCGCGAACGCTTCCAGTCGCGGGAGGGCATCAGGCCCGGCGTTTCCTCGAACATGTCCAGCGCCACCTTCTGGCCGAAGCCGAAGCGGCTCATGGACTTGTGCAGGCGATCGATGCCCATCTTGTGGGCAAGGTCGTAGAAGTAGGTGTCGTTGGACCGCATGATCGCGGTCTCCAGGTTCACCCAGCCGTCACCGGAGCGGTTCCAGTTGCGGTACTTGTGGTCGTAGTTGGGCAGTTGGTAATAGCCCGGGTCGAACACCCGCGAATCCGGCGTCACCACCCCGGCTTCGAGGCCGGACACCGCCACCATCGGCTTGACCGTCGAGCCCGGCGGGTAGAGCCCGCGCAGCACGCGGTTGTACAGCGGCCGGTCGATGGAGTCGCGCAGCTCGGCGTACTGCTTGAAGCTGATGCCGGTGACGAAGGGGTTCGGGTCGAAGCTCGGCTGGCTGACCATGGCCAGCACGTCGCCGCTGGACGGCTCGATGGCCACGATGGCGCCACGGCGCCCACCCAGGGCGTTCTCCGCCGCTTCCTGCAGGTGTGCGTCGAGGGTCAGCACCAGGTCCTTGCCGGGCTTCGGATCGGTGCGCTTGAGCACCCGCAGCACACGGCCACGGGCGTTGGTCTCGACTTCCTCGTAACCCACCTCGCCGTGCAGCGTGTCTTCGTAGAAGCGCTCGATGCCGGTCTTGCCGATGTGGTGGGTGCCGCTGTAGTTGATCGGGTCGAGCTCCTTGAGCTCCTTCTCGTTGATCCGCCCGACGTAGCCCACCGAGTGGGCGAAGTGCGCACCCTGCGGGTAGTGGCGCACCAGCTGGGCCGCCACCTCCACGCCGGGCAGGCGGAACTGGTTCACCGCAATGCGGGCGATCTGCTCTTCGGTCAGCTCGAACAGCACCGGCACCGGTTCGAAGGGGCGCCGGCCCTGCTTCATGCGCTTTTCGAACAGCGCCCGGTCGTCCGGCGTCAGCTCCAGCACCTCGACGATCACGTCCAGCACGCTCTTCCAGTCGCCAGCGCGCTCGCGGGTCACGGTCAGGCTGAAGCTGGGGCGGTTGTCGGCGATGATCAGGCCGTTGCGGTCGAAGATCAGCCCCCGTGTCGGCGGGATCGGCTGCACATGCACCCGGTTATTTTCCGACAGCGTGGAGTGGTACTCGTACTGGATCACCTGCAGGTAATACAGGCGGGCGATCAGCGTGCAGGTCAGCAGCAGCACCGCAACGGCGCCCACCACGACGCGCCGACGCACCAGGCGGGCATCCTTCTCGTGGTCCTTCAGGCGGATCGGTTGCGGCATCGGTACGGCTTACTTGTGGTAGGGGTGCCCGGAGAGCACGGTCCAGGCGCGGTAGATCTGCTCGCCCACCAGGATCCGCACCAACGGGTGCGGCAGGGTCAGCGGCGACAGCGACCAGCGTTGCTCGCTGCGCGCGCAAACCTCCGGTGCCAGACCCTCGGGGCCGCCCACCATGAGGTTCACGGTGCGCGCATCGAGGCGCCAGCGGTCGAGCTCGGCAGCCAGTTGCTCGGTGCTCCAGGCGCGCCCTTCGACTTCCAGGGTGACGATGCGTTCCCCAGGCTGGACCTTGGCCAGCATCGCCTCGCCTTCCTGGCGGATCATCCGCGCCACGTCGGCATTCTTGCCGCGCGTGGTCAGGGGGATCTCCACCAGGTCGAGGGACAGCTCGGACGGCAGGCGCTTGGCGTACTCGTTCCAGCCCTCCTCCACCCAGCGGGGCATGCGTGAGCCGACGGCGATCAGACGCAGACGCAAGGCGGTGCTCCGTTATTCCTGGGGATGCTGGGCGCGGCTCTGCTCGGCGCCCTGCCACAGGCGCTCCAGGTCGTAGAACTGGCGGGTGGCGACCTGCATCACATGCACGACCACATCCCCCAGGTCCAGCAGGGCCCACTCGCCGCCGTCCAGGCCTTCGCTGCCCAGCGCGCGCACGCCGTTTTCCTTCACCTTCTCCAGCACGTTCTCCGCCAGGGACTTGACGTGGCGGCTGGAGGAGCCGCTGGCGATCACCATGAAGTCGGTGACGCTGGTCTTGCCGCGTACATCGATGGTGGTGATGTCCTGGGCCTTCATGTCTTCAAGCGCCGCGAGGGCGATCTTGACCAGTTCTTCGTTTTGCATCGGTTCAATTACCTCGGATGAATCAGTTCGCCGCACGGTACAGGCCGTGCGCGTGGATATAGGCCAGCACCGCGTCGGGCACAAGGAAGCGCACCGAGCGCCCGTCGGCCAGCAACTGGCGGACCTGCGTGGCGGAAACCGCCAGCGGGGACTGCCAGACGAATGAAATCTGCCCACCAGGCCCGCTCAGGCTCAGGGGATCGGCCACACTGCGCGCCGCCAGCAGGTCGCGCAGCTCCTCGGGCGGTTCGGCGTCCGCATCCGGCCGCTGCAGCACCAGGATGTGGCAGTGGTTAAGCAACTCCTCCCAGCGGTGCCAGCCCGGCAGGCCGCAGAAGGCGTCCCAGCCGAGCATCAGGAACAGCTGGTCGGACTCGCCCACTTCGGCGCGCAGCGACTCCAGGGTGTCGATGGTCCAGGACGGCCGCTCGCGGCGCAGCTCGCGGTCGTCCACCCGCAGCGGCGGCAGGTCGGCCACCGCCAGCTCCACCATCGCCAGCCGGTCGGCCGCCGACACCTGCGGCGCCTCGCGATGCGGCGGGCGGGCGCTGGGGATCAGGCGCAGCTGGTCGAACGCCATCAGCTCGGCCACCTCGAGGGCGCCCCGCAGATGGCCGATGTGGACCGGGTCGAAGGTGCCGCCGAAGAGGCCGATACGCTGGCTCATCAGGTGCGGATGTGCCCGTCGCCGAAGACCACGTACTTCTCGCTGGTCAGCCCTTCCAGGCCGACCGGGCCGCGTGCGTGCAGCTTGTCGGTGGAGATGCCGATCTCCGCGCCCAGGCCGTACTCGAAGCCGTCGGCGAAGCGGGTGGAGGCATTCACCATCACCGAGGCGGAATCCACCTCGGTGAGGAAGCGCCGCGCATCACTGAAGTTCTCGGTGATGATCGCGTCGGTGTGTTGCGAGCCGTAGGTGTTGATGTGCTCGATGGCCTGCTCCAGCCCATCGACGATGCGGATGGACAGGATCGGCGCGTTGTACTCGGTGCGCCAATCGTCCTCGGTCGCCTCCAGCACGTCGCTGCCCAGCAGCGCGCGGGTGGCCGCATCGCCACGCAGTTCGACGCCCTTGTCGCGGTAGATGGCGGCCAGCGGCGGCAGCACGCGCTCGGCGATGCTGCGGTGCACCAGCAGGGTCTCCATGGTGTTGCAGGGCGCGTAGCGCTGGGTCTTGGCGTTGTCCGCCACGCGGATTGCCTTGTCGATGTCGGCGGCGACGTCGATGTAGACGTGGCAGATGCCGTCCAGGTGCTTGATCACCGGCACCTTGGCGTCGCGGCTGATGCGCTCGATCAGGCCCTTGCCGCCACGGGGGACGATCACGTCCACGTACTCCGGCATGCTGATCAGCGCGCCCACGGCGGCGCGATCGGTGGTTTCCACCACCTGCACCAGCTCGGCGGGCAGGCCGGCGTCTGCCAGGCCCTGCTGGATGCAGCGGGCGATGGCCTGGTTGGAGTGGATGGCCTCGGAGCCGCCGCGCAGGATGGTGGCGTTGCCCGACTTCAGGCACAGGCTGGCCGCGTCGATGGTCACGTTCGGGCGCGACTCGTAGATGATGCCGATCACACCGAGCGGCACGCGCATCTTACCCACCTGGATGCCGGAGGGCAGGTAGCGCATGTCGCGGATCTCGCCGATCGGGTCCGGCAGCCCGGCCACCTGGCGCAGGCCCTCGATCATGTCGTCGATGCGTGCCGGGGTGAGCGCCAGGCGGTCCAGCATGGCTGGCTCCAGGCCGTTGGCCCGGCCATTGGCCAGGTCCAGCTCGTTGGCAGCGGACAGCTCCGCACGGGCGGCGTCCAGGGCATCGGCGGCGGCCAGCAGGGCGCGGTTCTTCTGCGCGGTGCTGGCACGAGCGGCCACGCGCGAGGCGGCGCGCGCGGCGCGGCCCAGGCGGGTCATGTAATCGAGAACGGACTCGGTCATGGTCTCGGCGTCTGGCGGTTGGGAAAAGTGGGCGATTATAGCCCGCGCGCGCCGCCGCCGCCCAGCGGCGCCGGGCGGATGGTAGACAGCCCGTTCCGGCGCCCCGGCGAACCCCACCCGAACGCCCAGGCCACGCAGGCCGGGGCGAGACGGTGACACCCGGCCACACCGCACCCCACCGAACCCGCCCGAAGGATGGGTAAACAAAATCGTCACCGGTGTTTACCTTCAAAGCGTGCCACCGCGCCCCGAACCGCGGCGAGAACAACAACAAGGCGCCCGAGCGCCGGAGAATCGCCATGCATTACCGCACCGGTTACCACGCCGACCAGCTCGGCACGCCCCCGTCCGTCCTCGAAACAGGGTCCTGGCGCCTGCATTACCAGGCCTGGTCCCGCAACGCCCACGACCCCCGCCCTCCCGTCCTGATGCTGGGAGGCGCGTTCCAGAGCTTCCGCTCCTTCGCCGCCGAGGTGGAGGAACTGCTGGAGCACCACCCCGTGATCCTCCTCGACCTGCCCGGCCAGGGCGGCAACCTGCAACTGGCCCCGGAACTGGGGCTGGAGGCGCTGGCCGACCTGATCGCCGACTTCGCCGAGGCCCTCGCGCTGCCGCCGCTGATGCCCATCGGCCTGTCCTACGGATCGGCCCTGGCGGCGCTGTTCGCCAGCCGCCATCCCCAGCGCTGTGCACGCCTGCTGCTGGCGGGCGTGACCACCTTCGGCCGCCCCGGCGCCCGCGCCCTGCTGGAGGAGAGCCTGCGCCTGCTGGAAGAAGAGCGCCTGGCGGAGTTCGCCCAGGGTTCGCTGACCGGCCTGATCAACCCGCTGCGACTGGAACGTACCGGCATCAGCCCCGGCTTTCGCAAGGCCATGCTGCGCCAGCTGCAACGCCTGACCGGCGCCGAGCGCGAGCGCTACCGGCAGAACAGCCGCCGCCTACTGGATTTCGCCGGGTTCACGCACTACCCCAGTTGCCCGACCCTGGTGCTGGCCGGCGAGTTCGACCACTTCACCCAGCCCTGGGAGCACGCCGCCTTCGCCGCCGCCTGCACCCAAGCCGACTGCGCGCTGATCCACAACGGCGACCACCTCGCCCAGTTCGAGCGACGCGACGCCTGCGCCCAGCTGTACCGACCCTTCTTCCTCGACCAGGCGCTGCCAGCCGCGCCCATCGGCGCGACCCGTCTGGCCCGCAGCCGCCTCAATGAGGTGGAGCGCCGCCAGGAGCCCCGGCTCGCGCCGGCCCAGCGTGCCGGTCGGCTGCACCACGCCGAGCTGGGCAGCCTCTCGGTGGAGGTTCAGGAGCTGGGCTTCTTCGGTGCCCGCCTGCAGGCCGCATTCCCGACGGGGTTGCCGGTGCGGGGCTGGCAACTGGCGTTGGAGGGCCTGCCGGCGCTGGACCTGCTGCCCCTGCGCCAGGCCGGTGACGCGCTGTCCCTGGTGTTCACCCACATGGACGCCGCCGCCAGCACCGCCCTTGCCGAGCACGTTCGCCCGGCGCAACTGGCGGCCGCCGCCTGACGGGTAGGCCACCGGGGCTCAGGCCCCGGTGCGGGCCTCCACCACCCGTACCAGGGCAGGCCAGCGCCCGGGGGGCAAACCAAGCCCGGCCCCTTGTTCAGCCGGGTCCAGCACCGAGACCCGGTCGAAACCGCATGCCGAAAAACCCTCGACGATGGCCTCGGCACTGCGGTAGTGCAGCGGGTAGTGCCCACGCGTGAGCCGCCCCACCAGGCCGACGCCCCAGCGCACCTGGCGGTAGCGCGGGTGCTCGCGCAGGTCCGGGTAGAGGTCGGTGAGGTAGGTGGCGCGGGGGAAGCGGCGCATCTGCTCGGCCAGGCGCTGCCAGAAACCCTCGATCACCGGCAACTGGAAGTAGTTCACCAGCCCCTCGGTGATCACCACCACCGGCAGCCCGGTATCCAGCCCGGAGAACAGCGCCTCCAGCCCTTGGGCGCCCTCCCCGGCAAGGATGTCCACCGCACGCACCTGGTGACGGCTGTTCAGCCAGCCTTCGGCATGCAGCAGCAGGCGCTTGCGCGCGGCCATCGGCGGCAAGTCCGCCTCCAGGTAGCGCAACTGCGGATGGCGCAGGCAGAAGCGCCGCCCCCGGGGCGACAGCCCGCAGGCGATCTCCACCACCTGCACCACACCCTCGTCGCGGATCGCCCGCTCCAGGCGGGCGTCGATCAGCAGGTGGCGCTGCAGCAGGAACTGCTCGATGTCCAGCCCGAACAGCGCTCGCGCGCCCCAGGCGATGGGGCTGAGCGCGCCGTGGACCCAGCGCCCGAACGCCGTGGCGAAGGGCGCCTCGGCCAGGCGATGGCGGTACCAGACATAGCCGGTGTAATGGGCACTGGGGGTGATATGGGCGCTGTCGGCGCGAACGGCTCGGGGCATGGCAGGCTCTTATTGTTTTTCTGGGTGTGTTCCCGCCCCGCCGTTCAGCTTCGATCAAGCGGGGCTTCCGTATAATCGCCAGCCTATTCCGAGCCATAGCCCACCAACAGCCCATGCCCGACGATCCCACCCTAAGTTTGCCCTGGCCCGGCGCCCGCCCCCTGGCGGACGGGTTCTTCGACCGCGATGCCCAACTGCTGGCCCGCGAGCTGCTGGGCAAGGTCATCCGCCACCGCGTCGACGGGCGCTGGCTGTCGGCCCGCATCATCGAGACCGAAGCCTATTACCTGGCCGAGAAAGGCAGCCACGCCTCCCTCGGCTACACCGAGAAGCGCCGGGCGCTGTTCCTCGATGGCGGCCACATCTACATGTATTACGCCCGGGGTGGCGACTCGCTGAACTTCAGCGCCAAGGGGCCCGGCAACGCGGTGCTGATCAAATCCGCCTACCCCTGGGTGGATGCCGTGTCCGGCCCCGAGGCCCTGGCCGTGATGCAGGCCAACAACCCCGATGCCCAGGGTCGCCCGCGCCCGCCCGAGCGCCTCTGCAACGGCCAGACGCTGCTGTGCAAGGCGCTGGGGCTGAAGGTGCCGGACTGGGACGCGCAACGCTTCGCCCCCGCCCGGTTGTTCGTCGACGACACGGGCGCACGCCCCACCGTCATCATCCAGACCAGCCGCCTCGGCATCCCCAGCGGCCGCGACGAGCACCTGCCCTACCGCTTCGTCGACGCCACCTACGCCCGCCACTGCACGCGCAACCCGTTGCGCCGGGGGCAGGTCGAAGGCGAGCACTACCACCTGATCGAAGGAACGCCCGCATGACCGAATGGCTGCACGCCATCACCGACTGGCTCAGCGCCAACCCGCAGTGGCTGGGCCTGGCCATCTTCACCATCGCCTGCGTCGAATGCCTGGCCATCGCCGGCATCATCGTGCCCGGCACCGTGCTGCTGTTCGCCGTGGCGGCCCTGGCCGGCAGCGGCGCCCTGGGCCTGGGCGAGACGCTGCTGCTGGGCTACCTCGGCGGCCTGCTGGGAGACGCCATCTCCTATGGGCTGGGGCGGCGCTTCCACCAGAACATCCGCCGACTACCCGGTTTGCGCCACCACCCGGAGTGGCTGGCCGGGGCCGAGACCTATTTCCAGCGCTACGGCGTGGCCAGCCTGCTGGTGGGGCGCTTCATCGGCCCGCTGCGGCCCATGCTGCCCATGGTGGCCGGCATGCTGGACATGCCGCTGCCGCGCTTCATCGCCGTCAGCCTGGTGGCGGCGGCCGGCTGGTCCGTGGCCTACCTGCTGCCCGGCTGGGCTGCCGGGGCGGCCTTCCGCCTGCCGTTGCCGGAAGGGTTCTGGAGCGAGGCCGCCGTGGTGGTGGTCGCGGTGCTGGTGATGATCGGCCTGATCGTCCAGGGCAGCCTGCGGCACAAGCGCTGGGCCACCTCGCTCGCCGCCGGCCTGAGCCTGGTGCTGCTGGTGGCGCTGTTCTTCGGCTGGTCGTCGTTGCATGACTTCGACCAGGGCCTGATGGCACTGGTGCAGGAACAACGCCAGGCCACCCTCGACAGCCTGGCGGTGCTGGTGACGCGCCTGGGCGATTTCCGCACCCAGTTCTTCGCCGGCGCGCTGATCACCGGCCTGCTGCTCCTGGCCCGGCAATGGCGCCACGCGCTGTTCGCCGGGGGCACGCTGATCACCACCGCCCTGGCCAACGGCGCCCTCAAGCACCTGTTCGCCCGCGCCCGACCGGACGTACTGGCCGAACCGCTGAGCAGCTTCAGCTTCCCCAGCGGCCACAGCTCCGCCGCGTTCGCCTTCTTCCTGGTGCTGGGGGTGCTGGCAGGCCGTGGCCAACCGCCGCGCCTGCGCCTGACCTGGATGCTGCTGGCCTGCCTGCCGGCTGCCAGCATCGCGCTGTCGCGGGTCTACCTCGGGGTGCACTGGCCGACCGACATCATCGCTGGCGCCCTGCTGGCCAGTTGCGTGTGCGCCGGCTGGCTGGCACTGATCCAGCGCCAGGCCTCGCTGCCGGCGATGAGCCCACGGGTCTGGTGGCTGTTGCTGCCGGCCGCACTGGCCCTGCTCGGCGGCTTCGCCACCTGGGCGCTGCCGGAAGCCTTCAGCCTGTATCGCTACAAATAGATAGGCGCCTGGGCGTGGCGGAAGGCCCACGCCCGGCGTGATCAGGCGATGACGTCGCCCTGAAGGCGGTTAAGCAGCGTCTGCAGGTGGTCGAGCCGCGCATCCGGGCTGCCCAGGGCCAGCAGCTCCAGCTTCTCGTCGAGGGAGAAGGGCAGCAGGTAGGCCAACTGGTTGGCCAGCTCCTGCTGGCCGTGAGCCAGGCCGCCCATGCCCAGCCCCTTCACCAGCGGGTGCTCGGCCAGGGCATTGAGCAGCGCGGCCAGGTCGGCGTGCTCCGGCAGCAGCGGCCGGTCGGCATCGTCGTCGTCCAGCCAGGCGATATCCCCCAGGGTGAGCTGGTCGGCCTGCACACGCGTACCTTCGACCGTGAAGCGCCGGCCGCCCTCGACCCGGATGCCCAGCAGCCCGTTGGGCAGTTGCTGCCAGTCACGGATCAGCGCCTCGCACCCCAGGGGCGCAATGCGCTGGGCAGCGCTGCCGACCTCCTCGCCTTCGAGGATGCCCACCACGCCAAAGCCGGTGCTCTGCTTCATGCAGCGCCCGATCATGTCCAGGTAGCGCGCCTCGAACAGCTGCAGGTCGAGCATGCAGCCAGGAAACAACACGGTATTCAGCGGAAACAGCGGCAGTTCCATCCCTCGTCCCTCACACGATCATCGCCACGGCCAACGGCAGCAGCACCGCCGTCGCCACCCCCATCAGGCTCATCGCCAGCGCCGCGAAGGCGCCGCACTCCTCGCCCTCCTGCAGCGCGCGCGCCGTACCCACCGCATGGGCGGTGATGCCCAGCGCCATGCCTTGTGCAGCAGGGTGGTGAACGCCGATGCGGCGCAGCATCTCCGGGCCGAGCATGGCCCCGATCACCCCGGTGATGAGCACGAACACCGCCGCCAGCGCCGCTACGCCGCCGATCTGCTCGGCCACCAGCATGGCGATGGGCGAGGTGACCGACTTGGGCGCCATGGTCATCAACACCATGTGCTCGGCGCCGAACGCCCAGGCCAGGCCGACGCCCATCACCGTCGCCACCAGTCCGCCGAGGGCCAGGGTCAGCAACGTCGGCCAGAACAGCTGGCGAATGCGCTTGAGGTTGAGGAACAGCGGCACCGCCAGCGCCACCGTGGCGGGGCCCAGCAGCAGGTTGAGCAGCGTGGTGCTCTGGCGGTACTCGTCATAGCCGATGCCCAGCGGCACCAGCACCGCGATCACCAGTGCCATCGACACCAGCACCGGCTGCAGGAACATCAGCCGGGAGCGCTCGTACAGCGAGCTGGCCAACTGGTAGGCAGCGAGGGTCAGCCCCACACCGAACAGCGGGTGGTGCGCCACGGCCTGCCAGGCCGATTGCCATGCCAGGCTCATGCCTTGCCCTCCTCGCCGCCGCGGCGGTCGATCAGCCGCTGCATCAGCCAGCCCACGAACAGCAACGAGAAGAACACCGACAGCCCCAGCGCACCGACCACCGCCCAGGCGTCTTCCCAGATCGCCCGCGCGTAGACCATCACCCCCACCGCCGGCGGCACCAGCAGCAGCGGCAGGTAGCGCAGCAGGGCGCCGGACGCCACCGTCAGCGGCTCCCCGACCTCGCCCCGGACGACGAGGAACACGAACAGCAGCACCAGCCCGATAATGGGCCCGGGCAGCATGTGCAGGAACAGGGCGTTCAGCCCGGTGCCGAGCAACTGGAACAGCACCAGCCAGGTCAAGCCACGCAGCAGCATGAGGGGTCTCCAGACAGTCTTCCGTCCCCGCTCCGTCTCCACAGGCCCGTCGCAGACGGGCCGGAGCCAGGGTGGGCCATTATAGGCACGCCTGCCCCGCCCGCTATAACCCGCCATTCGCAGGGGCCATGCCGGCTTGACCGGGCCCCGGGCCCGTGCTGATCTACGCCAACGCGCCGGGCGAGCCAGCCCGCCACAAGAAGAAGAAAAAAACCGTCCACGGAGGATGAAGCATGCCGTTCGTACCTGTTGCAGAACTGAAAAGCTACATTGGCAAGGACCTGGGTCACTCCGAGTGGCTGACCATCGATCAGGAACGCATCAACCAGTTCGCCGAATGCACCGGCGACCACCAGTTCATCCATGTCGACCCGGAGAAGGCCAAGCGCACCCCCTTCGGCACCACCATCGCCCACGGTTTCCTCAGCCTGTCGCTGATCCCGGTGCTGTCGGAAAAGCTGCTGGTGCTCCCCGAAGGCCTGAAGATGGGCATCAACTACGGTCTGGACAGCGTCCGCTTCATCCAGCCGGTGCCGGTGAACTCGCGGGTGCGCCTGGCCCTCACCGTACTCGACGTCACCGAGAAGAACCCCGGCCAGTGGCTGATCAAGGCCCGCGCCACCCTCGAGATCGAAGGCCAGGCCAAGCCGGCCTACGTCGCCGAGTCCCTCAGCCTCTGCTTCGTCTGACGCCCCCGGCGCCGCTGCGAAAGCAGCCGGCGCCTCTCGCCCCGAGCGTCTCGTCTCGCTAGAATGCCGCCCGCCCCGCCCTGGGGACTCCCAACCGACTCGTCAACAAGGACAGTTCCATGACCGAAAAGCGTATCCTGCCCGCCTTCCTGCTCTGCTTCTTCCTCGGCACCTTCGGCGCCCACCGCTTCTACGTCGGCAAGATCGGCACCGCCATCCTGCAGATCGTCACCCTCGGCGGCCTGGGCATCTGGACCCTGATCGACTTCATCATGATCATCGTCGGCGCCTTCACCGACAAACAGGGCAACAAGATCACCCAGTGGACCTGACCGGTCTCGCACGTCCGCTACAAAAGCCCGCTCACGCGGGCTTTTTTACGCCACACTAGGGCAGCCATTCAGCCAGGGACTGCCGATGAAAGCCCTTCTTCCCCTCAGCCTTGCCGTGTTGCTCGCCGCCTGCGGCGAAGGCGAGCCCATCACCCCGCCCGACGCCCGACTGCCCGATGGCGCCCGCTACCGGGGCGAGGTGGTCGACGGCCTGCTGCAAGGCCCCGGCCGCCTCGACTACACCAACGGCACCTGGTTCGAAGGCCGCTTCAAGGACGGCCAGGCCAATGGCCAGGGTCGCTGGCACGGCCCGGAAGGCGTGGAGTACGAAGGCGAGTTCCGCGACGGCCTGTTCGACGGCAAGGGCCGCATGACCTACCGCGATGGCACCGTCTACGAAGGCAGCTTCAAGGGCAACCGCTTCGACGGCGAAGGCCGCCTCGCACGGGGCGAGATGGTCTACCAGGGCGGCTTCCGCAACGACCAGTACCACGGCCTCGGCACCCTGCGCATGCCCGACGGCAGCGAACACCAGGGCCGTTTCCGCAACGGCCAGCCCGACGGCCCCGGCGTGCTCACCGACAGCGAAGGCAACCGCTTCAGCGGCACCTTCAAGCAGGGACAGCTGAACGGTGAAGGCGACTACCAGGGCAGCGACGGCGACCGCTACAGCGGCGGCTTCGCCAGCAACCGCTTCAACGGCAAGGGCCGCTACCAGAACGCCGAAGGCGCGGTGTGGAGCGGCGAGTTCCGCAACGGCGCACTGACCGGCAAGGGCGAATACAAGGGGGCAGACGGCGAGCACTACCAAGGCGCCTTCCGCACCTGGCGCTACCACGGCCAGGGCGACCTGCGCCTGGCCGACGGCAGCCACTACGTCGGCGGTTTCGCCAACGGCCGCTACGCCGGCGACGGCACCCTCACCCTGGCCAGTGGCGAGCAGGAGCGCGGCACTTGGCGCAACGGCCGCCGCGTGCGGGATGCCGCCGGCCAGGCACTGCCCGATCCACTGGAGGTCGGCCTGCTGCAACAGGGGCGTCTGCTGGACGAAGCCCTCGCCGCCGTCCCGCCGTCCACCCCGGCCCCCGAGCTGTACAGCCTGAGCCTGGGCGGCGATGGCCGCCAGAGCGTGTTCCTGCGGGAAGCCGACTACGCCGCCAAGCTGATGAGCGACCGCTTCGCCGCCCGTGGCCACATCACCCTGGTGAACCACCGCGATCACATGGCCGACCGCCCCCTGGCCACCCGCGAGAGCCTCGCCCGCGCCGTCGAGACCCTGGCCAAGCGCACCGGCCCGGAAGACCTGGTGTTCATCTACCTCACCAGCCACGGCTCCGCCGACCACCAGCTCGCCCTGGAGCAACCCGGCCTGCAACTGTCCGACCTCGCCGCCGCCGACCTGGCCACCCTCCTCGCCCCCCTGCGTGACCGTCACAAGGTGCTGGTGATCTCCGCCTGCTATTCCGGCGGCTTCATCCCCGCCCTGAAGGACGACAAGACCCTGGTGATGACCGCCGCCCGCGCCGATCGCGTGTCCTTCGGCTGCTCCGACGACAACGACTTCACCTACTTCGGCCGCGCCCTGCTGGCCGACGCCCTGAACCAGACCGACGACCTCGAGCGCGCCTTCAAGCTCGCCCGGGAGGCAGTCGCCAAATGGGAGAAGGAGGACGACTTCGAACCCTCCGAACCACAGATCTGGGCCCCCAAGGCCGTGCTCGCCCACTGGAAGCGCCTGCGCGCCAACCAGGCCCTGCAGGCACTGGCCGACAAGCCGGCGGACGGGGCCAAAACCCCGGCCAGCCACTAAGCTGTACCTGTGTCAGCGGAGAGACAGCCACCATGCACCTGACGCCCCAGCACATCCTGCTCGCCGGCGCCACCGGCCTCACCGGCGAGCACCTGCTCGACCGCCTGCTCAACGAGCGCACCGTCGAGCGCGTGCTCGCCCCCTCGCGCCGCCCACTCGCCGCCCACCCACGCCTGGAAAACCCGGTGGGCGAGCTGACCAACCTGCTGCCCCAGCTCGGCGGCCCCGTCGACACCGCCTTCTGCTGCCTGGGCAGCACCATCCGCCAGGCCGGTTCCCAGGAGGCCTTCCGCGCCATCGACATCGACCTGGTGGTGGCCGTCGGCCGCCGCGCCCGGGAGCTGGGCGCACGGCACTACCTGGTCATCAGTGCCCTCGGCGCGGACCGGGGCTCCTCGGTCTTCTACAACCGCGTCAAGGGCGAGATGGAAGACGCCCTGCGCGACCAGGGCTGGCCGCAACTCACCCTTGCCCGCCCCTCACTGCTGCTCGGCCCGCGCCAGGAATTCCGCCTCGGCGAACGCCTCGCCGCCCCGCTGATGCGCCTGATCCCCGGCAAGTACCGGGGCATCGAAGCCTGCACCCTGGCCCGCGCGCTCTGGCGCCTGGCCCTGGAGACCGGCGAAGGCACCCGCGTGGTGGAGTCGGACGAGCTGCGCCGCCTGGGCCGCTGAAGCGCCCCAGGCCTTGGCCGGAACGCCCGCGACACCCAGCCGACCGCGCCTGTAGGGTGGACAGCTCCGCAGCCCAGGAAGGGAACGCCCATGCAGTTCTACGACCGCCACATCCTCCCGCGCCTGATCGACTACGCCTGCGGCATGGGCCACGTCATGAAGACCCGCTCCCAGGTGGTGCCCAACGCCGAGGGCGAGGTGCTGGAGATCGGCATCGGCACCGGCCTCAACCTCGCCTTCTACGACCCGCAGCGGGTCAGCCGGGTAACCGGCGTCGATCCCGCCGCGCAGATGCAGGCCCTGGCCCGGCAGCGCGCAGCCGCCACCACCATCCCGGTGGAAACCATCGCCCTGGAACTGGGCGAGATCCGCGCCGATGACGGCCGCTTCGACAGCATCGTCTGCACCTTCACCCTCTGCACCATCCCCGACGCCGTCGCCGCCCTGCGGGAAATGCGCCGCGTGCTCAAGCCCGGTGGCCGCCTGCATTTCGCCGAGCACGGCCTGGCCCCGGACCCCGGCGTGGTGCGCTGGCAGCAACGCCTCACCCCGCTGTGGAAACCGCTGGCCGGGGGCTGCCACCTGGACCGCGACATCCCCCGCCTGATCGAGACCGGCGGCTTCCGCATCGGCGAGCTGAACACCCGCTACCTGCCCGGCCCGCGCCCAATGACCTTCGTCTACAGCGGCTGGGCGGATTGACCGGCGCCCCGGCATTCGGGTTAGCCTTGCCCGCTCCGCCCGCAGACAGGGACCGACATGCGCACCCTCACCACCCTCACCGGCAACAGCCAGAAACTCGACGGCGGCGCCATGTTCGGCAACGCCCCGCGCGCCCTCTGGGAACGCTGGATGGCCCCGGACGCCCTCAACCGCATCGACCTCGGTTGCCGCGCCCTGCTGGTGCGTGAAGGCGAACGCAACGTGCTGGTGGAAACCGGCATCGGCGCCTTCTTCTCCCCGGACCTGAAGCAGCGCTACGGCGTGCAGGAGAGCCACCACGTGCTGCTCGACAGCCTGGCGGCCGTGGGCCTCGACCATGCCGACATCGACGTGGTGCTGCTCACCCACCTGCACTTCGACCACGCCGGCGGCCTGCTCGCCCCCTGGGAAGACGGCCAGCCGCTGCGCCTGCTGTTCCCCAATGCCCGCTTCATCACCGGCCGTCGCCAGTGGCAGCGCGCCTGCACGCCCCACGCCCGCGACCGCGCCTCCTACATTCCCGAACTGCTGGAGCTGCTGCAGGCCAGCGAGCGGCTGGAGCTGCTGGAAGACGGCGAACAGAGCGCCACCCTCGGCGCCGACTGGCGCTTCCACTGGAGCGATGGCCACACCCCCGGCCAGCTCCTGCCGGAAGTGCAGATGCCCGACGGCCCGGTGGTGTTCAGCGGCGACCTGGTCCCCGGCGCCCCCTGGGTCCACCTGCCCATCACCATGGGCTACGACCGCTTCCCCGAGGGCCTGATCGAAGAGAAGGAAGCCCTGCTGGCCGACCTCCTGGCCCGCAATGGCCGCCTGGTCTTCACCCACGACCCGGCCGTCGCCATCGGCCGGGTGACCCGCGACGCCAAGGGTCGCTACGGGCTCGCCGACAGCCTGCCCGACGTCCGCGACCTGGCGTGCTGACCTACGACCAAGGACCGATCCCATGAGCCTGGAATCCGTGCGCGCCTTCTTCGCCAGCAAGGCGCCGGACATCGCCATCATCGAACTCGAAACCAGCACCGCCACCGTCGCCCTGGCCGCCGAGGCCCACGGTGTCGAGCCCGGTCGCATCGCCAAGACCCTCGCGTTCCGCGTCGGCGAGGATGCCGTGCTGGTGGTGGCCCGCGGCGATGCCCGCATCGACAATCGCAAGTTCAAGGAAACCTTCGGCGCCAAGGCGCGGATGCTCGATGCCGAAACCGTGGAGGCCCTCACCAGCCACCCGGTGGGCGGCGTCTGCCCCTTCGGCCTGGCCACCCCGCTGCCGGTCTACTGCGACCGCTCGCTGCAAGCCTTCGAAGAAGTCGTCCCCGCCGCCGGCGCCATCCACAGCGCCGTTCGCATCCCCCCCGAACGCCTGGCCGACCTGGTCGCCGCCCAATGGGTGGACGTGTGCCAGGACCTGGCCTGAGCCTCGGCTCACGCTCGCGCCAGACAGGGACGTAGCCCGGGCTTCAGCCTGGGAGCACGCCCCCCGCCCAATCAGTTGCCGCCGCGAATCCCCAGCCCTATCCCCAGCTCCGCCGCCACGGAAAGCGGCAGCAGCAGGGTGTCCAGCAACGCGCTGGCGGGCAGGTCGACGGCCGGGTAGGCCGGAGGTTCGGTGCCGAAACGGTCGATGGGGCAACAACCGTCGTGGAGGGCGTACCAATCGAGCCGAGTGCCGGAGTAGATGATCGGCGCACCGGGCTTGGCGGCGTTGAGGGTGGTGACGCTGGCGCAGCCCGGCAGGGCCAGCGCCAGCAACAGCGCGAGTGCGCCTTTATTCATCGCTCACCCGATGGTGCTCGCCCCAGCGCGGCAGCATGTCCTGGGGGATGTCCAGCAGGTTGAGGATGCGCGCGACCACGAAGTCCACCAGGTCATCGAGGGTCTGCGGCTGGTGGTAGAAGCCCGG
Source organism: Metapseudomonas otitidis (assembly GCF_900111835.1). Lineage (GTDB taxonomy): Bacteria > Pseudomonadota > Gammaproteobacteria > Pseudomonadales > Pseudomonadaceae > Metapseudomonas > Metapseudomonas otitidis. Next base: position 90,904 of record NZ_FOJP01000021.1, read on the forward strand.
CGACGCCGGCAGGATCACCGCGCCGAGGTTGGACAGCTTGAGCATGTTCTCCAGGTGGATGCTGGAGTACGGCGCCTCGCGGGGGACCAGGATCAGCTGGCGGCGCTCCTTCAGGGCCACATCGGCCGCCCGCTCGATCAGGTTGTTGCAGGCCCCGGTGGCGATGGCCGAGAGGGTGCCGGTGGAACAGGGCACCACCACCATCGCCGCCGGTGCGCCGGAACCGGAGGCCACCGGGGCCATCCAGTCCTCCTTGCCGTATACACGGATCTGCCCCGGCGTGGCGCCGGTGTACTCGTTGAGGAACGCCTGCATCGCCTGGGGCTTGGCCGGCAGGGTGACGTCGGTTTCCGTCGCCATCACCAGCTGCGCGGCCTTGGAGATGAGGAAGTGCACCTCGCGATCCTCCCGCACCAGGCAGTCCAGCAGGCGCAGGCCGTACTGGGCTCCGGAAGCGCCGGTCATCGCCAGGGTGACGCGTTCAGGGCCGCTCATTTCAGCCCTCCAGCGCCTGGGCCAGCTTGCCGTGCAGGCCGCCGAAGCCACCGTTGCTCATGATCACCACCTGGGTGCCCGGCACCGCGAGTGCCTTCACGCCCTCGATGATGGCCTCCAGCGAATCGCACACCCGGGTCGGCACGCTGGAGCCGGCCACCGTGGCGGCGAGGTCCCAGCCAAGGTTCGGCGGCGCGTACCAGAACACCTGGTCGGCCAGCTTCACCGAGTCGGGCAGCCCGTCGCGGTGGGCGCCCAGCTTCATGGAGTTGGAGCGCGGCTCGATCACCGCGATCACCGGCGCATTGCCCACGCGCTTGCGCAGGCCGTCCAGGGTAGTGGCGATGGCGGTGGGGTGGTGGGCGAAATCGTCGTAGACGGTCACGCCCCTGACCTCGGCCACCTTCTCCATGCGTCGCTTGACGCTCTGGAAGGCCGACAGCGCCGCCACGCCCAGCTCCGGCACCACGCCCACATGGCGCGCCGCAGCCAGGGTCGCCAGGGCGTTGGCCACGTTGTGCTGGCCGGTGAGGCTCCAGTCCACCGTGCCGGCGACCTGCCCCTCGAACAGCACCTCGAAGCGCGAGCCGTCCTCGCTGAGCAGTCGCGCCTGCCACTGGCCGCCCTCGCCGGTGGTCTGCACCGGGGTCCAGCAGCCCATGCCCAGCACCCGCACCAGGGCGCTTTCGGCAGTGGGATGGATGATCAGCCCCTCGCCGGGGATGGTCCGCACCAGGTGATGGAACTGCCGCTCGATGGCCGCCAGGTCCGGGAAGATGTCCGCATGGTCGAACTCGAGGTTGTTGAGGATGGCGGTGCGCGGGCGGTAGTGGACGAACTTCGAGCGCTTGTCGAAGAAAGCGCTGTCGTACTCATCCGCCTCCACCACGAAGAACGGCGTGCTGCCCAGGCGCGCGGAGACGCCGAAGTTCTGCGGCACCCCGCCGATGAGGAAGCCCGGGCTCATGCCCGCGTGTTCCAGCACCCAGGCCAGCATGCTGGTGGTAGTGGTCTTGCCGTGGGTGCCGGCCACCGCCATCACCCAACGCCCCTGCAGCACATGGTCCGCCAGCCATTGCGGGCCGGAAACGTAGGGCAGCCCCTTGTTCAGCACGTGCTCCACCGCCGGGTTGCCCCGTGACAGCGCGTTGCCGATCACCACCAGGTCCGGCGCCGGCTCCAGGTGAGCCGGGTCATAGCCCTGCATCAGCTCGATGCCCTGGGCCTCCAGCTGGGTACTCATGGGGGGATAGACGTTCGCATCGGAGCCGGTAACGCGGTGGCCCAGCTCCTTGGCCAGCACCGCCAGCGAACCCATGAAGGTGCCGCAGATGCCGAGGATGTGGATATGCATGGATGACCTCTGGAAACGGGCCGACGGGGCCCGGGAAAACTTGGCGCAGGTTAGCACAGGGGCCCGCCGTGGAATGCGGACCGGCTACGGTTGTCCCTCTTGGTCAAGTGATGCCAAAAACGCCCCAATCACCCGCCTCGCCCCCTGCTCCTTCAAGCACACCAGCGTTTCCGTCATGCGCGATTCGAAGTCGAGGATGGGCAGGACACGCACGCCGCGCCCGGCGCCGAGTTCGGCGGCGGAGACGATGCCGACGCCGAGCCCGGCCATGACCATCTCGAACACCGCCTCGCGGCCTTCCACTTCGATGGCGGGGAGGACCTCCAGGCCGGCGCGGTGCATTTCGTCCTCCAGCATCTGCCGGGTCATGGAGCCTTCCTCCCGCAGCACCAGCGGGGTGCGGTGGAGGTCGGCCAGGTGCAGGGACTCGCGGTGGGCCCAGGGGTGGCTGTCGGCGACGAAGGCCACCAGGGGGCCGCTGCTAAGGACGTGGCTGATCAGCCGCTCGTCGTCCACCGGGCGGCCGAGCACGGCGAAGTCGGCCTGGTAGTCGAACAGCCGGCGCAGGGATTCATCGCTGTTGCCCGTCACCAGCCGCACACGGATGCCGGGGTAGCGCTCGCAGAAGCGCGCCAGGTGCGGCAGCAGGTGCATGGGCGCGTCCACCGCCAGGGTCAGACTGCCGCTCTCCAGGGCGCGGGAGCTGGTGAGCAGCTCCAGTGCCTCGCGCTCGGCGGCGAACAGGCGCTGGGTGATGGCCAAAAGTTGCCCGCCCAGTTCGGTCAATTGCACCGAGCGCTTGTTGCGGTTGAACAGCAGCATGCCGAAGCGTTCTTCCAGCTTGCGCACCTGGTCGGACACCGCCGGCTGGCTGAGGAACAACTGCTCCGCCGCGCGGGTGAAATTGCCGTGCACGGCCACGGCATGGAAGGCCTTGAGTTGGGCCTGGGAAACCGACATGTCACCCCCGATAAATAAGCTCAGCTTCTGAGTGAAATACCATAAATCGATTTCAGTTATCGCACTGAAACGGGTCTCATCCCCTTCAGCACCGCCACCCCGCATCCGCTGGAGACGACCATGACCCACGCCGAATTCCCCACTGCCCATGCCCCGCTGGCCGCTCCGGCGCTGGGCGAGCCCTACCTGCTGACCCCCGGCCCGCTGACCACCTCCCGCGCCACCAAGGAGGCCATGCTGCAGGACTGGGGCTCCTGGGATGCCGACTTCAACCGCGTCACCGCCGAGGTGCGCCAGCAGCTCCTGGCCATGGCCGGCGTGCACGACGACCGCTACGCCTGCGTGCCGCTGCAGGGCAGCGGCACCTTCGCCGTCGAAGCCGCCCTGGCCACCGCCATCCCCCGCGACGGCAAGGCCCTGGTGCTGATGAACGGTGCCTACGGCCAGCGTGCCGGCAAGATCCTCGACTACCTGGGCCGCGCCCACATCAGCCTCGACAAGGGCGACTACCTGCCGCCCCAGCCGGAGGAAGTGGATGCCCTGCTGCGCGACCACCCGGAGGTCACCAGCGTGTTCCTGGTCCATTGCGAGACCAGCTCCGGCATCCTCAACCCCCTGGCCGAGATCGCCGCCGTGGTGCGTCGCCACGGCAAGGTGCTGATCGTCGATGCCATGAGCTCGTTCGGCGCCGTGCCGCTCACGGTGCAGGCGGTGGACTTCGACGTGCTGGTGTCCTCGGCCAACAAGTGCATCGAAGGTATCCCCGGCTTCGGCTTCGTGATCATCCGCCGCAGCCTGCTGGAGGCCTCCGCCGGGCGCGCCCACTCCCTGAGCCTCGACCTGCTGGAGCAGTGGCGCTACATGGAGCGCACCGGCCAGTGGCGCTTCACCCCACCCACCCACAGCGTGGTGGCGTTCCGCGCCGCACTGGCCCAGCACGCGGCGGAAGGCGTGGCCGGGCGCCTGGCACGCTACACCCGCAACCGCGACGTGCTGGTGGCCGGCATGCGCCAGATGGGCTTCCGCACGCTGCTGGAGGACCGCTGGCTGTCGCCGATCATCACCACCTTCTTCAGCCCCGATCACCCCCGCTTCGCCTTCAAGCGCTTCTACGACGAACTCAAGGCCCGCCACTTCGTCATCTACCCCGGCAAGCTCACCGAGGCGGAGAGCTTCCGCATCGGCTGCATCGGCCAGATCGACGAGGCCATCGTCCGCCAGTTGCTGGCCGCCATCGCCGACAGCCTCGCCGCCATGCAGGTCACCCTCCCCGGCCAGGCGGCCTGAACCCCACCGGCCGCGCCCCGGCGCGGCCCACTGCCGGCCAGGCCGGCGAGGAGTTGCCTAGCGCACAGCCCACCCACGCCTGACGCCCCGACCGCTGCCCTTCTGACCAGGCCGGGCGTTTAGACAGCCAGGACACACCACAAGAACAACAACCTCTCCTCATGCACTGTCCACAGGGGTCAGAACCCATGCACACCTCACCCGGCTCCACCGCCCGCGGCTGGCAATCGCTGCACCGCTGGCGGGTCCAGATCTTCCTCATCACCTGGCTGGCCTACGCCGCCTTCTACTTCACCCGCAAGGCCTTCTCGGTGGCCAAGCTCGGCATCGCCGAGGACCCGACCTTCGAGCTGGACAAGGCCGCCATGGCCAACCTCGACGCGCTCTACCTCGGCGCCTACGCCGTGGGCCAGTTCACCTGGGGGCTGTTCGCCGACCGCTTCGGGCCACGGGTCGTGGTCTTCGGCGGCCTGCTGATCTCGGCCCTGGCGGCCCTGGCCATGGGCACCTTCGCCACCCTGCCGATCTTCGTCAGCTGCATGCTCGTCCAGGGCCTGGCGCAGTCCACCGGCTGGTCGGGGCTGTGCAAGAACATCGGCAGCTTCTTCGCCACCCAGGAGCGCGGCCGAGTGCTGGGCTACTGGAGCACCTGCTACGCCTTCGGCGGCCTGGTGGCCACGCCCTTCGCCGGCTGGTGGGCCTACGAGGTGTTCCACGACTGGCGCGCGGCGTTCGTCTCCTGCGCACTGGTGGTGCTGGGCGTGGCCGTGCTGTTCTGGCTGCTGCAGCGCAACCGCCCGGAGGACGTCGGCCTGCCACCGCTGGAAAGCGCAGCGGCCGCCGACCCGACCGCCGTGCGCCCCGGGCACTGGCGGGTGCTGCGCAAGGTGCTGGCCAACCGCCCGGTGCTGGCCCTGGGCCTGGCCTACTTCCTGCTCAAGCCGGCGCGCTACGCGATCCTCCTGTGGGGCCCGGTGATCGTCTACGAACGCATGCCGGCCATCGGCAAGGTGGCCTCCGCCATCGTCCCCACGGCGTTCGAAGTGGCCGGGCTGGTGGGGCCGATCCTCATCGGCATCGCCTCGGACAAGCTCTTCGGCGCCCGCCGCATGCCCGCCTGCGTGTTCAGCCTGGCGGCCCTCACCCTGTGCCTCGCGCTGTTCGTGCCGGCCATGCAGAGCGGCAGCCTGTACCTGGTGGTGGGCCTGCTGTTCCTCATGGGCATGACCCTCTACGGCCCGGACTCGATGATCAGCAGCTCCGCCGCCGTCGACTTCGGCACCCAGGAAGCGGCCGGCACCGCCGCTGGCTTCGTCAACGGCTGCGGCTCGGTGGGCGCCATCCTCGGCGGCCTGCTGCCGGGCTACTTCGACACCACCACCGTGTTCCTCGCCTTCACCTTCGCCGCCCTGCTGGCCAGCCTGCTGCTGGTGCCGTTCTGGAACAGCCGGCCGCAACCCGAAACACCCCCTGCCATACCGCTCCCAGGCGGCCTGGCCAACGCCCGAACCTGAACCCCGACGGAGAATCGCCATGAACTACCAACACCCCACCCGCCTGCAGGCCGCCGTACTCGACTGGGCCGGCACCGTGGTCGACTTCGGCTCCTTCGCCCCGACGCAGATCTTCGTCGAAGCCTTCGCCGAGTTCGGCGTCGCCGTCTCCCTGGAAGAAGCCCGTGGCCCCATGGGCATGGGCAAGTGGGACCACATCCGCACCCTCTGCGACCTGCCCGCCATCGCCGAACGCTACCGCGCCGCCTTCGGCCGGCTGCCGACCGACGACGACGTCACGGCCATCTACGAACGCTTCATGCCGCTGCAGATCGAGAAGATCGGCGTCCACTCGGCGCTCATCCCCGGCGCCCTGGAGGCCATCGCCGCGCTGCGCCAGCGCGGCCTGAAGATCGGCTCCTGCTCCGGCTACCCCAAGGCGGTGATGGACAAGGTGGTGGAGCTGGCCCGAGGCAACGGCTACATCGCCGACCACGTGGTGGCCACCGACGAAGTGCCCAACGGCCGCCCGCACCCGGCCCAGGCCCTGGCCAACGTCATCGCCCTCGGCATCGAGGACGTGGCCGCCTGCGTGAAGGTGGACGACACCTGGCCGGGCATCCTCGAAGGCCGCCGGGCCGGCATGTGGACGGTGGCCCTCACCTGCTCCGGCAACGCCCTGGGCCTGACCTGGGACCAGTTCAAGGCCCTCTCGCCCACGGAACTGGAGCGGGCGCGCCAGCGCATCGGCCAGCTCTTCGAAGGCGCCCGCCCGCACTACCTGATCGACACCATCGCCGACCTGCCGAAGGTGATCGACACCATCAACGCCCGGCTGGCACGAGGGGAAATGCCACAGGCCGTTTGAAGCCCCTGTCGAGGCACCCGTAGGGGCGGCCCTCGCAGAGACTCCCCCGGCGGCATCACCTGGTGGATGAACAGCGCGTCATCCCCCTGCCCCCAGGTGACCCCGGTAATGAACGAACCCGCCAATCGGCGGGTTCTTCACGTGCGGGAGGTTCCCGGGCTGAAGCCCGGGCTACGCAGGCCGTGTCACAGGCTGCGGGTCTCGATAGCGTGCTTGCGCAGCTTGCGGTACAGCGTGTTGCGGCTGATGCCCAGTTGCTCGGCGGTGCGGGTCATGTGCCAACGCTGGCTTTCCAGGGCGCCCAGCAGGGCGGCGCGCTCGGCATCGTCCAGCGGGTTGGCCGGCGTTACCGGTGCAGCCTGCTCGCGGATGTCCCGGGGCAGGTCGGCCAGGCGGATCACCCCGTCCTCGCACAACGCCACCAGGGTGCGCAGCACGTTGCGCAACTGGCGCACGTTGCCCGGCCAGGGATGCGCCAGCAGGGCCTGGCGGGCGGCATCGTCGAGGCGCACCACCTGGCCGCGCGCCTCCTCCCGCAGCAGGTGCTCCAGCAGCGGTTCCCGGTCGCTGCGTTCGCGCAGCGGCGGTAGGTCGATGACCAGGCCGTTGAGCCGGTAGTACAGGTCTTCGCGGAAGTCGCCGGCCTGCACACGGGCCTCCAGGGCACGGTGGGTGGCGCTGATGATGCGCACGTCCACCGCCTGGGCCTCGCCGCCGATGGGCACCACCTGGCGCTCCTCCAGCACCCGCAGCAGGCGGGTCTGCAAGGCCAGGGGCATGTCGCCGATCTCGTCGAGGAACAGCGTGCCGCCGTCGGCCTGCTGCAGCTTGCCGCGCATGCCTTCCTTGCGGGCACCGGTGAAGCTGCCGCCGCGATAGCCGAACAGCTCGCTCTCGATCAGGGATTCCGGGATCGCCGCGCAGTTCAGCGCGATGAAGGGTCGCTCGGCCCGGGAGCTGGCCCGGTGCACGGCTTTGGCGAAGGCCTCCTTGCCGGAGCCGGTCTCGCCGTTTACCAGCAACGGCACGTCCCGCTCGTAGACCTTCACGGCCCGGCGGAAGTCCGCCTGCAGCGCCGCATCCCCCAAACACAGGCCCGGTGCCGCCGGGCGCTCCACCACCAGAGGGGCCACCGGCATCGGCCGGGGCGCCTGGCCGCGCAGCGCCGCATGCAGCACCCGGCCGTTGCGTGCCCGCAGCGGCCAGCTGGCATTGGGTTGGGGCTGGGCGCGGGCCAGCAGGTCGTCCAGGCGGCAGTCGAAACAGGCCTCCACCGTGGTGCCCAACAGGCGCTCGCGGCTGCTGTCCAGCAGGTTGATGGCGCCCTGGTTCACCGCGCGGATGCGCCCCTCGCCGTCGAAGGCCATCAGCCCTTCGCTGAACAGGCCGACGTACTCGGCCTGCAGGTGGAAGCGCAGCAGCCACTCGCCTTCGAAGCGGCGCAGGAAGTAGCAGCTCTCGATCATCTTCGCCGAGAGGTTGACCAGCGCCATGGTGTGGAACTGGCTCTGGCGGGACATGGCACGCCGCGCCGAGGAGACATCGAGCACCGCCAGCAGCTCGCCATGGGGGTCGAACACCGGGCTCGCCGAGCAGGTCAGCCCGGTGTGCAGGCTGCGGAAGTGCTCGTCCTGGTGGATGGTCAGCGCCTGGCGCTCCACCAGGCAGGTGCCGATGCCGTTGGTGCCCTCGCGGGCCTCGCTCCAGTCGGCGCCCAGCCACAAGCCGGCCTGCTCGAAAGCGTTGCGCTCGGCCGCGGCCGTCACACAGTTGAGGATCACCCCACGGGCATCGGTCAGCAGCACCGCGTGGCCGGTGCCGGAGAGCTGGTGATAGAGACTGTTCATCTCGCCGTTGGCGATCTCCAGCACCTGCTGCATGCGCTCGCGGCATTCCAGCATCCGCGCGTGCTCCAGCACGGCAGGCGGGCGCGGCAGGGCCGGGTCCAGGTTGTAGTCTTCCAGGCAACGCAGCCAGGAGCGGGCGATGGAAGGGTCGGCAGCGGGCCCGCTCGACTGGGCCTTGCCCTGCGCCAGGGTCAGCACTTGCTGAGCATGGCGGCTCAGGTGGTCGTGCATGTCTTGTTGTTCTCCGCAGCGGGGGTCCGGGAGGCAGCCCGGCGCCCAGGACGGGCACCCACGTCGCCGCAGCATCCTCCAGCGCCACGCCCTTTGCAACGCCCGGATGACCCACGGGTCATCGGGCTGTGCCAGATGCGTGACAAACTGTCACCCGGCCTGTACCAGCCCTGCCACAGCCACACCGACGCGATATCCCCGGCAATGGCCGCAGGCCACGCCGGCCGGGGCTTGCGCTGGCCTGGCCCGCCCCTTGCTCTATGCTGCTCACAGCGCTTCGGCGCGTCCTCCACCAACAAGCACAAGAGCCAAGGAGATAGACCATGCGTTACGCACAACCCGGCACCCCCGGCGCCGTCGTTTCCTTCAAGGACCGCTACGGCAACTACATCGGCGGCGAATTCGTGCCCCCGGTCA
>NZ_FOJP01000038.1 GCF_900111835.1 Metapseudomonas otitidis
AGAGCCTCCAGGGCCTGAGTTTTCTGCGCCACTAGCTGTTGCTGTGCATGTCGCTCTTTTTGCAACTGCCGCGCCTCGGTGAGCAAGCGTGCATTGTCGCGGTTCAGTTGCGTCAGCTCGTCCTGCTTGATTATCAAGGTCTGCTGCAGTTGCCGCAGTTCTAGTTGCAGTTGTTGTACCTGCGACTCGTGTCGGCGTTGTTCCTGCTCACGCTGTTCCTTGCTGGCCTGTCGGTAGTGCTCCAGGGTGTCGCGCGCATGCCGGTGTTTTTCCTCCAGCGAGTGGATCTGTGCGTCGCGATCCTTGTGCCGCTCCTCGAGGTCACGATTAGCCTGCTGTAGGCGGGCGTTCTCGATCTCGGCCTGTTGCCGTTGCTCGCGTGCCTGCTGCAACTCGTGATGAGTGGTCTGAAGCCGTTCCGCGTCGAGCGCGGTCTGGCCTTCCAGTTGTTGGATGCGGCTTTCGGCCTGTCGAAACCGATGCTGGTAATCGAGCCGTTCGCGGGTCAGTTGTTCGCGCTCCAGGGCCACCGCGGCCTGCGCCTCCTCCTCTAGCTGATCTGCCAGTTGGCTGACCAGATTGGCCAGCTGTTCGCTGAGCGGGATCGAAGCCGCATCCCGGCCGCGCTCGGCGTCTTCGAGCTCTTTCAGGTAGCGGTGAATGGTGGTCTTTGAACCGGTGTTGCCCAGCTCGATGCGCACCGCATCAATACTGGGGTGGGCGCCGCGGGCGAGGAGGGCATGCCTGGCTTTCTGCACGACAGCTTTGTTGATTCCACCACGGGCCATGACGGAGCCTCCTAACGATTTCGTTCTGTGGTACATACCATGTAGATACATAGCACTTTATCAAGAATTTCCCTTATTTTCTACCAATAATCTAGAATTGGGTAATCATGAATTATCAATGGTGAGGCGATGTTTTTGTCATTCTGCAGTCGCTCACCGGTACACCAATGGGACGCTCATCGATGAGTCAGGACATCGAGCGGTACCTGCAGGCCGGGACTCGCGCCAATACCCGGCGCAGCTATCAGCAAGCGCTCGAACACTTCGAGGTCACGTGGGGTGGCTTTCTACCGGCGACTAGCGATGCCATCGTGCGTTACCTGGTCGACTACGCCGCCACGCTCTCCAGCAATACGTTAAAACTGCGCCTGGCGGCGTTGGCACAGTGGCACGTCAGCCAGGGTTTCCCCGATCCGACTAAGACCCCGCTGGTTCGCCAGATACTCAAGGGCATCCGTACGCTGCACCCTCGCCAGGAGAAACAGGCCGAGCCATTGCAGCTGCGTCAGCTTGAGCAGTGCGTGTTGTGGCTAGAGCAGGCCGGGCAGCAGGCACGTGCGGAGGATGACTGGCCACGGTTGCTGCGCTGTTGCCGCGACCGTGCTCTGATCCTGATTGGCTTCTGGCGGGCGTTCCGCAGTGATGAGCTATGCCGCCTGCACGTCGAGCACATCCAGGTGCGGGCCGGGGAGGGGATGCAGCTGTTTCTGCCCTGGAGCAAGGGTGACCGCGACAACCAAGGCCAGACCTTCAGCGCGCCGGCGTTGGCCAGGCTGTGCCCAGTACAAGCCTATGTCGACTGGATCAGCGTGGCGGGCATCGCGCGTGGGCCGGTATTCCGTGGAATTGATCGTTGGGGGCACTTAGGTGAGCAGGGCTTGCACCCCAATAGCGTTGTCCCACTCATGCGCGCCGTCCTGCAGGCGGCAGGGCTGCCTTCGGAGCTGTACAGTAGTCACTCGCTGCGCCGCGGCTTTGCCACCTGGGCCACCCGCAGCGGCTGGGATCTCAAAGCGCTGATGCAGTACGTAGGCTGGAGCGATGGTCAATCCGCGTTGCGCTATGTCGAGAGCACAGGAGTGTTCCCCGGGCAGCTGAGTGCGCTACAACACATCTCAAACTGGCCCGAGGGACTGCCATAAGACAGCCTTCCGCGGCCCCGATCCGCACCTAGCTGCGCACTGGGAACACCAGCTCGTCATGTGCGGTGCAAATGAGTCGATGGTCCAGCACATGGAAAATTGCAGGGTTCTTGGGATCCTGGGAACCTACAAAAAAGAGGTAACTGCGGGATGCCTGCTTATCTATTTTGGCTTTCATTTTCTCTTGACGGGCTATTTCCAGCTCATTTTTCAGCCGCCCGTAGGTAGTTGCTGTCCACTCACCCCAGAGTGAGTGTTCGCAATGGTTCCGACACTGATTCGCACGCAAAACCGACACAACACGGTTGTTCAAAACTGACAGCCATTCGCACCCCGTCGAAACCTATCCGCATCCTCCGACAGCCATTCGCACGATCCCGACACCAATCCACCTGCTGCGTTAGGGAGTGGTTATTGAGCGCACATCGATTCGCGAGCTCGCTGAGTGGCAGGCTTCAGATCGCTGCTTTGAGTTACTCGATGTGCGCCGAGCTAACGTGCGCAACGCTAGCCGAGCACAGACGCCGAGGTGAAATGGTACGAGCCCGATCAGCTTTTTTTGGAAGGATCAGGTGCCACGGGATCGCCCCGTGAATCCTTACTGCGCTCGCGGGCATGAAATCAGCCAGGATGTGCCGCGAGCTGGATGCGCCGTATTTCGTCGACGGCTTTGCAGGATGGCGTGAAGCCAAGCAGGCGGTGTGCGATTTGGTCTAGCCATCTGGTTCTGGCCGCCTCGCGAGAGGCACCTAAATCAATGGCAGTGGTACTCGCCTGTGGAGTGTTTGGCATGGCAGCCCTTCGAATCGGTACCGCCGCTGTGAGCAATAGCAGCGTCGGAAAAAAGGGCAATAACGGTGGCGATGGCGATCACAGAGCCGCACGAAGCAACGCCAGCACCGCTAGATGGCCGGGGTAGAAGTAGTAACCCCAGCGCCCCACTGGCCATATGTGCTGGGTGATTTTCTGGCGCAATAGCCACAGGCCAACCAGCGGAGCCGCAAAGGTAGCAGCCATGGCCCACCAAGTGCCGGCTCCAATCCAGCCGTCACGACTATTGGCCAATACGCTGACCACTGCAGGTATGAGCCAGGTAATCCAAGGGCGTTGCGCTGCCAATACCATGGTCGCCGGCAGCAAGACACCAAAGGCGCCGTACATCAGCCGATCATGAAGCGCTATCGAAACGATCAGCGTGACTAGTCCTAGCGCCAAGCCTGCACGATCGCTGTGATGGACGCTCCAGGCAACGATAAACCCCAACATCAGTGTCGGCATGACATTCAGCGTATTGCTCATCTCGGACAGCGCCCTATACGGCAGCTCGGATATGAGGCTGAAAGCTAGCAGCCAGCTCAGATAGCGAAAGTTGTTGTCGCTGTATAGTTCTCCTGGGCGTGAACGTGACACGTTGGCGGCAATACCCAAGCAGAACAATGGGAAGGCGAAGCGTCCAACCACGAACAGCCAGGCTGTCTCTTCAGGCCAGAGATAGCGCAGGTGGTCTATGACCATCGTTAGCATGGCGAGCCATTTGACGAGATCCAAACTGGTCGAGCGCATTACCCCGCGATCCCAAGGGCAACAACGGTGAGAACCAGGTATCGAGCAGCCTTGGCCAGTAGCACGATCAAAAAGAAGCTCCAGAAGGGTTCGCGCATGACGCCGGCGATCATGGTCAACGGGTCGCCAATGATCGGAGCCCAATCCAAGTGCTCGGCCCACGATCGCATACTCCGAAGCCATACCACGGTAACCAAGAACACGCAGGCAATGATTGCTGCGGTGATCGTGGCGCGAAGCAGCTGCACTGTCGATGGGAGTGCGTTGAGGGTCGGAAGCTTGGTGTTGAACATTGAGAGAATTCCTTACTGAGAGACAATCAGGCCGATGATCTGGTATCCAGGGCCTTGTGCACGACAGAAAGCCGGTGATCACGTCGATCACATACGAAGTGATGCTGAATTACAGGCTAGAAAAACGCTCGGTGGGGCAAAAATGATAAAAGCGGCCTAGGGCGCTTCAGGTTGGCAAGACCACCGTGTCGATTCGGCATGCGCGTCGATGGTTGATGGCTGTTGGCGATAGTGGAGCGGGGGGACGTCTTTCGAGCATCGGCTTACCAAGCGTGAGGGATGCCGTTTCCAAAATTCATAAGCTACAACGGAGAGCGAATGGCTGGCCCTGGTGTCAGCGCGCCGCTCGTTGCCTATCTGGATGCCGAATGCAATCAGCGCTCAGTCGGATGGTCCCTGCACCCACTCAGTGAAGTTGAGCGAGCGATTAGCAGTAACCGAACTACCACCAGACTGGCATCAGTGGGGGTGGGGAAGTTCGATGTGAAAGCCCGTAAGGTCCGCCACTGAGGTGCACCAGATGCGGCCTCTGTGAGCTTCAATGATGGATCGGGTGATGGCAAGTCCGAGCCCGGCGTTGCTCGGGCTTCCCTCCCGCCGAGCGGGGTCAACCCGGTAAAAGCGGTCGAAGAGCTTCTCTAAATGCTCTGGGCTGATTGTGCCCCCAGGGTTCTCGATGCTGAAGGTAGTTAAGTCAGCTGTCTCTCGGATCAAAACCGAAATTGTTGTTCCCGCCGGCGTATAGCGCAGTGCATTAGACAGCAAGTTGGATAGCGCTCGATCAAGCATCAGCCGATCTCCTAGCACTTGGCCCTTGCCTGAGAGCGATAGTTCAATGCCACGCTCTTCGGCCAGAAGGTGGTAGTAGTCAAACAGCTTGAAGACGACGTCAGCCAGCTCGATCCTGGCCTGCTCTGGGATGATCAGGCCATTATCAGCCTTGGCCAAGAACAGCATGTCATCAATCATCCGAGACATACGCTTCAAGTCCTCGAGGTTGGAGTACAGATTCTCCTCATAGGCATTGATATCGCGCTTTTTGCTCAGCACGACCTCCGTGTGGGTCATCAGATTGCTGACTGGAGTTCGAAGCTCGTGGGCAATGTCGGCCGAAAAATTGGAGAGCCTAACGAAGGCATCATCTAGCCGAGCCAGCATCGCATTGAAGGATAGAACCAGTTGCTGAAGCTCTCGCGGTACTGGTTCGAGAGGGATTCGCTCTTGTAACGAGCGAGCGGACATCCCGGAGGCTACGTGTGTGACTTGTCGCAGCGGTCTGAGGCCGCTGCGAGCAACCACCCAGCCGAGCGCGGCACTGACCAGGGCACTGATGACCAATCCAATCCAGAACCATCGCTGCAGCGTGTCGAAAAAGTGTGTGTGATTGGTGACATCAAGAATGAGCAAGGCTGTGAGCGGCTCAGGCTGATCGGCTACTGAGATTTGCGCCGTCATGCCACGGTACATGTGTTGGCCGTCTTGCCACTCCCACATGCTCTGCTCATTGGCACGCCTGAAACGCTCAGGTACTTCGACTGCTCTGGGGTCGGAAAACAGTACAGAGCCGTCACTGGCCAGGATGGTCGCCGCCAGATCCTGATGGGCTCCCAACAAGGCTCGCAACTGCGGTAACTCCTCAGAAAGGCTCGCTTCGCCGCGGGCGTTGTTGAGGATATGTTTGGCGGATTCGAGTTTCTCCGCCAGGGCCTGCCGATCCAGCATCTTGAAGTGGTGCTGACTGAGCATGTTGAAACTCAGCCCCGCCACTGTCAGAACTACGATTACCGCAGACATGAACATGAAACTCATGCGGGCGGTCAGCGAGAGGTGTTTCATACTCACTCCGGCGCATCCATCATGTATCCCATGCCACGGGCGGTATGGATTAGTTTGAGATCGAAATCGTCATCGATCTTGGCGCGCAGCCGACGTACGGCGACCTCAATGACGTTCGTGTCGCTGTCGAAGTTCATGTCCCAAACCTGAGAAGCAATCAGAGATTTCGGGAGCACCTCGCCGCGCCGGCGCAGTAGCAGTTCCAGCAGTGAAAACTCCTTCGCGGTCAGGTCAATTCTTTTACCGCCGCGGATGGCGCGGCGCTTCATCAGATCGACCTCCAGATCGGCAATTTTCATCGTTGTTTGCGTGGGTGAGCCATTGCCTCTGCGCAGCAGCGTTCTGACTCTGGCCAGAAGTTCTGAAAAAGCAAATGGCTTGATCAGGTAGTCGTCCGCGCCCAACTCCAATCCTTTAACGCGGTCCTCCACCCCATCGCGTGCCGTTAAGAACAATACGGGAACGTCTTTTCCTGCTGCGCGCACCATGCGCAGCACTTCCCACCCGTCCAGCCCAGGCATCATCACATCCAGAATCAGGAGGTCATAGGACTCACTCAGCGCGTGTTGTAGAGCATCTGTGCCGGTCATAACCCGGTCGACATTGAAGCCCGCTTCGCTTAGGCCTTGCTGTAGGTATGCGCCGGTTCTAGGTTCATCTTCAGCTACCAGTAGTTTCATGCGAGCAGACTCCAAAAGTTTGTATGCCTGAGTTTGCAGACAAATGGCAGCTCCAGCCAGAAGCTTACAGAAAAGTAATCTTGAGCTCAGGTCATCGACAGAATTTTTCGTCTACAGTGATTGCCTGAGCGCTAGGTTGCGCTCTCGGCCCTCGACAACCAAAAGCAGAGGTGCCGGCCATAGTTTGCACTGATGGAGACTGCCCCATGAAATCGCTGAAACCTTTGCTTCTGGTTGGTTCGCTACTGCTGTCTTCTATGGTTTGGGCCGAAGGGGGCAGCGACCGTGTATTCGAGCGCATCCAGCAGATGCGCGACAAAGCAGAATCCGTGCTGATCCAGGCGGAGAAGGCCCCGGTCGGCGAGCGGCATGTGCACATGAAGGAGCATATGAACATGCTCGAAGACATCATGAGCCAGCTGCACAACGAACATCCCGCGCCAGACATGTCTGCCGAAGAGCATCTGGCCTGGATGGAGAAGCATGACAAGCTGGTAGACGACGTGCTGGGTCAAATGATTCGAGAGCACAAGCTGATGATGGCCGACAAGGAATGCCATCAGTAAAGATTTCCCCCATCTTCCAGGCCTTTCGTGATTGCTCCTTTGGCCTAGCGGCGCCTTTATGGCGCCGTGCTTTTTCCCAGCTGACGCAATTGTAGCTTTGGGGTCAGTGGCCTGGCAGCAAGTGGGGGATAGCATGAGATTTCCAGCATCCATCGCGAGGTCTCACCATGAAACACATACCCCTTAAGCTGCTGATGAGCACTCTGTTCATCAGCACTGCTATCTCGGCAATTGCCGAGCCCAACGGAAGCAACTTTGGCCAGCAGGCCAAGGCGAAGCCAGCGACTCGCACTATCTTGGTAAAGATGGCCGACATTAACTACAGCCAGAAAACGATCGATGTAAAACCGGGTGAAACCGTGCGCTTCGTTCTGAAGAACGAGGGCGCGTTGATGCACGAGTTCAACATCGGGCAAGCAACTTCCCAGCTGGAGCACCAGCGCAAGATGGCGTCCTTGTTCAAGGACGGCACTTTGACCCCGACCGGTATGGCCGAACGCATTGTCTGGCATGAGCGTTATGGCATGGGAGACGCCAACCCTCCAGGTTATCCGGAAGTCATCAAGGCTAAGCATGACGATCCGAACGCGGTTCTCGTCGAGCCCGGCACAACCAAAGAGTTCGTGTGGACCTTTCCGCAGGCGGGCAGTTTTAGCTTCGCCTGTACGTTGCCTGGGCATTACCAGGCAGGGATGGTCGGTGAGTTTGCTCTGCGTTAGTTCGGCACTGGTGCTACCCGTTGGCCGCGGGCTGGGTAGCACCGATCTGACGAACCTTACTGCAATGTAGTTTTCGCGTCAGCGTACCGCCAGCTGTACCTCCTTAGCATCGGGACTCATCCCTCCTCAACATCAGAGGCACACCATGAAACTCAGACCCACTTCCAAAATCATCGCCCTTGGCTTGCTGCTCAGTGCTGCTAATGCGCTGGCCAGCCCGGGCCACACCAAAGACAGCATCGGGCAACCGGGAGACAGTCAGGCAGTAGATCGCACCATCGAAGTCCGAATGGGGGATATCTTCTTCGACCCCAAGGCAATTGAGATCAAAGCAGGCGAGACGGTGCGCTTCGTGCTGACAAACGAGGGGGCACTGCTGCACGAGTTCAACCTTGGCAAAGCGGCATCTCATGCTGCGCATCAGAAAGAGATGGCAGCGATGTTTCAGAACGGCACGCTCTCCCCGACAGGTGCTCCTAAAATGAGCAGTATGGATATGGGCGGCATGAAGATGGATGGCATGGAACACAATGACCCAAACAGCGTACTAGTCGGACCTGGAGCACGCGAAGAGTTGATCTGGACGTTCTCCGAGTCCACTGATCTGGAGTTTGCCTGCAATGTTCCAGGACATTATCAGTCGGGAATGGTCGGTAAGGTGATCGTACGCTGACGTCTTATGATACTCGTCAACTCCGCTTAGCCAGAGACATCTATGCTGATCAGCAGCCATTGCATTGAGGCTATTGCCATGGACCATACCCATCACACCAATACCACTGAACCACCTTTTTGGAAGAGCAAGATAGGCATTGCACTGATCATGCTGGCCGTAATCGGCATCTTCTATGTGGCACGCGAGCATTACGGCCATCTGTCGCAGGCTTTGCCGTACCTCATCCTGCTGCTATGTCCGCTGATGCACCTTTTTGGCCACAATCATGGCGCCCACTCCCACTCCAGTGGTGCCGAAGTTTCCAAGGACGAAGAGAGGAAATAAATCGCATGCAAAAGTCCTCCTGCCATCACGACCAGGATCATGCACATCACTCGCACTCTCACCCCGAGAGTCAACGTGACCCGGTGTGTGGCATGGAGGTCAAACCTGATGGCCCTTACCACGATAGCGTTGAGGGGAAGACCTATCGTTTCTGCAGTGCAAAGTGCCTGGGGAAATTCCAAGCAGCACCTCACCAGTATATGAGCCACCAGTCTCATGGGGGGCATCACCAACACGTGAATCCAGCACCCACATCGACACCTGTAGGTGCTGAATACACCTGCCCGATGCATCCAGAGATTCGTCAACCGGCTCCCGGAAACTGCCCGATCTGCGGGATGACGCTGGAGCCTGTCATCCCGGAGCTGGAAGAGGAGGAAAACCCGGAGCTGAAGGACTTCTCGCGGCGGTTCTGGTGGACCCTCCCGCTGACCGTCATCGTGACCGTACTAGCAATGGCGGGTCACTCCCTACAGCTGCTCCATGGCACTACCCAGAACTGGGTCGAGCTGGCTCTGGCGACACCCGTGACGCTGTGGGGCGGCTGGGTGTTCTTCACCCGCGGCATCGACTCCATTCGCCACCGCAGCCCCAACATGTGGACCCTGATCGGTTTGGGAACGGCCGCGGCCTACCTCTACAGTGTGGCCGCCACTCTGGTTCCGCAGTGGTTTCCGGCAGCCTTCGTCCAGGATGGCCGTATCGGCGTCTACTTCGAGGCTGCTGCAGTGATTATCTCGCTCACGCTGTTGGGGCAGATGCTCGAGCTAAAAGCCCGCTCGCAGACTTCTGCCGCCATTAAATCGCTGCTGGGCTTGGCTCCCAAAACCGCTCGGCGCATAAGGCCCGACGGCCAAGAGGAGGACATTCCTCTAACTCACGTTCACCAGGGCGACCACCTGCGTGTCCGGCCGGGCGAGAAAGTCCCAGTGGATGGCATCGTGGTTGAGGGCGAGAGCGCGGTCGATGAGTCCATGCTCACCGGCGAACCGGTGCCTGTTACTAAGCGTACAGGCGATTCCCTCATCGGCGCGACCCTCAACACCCACGGCAGCCTGGTGATGGAGGCGCAGAAGGTGGGAGCTGAAACCATGCTGTCGCAGATCGTCCAGATGGTGGCCAGAGCCCAACGCTCCAAGGCTCCTATGCAGCGCATGGCTGATGCGGTGGCAGGATATTTCGTGATTGGAGTAATCCTGATCGCGATTCTGACCTTCTTCGGCTGGGGGCTGTTCGGGCCGGAATCTGGCTGGGTATTTGGCCTGATCAATGCGGTGGCAGTGCTGATCATTGCCTGCCCCTGCGCCCTGGGCCTGGCAACCCCAATGTCAGTCATGGTTGCGACTGGCAAGGCCGCTAGCAGCGGTGTGTTGTTCCGCGATGCCAGCGCCATCGAAAATCTATGCAAGATCGACACGCTCATCGTCGACAAGACTGGAACCCTGACTGAGGGGCGTCCCGTATTCCATAGTGCGGAAGGGACAGGCAGTTACGACTCCAACGAAGTGCTGCGCCTGGCCGCCAGTCTCGACCAGGGTAGTGAGCACCCGCTGGCTCATGCCATCGTCGATCACGCGCGTGGTCAAGGCATTGCACTGGTCAAGCCGGACACTTTCGAGTCTGGCTCGGGTATTGGTGTGCGCGGTCTGGTCGATGGCCATCAGTTGCAGCTCGGCAACACCGCACTGATGGACGAGGCGGGCGTCGATATTACCCCGCTGCGTAATCGCGCCGAGCAACTGCGTCTGGAAGGCATCAGCATCATCTATTTGGCCGTTGACGGTCGCCTGGCGGGACTCCTGGCCGTTTCCGATCCGATCAAGCCTACTTCTCAACAGGCTGTCTCCAAGCTTCAAAGCGAAGACGTGAAGGTCATCATGGCCACTGGTGATGGTCTCACCACAGCAAAGGCCGTGGCGAAGCAGCTCGGAATCGAGGAAGTGCATGGTGAGGTCAAACCGCAGGATAAGGAGAAACTGGTCGCCGATTTGCAGGGCTATGGCCGTCGTGTCGCCATGGCGGGTGACGGCATCAACGATGCGCCCGCCCTGGCCAGGTCTGACGTAGGTGTCGCCATGGGCACCGGTACCGATGTGGCGATGAACAGTGCTCAGGTGACGCTGGTCAAGGGAGACCTGATGGGCATCCTGCGAGCGCGCACCCTGTCAGTGGCAACCGTGAAAAACATGAGGCAGAACCTCGCCTTTGCGTTCCTCTACAACGCGATGGGGATCCCACTAGCGGCCGGGTTACTGTACCCGCTGACAGGGCATCTTCTGTCGCCCTTGATCGCTGCCCTGGCAATGAGCGTCAGTTCGGCTTCCGTTGTATTCAACGCATTGCGCTTGAGGCAAACCCGGATTGATTAGCAAAGGGGTGCAGAATCCGGACAGCAATAAAACGTAAGCCGGCACTACTTCAGGTAAGAGCGTAGAACGGTAATTACCTGCTCCAAATCCTCGTTCCTTTGCTGGGGAGGGACGTCGTCTGCACCCAGGTGCTCTCGGATATGTCCCTCTAACACCTCTGACATCAGTCCGTTGACTGCTCCCCGAATTGCTGCGATTTGCTGAAGAATCGCTATGCACTCCCTGTTCTGTTCCAGTGCTTTTTCCAATCCCTCTGCCTGCCCTTTTATGCGCCGCACGCGCGTCAGCAGCTGCTTTTGCGATTTGGTCGTATGAGCCATGTGGTCACCTTGATGGCATTAAAGTATACTGGGGTATAGTATATAGCAATTGATCGGGGAACATCTTAGGCATGAGAACTTCCATTCCTGTTGAGCGTTGGCATCACTCTCACGTCTTTGATGAGGGAAACCCACTGGCTGAGAGAAATACCCGCTGGGCGGTGGTGCTGACAGCCGTGATGATGGTGGCCGAGATCATTGGCGGTTGGATGTACAACTCGATGGCGCTCTTGGCAGACGGCTGGCACATGAGCTCCCACGTTTTGGCGCTTGGCCTTTCGGTTTTGGCTTATTCAGCTGCCCGCCGCTTCGCTCGCGACACTCGATTCGCCTTTGGTACTTGGAAGATCGAGGTGCTGGGCGGTTATAGCAGTGCGATCTTTCTCGTCGGTGTGGCTGGGTTGATGCTCTACCAGTCGGTTGAGCGTCTGATTGCACCGACACCGATCCACTACGACCAAGCCATCGCGATTGCCGGGATTGGTTTGCTGGTCAATCTTGCCTGTGCCTGGCTTCTCAAGGGTGGCCACGCCCACCATCACGAGCACGGCCATCACCATGACCACCATGGTCATGACCACCATCATGACCTGAATTTGCGCTCAGCCTATTTGCACGTGGTGGCTGATGCTGCGACGTCAGTGCTCGCCATCTTGGCTCTTGTTGGGGGTAAATTCTGGGGAGCAAGCTGGCTTGATCCTGTAATGGGAATCGTCGGTGCGGTGCTGGTTGCGATCTGGGCTTATGGATTGCTGCGTGACACTGGGCGTGTCCTACTAGATGCCGAAATGGACGCGCCAGTGGTTGCGGAAATCCGGGAAGTCATCTCGGCCAGTCCAATCCAGGCCACCATCACAGACCTTCACGTCTGGCGTGTGGGGAAGGGAAAGTACGCCTGCATCCTCTCGCTTGCCGTCATGGAGGTGGCTGAACCTGATTACTTCCGGGAGCAGCTAAGCATTCATGAAGAGCTGGTACACATCACTGTCGAGGTGAACCTGCGCCAGGGCCAACCCGCTGTATTGCAACCCTGAGTGGGCCACTTGACCTTGCCAAGGTGGCAAGGTTGATGCTGAGAGCACGGCAACTGGTGCCGTTCCTTAGATGAGGTGACATATGGTCGTTTTGAAGGTGACGGGGATGGGCTGCGGCAGCTGTGTGGGCAAGATCACGAAGGCGATCCAGGCCCTGGATCAGAACGCGCGGGTTGAAGTAGATCGAGCCACCGGCATAGTCTCGGTCGACACCGATGAAAGCGCGGCCACCTTGCGTGATGTGGTTCAGAAACTCGGTTTTGGGGCTGAACTTGCTGCGTAGGACTTCGGTGTGCCTGGTTCTATAGAGGGCCGCTACTCTTCAGCGGCCCTCACATCCAGGCTTGAGTCGAACCAGCAGCCCATCATTTACCCACTGTCGCAACCAGACTGCTGCCTGCATAGGTGCTTGTTCGGCGTATCTGGGGAGCAACGACTCGCAGAGGGTGGAGAAGGATTCTCCTGCAACAAGCAACTGCAGTGCGGTCGCTTCATCGGGCTCCAGGCTGCGATACTGGCATACCAACTCGCGGCGCCAGACCAGGCAGCTGCGTTCATCAGGCAGACGTGTAGGTTCCGGAAGCGGTTCTCCGCCTTTGGCGGCTTTCCATAGCTCTAGCGTGTTGTACGTCAAGTGCAGCCAGTTTGCTGATAGCACCAGTGACACCCTAAGGGTGACCCAGTCTTCTGCCGAGAAGCTGCTTATGCTCTCGGCCGAGAGCGCATCGGTGTCCGGGGCATCGAATGCCAGTGTAAAGGCCCACTCCAGCGTGGCGAGCTCGCGCAGTGGCGACAGCTGTGGCTCCGCGACATAGTTGCCGATGAACTCGGGCAGATGCTCGCCAAGCCAGCGGAGGCTGTAATGCCGCGGAGGCCAGGCAGCGATATAGGCCATTGCCAACTGCTCGAACGACTCGTCTCCCAGCCATTGCTGCAGCGCCGGGAAATCCTCGCGCAGCACCGCCAGCAGGCGAGCGCGATAGGCGTTGTGGTAGATCTGCAAGCCTTCAAGGGCACTCAGTGCAGTGCTACCGCGAACTTGCTCCAAAAGCTCGGCGGAGGGCAGGGTGCCTTCATCTGTCGGGTAAGTTTCAAATGCCGTCTGTAGGGCGCTAAGGCTCAAGGTGTTGCCCTCGATACAACGCCATTGGAAATTGCTCGGGCATGCTCCAACTCGGATAACAGATCCTCGAAGGGTGGAAAATGATCATCCCGCTCGATCAAAGTCGATGTTGGGCCCATGTAGCTCAGCGTCTTGCTGTAGAGCGCCCAAACTGGATCAGCGATGGGCTGATCATGGGTGTCGATGAGGTATCGTCCGTAATCGCTGTGCCCGGCCAGGTGTATTTGACGAATCCCCTCGTGCGGCAATTCCATGATGTACTGCCAAGGGTCGAAACCCTGATTTCGTGCGCTGACGTAGACGTTGTTCACGTCAAGGAGCAACTCGCAACCGGTTAGGTAACTCAGTTCTGCGAGAAACTGCGATTCGCTCATGCTGGACGTCTTCCACTGCACGTAAGAGGAAACGTTCTCCAGCACAATGGGACGTTCCAGAACATCCTGCACTAGACTCACCCGCGCGGCGACATGCAGCAGGCTTTCTTGGGTAAACGGCAGCGGTAGCAGGTCGTGGAGTTGATGGGCGTTGCCGCGACTCCAGCACAAGTGGTCGGAGACCCACTGGGGCTGTATCCGGTCCGCCAGTTGCTTGAGCTGTCGTAAGTAACCCATGTCCAGGTTATGTAAACCGCCGATCGACAGCGATACTCCGTGCATCACCAGGGGGTATTGCTCGCCAATCGCATCGAGAAAGTAGAGGGCCTTGCCACCGCCCACTAGGTAATTCTCGGAAATCACTTCAAACCAGTCGACCGCAGGCCGCTGTTCAAGAATCTGCTGGTAATACTCACTGCGAAGGCCAAGGCCGAAACCCAGCGTTGTGTGCTCACTCATTCAAGACTCCAGCAGGGGGAGTGGCAGGCACTCCCCGAATGGCATTATTCGCTGGTCTTGCCACCGGCCTCATCGCACTTCGCCTGAGTCATCAGCTTGAAACCTTGGCCTTTGCATTCACCCTGGCCTTTGCAGGCGTTTTTGGCGGTCGCGCAATCGTTCTGGCCTTTACAACCATTGACGCCGAAGCATTTCACTTCAGCTGCTTTCGTGTCTTGGGCAGCTTGGGCGGGCAGGGTGGAGAACAGGCTGGCAGCCACGAGAGCCAGAGCGGCACCGGTAGCAACGTTGGATTTGTTCGACATAGTGGCAATCTCTCTTAATGGTTGGTGGTCGTATCCGCAGATGCGAATGACCCTATGTAGCTTAGGCATCACTGCCGAGCATGCTCTCTCAAGAAATTCGCAAGGCTTTTGTGAGGGCATGAAAGACAGTACCGAGCCTGCTGGATGGGCTACAAGTAAGAAATAGCAACCTGACAGAACTGTAATGTTCAGCTCAGGTTGCTGACAGGCCCTCTTGGTTAACGTGACATCGAGCCTGATGCTCGGCCTCCGCAGCTGCAGGGGCCCACTGAACTTACGAGGAATACCCCATATGAAATCGATCAAAGCTCTGTTTGTAGTTACTGCCCTGGGTATCTCCAGCCTGGCAATGGCTGAAGGTGGCGCTGACCGCACCTTCGCACGCATGGATCAAGCACGTCAGGCGTCAATGGAGGCCTACCGGGTAGCACAACAGCAGAAAGTTGAGGCTCCTGTGGCCAGCAACCCAGCCAAGCAAGCAGAGCACACCAACTGCTAAAGGCTGCTACCTTACATAAATGTAATCACCTCGATGGTTGGGATATGGCAGTTTCATACTGCTGATCGTCGGTGATACTTGAGTAATGCATCGACGTGGAAAATCGAGGGGTGAAATCCCCAACATTGAAGCAGCCATGAACCCGAGACCGGGCACACCATCACCGGCTCATTTGACGGATTGGACAAAACGGCATGCAAAGTAAAACCACAAGGCGCACCTTCGTCAAAGGCCTGGCCGCCACCGGCATTATCGGCGGCCTTGGCCTGTGGCGCACGCCGGTCTGGGCGGTGACCAGTCCCGGCCAGCCCAACGTACTGACTGGTAATGAATTCGACCTGTTCATCGGTGAAACCCCGGTGAATATCACCGGCGCAGCGCGTACTGCCATGACCATCAACGGCTCGCTCCCTGGGCCGATTCTTCGTTGGCGCGAAGGCGATACGGTCACATTGCGCGTGCGCAACCGCCTCAAGGAGGACACCTCCATCCATTGGCACGGCATCATCCTGCCGGCGAACATGGATGGTGTTCCGGGCCTGAGCTTCCATGGCATCGCCCCTGACGGCATGTATGAGTACAAGTTCAAGGTCAACCAGAACGGTACCTACTGGTATCACAGTCACTCGGGGCTGCAGGAGCAGGTCGGCGTATACGGCGCGCTGGTCATAGATGCCAAGGAGCCCGAGTCCTTCAGTTACGACCGTGACTACGTCGTACTGCTGAGCGACTGGACGGATGAAAATCCAGCGCGGGTACTGGCCAAGCTGAAGAAGCAGTCGGACTACTACAACCAGCACAAG
>NZ_FOJP01000020.1 GCF_900111835.1 Metapseudomonas otitidis
GCGCAAGACGGCGAAGCCCGCTTTGTCGCTGGCCAGCTTGGCCTTGGTGCGGTACTTGCCGTTGGGCTGCAGGGTGGCGAGGTCAAAGGTGTGTTTGGCGATGTCGATGCCGATGACGCTGGGCATGGATTCTCCTCTCGATCCGTTCAGACGCGATCATCACTGCACCCGGCCCAACCTTGTGAATGCGAGCTCAAGGCTCTGGATACCGTTCGGGCTGTTCGAGTGAGTGTGGAGGGGCGGAGCACTATCTACGTTGCAGGCTCGCGGCCTAAGGGTGGGCACGGCTTCCTATCCCTCCCCCGATGATCAGTCGGGGACTATGCCCCTGGGGTGGGGCTGTAGTCGAGATACAAGGGTGGGCCGGGCGGCGTTCCGCTTCAGCCCACCGCCTGGAGCGGTAGCGGGCTCGATTGCGGACGGGTGGGCGTCGCTTTTTACGTTGCACGGCAAGGGCCAAGGTGCTGGCCGTGGAGTTTTTCGCGAATGAATTCGCTCCCACCAGGTCTGGCCGGCGTACTACGCGGCGTGTGGGAGCGGTTTCAACCGCGATGGCGCTTGCAGCCGTAGCCCGGACTTCAGTCCGGGATTGCCGGGGGTACGGTCCCGGGCTGAAGCCCGGGCTACGGCGCTGCGTGCGTAGGGTGGGCCGGGCGGCGTTCCGCTTCAGCCCACCGCTTGGCGCTTCGGTCTCAGCGGCGCACCAGCAGCACGCCGGATTCCATGTGGTGGGTGTAGGGGAACTGGTCGAACAAGGCGCAGCGCTCGATGCGGTGGGTGTCGTGCAGCTGGGCGATGTTGGCGGCCAGGGTCTCCGGATTGCAGGAGATGTAGAGGATGCGCTCGAAGCGGCGGGTCAGCTCGCAGGTGTCCGGGTCCATGCCGGCGCGGGGTGGGTCGACGAACACGGTGCCGAACGCATAGCCCTTGAGGTCGATGCCGGCCAGGCGGCGGAAGGGCCGCACTCCATTGAGGGCCTCGGTCAGCTCCTCAGCGGAGAGGCGCACCAGGGTCACGTTGTCCACGCCGTTGTCAGCGAGGTTGGCCAGGGCGGCGTTGACCGAGGTCTTGCTGATTTCGGTGGCCAGCACCTGGCGGGCGCGGGTGGCCAGGGGCAGGGTGAAGTTGCCGTTGCCGCAGTACAGCTCCAGCAGGTCGTCCTGGCGCTCGCCCATGGCCTCGAAGGCCCAGGCCAGCATCTTCTGGCACACCTCGCCGTTGGGCTGGGTGAAGGCGCCTTCAGGCTGGCGGTAGCGGAAGGCGCGACCGGCGACGGTCAGCTCCTCTTCCACGTAGTCGCGGCCGATGACGATGCGCTTGCCCTTGGAACGGCCCACCAGGCTCACGCCCAGGTCGGCGGCGAGCGTCTCGGCCTCGGCCTTCCAGGCATCGTCCAGGGGACGGTGGTAGCAGAGGGTGATCAGCGCATCGCCCGACAGGGTGGTGAGGAACTCCACCTGGAACAGCTTGAACGACAGCACCTTGCTTGCCTGCCAGCCGGCCTTCAGGCGCGGCATCAGCTCGTTGATGCGGCGGCTGGCGATGGGGAAGTCCTCGATCAGCACCGGGGTGAACTTGTCGCCGGCC
The DNA here is from genome assembly GCF_900111835.1 of Metapseudomonas otitidis. Taxonomy (GTDB): domain Bacteria; phylum Pseudomonadota; class Gammaproteobacteria; order Pseudomonadales; family Pseudomonadaceae; genus Metapseudomonas; species Metapseudomonas otitidis. The sequence continues at coordinate 1,588 of NZ_FOJP01000020.1, forward strand.
TCGAACATCGCGTAGTGGCGGTTCTCGTTGCCGGTCTCGCGCCACAGGCGGAACTCGGCGCGCAGGCGGTAGTGCTCCCGGGGCGAGTCGAACACCGCCGGTTCCGGCGCATCGAAGGGCGCCAGCAGGGCCTTGAGGCGCTCGGTCTTCTCGGCGAGCTGGGCGGCATAGGTGGACGGGTCGAACTGCGGGCGGCTCATGGGGCATTCACTCTGGGGATCGGGGCGGGCCATCCGAGGATGGCCCGCCTGGCTCAAAGGCGTGTTCGCCTAGCGGAAGTAGTCGTTACGGTTGGCGCCATCGAAAGCAGCCCTGTTTCAGGCAACAGCGCTTGAAACAACCTCCGTGAACCGCAGGGACACAAGTCGTTGCGCCCAAGCTTTTCGGCAAGCACCTTGTCGCCGATGGTCCGGTAGCCTTTTCTCACGCGGGTTTCCGAGGGGAAGCCCTTCCTACGCTTGCTGGTGACCTCGAATCGTCACCTGTTGGTCGTGGTGTTGCATGGTGCACCTCCCGTGCGTCGTGCGGCCCGATCATGCCCGGCGGGCCGCCTCCGGGTGCTTCCTCAGTGGAAGAAGCCCATCTTGATCACGAACAGCACCGCCAGGATCACCAGCGCCGGGCTCAGCTCGTTGAAGCGGCCGGCCAGGGCCTTGATGGCAGCCCAGGCGATGAAGCCGAAGGCGATGCCGTCGGCGATGGAGTAGGTGAAGGGCATCGCCAGGGCGGTGATCAGCACCGGGGCGGCGGTGGTCAGGTCGTTCCAGTCGATCTCGGCCAGGCCCGAGGCCATCAGCACGGCGACGAAGAACAGCGCCGGGGCGGTGGCGAAGGCGGGCACGCTGCCGGCCAGCGGGGAGAGGAACAGCGCCAGCAGGAACAGGATGGCGACCACGATGGCGGTGAGGCCGGTGCGACCACCGGCGCTGACGCCGGCGGCGGACTCGATGTAGCTGGTGGTGGTGGAGGTGCCCAGCAGCGAGCCGCCCATGGCGGCGGTGGAGTCGGCGATCAGCGCGCGGCCCATCTTCGGCATGTGTCCATCCTTGCCCATCAGGCCGGCCTTCTTGGCCACGGCGATGAGGGTGCCGGAGTTGTCGAACAGGTCGACGAAGAGGAAGGCGAAGATCACGCTGACCAGTCCGATTTCCAGCGCGCCCTTGATGTCCAGCTGCAGGAAAGTCGGTGCCAGGGAGGGCGGCATGGACACCACACCGCCGAACTTCGACACGCCCATGACGATGCCGGCCACGGTCACCGCGAGGATGCCGATCAGCACCGCGCCGGTCACCTTGCGCGCCTCCAGGGCGACGATCAGGAAGAAGCCGAGCACCGCCAGCACCGGCTCGGGCTTGGCCAGGTCGCCCAGGGTCAGCATGGTCACCGGGTGGGAGGCGACGATGCCGGCCTTCTGCAGGGCGATCAGCGCCAGGAACAGGCCGATGCCGGCGGCGATGGCCGAGCGCAGCTCCAGCGGGATGCTGTTGATGATCCATTCACGGATTCGGAAGATCGACAGCACGAAGAACATGCATGCCGAGATGAACACCGCGCCCAGGGCCACCTGCCAGGTGTGGCCCATGTGCAGCACCACGGTGTAGGTGAAGAAGGCGTTCAGGCCCATGCCCGGGGCGAGGGCGATGGGGTAGTTGGCGATCAGGCCCATGATGGTGGAGCCGATGGCCGCCGCCAGGCAGGTGGCGACGAACACCGCGCCCTTGTCCATGCCGGTCTCGCCGAGGATGTCGGGGTTGACGAAGAGGATGTAGGCCATCGTCAGGAAGGTGGTCAGGCCCGCGAGGACCTCGGTGCGCACGTTGGTGCCGTGCGCCTTGAGTTGGAACAGTCTCTCCAGCATGTGTGCTCCCCGTGACGTCTGCGCGTCGTGTTGGTCCGGACTGCATGCAGTCAAGCACAGCCCCTGCGGATCGGCGGACACGGCGACCGGCCTGGCCGTTCGTCGCAACCGAACCGGGCCGCCAGCCCGGAAAAAAAGGCGCGCATCATATCAGCTCGCCCGGCGCCGGAGCAGGCCTCTGCGGACGGACCGCCGGTCATCTCCGGACCTGCCGGGCGCTGGCCCTCAGTGCAGGCGGTCGCGCCTGGCCAGGGTGGGGAACAGCCTGATCCACAGGCCGGTGACCAGCAGGGTGCCGACCCCGCCCATGCCCACCGCCGGCACGGTGCCGAACCAGGCGGCGGTGACGCCGGACTCGAACTCGCCGAGCTGGTTGGAGGCGCCGATGAACAGGCCGTTCACCGCGCTGACCCGGCCGCGCATCTCGTCCGGGGTGTGCAGCTGCACGAAGGCCCCGCGGATCACCATGCTGATCATGTCCGCCGCGCCGAGTACCGCCAGCACCGCCAGGGAGAACCAGAAGGAGGTGGAGAGCCCGAAGGCGATGGTGGCGACGCCGAACACCCCCACCGAGGTGAACATGATCCGCCCCACGTTGCGCTCGATGGGGAAGCGCGCCAGCCAGAAGGACATCGCCAGCGCCCCCACGGCCGGCGCCGAGCGCAGCAGGCCCAGGCCCCAGGGGCCGGTGAGCAGGATGTCCTTGGCGAACACCGGCAGCAGCGCCGTGGCGCCGCCCAGCAGCACGGCGAAGAGGTCCAGGGAGATGGCGCCGAGGATATCCGGCCGGCTGCGGATGAAGCGGATGCCCGCTAGCAGCGACTCCAGGGAGGCGCGCTCCTTGTTCAGCACCTGCTGGCTGCTGGCCAGGCCCAGCACCAGCACGCAGGCGATGGCGTAGAGCACCGCCACCGGGCCGTACACCCAGAGGCTGCCCAGGGCGTAGAGCAGGCCGCCGAGGGCGGGGGCGACGATGGTCGCCGCCTGCATGGCCGATGCCGCGGCGGCCACCGCCCGGGGGAAGAGGTCGGCGGGCACCACGTTGGGCAGCAGGGCCTGGGTCGCCGGCATCTCGAAGGCCCGCGCGGCGCCGAGGGCGAAGGCGAGGACGAAGATCATCTCGCGGCTGACGTTGTCGGTGGCACTGCCGAACACCAGCGCCACCGCCACCAGCCCCTGCAGCACCTGGCACAGCGCGGCCACCCGGCGGCGGTCGTAGCGGTCCGCCACGTGGCCGGTGTGGAGCATGAACAGCACCCGCGGGAGGAACTCCACCAACCCCACCAGGCCCAGGTCCAGCACGCTGCCGGTCAGGGCGTAGAGGTGCCAGCCGATGGCCACGGTGAGCATCTGGAAGCCGCTGGCGGTGCACACGCGGGCCAGCCAGAACGCCAGGAAGGGGCGGTGATGGCGCAGGAGCAGGGGTTGGGACATGGCGGGAAAATGCTTAGGAAGCTACCGGACGCGCAGACTAGCACCGGCAGGCCCGCCGGTGAATGACCCGCAGCGAACGCCAGGGACCTGCCACGAATGCGCTGACGGGCGGAGCGGCCCGGGTGCGACGCGATGACTCTTGCGAGGGCGAAATCTTTCTGACCGTGTGGACAATTTTTCCTTGTATCGGCGGGACAGATGGATAGAATCTGACCCCCGAGTCAATACCCTCGACCTTTCCCTGGTTCGGCCCCGCGTGACGGGGCCGACGGATTTTCACGCACAAAGAAAAGGGGCCGGCCTGACCGAGACCCCGAGGAATGGGCATGTCCAACCGTGATTTTTCCCGCCGCGCCTTCCTGCAGGGCAGCGTCATCGCCGGTATCGGCGTCACGCTCGCCCCGCTGGGCAGCCCGGCCTTCGCTGCCTTGTTCGAAGACCGTGTCACCGCCTCGCCGCAACCCTGGTTCACCCCCAACGGCCAGGCCCGCGCCCGCATCGACGGCGTATCCAAGGCCTGCGGGGCGAAAGTGTTCGCCCGCGACATCCGCGCCCAGGACATGCCTGGCTGGCCGCGCCAGCAGGGCCACGCGATGCTGATCAAGGCCACCCGCGCCGACCACCTCTACGCCGGGCTCGACCTGTCCATGCTCGACGCCGGCCTGCAGCCGGACCGCGTGGTGACCGCCGCCGACCTCGCACGTGACGGCATCGCCTTCCCCGAAGGCCACAGCCCGGACCCGCTGCTGCCGGAAGGCCAGGTGCCGATGTTCATCGGCCACCCGGTGGCCCTGCTGATCTGGAATGACTTCGAGCGCTTCCGCCGGGCCAAGAACCTGCTGCGCTACAACGACAAGGTGGTGCGCTACGGCGCCCAGGCCCCGCTGTTCGAGCGCGACCCCTACGGCAGCTTCCGCTTCGTCCGCGTCGGCGGCGACACGCCCTACGAGGCGGACCGCTTCTCCAGCCTGAAGGACAGCATGCTGTTCCCCATCATCCGCCAGCGCAAACCGACCTGGAGCCAGCAGGCGGACATCAATGGCGACCTGACCCAGCAGGGCCTGTTCCACGCCCAGCAGATGGAACAGACCCTGGGCGCGCCGCCGGAAGGCTGGATGGTCTTCGACGAGCGCTACACCACCCAGTCCATCGAGCCGGCGGCCCTGGAGGCCGACAACGGCAACGGCTGGTACGACGCCGCCACCGGTACCTTGCACTTCGTGGTCGCGACCCAGTGCCCGTTCGAGGCCGCCGAGCAGACTGCCCACATGCTGGCGCCGTCGCGCTTCAAGGTGCGCAAGCTGAACATGCACCCCGGCTACACCGTCGGCTACGGCACCAAGGACAACAACATCTTCGTGTTCTACGCCGCCCTGGCCGCGATCTACGGTGAAGGCGTACCGGTACGCCTGGCCAACGACCGCTACGAGCAGTTCCAGAGCGGGATCAAGCGCCACCCCTTCGACATGCACTACCAGCTGGCGGTGAAGAAGGACGACCTGTCGTTCCAGATCTTCCGCGCCCACATGGACGTCGACGGCGGCGGCCGCATCAACTACAGCCCCTCGGTGGCCGCAGTTGGCGCCACGGCGGCGCAGTCCATCTACTACATGCCGCAGAGCGACCTGGCCGCCACCGCCTACCACTCCCGGGGCGTGGAGGCCGGCTCGGTGCGGGGCTACGGCACCCTGCAGACCATGGCCGCCACCGAGATGATGGTGGACGAGGTGGCCGAGCGCCTGGGCGTGGACGCCATCGAGCTGCGCCGCCGCAACGTCTTCAAGTCGGGCATGAAGAACACCCAGGGCGCCATTCCCGCCGGGGCCCTGCGCCTCGACGAGATCCTCGACAAGGCCGCCCAGCACGAACTGTGGAAGCAGCGTGACGCGCGCAAGCGCGAGGAAGAGGCCAAGGACCCGGACAACCTCTACGGCATCGGCTTCGCCATCTGCCAGAAGGACTTCGGCACCGGGGCGGAAGCGCCCATGGCCAGCCTGGAGTTCAATGCCGAAGGGCGGGTGTTCCTGCGCCAGATCGCCATCGACATGGGCACCGGCACCGCCACCTCCCAGGCCCTGCTGGTGGCCGACTACCTCGGCCACCCGGCCGACGAGATCCGCACCGGCGTCACCGAGTGGCCGGAGCTGGGCCTCACCACCAGCGGCAACCCCTACCTGATCAGCCAGGCCGAGCAGGACGCCGCCCTGAAGAACCCGCGCTGGGTCGGCAAGCTGGCTTCGCCGTCCTCGGCCACCAACTCCTCCTACTACTCCGGCCACGCCACCCGCGAAGCCGCGCGCGTGCTGTTCAACCACGGCCTGTGGCCGGCGGCCCTGGCCATCTGGGGCCGTGGCGAGTACGGCGGCCTGGCCAACCCCTACGTGGTGCGCCGCGAGGACGCACACTGGGTGGAGGGCAAGCTGACCGCCAACGGCCTGCCGCCGATCCCCTTCGAGCTGCTGGCGCACAAGGCCCACGAACTGGGCCTGGTCACCGGCGTCAGCGTCCACGGCTTCAACCGCTGGGCCTGGGCCGAGGCGGAGTTCGAGATCAACGGCAACCGCGACACTCTGCCCCTGGACGCCCTGGCCGTTAAGTACGGCGACGGCGCCCCGGCGGCCACCCGTGCGCGCATGAACCGCGACGGCTACCACCTGCTGGACCGCACCCGCGTGGAATACCCGCCGACCCAGCTGAACAACGCCATGGTCACCTACTACAGCCCCGTGGCCACCCTGGTGGAGGTCAAGGTGAACAAGGGCAGCGGCGAGGTCCGCGTGCTCAGCCACCACTCCTGGCTGGAATGCGGCCGGGTGATCGTGCCCGAGCTGGTCCGTGGCCAGCTCGAAGGCGGCATCGCCATGGGCATCGGCCACGCCCTGCTGGAGGAGATGCCCCGCTACGAGGGCGGCCCCGGCGAGGGCACCTGGAACTTCAACCGCTACGTGCTGCCGCGCGCCAAGGATTGCGCCGTGTGGAACCAGAGCGCCGAGATCCTCCCGCCGCTGTCGCCGAGCGACCCGGCCAAGGGCATCGCCGAGGTGGTGATGATCCCGGTGGTCGGCGCCATCGTGAACGCCGTCGCCCATGCCACCGGCAAGCGCCTGCGTGACCTTCCCCTGAACCCCGCCCGCATCAAGGAGGCCCTCCATGGCTGATCGCGCGCTGAGCATGACCGTCAACGGCCAGGCCGTCGGTCCCCATGACGTGGCGGACGACCTGCCGATGATCGACTACCTCCACGAACACCTGAACCTCACCGGCTCGCGCCTGGGTTGCGGCCAGGGCATCTGCCACGCCTGCGTGGTGATCCTCGACAACCCGGACGGCACCAGCGAGGAAGTGCGCACCTGCATCACCGGCGCCCACTACTTCGCCGGCAAGCGCGTGCGCACCATCGAGGGCCATGCCCGCCGCGACGCCCAGGGCGCCGTGAGCGAGCTGAACCCGGTGCAGCAGAAGTTCGTCGACCGCTTCGCCTTCCAGTGCAGCTACTGCACCCCCGGCTACGTCAACGCTGCCACCGTGCTGGTGGAGAAGGCCCAGCGCCAGCCCATCCCCCGCAGCCAGGTGGAAGACGCCATCGAGCAGGCCCTGGGCAGCCACATCTGCCGCTGCACCGGCTACGTGCGCTACTACGAAGCCGCAGCGGAAGTGCTGGAAGACCTCGGACTGGTGAAGGAAGGCTGAGCATGAAAGCACTGATGATCGCGGCGGGCCTGACCCTGCCGCTGCTGGCCAGCGCCGCCGACGCCTCCCGGGACGCGGCGCAGATCGAGCACGGGCGCTACGTCGCCCGGGCCGCCGACTGCGTGGCCTGCCACAGCATCGAGGGCGGCGCGCCCTACGCCGGCGGGCTGCCGCTGGCCTCGCCGTTCGGCACCATCTACGGCACCAACATCACCCCGGACAAGGAACACGGCATCGGTAGCTACAGCGCCGACGACTTCTTCCGCGCCCTGACCGAGGGCGAGAAGCCCGACGGCACCAAGCTCTACCCGGCGATGCCCTACACCTCCTACCACCTCATCAGCCGCGAGGACTCCGACGCCCTCTACGCCTACCTGATGAGCCTGGAGCCGATCGCCCGGCCGAGCCCGAAGACCGAGCTGGCCTTTCCCTTCAACCTGCGCTTCGGCCTGTCCTTCTGGAACATGCTCTACAAGAACCGCGTGCAGCTGGAGCCGGCGGACGGCAAGAGCGAGCAGTGGACGCGCGGCCAGTACCTGGTGGACGTGCTCGGCCACTGCGGCGAGTGCCACACCCCGCGCAACGCCCTGGGCGCCCTGCAGCAGGAACAGCGCCTGGAAGGCGGGGTGATCCTCGGCTACCTGGCGCCGAGCCTGAAGGCTGATGACATGGCTGCGCGGGGCTGGAGCACCGAGGACCTGGCCACCTTCCTGCGCCACGGCGTCAGCGCCCAGGGCACGGTGTTCAACGAGATGTACCCGGTGCTGCACCACAGCCTGCAGTACCTGCCGGAGGTGGATCACAAGGCCATGGCGGTGTTCCTCATGGGCGACCAGCCACCGGCCCCGGCAGTCATCGCCACCCGCCCGCTGGCGGAGCTGAGCCCCAGCGCCCAGGCCGGTCGGCAGGACTACCTGAACGTCTGCGCCGGTTGCCACGGCGCCGAAGGGCAGGGCATCCCCCACGTGGCGGTGGCCATGGCCGGCAACACCACCCTGCGCCAGGCCGACTCGCGCAACCTGCTGCGGGTGATCGACGACGGCATCCGCGAGCAGCAGTTCACCGGCTTCGAGCGGATGCAGCCGATGCCCGGTTTCAGCGATAAACTCGACGACCCGCGCCTGCGCGACCTGCTCAACTACCTGCGCCAGACCTGGGGCGGGCTCGATGACGAGCTGACCCTGGAGCAGGTGAAAGTCCTGCGCGCGGACGTGCCCACCCACTGATAGGTCCCCGTCGATGCAACACCTCGATCTGCTGGTCGTGCGCAAGGCCCTGGAATGGTCGGTTTCCGGGCGCACGGTGTGGCTGTGCACCGTGCTCGCCACCTACGGCTCGGCACCCCGCGCGCCGGGTTCGCTGCTGGCGGCCACCGCCGACGGCCACTGGATCGGCTCGCTGTCCGGCGGCTGCGTGGAGGATGACTTCCTCGAACGCCTGGCCGCCGGTGTCTTCCAGCGGCCGGTGCAGGTGGTGCGCTACGGCGACGGCAGCGACACCCACGCGTCCATCCGCCTGCCCTGCGGCGGCATCCTCGACGTGCTGGTGGAACGCCTGCCGGCGGACTGCGAGACCCAGGCGCACCTGCGCGAGCTGGAAGGCGCCCTGGCCGGCCAGCGCCGGCTGATCCGCGAGGTGGCCCTGGGCGATGGCACGCGCCGCCTGCTGCCGGACCGCGACCAGGGCCCCCGGGTGCTGCGCGAGGCCGAGCGGGTGCAGTTGCGCGTCGGCGCGGCCCAGCGCCTGCTGCTGGCGGGCTACTCCAGCGTGGCCCATGTGTGCGCCGAGTTCGGCCTGAGCCTGGGCTTCGAGGTGGTGCTCTGCGACCCCCGCGAGGAGGCGCTGCAGGGCGTCGAACTGCCGGGTGTGGAGATCCGCCGTGAGCTGCCCTCGGAATACATCCGCCTGGGTGGCTGCCACGCTGACACGGCGGTGGTGGCGCTGACCCACGACCCGAAGATCGACGACCTGGCGATGATCGAGGCGGTGCGCACCGAGGCCTTCTACATCGGTGTGATGGGCTCCATGGCCACCAGCGCCAAGCGCCTGGAGCGCCTGCGCCGGGTGGGCGGGCTGTCGGAGGCGGAGATCGCCCGGATCATCGCCCCCATCGGCCTCAACCTCGGCAGCAAGACCCCGGCGGAAATCGCCCTGGCGGTGATGGCGGACATCGTCCGTGTGCGCAGCGGGGTTGCCCGCGAGCGGGTGTGAGTACCTGGCTCCCGTAGCCCGGGCTTCAGCCCGGGGCTGTCCCACTCGGCAGCGGCCTGGGCAGCCTGGCGGCTGCCATCGCGAATAAATTCGCTCCCACGCTTGTACCCTGCCGTCCTTGCCGGGGTGAACGGCCTTGTTCCCGGGCTGAAGCCCGGGCTACGTTTCGCGCCTGCACATTCAAATTCGCCCCTTTCGTCCGAACCCCTGGAGTGCTTATGCCCAAGGTCGTCGCCCTTATCCTCGCTGCCGGTTTCGGCACCCGCTTCGGCAGCGACAAGCGCCAGACTGCGCTGGGGGACGGTCGCACCCTGCTGGCTGCCAGCCTGGCGCGGGCGGAGGCGGTGTTCGACGAGGTGCACCTGGTGCTGCGGCCCGAGGACGATCCGGCCCGCCTGGGCGTGCCCGACAGGGTGCGGATCATCCGTTGCGAGGACGCGAACCAGGGCATGGGCCACAGCCTGGCGGCCGGCGCACGCGCCCTGGCCGGTCACCCCGCCGAGGCGCTGGCGGTGCTGCTGGGGGACATGCCCTGGATCACCGAGGCCAGCCTGCGGGCACTGCAGGCCCAGGCGGCACCCGGGCGCATCGTGTTTCCCCGCTACCAGGGCGAACGTGGCCACCCGGTGCTGTTCGGGCGGGACTTCTGGGCGGAGCTGCAGGGCCTGGGCGGCGACCAGGGCGCCCGCCCGGTGCTGCAGGCCCACCCGGGTGCCTGCATGGCGCTGACGCTGGACGACCCCGGTGTGCTGCGCGACGTGGACCACCCCGACGCCCTCCGCTCCGACTAGCCATGCAGCCGCTCAAGGACGGCGCCGCACCGTGCGTGCTGCGGCGTTCGGTCGCGCGGCAGCCTGTCGCGCGGCAACGAACCACAGCAACCCCTGCGCTACGCTTGGTTAATCTTCAAGCGCATTGATCCGCATCAATAAGTCGTGGGCGGAAATGGTATTGGGCTGTCCGGCCCGCCCCCCGCCCGCCTGCGATTCCATAAGAACAATTACGACCTGGCGCGGTTCCAAGTGCGATGGAACCCGCTGGCCCGTGCCTGTTTCAACCTGATTAGAGGAATCGTCATGTTCGGTTTGGAGGCTCTCGATCTTGCCCGAATGCAGTTCGCCTTCACCGTGTCCTTCCACATCATCTTCCCGGCCATCACCATTGGCCTGGCGAGCTACCTCGCCGTGCTGGAAGGCCTGTGGCTGAAGACACGGCAGGAGGTCTACCGCGACCTGTACCACTTCTGGTCGAAGATATTCGCCGTCAACTTCGGCATGGGCGTGGTGTCCGGCCTGGTAATGGCCTATCAGTTCGGCACCAATTGGAGTGCGTTCTCCGACTTCGCCGGCTCGGTGACCGGGCCGCTGCTGGCCTATGAGGTGCTCACCGCGTTCTTCCTGGAGGCCGGCTTCCTCGGTGTGATGCTGTTCGGCTGGAACCGTGTCGGCCCCGGCCTGCACTTCTTCTCCACGGTGATGGTGGCCATCGGCACGCTGATCTCCACCTTCTGGATCCTCGCCTCCAACAGCTGGATGCAGACGCCCCAGGGCTTCGAGATCGTCGACGGCCGGGTGATCCCCACCGACTGGTTCGCTGTGGTGTTCAACCCGTCCTTCCCCTACCGCCTGATGCACATGGCCACCGCCGCCTTCCTCGCCACGGCGTTCTTCGTCGGCGCCTCGGCGGCCTGGCACCTGCTGCGCGGCCGGGACAACCCGGCGATCCGCAAGATGCTCTCGATGGCCATGTGGATGGCGCTGATCGTGGCGCCTGTACAGGCCTTCATCGGCGACCTGCACGGCCTCAACACCCTCAAGCACCAGCCGGCGAAGATCGCCGCGATGGAAGGCCACTGGGACAACAGCCACGGTGAGGCGACCCCGCTGATCCTCTTCGGCTGGCCGGACATGGAGCGCGAGGAAACCCGCTTCAAGGTGGAAATCCCCTACCTCGGCAGCCTGATCCTGACCCACAGCCTGGATAAGCAGGTGCCGGCGCTGAAGGAGTTCCCCAAGGAAGACCGGCCGAACTCCACGGTGGTGTTCTGGTCCTTCCGCATCATGGTGGCCCTGGGCCTGGCGATGATCCTCGCCGGTGTCTGGAGCCTGTGGCTGCGCTGGCGCGGCGGGCTGTTCAGCTCCCGGCCGTTCCTCTACTTCTGCCTGTGGATGGGCCCCTCCGGGCTGATCGCCATCCTCGCCGGCTGGTTCACCACCGAGATGGGCCGCCAGCCCTGGGTGGTCTACGGGCTGATGCGCACCAGCGAGGCGGTGTCCCAGCACAGCGTGGCCCAGCTGAGCCTGACCCTGGTGATGTTCGTGGTGGTCTACTTCGCCGTCTTCGGCGCCGGCTTCGCCTACCTGATGCGCCTGGTGCGCAAGGGCCCGGTCACCGACGAGGGCAAGGAGCAGGGCACGGGCGGCCCCGGCCAGCAACGCACCCCGGCGCGGCCCCTCTCGGCGGCCGACGAATCGGCGGACGATGACACCAGCGGCGATGCGCTGGGAACGAGGAATTGAACATGGGTATCGACCTTTCTCTGATCTGGGCCGTGATCATCATCTTCGGCGTGATGATGTACGTGGTGATGGACGGCTTCGACCTCGGCATCGGCATCCTCTTCCCCTTCGTCAAGGACGACACCGAGCGCGACGTGATGATGAACACCGTGGCGCCGGTGTGGGACGGCAACGAGACCTGGCTGGTGCTGGGCGGGGCGGGGCTGTTCGCGGCCTTCCCGCTGGCCTACTCGGTGGTGCTCTCGGCGCTGTACCTGCCGCTGATGTTCATGCTCATCGGGCTGGTGTTCCGCGGCGTGGCCTTCGAGTTCCGCTTCAAGGCCAAGCCCGCCAAGCGCCACCTGTGGGACAAGGCCTTCATCGGCGGCTCCATTGCCGCCACCTTCTTCCAGGGCGTGGCCCTGGGCGCCTACATCGAGGGCCTGCCGGTGGTGAACCGCGCCTATGCCGGCGGCTCCCTGGACTGGCTGGCGCCGTTCCCGCTGTTCTGCGGCCTGGGGCTGATCGCCGCCTATGCGCTGCTGGGCTGCACCTGGCTGATCATGAAGACCGAAGGGCGCCTGCAGCAGCAGATGCATGACCTGGCGCGGCCGCTGGTGCTGGTGCTGCTGGGCATCACCGGCATCGTCAGCGTGTGGACGCCGCTGGCCCACGAGGCCATCGCCCAGCGCTGGTTCAGCCTGCCCAACCTGTTCTGGTTCCTGCCGGTGCCGATCCTGGTGCTGATCTGCACCTGGGCGCTGCTGCGGGCGGTGGCGAACAACGCCAACCACCTGCCGTTCGTGCTCACACTGGTGCTGATCTTCCTCGGCTACAGCGGCCTGGGCATCAGCCTGTGGCCGAACGTGATCCCGCCGGCGGTAAGCGTCTGGGATGCCGCGGCGCCGCCGCAGAGCCAGGGCTTCGCGCTGGTGGGGGCGCTGTTCATCATCCCGTTCATCCTCGTGTACACGGCGTGGAGCTACTACGTGTTCCGCGGCAAGGTCACCCCGGACCAGGGCTACCACTGATGGACAGGAGAGCGACCATGAACCTCGACGACACCCCGAAGAAGCCCCTGTGGCAACGCCTGGGCTGGCTGGTGGGCATCTGGGCCCTCAGCGTCCTGGCCCTCGGCGTGGTGGCCTACCTGCTGCGCATGGTGATGACGGCAGCGGGGCTCAGCACCCACTGAGCAGCCCGGTCGCGGCGCCGAGCATTCCCGGACTGAAGTCCGGGCTACGGTCGGCGCTGCGTCGTGTGTGCTTCATGTCGTGCGCCAAGCTGCGGAGTTTCGTCTGGCGCAGGGTGAATGCCGCTCTTTGCATCCACCGTGCTGGGCTAGGCGCGGCGGGTTGGTGGATCGATGAAGCGCGATCCACCCTACGGCTGTAGCCGGGCGCGGCGACGAACATTCCCGGACTGAAGTCCGGGCTACGGTCGGGCGCTGCGTCGTGTGTGCTTCATGTCGTGCGCCAAGCTGCGGAGTTTCGTCTGGCCTAGGGTGGATGCCGCTCTTTGCATCCACCACGCGGGGCTCGGAGCGGCGTGGTGGTGGATCGGTGAAGCGCGATCCACCCTACGGCTGCAGGCTACGCGCCCGTAGGATGGCGCTGAGCGCAGCGATGCCCATCAATCCGCGCGCACCCTGTCCCGCCCTTCTTACTTGCTGGCTTTGAGGATCACGAACTTCGGCGTGGCGGCGACCTGTTCGACGCCCCGGAACAGCCGCTTGAGCTTGGCGTGGTAGCCCAGGTGGCGGTTGCCGACGATCCACAGCTCACCCCCCGTCACCAGCGCGTTGCGCGCCTGCACGAACATCCGCCAGGCGAGGAAGTCGCCCACCACCTGCTGCTGGTGGAACGGCGGGTTGCACAGCACCAGGTCCAGTGAGTCCGCCGGCTGCTCGGCCAGCCCGTCGCCGGCGCGGATGTCCGCCGGGCGCTCGCCGAGGGCCGCCTGCCAGTTTTCCCGGGCCGATTGCACGGCCATGTAGGACTCGTCCACCAGCGTCAGCTCGGCCTCGGGGTTGGCCAGGGCGTAGGCGATGCCGAGGATGCCGTTGCCGCAGCCGAGGTCGGCGGCTCGCACGCGGGCCAGACCGCGCGGCAGGTGCGGGAGGAAGGCGCGGGTGCCGATGTCCAGCCCGTCGCGGCAGAACACGTTGGCGTGGTTCAGCAGTTCCACGCGCGGTTCGTCCAGCCGGTAGCGGGTCGGGTAGGGCGAGGCGACGAACGGCTTCGCTTCCGGCGTGGCGATCAGCAGGCGCGCCTTCTTAACTGCCAGAGAGGGCTGCATCGGGCCGATGTACTTCGCCAGCAGGTCGCCGGCGGCATGGGGCAGGTGCTTGACCATGCCGGCGGCCACCACCTGGGCGCCGGGGGCCAGTTGGCCGTGCAGGCGGATGAGCTGTTCCTCCAGCAGGGCGAGGGTCTTGGGCACGCGGATCAGCACCCGGTCGAACGGCCCGCTGAGCGGCTCGCTGGCCGGTACGAAGCGCACCGGGGCGCCCTCCAGGCCGTTGCGCGCGAGGTTGCGTGAGAGGCCGAGGAAGCCCAGGTGCGAGTCACCGCTGCTGGTGACCTGCAGGTGCGGAGCGAGGCTGGCGGCGAGGGCGCCGAAACTGTCGTTGAGGACCAGGACGCGGGTGTCGGGTGACGGCGCCTGGGCATGGAGGTGGTTGAGCAGGTACTCGTCAGCGGCGTCGAAGGCCTGCAACGGCTCGCCCTGCTGGTCGGGTACGCGGACAAGGTCGAGCTGGGCGAAAGGGGTTACCAGGAGGGCCATGAAAGAATCTGCTGAAACTGAGAGGTGGTTGGGGAAACCGGCGCTTGTCTATTGCCCCGATATCACTAGAATTCCGCGCTTCCGCTGCGGCGGGCCCGGACGGGCCCCGTGCGCCAAGGCGGCACCAATAATAACCAGGCCTCGGGCTTTTCTCTGCCCTGAACGACCTGGTACGCCGTTTGACGGTGCGAATCCGCTGGTTGGGGGCGGGTCGACCACCGAACCACACATCGAATCCGGACGGGGCTCGCGCCTTCCTGCGCGGGCTTCGCCGTTTCCATTTGCATAGGTGCTTGCATGTACAGGTCTCTGCTGGGGGCGGTCTTCGCCTCGCTGTTCGTCTTTTCCAATGCGGTGCTGGCCGACGAGCCGGTGCTGATCAAGTTCTCCCACGTGGTGGCCGAGGACACCCCCAAGGGCAAGGGCGCCCTGCTGTTCAAGAAGCTGGTGGAAGAGCGCCTGGCCGGCAAGGTGAAGGTCGAGGTCTACCCGAACTCCACCCTCTTCGGCGATGCCAACGAGATCGAGGCGCTGAAGAAGGGCGAGGTGCAGATGCTGGCGCCGTCGCTGTCCAAGTTCGAGGCCTACACCAAGCAGCTGCAGGTGTTCGACCTGCCGTACCTGTTCGACGACCTGGAGGCGGTGAAGCGCTTCCAGAAGCGTGAGAAGAGCCGCGAGCTGCTGCGCTCCATGTCCAAGGACGGCATCTACGGCCTGGGCTACTGGAACAACGGCATGAAGGTGATGACCGCCAGCCGCGAACTGCACAAGCCCGAGGACGCCAAGGGCCTGGCCTTCCGTATCCAGCCCTCCTCGGTGCTGGAGTCCCAGTTCGCCCAGCTCGGTGCCACCACCGTGAAGATGCCTTTCGCCGAGGCCTTCAAGGCCCTGCAGGCCGGCACCATCCAGGGCACCGAAGGCCCCTGGTCGAACGTGGCGACCCAGAAGATCGACACCGTGCAGCCCTACGTGATCGAGACTGGCCATGGTTCGATCAGCTACATGCTGATCACCAACCACAAGTTCTGGATCGGCATCCCCTACGAGACCCGCACCGAGCTGGAAGCGATCATCGACGAGGTCACCGCCCAGGTGAACAAGGAAGCCGAGGCGATGAACGAGAAGGACCGCGAGAAGGTGATCGCCGCCGGCAAGGCCAAGGTCATCACCCTCACCCCCGAGGAGCGCGAGGCCTGGCGCCAGGCGATGATGCCGGTGTGGAAGAAGTACGAGGCCGAGATCGGCGCCGACGTGCTGCGCGCCGCGCAGACCGTTAACCGCAAGCGCTGATGCCTCCCGGCTGTCCGCCTTCCGGCGGATAGCCACATGGCCCGCGGGTGTTTGCCGGGCCTGCTTTGCGCGAGACTGGCGCGGTATCCGACCCGGAGCCGTGCCATGTCCGCCAGCGACGAGAAGTTCACCCGCCAGACCCTCCGTGAGGTCCGGCCCCTCACCCAGAACCTGTTCACCCTGCGCACCACCCGTGACCCGGGCTTTCGCTTCCGCGCCGGCCAGTTCGCCCGCCTGGGCGTGACCAAGGCCGATGGCAGCACAGTGTGGCGGGCCTATTCGATGGTCTCGGCGCCCCATGACGAGTTCCTCGACTTCTTCTCCATCGTCGTGCCCGGCGGCGAGTTCACCTCCGAGCTGAGCCGGCTGGCGGTGGGCGACACCCTGCTGGTCGACAAGCAGGCCTTCGGCTTCCTCACCCTCGACCGCTTCGTCGACGGCCGCGACCTCTGGCTGCTGGCCACCGGCACCGGCGTGGCGCCGTTCCTGTCGATCCTGCAGGACCTGGAGGTGTGGCAACGCTTCGAGCGCATCGTGTTGGTGTACAGCGTGCGCCACGCGGCGGAGCTGGCCTACCAGCCGCTGATCCACGGCCTGGCGGGGCTGGAGTACCTGGAAGGCGTGGCCGAGAAGTTCCTCTACCTGCCCGTGGTCACCCGCGAGGCCCACCCGGGCGCCTTGGGTGGGCGCATCACCACCCTGATCGAGAACGGCGAACTGGAGCGCGCTGCCGGGCTGCCACTGGAGCCGGAGCACTCGCGGGTAATGCTCTGCGGCAACCCGCAGATGATCGAGGACATCCGGGCGGTGCTGAAGGCGAGGGGGATGAACCTGTCGCTGAGCCGGCGGCCGGGGCAGGTGGCGGTGGAGAATTACTGGTAGGGGGTGTGTCGCTTATCACTTCGGAACCCAGCGGATTACCGGGGTTTGTGGGGGCTTCCTGTTTCGCCCAAACGAAAACCGGCGCCCTGGGGCGCCGGTGAGTGGAGCGGTGAAGCCGGTCAGAGCTGGATCAGGTTGGGGATCTGCACGTCCGGGTTCACGTCCTGCTCGTAGTCCACGCCGTCGATCTCGAAGCCGAACAGGCGCAGGAACTCGGTCTTGTAGCCGGTGAAGTCGGTCAGCTGGTACAGGTTCTCGTTGGTCACCTTGTTCCACAGGTCCTTCACGGTGTCCTGCACGTCCGGTTGCAGTTCCTTGTAGTCGGCGCGCAGGCGGCCGTCGGCGTCCAGGTGCGGCTCGGCGCCGTAGAGGCTCTCGCGGAACAGGCCGTCGACCTGTTCGATGCAGCCTTCGTGGGTGCCCTTTTCCTTCATCACCTTGAACAGCAGCGACAGGTACAGCGGCATCATCGGGATGGCCGAGCTGGCCTGGGTGACCACGGCCTTCAGCACCGAGACGCGGGCGTCGCCACCGGTGGCAGCGAGTTTCTCGCGGATGCCGAGGACCTTCTGGTCCAGGTCCTTCTTGGCGGCGCCGATGGAGCCGTTCCAGTACAGGTCGTGGGTGATCTCTTCGCCCAGGTAGGTGAAGGCGGTGGTCTTGGCGCCGTCGGCCAGCACGCCGGCTTCCTGCAGGGCGTCGATCCACATCTGCCAGTCTTCACCGCCCATGACCGCCACGGTGTGGGCGATCTCGGCCTCGGTGGCCGGCTCCATCACGCTTTCCTTGATCACTTCCTTGTCGGTGTCCAGGCCACGGAAGTTGACGGTCTTGCCGACCGGCTTGAGCACGGAGTTGAAGACTTCGCCGGTCTTGGGATGGGTGCGGCGCGGGGCGGCCAGGCTGTAGACCACCAGGTCGACCTGGCCCAGGTCCTGCTTGATGGTCTCGATGGTGACGCGCTTCACCTCATCGGAGAACGCGTCGCCGTTGATGCTGCGCGCGTACAGGCCCTTGGCCTGGGCGGCTTTCTCGAAGGCGGCGGAGTTGTACCAGCCAGCGGTGCCGGCCTTGGTCTCGCTGCCCGGACGCTCGAAGAACACGCCCAGGGTGTCGGCGCCCGCGCCGAAGGCGGCGGTGATGCGTGCGGCCAGGCCGTAGCCGGTGGACGAACCGATGACCAGCACCTTCTTCGGGCCGTTGGCCACAGGGCCCTTGGACTCGACGTAGCGGATCTGTTCCTTGACGTTGGCCTCGCAGCCGGCCGGATGGGTAGTGACGCAGATGAAGCCACGCACGCGCGGTTTGATGATCATGGAAACCTCGGTTGCTAGATGCGGTAACAGCACATTCAGAAGCGGGAGACGTCGCGCATCGTAGATAAGACACCTCGGTTGTGGCCAGCGGCAGCCGGGTGAGTCGGCAAAAGCCGGCCCACCCGGCATGACCGGGACGGGAGAGAGGGCCGCCCCGGCGCGCTCGTTGAGGCCCTCAGGCCTCCAGTTCGGTGCGGGTGGCGCAGCTGCCATCGCAGCGGCCCGGGCAGCTGCAGCCGGTGCTGCTGCGCCCGGTGGCGCGCTCCATGCGCCGGGCCACGGGCTCGTCGTCGGCGAACGGCAGCATGGTGGCCTCGTCCAGCTGGCGCTGGCTGCGTCCGAGGCTGAGCTGCACGGCGACGAAGAAGAAGGCCACCGTGCCCAGGCCGAACAGCACGTTAAGGGTTTCGGCATCCATGCTCCGCTCCTCAGGCCGTGGCGCCGGCAGGGGCCGTCGCACGGTCGGTGGTGCGTACGGTGTGCCAGGTGTTCCAGGCCATCAGCAGCATGCCGCTGAGGAAGAACAGGCCACCGACGAAGCGCACGATGAAGCCGGGGTGGCTGGCCTCCAGCGCCTCCACGAAGGAGTAGGTGAGGGTGCCGTCGTCGTTCACCGCCCGCCACATCAGGCCCTGGGTGATGCCGTTGACCCACATCGAGGCGATGTAGAGAACGGTGCCGATGGTGGCCAGCCAGAAGTGCGCGTTGATCAGCCCGGTGCTGTACATCCGCTCGCGGCCGTAGAGGCGCGGGATCAGGTGGTAGAGCGAGCCGATGGAGATCATCGCTACCCAGCCGAGGGCGCCGGCGTGTACGTGGCCGATGGTCCAGTCGGTGTAGTGGGAGAGGGCGTTGACGGTCTTGATGGCCATCATCGGGCCTTCGAAGGTGCTCATGCCGTAGAAGGCCAGGGACACCACGAGGAAGCGCAGGATGGGGTCGTCGCGCAGCTTATGCCAGGCACCCGACAGGGTCATCATGCCGTTGATCATGCCGCCCCAGCTGGGGGCCAGCAGCACCAGGGACATCACCATGCCCAGGGACTGCGCCCAGTCCGGCAGCGCGGTGTAGTGCAGGTGGTGCGGGCCGGCCCAGATGTACAGGGTGATCAGCGCCCAGAAGTGCACGATGGACAGGCGGTAGGAGTAGACCGGGCGCCCGGCCTGCTTGGGGATGAAGTAGTACATCATCCCGAGGAAGCCGGTGGTCAGGAAGAAGCCCACGGCGTTGTGTCCGTACCACCACTGGACCATGGCGTCGGTGGCCCCGGAGTAGACCGGGTAGGACTTGAACCAGCTCACCGGGATGGCGACGTGGTTGACGATGTGCAGCATCGCCGTGACCAGGATGAAGGCGCCGAAGAACCAGTTGCCGACGTAGATGTGCTTGGTCTGGCGCTTCATCACGGTGCCGAAGAACACCACCGCGTAGGCGACCCAGACGATGCCCATCCACACCGCCCCGGCGAATTCCACCTCGGCGTATTCCTTGGTGGTGGTCAGGCCCTGGGGCAGGGTCACCAGCAGGCAGATCACCAGGGCCTGCCAGCCCCAGAAGGTGAAGGCGGCGAGGCTGCCGCCGAACAGCCGCGCCTGGCAGGTGCGCTGCACGGTGTAGTAGCTGGTGGCGAACAGCGCGCTGCCGCCGAAGGCGAAGATCACCAGGTTGGTGTGCAGCGGCCGCAGGCGGCCGAAGCTGGTCCAGGGCAGGTCGAGGTTCAGGGACGGCCAGACCAGCTGGGCGGCGATGAACACCCCCAGGCCCATGCCGACGATGCCCCAGACCACCGTCATCAGCGCGAACTGGCGCACCACCCGGTAGTCGTAGGCGGGTTCGATTTCTGCAGTCTTCATGCGGAAAACCTTCAGGAGTGGGAATGGCTGGCCGGCACTGCCGACCGGGGCGCCACTCTAGGAAGGCGGGGCGGGACGAAACAGCCTCAGTTTTGGCTGCTTTTAGGAGATCAGATGAGCGCCATCTGCTCCCAGGCGACACCAGGGGCGGCCTGGGTCATCTGATATCGGATTTCTGCTTCGATCTGATTCTGTTTCTGCGCCGGGGGGCTCGCCATAGTGGCTACCCGGACGATTGCCGCCTCCGGCGGCCCGATGAGGATCCCCATGTACCGATACGACGACTACGATCGCGCCCTGGTCCGCGAACGCGTCGCGCAGTTCCGTGACCAGGTGGCGCGGCGGCTGAGCGGCGAGCTGAGCGAGGAAGAGTTCCTGCCCCTGCGCCTGCAGAACGGCCTGTACCTGCAGAAGCACGCCTACATGCTGCGGGTGGCCATCCCCTACGGCACGCTGTCGTCGGACCAGCTGCGCACCCTGGCCCTCATCGCCCGGGAGTACGACCGGGGCTACGGCCACTTCACCACCCGGCAGAACATCCAGTTCAACTGGATCGACCTGGAGCGGGTGCCGGACATCCTCGAACGCCTTGCCGATGTCGACATGCACGCCATCCAGACCTCCGGCAACTGCGTGCGCAACATCACCACCGAGGCCTTCGCCGGGGTGGCCGCCGACGAGGTGCTGGACCCGCGCCCGCTGGCCGAGATCCTCCGCCAGTGGTCCACGGTGAACCCGGAATTCCTCTTCCTGCCACGCAAGTTCAAGATCGCCCTCTGCGCCGCCGAGGAGGACCGCGCGGCCGTGCAGATGCACGACATCGGCCTCTACCTGTACCGCGACGGGGACGGCGAGATGCGCCTCAAGGTGCTGGTGGGCGGCGGGCTCGGGCGTACGCCGATCCTCGCCCAGGTGATCCGCGAGGGGCTGCACTGGCGCCACCTGCTGTCCTATGTCGAGGCGGTGCTGCGGGTCTACAACCGCCACGGCCGCCGCGACAACAAGTACAAGGCGCGCATCAAGATCCTGGTCAAGGCTCTGGGCATCGAGGCCTTCGCCCGCGAGGTGGAGGCCGAATGGGAGCACCTGCGCGACGGCCCGGCCCAGCTGACCGAGGCGGAGTACGCCCGCGTGGCGGCCTCCTTCACCACGCCGGCCTACGCCACCCTCGATGCCGCCGACCTGGAACATGGCCGGCGCCTGGCCGAGGACCCGGCCTTCGCCCGCTGGTGCGCCCGCAACCTGCAACCACACAAGGTGCCCGGCTATGCGTCGGTGGTGATCTCCACCAAGCCCGGTCCCGAGGCCCCGCCGGGTGACGTGACCGCCGCGCAGATGGAGGCGGTGGCGGAGTGGGCCGAGCGCTTCGGCTTCGGCGAGATCCGCATTGCCCACGAGCAGAACCTGGTGCTGCCGGACGTGCCCAAGCGCGACCTGCACGCCCTCTGGCTGGCCGCCTGCGAGGCGGGCCTGGCGACCCCCAACGTCGGCCTGCTGACCGACATCATCGCCTGCCCCGGCGGTGACTACTGCGCCCTGGCCAATGCCAAGTCGATCCCCATCGCCCAGGCGATCCAGGCGCGCTTCCGCGACCCGGCGCGGCTGGAGGCTCTTGGCGAGCTGAGCCTGAACATCTCCGGCTGCATGAATGCCTGCGGCCACCACCACATCGGCAACATCGGCATCCTCGGCGTCGACAAGGGCGGCAGCGAGTGGTACCAGGTGACCCTCGGCGGCGCCCAGGGCATGTCGGCAGCGCTGGGGCGGGTGATCGGCCCGTCCTTCAGTGCGGCCGAAGTGCCCCAGGTGATCGAGCACATCGCCGACACCTACCTGGCGCACCGCGAGGGCGACGAGCGCTTCGTCGACACCCTCGGCCGCATCGGCCTGGAGCCGTTCAAGGCACGGGTCTACACCCGTGAGGAGGAACCGGCATGAACAACCTGATCCGCCTGCGCCAGGGCGTGCCCGGCCTGGTCGAGGACGACCCCTGGACCTTGGTGCGCCCGGACGAGGCGCTGCCGGACGGCGGGCCGCTGATCCTGCCGCTGGCGCTCTGGCAAGCCCGGCAGGACGCCGCCGTGCTGGCGGGCGAGCGCGTCAGCGAGGATGCGCTGCTGCTGCAGCCGGACGACGACGTGGAGGCCCTGCGGGACTGCCTCTACAGCCTGCCGCTGATCGCCGTGGACTTCCCCAGCTTTCGCGATGGCCGGGGCTACAGCCAGGCCTACCTGCTGCGCAGCCGGCTCGGCTGGGCCGGCGAGTTGCGCGCCGTGGGGGACGTGCTGCGGGACCAGCTGGCGCACATGCGCCAGTGCGGCTTCGACGCCTTTGCGGTGCGTGCCGACAAGTCCGCCGAGGACGCCCTCAAGGGGCTGGCCGGGCTCAGCGTGCTCTATGGCCGCTCGGTGATCGAGCCGCGCCCGCTGTTCCGGCGCCGCGAGGCCGATGTCACGATTGGTAAAAATTGACGGCTCGGGGGAAGGCCGCGTTCTGTCCTACGATGCACGTCCGTTTTTTCTGATCGGCCCCCAATGGACAGCGACAGTACCCGGCCTCCCCCGGCCCCCTCCCTCTCCGGCGCTTTGCGCCTTCCCGTTCCCCGGCTCCCTGCCGTGAATCCCTTCGGCCTCCCGTTCCGCGCCCCTTCGGCGTGCCGGATGGCGGCTGCCCGTCGTTGCGGCGAGGAGGGCTGACATGGAGTGGATCGCCGACCCCACGGCCTGGCTGGGCCTCCTCACCCTGGTGGTGCTGGAAATTGTGCTGGGCATCGACAACCTGGTGTTCATCGCCATCCTCGCGGACAAGCTGCCGCCCCACCAACGTGACCGCGCGCGCCTGATCGGCCTGTCGCTGGCGCTGCTGATGCGCCTGGGCCTGCTGGCCAGCATCTCCTGGCTGGTGACGCTGACCGAGCCGCTGTTCGAGGTCTTCGGCCACGCCTTCTCGGGCCGTGACCTGATCATGCTGTTCGGCGGTGTGTTCCTGCTGTTCAAGGCCACCATGGAGCTGCACGAGCGCATCGAGGGCCATGCCCAGCCGAGCACCGGCAGCCGCACCTATGCCCTGTTCTGGCCGGTGGTGGCGCAGATCGTGGTGCTCGACGCGGTGTTCTCCCTGGACGCGGTGATCACCGCCGTCGGCATGGTGGAGCACCTGGAAGTGATGATGATCGCGGTGGTGATCTCCATCGGCCTGATGATCGTCGCCAGCAAGCCGCTGACCGCCTTCGTCAACGCCCACCCCACGGTGATCATGCTGTGCCTGGGCTTCCTGATGATGATCGGCTTCAGCCTCACCGCCGAAGGCCTGGGCTTCCACATTCCCAAGGGCTACCTGTACGCGGCCATCGGCTTCTCGATCCTCATCGAGCTGGCCAACCAGACGGTGCGCTGGCGCCGTCGCCGCCGCCAGGAGGAAGCCGGCGGCCTGCGCGAGCGGACCGCCCACGCGGTGCTGCGCCTGCTGGGTGGCCGTGGCGTGGAGGCCGACGAGGTGGGCGAGGAGATCGCCGACCTGGTGAAGGACAACGGTCGCGGCCAGGTGCCCTTCGATCGCCGCGAGCGGGTGATGATCAGCGGCGTGCTCGGTCTGGCCGAGCGCCCCATCCGCACCCTGATGACCAACCGCGTGGAGGTGGAGCGCATCGACCTGGCCGACAGCCGCGAGACGGTGTACGACGCGCTGTTGCGCTCGCCCTATTCGCGCCTGGTGGTGGTCCGTGACGCCGACGTGGACGAGCCCCTGGGCTACGTGCACAAGAAGGAACTGCTGCGCGCGCTGCTGCAGGGCCAGGCGCCGGAGATCGAGCCCTTGCTGCGCATCCCGCCCAACCTGCCGGAGAGCGCCTCGGTGCTCAGTGCCCTGGAGGAGATGCGCAAGGCCTCGACCCACGTGGCCTTCGTGGTCAACGAATTCGGCGGCTTCGAGGGCCTGCTGACCATGACCGACATCCTCGAATCCATCGCCGGCGAACTGCCGGACGCCAGCGAGGTGGACGGCCTGGATATCGAGCCCGTGGACACGGGCTGGAAGGTCAGCGGCGCGGTGAACCTGAGTCTGCTGAACGAGCGCCTGGGCTTCCCGCCCCGTGCCCAGGAGGGCTACCAGACGGTCGCCGGCCTGGCCATGAGCCTGCTGGACCGCCTGCCGGTGGTGGGCGACGCGCTGGAGGTGGAAGGCTGGCGCCTGCAGGTGATCGAGGTGAAGGAGCGTCGGGTCAACCGGCTGCTGCTGGAGCCGCCGCCCGGTCACCCGCGGCGTTCAGGCTGAGCCTGCCCCGTGAAGAACGGCGCCCTCGGGCGCCGTTCTTTCATTCACCTGCCGCTCAGGGCTGCTGTTTCTGCTGGGCCTTGAGCAGGTCGCGGATCTCGCTGAGCAGCTCCTGGTCCTTGGTGGGGGCCGGCGGTACTTCGGGGGCGGCGGCTTCCTCGCGCTTGAGCTTGTTGATCACCTTGACCCCCATGAAGATGGCGAAGGCCACGATTACGAAGTCGAGCACCGTCTGGATGAACTTGCCATAGGCCAGGACCACGGCCGGGGCGTTGCCCTCGGCGGCCTTGAGGGTGATGGCCAGGTCGGAGAAGTCCACGCCCCCGACCAGCATCCCCACCGGCGGCATGACCACGTCGCCGACGAAGGAGGACACGATCTTGCCGAATGCAGCGCCGATGATGATGCCCACGGCCATGTCGACCACGTTGCCCTTGACCGCGAAGGCCTTGAATTCCGACAGCAAGCTCATGCGATTTCCCCCGGGGATTGGACTGATGGGCTGAAAGTGTAACCGAGTGTTCTGACAGCGCCATCCTACCGGTGTTGCGGTTCGGTGTAGCGGTAGAGCCGGCAGAAGTCCTCGTGCACCTGGGGATCGGGGCGCTTCTGCACCCGCACGCCGGCTGCTGGGTAGCGCCCCAGCAGCACCTTCGGGCGCACCGGGCGCGGGTAGAAGCCGCCGCCGCAGTTGGGGCAGACGTTGTGCAGCCGCTCGACGCAGTCGGCGCAGAAGGTGCATTCGAAGGAGCAGATGCGTGCTTCGGTGCTGGCGGGCGGCAGGGCGCGGGCGCAGGCTTCGCAGGTGGGGCGCAGCTCGAGCATCGGGGGCTCTCCTGGGGGCGACCGCTCATCCTAGTGCGCCCGCCAGGCGGCGCCCAGTCACGAGCGTTCACTGTAACGCCGGTGAAACAGGTGGCTGTCCGGTCGCCCAGGCTGGTCTAGCCTCTAGCTGCTGCTTCGGTCTTGCAAGGAGCCTTGCCATGCCTCTCGAACACCACGCCCTGGAACGCGAATTCCCTGATGATCACGCCACGATGCACGAACTTCTCCAGCACAACGTGCACTTTGCCCGCCTGGCCGCCGAGTACCACCACCTCGACACGCGCATCTATGAAGTGGAGGACGGCCGGCATGCCCTGGATGACCTGCAACTGCACAGCCTGAAGATGAAGCGGGTTGCCCTGAAGGACGAGATCGCCCAGCTGCTCAGGGCCCATCAGGGCGGTTGACCGGCGTCAACGCGGTGCCCGGGGCGGCTGGCTAGGCTGGCCGCCTTTCCCCTTCGGAGCACTCGCCATGACGGCCTACGACACCCTTCCGAGCGCCACCCCCGAATCCGACCGCAAGGCCCAATACGAGGCGCGCCGAGCCGAGGAACGACGTGATCGCCTGCGCCAGCAGCTGGACCTGCTGGACAAGCGCATCGCCCGCGTCCAGGCCGGCACCGAGCCGCTGGACGGCTCCAGCCTGCAGGCCCTGCAGATGCGCCGCGAAGGCCTGGCCCAGGACCTGGCCCGCCTGCCACGCAAGGAAGGCTGCTGCGGCTGCGGGCGCGCCTGCAAGGGGTGATCCGCTATCATGCGGGCTTCGTTTTTCTGACGGAGTCCGCTGATGGCCAAGGCCAAGCGCATGTACGGCTGCACCGAGTGCGGCTCGACCTTCCCCAAATGGGCTGGCCAGTGTGCCGATTGCGGGGCCTGGAACACCCTGGTGGAAACCGTGGTGGAAGGGGCTGCCGCCTCGTCCTCCAGCGGGCGCGCCGGCTGGGCCGGCGGCCAGGCGCAGATCAAGACCCTGGCCGAGGTCAGCGTCGAGGAGATGCCGCGCTTCTCCACCGCTTCGGCCGAACTGGACCGGGTGCTCGGTGGCGGTCTGGTCGACGGTTCGGTGGTGCTGATCGGCGGTGACCCCGGCATCGGCAAGTCCACCATCCTCCTGCAGACCCTCTGCAACATCGCCACCCGCTTCCCCGCGCTCTACGTCACCGGTGAGGAATCCCAGCAGCAGGTCGCCATGCGCGCCCGTCGCCTCGGGCTGCCCGAGGACAAGCTCAAGGTGATGACCGAGACCTGCATCGAAAGCATCATCGCCACCGCGCGGGTGGAGAAGCCCAAGGTGATGGTGATCGACTCCATCCAGACCATCTTCACCGAGCAGTTGCAGTCCGCTCCCGGCGGCGTGGCCCAGGTGCGCGAGAGCGCCGCGCTGCTGGTGCGCTACGCCAAGCAGAGCGGCACGGCGATCTTCCTGGTCGGCCACGTGACCAAGGAGGGCGCCCTGGCAGGCCCCCGCGTGCTGGAGCACATGGTCGACACGGTGCTGTATTTCGAGGGCGAGTCCGACGGCCGACTGCGCCTGCTGAGGGCGGTGAAGAACCGCTTCGGCGCGGTGAACGAGCTGGGCGTGTTCGGCATGACCGATCGCGGCCTGAAGGAGGTTTCCAACCCCTCGGCGATCTTCCTCACCCGCGCCCAGGAAGCCGTGCCCGGCAGCGTGGTGATGGCCACCTGGGAAGGCTCGCGACCGATGCTGGTGGAGGTGCAGGCACTGGTGGACACCAGCCACCTGGCCAACCCGCGCCGGGTCACCCTGGGCCTGGACCCGAACCGCCTGGCGATGCTGCTGGCAGTGCTGCACCGCCACGGCGGCATCCCCACCCATGACCAGGATGTGTTCCTCAACGTGGTGGGCGGGGTGAAGGTGCTGGAGACGGCCTCCGACCTGGCGCTGATCGCCGCCATCATGTCGAGCCTGCGCAACCGGCCGCTGGAGCATGACCTGCTGGTGTTCGGCGAGGTGGGCCTGTCTGGCGAGGTGCGCCCGGTGCCCAGTGGGCAGGAGCGTCTGAAGGAGGCGGGCAAGCATGGCTTCAAGCGGGCCATCGTGCCCAAGGGGAACGCCCCGAAGGAGGCGCCCCCCGGCTTGCGGGTCATCGCGGTGACGCGCCTGGAGCAGGCGCTCGACGCGCTGTTCGAGTAGCGGTCAGGCGTCCACGAGGGCGGCCAGGTCGCGCTCCAGCAGCGTCTCGTCGCCCAGGTTCAGCTCCATCAGCCGGCGCAGGTGGGCGATGGAGTCCAGGTCGATGTGCTGGCAGACGAAGCCCAGCTGGTCGTCCTGGATCCGGGTGAGGACCACGTCCATGCGCACCAGGGCATCCCGGGACAGGTGGATGACCGCCTGGAAGGGCTGGTCCCCGTCCCCGTTCCAATTATTCGGGCGGCTCAGCAGCAGGCCTTTCAGGGAGATGTCCTGCAGCTCGGCCTGCCATTGGCGCTCGCCCTGGATCAGTTCGGTCACGGCGTCGAACGCGACCCGGTGGAAGCGCCGTCGTTCGTGTTCTTTCTGGCTCATCGCTCAAGACTCCTGGGCAGTTTGGATCACTATAGACAAGGGCTAGATTACCCGCTCATCCCCGGCGACGACGCCAGGCCAGCAGCAGGCCGCCGGCCACCAGCAGTGCGCCGAG
Source organism: Metapseudomonas otitidis (assembly GCF_900111835.1). Classification (GTDB taxonomy): domain Bacteria; phylum Pseudomonadota; class Gammaproteobacteria; order Pseudomonadales; family Pseudomonadaceae; genus Metapseudomonas; species Metapseudomonas otitidis. Next base: position 29,148 of record NZ_FOJP01000020.1, read on the forward strand.
GCCATAGGCGGCATGGCGTCGGGACGGCGCCAGGGCGGTGATGGCGCTCCAGCGCTCTTCCCATTGGCGGGGTTTGGCCCGCTCGAAATCCGGATCTTCACACGTCTTGCCGAAGTTGCCGGCCCACTCCACGAACGGACCGTTCTCCACGTAGCGGCGGTAAATGCGCCGGGCGCTGTCCAGATCGCGGTACTCCAGCCACCCGCTGGCCTGACACAGTGCAGCGGCGAAGGCCTGGCTGGTGTGCGGCAGCCGGTCGGCGGCGCGTTCGGCCAGGTCCGCCGCCACCCAGCGGTAGTGGAAGCGGCGGTTGGGCTCGGCCAGCGCACTGTTCTGGCGCCTGGCCTCGTCTTCGCTCAGCCAGCCGGCCGGGGCCTGTCGTTCCACCTGGAGCTGGTAGTAGTTGCCTTCGTAGACCTTGAAGTCCGGTGACATCTCGTAGCCCAGCAGCTCCATGCCGCGCCAGCGTGCCAGGACGGCGGCTGTGTAGTAGGCCTCGGCCTGGCCGATGTCGGTCCAGCGGTTCTCCGCCTCCCGGCGTGCCCGGGCGTACTCGCGGGCGGTGGTGCGCAGCTCCTCGGTGGCGAAGTAGGCCGGTGCCTCGTCGTAGCGTCCTTCGCGCATCAGGCGACGGCCCAGCAGCTCCCGCAGCAGGGTGGCAATCGGGCGAGGCAGGTAGGCGTCGCCTTGGGCTTGGTCCTGCGGATTGGGCGCTGGCACCTTGGCGTCGACGAAGCCCTTCAGCTCATCTGCGGTGAGCACCCGCTCGGCGAGGGTGGCGGTGTCCTCCCAATAGATCTCGCCGCTGCGGTAGAGCATGTCCAAGGCGTCCAGGTAGTCGCCGCGCTTAAGCGCGAGGACGGCGCGTTCGCCGTCGACCCGGCAGTGGGGCTTCACCGTTTCCAGGTAGCCGTCGTCGTCGCGCCGGTAGGCCCAGCTCTCGTCCTCGGGGAAGGCCTGGGAGGCCTTGGCATAGGCCTGGGTGGCCGTAGTGATGTCGCCGTCGTGCAGTGCCACCTTGGCGCGGATCCACCAGGCGAGGCCCGAGTCGCCGGCCTTTTCCAGTAGGCGCCGGGCGGTGTCGTACTGGCCGCTCTGGTAGGCCAGGGTGGCAAGGCGGTCGGCATTGGGCAGGGCCGGTTCGTCCAGCGACAGCAACAGTTGGACGAGGGGCTTCTCGGCCTCGGTCTGGCCCTCGTAGTCCCAGCCGATTCGGGTCAGCAGGCGGATGGTCAGCAACTGCTGGACCTCCGGAACCTGCAGCAGCGGGCGCAACTGATCCACCGGCATCTGCGCCAGTTCGCTGGAGAGGAACTTGAGGGAGCTGATGCCGACGCTGGAGTTCAGCGCCGCCTGGTTGGAATAGAAGCGGATGGCCTGGCCCCAGTCGCCGGCGTCCTTGGCCACGCGGGCCTCTTCCCCGAGGCTGGCGGCGGCCAGTTCCAGCGGGTCGGGGAAACCGTCCAGGACCAGTTGGCGGGTCAGCTGGAAGGCTTCGCGGGCGGCCTGGGCGTGGGCCTGCCGGCGCTGCTCGGCCTCGGCCTCGGTGGTCACGTCGTCGGAAGCGGGCAGATTGCGGCTCATTTCCGCCTGTGCGCGCCCCAGGGAATAGGCCGCCCAGGTGCTGCGGGCCCGGCGTTGGTCGGCGGGCAGGGCGAGCAGGCGGCGGAAGTAGCCGCTGGCCTCTTCCCCGTCACGGCGGAAGGCTACGGCGCCGGCGATGTAGAGACGCTGCTCTTCGGGCAGGTCGCCGGCCTGGGCTTCCACCTGGGCGGGGTCATCCAGGGCACGCAGCTGCTCGACGCGCTGGGCGACGTCGCGTCCCAGTTCGTCCCGCTCCACCCACTCCCGCTGGCGCACGTAGTTCTCGTTGTCCGCCTCCCAATAGATCACCAGGGTGGCCTGGCTCACCGGCTTGAGCCCGGCGATGGGCGGGGCCAGGTGGGTGGCTTCGAAGACGAAGTTGTTCTCCGGCATCTCGGCCAGGGTGCGGGCGCGGTTGTCCAGCAGGGTCAGGCTGAAGTCGGGCCCGCAGGCCAGGGCCTGGTTGGCCAGCGGCAGGGCCAGGGCCAGGGCGATGGCCAGGGCCAGGCGGGCGAGGGGCCGATCAGGGTTGTGCATGGAGTCCTCCTTGAGCAGGTGCATGGCAGCGGGCCCAGCCCAGCGCTCGGCGCTGGCCCGCTTGCAGGTAGAGGGTGGGGCCGGCCTCGCGCTCCAGGCGCAGGCCGGCGTCGTCCGTGACGAGGCGATAGCCCGGCAGGGCGTCATGGGCGAAGCAGTCATGGGCGGCCAGCTGCAGGCGAGCGGGCAACGCTGCCGGGGCATTGCCGAGGTTGGCCAGGGTCAGTTCGTTGAGCTGGGGGTCGTTGTCCGGGCGTCGCACGTCCAGGCGCAGGTCGGCCGCCAGTGCTTCGCCCCGGGCCACCGCCATCAGCGTCGCCAGCGGCCAGGCGCGGCGATCCCCGGGCAGGGGCAGGCGGAACCAGATCAGGCCCGACAGGTGTGCGGGCGGGTCGCGGCGCAACTGGGCGACGAGCCCGGCGACGCGTTGGGGATCGGCCATCCATTCCTGGCGCGCCCCGGCGATGGGCAGCGGTGCTTCGCTCTCCACCTGAACGCCGTCGTCGGAGCGGATCAGGCCGGCGCCGTAGGCGGGCAGGGCGAGGAGGAAGGGCGTGGGGCTGACGGCATCCCAGCGGCGCGCCCATTCCAGGGCCTGGCGCTCGTCGAACAGGCCCTTCTCCGGCGCGCTGACACCGTGCACCTGGAGGACACTGCCGTCGACCTGGGCGAGCACGTCCGGCAGGCGGGGGCTCGACAGCCAGGCGGGCAGGGCGGTGATGCCGAGCTGCATGCCGGTGGGCAGGCTGGCGCGCAACTCGCCGAGGAAGCGGGCGTAGTCCGCCAGGCGCGCGCTGGCGCAGTCGTGGTCGATCTCCACGGCGACCGGGGTGAGCCCGGTGCGTTGCCAGTCCGCCAGCAGTCTGCCGATCTCGTCCCGTGCGCGCTGGCTGTCCAGCTGCGGCAACTGGCCGTCCAGGCGCACCACGGCGACCCAGGGGCGGCCGTCCTGGCGCAGCAGGTCGGTGTCGATGCGGGCCCGCGACCAGCCGGCACCCGGGTGGGCCTGGAGGGCCAGTACGCGCAGGGTGGAGAAGGTGGCGTTGCTGGCGCGCAGGGCCTCGGCGTGGGCCGGGGTCCATTGGCGTTGCCAGACGTAGAGCTGCTGGTCGAGCGGCGGCGAGCGTCCGTCCCGGCAGGCGGCCAGCATCAGCAAGGCTGCGAAGAGTGCCGCGATCCTGCGGCAGAGGGGGCCGGTCATGGACGGTCATCGATGGGGCAGGCGGGCCTGCTGGCCCGGTCGCGGCGGATTAGACTCCCAATCCCCGGCGCCGGCAAGGGGCGCCCGCCAACCCGTTCACATCCCCGGCGACCGCTCGCCGGATGGTTGGCCGTTCGGTTTGACAGCCGCTTTCCTGTCACCAAAGCTGCATGAGCTATTCACCTTCTGATTACCTGTGGAGTGCAGCTAATGGACAACCGACTGCTGGTCAAAGGTCTGATTGCGGGATTGCTCTGTGTTGGCAGCGTGGCGGCTCATGCCGATGCTGCCGGCGGCAACGGATGCGGCTGGGGCAACATGCTCTTCGAAGGGCAGCGCGGCATGGCCCCCCACTTCCTCGCCACCACCACCAACGGCACCTCGGGCAACGCCACCTTCGGCATGACCTCCGGGACCAACGGGTGCGACACCAGCGTCAAGCTGGGCTATGGCGGCCGCTCGATGCTGGCCATGAACGGCATGCTCGACAACATCGCCGAGGACATGGCCCAGGGCCAGGGCGAGGCGCTGGATGCCTACGCCACCCTGCTGGGCGTGGAGAAGGCCGACCGTGCCCACTTCGCCAAGATCACCCAGGAGAACTTCGCGCAGATCTTCTCCGCCCCCGACGTGACCGGCGAGCAGGTGCTGGCCAACACCCTCGACGTGATGAGCCGCGACCAGCAGCTGGCGCGCTACGCCAAGCAACCGGCCTGATCGGCAGGAGCAACGAAGAAGCCGGGCGATGCCCGGCTTTTTCATGCCTGCGGGATATGTGAGGGGGCATGCGCAGCGCGCGCCGGCGTGACGGGCAGCGTTTCGGGTGTCCTCAGACCCTTCCTGCGATTTTCTGCGTGAGGAAGGAAATTCATCGAAGGTGTCTTCCGGCGCGGTTGTCGGAAGGCTCTAGACCAATGTCTAGACCTCAATCGGGAAGGATGGGGCTAAGCTTGTGCGGCAGCTCGTCTGTCCATCCATTGGGAGTTTCCTATGAACAATAACAACAGCGTCGCGCGCCACCTGCCCTGGGCAGTGCTGGCCGTCATCGGCGCCAGTGCCTTGGGCGTGGTCGCGTTGCGCCGCGGCGAGGCCATCAACGCCTTGTGGATCGTGGTGGCAGCCGTGGCGCTCTACCTGATCGCCTACCGCTACTACAGCCTGTTCATCGCCAGCAAGGTGATGCAGCTCGATCCGACCCGCGCCACTCCGGCGCTGATCAACAACGACGGCCTGGACTACGTCCCGACCAACAAGCACATCCTCTTCGGGCACCACTTCGCCGCCATTGCCGGCGCCGGCCCGCTGGTGGGCCCGGTGCTCGCCGCACAGATGGGCTACCTGCCCGGCACGCTCTGGCTGATCGCCGGGGTGGTGCTGGCCGGTGCGGTGCAGGACTTCATGGTCCTGTTCATCTCCACCCGCCGCAACGGCCGCTCCCTGGGCGAACTGGTGCGCGAGGAAATGGGCCAGGTGCCCGGCACCATCGCGCTGTTCGGCGCCTTCCTGATCATGATCATCATCCTCGCGGTGCTCTCGCTGATCGTGGTGAAGGCCCTGGCCGAGAGCCCCTGGGGCATGTTCACGGTGATGGCGACCATTCCCATCGCGGTGTTCATGGGCGTGTACATGCGCTACATCCGGCCGGGCCGCATCGGTGAGATCTCGCTGATCGGCGTGGTCCTGCTGCTGGCCTCCATCTGGCTGGGTGGCCAGGTCGCCGCGGACCCGGTCTGGGGGCCGGCGTTCACCTTCACCGGGATCCAGATCACCTGGATGCTGATCGGCTATGGCTTCGTCGCCGCCGTGCTGCCGGTGTGGCTGATCCTCGCTCCGCGCGACTACCTGTCCACCTTCCTCAAGATCGGCACCATCATCGCCCTGGCCATCGGCATCCTGGTGACCATGCCGATGCTGAAGATGCCGGCCCTGACCCAGTTCATCGACGGCACCGGCCCGGTGTGGAAGGGCAACCTGTTCCCCTTCCTGTTCATCACCATCGCCTGTGGTGCGGTGTCCGGCTTCCACGCGCTGATCAGCTCCGGCACCACGCCCAAGCTGCTGGCCAGCGAGACCCACGCCCGTTACATCGGCTACGGCGGCATGCTGATGGAGTCCTTCGTCGCCATCATGGCCATGGTCGCCGCCTCGGTGATCGAGCCGGGCGTGTACTTCGCCATGAACAGCCCGCCGGCCGTGGTCGGTACCGACGTCGCTGCCGTGGCGGCCACCGTCAGCAGCTGGGGCTTCACCATCACCCCCGAGCAGCTGGAAGCCACCGCCCGTGACATCGGCGAGCACACCATCCTGGCCCGTGCCGGTGGTGCGCCGACCCTGGCCGTGGGCATCGCGCAGATCCTCCACCAGGTGCTGCCGGGCGAGAACACCATGGCGTTCTGGTACCACTTCGCGATCCTCTTCGAGGCGCTGTTCATCCTCACCGCCGTGGACGCCGGCACCCGTGCCGGGCGCTTCATGCTGCAGGACCTGCTGGGCAACTTCGTCCCGGCGCTGAAGAAGACCGACTCCTGGTTCGCCAACGTGCTCGCCACCGCCGGTTGCGTGGCCCTCTGGGGCTGGCTGCTGTACCAGGGCGTGATCGACCCGCTGGGCGGCATCAACACCCTGTGGCCGCTGTTCGGCATCTCCAACCAGATGCTGGCCGGCATCGCCCTGATGCTGGGCTGCGTGGTGCTGATCAAGATGAAGCGCCAGCGCTACGTGTGGGTGACGCTGATCCCGGCCACCTGGCTGCTGATCTGCACCACCACCGCTGGCCTGATCAAGCTGCTGGACCCGAACCCCGCCGTCGGCTTCCTGGCCCTGGCCAAGAAGTACAGCGACGCCGCCGCCGCCGGCCAGGTGCTGGCACCGGCCAAGGACATGGCGCAGATGCAGCACGTCATCTTCAACGCCTACACCAACGCCACCCTGACCGTGCTGTTCCTGTTCGTGGTGCTCAGCGTGCTGTTCTATGCCTTCAAGGTCGGCCGTGCCGCCTGGAGCAAGCCCGAGCGCAGCGACAAGGAAACGCCGTTCCAGCCGATCCCGGACGCCTGAGGAGTGAACGCGCATGTTCAATGACCTGAGCCGCATGGGTAAGTACCTCGGGCAGGCCGCCCGGATGCTGGTGGGCATGCCCGACTACGACACCTACGTCGAGCACATGCGCAACAAGCACCCGGACCAGCCGGTGATGAGCTACGAGGCGTTCTTCCGGGAGCGCCAGGAAGCCCGTTACGGGGGCGGGAAGGGGCGGCCCATCCGCTGCTGTTGAAACCTGCTCCGCCAGGCTGCTGTGCTTGGCGAGGCAGATCGAGGTACAACCGCGCCACGCTTAGCCGTGGCGCGTGTTTTTGGAGATCGCGATGTACCCAACACCCATCCCCGTCACCGTGCTCACCGGCTTTCTCGGTGCCGGCAAGACCACGCTCCTGAAGCACATCCTCAAGGCCGAGCACGGCTTGAAGATCGCGGTGATCGAGAACGAATTCAGTGAGACCCCCATCGATGGCCAGCTGCTGGGTGACGAGCCGGTGCAGGTGATGACCCTGGCCAACGGCTGCGTCTGCTGCTCCATCCACGTCGAGCTGGAAAAGGCCCTGTTCCTCCTGCTGGAGCGCCTGGATGCCGGCGAACTGGCCTTCGACCGCCTGGTGATCGAGTGCACCGGCCTGGCCGACCCGGCGCCCGTGGCGCAGACCTTCTTCGCCGATGAAGCCCTCTGCGAGCGCTACGTGCTGGACGGCATCATCACCCTGGTGGACGCCGTGAATGCCGAGCGCCACCTGGCCGAACCCATTGCCCAGGCCCAGGTTGGGTTCGCCGACCGCATCCTGGTGAGCAAGCGCGACCTGGTGGACGAGGCGCACTTCGAGGCCCTCAGCCAGCGGCTGTCGCGGATCAACCGCCGCGCGCCGATCCGTGTGGTCGACCACGGCCGCATCGACCTGGCCGAGCTGCTGGACGTGCGCGGCTTCAACCTCAACGCCGACATCGGCCCCGTGCTGACCTTGCGCCCCGTGCGCCCGGCCGCCACCCCGGACCGCATCGGCACCCTGGTGCTCAAGAGCGACAAGCCGCTGGACATGGAGCGCCTCAGCGCCTTCATGGAAGGCCTGCTGGAGCGCCACGGCAACGCCCTGCTGCGCTACAAGGGCGTGCTCGCGGTGGCCGGCGAAGCCCGCCGCCTGGTGTTCCAGGGCGTACTGCGCCTGTACGGCTTCGACTGGGACCGCGAATGGGAGGCGGACGAGCCGCGCGAGAGCGTGATGGTCTTCATCGGTGACAACCTCCCGGAAGACGAGATCCGCGCTGGATTCGAAGCCGCCGCCCACTGAGCGTCATCGGTGATTGGAATGCCGCTTGAAAGTAAATAGAATCACTCGCATTTGATTCTTTTCCTCTTTCGGCGTGCCCCGTATGACCGATGCCGTAGCGGCACCCGGCGACACCCCCGGTTCGCTCTACCGTGAGCACCGCAGCTGGCTCGAAGGCTGGCTGCGGCGCCGCCTGGGCAACGCCTGGGATGCCGCCGACCTGACCCAGGACACCTTCGTCCGCGTGCTGGCGGCCCACCAGCAGCGCACCTTGCCGACCCTGGCCGAGCCTCGCGCCTACCTGCTCACCATCGGTCGCCGCCTGCTGATCAACCACCACAAGCGCCGCAGCCTCGAACAGGCCTACCTGGACGCCCTGGCCTGCCTGCCCGAGGCCGAAGTGCCGTCGCCGGAGCAACGCTGGCTGGTGCTGGAAACCCTGCACGCCCTCGACGAACTGCTGGACGGCCTGCCCCTGGCGGTGCGCCGGGCCTTCCTCTGGTCGCAGCTCGAAGGGCTGGACTACGCCCGTATCGCCGAGCGCCTGGCGGTGTCCGAGCGCACGGTGAAGCGCTACATGGCGCGTGCCTACGAGCACTGCCTGCTGGTGGAGCTGTGAGCGCCCACGCTGCGGAACCGGCGCGGCGCATCGCCCGCGAGGCCGCGCAATGGCTGGTGCTCCGGGACGCCGGCGGGCTGGGCCCGGAGCAAGCGGCTGCGCTGCAGCACTGGCGCGCCCTCAGCGAGGCCCACGAGGCTGCCTGGCAACGGGCCGAGGCACTGCGCCAACGCTTCGCCGGGTTGCCCGCGCCTCTGGCCCTGGCCAGCCTGGACCGCCCCGACCTCGGCCGGCGCCGCGCGCTCAAGCAGGTGCTGGGCCTCGCCACCCTCGCCCCGGCAGCCTGGCTGGCCTACCGCCAGGCGCCCGTGGCCAGCTGGCGCGCGGACGTGCGCACCGCTACTGGTGAACGCCGCGACGTCGACCTGCCCGGTGGGGGCCGCCTGCACCTGAACACCGCCAGCGCGGTCAACCTCGGCCCCGGCGTCATCGAGCTGGTGGCCGGCGAGATCGCCGTGGAAACCCCCGGTCCGCTGCGGGTCGAGCGGAAGGAAGGCCGGCTGCTGACCGACGCAGCGCGCTTCTGCGTGCGGCAACTGGAGGCGGGCTGCCTGGTGTCGGTGGAAGCGGGCACGGTTCGCCTGCACCCTGCGACGGGGCAGGTGGTAGCGCTGTCTGCGGGCCAGCGTGCCGGCCTGCTCCCGACAGGCACCACGCCGGTGACGCGCTTCGACCCCGAGCAGCCCGACTGGCGCCAGGGGGTGCTGATCGTCGAGAACCGCCCCCTCGGCACCGTGCTGCGCGAGCTGGATCGCTACCGGCCCGGCCTGCTGCGCTGGGACGCGGCGCTTGAGGCGCTGCCGGTGACCGGCACCTTCCGCCTCGACGACACCGACCGCGTGCTCGCACTGCTCGCCGCCACCCTGCCGCTGGAGGTGCACTACCGCACGCGCTACTGGGTCTCCCTGGTGCCGCGTACCCATGTCGGGTGAAGGCTGTCCCTTTTTTTCGCGTCGCTTGTCATTCCAGGAGACAACACGAAAAAGAGAGCCTTTCATGACCTCCCGTTCCCCGTCCTTCCCCCTGGCCCGGCACCTGCTGCGGGCCAGCCTTCTCCTGGCCCTCGGCCTGCCCAGCGCCTGGGCCGATGACGGCGCCCGGCGCAGCTACCAGGTGCCTGCGGGCAGCCTGGCCAGTGCCCTGACCCGTTTCGCCGGCCAGGCCGGCGTGAGCCTGTCCGTGGACCCCGCCCTGGTGGATGGGCTCGACAGCCCCGGGCTGCAGGGTGAATACAGCATCGACGAAGGCTTCGATGCCCTGCTGCGTGGCTCAGGGCTGATGCTGCTGCCGGCCGGGGAGGGGGGCTACACCCTGCAACGCCTGCCGCCGCGTGCCGAGGGGGCCGAGGAGCTGCCGACCATCGCCGTCACCGGCGAAGGCGTCGGGATGGGTGGCGATGCCTACGCCGGCGGGCAGGTGTCGCGCCGTGGCAGCCTCGGGCTGCTGGGCGAGCGGGACTTCCTGGAAACGCCACTGAGCCAGACCTCCTACACCAGCGAGATGGTGAAGAACCAGCAGGCCCGCACCCTGGCCGACCTGGTCGCCAGCGACCCCTCGGTGCGCAGCACCAACCCCTCGGCGGGGCGCTTCGAGCAGTTCTCCATCCGTGGCTACAGCCTCTACAACAGCGATGTCGCCTTCGGCGGCCTGTACGGCGTGCTGCCCACCTATTCCATCGACATGGAGATGGTCGAGCGGGTGGACGTGCTCAAGGGCCCGGGCGCCCTGCTCGGCGGGCTGGCGCCCAACGGCAGCGTCGGCGGCTCGATCAACATCGAGCCCAAGCGCGCCGGGGCTGACCCGGTCACCGAATTCACCGCCATGCAGGCCTCCACCGGGCAGCTGGGCGGTCACGTGGACATCGGCCGGCGCTTCGGCGAGGACCAGCGCTTCGGCCTGCGCTTCAACGGCGTGAAGCAGTCCGGCGACACCGAATGGGACCACCAGCACCTGGACCGCGACTCCGCCGTACTCGGGCTCGACCTGCGTGCCGAGCGCGTGCGCCTGTCCCTCGACCTCGGGCGGCAGACCCGAGACGTGGACGGCCCCATGGAGCGGGTCGGCCTGAACGCCGGGGTCAAGGTGCCCGACCCGAAGGACATCCACGACAACTTCGCCCAGCCCTGGACCTACTCCCGCGCCAAGGACACCTTCGGTGCCCTGCGTGGCGAGTACGACCTGGGTGACTCCACCCTGCTCTATGCCGCCGTCGGCGCGCGCAAGGGCGACTACGACTTCCTCCGCCATGCCGTGCAGGTCACCAACGATGCCGGGCGCTTCGTGGTCAGCCCCCGCGCCTTCCAGCGCGAGGAGGACGTGCGCACCGCCACCGTCGGCCTGCGTCACTGGTTCGCCACCGGCCCGGTCAGCCACACCCTGAACGCCAGCCTCAACCGCTACGAGATGACCTTCGACAACAGCGGCGCGCGCTACGCCAACGGCGTCAGCAACCTGTACAACCCGGTGACCCTGCCGGTGCCGGGCACGCCCACCGCACCGGACAACCCCACCCACACCGAAAGCGTGCTCAGCAGCCTGGCCCTGGCCGACACCCTCGGCTTCGCCGACGACCAGGTGCTGCTGACCCTCGGTGCGCGCCTGCAGCGGGTGGAGGTGGACAGCTCCGAACCCGGCGAGCCCGACCAGCGCTACGACGAGCGCGCCACCTCGCCGGCCCTGGGCGTGGTTTGGCGCACCACCGAGTCCCTGTCGCTCTACGCCAACTACATGGAAGGCCTGACCCAGGGTCAGACCGCGCCGGAGACCGCCAACAACGCCGGCCAGGTGTTCGCCCCCTACCGCAGCAAGCAGGTGGAGGCCGGCATCAAGTACGACATGGGCAACCTGACCAGCACCTTCAGCGTCTTCCGCATCGAGAAGCCGGCCTATTACACCGAGAACGGCTTCCTGCGGCCCGACGGCGAACAGCGCAACCAGGGCGTGGAGCTGAACCTGTTCGGCGAACCGCTGGAGGGCGTGCGCATCCTCGGCGGCGCCATGCTGCTGGACGCCGAACTGACCCGCACCGCCAATGGCACCAACGACGGCAACCGCGCGGTCGGGGCGCCGATCCTCAATGCCAACCTGGGGTTCGAATGGGACCTGCCCCAGGTCCAGGGCCTGACCCTGACCGCACGGGCCATCCACACCGGCGCCCAGTACCTCGATCAGGCCAACACCCAGAAGGCCGATGCCTGGCAACGCTACGACCTGGGCGCGCGCTACGCCTTCAGCGTCGGCGAGACGGACGTCACCCTGCGCGCCAGTGTGGAGAACGTCATGGACAAGGCCTACTGGGCCTCCGCCAACGTCCCCGACGGCACCGCCACCGGCCTCACCCTCTCCACCCCGCGTACCTGGCTGATGTCGGCGACGTTCGGCTTCTGAGGAGCGTTCCCGGCCTGAAGCCCGGGCTACGGCATGGCGTGCAGGGTGGGCTTCAGCCCACCATCGGAGCAGCCGGAAACACCCCTGGTGGATGGAAAAAGCGCCATCCACCCTGCGCCTTGTAGGGGCGAATTCATTCGCCAAGGGCTGCGTAGCGGCCCAAGGCGTGTACGACAGGCACAAAAAAGCCCGGCATGTGCCGGGCTTTCTCGTTCACCGCTCAGGCAATCAGTTGCCGTACACCGGGAACTTGGCGCAGATGGCCTTGACCTGCTCGCGCACGCGGTCGACCACGGACTCGTCGCCCATGTTCTCCAGGATGTCGCAGATCCAGCCGGCCAGTTCGCGGCACTCGGCTTCCTTGAAACCACGAGTGGTCACGGCGGGGGTGCCGATGCGCAGGCCGGAGGTGACGAAGGGGGAGCGCGGGTCGTTGGGCACGCTGTTCTTGTTCACGGTGATGAAGGCGCGACCCAGGGCGGCGTCGGCGTCCTTACCGGTGATGTCCTGCTTGATCAGGGACAGCAGGAACAGGTGGTTCTGGGTGCCACCGGAGACCACGTCGAAGCCGCGCTCGATGAACACGCTGGCCATGGTCTGGGCGTTCTTCAGGACCTGCTGCTGGTAGGCCTTGAACTCGGGCTGCAGGGCTTCCTTGAAGCACACGGCCTTGGCGGCGATCACGTGTTCCAGCGGGCCACCCTGGGCGCCGGGGAAGACGGCGGAGTTCAGCTTCTTCTCGATCTCTTCGTTCTTGCGAGCGAGGATCAGGCCGCCGCGCGGGCCGCGCAGGGTCTTGTGGGTGGTGGTGGTGACCACGTCGGCGAACGGCACCGGGTTCGGGTACACACCGGCGGCGACCAGGCCGGCCACGTGGGCCATGTCGACGAACAGGTAGGCACCGACCTTGTCGGCGATGGCGCGGAAGCGGGCGAAGTCCAGCACCTGGGAGTAGGCGGAGAAGCCGGCGACGATCATCTTCGGCTTGTGCTCGACGGCCAGGCGCTCGACTTCGTCGTAGTCGATCAGGCCGGCGTCGGTGATGCCGTACTGCACGGCGTTGTACAGCTTGCCGGAGGAGGAGACGGAGGCGCCGTGGGTCAGGTGACCGCCATGGGCCAGGCTCATGCCGAGGATGGTGTCACCGGCCGACAGCAGGGCCAGGTAGACGGCGGCGTTGGCCTGGGAACCGGCGTGGGGCTGGACGTTGGCGTAGTCGGCGCCGAACAGCTCCTTGGCGCGGTCGATGGCCAGTTGCTCGACCACGTCGACGTACTCGCAACCGCCGTAGTAGCGCTTGCCCGGGTAACCCTCGGCGTACTTGTTGGTCAGCACGCTACCCTGGGCTTCCATCACCGCCGGGCTGGTGTAGTTCTCCGAGGCGATGAGTTCGATGTGCTCTTCCTGGCGCTGGGCTTCCTGCTCCATCGCGGCGAAGAGTTCGGCATCGTAGCGGGCGAGGGTCAAATCACGGCTGAACATGGCGGTCCTCTCAGGGATCGGTACGTGGAAAGGCGCGCATTCTAACCCATAGGTCGCTGGCTGACACATGAAGGTCGGTCATGCGACAGACAAGTGGCGCTCACGCGGATTCCTCTTCTGCGCCGTGCAGCTCGGCGAGCTTTCCTTGCAGGGCTTCGCGTTCGTGGTCGGCCAGCAGCGGCAGCTGCTGCCAGCATTCGTAGAGCGGCTCCAGCCAGCAGCAGTAGCCGGCATCGGGGCGCTGGCGCTCCAGTTGCTCGAAGGCGGTGTGGATCGCCAGGGCGTGGGCGGGTTCCTCCTGGGCCAGGGTGGTGAGCGCGCGGATGGCGGCCACCGTGGTCCAGTCGGTGGGGCCGAACAGGGCACTGAGCAGCAGGGCGCGGCGATGCGAGCCCTCCCAGCCGCCGTCGAGCTGTGCGAGGACCTGGGTAGCGGCGGTCTGCACGCGGGTCAGCCAGACCAGCGCGGGGGTCGAGCGGTCGGGCACCGCCGGTGGGTGCACCAGGCACGCCAGCACCTGCTGGGCCTCGTCCTCGCCCAGGCCGGCGGCCACATGGCTGGCCTGGGCCCAGTTGCTGCGGGCGTAGGGTTGTGCGGCCAGGCCGGCGATCAGGGCGCTGACCCGCTCGCCGGGCGGCGGCAGGGCGGGCCTGGGCTGGTCGCCTTCGTAGCGCCACAGCAGGTGGTCCACCGGGCCCAGCGGCTGGCGCGGATCGGGGTGGGCGATGGCCTCGGTGGTGACCTCCACCGTGCAGCCGGTGAGGCCGTGGGCAGCCAGTTCGAGGGCGATGGCCAGGGTGTTGCTGGGCGCCTCCAGGGAGGAGGTGCGCAGGCTGATGCGGTCGTTGGCCGAGCCGGAAAAGGCCCCCTCCAGCAGCTTTTCGCGGATCTGCCGCAGCACGTTGGCGCTGGCGTCACTCGGCTCCGGCGGGGCACCGGCGGCGAGGAACCACAGCTGGTAGGCGCGCTCGTTGCCGGCCCGGGCGGCGTCGATCACCCGCTGCAGCCGGGCGTCGTCACCGCTGGCCCGCCACTGGCAGTAGTCCAGCGAGGGCTGCGCCCAGTCATGCTCGGGCTGGCGGGCCAGTACCTGTTCGTACCAGCCGCTGGCCTGGGCCCAGCCCTGTTGCTCCAGCCAGGTGTCGCCGGCTTCCAGGTAGGCACTGATTTCCTCGGGTTGCTGGCGCACCGCCAGGCTGAAGGCGATGTCGGCCTCGGCGGCCCGCCCTTGCTGGCGCAGCAGCAGCCCTCGGGCGACGGCCAGGTGCCAGTCCTGCTCGGCGCTGGCCAGGTCGGCCAGCGCCAGGGCCTGCTCGAAGCAGGCGGCGCGGCGCAGCAGGCCGATGTGCAGCATGGGCCATTGTGCGGCCAGGTCCGAAGAGGGCGTCACCCGCCCCGCGAGGACGGCCCAGCGGCGCGCGGCGGTGAGCTGGCGGACGCTGGCCTCACGGGCCTCCGGGGTGGCCTGGATGACCCGAGAGAACAGGCGCATTTGCAGCGCCGGGTCCAGTCGCTCCAGGGCGCCGGCCGGCTCCAGCCAGCCGAGTGCCCAGGCGTTGAGGTAGTCGGTGCCCGGGGCGACGTCGATCACCTGCAGCAGCAGGTCGACGGCCTCCGGCAGGCGTTCTTCGCGGGCCATGAGCCAGCTGCGCAGGGCTTCGCTGGCGTAGTAGCGCTGCTCGCCGATGGGCAGCAGCTCGGCGTCGGCCGGGCGGCCGACGCGGGTCCGGTACTGCTCGGCCAGGGCCAGCCATTCAGAGTTGCCGGGGGCGTAGCGCAGCAGCTCCGCCAGGTGTTCGGCGCCGTGGACGAGGTTGCCCTGCTCCAGCTCGGCGAGGGTGATGAAGTGCTCGTACTCGGCGGTGCCCTGGCGCAATTCGATGCTGCCGCCGGTGGCGTCGGGCGACTCGGGCACGTCGTGGTCGCTGTCGGTGGCGGGCGTGGCGTGCGGGGCGCGGAGGAAGCGTTTCCACCAGGACATGCGGGGCTCCTTGTCGTGTCGTGTGCCGGTCGATGGCGCGAGGTATGACGGTGGCGGTGCGAGTGGCGCGATCTTACGGCAGGCGGGCGGCCGGGGCCCGGCCGCAGGTCACGAATCGCAGGCTCAGCTGAGCATGAACAGCGCGGCGCCGCCGAACTGGGCTTCCAGCTGGTCGGCGGGCATCGGCCGGCCGAAGAGGAAGCCCTGCACTTCGTCGCAGCCGTGCTCGCGGAGGAAGTCGAGCTGGGCGTGGGTCTCGACCCCTTCGGCGATCACCGCAAGGTTGAGGCTGTGGGACATGGCGATGATGGCGCGGGCGATCTGCGCGTCGCGCTCGCCGTCGGGCAGGCCGTCGACGAAGCTGCGGTCGATCTTCAGCACATCGATGGGGAAACGCTTGAGGTAGTTGAGCGAGGAGTAGCCGGTGCCGAAGTCATCCACCGCGATGCACAGGCCGAGGCGCTTGAGGTTGGCGAGGATCTCCATGGCCTCGGCCACGTCGCGCATGAGGATGCTCTCGGTCAGTTCCAGCTCCAGGCAGGCGGGCGGCAGGCCGCTCTCGGCGAGGATGCCGGAGATGCGCTGGACCAGTTGGCCGTCGGCGAACTGGCGGGCGGAGATGTTCACCGAGACCTTGGGCAGGCGCATCTTGCGCTGGTGCCAGGCACGCAGTTGGCGGCAGGCCTCGCGCAGGACCCAGTCGCCGACTTCCACCACCAGGCCCAGTTCTTCCAGCACGGGGATGAACTCGCCGGGCGGCACCAGGCCGCGCTCGGGATGGCGCCAGCGCAGCAGGGCCTCGACGCCGGTCAGGCGCTTGCCGTCGCCGGAGAACTGCGGCTGGTAGTAGAGGACGAACTCGCGCTGTTCCAGGGCGTGGCGCAGGTCGCTCTCCAGCTCCAGGCGCTCCAGGGCGCGGGCGTTCATCTCGGCCTGGTAGAACTGGAAGTTGTTCTTACCGCGTTCCTTGGCGTGGTACATGGCGGTGTCGGCGTTCTTCATCAGCTGGCTCGGCTCGTGGCCGTCCTGCGGGCCGAGGGCGATGCCGATGCTGGCGGTGACGAAGAATTCGCGGCCTTCCAGCACGAAGGGCCGGGCCAGGCGCGAGAGGATCTGCTCGGCGACGGTGATGGCCCGGTTCAAGGCCGTCTCGCGCCCGGTGCAGGGCGACAGCAGCAGGGTGAACTCGTCGCCGCCCATGCGCGCCACGGTGTCGTCGTCACCCACGCAATCGGCCAGGCGCACGGCCACGTCCTTGAGCATGCGGTCACCGGCGGCGTGGCCGAGGGAGTCGTTGATCGGTTTGAAGCGGTCCAGGTCGAGGAACATCAGCACCACCCATTCCTCGCGCCGCTCGGCGTGCTGCAGGGCGGTGTGCAGGCGCTCCTGGAACAGGGTGCGGTTGGGCAGCTGGGTGAGGGCGTCGTAGTAGGCGAGGCGGTGGATGCGTTGCTCGCTGGCCTTGCGCTCGCTGATGTCACTGAAGAAGCACACGTAGCTGACCAGGTCGCCTTCCTCGTCGTGCACGGCGGTGATGCCGACCCAGGCGGGGTAGTGGTCGCCGGCGCGGCGCTTGAGCCAGATCTCGCCCTCCCAGCTGCCGCGCTGGTTGAGCTGGCGCAGGATGTAGTCCAGCTGGGTGGCCTGCTGGCGGTCGGCGGTGAGCATCGAGGGCAGCTGGTCGAGCATCTCGGCGGACTGGTAGCCGGTGATGCGGGTGAAGGCTTCGTTGACCTGGACGATGTAGCCGGCCGGGTCGGTGACCAGGATGGCCGAGGTGGAGTGCTCGAACACCGTGGCGGCCATGCGCAGGTCCTTCTCGGCGCGGCGCTGCTGGCTGATGTCGCGGCCGACGCCGAGCAGGCCCTCGAAGCGGCCGTGCTCGTCCCACATGAGCATGATGCGCAGCTCCACCGGGATCTTGCGGCCATCGGCGCGCAGGCAGTCGAACAGGAACAGTTGCGGCGGCAGCTGGCTGCGCAGTTCCGCCAGGCGCTGGGGGTCGCCCAGGGCGTGGTTGACCTTGTCCATCAGCACGAACAGCGAGGCGAGCTGGCGCGGGTTGGCCACGGTGCCGTTGAAGCCGTGGTCGATCACCCATTCCGGGCTCAGGCCCAGCACCGGCTGCACCGAGGGGCTGATGTAGTTGAGCTTCAGTTCGCGGTCGCTGGTGAAGATGACGTCGCTGATGCTCTCGGCCAGCAGGCGGTAGCGCCGCTCGCTGTCGCGCATCTGTTCGCTGGCTTCGATCTGTTCGGTGATGTCCTTGGCCACGCCGATCAGCCGGCTGACCCGCCCCTGGTCGTCGCGGGTCAGGGCCTGCTCGCGGATGTCGAACCAGTGCCAGCTGCCGTCGCGGTGGCGCCAGCGCAGCAGGCATTGCAGCAGCTGCCCGTCGCTGACCACCTGCTGCAGGCTGCGCATGCGGGCGTACTGCTCCTGGTCGTCGGGGTGGAGGATCTGCTCCCAGAAGTGCTCGCCCATCTCGCGCAGTTCACGCGCGCTGTAGCCGAGCTGCTGGCCGAGGCGGTTGTTGCTGAGCATGACCCGGCGTGCGCCGATGTCGTGCACGTAGAGGGTGTCGGGCACCGCCAGCACCACGTCGGACCAGAAGCGCTCGCGCTCGATCAGCGACAGTTCCATGCGCTTGCGGCTGGTGATGTCGCTCATGCTGAGGGTGACGGCGTGCAGGTCCTGGATCATCTCGGGCATGCGCAGCACCACCCAGAGGTGCCGTTCCACGCCCTGGGGCGTGACGATGCGGGCTTCCAGCTCCAACTGCTGCTGGGTGCCGAGCACGGCGGCGATGAGCTGCATGCGCATGCCGCCGGGGCGCAGTGGGCGGTCGCCGATGATCAGTTGCCAGACCTGGTCGGCGTTGCGTGCACCCAGCAGGCGCAGGGCGAACTGGTTGACCTCGGTGACCCGCAGGCGCTGTTGCAGCGGCAAGTGGCGCTCGGGGTGGTCTTGCAGCCAGTGCTCCAGGGCCTGGGCGTCGCGGATGCCGTTGTGCAGCAGGTGCTCGCGCAGGCTGGCGAGGTCGAGCACGCAGAGGGCGACGCCGGTGCCTTCGAAGATTTCCTGGTAGCGCCGACGGGTTTCCTGGAGTACCCGCAGGGCTTGCTGCTCCTCGGTGACGTCACGCAGGACCCAGACGTAGCCGATGAGCTTGGCGCCGTCGTTGAGGTCGCTGCGGGTCACGGTGAACAGCCGCTGCACGGTGCCGACGCTGACCTGCACCAGGTCGGGCCCGAGGTCCTGGCTGTAGTGGATGGTGTGCAGCAGCAGCGGGTCGAGGTTGGGCAGCAGGGCCAGTAGGTGGACCTGCTGGGCGTCCTCGCTGCTGAGGCCGAACATGGCTTCGGCCTGGGCGTTGAGGTAGCACACCAGGCCGTCGGTCCAGGTCACCACCACGCGCTCTTCGATCACCCCGAGGGCGCTGGCGGCCTGGCGCAGGGAGCGCCGCGAGGCGTCGTTGAGGGCCTTCAGGCTGCGTTGCTCGCGTTGCAGGACGAACAGCGCCAGCAGGGCCATGGCGGCGCAGACGGAGAACAGGGCGAGCTTGCCGATCAGTTCCGGCAGCATCGTGGCGCGGGCCTGGCGCTCGTCGTACAGGGCGCGCAGTTGCCAGTCGCTGTTGGCCAGGGGCAGTTGGGCGAGGGTCTGGGCCTGCTCTTCGGCGGTGAGGGGCACGCCGGTGGGTTTGCTCTGGTCCGCTTCGGTGCCGCCGTGGATCAGTACGCGCTGGTTGAGCCGGTCTTCCAGCAGCCAGCCGCAGCTCAGGCCGCGCTCACGCAGCCAGGCCTGCAACGTGGAGGCGTCGAGGCGCAGCGCCCAACTGCGCCCCTGGCCGTCGTGGAGCAACAGGTAGATCAGTCCGCCGGACTCGGGGGTGAAGGCGAAATGGTAGGGCTGGCCGGCGCTTCGATGGGCCAGGGCGGCGATGTAGAGGCTGTCGTCGCTGCCAGGGGCGCTGTCGTCGAGCACGCCACCCCGGGGCGAGACCCGGACGATGCTGTGCATCTGCGGATAGAGCACGTGGAGGCTGTCGAGCAGGGCCGGTTCGCTGATCTCGCGGCCGCTGTACTGCAGCAGGGCGAGTCCGGCCTCGGCCTCCTGCTCCATGGTGCCTTCCAGCTGGCGCGCCAGCTGCACGGCGAGCGTGCGGTCGTACTGGCGCTGATCGGTCTGCAGGCGGTGGTACTCCTGCAGCAGTTGCCAGAACAGCAGCCCGATCATGATCACTACCAGCACCCCGAGCAGGCCCTTGACCGAGCGCTGCAAGGCGGGCCCCTGGGGCTCTCCGGGCGCGCGGTGGGTGAGGGCGGGCGACATGTCGGGCACGGGGCAATCCTGATCCATCGGCGTGAAGGCCGAACGGGCTGGTCGGGGTTGTCTGGGGAAAGCGGGCTAGCATGCCTGGGGTTGCGGCAAAGTGCCAGCACAGCCGACGAGCGTCCGGCGGGCCGCGAATACTGGCGCGCCACGGCGGGAAATGCCTTCGGCTGGCGTGCGAACGGGGCCCCGATCAGTCCTCTTCGTCGCGCGCTACCGTCGTTCGGACGTTGGACGCGGTAGACGGGCCGGTTGTTCCCAAGGTGGGGTGCCGGCGTTCCGGCCAGATCTGTGCCGGCGCCAGTTCCAGGAGCGCAGCGATGGCGCGTTCGACCCGGGGATAGGGCTGGCGCTTGGCGTTCTTCACTGCTGCGCTGGAGACTCCGAGCTGGCGGGCCACCTCCGCCAGGCTGTGGCCGCGAGCGCGTAATTGGTATTTGACCCACTCCCAGCGTTCGTCCTCGTTATGGGGGATATCGAGGGGTAGCGAGGCGGAGTGCGGCGGTTGGCCGAGGTAGGCCAGCAGGTGCTGGTGCAGGGCGGGTTGGGCTGTGCGTAATGGCCGCTCGAGGGCGGCGCGGGGGAAGTGCAGGCGGTTGTGCAGGCGCTCGAACGCGATAGGGCAGGCGAAGGCCTGACGGTGGAGCCGTTCGTCGTCCGGTGCCGGGTGGGCGAGTTCGAGGCGCAGGGCCTGGGTCGGCGGGTGGGTCAGCGGGGCCAGGGCATTGGCCAGCAGGGCCAGGAAGAGTTCGTCGAATTGCCGGGTGCTGGCCGTTCCCCTGGACAGCAGGCGGAAGTCGACCACCAGGCCACGGGCATCGAGCCGCAGGTCGAGCCGGGCGGGGGTGACGAGCGAGGCCAGGTGGCGCTGGGCGCACATCAGCGCTTCGCCGAAGGTATTGGCGCTCTGTACTGCCAGGCCGTAGAGGCCGAGTGCGCACATGTCCAGCAGGGTGCCCTGGTGCAGGCCGATCTGGGGGAGTGGGCCCTCGTCGGCACGCTGCAAGAGGTGGAGAAAGTCATCCAGGGACCAGTGCGAGTCCGGCAGCAAGGCGTCCGGACCATGTCCGAGCGCCTGGGCGAGGGGAGGAAGTAAATGGCGGCAGCCCAGCAGCAGGCTGGCGGCGATCACCCGCCCCTGGGTCGTGTCGGTCATCGGCATGTCAGTAATAGATGAGGGTGAACACTAACGCGCCGTTGGCGAGACCGGCGTTGAACGGTTCGTTCAGCCTTAGATAACGCGCGCTGTAGGGAAAGGCGTACGACTGCCCGGGGGTGTCCGTCAATGCCAGCACGCCTCGTACCACCCGATTGTCCAGAGGCGCGGGTCCCGCCTGCCCTTCGAAACGCTGGCGCACCTCGATGGCCACGCCCTGGGCGCTGTCGGGGCCGGGGCTCAGGCGCATCAGGCCTCGGGCGGCGTCCACAGCACCGTCGCTGGGGCGCAGGGCGATGCCGATGTCGTTCTGCTGCCAGCCGGCCTGGCCGTCGAAGAGTCGACGGGTGCCATGGAACGGGGGGCAGTTGACCAGCCGCACGGCGAAGTCGACCCAGGGTGTGGCATCGCCCGGCTGGGCCAGGGCGCTGGCGGGGAACGTGCCGAGGGGCACGTCGACGTCGGTTGCCATGCAGGTGCTGCTGACGAGGTTGAGGCTGCCGCTCAGCTCGGTGCGCCCCAGTTCGCTGTGGCCGCAGTAGAGCGCCAGGGCCGGTAACTGGTCACCGGCCAGCGTGCCGGGTTGCAGGGTCGGCTCGGTCTTCACCAGTTGCAGGATCACGGCCGAGCCCCGCGCGGTGGCCAGGGCACCGCCGTCGGGGGCGCTGTAGCGCACGCCGACGCCGGGCAGGTTGGTCTGGTACACCGGTGACTCGGCCGAGCGGGCGTCCTGCCAGAGGGCCTGGGCGGGGCGCGGGGTGAGGGCCAGGGTCAGGGGCTGGCCGCTGCCGTCGTCAGCCATTTGGGGCACCGGCAACCATTGTTCATAGAGGACGGTGCCGATCGGTGCAGCGGGTGGTTGACTGATGGCGGGCGCGCCAAATGGCACCTGGCGGCTGGCTGCCGCGGGGGCCGGGCAGTCGGCCACGGCCACGAGCGGCAGCAGGCCGATGAGCAACAGGGAGAACCAGGCGGTCAGGGCAGGGGGAGACAGGTTCGGCATGATCGGCTCCGGGTCAGGGGTGGCAGGTGAGGTCGCGGGGTGGTTCGTCGGCGGCAGGCAGCGGTTGTGGTACCGGAAGGGTGCAGTGCTGGTCTGCCCCAGGGCCCCAGTTGGCCCGCAGAGCGCCGGGCTCGTCTTCCAGGCGCAGGTAGATCAGCCCACCCTGGCCAACCACGCCCAGGGCTTGGCCCTGTTCGTCCTGCAGGCTGGCGCCGAAGGGCAGGGGCGCTCCGTCGGGCAGCTGGCCCCGGGCCAGCAGGACGCTGCCAGAACGGGTGGGAAACTTCACCAGCACCACGGCGCCACTCCGGGGGGCGATGCGTTGCTCGGTTTCTTCGAACTCGACGCTGTCGGCGGCACCGGCGGGGTCGAGGATCAGTTCATTCATCTGGTAGGGCTGAAGCCCGGCGACCACTGCCTGGCCTTGACTGTCCAGGGCCAGGCCAGGTTGCTGGGCGACTCGGGCGCCGGTCCCGCCCGGAGCCACCAGTACGGCGAAGGTGTCGCCCTGCATGGGCGTCAGGGTGATGCCTTCCGGGTGGGCCAGCAGGCTGCCGTTGAGGCCGAGGGCGGTGGTGCGGTAGCCGTCGCCCTGGCTCAGTGCGCCGCTCAGTAGAGCCCGTGAGGATTGATAGCTTCCGCCGAGGCTGCTCGCAGTCGAGCTCTGGCTATTGCGGCTGGTGGTCAGGGTGTAGGCCAGTTGGCGGGACTCACCTGCGCTGCCGCGCAGGGACAGGCGTTCGTCGTGGGTGCCATCGCGGCGCCGGGTGAAGGCAGCGGAGAGGCTCTGGCTGCCGCCGAAGCGGGCACCCAGCGGGATATTGAGGCTCAGCCGCGTCTGGCCGTCGGGTTGGCCCTGGGCGTCGCGCGCGCGGACCGTGTCCAGGCTGAGGCTGAAACGACGGAAACGATGGGTATAGCCGACCTGGTACTGCCGCGCCCAGCCTGGGGTTTGCCAGTCGCGTTGCAGCAGCAGCCCGGCGTTGAGCTGTGCATCCTGGGTGACGTCGAGGGTCAGGGTGGCGCTGGCCCTGTCGCGCAAGCCGGCTGGTCGGGTGTTCGCCTTGAGCGGGGTGGGTTGGTCCTGGCGACGGGCTGCACTGGCCAGCGATTGGTAGCCCGGTGTTGGAGCATGGCGCAGTTCCAGGGCCATGGCGGGGCCTCCGGTTGGCCAACTGCGGGAGAAGGCCAGGCCCAGGCTGTTGCCCGTTTCGTCCTGGCCATGGATGTGTGCCTGGCTGCGGGTAAGGTCGGCTGCGAGCGCGCCCAGTGGCGTGTTGAGTGCCGCCCCGATCATGAGTGCGGTGTAGTCGGGGCTGGCCTGGCCTCCTAGGTAGGCGGTGGTGTGATTGCTAACACCGCGTCTGAAAACGCCATCGATCACCATTGGCTGGCGCTTGAGCGTGGCATCACGCAGGCGGCCTGCAGCCAGGCTGAAGCGCACCTGGCCGGGCCTCAGCAGTTCGACGGCAGGGCTGTATGGCAGGGTGAAGCGTTGCTCGCTGCCGTCTGCTTCGAGGACCCGTACCTCCAGATCACCACCGCGTCCGGGGGGCGTGAGGTCATCCAGTTCGAAGGGACCAGGGGCGACGTTTAGCTCCTTCAGCAGGGTGGTGCCCTGCCAGACTTGGATGCGTGCCTGGGTTCGGGCGACACCACGGAACACCGGGGCGAAGTTGCGCTGGGAGTAAGGCAGCATGCTGGCATCGCTGCGCAAATGGACGCCGGTCAGCGGTACGCCGGGGAGCAGTTGACCGCTGCTGTTGACTTCGCCGACCTCCACCTGGCTGCCCCAGTCGTCCAGGTCGTGCTGCAGGTAGGTGGCGGCATTGCGATAGGCGCTGGAAACATCGCTCTGCCAGGTCTGGGAGCCCTGGTGGCGCAGGCGCCAGCGGCCCAGGTTGAGGCCGCCGTCCAGGCTGAGAAACAGGTTGTCGCTGCGGCTGCCCGTCTGTTCCTGGCGACTGGCGTTGAGGTTGTAGCCGAGAATGGCGGCGGTCACGCCTGCGTCCCACAGGGTCCGGTCCACATAGTCATAGGCGTTGCGGCGCAAGGCGAACTGGGGGATCTGCAGCTCCAGCACCAGCTCGGCCATGTCGAAGCGCGCCTGGGCGCCGTCCACCTGGTCTTCCAGGCGGCCGCAGGTATCGGGCTCGATGGAGCGCAGGTGGGCAGGGTCAGTGCCGATGAGCTGGAGCAGATCCGGCTGCAGGCAGGGAAAGGATCCTCGCGTATCGGTCGTCACTTCGATCTCGCGCCGCAGGGCTATCCGTTCGTTCAGGCGGATGTCCACCGTGTAGTGCCCTGGCACGACTGGGGCTTCGTCTTCGAATTGGCTGAGGTCGAAGTTGCGGGCCTCGGGGGGCAGGAAGGAGTCGTCGAAGATGACGCGCTCATCGGTGTGGCCTTGGCTTGTCAGAGCCAGCATGCCCCCGAGCAGCACTGCAGGTGGCAGGCAGCGGCAGGACCGCTGCGGGGCGTGGCACATCGAGCGTCAGGGCGACAGGCGGGCGGTATGGGTGGCGTCTGCTCCGAAGTCGTTGATGACCTTGAAGTCGATGGAGGTGTCAGCGGAGCCGGGTACCCGTTGCTTCAGTGGCAGGCGCAAGGTGTCCTGAGGGGCGACCATTGCCGAGCCCTTGTTCAGTGTGACCTCCTGCCCACCCAGGCGGATGTCGACGAAGGTGATGTGGAACGCGCCGCGGTTGGTGCATACCAGTTCATCGCCTTGCACCTTCCATTGCAGGTTCTGGATTCCGGACTCAAGGGATCCAAGGCCCTTGGGGCGATAGAACAGCTTGAGACGGCTGGCAAAGGCCATTTGCAGCTTGTTGGTGGCGGTGCCCTCCGCCGGCTTGGGTGGCAGTTCAAGCACGTTCAGCCAGAACAGTGATTCGCGGTCCTGAGGCAGGCTTTGCTCGATCAGGCGGATGCGCAGGCTCTGTCCCTTGCCGGGGTTGACCCGGGTCACGGGTGGCGTGAGCAGGAAGGGGCTGCGGGCCTTGGCGGCGTTCTCGATGTTCGGGCTCTGGTCGATCCAGGCTTGGGTCAGCGCGGGTACATCGCCGTTGTTGGTGAGCTGGACGGTGATCTCGCGTTGTTCGCCGGGGTAGATCACGCGGGTGCCGGTGATGACAATGCCGGCCTGGGCGAAAGCAGGTGCGAGCATAGCGAGCATGCCCAGCCAGATGTGGATGCGTTTCATGTGGACTCGAAGCACTTCACGGAAGGTAGGAAAGGCAGGCGTTGCGCCTGCCTTCCTGTGCGTCACGGATAGCCGATTACGTAGAGAGCGGTGGCCTCGACGGCGCCCGGCTCGACGATGTCCTTGGCGTAGTAGCGCACCTTGTAGGTGGCACTGCCCTGGCCGGCGTTGAGGCTCATGATGGTCGGGATCTGGCCACTCAGGTCGACCGGAGTGCCGTTATTGTCAGTCAGCTCCAGAGCGACGTTGGTCGCTGCGCCCGTGGAGGCGATATTGCTCAACTGGTCGCCATCCAGGTAGGCCGAGGTAAACAGCACATCTGCCGAGCTGGCGTTGGTCTTGCAGTCCTTGAGGCTAATGACGAACGGGGTATCGCCAGCGGTCTGGCCTGCGATACGCAGCAGGGCGGCCTGGGTGTCCGGCAGGGTCACGGTGGCCGCGCCCGGGGTCGGGACGCCGTTCACTGCCACGGTGCAGGTTTTCTCCAGGATCTTCCCGGTGAAGTGAATCTCAGCGCCGTCGGCGTCGCTGTATGCGTAGGCGGACAGGCTGGAGGCAGAGAGCGCCAGGACGGCGGCGGAGGTTACGAGTTTCCTGATCATGTTGCATTCCTTGAGTGTTAGGAGAGACCTGCCCCGTGGCCTGGGAGGCCGCGGGGCAGGTGCGCAACATGGTAGAAAGCGTTCCCTGTGGGACGCTGGCCGCCATCGCGTAGGTGGGTGAGATGGCGTTTGGGGAATTCGGCTATCACCTTGGACATATCGGTAAGCGAAGGCGGTCGAGGCGATACGTGGCGGACGTGCGCGTGCGGCGTTTGCACAACCCCAGGGGAGCTAATAAGCTGACGCACTTTCCTATTCATTCCGTCTGCGGCCAATGGCTTGCCACGCAAGCCATTGGCCCGATTCCACACGTTCAGCGAGGTCAAACAGTTTGGCTCAGTACGTCTACACCATGCATCGGGTCAGCAAGGTCGTGCCCCCTAAGCGTGAAATCCTCAAGGACATCTCGCTGTCCTTCTTCCCCGGCGCCAAGATCGGCGTGCTTGGCCTGAACGGCGCGGGTAAATCCACCCTGCTGCGCATCATGGCCGGCGTCGACACCGAGATCGACGGCGAAGCCCGCCCGATGCCGGGCATCAAGGTCGGCTACCTGCCCCAGGAACCGCAGCTCGACGCCAGCAAGACGGTCCGCGAGATCGTCGAAGAGGCGGTCGGCGAGATCAAGCAGGCTCAGGCCCGCCTGGACGAGGTCTACGCCGCCTATGCCGAGCCGGATGCCGACTTCGACGCCCTGGCCGCCGAGCAGGCCAAACTGGAGGCCATCCTTCAAGCCGCCGACGGCCACAACCTGGAGCGCCAGCTGGAAGTTGCCGCGGACGCCCTGCGCCTGCCGCCGTGGGACGCGAAGATCGAGCACCTGTCCGGTGGCGAGAAGCGCCGCGTGGCGCTCTGCCGCCTGCTGCTGTCGGCCCCCGACATGCTGCTGCTCGACGAACCCACCAACCACCTGGACGCCGACTCCGTCGCCTGGCTGGAGCACTTCCTCCACGACTTCCCCGGCACCGTGGTGGCCATCACCCACGACCGTTACTTCCTCGACAACGTCGCCGGCTGGATCCTCGAACTGGACCGTGGCCACGGCATCCCCTTCGAGGGCAACTACTCCGGCTGGCTGGAATCCAAGGCCAACCGGCTGGCCCAGGAAGCCAAGCAGGAAGCCTCCCACGCCAAGGCCATGAAGGCCGAACTGGAGTGGGTGCGCCAGGGCGCCAAGGGTCGCCAGGCCAAGTCCAAGGCCCGTCTGCAGCGCTTCGAGGAAATGCAGTCCCAGGAATTCCAGAAGCGCAGCGAGACCAACGAGATCTACATCCCGGCCGGTCCGCGCCTGGGCGACAAGGTCATCGAGCTGCACAACGTCACCAAGGGCTACGGCGATCGCGTGCTGATCGACGACCTGTCCCTGAGCATCCCGAAAGGCGCCATCGTCGGCGTGATCGGCGGCAACGGTGCGGGCAAGTCCACCCTGTTCCGCATGCTCACCGGCAAGGAGCAGCCGGATTCCGGCCGTATCGAGATCGGCGAGACCGTGCAGATCGCCAGCGTCGACCAGAGCCGCGACAGCCTGGACGGCAGCAAGACCGTGTGGCAGCAGGTTTCCGATGGCTTCGAGCAGATCAAGATCGGCAACTACGAAGTCCCGTCCCGCAGCTACGTCGGCCGCTTCAACTTCAAGGGCGCCGACCAGCAGAAGTTCGTCAAGGACCTCTCCGGTGGTGAGCGCGGTCGCCTGCACCTGGCCCTGACCCTGAAGCAGGGCGGCAACGTGCTGCTGCTCGACGAACCGTCCAACGACCTCGACGTGGAAACCCTGCGCGCCCTGGAAGAGGCGCTGCTGGACTTCCCCGGCGCCGCCATCGTGATCTCCCACGATCGCTGGTTCCTGGACCGTATCGCCACCCACATCCTGTCCTACGAGGACGACGGCAAGGTGACCTTCTTCGAAGGCAACTACACCGAGTTCGAAGCGGACCGCAAGAAGCGCCTCGGCGAGGCTGCTGCTCAGCCGCACCGCGTGCGCTACAAGAAGCTGGCCCAGTAAGCCGGCAGCACCACGAAAAACGGAGCCCTCGGGCTCCGTTTTTCATTCCGGGGGCGCTTACTTCACCTTGCGGCTCAGGTCCTCCAGGCTGCGTTGCAGCTGATCGATGCGGCTGTCCTGGCTGTCCACCTCACGCTTGAGGCCGGACAGGTCGCTGGAGGAGGAGCTGTTGCGCTTGGCATCCTCCAGGCCACGCTGCAGCTGGTCGATGCGGTTGTCCTGGCTCTCCAGCTCGCGCTTGAGGCTGGAGACATCGCTGGACGACGAACTGCCACGCTTGGCGTCCTCCAGGCTGCGCTGGAGCTGATCGATCCGCCCCTTCTGGCTGTCCAGGTCGCGCTGGACGTTGGACAGGTCCGACGAGCCGGTGGTGCGCTTCACCTCCTCCAGCTGGCGGTTCAGGGTGCTGATGGTGCTGGCCTGGTCGCTGACCTGCCGGGTCAGCTTCTCCAGGCTTTCCTGGGTTCTCTTCAACTGCTCCTGCATCTTCTCAAGGGTGTCGATGCTGATACGGGATTCCTTCAGCGTTGTGCCACTGACCGGGTTGCGATCGACCGTAACCAGGTTGCTGTAGCTGCTGGACGAACTGCCGACCTCGATGCCCGCCTGAGCCGCCCCGGCAAGACCCGCCAGGACCAGGGCGGCCAGGGAAGCGGTGAAGGGGCGGACAGAACGCTTGGGCAAGCTGGACATGAACAGGTGCTCCTGAGTGGGTGCCGATATGGCACATCGCTATGACTGGAGCGCCGGGGTGCCGTTCCGTTTGTCGGGAAGGATCAGTTGTATCCAATCATGACGGCCGCTGACGACACGACGGCAGTGGAACGCCGAGCCGGTTTCCCGGTGTCGTGAAAACGTCACTTTATGGTGCTGGAAGCGCTCGAAAAAAGTGCAAAAACGCAAGAATCCAGTGGCAAGGGTATCTGCCGGAACAGAGCGTTCGGAGCGTAGGTTTATGGCGTGTGGCGGTGGGGATTTACAGCAAATGCACCAAAAAGTTTCATCAATGCGTCATTTTGCCCTGTTTATGTGCCGGATCGCTTGCTAGAGTCTCGCGCTACCGATTGTCCACAAAAGAAAAATACTGGTGAGCATCATGACTCCTTCCCTGGACCTGTTCCTGCAACGGCTCAAGCAACGCGACCCCCACCAGCCCGAATTCCACCAGGCGGTGGAAGAGGTCCTGCGCAGCCTCTGGCCCTTCCTCGAAGCCAACCCTCGTTACCTGCGCGACGGCCTGCTGGAGCGCCTGGTCGAGCCCGAGCGCGCCATCCTGTTCCGCGTACCCTGGGTCGACGACAAAGGCCAGGCCCAGGTCAACCGTGGCTTCCGCGTGCAGATGAGCAGCGCCATCGGCCCCTACAAGGGCGGCCTGCGCTTCCACCCGTCGGTCAACCTCGGCGTGTTGAAGTTCCTGGCCTTCGAGCAGGTGTTCAAGAACTCCCTCACCTCCCTGCCCATGGGCGGCGGCAAGGGCGGTTCGGACTTCAATCCCAAGGGCAAGAGCGACGCCGAAGTGATGCGCTTCTGCCAATCGTTCATGAGCGAGCTGTACCGCCACATCGGTGCGGACCTGGACGTGCCGGCCGGCGACATCGGCGTCGGCGCCCGCGAGATCGGCTACCTGTTCGGCCAGTACAAGCGCCTCTCCAACGAGTTCACCTCGGTGTTCACCGGCAAGGGCCTGGCCTACGGCGGCAGCCTGGTGCGCCCCGAAGCCACCGGCTACGGCTGCGTCTACTTCGCCCAGGAAATGCTCAAGGGCCAGGGCCGTGGCTTCGACGGTGCGCGTGTGGCCATCTCCGGCTCCGGCAATGTGGCGCAGTACGCCGCACAGAAGGTCATGGAACTGGGCGGCAAGGTGATTTCCCTGTCCGACTCCGGCGGCACCCTGTTCATCGAAGACGGCCTGACCCCCGAGCAGTGGGATGAGCTGATGGAGCTGAAGAACGAGCGCCGTGGGCGCCTGGAGTCCCTTCAGGGCGCCGGTTTGCGCTTCCTGCCCGGCGAGCGGCCGTGGAAGCTGGCCTGCGACATCGCGCTGCCCTGCGCCACCCAGAACGAACTGGACGCCGAAGACGCCCGCACCCTGCTCGCCAACGGCTGCATCTGCGTGGCCGAGGGTGCCAACATGCCCTCCACCCTCGAAGCGGTGGATGCCTTCCTTGAGGCCGGCATCCTCTTCGCCCCGGGCAAGGCCTCCAACGCCGGCGGCGTCGCCACCAGCGGCCTGGAGATGAGCCAGAACGCCATGCGCCTGCACTGGACCGCCGGCGAAGTGGATCAGCGCCTGCACGGCATCATGCAGAACATCCACCACGCCTGCGTCCACTACGGCGAGGAAAACGGCCGGATCAACTACGTGAAGGGCGCCAACATCGCCGGCTTCGTCAAAGTGGCCGACGCCATGCTGGCGCAGGGGCTGGTCTGACACGACCCACCCGCACCCAGACGAACAGGGGCAGCCAATCGGCTGCCCTTTTCATGTCGCCCTGACTGCAAGGGCTGTTTGCTGAAACGGACCGTCCAACCCGCACATGGGGCTCGCACTCAATCGCTGTGCCCACCCAGAGCGCGTGCGGCTGCGCGGTCCTTGTCCCGCTTCCACTCGTCGTCGCGGTCTCGCGTCACCTGCTCGCGGAACTCCCGCAACTCCTGGCTGCGCATCTGCTCCTTGCACTGCTCGAAACCGTCGCCCCAGCCCTCGGCGTAGGTGCGGTCGCGCAGGTAGCGGGGCACGTCCTTGCGGAACTCGCCGGTGATCGCCCCGGCGGCCTGGCGGCCGCTGCTGCAGCCGTCCTGGTAACCGTCGGCGAACGCCGGTGGATAACCCTGGGCAACCAGGTAGTCATGGGTGGTCTCGCAGCCGGCGAGAAGCAGGGCCGCGCAGAGCAGGACAGGCAGGGTGGCGCGCATGCACGCCATGGTGAGCTCCCATGCGCCGATAGGGCGGGCGCATTCGCCGGATGGTCGGGGCGCGGACCGGGTCCGCGCGCCCATTTTCGGCAGCGGGATGTCGTCTTTTCGTCAAGACGCCGTGAGCGTGACGTTGTGGAAGTCCTCCCGCTCGCTCTGGATCAGACAACGCACGGGCAGGAATTGTTGGATCACCTCGATGTTGCTGGTCAGGTGGTCGCTCAGCACGCAGGTGCTGAACTGCCCGCCGCCGGCCAGGGCCATCGGCAGCAGCAGCTGGTCGGCCAGGTACTCCGAGGTGGCCGCCCCGCTGGTGAGCCAGGCCTGCAGCGGCCGGATCGCCAGGTCCGCCACCCGTTCGGCCGACAGGCGCGTCTGGCCCAGGGCGCAGAACAGCTCGGTCACCGCCTCGCAGCCCACCTTCAGCAGCAAGGCATTACCCGGTCCCATGTCGGGTGCGAGGTAGGCGCGTTTCAGCGCCTCCTCCGGCCAGTCCAGGCGCATCGCCACCTGGCGCAGCTCGCGCTCACCGACGTGGTGCGGGATGTTGGCCAGCACGGCCGTGGCTTCCTGCTCGCGTACCTCGCCGCGTGCCGGCAGCGCCAGCGGGCGCAGCTCGCCCGGCTGCACCTGCAGCGTCACCTCGCCACCGCCGGCGGGCATGAAGCCGTGGCGCAACAGCTTCATCTCCACCTGGGCGCCCATGCGGCGCAGCAAGGGCAGCCAGGCATGCTCGATGAAGTCCGCCGGCGGGGCCAGCGGGTTGTGGGTGCCACCGCTTATCCACAGGCGAGCCGGGCTGTCGGCGAACAGCAGGGCCGGCAACAAGGTCTGCAGCACCAGGGTGCAGCTGCCCGCACTGCCGATGGCGAAGCGGTAGTCGCCCCCGCGAATCTTGCCGGGAATGAAGGTCAGCTCCATCGAGCCCAATTCGGCCCCCTGGGTGCGTGCGCCACAAATCTGTGCAGAGGCCTGGACCGCCGTCAGGTGCTGGCGCAACAGGCCCGGACGACCGCGCTGCTTGCGAATGTTGCGGATGCGCATCGGGCGGCCGGTGATCATCGACAGGCTCAGCGCGCTGCGCAGGATCTGGCCACCGCCGATGGCGCCGTCGAGTTCGAGAAAATCCGTGTTCATGGTTCGGTGTTCCAATCAGTTGTTCGTGCCCGGCGCTCTGGCCAGGCCAATGGTGCAATGGGTTGCGAGTTGTACGTCGTTTGCCTGCTCACAGCGCCCTTATCAGCGCCGAGAGCTCTTCCTCCGGCATCAGCTGCTGGCCACGCAGGCTCTCCAGCCGTGCCTTGAGGTGGGTCGTGCTGGTCCAGTTGACCAGTCTTTTCTGCCTGTGGCGCCACGCGCGGAGCGCCTGCAACCAGGGTTCGCGTGATGCTTGCGGCGCCTCGCAGAGCCCGTCCAGCAGTGCCTCCAGCTGGGCGTGGGTGGGGAGTATCCGGCTGAGGCGAAGGCTGCCCGCCATGTCGGTTGCGGCAAGGCGTGTCATCGCGGCCCGGAGTGCGGGTTCGAACGCTGGATGGCACAGGCGCTCCAGGCCCTGCAGCGCTTCGACGACCACACCCGGCGCGTTGTCAGCCAGCAAGGCGAGGCAGGCATCGCCGGCCTGCTCCGGAACCTGCTCCACCAGCACCTGCAAGCCCTTGCGGCGGACCGAGGGCAAGGGCGAGGCGAGCGCCTGGCGGGCCAGGGGCACGGCCTCCTCCAGGCGCAGCTCGGCGGCCTGGCCGAGCACGCCGTGCCAGCGCGCCCTGTCCACCGGGACCAGCACCAGCGCCCGGCGTACCACGGCCGCCGCATCGACACCGTGGCGCGGCGCGGCCCAGCGGGCCAGGTCGCGGACCGATGGCGAGACGTCCAGCAGGGCTGTTTCCAGCCAGCCGTGCAGTTCCGGTGCATTGGGCTCGGCCTTTATCAGCGCGTACAGCGCCCTGGCGCGCAGGCGGCCGTTGCGGTCCGAGAGGGCCAGCCGCCAGAGCGGTGCGGCGGACTCCGCCGGCAGGCGACCCAGCCTGTCCATGACCCGGGCACGCAGTGCCGGATCGGGGTGCTTCAGGGCCTTGTCGATCAGCTCGGTATCCGGCTGTTCTTCGTTTGCCAGGGCGTCGAAGACGAAGCGGGCTTCCTGGCCGCGCAGGCCTGGCAATGCCGCCCGCACGCTGCCTCGCAGGGCGGGCTCGCGCAGGCGCGCGCGGATGCGCTCCAGGGCCACGCTGTGGTCGGCGCGCTGCTTGCGCTGCAGGTCCAGCAGCAGGTCGAGGTTGTCCAGCAGGCTTTCGGCCGTGGCGTTGGGTTGCCGGTGCTCCAGTTCGGCCCTGGCCAGTTCGCGCAGGCTCGCCACTGGGTCGTTCAGGCAGACGAGGCAGTAGGCGAGGGCGGTTTCATCCTCGCGCTCCAGCTGGCGACGCAGCACGCCCTCGCGGATGAAGCCGTTGCGTTGCAGCGGCAATTCGCGGGCCGTGATGACGGTCCCATTGGCCAGTACGGTTTCGGCCTCGTCCAGCCGGTAGCGCAGCCAGTCGGTGTACTCGCCTGCGGCCTGTCTTACGCGTAGCTGGTCCCGCCAATGGGCGAGCCATTGCGTGGTGTTCATTGGATGCTCCTTGGACGGGGATGGTCCATCCGTCTCCCGCCGGCTTACTGCGTCGGTGCGGGCGTGGTCGATAGCTGTGCCAGCGGCACGGTCTCCGGGCGCAGGGTCGCTGCGCACGCGTGCAGGCGGGTGGTTTCCGCCTGGGCTTCGGCGTCGCTTTCCGCCACCTGTGCCAGGGCGTAGCGGGCCGCTGCCGGCGCGCCGGTATCGATGACCGCATAGGGTGCCAGGCAGCCTTCCTGCTGGTCCCGGGCGGCCATGGCG
Source organism: Metapseudomonas otitidis (assembly GCF_900111835.1). Taxonomy (GTDB): domain Bacteria; phylum Pseudomonadota; class Gammaproteobacteria; order Pseudomonadales; family Pseudomonadaceae; genus Metapseudomonas; species Metapseudomonas otitidis. The sequence goes on from NZ_FOJP01000020.1 coordinate 62,340, forward strand.
CTGGGGTGGCGCTCGGCGACCACGGCGCGCAGGGCCGGCGAGGGCGCTGCCATCGCCTCGGTGAAGGCCGTGCGGTCCGGGTGCCAGATCAGGCTGCGCGTCTCCAGGCGGTCCGCTGCGTTCAGCGCGGCGGCATGCTCGTGCACCAGCAGTACCGGGCTGTCGCCCGTGGGGGCCAGCACCCAGCTCTGGTTCGGCCCCGGGGCTTCGTCGTGGGACCAGGCCAGGTGCGGGCCCTGGGGCGTGGCGAGGTACAGGGCGTGATGGCGCTTGGGGTGCTCGAAGCCGCCCATCTGGCTGACCAGCAACGCGGGTGTGCCATCCGCCAGCCGCAGCAGGCGAGCGGCCGCGCTGACCTGCCCCTCTTCCTCGCCGGTTATCCACACCCTGGGCGCCGCGCCAGCCCCCAGGGGCGTGCCGGCGCCGTACAGGGGATCGGGCGCTGCCTGGCTGGCTGGAGCCGCTGTCGCTGCCCAGTGCAGAGCCACCGTGGTGCCGTGTGGGCGGCCGTCTTTCAACAGGCGCAGCTCGAACGGGCAGGGCGCGGTGGTGCAGGCGGGCAGTGACAGCTCGTAGGCCGTCGTGGCGTCCAGGGGGAGGGCGTCCAGCACCTGGCGCTCCTGGGCGGCGAGGCCGCTGGCCAGGCCCAGGAGCAGCAGGCCGGTGAGGGGTTTGAAGTCCATTTCAGCTGTTCTCCATTGATGCGATGGCCTCAGGTGGCGTGGGTGTGCACGCAGTGACGCATGAATTCATCCAGCAGGGCGTCGTCCCCCTGGCCGCGCGGCAGTTGCGGAGCTTCGCCGGCGCGGGCCAGTTGGGCCTCGATGAAGGCGTGCAGCACCTCGCGGCGCGGGCCGTGGGTGGCTTCGGTGGCGGCACGCTTGAGCTGCAGCAGCTCGTCGATCTCCGCCAGCAGCGCCGGGTCGTCCAGGGTCACCAGCAGGTCCTCGAAGGGCATCGGCGGGCGGCCACGGCCTTGGTCGAGCCAGCGTACCGCCAACAGCGGGCGCAGGACGTAGAGGTACTTCTTGAAACGCACCTCTTCGCCTTGCAGGTAGCCGCGGAAGTTCTTCTTGGCCATGGACAGGTAGTGATGGCGCACGGCCCGGGGCGACCAGAAGGCTTCGGCCAGTTCGCGCAGGCGCGCGGTGGCGGCGTCGTCCTGGCGGTAGACCAGGGGCGAGTCGAGCCACTCCAGCAGCGTGGGGTTGGAGTTGCGCAGCAGGCGCAGGGCCTTGCGCAGTTCCCAGCCGCTCACATCCAGCTCGTCGTCCAGCGGGCGCTCGATCACGTCGCGCGGCTCGCGTACCTGCAGGTACCAGTCGGGCTGCTCGACGTAGACGAAGCGCACATCGTAGTCGCTGTCGCTGGAGGCGAAGCCCCAGGCGCGGCTTCCGGATTCGCAGGCGTAGAGCACGGTGACGTTGCGCTCGCGCTCGACCCGTTGCAGTTCCTCCAGCACCCGCTCGCGCATGGCGGCGGGGAGGGGATGGCGGTGGTCGCTGGTCATTGCGTTTATTCCCTTACTGCTTCAGTCGGTGGTGCTGGCGGCCAGCGCGCTGAGTGTTCGTCGTCTTGGGTTGTACAGGGTGAGGCACCAGATGCCCCACCATTCCTTGCCGTCATCGAAGTAGCGGCTCCAGGTGCTGCGCTGGGGCTCGTGGTCGGCATTGCCGACCCAGTCCAGCACCTGCATCCCCTCATCGGCGTGCAGGCGCAGGGCCTCACGCCATTCGCGGAAGTCCGCCACCTGCAGCGTGCTGCCATGGGGCGGGTCGATCAGGGCCCGGTACAGCGGCCCGTCGTCACGGGCCAGTTCCTCTATACGAGCGATGTCCAGGGCTTGTGGGCGGGCCTGCGTCAGGTCGGGGCGTATGTCCAAAGGCTGGTAGGCGGCGTACTGCGGGTGCTGTTCCACCAGCTTGCAGTGCCATTCCTGAGCGCGTGCATGAATGTCTTCGAACAGCACCCGCAGCGCATCGCGGTGCTCAGCCTCGCCGGGGCGGGCGGTGGCATCCAGGCTCAGTACAACGAAATCGAAGACGCTGCCGGCTTCGTCGAGTCGGGCCCGCAATTCGGTGACCCGGCGGTTTTCCAGTTTCTGCAGCATCAGCCGCTCTCCCTCAGGGTCGAAAGGCGTTGGCGGGGCAACGCCGATCGTTTTTCATCCTTTTACGCACACGACCTGACGCAGGGTATGCACCACTTCCACCAGCTCGCGCTGGGCGTGCATCACGGCGTCGATATCCTTGTAGGCCATGGGGATCTCGTCGATCACGTCCTCGTCCTTGCGGCATTCCACATGGGCGGTGGCGCGAATCTGGTCGTCCACGGTGAACAGTTTCTTCGCCTTGGTACGGCTCATGGTGCGGCCGGCGCCGTGGCTGCAGGAGCAGAACGCCTCCTCGTTACCCAGGCCGCGCACGATGAAGCTGCGCGCGCCCATGGAGCCCGGGATGATGCCCAGCTGGCCCTTCTGCGCCGATACCGCGCCCTTGCGGGTCACCAGGACTTCCTGGCCGAAGTGCTGTTCCTTCTGCACGTAGTTGTGGTGGCAGTTCACCGCTTCCAGGTTGGCCTCGAAGGGTTTCTTGATCACCGTACGCGCCGCCGCGATCACGGCGTGCATCATCATCGCGCGGTTCTGCTTGGCGAAGTCCTGGGCCCAGCCCACGGCCTCCACGTAGTCGTCGAAGTGCTGGCTGCCTTCTTCGAAGTAGGCCAGGTCGCGGTCCGGCAGGTTGGCGATGTGCTGGCGCATATCGGCCTGGGCCAGTTCGATGAACAGGCTGCCGATGGCGTTACCCACACCGCGCGATCCGCTGTGGAGCATGAACCAGACGCGCTGGGCCTCGTCCAGGCAGACCTCGATGAAGTGGTTGCCGGTTCCCAGGGTTCCCAGGTGCTTGCGGTTGTTGGTCTTCTCCAGGCGCGGGTACTTGTCGGTGATCACCTTGAAGCGCCCGGCCAGGGCCGACCAGGCGTGGTCCGCCAGCTCCGGCACGTCTTCCCAGGCGCCCTTGTCTCGACCACCGCGGGACACGCTGCGCCCATGGGGCACGGCCTTCTCGATGGCGCTACGCAGGCCGGCCAGGTTGTCCGGCAGGTCGGAGGCGGTCAGCGAGGTGCGCGCGGCGATCATTCCGCAACCGATGTCCACACCCACGGCGGCCGGGATGATGGCGCCGACGGTGGGGATCACGCTGCCGATGGTCGACCCCTTGCCCAGGTGCACGTCCGGCATCACGGCCAGGTGCTTGAAGATGAAGGGCATCTTCGCGGTGTTGATCAGTTGCTTGCGCGCGTCGTCCTCCACCGGTACGCCCTGGGTCCAGAGCTTGATCGGCTTGCCGTTGGCGACTTCCAGCAGGTTGTAGTGCTTTTCCATGGTTCCTTCTTTCCTTTCAAAACGGCGACAAGTCGGGTGAAACGGCATCGCGCTCTATCCGATTGAGCTACGGCCCCGGAGAGCCGGCGGGAGTCGAACCCGCAACCACGACGTCCTGTAGTTCCACCGGCATTCGCCGGGCAAATTCGGTTGGCCGCCTGGACGGCCGGGGTGCAGCGACAAGGGATGTGGACATGAATTGCTCTACCCGCTGAGCTACCCGTTGCCGGGGCGGGGCTCGAACCCGCGACACATGTAATGCCCGTTGCATTCGCTGCCGACCCTTGCGGGCCGTGGTGAAACAGGTGCGACGACAAAAGGTGGTGAAACGTTTTCGTGTTCTACCGTTGAACTACGGCCCCGCAGTATTGGAGCCGACGGGATTCGAACCCGCATCTCGACCGTTGGAGGGTGTAGTTCCACCGGCATTCGTCGCAAAACTCAAGGTGGCACGACAAGGGAAGGTGACTGTTCCGCGTTGCCGCGGGCCGGAATCGAACCGGCTCAACCGATGTACAGCCACCTGTATTCGTGCCGCGCGCTACGGTGACAAGGGTGTGCAGGGACATCGGTGATGGAGTCCCGGCAGCATTCGCCGTCTCGCGCTTCAACGCATTGCGGGCCCCACCCCATTGCGGGGCCCTTGATTACTCCGTATCGCTACAGCTCGGTCGCCTCGATCAGCTCGACCCAGTGCCGCGCGCCGTATTCGCCACTGGCGAACTGGGCGATCACATCGAATACCGCATCGCCGAAACCGCCGACGTTGAGGATGTCCTGCTGCTCCTGCGCCTGGGTGGTGCCGTAGGGCTGGATGTCGATGCAGACCATCTTCGCCTTCGGGTTCAGCCGCTTCAGCTGCTGCCACTGGAGCATGGTTTCGGTGGCGCCGCGCCGCTTGGCGTCGATCCAGGATTCGTTGTCCGAAACCAGGATCAGCGTGTCCACCTTGGCCTTCTCCTTCACCAACTGCGCCAGCGGTGCCGAGCAGTTGGTGCCACCGCCGCCGATCGAGGCCAGCTTCTGCGCGTTGCTCATCACGCTGTCACGCGGGTTGAGGCGCACGTCCACCACCTGGTTCTCGAACGGCATCACCCGCGCCGCCGGCTGCTTGCGCAGCACCGCCGCCGCCATCAGGGCCGCCACGTCGATGCAGCGCACCGTGCTGGTGGCGCCCTGGCGGTAGCCGGTGGCCGGGCTCTGCATGGAGCCGGATACGTCCGGGCACACCACCACGTTGCCGCTCAGCGCCGGCACGTTGGCCAGCGACAGTTCCAGGGCGTCCTGCAGCGCCTCGCGCACCGGTCCCGGTACGTCGTTGCCGGCCATCGTGTAGGCGGTCAGCAACTGGTACGGGTAGACCCGTGACTTGGCCACCGCTTCCCGGTCCGCCAGCCGCGCGGCAACCGTATAGGCCGCGCCGGGCAACTGGAACACACCGTGGCGCGCCAGGGTGTTGAGGTTCATCCGCAGGGCCTGCCAGCCCATGCGCTGTGCCTGTTCCAGCCATTGCGCGGCGCTCAGCTGACGGTCACCCAGCAACTGGAAGGGCACGTCCGGCAGCTCGTCGCTGGCGCCGCTGCGGAAGGCCAGCAGGGCGCGGGTCAGCGGCGGCAGCGCGTCGGCATCCGCCGGCTTGCCGAGTACCCAGGCGAAGAAGGCTTCACGCCAGGCTTCGCTCGGTTTCGGGTGGACCATCTTCAGCACGTCCGCCAGGGACGGCTGGTTGCCGATCGCGGCCTGCAGCAGCTGGCGCTCGCTGGCGGTGTTCAGCCACGCCTGCACCAGGCGCTTGGGCTGCGTACCGAGCGATTTGCGACCGGTCACGCCGCTGCGCAGGATCTGCACCACGTTGCGCAGCATCTTGCCGTTGTCCACCACCTGGCCGAAAACCGCCGGCAGCAGGGAGGAACGTTGCGCCGCCAGGGCGGCTACCAGCAGGGCCGGCATGTCCTTCATGTGGCCGGCACGGCGGGCATACACGGCGGTCTTGGCCACGAAGGCCGCGTCCAGCTGGGCCACCAGGGCCAGCACCTCGGCCAGTTGCTCGGGGGCGTCGGCGTAGAAGGTCTGGTTCAGGCAACCGGTCATCGCCAGCTGGGCCAGCTTGTGCTTCGGTTGCAGGGCGTAGGCACCGGCCTTGCTGCGGTTGTACGTATCCACCTGCGGCAGGCTGGCTGCCTGGGTGTTGAAGAGGGCGGTGTTGGCCATCGTGGCGTCTCGCTCTGTTGTCCTTTCGTTGACAGGGATATAGCGAGGCGCGTGCCAACTTCGTTTTCGTGCCGAAAATATTTTTCAACTGATTGATATTTAAGGGTTTTATTTTTATTCGAGATTTTCGGGTGCAGAATCTCAAGTCGACTGCTGCATGGTTTTCCTATTCATGGATATACGGAATTATCTTTTTAGATAAACTGCCGCTCTTTCAATCGTCTTCGAGTCGCCAGCGGCAAGTGCCGTGGCGGAGGAATGAACATGAGCCGCAAGACCGTTGCCATCGGCTTCGTTGGCGCGACCCTGGACCGCATGGGCAAGGGCGCCGACCGCTGGAACAAATGGCGCCCCACTGTGGGCCTGTGCCAGCAGCCGGACCTGCTGGTGGACCGGCTGGAGCTGATCCACGGCAGCGATGCCCGCGACCTGGGCCTGTCCCAGCGCATCAAGGGCGACGTAGAGCAGGTGTCGCCGCAGACCGAGGTGCGCCTGCACGAGATGCCGCTGCGCAACCCCTGGGACTTCGAGGAGGTGTATGGCGCGCTGCATGACTTCGTCAGCGCCTACCGCTTCGACACCGAGCACGAGGACTACCTGGTGCACATCACCACCGGCACCCACGTGGCGCAGATCTGCTGGTTCCTGCTTACCGAGGCGCGCTACCTGCCAGCGCGGCTGGTGCAGACCTCGCCGGGCCGGCGCCGAGACGAGGATCGCCACAACATCGGCACCCATTCGCTGATCGACCTCGACCTGTCCCGTTATGACCGCATCGCCTCGCGCTTCCAGCGCGAACAGCTGGAAGGGCTGGAGCTGCTGAAGTCGGGCATCGCCACGCGCAACCCGGCGTTCAACCGCAGCATCGAGCAGATCGAGCGGGTGGCGGTGCGTTCGCGGGCGCCGATGCTGCTGATCGGTCCCACCGGTGCGGGCAAGTCCTTCCTGGCGCGGCGGGTGTACGAACTCAAGCGGGCCAGGCACCAGGTGGCGGGGCGCTTCGTCGAGGTGAACTGCGCCACCCTGCGCGGCGACGGTGCCATGTCGGCGCTGTTCGGCCACCTCAAGGGCGCCTTCACCGGCGCGCAGAGCGCCCGTGACGGCCTGCTGCGGGCGGCGGACGGCGGCATGCTGTTCCTCGACGAGATCGGTGAGCTGGGCCTGGACGAGCAGGCCATGCTGCTCAAGGCCATCGAGGAGAAGCGCTTCTTCCCCATGGGCGCCGACCGCGAGGTGGAGAGCGACTTCCTGCTGATCGCCGGCACCCACCGCGACCTGCGCACGCGGGTGGCCGAAGGGCTGTTCCGCGAGGACCTGTTCGCCCGCATCAACCTCTGGACCTTCGAGCTGCCGGGCCTGGCGGGGCGCCGCGAGGACATCGAGCCGAACATCGACTTCGAGCTGGAACGCCACGCCCGCGACCAGGGGCGCCTGGTGCGCTTCAACCTGGAGGCGCGGCGTCGCTACCTGGCGTTCGCCTGTTCCGCCGAAGCGCGCTGGAGCGGCAACTTCCGCGAGCTGTCGGCGTCCATCACGCGCATGGCGACCCTGGCCGACAGCGGCCGCATCGACGAGGCGCTGGTGCAGGAGGAGATCGACCGGCTGCGCCGCGCCTGGGGCCATGAGTCCGGTCCGGACGATGGCCTGGCGGCGCTGCTGGGGGAGCGCCTGGCCGAGCTGGACCGCTTCGACCGCTTGCAACTGGCAGCGGTGGTGGCGGTGTGCCGCGAGGCGAGCAGCCTGTCCGAGGCCGGGCGGCTGCTCTACGACGTTTCGCGCCAGGCCAAGGCGCAACCCAATGACGCGGACCGGTTGCGCAAGTACCTGGGCAGGTTCGGCCTGGAGTGGAAGGACCTGGCGCGGTAGGGCGTGAAGGCGCGGGCTCACGGTGAGCGTGCCGATCCGGGCACAGCCGGTACCGGCGTGCTCGGCTATCCTGTCGGCCTTTTTCACCCGCCATGCAAGGATCGCCCATGAGCCTTCCCCTGTCCGTCGAGCAGTTGCGCGAGCGCTGCGCCGCCGGAGACGCCTTCGATTACCTGTACTTCTGGGGCCACACCTCGGCACCGGGCGCGCCGCTGGGCAAGGCCTGCTTCAGCCAGTGGTTCAAGTCGCCCTTCGTGCTGGAGGGCGTCCGCTATGCCACGTCGGAGCACTGGATGATGGCCGGCAAGGCACGCCTGTTCGGCGATGAGCCTGCACTGAAGGCCGTGCTCGCGGCGCGTACGCCGGCCGATGCCAAGGCCGTCGGGCGGGAGGTGCGCGGGTTCGATGAGGCCCGTTGGCTGGCCGCCCGCTTCGACCTGGTGGTGGCAGGCAACCAGGCCAAGTTCGAGCAGAACGCCGAGCTGCGCCGGGTGCTGCTGGCCACGGCCGGTCGGGTGCTGGTGGAAGCCAGCCCGGTGGACCCGGTGTGGGGCATCGGCCTGGCCGAGGCGGATGCGGCGGCCCGTACCCCGGCCACCTGGCGCGGGCTCAACCTGCTGGGCTTTGCGTTGATGGCGGTGCGCGAGCGCCTGGCGGTGGCGCAGCCGATGCAGGAGGTGTGCGAATGAACGCCTTCAGCGCGGAAGACCTCCAGCGCCTGGCTCGGCATGGCCTGGTGCTGTTCGGCGGGCGGCTGATCCACCAGGCGCAGCCGCCCGTCACCGACGAGCAACTGGCCGAGGTGGAGCGCCGCGTCGGCCGCCCGCTGCCGCCGGCCCTGGTGCGGCTGTGGCGCGTCGCCTATGGCGGCGTGCTGGATTACGACCTGCGGGTGGATTACCAGGGCCACATCCATCCCTATTCGCTGCGGGAGCTGTTCTACCCCGGCAGCGATGGCTACAACGACCTCTGGGGCTGGCTGGAGCACGAGCAGGAGTGGGCCCGGCAGATCGCCGAGGAGGAGGGCCGCGAGTGGGACGGGCGGCTGGACTTCCTGCCTATCGGCGGCTTCGAGTACCTGGAGCGGCTGTATGTCTGCGTCGAGCCCGGGGACTACTTCGGCCGCGTCTACGCCTGGAGCCAGGGCCTGCCGCCGGCCTGGGCGATGCGCCTGCACGAGGATGCCTTCGCCCGGGTGGCCGATGACCTGGAGGGGCTGTTCGCCCAGTTGGCCTACGAGCGCGACCCGCTGGCGGAGGATGCCGACGGTTCCGGCCTGGAGCTGCTGGAGGCGCTGATCCCGCTGGAGGAAGGCGATGCCGCCGACCAGGCCCTGGCCGAACGGGTGAAGGCCTGCCTGGGCGACCTGGTGCTGGATTGGCAGGCGGCGCTGGACGCTGGCTCCATCGCTGCACGACCCGACCTGCAGCGCCTGGCCCTGGAGCATGCGGTGGAGGCCGACGACACGGCCCTGCTGGAGCGGCTGGAGGCGTCAGGTGTTGAGCTTGGCCAACTGATCCGCGGCGGGGTCAACGGGCCGGTGTTCGCCCGCCTGCTCAAGCAGGACGCGGCCCAGGCCTGGTTCGCCGCGCGCGGCATCGCGGAGCGCCAGCGCGAGGACGCTCAGTAGTGGTACCAGCGCAGTTGCAGCATCACCTGGTTGTCGTCCCCGGCGAGGTGGCTGAACGAGCGCTCCGCCGACAGTCGCAGGCCCAGTTGTTGGCTCAGTTCCCACTGCTGGGCCAGTGACAGCCGGCGGCGCACCTCGCCGTTGTGGAAGTAGTCCCCGGCGGCTTCCAGGCTGAGGGTGCCGAGGCGGTTGTGCCAGAGCAGGCCGGTGTCGAAGCCGCCCGCGCCGGCGACGAAGGCGGCGAAGTCCGGGTTGTGTTCCACGCGGGCCGTGGCCAGTGCGTAGTAGAGCGCGTCGTCCCCCAGTTGCCAGGTGGCCCCGGCGCCGCCGTTGAGGTGGCTCGCCAGGGTTTCGTCGCCGTCCTTCCCGGGCACCCGCTCCAGGCCGCCGGCGACCTGCCAGGACCAGGGCTGCAGCAGGGCGGTGCGGGGTGTCAGCGAGCGGATGGTGGCGAAGTCCAGCTGCTGCAGTTGCCAGTGGTTTTCCTCGTACTGGCGCAGCTTGAGCTGGAGGATTTCGATCTGGGCCCCGAGGGGGAAGCCCGCCAGGTTGTCCTGCAGGTCGTGGTAGGCCATGCGCAGGCCGTACTCGGCGTAGGCGCGGTCTTCGCGGCTGCCCAGGCCCAGTTGCCAGGTGCGCGAGTCGTGGCCGTCCTCGGGCAGGGCCGGGCGTTCCACGTCGAGGGCGGGCGGCGGGTTGCGGTTGATCGCCTGCAGCAGCTGGAAGCCACGCTGTGCGCGGTCCTTGTCGCGCTCTTCGCCGGCGCTGCGGTAGCGGTCCAGGCGGAAGGCGGCATCCTGCACCAGCGCCCGGCGCGGGGCCGGCAGGGCCTGGAACTCGGGGGCCTGCAGCAGCGAGGCGTCGTCGGCCAGGCGCAGGGCCCACTGCTGTTCCACGGGCTCCAGCGGTTCGGCACGGACGGCCAGCTCCCGCTCGCGGGAGGGGCGGAAGTCGATGCGGTCCACCAGCCCGGCGCTCTTCACCGCGCGCACGGTGTCGGTAGGGATGGCGGTGAGGGGGAACTGCTCGGTCAGCTCGGTGCCGGGGCGGGCGATCTCCAGCAGCTCCAGCAGGCGGTAGGAGCAGTTCTCGTCGAAGAAGAAGTAGTCGAAGCGCACCTGCTTCAGTTCCCACACGTGCTCGACCATGCGCCCGGTCTCCTCGGGGCTGAGGTTGAGCCGGTACTCCCACAGGTCGCGGTTCTCCAGGCGGCTGTATTCCTTGAGTTTGTCGCGGTAGGGGACCAGTGCGAAGAGCCCGGGGTAGCCGCCCATCAGGCCTTTCCAGGCGTAGAGGATGCTGTTGTCGGCGCCTTCGATGAAGGCACCGAAGTTGAGCGCGTAGCTGAGCAGGGCGGTGTTGTTCTCGTCCACATCGCTCTGGTCGATGCGCAGCAGGGTGTGGCCGAACATCGAGGAGGGGCTGTTGAGGTAGGCCGCCGGGAACACCAGCACGGTGCTGTGGGGGTTGATGTCCTGGAACCACTGGCGGTATTCGCTGCACGCCGGGGCGGGCAGGTCGCGCAGGTCCAGCTGTTCGCGCAGCCAGCGGGTGCGGGCGGGGTAGACGCACTGGGGGTGGCGGTCGCCGAGGGCCGGGTCCTGGTACAGCGCCTGGACGGTGGCGCCGAGTTCCGCTTCCGGGCTGTGTGCGCCCTCGGGTGAAAGGAAGAAGCGCCCGTCGTCGACGTAGCTGCGCCAGCCGCCGAGCTTGCCGCGCTCGTAGTGGCCGAGGGCGATCCAGTAGGGGTCGTTGGCCAGGCGCTGCAGTGTCTCCACGGGGATGGGCGTGGCGGCCAGCAGGGCATTGCAGGTGAGCAGCAGCGGGAGAAGGAGGATCCGTTTCAACGGGCGGCTCGCTTTGCCTGGGGAAGGGGGCGAGCTTTCGTGAAGGGCGGGGCGGGTGTCAAGCAAGGTCAGGCGAGGGATTTTCGCAAGCCGTGACGGGGCTCGCCGCCACACGCGGAACGCCTTGCCACGCGCTTCCGGCGAGCGCCAGAATGCGGCCATCTCCCGCGTCGCCCACAAGGATTCCCGATGCCCGCTCCATTCGCTGCTTCCCTTCGCCTGGCTCCTGAGGCGCTCACCCGCTGCTTCGACGCTGGCCAGTTCTCCTTCACCACCACCGACGACCTCGAGCCCTTCCGTGGCGTGCTCGGCCAGGAGCGCGCGGTGGAGGCCCTGCAATTCGGCGTGGCGATGCCCCGCGCCGGCTACAACGTCTACGTCATGGGCGAGCCGGGTACCGGCCGCTTCTCCTTCGTGCAGCGCTACCTCAAGGCCGAGGGCAAGCGCCTGGCGACCCCGGAGGACTGGGTCTACGTCAACCATTTCGACGAGCCCCGCGAGCCCCGCGCGCTGCGCCTGCCGCCGGGCGAGGCGAACGCCTTCATCGCCGACATCGGCCAGCTTGTGGATAACCTGCTGGCCACCTTCCCGGCGGTGTTCGAGACGCCCACCTTCCAGCAGAAGAAGAGCGCCATCGACCGCGGCTTCAACCAGCGCTATGACCGCGCGCTGGACGTGATCGAGCGCCTGGCCCTGGAGAAGGACGTGGCGCTGTACCGCGATGCATCGAACATCGCCTTCACCCCGATGAAGGACGGCAAGGCGCTGGACGAGGCGGACTTCGCCCAGTTGCCGGAAGCCGAGCGCGAGCGCTTCCACGATGACATCGCGCTGCTGGAGGAGCGCCTCAACGAGGAACTGGCCAGCCTGCCGCAATGGAAGCGCGAGTCGAGCAACCAGCTGCGCCAGCTCAACGAGGAGACCATCACCCAGGCGCTGCAGCCGCTCTTGGCACCGCTCTCGGAGAAGTACGCGGAGAACGCCGGTGTGGTGGCTTATCTGCAGGCGATGCAGGTGAACCTGCTGAAGACCGTGGTCGACCAGTTGCTGGACGACAAGCCGGACGTGCAGCGCCGCGAGATGCTGGAGGAGCAGTACTGCCCCAGCCTGGTGGTGGGGCACCCCGATGGCAGCGGGGCACCGGTGGTGTTCGAGCCGCACCCGACCTACGACAACCTGTTCGGGCGCATCGAGTACGGCACCGACCAGGGCGCGCTCTACACCAGCTATCGCCAGCTGCGCCCGGGTGCGCTGCACCGCGCCAACGGCGGGTTCCTGGTGCTGGAGGCGGAGAAGATGCTCAGCGAGCCCTTCGTCTGGGATGCGCTGAAGCGCGCGCTGCATTCGCGCCAGCTGAAGATGGAGTCGCCGCTGGCCGAGCTGGGCCGCCTGGCCACCGTGACCCTGACGCCCCAGGTGATCCCGCTGCAGGTGAAGGTGGTGATCATCGGGTCGCGCCAGCTGTATTACACGTTGCAGGACCTGGACCCGGACTTCCAGGAGATGTTCCGGGTGCTGGTGGACTTCGATGAAGAGATCGACTTCAACGAGGAGACCCTGGAACAGTTCGCCCAGTTGCTGAAGACCCGTACCACCGAGGAAGGCATGGCGCCGCTGAGCGCGGATGCCGTGGCGCGCCTGGCGACCTACAGCGTGCGCCTGGCGGAGAACCAGCGGCGGCTGTCGGCGAAGATCGGCGACCTGTTCCAGCTGCACAGCGAGGCGGACTTCCTGCGTCAGCTGGCCGGTGAGCCGGTGACCAACGCCGAACACGTGGAGCGGGCGCTGAAGGCCAAGGCCACGCGCACCGGCCGGGTGTCGGCGCGCATCCTCGACGACATGCTGGCCGGCACCATCCTGATCGACACCGAGGGAGCGGCCGTGGGCAAGTGCAACGGCCTCACCGTGCTGGAGGTAGGGGACTCGGCGTTCGGCGTGCCGGCGCGGATCTCCGCCACCGTCTACCCCGGCGGTTCGGGCATCGTCGACATCGAGCGCGAGGTCAACCTGGGCCAGCCGATCCACTCCAAGGGGGTGATGATCCTCACCGGCTACCTGGGCAGCCGCTACGCCCAGGAGTTTCCCCTGGAGATTTCCGCGAGCATCGCGCTGGAGCAGTCCTACGGCTATGTGGACGGCGACAGCGCCTCCCTGGGCGAGGCCTGCACGCTGATCTCGGCGCTGTCGCGCACGCCGCTGAAGCAGTGCTTCGCCATCACCGGTTCGATCAACCAGTTCGGCGAGGTGCAGGCCGTGGGCGGGGTGAACGAGAAGATCGAAGGCTTCTTCCGCCTGTGCGAAGCCCGGGGGCTGACGGGCGAGCAGGGGGTGATCATTCCCCACGCCAACGTCACCAACCTGATGCTCGACGAGCGGGTGGTGCAGGCCGTGCGCAAGGGCCAGTTCCATGTCTACGCCGTGCGCCAAGCCGATGAGGCCCTGAGCCTGCTGGTGGGCGAGCCGGCCGGTGCGCCGGACGAGAAGGGCCGCTTCCCGGCGGGCAGCATCAATGCACGCGTAGTGGCCCGCCTGCGGGAGATCGCCGAGATGGGCATGGAGGAAGAGGAGAAGGCCCCCGTCAAGGAGGCGGAGGCTGTTGCTGCTGCCGTCGCTGCCGAGAAGGCACCGGAGCCCGCCAAGCCGAAGCGCAAGGCGCCCACCCGGAAGGCACCTGCGGCCGACGGTGGCAAGGCCTCGGAATGATCTGACAGACGGTTTGACGCCGTGCCAGGGAGGGCGCGGCTGGTCAGGCTTCGAGCAAGGCCCCGCAGCACAGGCGGGGCGGCGCTTCGGCGGTTTTGCCGACATTCATTCCACAGGGTTATCCACAGAAGGCGTGGATAAGAATTCCTCGCTTTCCCAGGTTTTCGGGGTGTAGGCTGGGCGCCAGGTCCACGCGAGGAATGTCGTCATGTCCCGCACCCTCTGCCTTACCCGTCAATGCCTGGGGCTGGTCACCCGTATCGAATGCGTGATCCTGCCGCTGGCCGGTGACAACGGTCTGTGGACCCTCATCTGTGCGGCCGGCATTTCCGGCACCCAACCTTCTGCCATTCGCGCCCAGGGCCCGTTCCATGGGCCTTTCGTCGCCGAATCGGTGATGGCAAGCATCGCGGATTGCCTGGGCGAGCTGGGCTACTGCCCCTGCGAGGAACCCATGACCTGGCGCCTGCACCAGCAGGCGGAGCTGCGTCGCCTGAACCAGACGCGAGGGCGCACGCTGGGGAATTGCCTGTCACGCCCGGACAGTTGATGGCGGTTTTTCGCGCACCCGTTGCAAGGCCGCAGGCGCAGGCGGTGGCAGCGATCCTTGCAGTGCTCATGCACAGGGTTATCCACAGCTTTCGGGGATATTTCCGGGCGTTTCATTCTGTTTTTCTGTAGGAAAGTGCTCGCTATACTCGCCGCCATTTCCACCCCCTGCTGCGAGGCTCCATGGAACGCTTTTTGGAAAACTCGATGTACGCGGCGCGCTGGCTGCTGGCGCCCATCTACTTCGGCCTGTCGCTGGCGCTGCTGGCGCTGGCGCTGAAGTTCTTCCAGGAGATCTACCACGTCATTCCCCATGTCTTCGAGAAGACCGAGGGTGAGCTGATCCTGGTGCTGCTCTCGTTGATCGACATGTCCCTGGTGGGCGGCCTGCTGGTGATGGTGATGTTCTCCGGCTACGAGAACTTCGTGTCGCAGCTGGACATCGACGAGAACAAGGAGAAGCTCAGCTGGCTGGGCAAGATGGACTCCGGTTCGCTGAAGATGAAGGTGGCGGCGTCCATCGTGGCGATCTCGTCCATCCACCTGCTGCGGGTCTTCATGGATGCGCAGAACATCGATAACGACAAGATCCTCTGGTACGTGGTGGTGCACATGACCTTCGTGGTCTCGGCGTTCGCCATGGGCTACCTGGACAAGATGAGCAAAAGCAGCCACTGAACCTTGCTGCAACGGCCGCCCGCCCGCCTTCCAGGCCGGCAGGCGGTTTCGTTTCCGGGGTAGGGCGGTGCGGGGGGCTGTGCTAGTCTGGCCGACCTTTTTTCCCTGTGCGGAGCCCGGCCATGTCCGAACTCGA
The DNA here is from genome assembly GCF_900111835.1 of Metapseudomonas otitidis. Classification (GTDB taxonomy): domain Bacteria; phylum Pseudomonadota; class Gammaproteobacteria; order Pseudomonadales; family Pseudomonadaceae; genus Metapseudomonas; species Metapseudomonas otitidis. The sequence goes on from NZ_FOJP01000020.1 coordinate 77,348, forward strand.
TCTTTCCAGTGATGAATCCCGCGTCAGCTACGGCATTGGCCGCCAGTTGGGTGACCAGATCCGTGACAACCCCCCGCCCGGCGTGAGCATCGATGCCGTGGTCGCCGGCCTGCGCGACGCCTTTGCCGGCCAGGAAAGCCGTGTCGACGCGGCCGACCTGAACGCGGCGTTCCGGGTCATCCGCGAGCGCATGCAGGCCCAGGCCCAGGCCAAGGCTGAAGCGGCGGCTGGCGAAGGCCGCGCCTACCTGGCAGAGAACGCCAAGCGCGAAGGCGTGACCGTGCTGCCGTCCGGCCTGCAGTTCGAGGTGCTGGTGGCAGGCGAGGGCGCCAAGCCGTCGGCCGAAGACACCGTGCGCACCCACTACCACGGCACGCTGATCGACGGCACCGTGTTCGACAGCTCCTACAACCGTGGCGAGCCGGCCGAGTTCCCGGTGGGTGGCGTGATCCCGGGCTGGGTCGAGGCCCTGCAACTGATGAATGCCGGCAGCAAGTGGCGCCTGCACGTGCCCAGCGAGCTGGCCTATGGCGCGCAGGGTGTGGGCAGCATCCCGCCCCACAGCGTGCTGGTGTTCGACGTGGAGCTGCTGGCGATCCTCTGATCCCGCAAAGAGCGATGCCCGGGCTGGCCGTCCTGGCCCGCCCGGGCACCTGCGGGGCCTTGTCGGCCCCGTTTGCAGGCGGGCGCCCCGGGGCGCCCGCTTGCGGGTGGCGCGTCCTGCACCACCCGGATCTCCGTCATGCCAGGTGGGCGTCCTGTTGCGGCCTCAAGGCCCGCGCGTAGCAGAATAGGAAGAGGTTGCGCACCAGTTCCTTGAGCACCAGCGGCTCGCTGGAGTTCAGCCCGGCGAGGTCGAGGTCGCCCTGGTCACGCAGTTCGTCGAGGGCTTCTTCTTCCAGCACGGCGCAGATTTCCCCGGTTTCACGGTGGAGGATGCGCAGGTAGGGGTGGGGGCGATCCAGCCAGGCATCGATCAGGTAGGTCATGGCTCATCTCCTTGAAAAGCTGTGAGATGAGAATAATTCCTATTATCAAAATAGCAAGGGTCTATCGGTGCCTTTCGTCGCCAGCTGTTTCCTGCGGGCATGAAAAAGCCCGCCATGTGAGGCGGGCTTTCCGGTGGGCGCTCTGGCTCAGTGTGTGCGGGCGACGGCGAACTGCGTCAGCTCGATCATGGCGTCGCGGTGCTCGCTGGGCGGCAGGGCATCCAGGCAGGCGATGGCGCGCTCGGCATAGTCGCGGGCGAGGCGGGCGGTGTAGTCGAGGGCGCCGGCGGCTTCCACGGCTTCGCGGATGCCTTCCAGGTCCTGGCTGCCGCCTTGCTGGATGGCCTTGCGGACCAGTGCGGCCTGCTCGGGGCTACCGTCACGCATGGTGACGATCAGCGGCAGGGTCGGCTTGCCTTCGGCGAGGTCGTCACCGACGTTCTTGCCGAGGGTGGCGGCGTCGCCACGGTAGTCGAGCAGGTCGTCCACCAGTTGGAAGGCGATGCCCAGGTAGTCACCGAAGGTCCGCAGGGCTTCGGCCTGGGCTTCGCTGGCGCCGGCGAGTACGGCGGCACTGTGGGTGGAGGCCTCGAAGAGCATCGCGGTCTTGCCGCGGATGACTTCCATATAGGTCTCTTCAGTGGTACTGGCGTCGCGGATCTTCGACAGCTGCAGCACTTCACCTTCGGCGATGACGCGAGTGGCCTGGGAAATGATGCGCATCACCGGCATGGAGCCCAGCTCGACCATCATTTCGAAGGAGCGCGCGTAGAGGAAGTCGCCCACCAGTACGCTCGGCGCGTTGCCCCACAGGGCATTGGCGGTGGAGCGGCCGCGACGCAGGCCCGAGGCATCGACGACGTCGTCGTGCAGCAGGGTGGAGGTGTGCAGGAATTCGATGGTGGCGGCCAGCAGGCGCAGCTGGTCGCCGCCGAACCCGAGGGCATTGCCGCTGAGCAGGACCAGCAGCGGGCGCAGGCGCTTGCCGCCGGCGGAGACGATGTAGTCGCCGATTTTCTCGACCAGGGGTACGCGGGAGGTGAGTTGCCGACGGATGATGTCGTCGACTGCGGTAAAATCGTCCGCCACCACGCGGTAGAAGGCCTGGGGTTGCATCAGCGAGGGGTGCTCCTTTGAGAATGCGCGGCATGCTAGGGGGCGGGTAGGGGGCTGTCAAGGCAAGCCCCGCCGGTGCTTGCGCGGCTTTTGCAGCTTGCGTACAATCGCGGCCCCTGAACTTCCTTGGGCATTTCCCTGCCTTACGCAATTGCACGGGTTCCAGTTCCGGCCCCATGCAGCCATGCCGACCCATTCCTCTTTCTATAAAGCGTCGGGTGAGCAGGTTTAACGGAGAAAATCCATGTACGCAGTTATCGTTACCGGCGGCAAGCAGTACAAAGTCGCTGAAGGTGAATTCCTGAAGATCGAGAAGCTGGAAGTCGCCACTGGCGAATCCGTGACTTTCGATCGCGTTCTGCTGATCGGCAATGGCGACGACGTGAAAATCGGCGCTCCGGTTGTCGATGGCGCCAAAGTGGTTGCCGAAGTGGTCTCTCAAGGCCGTCACGACAAGGTTCGCATCATCAAGTTCCGTCGTCGTAAGCACCACATGAAGCGTCAGGGCCACCGCCAGTGGTTCACTGAAATCAAAATCACCGGCATCCAGGCCTAATTTCCTTTTTGGAGGATTTGACTCATGGCACACAAAAAAGCTGGCGGTTCTACCCGCAACGGTCGCGACTCAGAAAGTAAACGCCTTGGCGTGAAACTGTACGGCGGCCAGGTCATCAAGGCCGGCAACATCATCGTTCGTCAGCGTGGCACCAAGTTCCACGCCGGCGTTGGCGTTGGCCTGGGCAAGGACCACACCCTGTTCGCGAAAGTGGACGGCGTTGTGAAGTTCGAGGTCAAAGGCGCCTTCGGTCGCAAGTACGTGAGCGTCGTCGCGGCCTAATCGCGATCTCGCTGCAAAAGCCCTGTCTCGCGACGGGGCTTTTTTGTTTCTGACAGCGGAAACTGCGCGTAGCGCCGGCTCCCTGTATCCTTGTGTTCCTTTTTAATTGGCCCGCCACCGTGGCGGGAGGCTTCCTGATGAAATTCGTCGATGAAGTTTCGATCTTTGTAAAAGCAGGCGACGGCGGCAATGGCCTGATGAGTTTCCGTCGCGAAAAATTCATTGAGAAAGGCGGCCCCAACGGTGGTGATGGTGGCGACGGCGGTTCCGTGTACATGGAAGCCGATCCGAACCTCAACACCCTGGTGGATTACCGCTATACCCGTCGTTTCGATGCCCAGCGTGGCGAGAACGGCGGCAGCAAGGACTGCACCGGCCGCAAGGGCGAAGACCTTGTCCTGCCGGTGCCGGTCGGCACTACGGTGATTGATGCCGGTACCCAGGAAATCATTGGTGACCTGACCGTGCCCGGTCAGCGCCTGCTGGTGGCCCAGGGTGGTTGGCACGGGCTGGGGAATACCCGCTTCAAGTCCAGTACCAACCGCGCGCCGCGCCAGACCACCAAGGGCAAGCCGGGTGAGTCCCGCGACCTCAAGCTGGAGCTGAAGGTGCTGGCTGACGTCGGTCTGCTGGGCCTGCCGAATGCGGGCAAGAGCACATTCATCCGTGCGGTGTCGGCCGCCAAGCCGAAAGTGGCGGATTACCCCTTCACCACCCTGGTGCCGAACCTGGGTGTGGTAAGCGTAGGGCGCTTCAAGAGCTTCGTCGTGGCCGACATCCCTGGGTTGATCGAGGGCGCTGCCGAGGGTGCTGGCCTGGGGATTCGCTTCCTCAAGCACCTGGCGCGTACGCGCCTGCTGCTGCACATCGTCGACATGGCGCCGCTGGACGAGAGCGATCCGGCCGAGGCGGCTGCGACCATCGTCGAGGAGCTGGGGCGCTTCAGTCCGGCGCTGACCGAGCGTGATCGCTGGCTGGTGCTGAACAAGGCCGACCAGCTGCTGGATGAAGAGCGCGAAGCGCGCATGAAAGAGGTGATCCAGCGCCTCGGTTGGGAAGGGCCTGTATTCGTCATCTCCGCCCTGGAGCGCGAGGGGACCGAGGCGCTTTCCCAGGAGATCATGCGTTACCTCGACGAGCGGACCCTGCGCATGGAAGAGGACCCGGCCTACGCCGAGTCGCTCGCCGAGCTGGATCAGCGCATCGAGGACGAGGCGCGTGCTCGCCTGCAGGCCCTGGATGATCGCCGTGCGCTGCGCCGTGCCGGTCTGAAGAGTGCCGATGAGGCCGACGACGATGATGATTTCTTTGATGACGAGGACGACGGCGACGGGCCGGAGATCTTCTACGTTCCCTGATGACCGCGCCTTCGGGCGCACCGGATGATCGCCATAGGCTGTGCGCCATGGGCCGCACGGCTTTCTAGCTAAGGTTGGAAGATATGCGGGACAAGGTGACTGGCGCGCAGCGCTGGGTGGTGAAGATCGGCAGTGCTTTGCTGACCGCTGATGGACGTGGCCTCGATCGCGATGCCATGGCGGTGTGGGTGGAGCAGATGGTGGCGCTGCGCAATGCGGGCGTCGAACTGGTGCTGGTGTCGTCCGGCGCGGTAGCGGCGGGCATGAGCCGGTTGGGCTGGAACACCCGCCCGAAGGCCATGCACGAGCTGCAGGCTGCGGCTGCCGTCGGCCAGATGGGGCTGGTGCAGGCCTGGGAATCCAGTTTTGCCGAGCACGGCCGTGGCACCGCCCAGATCCTCCTGACTCACGACGACCTTTCCGACCGCAAGCGCTACCTCAATGCGCGCAGCACCCTGCGTGCGCTGGTCGACCTGGGCGTGATTCCCGTCATCAACGAGAACGACACGGTTGTCACCGATGAGATCCGCTTCGGTGACAATGACACCCTGGCGGCCCTGGTGGCCAACCTGGTGGAGGCGGACCTGCTGGTCATCCTCACCGACCGCGATGGCATGTTCGATGCCGATCCGCGTCACAACCCCGATGCCCAGCTGATTTTCGAAGCGCGTGCCGATGACCCGGCGCTGGACGCCGTGGCGGGTGGCACCGGTGGCGCGCTGGGGCGCGGTGGCATGCAGACCAAGCTGCGTGCAGCGCGCCTGGCGGCGCGCTCCGGGGCGCATACGATCATCGTCGGTGGCCGTATCGAGCGCGTGCTGGATCGCCTGAAGAGCGGCGAACGCCTGGGTACGCTCCTGGCGCCCGAGCGCGGCATGCTGGCCGCCCGCAAGCAGTGGCTGGCCGGCCACCTGCAGACCCGCGGCACCCTGGTGCTGGATGCGGGGGCGGTGAAGGCGCTGCGTGCCGATCACAAGAGTCTGCTACCGGTGGGTGTGAAGGCGGTGCAGGGCAGCTTCCGTCGGGGTGAGATGGTGGTCTGTGTCGACCCCGAAGGGGGCGAGGTGGCGCGTGGCCTGGTGAACTACAGCGCTCTGGAAGCGCAGAAGATCATTGGCCAGTCGTCCGAGATGGTGGAGAAGCTGCTGGGCTATGTCGGTGAGCCCGAACTGGTGCACCGGGACAACCTGGTCCTGGTCTGACGAGGAGGTGTCATGAGGCTTCTGAAGGGATTGCTGGCGGCCGTGGCCGCGATGCCGTTGCTGGTGGCGGCCGAGGAGATCGGCTCGGTCTCCACGGTGTTCAAGTGGCTGGGGCCCAATGACAAGATCGTCATCGAGGCGTTCGACGATCCCAAGGTGGAAGGGGTGACCTGCTACCTGTCGCGAGCCAAGACTGGTGGCGTGAAAGGTGGCCTGGGTCTGGCCGAGGATCGCGCGGAGGCTTCCATTGCCTGTCGGCAGGTGGGGCCGGTGCGTTTCACGGCTGAGCTGAAGGATGGCGAGGAGGTGTTCAAGGAGCGCACCTCGCTGGTGTTCAAGACCATGCAGGTGGTGCGCTTCTTCGATCGCAAGCGCAACACGCTCGTCTATCTGGTCTACAGCGACCGGATCATCGAGGGCAGTCCGCAGAATGCGGTGACGGCCATTCCGATCATGCCCTGGCCGAACAAGCCCTGAGTCAACGATGGAAAGCCCGGTTCGCCGGGCTTTTTATTGCCTGGCGGATGTGCAGTGCCAAATCGCGGGCAATAAAAAACCGGCCATCAGGCCGGTTTTTCGTACAAGAACGAGCTTAGGCAGCAGCCTGGCCCAGCGCCTTGATGTGCGCGTTCAGGCGGCTCTTGTGACGAGCGGCCTTGTTCTTGTGGATGATGCCTTTGTCGGCCATGCGGTCGATGACCGGTACAGCAGCGGTGTAGGCTGCTTGAGCCTTGGGCAGGTCCTTGGCGTCGAGCGCCTTGACTACGTTTTTGATGTAGGTACGGACCATGGAGCGCAGGCTGGCGTTATGGCTACGACGCTTCTCAGCCTGTTTCGCGCGTTTTTTGGCAGAAGGTGTATTGGCCACCGTCAAGCTCCTCGGAAACTGGGGGGATACGAACAAATAAGGCCGCGAATCATGCCGATGCACTGTGGCGATGTCAAGGGCGGTTGAGTGCCCTTGCCGTGGCGGGCGACGAGCGTGCAGCGTGATTTCTTCGCTGCGCAGCTCTACACTCGCGCGCTCCGGGGCTGCCCGGGCGTCGGCTTCTGCGGTCGCGCATTCTTTCCTTCGGCCTCCTGGGATGCAAGCTTTTACGTCATGAATCTGCTCAAGTCGCTGGCCGCCGTCAGCTCCATCACCATGCTGTCGCGGGTACTGGGCTTCGTTCGCGACACCATCGTGGCACGTGCCTTCGGTGCCGGCATGGCCACGGATGCCTTCTTCGTCGCCTTCAAGCTGCCCAACCTGCTGCGGCGGATCTTCGCCGAGGGGGCCTTCTCCCAGGCCTTCGTCCCGATCCTGGCGGAGTACAAGAGCCAGCAGGGCGAGGAGGCGACCCGGACCTTCATCGCCTACGTGGCGGGGCTGCTGACCCTGGCGCTGGCGCTGGTCACGGCGCTGGGCATTCTTGCGGCGCCCTGGGTGATCTATGCCACCGCTCCCGGCTTCACCGACACCCAGGAGAAGTTCGAGCTGACCACCGACCTGTTGCGGGTCACCTTTCCCTATATCTTCCTGATCTCGTTGTCGTCACTGGCGGGTGCGGTGCTGAACACCTGGAACCGCTTTGCGGTGCCGGCCTTCGTGCCGACGCTGCTGAACGTGGCGATGATCGTCTTTGCGGTGTTCCTCACGCCTTATTTCCATCCGCCGGTGATGGCGCTGGCCTGGGCGACCCTGGCGGGCGGGCTGGCCCAGTTGCTGTTCCAGCTGCCGGCGCTCAAGCGCATCGGCATGCTCGTGCTGCCGCGCCTGAACCTGCGCGATACCGGCGTCTGGCGGGTGCTGAAGCAGATGGGGCCGGCCATCTTCGGGGTCTCGGTGAGCCAGATCTCGCTGATCATCAACACCATCTTCGCGTCCTTCCTGGTAGCCGGCTCGGTGTCCTGGATGTACTACGCCGACCGCCTGATGGAGCTGCCCTCCGGTGTGCTTGGCGTGGCGCTCGGCACCATCCTGCTGCCGTCGCTGGCCAAGACCTACGCCAATGACGACCGCACGGCCTATTCCGAGCTGCTGGATTGGGGGCTGCGCCTGTGCTTCCTGCTGGTGCTGCCCTGCGCCCTGGCGTTGGCGCTGCTCGCCGAGCCGCTGACGGTTTCGCTGTTCCAGTACGGCAAGTTCACCGCCCATGACGCGCTGATGACCCAGCGCGCGCTGATCGCCTACGCCGTCGGTCTGCTCGGGATCATCCTGGTGAAGGTCCTGGCGCCTGGCTTCTATGCCCGGCAGAACATCCGCACCCCGGTGCGTATCGCCCTGCTGACCCTGGTGGTGACCCAGTTGCTCAACCTGGTGCTGATCGGGCCCTTGCAGCATGCCGGCCTGGCCCTGGCCATCGGGCTGGCGGCCTGCCTCAACGCGGCGTTGCTGTTCTGGCAACTGCGCCGGCAGCGTCTTTTCCTGCCACAGCCGGGCTGGGGCGTGTTCCTGCTCAAGCTGCTGGTAGCGGTTGCGGTGATGGGGGCGGTCCTGGTGCTGGGCGCTGCCTGGCTGCCGGCCTGGGACAGCGGTGGCATGCCCGAGCGTCTGGCGCGGCTGATGCTGCTGGTGGTCGCCGGGGCGGGCAGTTATTTCGCCACCCTGGCGGTGCTGGGTTTCCGCCTCCGCCACTTCGCCCGACGGGCTGTCCGATAGCGGGGTTGTGCCCTCCGGAGAGCGGCTTTGCGACACGTCAGACGTGCCTGTTGTGATGGCGCGGCTGTGCGTATAATCGGCCACTTTGTGAACAAGACGTGTGCTATGCAGCTGGTCCGAGGTCTTCATAACCTGCGGCCCCGATCCGGGGGCTGCGTTGCCACAATCGGCAATTTCGACGGCGTCCACCGGGGTCACCAGGCCATTCTCAAGCGCCTGCGCGAACGCGCGGCCGAGCTGGGCGTACCCAGCTGCGTGGTGATCTTCGAGCCCCAGCCCCGTGAGTTCTTCGGCCCCGATACCGCCCCCGTCCGCCTGACGCGCCTGCGCGACAAGCTTGAGCTGCTGGCTGGCGAGGGCGTGGATTTCGTCCTGTGCCTGGCGTTCAACCGGCGCTTGCGCGAGCTGTCCGCTGCCGAGTTCGTCCATGCGGTGCTGGTGGAAGGGCTGGGCGTGCATCACCTGGAGATCGGTGACGACTTCCGCTTCGGCTGTGATCGCGCCGGAGACTTCGCCTTCCTCCAGGCCGCCGGGGAGGCCGAGGGCTTCACCGTCGAAGCCGCCGCCACCGTTGAACTGGATGGCATGCGGGTCAGCAGCACCCGTGTCCGCGAGGCCCTGGCCGCCGCCGACTTCCCGCTGGCCGAGCACCTGCTCGGGCGGCCCTTCAGCATCACCGGCCGTGTCCTGCATGGCCAGAAGCTGGCCCGGCAGCTCGGCACGCCGACTGCCAACGTGCAACTCAAGCGACGCCGCGTACCGCTCTCCGGGGTTTTCCTGGTCAGCGTGGAGCTGGATGGCCAGCGCCGGCCCGGTGTCGCCAACATCGGCGTGCGCCCCACCGTGAAAGGGGATGGCAACGCCCACCTGGAAGTGCACCTGCTGGATTTCGCCGCGAACCTCTACGACCGGCGTATCAGCGTCACCTTCCACCGCAAGCTGCGCGAAGAGCAGCGATTCGCCTCCCTGGAGGCCCTCAAGTCGGCGATCGACGCGGACGTCGCCGCAGCCCGTGCCTATTGGCAGGGCGCCCACCTTCAATGATGAGCCTGGACTGACATGACCGATTACAAAGCGACCCTCAACCTGCCGGAAACGGCATTTCCGATGAAGGCCGGTCTTCCCCAGCGTGAGCCGGAGACCCTGCAGCGCTGGGACTCCATTGGGCTCTATCAGAAGCTGCGCCAGATCGGTGAGGGCCGCCCCACGTTCATCCTCCACGATGGCCCGCCCTACGCGAACGGCGAGATCCACATCGGCCACGCGCTGAACAAGATCCTCAAGGACATCATCGTCCGCTCCAAGACCCTGGCCGGCTACGACGCGCCCTACGTGCCGGGCTGGGACTGCCATGGCCTGCCCATCGAGCACAAGGTGGAGACCACCCACGGCAAGAACCTGCCGGCGGACAAGGTCCGCGAGCTGTGCCGCACCTACGCCGCCGAGCAGATCGAGCTGCAGAAGGCCGACTTCATCCGCCTGGGTGTGCTGGGTGACTGGAGCAACCCCTACAAGACCATGAACTTCGCCAACGAAGCCGGCGAGATCCGTGCCCTGGCCGAGATGGTCAAGGGCGGCTTCGTGTTCAAGGGGCTGAAGCCGGTCAACTGGTGCTTCGACTGCGGTTCGGCCCTGGCCGAGGCCGAGGTGGAGTACAAGGACAAGCAGTCCGACGCCATCGACGTTGCCTTCCCGGTGGAAGACGCCGACAAGCTGGCTGCCGCCTTCGGCCTGGCCAGCCTGCCCAAGCCGGCCGCCATCGTGATCTGGACCACCACCCCCTGGACCATCCCGGCCAACCAGGCGCTGAACGTCCACCCCGAATTCGAGTACGCCCTGGTGGACACCGGCGCTCGCCTGCTGGTGCTGGCGACCGAACTGGTGGAGTCCTGCCTGGCTCGCTACGGCCTCGAAGGCCAGGTAATCGCCACCGCCAAGGGCGAGGCGCTGGAGCACATTCGCTTCCGCCATCCGTTCTACGAGCGCTTCTCCCCGGTCTACCTGGCCGAGTACGTCGAGCTGGGCGCCGGCACGGGCGTGGTGCACTCGGCGCCGGCCTATGGCGAGGATGACTTCCGCTCCTGCAAGAACTACGGCATGAGCAATGACGACATCCTCAGCCCGGTGCAGAGCAATGGCGTGTATGTGGCCGACCTGCCGTTCTTCGGTGGCCAGTTCATCTGGAAGGCCAACCCGGCCATTGTCGCCAAGCTGGAAGAAGTGGGCGCGCTGCTCAAGCACGAGGCGATCAAGCACAGCTACATGCACTGCTGGCGCCACAAGACCCCGCTGATCTATCGCGCTACCGCCCAGTGGTTCGTCGGTATGGACAAGCAGCCCAACCAGGGCGGCACCCTCCGCGAGCGTGCCCTGGCGGCCATCGAGCAGACCCAGTTCACCCCGGCCTGGGGCCAGGCGCGCCTGCACAGCATGATCGCCGGCCGTCCTGACTGGTGCATCTCGCGCCAGCGCAACTGGGGCGTGCCGATCCCGTTCTTCCTGCACAAGGCCACCGGCGAGCTGCACCCGCGCACCGTCGAGCTGATGGAGGAAGTGGCCAAGCGCGTCGAGCAGCAGGGCATCGAGGCCTGGTTCAAGCTGGAGCCGGCCGAGCTGCTGGGCGACGAGGCCGGTGACTACGAGAAGATCCTCGACACCCTGGACGTCTGGTTCGATTCCGGCACCACCCACTGGCACGTGCTGCGTGGTTCGCACCCGCAAGGCCACGCCAGCGGTCCGCGTGCGGACCTCTACCTGGAAGGCTCCGACCAGCACCGCGGCTGGTTCCATTCCTCGTTGCTGACCGGCAGCGCCATCGACGGCCATGCGCCCTACAAGGGCCTGCTGACCCACGGCTTCACCGTGGACGAGCGCGGCCACAAGATGTCCAAGTCCCTGGGCAACACCGTGGCGCCGCAGAAGATCAACAACACCCTGGGCGCCGACATCCTGCGCCTGTGGGTTGCGGCCACCGACTACTCGGGCGAGATGGCCGTTTCCGACCAGATCCTGCAGCGCAGCGCCGACGCCTACCGGCGTATCCGCAACACCGCGCGCTTCATGCTGGCCAACCTCAACGGCTTCGATCCGGCCCGCGACCTGCTGCCGCCGGAGCAGATGCTCGACCTCGACCGCTGGGCGCTGGACGCCGCTGCGCGCCTGCAGGACGAGATCCTCGAGGCCTATGGCGAGTACCGCTTCTGGAACGTCTACTCGAAGCTGCACAACTTCTGCGTGCAGGAGCTGGGCGGTTTCTACCTCGACATCATCAAGGACCGTCAGTACACCACCCGTGCCGACAGCGTGGCCCGTCGTTCCTGCCAGACCGCGCTGTTCCACATCACCGAGGCGCTGGTGCGCTGGATCGCGCCGATCCTGGCCTTCACCGCCGAGGAGATCTGGCAGTACCTGCCGGGCGAGCGCAACGAGTCGGTCATGCTGAACACCTGGTACGAGGGCCTGGCCCGCCTGCCGGAAGGTTTCGCCCTGGATGCGGCCTACTGGACCCGCGTCATGGCGGTTAAGGGGGCGGTCAACAAGGAGCTGGAGGCCCTGCGTTCGGCCAAGGCCATCGGTGGCAACCTGCAGGCCGAAGTCACCCTGTTCGGCGACGACGCCCTGCAGGCCGACCTGGCCCGGTTGGGCAACGAGCTGCGCTTCGTGCTCATCACCTCCACCGCTGAAGTCCGCCCGGCGGGCGAGGCGCCGGAGCAGGCCGTGGCCACCGAGGTGCCAGGCCTGAAGCTGCGCATCCTCAAGTCCGAACACGCCAAGTGCGGCCGTTGCTGGCACCACCGTGCGGACGTCGGCACCCACGCGGCACACCCGGAGCTGTGCGGTCGTTGCGTGGAGAACATCGAAGGCGCCGGTGAGGTTCGCCACCATGCCTGAGGCCCGTTTCGGTCGGCTGGGCTGGCTGCTGCTGAGCGTCCTGGTGTTCCTGCTGGACCAGGGCACCAAGTGGGCAGTGCTGGACCTGATCCCCAAGCACACCCGCATCACGGTGATCCCCGGCTGGTTCGACTGGACCCACGTCTACAACACCGGCGCTGCCTTCAGCTTCCTGGCGGACAGCTCGGGCTGGCAGCGCTGGCTGTTCGCGCTCATCGCCATCGTGGTGAGCGGCGTGCTGGTGGTCTGGCTCAAGCGCCTGAAGGCCGACGAAACCTGGCTGGCCATCGCCCTGGCCGCCGTGCTCGGTGGCGCGTTGGGCAACCTGTACGACCGCGTGGTGCTGGGCCACGTGGTCGACTTCCTCCTGGTGCACTGGCAGGACCGCTGGTATTTCCCGGCGTTCAACCTCGCCGACACCGCGATCACCCTCGGCGCCATCATGCTGGCGCTGGATATGTTCAAGACGAAGAAGTCCGGAGAAGCCGCCCATGACTGAGTCCCTCGCCACCGAGCTGCGCATCGGCCCGGACCGTGAAGTGACGCTGAACTTCGCCATCAAGCTGGAGAACGGCGACGTGGTCGACAGCACCTTCGGCAAGCAGCCGGCCACCTTCAAGGTCGGCGACGGCAACCTGCTGCCGGGCTTCGAGAACGCGCTGTTCGGCCTCAAGGCCGGTGACCGCCGCGAACTGCCCATCACCCCCGAGCAGGGTTTCGGCCAGCCGAACGAGCAGAACGTCCAGGTCATGCCCCGTGGCCAGTTCCAGGACATGGAGCTGTCCGAAGGCCTGCTGATCATCTTCAACGACGCCGCCAACGCCGAGTTGCCCGGTGTCGTGAAGGCCTTCGACGCTGACCGCGTGACCATCGACTTCAACCACCCGCTGGCCGGCAAGACGCTGTGCTTCGAGGTGGAAATCCTGGCGGTTCGCCCGCTCTGATCCGTTTCCCGACAGGGGAGGGCGGCCGGCAGGCCTGGAGGTAACAAGCATGCAGATCAAACTCGCCAACCCCCGTGGGTTCTGTGCCGGCGTTGACCGTGCCATCGAGATCGTCAACCGTGCGCTGGAAGTGTTCGGCCCGCCGATCTACGTCCGCCACGAAGTGGTGCACAACAAGTTCGTCGTCGAAGACCTGCGCGCCCGTGGCGCCGTGTTCGTCGAAGAGCTGGATCAGGTGCCGGACAACGTCATCGTCATCTTCAGCGCCCACGGCGTGTCCCAGGCCGTGCGCCAGGAGGCCGAGCGCCGTGGCCTCAAGGTCTTCGACGCCACCTGTCCGCTGGTGACCAAGGTGCACATGGAGGTGGCCCGCTACAGCCGTGACGGCCGGGAGTGCGTGCTGATCGGCCACGCCGGTCACCCGGAAGTGGAAGGCACCATGGGCCAGTACGACACCGTCAATGGCGGCGCGATCTACCTGGTGGAGAACGAGGACGACGTGGAGCGCCTGGTGGTTCGCAACCCCGAGGCTTTGTCCTTCGTCACCCAGACGACTCTTTCCATGGACGACACCAGCCGCGTGATCGATGCCCTGCGGGCGCGCTTCCCTTCCATCGGCGGGCCGCGCAAGGACGACATCTGCTACGCCACCCAGAACCGCCAGGACGCGGTGAAGCAACTGGCTGACGAAAGTGATGTGGTGCTGGTGGTGGGCAGCCCCAACAGCTCCAACTCCAACCGCCTGCGCGAACTTGCCGAGCGCATCGGCACCCCGGCCTACCTGATCGACGGCGCCGAAGACCTGCAGCAGGGCTGGTTCGCCGGTGTGCAGCGGGTCGGCATCACCGCCGGCGCCTCTGCCCCCGAGGTGCTGGTGCAGGGCGTGATCCAGCAACTGCGCGAGTGGGGCGCCGAGGTAGCGCTTGAGCTGGACGGGCGGCCGGAGAACGTTACCTTCTCGATGCCCAAGGAGCTGCGGGTCAAGGCGATCTGAGCTACGGCAGTAAATAAAAACGGGGGCTTCGGCCCCCGTTTTCATTGCCCATGAAAAATGCCGCCCATCAGGGATGGGCGGCATGGAGGGTGCGATGGATCAGTCGAAGACGATCTCCTCCCCCTCGACCCGAGCGTGGATGGCGACGCCCGGGGCGAACTGGCCGGCGAGGATCTGCTGGGCCAGCGGGTTTTCGATCCAGCGCTGGATGGCGCGCTTGAGCGGGCGTGCGCCGTAGACCGGGTCGTAGCCAACGGCAATCAGCTTGTCGAGGGCTTCCGGGCTCAGCTCCAGGCTCAGGTCGCGTTCGGCCAGGCGTTTGCGCAGGCGTTGCAGCTGGATGCTGGCGATGCCGCCGATCTGGTCGCGACCCAGGGGCTCGAACACCACGACTTCGTCGATCCGGTTGATGAACTCCGGGCGGAAGTGGCTGCTGACGGCATCCATCACCGCCGCGCGCTGGGCCTCACGGTCGCCCACCAGCTCCTGGATCTGCGCGGAGCCGAGGTTGGAGGTCATCACCACCACGGTATTGCGGAAGTCGACGGTGCGGCCGTGGCTGTCGGTCAGGCGGCCGTCCTCCAGCACCTGCAGGAGGATGTTGAAGACGTCCGGGTGGGCCTTCTCCACTTCATCCATCAGCACGACGGAGTAGGGCTTGCGACGCACGGCTTCGGTCAGGTAGCCGCCTTCCTCGTAGCCGACGTAACCCGGAGGGGCACCGATGAGGCGGGCCACGGAGTGTTTCTCCATGAACTCGGACATATCGATGCGCACCAGCGCCTCTTCGGTGTCGAAGAGGAATTCGGCCAGGGCCTTGCACAGCTCGGTCTTGCCCACGCCCGTCGGGCCGAGGAACAGGAAGGAGCCGCTGGGGCGGTTCGGGTCGGCCAGGCCGGCGCGGGAGCGGCGCACGGCGTTGGCCACGGCGACCACGGCTTCATGCTGGCCGATGACGCGCTTGTGCAGCTCGTCTTCCATGCGCAGCAGCTTGTCGCGCTCGCCTTCGAGCATCTTGGCCACCGGGATGCCGGTCCACTTGGAGACGACTTCGGCGATCTCCTCGTCGGTCACCTTGTTGCGCAGCAGCTGGTTCTCCGGCTTGCCGTGCTGGTCGACCATCTGCAGGCTGCGTTCCAGGTCGGGGATGATGCCGTACTGCAGTTCAGCCATGCGGTTCAGGTCGCCCTTGCGGCGGGCGGCTTCCAGCTCGGTGCGGGCCTGTTCGATCTTCTGCTGGATCTGGGCGGACCCCTGGACTTCGGCTTTCTCCGATTTCCAGATTTCCTCCAGGTCGGCGTATTCGCGTTCCAGCTTGAGGATGTCGTCCTCCAGTTTGGCCAGGCGTTTGATGGCGGCCTCGTCCTCTTCCTTCTTCATGGCCTCGCGCTCGATCTTCAGCTGGATCAGGCGGCGGTCCAGGCGGTCGAGGGCTTCGGGCTTGGAGTCGATCTCCATGCGGATGCGGCTGGCGGCTTCGTCGATCAGGTCGATGGCCTTGTCCGGCAGCTGGCGGTCGGTGATGTAGCGGTGCGAGAGCTTGGCGGCGGCGATGATGGCGCCGTCGGTGATGGTCACGCCGTGGTGCACCTCGTAGCGCTCCTTCAGGCCACGGAGGATGGCGATGGTGTCTTCCTCACTGGGCTCGTCCACCAGGACTTTCTGGAAGCGGCGCTCCAGGGCGGCGTCCTTCTCGATGTACTGGCGGTACTCGTCCAGGGTGGTGGCGCCGACGCAGTGCAGTTCGCCACGGGCCAGGGCCGGCTTGAGCATGTTGCCGGCGTCCATGGCGCCTTCGGCCTTGCCGGCGCCGACCATGGTGTGCAGTTCGTCGATGAAGAGGATGACGCGGCCTTCCTGCTTGGACAGTTCATTGAGCACGGCCTTGAGGCGCTCTTCGAACTCGCCACGGAACTTGGCGCCGGCGATCAGGGCCCCCATGTCCAGGGCCAGCAGGCGCTTGTCCTTCAGGCCGTCGGGTACTTCGCCGTTGATGATGCGCTGGGCCAGGCCTTCGGCGATGGCGGTCTTGCCGACGCCGGGCTCGCCGATCAGCACGGGGTTGTTCTTGGTGCGGCGCTGCAGGACCTGGATGGTGCGGCGGATCTCGTCGTCACGGCCGATTACCGGGTCGAGCTTGCCGTCTTCGGCGCGCTTGGTGAGGTCGACGGTGTACTTGTCCAGGGCCTGGCGGGCTTCCTCGACGTTGGGGTCGTTCACGGCCTGGCCGCCGCGCAGGTTGGCAATGGCGTTCTCCAGGGCCTTGCGTGTGACGCCCTGGCCGAGCAGCAGCTTGCCCAGGCGGGTGTTTTCGTCCATCGCAGCCAGCACCACCAGTTCGCTGGAGATGAACTGGTCGCCTTTCTGCTGGGCCAGGCGGTCGGCCTGGTTGAGCAGGCGGGCGAGGTCCTGGGACAGGTTCACGTCACCGGTGGGGTTCTGGATCTTCGGCAGGCCATCGAGTTCCTTGGTCAGGCCCGCCCGCAGGGCGGCGATGTCGAAGCCCACCTGCATGAGCAGAGGTTTGATGGAGCCGCCCTGCTGGTCGAGCAGGGCGAGCATGAGGTGCAGCGGCTCGATGGCCGAGTGGTCGTGGCCGACGGCCTGGGATTGGGCGTCGGACAGCGCCAGTTGGAGTTTGCTGGTCAGTCGATCTATGCGCATGGGGCAGTCCTTCCTCTAAGGGGCGGGCTGGGGCGATGAGCGCCCCGAAGACGATGAGCTCGCCGGGATGCAGTGTAGATAAGGACGATTCTGGGCGATTCAAGGTGCCCGGCCTTGATGCAGGTCAGTGGCTCAATCGGCCAGCCAGACGAGGCTCGCGAAGCGCCCGGTGCGGGAGGCGCGGCGGTAGGAGTAGAAGCGCGGGTCGCTGACGGTGCAGAAACCGCCGCCATGGACCGCAGTGATGCCACGGGCGGCGAGGCGGATGCGGGCGAGGGCGTAGATATCCGCCAGGTAGCGGCCGGCATTTGCGCTGGGGCGGAAGGCGGTGTCTGCTTCGGCGTGCTGGGCGATGAAGGCGTCGCGAACCTCCGGGCCGACTTCGAAGGCTTCCGGGCCGATGGCCGGTCCGAGCCAGACCAGGATCTGGTCCGCCGGTGTGGCCAGTGCATCCAGCGTGGCTTCCAGTACGCCGTTTGCCAGGCCGCGCCAGCCTGCATGAGCGGCTGCGACACGGGTGCCGTCGCGGTTGCAGAAGAGCGCGGGCAGGCAGTCGGCGGTCATCACCAGGCTGGCGATGCCGGGGGTCTGGCTCCAGCTGGCGTCAGCCGTCTCTACGCGGGAGGGATCGGCTTCGACCACGCGGGTGCCGTGTACCTGGCTGAGCCAGGCGGGCTGGCAGCCGAGGGTGGTCGTGAGCTTGAGGCGGTTGCTGGCGACGGCGGCGGGGTCGTCGTCGACGTGGTCACCGAGGTTGAAGCTGTCGTAGGGCGGAAGGCTGACGCCGTCGGCGCGGGTGGTCACGCAGGCCCTGACCCGCGCGGGAGCGGGCCAGTCGGGCGTGAGCCAGCCCGTCATCAGACGAAGGACTCGTTGTCCTGCCGCAGCAGGGTCAGCAGCCAGACGAAGTCATCGGGCAGCGGGGATTCCCACTTCATGCGATCACCGGTTTCCGGGTGGTCGAGTTCCAGGAAGCGGGCGTGCAGCGCCTGGCGGGGAAATTCTTTCAGCGTCTGTACCAGGGTCGGGCTCGCTGCCGGCGGAATGCGGAAGCGGCCGCCGTACACCGGGTCACCTACCAGTGGGTGGTTGATGTAGGCCATGTGCACGCGGATCTGGTGGGTGCGGCCGGTCTCCAGCTTGACCCGGGTGTGGGTGTGGGAACGGAACCGTTCCAGCACGCGGTAGTGGCTGACGGCCTGCTTGCCACCAGCCACCACGCCCATGCGCTGGCGCTGCTGGGAGCTGCGGCCGATGGGCGCGTCGACCTTGCCACCTGCGGTGATCACGCCGACGACGATGGCTTCGTAGATGCGGCTGACGGTCCGGGCCTGCAACTGGGCGACCAGCTTGGTGTGGGCTTCGAGGGTCTTGGCCACCACCATCAGGCCGGTGGTGTCCTTGTCGAGGCGATGCACGATGCCGGCCCGGGGCACGTTGGCCAGGTCGGGGGCATGGTGCAGCAGGGCATTGAGCAGGGTGCCGTCCATGTGGCCGGCCGCCGGGTGCACCACCAGGCCGGCGGGCTTGTCCAGCACCAGCAGGTGGTCGTCCTCGTAGACGATGTTCAGCTCGATGTCCTGGGCCACCCACTCGCCCTGGGACTCCAGCTCGGCATCGAGCGCCAGCACGGAACCGCCATAGACGGTGTCGCGGGGGCGGAGCACCTGGCCGTCCACGGTGAGTCGCCCTTCCTTGATCCAGGCGGACAGGCGGGAGCGGGAGTGTTCGTCGAAGAGTTGTGCGGCAACCTGGTCCAGGCGTTGCCCGCCCAAATCGGACGGCACCTCGGCACTCAGTTGGATGGCCTGTTTGTTGGTCGGGGACATGCTCGAAAACGGCGGGGCGCAGCCTTTGGTTTCGGCCACGCGCTTGTGGTTAAATACGGCGTCTTTGTCCTGGGAAAGCCCAGGGCGCCCATCATAACAGGACGGCTCCGCCCAAGACAGCGGACCGTCACAGGGACGCAAGCCACCATGCAAGTGAAACACCTGCTGCTGATCGCCATTCTCGCCCTCACCGCCGCGTGTTCCTCCAAAGAAGTGGTCGACGAGAACCTGAGCGAGTCCGAGCTGTACCAGCAGGCTCAGTCCGACCTAGACAACAAGAGCTATTCCAGCGCCGTCGCCAAGCTCAAGGCCCTCGAGTCCCGCTACCCCTTCGGGCGCTACGCCGAGCAGGCCCAGCTCGAGCTGATCTACGCCTACTACAAGAACGTCGAGCCGGAGGCCGCCAAGTCGGCCGCCGAGCGTTTCATCCGCCTGCACCCGCAGCACGCCAACGTCGACTACGCCTACTACCTGAAGGGCCTGGCCTCCTTCGAACAGGATCGTGGCCTGCTGGCGCGCTTCCTGCCGCTGGACATGACCAAGCGTGACCCGGGTGCCGCCCGCGACTCCTACAACGAGTTCGCCCAGCTCACCAGCCGCTACCCCCACAGCCGCTACGCGCCGGACGCCAAGCAGCGCATGGTCTACCTGCGTAACCTGCTGGCCGCCTACGAAATCCACGTCGCCCACTACTACCTGACCCGCCAGGCCTATGTCGCCGCCGGCAACCGCGGTCGCTACGTGGTGGAGAACTTCCAAGGCACCCCCGCCGTGGGCGATGGCCTGGCCGTGATGGTGGAGTCCTACCAGCGCCTGGGTCTGGATGACCTGGCCGCGACCAGCCTGGAAACCCTGAAGTTGAACTACCCCGAGCACCCGAGCCTGGTCGATGGCCAGTTCGTGCCCCGCGAGGACGAAGCCGATAACCGCAGCTGGCTGGCCAAGGCCACCCTCGGCCTGATCGAGAGCGAAGCGCCGCTGCCCCCGGGCCAGACCCGCGCCAACCAGGACGTGATCAAGCAGTACGAAGACGCCAGGGAAGAAATCCCGGACGAGCTCCAGCCCGAGAACGCCTCGGCTGGTGGCGATACCGGCGGCAAGAAGCGCTCCTGGTTCAGCTACATGACCTTCGGCCTCTTCGACTGAGGCGGATGGACAGTAAAAAGAGGCCTGCGGGCCTCTTTTTTCATGCCTGCGAGGACACAGTGCACAGCACTGCCTTTAGCTGCTGGGCGTGGGGAAACGCCTTGGCTTAAACTGCTGGCCTTTCCCCGGACACTCGAGTTCGACGCATGTTGCGCCTGATCTTCTGGATTGCCGTCATTTTTGCTGCCGTATGGGTATGGCGCCGCATGAAGGCCCGCCCGCCCCGCCAGGAGGCTCCGCCCTCCGAGCCGGCCGCCAGCCCCATGGTTCGCTGCGCCCAGTGTGGCGTCCACGTTCCCCAGTCCGAAGCCCTGCTCAGTGCCCAGCGCTGGTACTGCAGCCAGGCCCACCTCGAACAAGGCAAGGCCAGTGGCGAGCACTGAGTCGCCCTCCCTGGCGAGTAACCAGATCCGACGGATCTTCCGCCTTTACAACCTGTATCGCCTGCTGATCGGCCTGGCACTGGTCGGGCTGATTTCCAGTGAGCTGGACAGCGAGCTGCTGAACCTGGCCCGTGTCCAGCTGTTCCGTAATGCCAGCTGGTTCTACCTGCTGCTGAACATCCTCATTGCGCTGATGGTGCGCCGCCCCCAGCACATGCTGCAGGTGTTCAGCCTGGCGCTGGTGGACGTCATCCTGCTGTCCTGCATCTTCTATGCAGCGGGCGGTTCGCCCAGCGGCATCGGCAACCTGATCATCGTTGCGGTAGCCATTGCCAACATCCTGCTGCGTGGGCGTATCGGGCTGCTGATCGCCGCCGTCGCCGCCATCGGGATGATCTACCTGACCTTCTACCTGAGCTTGTCGCGCCCGGAAGCGGCCAACCAGTACGTACAGGCCGGTGCGCTCGGGGCGCTGTGCTTTGCAGGCGCCCTGTTCGTGCAGGGCATCAGCCGGCGCCTGCAGTTGAGCGAGACCCTGGCCGAGCAGCGTGCTGCCGACGTGGCCAATCTGGAAGCGCTCAACGCGCTCATCCTGCAGCGCATGCGCACCGGCATCCTGGTGCTGGACAGCCGTCACCGGGTGTTGCTGGCCAACCAGGCTGCCCAGGCGATGCTGGGGCACGACGGGCTGGCGGGGCGCCCCCTCGGGCCGCACTGCCCGGAGCTGCTCAAGCGACTGGAGCAGTGGTGGGACAACCCGACCCTGCGCCCCCAGAGCCTGCAGCCGGTACCCGACGGCACGGTGCTGCAGCCCAGTTTCGTCCAGCTGCAGCGCGGTGAGCAGCTGGATACGCTGGTCTTCCTCGAAGACATTTCGCAGATCGCCCAGCAGGCGCAGCAGCTGAAGCTGGCTTCCCTGGGGCGGCTGACCGCCGGTATCGCCCATGAGATCCGCAATCCCCTAGGCGCCATCAGTCATGCCGCCCAGCTGTTGCAGGAGTCCGAAGAGCTGGAGGGGCCCGACCGCCGCCTGGCGCAGATCATCCAGGATCATTCCCGGCGGATGAACCTCGTCATCGAGAACGTCCTGCAACTGTCGCGGCGCCGCCAGTCGGAACCGCAGTTGCTGGATCTCAAGTACTGGCTGCACCGATTCGCCAGCGAGTTCCGCAGCGCCTCACCGGTGGGCCAGACCCTTCACCTGGAAACCAACCCGGGCAGCATCCAGACCCGCATGGACCCCCACCAGCTCACCCAGGTGCTGACCAACCTGGTGCAGAACGGCCTGCGCTACAGCGCGCAGAAGCATCGCCAGGGGCAGGTCTGGCTGAAACTCTTCCGTGACGCCGAGAGCGACCTGCCCATACTGGAAGTGATGGACGACGGCCCCGGCGTCGCCGAGGAGCAGCTCCATCACCTGTTCGAGCCCTTCCACACCACGGAGAACAAGGGCACCGGGCTCGGCCTGTACATCTCCCGCGAGCTGTGCGAGAGCAACCAGGCCCGCCTTGACTATCGACCCCGCGAAGGCGGCGGCAGCTGTTTCCGCATCACCTTCGCCCATCCGCGAAAACTGAGTTGACCATGACCCGACAGAGAGCCCTGATCGTCGACGACGAGCCCGATATCCGCGAACTGCTGGAGATCACCCTCGGCCGGATGAAGCTGGACACCCGCAGCGCCCGCAACGTCAAGGAGGCCCGCGATTGGCTGGCCCGCGAACCGTTCGACCTCTGCCTCACGGACATGCGCTTGCCCGATGGCACCGGGCAGGAGCTGGTGCAGTACATCCAGCAGCGGCACCCCCAGGTGCCGGTGGCCATGATCACGGCCTACGGCAGCCTGGACACCGCCATCAATGCCCTCAAGGCCGGTGCCTTCGACTTCCTGACCAAGCCGGTGGACCTTGGCCGTCTGCGCGAGCTGGTGGCGACTGCCCTGCGGCTGCGCAGCGGCGAATCGGACGAAGAGGCCAGCGTCGACAGCCGCCTGCTGGGCGAATCGCCCCCGATGCGGGCGCTGCGCAACCAGATACAGAAGCTTGCCCGCAGCCAGGCGCCCGTCTACATCAGCGGCGAGTCGGGCAGCGGCAAGGAGCTGGTCGCGCGGCTCATCCATGAGCAAGGCCCGCGCGCCAGTCACCCATTTGTGCCGGTGAACTGCGGTGCCATTCCGTCGGAGCTGATGGAGAGCGAGTTCTTCGGCCACAAGAAAGGCAGCTTCACCGGCGCCATCGAGGACAAGCAGGGCCTGTTCCAGGCTGCCCACGGTGGCACCCTGTTCCTCGACGAAGTGGCCGACCTGCCGCTGCCCATGCAGGTCAAGCTGCTGCGGGCCATCCAGGAGAAGGCGGTACGTGCCGTCGGCGGCCAGCAGGAGGTGGTTGTGGACGTGCGCATCCTCAGTGCCACTCACAAGGACCTGGCTGCCGAGGTGGCTGCCGGGCGATTCCGCCAGGACCTGTTCTACCGGCTCAACGTGATCGAACTGGGGGTGCCGCCGTTGCGTGAGCGCCGCGAAGACATTCCCCGCCTGGCGGACGTGATGCTCAAGCGCCTGGCCGAAGCCTGCTCGCTGCCGGCCGCGACCCTTACCCGTGATGCGCTGGAGAAGCTCAAGACCTACCGCTTCCCCGGCAACGTGCGCGAGCTGGAGAACATGCTCGAGCGGGCCTACACCCTGTGCGAGAACGACCAGATCCAGCCCCATGACCTGCGCTTCACCGAGGCTGCGGGCGCGGCAGAAGGCGGCGAGGCGGACCTCGCCAAGATCGACAACCTCGAGGACTACCTGGAGGAGATCGAGCGCAAGCTGATCATGCAGGCCCTGGAAGAGACCCGCTGGAACCGCACGGCAGCAGCCCAGCGTCTTGGGCTGACCTTTCGTTCCATGCGTTACAGGCTGAAGAAGCTGGGGATCGACTGATCCCCAGACAGGTCAAAGGCGAGCGCTGGGCGCGTAGGGGGTGGGGTCGACAATCGGCTCGCGCCCCAGCATGAGGTCCGCCAACAGTCGGCAGGAGGCCGGCGCCAGAACCAGCCCGTTGCGGTAGTGACCGCAGTTGAGCCAGAGTCCCTCGAACCCCGATACCGGCCCGATGAACGGGATGCCATCGGGCGAACCCGGCCGTAACCCCGCCCAGTGCCCGACGATGGGCTGTCTCGCCAGCGCAGGAATCAGCTCCTCCGCAGAAGCCTGGAGGCACTCCCGCGCCACGTCGGTAGGCGTCTTGTCGAAACCCTCATGCTCCAGGGTGCTGCCCACGAGGATGTGGCCATCCCGGCGCGGAATGGCATAGCGCCCCTTGGCCAGCACCATGCTGGGCAGGAAGCCCGGCTCGCACTTGTAGAGAATCATCTGCCCCTTCACCGGCTCGACCGGCAGCGAGAGGCCGAGCGTTGCGAGCAGCTCGCCGCTCCAGGCGCCTGCAGTAATCAAAATTTTATCTAGTTGTACGCTGCTCTCATCCGTTCTTAATACCCAGTGTTCACCTTTTGTGGCGATGTCTTTTATTGCACTATTCTCAAATAAAGAAACCCCTTTGCTTGATAAATATACTTTCAATGATTGAGATAGTTTTGGGTTTCTAACATTAGAGATCAAAGGTGAGAAAAGTGCGTTGGAATAATGGCTGGAAAGTGCTGGGAGGCGCGCTCTTAGCTCTCCGCTGTTAATCAAAGAGGCCTTAAGTGATTGTGTTTCCGCCCAATGTATGGCTGATTGGATGTCATCAAGTTCAAGCCAATAAATTCCACATTGATAGACTTCAGGGTCAATGGTTGTAGTGTCTCGCAGATGAGTGGAAAGAGAGTTGTAAAATTCTTTTGACCAGTTCGATAGGTTGGTAATTGCATCTGGGTACCTCCAAGGGAATAGAGGAGATACGATACCTCCCCCTGCCCAAGACGACTCTTGGCCTATATTTCCTTTTTCAAAAATACTTACCTTTACTCCTTCTTTGGCTAAAAAATAGGCGCTTAGTAGTCCGATAACTCCGCCGCCAACAATACCAATATGCATGTCTGCCTCGCTGGATTTCAGAGAATGCGATTGTGATTGAGGGAATTTTCGCACAGAGCAGCGCTGTTGTCCTTCGCTATATTGGATTTTTAAAAGCGGGGATTGGAGATGAAGAGTAAGGGCTTTTCTCTGGTGGAGTTGATGGTTGTGGTCGCTTTGGTGGCATCGCTGGCTCTTTGTGGGACATTCGTTTTTGCGCGTTATATTGAGATGCAAATAGATGCTGTAGCGAATGATTATCTAGGTGGGATTTGGTTTGCAAGGGAATTAGCGTTGGTGCATGGAGGGAGGTTCTGTTGGATTCAAAAGATAGGCACTGAGTGGCAGAAGTGGGAGGTGGTGGGAAAGAATGGAGTAGTTCTTATGACGAGTAGTAGGACAGGCAGCGTAGGTTACACTTTTAGGAGCACGCGCACCTTATCTGATGGTATTTGCTTTGATGCCTCCGGGGTGGCGTTGCTGCCCAATGGTGCTTTTCAGGCTGGCTCCATCTACCTATGCGACAGTAAAGGGAACGGTGTCAGGATCACGGTTAATCGCGGGGGGAGGATAAAGCGCTCCATGGGCGTGGTTGAGCAGTTGGGGTGCGCTAACCACTAGTTCCGCCGGCCATCGCCCCAAATCTGCCACATATCGGCGACGCGTGGATGGTGGTGCTGGTAGGTGAGAGCATGTAAGTACGTAATAAAGAGATATGCCCATGCAGCGCATAAAAAAAAATGGATTTACACTTGTTGAAATGCTCGTCGTAGTGACTTTGTTGGCAATTTTTGCCGCCTTGGCAATTCCTGGTTTTGGGGATTTCATGAGGAATAACCGACTGATGGCAGCCGCTGACGAATTCCGAGCTATGGCTGAGTTTGCGCGTATGGAGGCGGCAACACGAGGTGGGCAAGTGACTTTGGCAATTGCAGGTGGCGAAGTTAGCGTGTCTCGTAACGGTGTGGTAACTAAGAAGGCTGTTTTCCCAAGCAAGGTGACGGTTTCAAAAAATATTGGGTCTACTGTTTATTCGCTAAGTGGGGGTTCCAGTCAAGCAATGGCAGTAATCTTCTGTGAAGATAATGATCTGGCGAGTGCCTTCAAAGTTATGGTGGAGAAAAATGGAAGAGTTCGTATTGGAGCGAGAGGGAAGGATGAGACTGGTCAGCCAATTGCTTCGTGCTCGCTGTGATGCAGCTATGAAATCCGATGTTGGTTTCAGCCTCGTGGAGGTCCTGGTGGCATTAGTCGTCATCAGTGTTGGTGTTCTGGGGTTGGTTGCGCTTCAAGGTCGGACATTGCAGTACACCAACGAATCATCGCAGCGCTCTAACGCAGTTATGCTTGCTAATGATCTGATTGAATTGATGAGAAGCAATAGAGCTGCCTTGGTCGATTCTAACGGTTCTATTCGACCAGACTCTCCCTACTTTAAGTCAGGGGGGGCTGCATTTCCAAATAGTGTGGTCTCAGCTTGCGCCTCTTCTAGTGGATGCACTGCTACGGAAATGGCGCAGACACATTTAACCAATTGGGCTGCTCAGGTTAGGAATGCTCTGCCACTAGGAAATAATGCTGCAGATTTTCTAACTAACCAATTCATTATCTGTAGAACGCAGTCGCCTACTGCGGCGAATCCTTGTTCGAATTCGGGATCTAATGTGCTGATTCAAATTTCGTGGCAGGGTAAGGAATCTTGTCCCACCGGAATGGCTTGTACGGCAATCGATGCGGGGCGCCGTGAATTTTATAGGGTGAGCTTTCAGCCATGAGGAATTTGATGAAATTTCATTCCCAGAAGGGCCTTTCTTTAGTCGAGCTCATGGTGGTTTTGGTTATTAGTGGTTTTTTGATAGTGGGTGTAACGCAAATATATTTTGCAAATAAGGTTAACTATATAGCTCAGCAGTCAGTTGGTGAGGTTCAGGATAACAGTAGATTTGCTGCTCGTGTTCTGGAACAGCAGTTTATGAAGGCTGGGTATAAGACGTTG
The DNA here is from genome assembly GCF_900111835.1 of Metapseudomonas otitidis. Taxonomy (GTDB): domain Bacteria; phylum Pseudomonadota; class Gammaproteobacteria; order Pseudomonadales; family Pseudomonadaceae; genus Metapseudomonas; species Metapseudomonas otitidis. Next base: position 103,338 of record NZ_FOJP01000020.1, read on the forward strand.
CCTCAGGATAGCCGCGAAATGGCTTTTCCTTCTAGGGCTGCCCAAGGAGGGTGTCCAGCGTTTGCGGCTGGACAAGTTGTAGGCTTGCTTACGTCTGGCAAGGGAGTGTGTCTGCGTTATCAGCGCCGTGTTGCTGGAGAGTTGGATTGTCTGGGAGCGCCTATCTCAACTAATGCCGCAATAGTTACGAAAATAGAACTGAACGGTGATGGTGATCTTCTTTGCAGCGCTCAAAGCGGTACGGCACAGGCTCTAGTTTCTGGAGTTTCAGATATTCAATTCACTTTTGGAGTGGATTTAAATTCAGATCGGGTTGCCGACTCCTTCGTTTCTTCTCCCTCTGCAGGAACAGTGGTTGCTGTTCGAGTAGCACTTCTCCAGAGAAGTGATAATTCGAGTGTTGCCTTGGAAAATCAGAAATATAATTTTCCCCTTTCCTCCGCTGTTGCTGTCACGGCACCTGATGGAAGAATTTATAAATCTACGCAAAACACCTTTACTGTCCGGAGCTACGCCCAATGAGTCATCGCCATTTTGGTAGCGCTCAGAGTGGTGCTGCACTATTTATAAGCTTGATACTCTTGCTTGTCATTACGCTTTTAGCTGTTGCCGGCATGAGAGGCGCCGCATTAGATGAGCGCTTGGTCGGTAATCTCCGAGAGTTGCAGATTACGAGTCAGGCTGCAGAGTCTGCTCTGCGGGAAGGTGAATACCGCCTTGCGGTTAGTCCGTCTCCTCCTATTGTTTCGGGGGGGTGTGAAGTCTCCGTGAGTTTGTGCGTTTTGGATGGTGTCACTTCCAACCTCTACGCTCAAGATTGGGACTGGTGGAATCAAGATTCTCACTCCAAATCCTATGTGGGATCGTCGGGTGTCAATAATAGTATATTTGGTGTTCAGAATCAGCCTCGATGGTTTTCTGCATTTATCGGTTTTGATCCCCAGAATTCTCAAGGCACAGTTGAAGTAACAGATGTTGATGAGCGTCGGCGAGGAGTGGGGCCCTATTATTACGAGGTGAATGCGGCTTCAAGAAGCGCATCTCAAAGAGTAATGTCTACACTCCAAAGTAAAATGGTTCAGCGCTTTTAAGGTGGTTTATGTCTACTGCGTTTATTTCTAAAGCGACGCTTTCTGGTGGCTGCTTGCTGGTGATCTTGCTTGCGGCTAACAATGTTCAAGCGGCAGCGCTAACTATTAGTCAGCAGCCTCTTTTCTTGAATGAATCGGTTGATCCAAATATTTTTGTTACGATCGACGACTCCGGTAGCATGGCATTTGCTTACGCGCCTGACGCAATATCGGCTAACAGGGATCGGGTTTATTTTAAATCCAGTGCATATAATCCCATGTACTACAACCCTTCTGTTGTATACAAAGTGCCTAAAAAGGTAACAGTGGTGAACGGTAATCTTCAGGTTTCCGACTACCCTGCTCCTTCTTTTACCGCAGCATGGCGTAATGGATTCACTCAGACTGGAAGCGTGAATTTGGCAAGCGCTTACAGGGTTACGGTTGACTATGGGCGGGGTCAGGATTTAGAAGTTGGGAACTACTCCGCTGCATATTATTACAACTATGTTCCTTCTAGTTGTGCTAATCCATCTTTGACTAAAGAGTCGTGTTACCAGTTAGTTACGGTGGGTGCGGCTGAGCAGAGTAATTTTGCAATATGGTATTCTTTTTATAGAACTCGTGCGCTGTCTACACAGTCTGCTGCTAGTTTGGCTTTTTATAGTCTGCCCGAAAGTGTTCGAGTCACTTGGCAGGTTCTCAATAATGGTAACTGTAATAATATTGGCTCAGGTTCATCTGCCGGTAATTGCTTTACAAATTACCTCCGACCTTTCTCGGGAAATCATAGGGCCAATTTCTATAGCTTTCTTGAGCGACTGACCGTCAATGGTGGAACCCCCTTGCGCTCTGCGTTACAACGAGCAGGGAGTTTTCTATCTAAGACAGGGGTCAACGGTCCTTATGCCGCTGTACCCGGCACCAGTTCTAGCCCGGAATACGCATGTCGGCCGACATATAATATCGTAATGACTGATGGTCTTTGGAACGGAGATACAATCAACATTGGCAACTATGATAATAACTCGAGGACGCTTCCTGATGGTACTAGTTATTCTGCTAGAGCACCCTACAAAGATGGAGCTAGCAATACGTTAGCTGATTTGGCTTTCCAGTATTGGGCTAATGATGCTAGGCCAGATCTTGCTAACCGTTTGGCGCCGTATGCTCCTTTCAAAAATAGTGATGCTACTACTCAATATTTTGATCCAAGAAATAACCCCGCCACTTGGCAGCACATGGTTACGTATACTCTCGGATTGGGATTGACTACAAGCCTCACAAATCCTCAGTGGGGTGGTTCTACCTTCACGGGTGACTACTCACAGTTATTGTCTGGTTTTAAAGCATGGCCTAATGCTGCCGATAACAGCTCCAACAACGTATATGATCTGTGGCATGCAGCAATAAACGGTCGAGGAGAGTTTTTCAGCGTCGATAGCCCCGATGCGATGGCAGACGCGTTTTCCACGATTCTCAGCCGCATTGCTGACAGGGATACTTCGGCCGCCGCTGTATCGCTGGAGTCGGCTGTGACAACAGCAGGCAACGAAGCTTACTACGCCCGCTTTTCCAGTCAAAACTGGAGCGGTCAATTGATCAAGTATGAGGTTGTCAGTAATTCGCTCACGGGGGGCGTCACTTTGTCGCCAGCCTGGGATGCGCGTGACACGTTGAATGCCCAGTCGCCAGCATCACGCAATATCAAGTTCGCATCTGGCGGCCAGCTCCGTGATTTTCTTTGGAGCAACCTCAGTACTGCTCAACGGGCTCTGCTGCAGAAAGATGAAGACGGAAACTCTGAATCGAATAGTGCCAATGCCCAGCTTCGTGTGAGTTATATCAGGGGTGACAGATCCAACGAAGGAACAGCATCGGGTCGCTTCCGTGAACGCACTTCTGTACTGGGAGATATCATCTACTCAAGTCCTGCAATCGTGGCCAAGCCTGATAGCCTCCCCGCACTTATGGATCGTGCACGTGGTGTTGCTAGTGGTGCTGCTGGTGTTGAGTCGTACGCTGATTTTGCGAAAACTCAGAGAGCCAAGCGAATTTATGTTGGGGCCAATGACGGCATGCTCCATGGCTTTGATGAGAATGGGTCTGAGCGCTTTGCTTTCATACCTACGGCGGTTTTGGACAAGCTCTATGTTCTTTCCGGGCAAAACTATAAGGGAACCAAGCACCGTTTCTTTGTTGATGGGACTCCCGTGGTTTCGGATGTTCTGATTGAAAATAAATGGCGCACCGTGCTTATAGGGACCTTGCGTGGCGGTGGTCGTTCAGTCTTTGCGCTTGATGTTACTGAGCCGGGCAATGAGAAATTGCTCTGGGAGTTTAGTGATTCAGTTGATGGTGACTTGGGGTATACCTTTACTCGTCCGATTGTAACCAAGCTTCATGATGGTAGCTGGGGGGTCGTGCTCTCTAATGGTTATAATAGTACTAATGATAAGGCGGCTCTGTTTATTCTTAATGTGGCTACAGGCGCTGTAATAAAGAAATTCGTACTGCCTACAGGCAACGTGGTGAATGGTCTTTCTTCGCCGCGCGTCGCTGATATAAACGGAGATTTGATTGCGGATTATGTCTATGCCGGTGATCTGCAAGGTAATCTCTGGCGTTTTGATCTTTTCTCGAGCGCGTTGTCCAGCCTCAATGTGATCGCAGCAGATGGGAGTATGACCAATGGCTCATCGAGCGACTGGCGAATTGCATTCAATTCGACTCCGCTATTTACGGCGACTGTAGTGAATACTGCCAATCAAACGGTTCGCCAGCCAATTACTGCTGCTCCGACACTAATACGCCATCCCAGTGGGAAAGGTTTTGTTGTTACTTTCGGAACCGGGAAGTATGTGGAGAGCAGTGATGCTCAAGCCGATACCAGTAAGAATATGAGTCTGTATGGAATATGGGATACACAAACGGCACCTATCGGGACTGCTGTCGTTACTACGCCCTCGCTTTCAAGAACCAATTTGGTAGAGCAAACTATCTCGACTCGTAGTTCGGCAGCGTTTAACGATCTGAACTCCGGTTCAGGTCGGAGTCTTGAGTATCGAATCTTCAGCAGTAATCCGGTTCAATGGTTTGTAAATGGCGATGCATCGCAGGGTATAAATAAATATGGATGGTTTATTGACCTAAAAGAGGCTGGTGTACGTAAGGGGGAGATGTTGACCACCGATCTTACTGCGCGCGCGAGTGTACTTATTGCTACTACCACCATCCCCAATACCGACCCTTGCGAGGCAGGTATTGATCGATGGGTAAACGCTATTGACGGTGTGACCGGTGGAGCAACCAGATATAACGTTTTTGATTTGACAGGGAATAACTATGTGACTGCCGAGGATAGTTTTGGAGGGCAAGTTGTTTCCAGTATCCGAACTCCCGGTTACGGCTCACCGAGTGTGGTTGGTCAAGATGCTTACATAAACGAGCCTGACGGAATTAGACGCGAAAGACTGTCTTTTGGTGAGTTGAGTCGTGGGCGGCAGTCGTGGCGAGTGGTGGAGGAATAGCTAATGAATGAAGTGCTTCGCTTTTTATTCGTCCTTGGTATTTTCATGGTTCCATGCAGCATTTTTGCAGCGGACTATGAGGATGGGGGCGTGGTTGAGTCTGTTGATTTGGCTCGTAATTCCGTTGTGATTGATGGCGTTGTTTATCATTTGGCGAATACGGTTAAGGAAAGTTCTATGCCTTCCGGTCCTCCAGCCATAATGATTTTAAAGAAAGGGATGTATGTTTTTTTCTATGGCAAAGATGCGTCAGCGAAGATGATCGACTCCATCTCGGTTCATTCGAATGGTGTGGAACCGTCTTTAGGTGATGGGCGAGGTGCTGATGAGCATTAAGGATAAGGGTTTTACTCTTGTAGAGCTGTTGATAGCGTTAGTGATTCTATCGATTCTGGCTGCTATTGCTATACCTAGCTACACCAGCTTCGTTCTACGAAGTAATCGTAGTGAGGGGCAGGCATACCTGAATGATGTTGTTGCTAGACAAGAGCGCTTCTTCACTCAAAATAGCGTTTATATAGTCAAAACTTCCGATATATCAAATTTAGGGATTTCGGCACAATCGAGAACAGGCCTTTATCAGCTTACGGTTTCGGAAGGGGGAAGCTCGGATGGTGGATACCTCTTAACCGCTACTGCGATCGGTAGTCAGGCAAGAGATGATGACTGTAAAACGCTCACGCTAAATGCTGTTGGTGACAGAGGTTTCACTGGCACAGGCACTTTGAGCACCTGCTGGAAATAGGCTTCGTTCGGCAGGGAAACGGGTGTATTGGCGATGTGGTGTCAGAGGGGGCAAAAGTGAGCTATATACACCCCAACACCACCTCCAACGCCCTGGCCTGATCCTCCGCCAGGTCGATGATGTGGAACCCCGCCCAGGCGTGCTGGCCGTCTGCGCCGGGGCGGCTCCAGAGGCAGTCGGCGCCGAGGCGGACCTCGGTGATGCCGTCCACGGGCTCGGCGGGGACCAGGCGGCACTCCCAGACGGAATCGGTGGCCAGCGGCGCTTCGCTGAACAGCATGAAGCCATCCAGGGAGAGGTCCACCACGCGGCCCAGGCGGTTGCCGGAATGCAGGTCGTAGACCTCCACCTGGATGCCCGCGTTGTGGCGACTATGATGACGGCGGTCTTCCATGGTGGCTCCTCAGTTGGCTCGCGGGCTGCGGCCGGTGAAGCGCTGCAGGACCCGGTAGATGGCGCCCAGCGCCCGGTCCATCAGCGGTACGTTGTGTTCGGGGGCGACGATGCGTGCGTTGCCGCGCTCCATGTCCTGTGCCAGCTGGGTGATCGGCTTGATCGCCACGCGCTGGCCGCTGTGGTCGACGAACATGTAGTTGCGGGTCGTCGGGCTGTACCAGGACAGCTTCAGCGTGCGGCTCTGGCCGTTCTCGACGAACTCGAACCAGGTGTTGAACTCCAGGCTTTCCAGCTCCTTGACCAGCGCCTGCGCGCGGGGTGAAAGGGTGGCGGGCCGACGTTCCGCGAGGCTGGCGTCTTCACCCAGCATTTCGCTGAGCGGGCTTTTCGGCAGTTCCGGGTTGAGCTGTGCCGCGACCTGCGGCTGCTTGCCTTGCACGGCGTGCTGGCAGGCCACCAGGTCCTGCAGCAGGCGGCGGATGCCGTCCTCGTGGTAGCCACCGAGCAGCTCCAGCCCCTTGCGCAGGTCTTCCAGCATCCCGACCCGCAGCCCCTGGAGGCGCTCACGCCCCCGGGCATCGAGCGGGGTGCCGCTCCAGGCCAGTTGGTCGGCCACCTCGCAGGCGCGTCGCCATTCCTCCCCGGCGTCGCCGTGGCGCAGCAGCACGAACACCAGCACGTCGCTCCAGGTCTGCTCCAGGAAGTGGCGGATGATCTTCGGCAGCTCGCGGCCTTCGAGGAGGCGCGCGATGGCGTCCACCGAGCGCTGACGGGCTTCCAGCAGGCGGTCGCGGCCTTTGGCTGCTTCCACCGCGCGGCGCTCACGCAGCTCGACCTTGTGGCGCAGCGTGGCGACGTACTCGTTGAACTCGTCCTGCAGGGAATCGAACAGCTGGAGATCGCCGGCAAAGCCGTGGATCACCCGCTCCACCACCCACTGCATCTTCGCCAGCAGACCTTTCTCCTCGCTTTCACCGCCGTACAGCGCACCGGCCTGGGCCATGGTGTTGAGCAGGCGACGGGCCGGGTGGTGATGCTGGGTGAACAGCGCCTTGTCCTGCAGCGCCACCTTCAGGTAGGGCGTGTGCAGGTGGGAGAGGGCGGTCTTGCAGGTGTCCGGCAGGCTGTCGTCGTCGAGGATGAAGTCGAACAGCATGCCGACCAGATCGATCACGTCCGCTTCCTGCTCGGCCACCTTCTGTTGGCCCGGCTGCGCGCTATGGCTCTCCAGCTGCTGGTGCAGGTCCGCCTTCAGGCCCTCGACCCGCTGGGGCTGCTGCAGGCGCGAGGCCAGGTCGTGGGCAGATTGTTGCTGCAAGCGATTGAGCGCCTCCAGCAGGTCGGCTGCGCTGTAGGTCCGCGTTGCGCCCTGCGGGGCATAGCTGACGATGCTGGGTGTGCCGGTGAAGGCGACCCCGGCTTCCTGATTGAGCCGGCGATGCTCCTCCAGCAATGCCGACAGGCCGCTGTACAGCGCACCAGGCTCCTGGGGCGGTGGCGCCGAAAGATCGGACGGCGGTGCGACCGGCGCGGAGGCGGCGGGCGCGGGGGCGGCGGGCGCGGGGGCATCCTGGCGCGGAGCCGGCTCACGGGGCTGCGGCTTGGCAGGGGCGGCCTGGCGTTGCGCGGTGTACTTGAGGTTGGGCAACACGCCGGCATCGATCAGGCGCTTGTTGAGCCCGTCGTACAGACCATCCAGCCCCTGCATCACCTGCTGGTCGAAGAGCATATAAAGGATGGTCTTGATGCGCAGGGGGAAGGGCATGTTCTGCAGCGCATCGCGGAACGACTGGGCGATGACCTGGGGGCCGAAGGGGTTGCTGTCCTCACCGAGCTTGCGACCGTTGTTGAGCAGCGCCAGGCGCTGGTCCAGCGCAAAGAGTGGCTGGGCGCAACGCGCCTTGACCCGGCTGACCATGTTGGTGACCAGCAGGCTCTCTTCGTAGACCTCGTTCTGGATCAGCTCCAGGTGGTCGGCGTCCAGCTGGGTGACCTTCGCCTCGGGCTCGCGGCCCTCCATGAAGTCACCGAACTGCTGGGCGATGCGCTGGTGATAGAGGCGTTCGATTTGCGGTCGCTGTCGACGGATCTCGCGCATGCTGTCGAAGAACAGCGTCTGCACCTGATTGTTCTCGGCTTTTTCCGCGCATTCGAAGAGGGTGTCGTCGACCTGGGCGAAGACGCCGGTCAGGTGCTCGGCAAGGTGGTTCATCACCAGCTTGCGACAGCCCAGCACGAGATCGCCGAAGCGCGGTTGGATACCACGGTTGGCCAGCGTGGCGACCGGGCGGGGAGGAGGCGGTGTATCTTGGCGGCTCATGGGCCCTGTCGCCTGGGCCTTGCGGCCGGCGCGTCCTGCGTTGTGTCGGATGAGGCACAGATATAGCAGCGGGCGCATCAACTGCAAAGCACTGAATAAAATCGCTTTTAAGGGGTTGACAGCCGATTCGCCATACGTAAAATGGCGCGCCTCTGCAGCAGCAATCTGAAAGACGAAGCCGCAGAGATTGGAAATGTGAAGTTCCGCGATAGCTCAGTCGGTAGAGCAAATGACTGTTAATCATTGGGTCCCTGGTTCGAGTCCAGGTCGCGGAGCCAACTTCCAAAACGGGGTATAGCGCAGTCCGGTAGCGCGCCTGCTTTGGGAGCAGGATGTCGGGAGTTCGAATCTCTCTACCCCGACCAATCCAAATTTAGGGTCGTTAGCTCAGTCGGTAGAGCAGTTGGCTTTTAACCAATTGGTCGTAGGTTCGAATCCTACACGACCCACCATATAGACGATCGCCCAGGCATCTCCTGGTCGACGACGAGAAGCCCACCTGAACAGGTGGGCTTTTTCGTTTCTGCTCGTTCGATCCGGCGCGCCGGGTCATCCACCAGACCTTCCGCGACTTCCTACCCGCTGCCTCCGGCGCCTGCCTGCGTCCGGTTGTCGCAGTTACCCATTCTTTTCAGGTCTGCTGGCCGACATCGTCTGTCTGGCGCGTTCCGTCGAACGCCGTTTCGCCTGCCCGTCTTCCGCTGCATCCGTTCAGGTCTGGAATCGGACCTGTCGGGTCTGATTCCCCCGCCTTATCCACCGCGAATGCCCTGTCATGCACATGGTCTTTCCTCGTCCCAGGGGCTGGGAAAGACTCCGCCCCACGTCAGAACGGCCCGGGACACCACCACCACCACCCGGCCGGGCGTGCCGGGCCCGCCCCCTGCAATCCGACCCCATCGGCCGCCCCGCGGCTGGCCGAAGGAGAAGGCTGGGCGGCCCGACGGGATAGGGATCCCCGTAGAGGTTGCGAATGTAGAGCAGTACGCAAGCGGGTATCCGGATGCCCTCTACATGACCACGTTTCACCAAGGGCACGCAGCCAGGAGAGGGAACATGAGCAACACAAGCGCCGGGGTGAAGGGCAAGGACGTCCAGATCGCCAAGGAAGTAGCTGTCCCGCAGGACTTCGAAACGCCAGAAACCATTTCCAGGCGGAGCTCGGTCAGGCTCGCCAACATCCGCAAGGCCGGAGAATCCAAGCGCACCGCCAACGACAGCCAGCTGGTCTGGTTCGACAGCGCCCAGCTGGCCAGCAAGCGCCCCGACGACGGCATCTTCGTCCGCGTCATCAACTCGCTCTACACCGGCATCGTCCTCTATATGGACAACCTCGCCGAACTGCTCCCCGCCGTGCCGGCGCGCATGCATGTGGTGCTGCGCCTGCGCAACGCCGCCGAGCTCAAGGCCTTCCGCGAGGGCGCGGACTTCGAAGCCTTCAAGAAGGGCGCCGCCGCCCGCAACCGCTCCGTCGCCCTGAACGACGCCGAAGCCCTGGCCGAACTGGGCCAGGACGGCCTGCTCACCTGCTTCACCAGCTACGTGGACGACCGCGACAGCCTGCTCGGCGCCATCGACCAGGGGTTGCGTTTCAACTACCTGTGGATCCTCTTCCGCGACCCCACCAACATCCCCCTGGAGCTGGTGATCGCCTCGCTGCAGCCAACCTCCACCGTGCTGATGAAGGAGATCAAGGCGCCCACCGACGTCGACGACGCCATCGTCTCCTACGGCGTGATGGAATACGGCGCCGAAGGGGTGATCTTCTCCCCCCGCGACCACGGCGTGATGAGCGAATTCCTCGCCCGCATGTCCCAGGCGCAGAGCTACGCCAACCTCAACATCCAGGTCGGCACCGTCATCGACAGCCGCCCCGTCGGCATGGGCTACCGTGCCTGCATCGACGCCGCCACCCTGTTCGAGCCCGACGAAGGCATGCTGGTCGGCAGCACCTCCCAAGGCGGCGTGCTCTGCTGCCCCGAGGTCTACTTCCTGCCCTACATGGAACTGCGGCCGTTCCGCGTCAACGCCGGCGCCGTGCACTCCTACGTGTTCAACACCGACAACCGCACCGACTACATGAGTGAGCTGAAGGCCGGCTCGCCGATCATGATCGTCAACTCCAAGGGCAGGGTCCGCCGCGCCGCCGTCGGCCGCATGAAGATCGAGCAGCGCCCGCTGCGCCTGATCGAAGTGGAGTTCCCCGGCAAGGAGCGGGTCAACGTCCTCATGCAGGACGACTGGCACGTGCGCATCTTCTCCGACGCCGCCAAGCCCCTGAACATTTCCGAGCTCAAGCCCGGCGACAAGGTCCTCGGCTACGTCACCGAGCCCGGGCGCCACGTCGGCATCAAGATCAACGAATCGATCATCGAGAAATAGAGGGCGCCATGAGCTACATCAGCAGAGTTCTCCGAGAACGGCGGCTGTTGTTCCCGGCCTCGCGCCGCGGCCTGATCGTCCCCATCGACCACGGCCTGACCCTCGGACCGATTGCCGGCATGACCCAGACCGCCGACTTCGAGAAGTGGATCGGCAGCGACCACATCAGCGCCATCATTGCCCACAAGGGCCTGATCGAGCGGCTCATCCTGCGGGACATGCTGCACCCGGCCACCGGCATCATCCTCCACCTCAACGGCATGGCCAGCATCGCCCCCGAGCCCGACACCAAGATCCCCGTCGCCAGCGTCGACGCCGCGTTGGAGCTGGGGGCGGACGCGGTGTCCCTGCAGGTCAACTTCACCGAGGACAACTTCCAGCACAACGTCGCCCAGCTCGGCGCCATGACCGACGCCGCCCACGCCGCCGGCCTGCCCATCCTCACCATGCTCTACGACAAGGTGCGCGGGCTCACCGCCCAGGAGCGCCAGCGGCGCCTCAGCCACCTGGTGCGGGTGGTCGCCGAACTCGGCTCCGACGCCGTCAAGCTGGCCTTGCCGGAAACCAGCGTCGAGTGCACCGAACTGGTGGAGACCCACTGCCGCGACATCCGCATCTTCTTCGCCGGCGGCGAGCGCACCGAAGACGAACGGCTGCTGGCGATGACCCGCGCCATGCTCGCCAGTGGCGCCGCCGGGCTCTGCGTCGGTCGCAACGTCTTCCAGCATCCCCGCCCCCTCGACCTGCTGCGCCGCCTGGCGGACTGCATCCGGGGCGAAACGGAATACCTCAGCCGCGCCGTGTGAATGGAACTCAACCGACGGCCGCCCCGCGGCCGTCCAGGAGAAGGTCAATGGAACACCTCGACATGCGCGCCGACGGCCGCAACGACTACGTGCTGTCCCCCCTCTGGACGGACCTCTTCCCCGAGGGCCTGCTCGGCCAGCTCAGGGCCAACCCCTTCCTCGTGGCCTGCCGCAACGGCGCGGTGAGCCTCGACCAACTGCGCCACTTCCTCATCCAGCACCACTACTACTCCCAGTACTTCACCCGCTACCTGTGTGCCCTCATGGGCAGCCTGGCCGACCAGGGCGAGTTCAAGGCCCTGTCCCACAACCTCACCGAAGAGCTCTCCGGCGGCGACAGCGTCGACATCTCCCACGCCGAGCTGTACCGCCGCTCCATGGACCTGATGGCCGCTGCCCCGCGCAGCCGCCCGCTGCTGGACGGCACCCGCCAGCTCATCGACGCCATGTTCCGCCACTGCCGCAGCAGCGACCCGCTGGACGGCCTGGCCGCACTCTGCCTCGGCGCCGAAGCCATCGTCCCGCTGATCTACGGCCCGGTGCTCGACGCCCTGCGCAGCCACAACGCCCCGGCCGAGGCCGAGCACTTCTTCGTCCTGCACATCGAAGAGGACGAGCAGCACGCCATCGTCATGCGCGACATCATCGACCGCATGCTCGGCGAGCGGCCCTACCTGCGCAGCCGGGTCATCGCCATCGGCGAAGAGATGGTCCACCTGCGCATGAACATGCTCGCCGAACTGGTCGGGCAGGGCAGCGGCACCGGCCAGGCCCAGGGCACCCTCACCAGCCCCGACGCCCTCCAGGCCCTGCGCGCCGACGCCAGCCTCGGCAGTGCCAACTTCCTCGACCGCTGCCTGGCCCTGAGCACCACTGCCGACCAGCCGTTCCTGTTCCTCGACCGGCCGCTGCACCTCCTGCAGGGCGCCCCGGTCAGCGCCCTCGGCCTCAACGACCTGCAGCGCCACCGCATGGCCCTGGCCGACTGGTACCTGCAACAGGGCGTCAAGCCCGGTGACGTAGTGGCCGTCAGCGTCGAGGACGGGCTCATGCCCATGCTCCACTACCTCGCCCTCACCAGCCTCGGCGCCGCCATCTCCCTGATGAACCCGGCCATGCCCGCCGAGTTCGGCCTCGCCTACATGGCCGAGAACGGCTTCGAGCGCCTGGTCACCGACAGCGCCACCCTGGCCACCAGCGCCTTCGTCCGCCAGTGGCGCAACCAGGCGCCCCAGGCCGTGCTCGACGTCAGCCTGTCGCGCCTCGACCCGGACCCGCAGCTGCCCGCCTGGTGGCCGCTGGAGCCCGAGGACTCGACCCTGGTCATGCTCAGCCACACCTCCGGCACCACCGGCCTGCCCAAGGCCGTGCGCTTCGAGCACCGGCAGTTCTTCATGGGCAAGCGCGCCCGCATCGGCCGCTTCGCCGAAGGTCCCGACGAGCGCCTGCTGACCGCCCTGCCGCAGTCCCACTCGGCGGCCATCAGCCACCTGGAGACGGCCATCCTCCATGGCATCCCCACCTACGTGCTGGGCACCCAGGACGGCCAGGCCCTGCGCGAAGCCATCCGCTACTTCCAGCCCACCACCGTGGTCGCCTTCCCGCGCAGCTACGTGCTGCTGGTGGACGGCGGCATCCACCCCGGCGAATTCCCCGGCGTGCGCCGCTGGTTCGCCATGGGCGACGCCTCCCACCAGAGCCACGTGCGCGCCATCCTCGACGGCGCCCCGCAGTCGCGCTTCATCGACGCCTTCGGCAGCTCCGAACTGGGCATGGCCCTGTTCCGCAGCGAATCCACCCGCGAATCCCTGGCCGACCAGCGCTCCATCGGCCGCCCGGTGGACATCGCCGTGGCCAAGGTCCTCGACCCCCGCAGCGGCGAAGAGGTGAAGCCCGGCGAAGTCGGCCTGCTGGCCGTGCGCTCGCCCACCGTCACCTCCGGCTACTGGAAGCAGCCGCAGAAGACCGTCGAAGCCTGGCGCGGCGGCTACTTCCTCACCGGCGATGTCGCCTACTGCCGCGACGGCGAGTTCTTCCAGATCGACCGCGCCGTGGACGTCATCGAAGCCACCGGCGGTGCCCTCTACACCCTGCAGCTGGAAGAGGCCGCGCAGCAGGTGGAAGGCGTCTGCGACGTCACCGTGGTCGGCGTCGACCCCGCACATGCCGAGGGCACCCGCGTGCTCGCCATCGTCCTGCCCGAACGGCAGGCGCTGGACCAGGCCGCCACCCTGGCCGCCCGCGTCCTGCCCGCCCTGCACCAGGCCGCCGCGCGCCGGGGCGTGACCCTGGCGAACGGCGAACTGGCCGTGGCCGTGGCCAGCGACCTCGCGTTCCTCCCCGTCGGCGCCACCGGCAAGGTCCTCAAGCGCCGCCTGCGCGGCCTGGCCGAGACCCTGCTGGCCGGCCAGCACGAACAGGCCCTGCTGCACCTGCAGCGCCAGGCCGGGGAATCCGAACGCCCGCTGGCCTCCACCGGAACCGAGCGCTGAGCGCGCCCACGAACAAGGACCGAACCATGACCCAGGCCACCTTCCAACCCGACGCCCTCGCCTCGGTGCGCCAGCGGCTCGCCGCCGCCCAGGCCGACCAGCAGGACGAATACGAATGCATGGGGCGCCGCTTCATCGTCCAGGACGGCGTATTCCCGCCCACCCACTTCCAGTCCACCGGCATCTTCACCCGCCACCTGCCCTATCCCCGGGGTGGGCGCTTCCTGGAGATCGGCTGCGGGGCCGGCGTCACCGCCGTCACCGCCGCCCTCGAAGGCTGCGCCGTGGTGGTGGCCAGCGACATCAGCGCCGATGCCGTCGCCAACACCCGCGCCAACGCCAACCGGCATGGCGTCGCCGCGCGCATGTCCATCCGCCAGGGCGACCTGTTCGACGTGCTGGAGGAGGGCGAGCGCTTCGACGTCATCTTCTGGAACTCCAACTTCGTCTTCGTCGAAGCCGACCACGTGTTCGACGCCGCCATCATGCTGGCCTTCTGCGACCCGGGGTACGCCGCGCACCGGCGCTTCCTCGACGAAGCCCCGCGCCACCTCGCCCTCGGCGGCATGCTGCTGATGGGCTTCAGCAGCCAGGGCGACGGCCAGGCCCTGGAGGCCCTGCTGCGCGAGCACGGCTACGCCTCGCGGGTGATCGCCTCGGTCAGCGGCCAGGGCGACGGCGCGCCGCGCTACGACATCCTCCAGCTCCTGCCGGGTGCCCACGCACCGGCCGGGGCCTGAGCCCACGGGAGCGATCGCCATGCACGACACCCTCAAGGCCCCGGTGGCCATCGTCGGTGGCGGCCCGGTGGGGATGATGCTCGCCCTGTTCCTGGACCGTCACGGCGTGCCGGTGGTGCTGTTCAACAGCGAGCGCACCACCCGCTGGCACCCCAAGGGCAACACCCACAACGCCCGCACCATGGAGCACTACCGGCGGCTCGGATTGTCCGACGGCATCCGCCGGCTCGGCCTGCCCGCCGACCACCCCCGGGACGTCGCCTACTTCACCCGGCTCAACGGCTGGGAGCTGGCGCGCCTGGACATGCCCGCCGAGCGCGAGCGCCTGCAGGCGGCCCGCCAGGCGCCGGACACCGACCAGGTGCCCGAGCCCCTGCTGCGGGCCAACCAGATGTATGTCGAGCGCTTCCTGCTGGACCACCTGCGCACCCGCCCCGGCATCCAGCTGCGTTTCGGCTGGCGGGTCGACGACTTCCAGCAGGACGCCGACGGCGTCAGCCTGCATGCCGTCGACAGCGCCGGGCAGGCTGCCGACGAGCACTGGCGCGCCGACTACCTGGTGGGCTGCGACGGCGGCCACAGCTTCGTCCGCCGTCGCCTGGGCATCGGCTACCTCGGCCCGGACGGCAGCACCGGCGGCTTCCTCAGCGGGCGCATGTTCTCCAGCCACGTGCGCATCCCCGACCTGCACCGGCGCCTGCTGCCGGACCGCAAGGCCTGGATGTACAACGTCGTCGCCCCGGAAGGGCGCATGCTGCTGATCAGCCTGGACGGCGCCGACGAGTTCCTGCTCATGACCCAGGCCCGCAGCCACGACGAGATGCCCCAGGACGACGCGGTGATCCGCTCCATACAGCGGGGCATCGGCGAGCCCGTCGAGGTCAGCGTGCTGGCCCATGCCGTCTGGCACGGCGGCCTGGCCCTGGTGGTCGAGCGCTTCGCCGATCGCCGGGTGCTGCTGGCCGGCGACGCCACCCACCTGTTCTCGCCCACCGGCGGTTTCGGCATGAACACCGGCATCGACGGCGCCGCCAACCTCGCCTGGAAGCTCGCCGCCGCCGTGCAGGGCTGGGCCGGCGACGGGCTCCTGGCCACCTACGAGCTGGAGCGCCGCCCGGTCACCCTGCGCAACACCCACGCCGCCCGCCGCCTTACCCAGCGCGTCGGCCAGGTGGACGTGCCCGCCGAGGTCGAGGACCCGGGGCCCGCCGGCCAGCAGGCGCGGGCGCGCCTGGGCGAGGCGCTGCAGCAGTTCCGCGGGCAGTTCGCCTCCCTCGGCGTCGAGCTGGGCGCCCGCTACGACGGCTCGCCGATCCTCTGGCCGGACGACGGCACGCCCCCCGAGGACGACCCGCTGCTCTACCGCCCCAGCACCTTGCCGGGCGGGCGCCTGCCGCACCTGTGGATCGCCGATGGCAGCACCGGCCGGTGCTCGGTGTTCGACCGGCTGGGCGTCGGCTTCACCCTCCTGCGCAACGGTCCGCAGGCCCCCGAGGCCACGCGCCTGGTGGAAGCGGCACGGGCCCGAGGCATTCCCCTGGAGGTGGTCGACCTGCCGGCCACCGCCTTCACCTTCTACGCAGTGCAGCTGCTGCTGGTCCGGCCCGACCAGCACATCGGCTGGCGCGGCGACGCCCTGCCGGAGGATGCCGGCGCGTTGCTGGACCGCCTCGTCGGGCAGGGCGTGGCGGGCATCCAGGCCCCCGGCCCGGTGCTGGGCTGCGTATTCAGTGCAGTGGGCTGATCGACAACCTGATGGCATCAAGGAGGCGACATGAGTGCATTGGCAAGTGAACGAATCCGGGAACCGGCCCTTGAGGCGAGCGGGCTGGAATCCGAGTACGCGGACGACGCCCAGGAGAACGCGGCGGCCTTCGCCCTGATCGAGGACGACCCCAACCCGCAGGTGGTCAACGGCGAGCCCGAAGGGGCCTCCATCCGCTTCGTGAAGACCGGCGAGACCACCCGTGGCCGCTACCTCATGGCCAAGGTGGAGATCCCCCCGGGCTCCGGCCCGCCGCTGCATGTGCACACCCGCACCGACGAGTGGTTCTACGCCCCCGACGGCGGCGTGGTGATGTTCATGGGCACCCGCACCTACACCGACCTGGACAACCCGCCGGACGTGTCCGGGCGCGACACCATCCGCATGATCCCGATGAAGAAGGGCGCCATGGTGTTCGGCCGGCGCAACCACATCCACGGCTTCGTCAACATCACCGACAAGACCGTGATGATGTGGCTGGTGTGGACCCCCGACACCCCCGAAGTGACCCTCAAGGACTACTTCGAATCCATCGCCCGGCCGATCCTTCCCGGCGTGCGCGGTGCCCGCAACAACCCCATCGTCCAGCTCAAGGCCGTCAGCGAAGCACGCGACTACGGAATGATGTTCAGCACCGACTTCTGGCAGTACGCCGAGACGGTGGAGGAGGGCGAGCCGCCCTTCGGCAAGAACCTGGACGGACTGATCCGGCTCTTCGAGTCCGGCAAACGGAACTGATCCCTCAACACGACATGGAAGAAAAGGTGAACGCATGAAAACTCTGGCGAACAAGACCGCGATCGTCACCGGTGCCAGCTCCGGCATCGGCTATGAAACCGCCAAGCTCTTCGCGGCCCAAGGCGCCAAGGTGGTGGCCGTGGCCCGCCGTGCCGACTGCCTGGACCGCCTGCTGGGCGAGATCCACGCCCTGGGCGGCAAGGCCCTGGCCCTGGTGGGCGACGTCAAGGAAGAAGCCTGCGCCCGCGAGGCCGTGGCCCTGGCCGTGGGCCAGTTCGGCGGTCTGGACATCGCCTTCAACAACGCCGGCAGCATGGGCGCCCTGGGCAGCGTGACCGACATCAGCCTGGAGGGCTGGCACGACACCCTCGACACCAACCTCACCAGCGCCTTCCTCAGCGCCCGCCACCAGATCCCCGAACTGCTCAAGCGTACCGGCAGCTCGCTGATCTTCACCTCCTCCTTCGTCGGCCACAGCGTCGGCTTCCCCGGCATGGCCGCCTACGCCGCCAGCAAGGCCGGCCTGGTGGGCCTGACCCGCACCCTGGCCGCCGAATACGGCGCCCAGGGGTTGCGGGTCAACGTGCTGCTGCCCGGCGGCACCGACACCGAGATGGGCCGCGCCGCCGCCTCCACGGCGGAGCAGAAGGCCTTCGTCGAGAGCATCCACGCCCTCAAGCGCATGGCCCGCCCGGAAGAGATCGCCCAATCGGCGCTGTACCTCGCCTCCGATGCCTCCAGCTTCGTCACCGGCACCACGCTGTTCGTGGAAGGCGGCGTGACCATCACCCGCACCTGAGGCCTCGGCCGACCCGGGCGCCGCCATCGCGGCGCCCGTCCCCACCGCGAATGGAATCCGCATCGACATGAAGACGCACAACGACATGCCCGGCGTTGCGGGCGAGGGCGAAGCGACGGCCGGTTTCGGCGCCTCCGGGCGGCGGGACTTCCTCACCCGCCTGCTGGCCCTGGGGGCCGGTGCCGCCGGCATGGGGCTGCTGCCTGCCGCCGCCCTGGCCGCCGCTGGACAAGGCCGCCCCAGCCACCGCCGGGACTACGACTACATCATCGTCGGCGCCGGGTCCGCCGGTTGCCTGCTGGCCGACCGGCTCTCCGCCACCGGCGCCTCGGTGCTGCTGCTGGAGGCCGGCAGCCACCGCATCGACCAACCCAAGGTGCGCGAAGTCGCGCTGTGGCTGCAGAACCTCGGCAGCGACACCGACTGGGCCCGCACCAGCACCCCGCAGCCGCAGCTGGACCAGCGTGCCCAGAGCCTGGCGGCCGGGCGCGTCGTCGGCGGTTCCGGCAGCATCAACGCGATGATCTGGTTGCGCGGCGACCCCCGCGACCTGCAGCGCTGGCAGCAGCTGGTCGGCGCCCCCTGGACGGTGGAGGCGCTGCACCGGGCCTACCTGGACATGGCGCAGCCCGTGGGCAGCCCCGCCGGCCAGGGCGCACCGCGCATCCGCCTCGGGCGCTTCGCCGGGGAGCACCCGCTGACCGCCGCCTACCTGGCGGCCAGCAGCACCACCGGGCTCGGCGTGCAGACCCTCAACGACGGGCTACCGCTGGAAGGCGCCGGCATCACCGAGGTCAACGCCACCGCCGACGGCTACCGGGTGGGGCCGGCCCAGGCCTTCCTGGTGCCGGCACTGGCCCGGCCCAACCTCAGCGTGCTGAGCGAGGCGCTGATCACCAACCTGATCCTCCGGGGCTCGCACTGCGAGGGCGTGCGGGTGCTGGTGGACAACCGCCTGGTGTCGATCCGCGCGCGCCGCGAAACGATCCTCTGCGCCGGCACCTGCGAGTCGCCCAAGCTGCTCATGCTCTCCGGCATCGGCCCGCAGCAGACCCTGCGCGAACAGGGCATCCCGGTGCGGCTGCACCTGCCGGCCGTGGGGCAGAACCTGCAGGACCACCTGCTGCTCAGCCTGCAGTACCGTTCGCGCCTGGCCATTCCCCCGCAGGTCTCCAACGGTGTGGCGACCATGAGCTACTACCACCACGGCAGTGGCCAGCAGGCGCCGGACATCCAGGTGGCCGGCATGCAGTACCCCTTCGGCCCGGTGCCTCTGCCCAGCGGCAGCTCCTACACCGTCATCCCCTTCCTGGCCAAGCCGCGCAGCCGGGGGCGGGTGCGCCTGGCCGGCACCGACCCGCGCCAGTCCCTGCTGATCGACCCTAACTACCTGGGCGAGGCCATCGACCGCGACATCATGCTCGCCGCCCTGGACCGTGGCCTGGCCATCGGCGCCGGGGTCACCGACTACTTCGGCGGGCTCTACCCCAGCGACCCGCTGGACACCCCGGCGCAGAAGCTCGCCTTCATCGCCCGCAACGGCGGGCCCGGCCTGCACTACACCGGCACCTGCAGCGCCGGGCGCGACCCGCGCAGCAGCGTGGTGGACGGGCGCTTCCGGGTCTGGGGCCTGTCCGGCCTGCGGGTGGTGGATGCCTCGGTGATCCCCGAAATGCCGGCGGTGAACATCCACGCCTCGGTGCTCACCGTGGCGCAACTGGCGGCGCGTGTGCTGGTGGCCGAGCAGCGCCTTGGCCAGCGCCTCGCTGAAACCGCCTGAACCCTCACCCCATCCAGCGGAGCGCCGCTCCCTGAACTGAACCCAGGAGATCCACCATGCAGCATTCCCTGCTTTCCAAGAACGCCCTGGTCACCGGGGCCTCCCGTGGCATCGGCAAGGCCACCGCCCTGGCCCTGGGGGCCGCCGGCGCCCATGTGCTGGTGCACTGCAACCGGGGCGTGGAGGAGGCCCGCGCCGTGGCCGCCGAGATCCGCGACCGGGGCGGCCGCGCCGACGTGCTGGTGGCGGACCTGGCCAGCGTCGACGGGCCGCGCATCCTCGCCGCCGAGGTGGGCGAGCGGGTACGCCGGCTCGACGTGCTGGTGGCCTGCGCCGGCATCGCCCAGACGGCCCGCCTGGAGGACACCCGCGTGGAGGACTTCGACCGGCTGTTCGCGGTCAACGTGCGGGCGCCGTTCTTCCTCGTGCAGCAACTGCTGCCGCTGATGGGGGAGGGCAGCAGCGTGGTGATGGTGTCGTCCCTCGGGGCGCGCTCGGCGGTGGGCGAGATCCCCGCCTACGCCGCCACCAAGGGCGCCCTGGACACGCTGGTGCTGCACTTCGCCCAGGCCCTCGGCGGGCGCGGCATTCGCGTCAACGGGCTGGCCCCGGGCGTGGTGGACACCGAGATGTCCAGCTTCGTGCGCAGCGACGAGGGGCGGGACTTCGTGCTCGGCATCCAGGCCCTGAAGCGCATCGCACAGCCCGAGGACATTGCCGATGTCGCGCTGTTCCTGGCCTCCGACGCCTCGCGCTGGATCACCGGCGACATCCTCAGCGTCGACGGTGGCACCAAGCTCTGACCGCCAGCCACCTCCGGGGGTAGACCCATGAACATGAAGACCGAAGTGCCCGCCGCCGGCCTTGCCGGCGAGGGTGGCCCGTCGAGGAACCTCGAACTCGACCGGCTGCGCGCCATCGCCGTGCTGCTGACCTTCTACGTCCACCTGTACCAGGTGTTCTACCCCTGGACCTTCACCATGCATTACCCCAGGCCCGAGTCGGTGGCGGACCTGTTCGGCAATGCCTGGGGCGGGGTCGACCTGTTCTTCGTCATCTCCGGCTACATCATCTCGCGCACCCTGCTGGAGCAACTGGACGGGCTGCGCAGCGGCGTGCAGCGGGCGGCCTGCATCAAGGCGTTCTACGTGCGCCGGGTGTTCCGCATCCTGCCGGTGGCCTGGGTGGTGGTGACGCTGGTGATGGCCTGCAGCCTGTTCCTCAACCAGGGCCAGTACTTCGCCCCGCCGGTGTACAACGCCCAGGCGGCGCTGGGCATCTTCACCTACACGTTCAACTTCTGGCTGCCGGACAACAAGATCGCCGGCGGGGTGCCGCTGGCGCCGTACTGGAGCCTGTCGGTGGAGGAGCAGTTCTACCTGTTCTACCCGCTGTTCCTGATCCTGCTGAAGAGCACCCGCGCGCGGGTGCTGGCGCTGGTGGGCACACTGCTGCTGGTGAGCCTGGTGCTGCGGCCCTTCAGCCTGTCCGATCCGATGAAGGTGTTCTTCTTCACCCAGACCCGTTGCGACGGGCTGATCTATGGCTGCCTGCTGTACCTGGCCAGCACCCAGCCCTGGTTCGCCGCCCTGCGCGTGCGGTCCGGCCGCCATCGCTACGCCGGCGCGCTGCTGGCCACGGTGCTGGCGCTGGTGCTGGCCAGCGTCACCGCCATCGGCTTCGGCAACGTGCTGGCGGTGCCGGTGGTCTGTGCACTGTCCCTGGCGCTGGTGTTCATGGCGGCGTGCGAGGGCGGCCTGCTGGTGTTCCCGCAGCCGCTGCAGGTGCTGCTGGACTACCTGGGCAAGCGCTCCTACACCCTGTATCTGGTGCACATCCCGATGTTCTTTCTGACCCTGGAGCTGATGCACCGCTACACCCGCAGCGAAGGCATCGCCATCACCGACGTGCTCTGGCCGCAGTACACGGCGCTGATGCTGGTGCTGGTGTTCGGCGCCACCGAGCTGATCCACCGCACCGTGGAGCGACCGATGATCGCCCTGGGCAAGCGCATCGCCGAACGCAGCCGCACCGCCGAAGCCGCCACGCCCCAGGCCCTGGCACCCACCCCGACGCCCTGAGCCCGCGCGTTTGTGGTTTGTGTAGGAGCGAGCTCTTCTCGCGAACCGCCGCCCAGGCTGCCTCCGTAGCCCGGACTTCAGTCCGGGTTCTGTGTCTGTGCCCCCCGGGCTGAAGCCCGGGCTACGAACGGTGGCCATTGGTGGGCTGAAGCCCACCCTAGGGGGGTACGCCACCCCCCCTGTAGGAGCGAGCGCTGCTCGCGAACGGCTGTTCAGGCGGGCTCCGTAGCCCGGACTTCAGTCCGGGTTCTGCGCCCGTGCTCCCCGGGCTGAAGCCCGGGCTACGAGCGGTGGCCATTGGTGGGCTGAAGCCCACCCTACGGGGGAGGCCCCGCCCGCCTGCGCATCCTTGTAGGAGCGAGCTCTGCTCGCGAACGGCTGTTCAGGCCGGCTCCGTAGCCCGGACTTCAGTCCGGGTTCTGTGCCTGTGCTCCCCGGGCTGAAGCCCGGGCTACGAACTGAAGCTCACCCTACGGGGGAGGCGACAGCTCGCCGGCTTTCCACGCCCGGTACCGCTCGGGCATGCACACGGCGCAGGGCCTGTAGCCGGCGCTCAAGGCGGTGGCTTCGTCGAGGAAGAACACCCGCTGCGCCACGTAACCGCCGCGCGCCAGGGCCTGCAGGGCGCTGCGGCAATCCAGGCGGCCGTAGAGGCGGTTGCGGCGGTGTCCGCCGAGGGTGCCGGGAACCGGGCTGAGACAGGGGCGGCCGTCGGCGCCGATCAGGCGCCAGGCCTTGGGTTCGCCCGTTTCAGCCGTCATGACGGCCCTGGAAGCTCACTTCCAGGCCGACCCGCACGCCGCTGCGCACCAGGCCGATGCCGTGGCGCAGCTGGGCGCCATAGAGCTGCCCCTGGTTGTTGCGCACGGGGCGGCGCTGGTTGCACAGCAGCACGCCGTCGCCACGGGCCAGGGGTACCACCCAGGGCCGCGACTGCATGCGCGGCCGCTGCTCGGTGAGCACCAGTTCGCCGCCGCTGAAGTCCTGCGGGTCGGAGAGCAGCACCAGCAGCCGCACCGGCAGCAGCGCCGGGTCGTCGTCGCCCGGGTGCAGGGTCATGAAGTCCTCAGGGCCGAGGCGGGTCAGGTGGGCGCAGTGCACCTGGCCGTGGGTGGCGTGCTGTTCGGGCTGGCCGAACGCCTGGCACCAGCGGTTGGCGATGGCGGCGAGCGGGGCGTGGAGGCTGTCCCAGTGGCCGTGGGGCAGGCCGGCGCGCACGCCTTCGCCCTGGCCCATGCCGAGGGTTTCCAGGCGCTCCCGTGGGCCCTGGGCCAGGCGCTCCCCCAGCCGCCGCGCGGCCTCGGGGTCGAGCAGGCCGGGCAGGGGCGCGTGGCCGTGTTCGTCCAGGGCCTGGGCGATGGCGGCCCAGTCTTCGGGCAGGTTCAGAGCGCAGGCTGTTTCAGGCATGGCGCTGTGCTCGTCGGGTGGCTGGGCTGGCTTTCACGTTGCAGCAGTTCGCGCTTGCGCTCGACGCCCCAGCGGTAGCCGGAGAGGTCGCCGTTGCGCCGCACCACGCGGTGGCAGGGGATGGCCACGGCAATGTGGTTGGCGCCACAGGCCTGGGCCACGGCCCGTACGGCCTTGGGCGCGCCGATGCGTTCGGCGATCTCGGTGTAGCTGGCGGTGGCCCCCGGCGGGATTTCCCGCAGGGCCTGCCAGACCCGTTGCTGGAAGGCGGTGCCGCGCACGTCCAGCGGCAGGTCGAGCCCCAGGGACGGGGCTTCGACGAAGCCCACCACCTGGGCCACCAGGCGTTCGAAGTCGGCATCGCCGCCCACCAGCTGGGCCTTGGGGAACTGGTCCTGCAGGTCGCGGACCAAGGCGTCCGGGTCGTCGCCCAGAAGGATGGCGCAGACGCCCCGCTGGCTCTGGGCAACCAGGATGGAGCCGAGGGAACACTGGCCGACGGCGAAGTGGATGGAGGCACCGGTGCCGCCGTCGCGGTAGTCGCTGGCGCGCATGCCCAGCAACTGGTCGGCGGTTTCGTAGAAGCGGCTGTTGGAGTTGAAGCCGGCACCGTAGATGGCGTCGGTCACCGTGGTGCCCTGTTCGCTCAGTTCCCGGCGCAGGCGCTGGGCGCGGTAGGCCGAGGCGTAGGCCTTGGGGGTGAGCCCGGTCTCGGTCTTGAACAGCCGGTGGAAGTGCGAGGGGCTCATGCCGGCGCATTCCGCCAACTGGTGCAGGTTGGGCGGCGAGTCGGCGGCCTCGATGGCGCGGCAGGCCTCGGCGATCACGGCGGTGCGGTGGGCGGCGGCTGCGGTACGGTCGCCGGCCTGGCGGCGGCTGGCGCGGTAGCCGGCGGCTTCGGCGGCCTCGGGGGTGTCGAAGAACTCGACGTTGCGGCGATTGGGCAGGCGCGCGGAGGAGCTGGGGCGGCAGTACACGCCTGTGGTTCGCACGGCGTAGACGAACTGGCCGTCGGCGGCCGGGTCGCGTGCCTGGACGGCGGCCCAGCGCTGGTCATCCGTGAGGTAGCGCGGGGCGGTGGGAAGGGTCCTGCTCATGGCATTCATCCAAAAGGGCCTGTTGACGGTTGCAGGTTAACGGGGTTGGTGACGGTGAGAACTCCGGTTCTTGCGATCGAATTCACGCTGTGGGCGGCATCCTCCACAGGTACCAGGCGGCGACGGTGCGCCAGGGGCTCCAGGCCTGGCCGAGCTGGCGCATGCGGGCGGCGCTGGGGGCCTCGTCCAGGCCCTTGAGGCGGCGGTAGCCCTCGCGCACGCCGAAGTCGTCGGCGGGGAGGATGTCGCGGCGCTCAAGGGTATAGATGAGGAACATCTCCACCGTCCAGCGCCCGACGCCATGCAGGGGCGTGAGGCGCGCCAGCAGGGCGTCGTCATCCAGGGTGAGGGCTTCGTCGCGGCTGGGCACCTGGCCGTCGACGGTGGCCTGGGCGATGCCCAGCAGGGTCTGCAGCTTGCGGGCGGAGAAGCCGCAGGCGCGCAGCCGCTCGGGTTCGGTGGCCAGCAGTTCACTCGGGGTGGGGAAGCGCCCGCCGGGGTACAGCGCCAGCAGCCGGGCGAGGATGGCGTCGCCCGCGCGGGCATGCAGCTGCTGGTAGGCCACGGCGCGAACCAGGGCCTCGTAGGGTTCGCGCTGGGGGTGGGGCTGGTGCCGGCAGGGGCCGATGGCGTCGATGTGCCGCGCCCAGTCGGCGTCCTGGGCGGCGAGGAAGCGGCTGGCATCGGTGAAGGCCGGCGGTGTCAGCGTCAGCGCCATGCTCAGAACCCCGGCAGGCTGGCGGTGCGCGGCGTGGCGGCAAGGGGCCGCAGGGCGCGCTCGTGCTCCAGTAGCCAGTGCTTGCGCTCCAGACCCCAGGCGTAGCCGCGCAGCTCGCCGTTGCTGGCCACCACGCGGTGGCAGGGGATCAGCACGGCGATGGGGTTGGCGGCGTTGGCGGCACCCACCTCGATGGCGGCGCGTGGGTCGTTCAGCCCCAGCTGGCGGGCGACTTCGCCGTAGCTGCGGGTGCTGCCGGGCGGGATCTGCCCCAGGGCGTCCCAGACCTTGCGCTGGAAGGGCGTGCCGTCGGGCTCCAGCACCAGGCGGTCGATGGCGCCCAGGTCGCCCTGGAAGTAGCCGCGCAGGGCGTCGGCAATCCCGCGCGGCAGCGGGATGTCCTGCAGGCGGTAGTCACCGAAGCGCTGGCGCAGGTTGCGCAGCAGCGCGAGGCGGTAGTCGCCGAAGCCGAGGGCGCGGATGCGCTGTTCGGTGTCGGTGACCACCAGCAGGCTGCCCAGCGGGGACTCGAGGGCGCTCAGCAACAGGTTCATGGGGTGGCTCTCCTTGTCATGGACGGTGTTCCTTGTGGCGGGGTTCAGCGCAGCCGGACCACGCCGTGGCGTTGCAAGAGGTAGACCTCGCCGCTGGCGAGGTGCAGTTCGGTCCGCCCCGTTTCGTGGGTGCGCCACCAGGCCTGGCGGGCATCCACCATGGCCTGGAAGGCATCCAGCACCTGGCGCTTGGCCTGTTCCGCCGCGTCGTGGGCCTCTGGCGGTTCGCCGAGGTGGGCGGCCGCTGCGGCGGGAATGTCGGTGAGGTCGGGCACGAAGGGGCTCTCGTGGCTGGCACGGCGGCGTCAGCCGGCGCGGCGGAAGGTGAAGTTCAGGCGCTGCTCGCCCAGGCTCGGGTGCGGCGGCCCTTTGAGCGGGGCCACGCCGTGAAAACGCAGGCGGTCCTGGCCACCCCACACGGCCACGTCGCCGTGGTGCAGGAGGAAGCGCCGGACCGGGTCGTTGCGGCGCTGCCCGCCGAACAGGAAGGTGGCGCTCATGCCGAGGGAGACGGACACCACGGGGGCGTCGAAGCCGCGTTCGTTGCGGTCCTGGTGCAGGCTCAGGCGGGCGCCGGGCTGGTAGCGGTTGAGCAGGCAGGCGTCGGCGTCGAAGCCCGGGAAGCCGGCGGCTTCGGCCGCCTGTCGGGCCAGTTGGCGGAAGCGTTCCGGCATGGCCGGCCAGGGGGCGCCGCTGTCCGGGTCGGTGGGGCTGTAGCGGTAGCCACGGCGGTCGGTGGTCCAGCCCAGGGCGCCGCAGTTGGTCAGTGCGACGGACATGCGGAAGCCGCCGGGGGTGAGCATGTGGCGGAACGGCGCCTGGGCCTGTAGCTGGAGGATCTGCCGCAGCAGTTCGTCGGCCTGGTCCAGGGCGAAGCCGCGCAGGATCACGGCCTGCTCGGCCATGGCTTCGCGCTGGCCGCTGGCGTGGGTGGCGAAGAGGTCGGGGGTCATGGGCGATCCTCAGGTGGCGTCATGGAAGATCAGCCCAAGGGTGTGGCGCTGGCCGCTGCGCACCAGGCTGACACCGTGGCGCATGGCGGCGCGGCGGAAGCCGCTGCGCTTGCCGGGTACGGGGCGCAGGTCCACCGGGAAGATCACCGCGTCGCCCTGGCGCAGGGGCACCACGTCGGCCCGCTGGGTGCCGGCCAGGTGCTCGGTGAGGACGAATTCGCCGCCGGTGAAGTCGCGCCCGGGCTCGGAGAGCAGGATGGCGATCTGCAGCGGGAAGTTGTGCTCGCCGTAGAGGTCCTGGTGCAGGCGGTTGTAGTCGCCCGCTCCGTAGCGCAGCAGCAGCGGGGTGGGGCGTGTCTGCCCGGCCCGGTGGCAGCGCATGAGGAAGGCGTCCAGGGCCTCGGGGTAGCGCGTCTCCAGGCCGAGGCGGGCCTGCCAGCGGTTGGCGATCCGCGCCAGCGGCGGGAACAGCCGGTGGCGCAGGGTCGTGAGCAGGGCGGGCAGGGGGTAGGCGAAGTACTTGTACTCGCCCTGGCCGAAGCTGTGCCGGGCCATGACGATGCGCGAGCGGAAGGTGCGTGCGTCCGGGTAGAGCGCGGCCAGGTGGGCGCAGGTGTCGGCGTCCAGCAGCTGCTCGATGCAGGCGTGGCCGTGGCGCTCCAGCTGCGCTTCCAGTTGGGGCCAGTCCAGGGCATCGAGCCGGTCGAGGAGGGCGGTGGGGGTGAGGTCCGGCGCCACCGGGCACGAGAGCACGGCACTCATGATACGGACAGGCTGCCGTGGGCCTGGGGCAGGCCCATGGGGCGCAGGCGGGTGAGCGGTGCCAGGGGCCGCAGGCTGTCGAACAGGCCTTGTGGGCTGGGCTCTTCGGTGCGTCGGCAGGTCTGCGCGACCCGTTCCAGGAAGCGCGAGAGGTGGGCGCTGGGTTCGCCTGCCGGGCGCAGCAGGTAGGTGGTGAGTTCGGAGTCGGGCAGCGACAGGGCGCGGGTGACGATCTCGCTGCCGGCCAGGTCGCTGCGCTCGGTGCCGCTCACCAGGGCGACGCCATAGCCGGCGGCGACCAGGGCCTGCATGGTCTCGCGGGAGATGTACTGCTCGGCGATATCGAGGCGGGCGGCTTCGTCCTCGCTGAGGTGGGCCCGGAGCAGCCGGCTGATCTGCTGGAACTGCCCTTCGTGGACTTCGCTGTGGCTGAGGATGAGCGGGTGGCGGACCAGCTCCTGCAGCGGGATGCGCCGGTGCGAGAGCAGCGGGTGGCGGGCCGGCAGGGCGGCGACCAGCGGGTCGCTCCAGACGGGCTGGGCCTGCAGGCCGCTGCCGGCGGCGTCGATGCGGGCGAAGCCGAGGTCGTAGTGGTGTTCCAGCAGGCCTTTCACCTGCTGGGCGTAGCTGACTTCGAACAGGCGGATGCCCAGTTCCGGCTCCTCCTGCCGGCAGCGGGCGAGCAGGTCGGCCAGGCGGTTCGGGGCGATGCCGTCGGACACGGCGATGCGCAGGGTGCCGCGAAAGCCGAGGGCGACGCCGCGCATGTCCATGCGGGCCTGTTCGAGGGCGGCGAAGATGCGCTTGGCGTTATCGAGGAACACGCTGCCGGCCCAGGTGAGCTGCACGCCCCGGGGGTTGCGCTCGAACAGCTGGATGCCGAGCTCGGACTCCAGTTCCTTGATGGCCCGGGACAGCGGGGATTGCTCGATGTGGAGGCGGGCGGCGGCGCGAGTGAAGTTCAGTTCCTCGGCCACGGCGAGAAAATAGCGAAGATGACGTAGCTCCATGTGTGTTTCGTCTCCTGTCTGTCATCGACTCTGCGTTCTTCAGGGCTGGGTGCGGGGGGTTCTCCCGGGGTACTGCGAATGAGGGGGCACGCCGGGCCAGGCCATGCCTGGGCCCCGGGTGGCCGTTGCGCGGGGCGCACGGGCCGACGCGCCCACTATCGGGGGACAGTGGGGCGTTGGCACTCCGTTTCTTGCGCTTGAATTTGCGGGCCGGATGGCCGGGCCTAGAGCGCCCGGCCGGCTTCTTTCTAGTGCAGCTTGAAGCGGGGGTCGGTGCTGCGGCCGATGCGGTCGCTGAGCATCAGCAGGAAGGTGCGGAAGGCGCCGTACAGGGCCATCTGGTGCATGCGGTAGAGGGAGATGTAGAACATCCGCGCCAGCCAGCCTTCCAGCTTCACGCTGCCCATGAGGTTGCCCATGAGGTTGCCGACGGCGCTGAAGCTGGAAAGGGAGATCAGCGAGCCGTAGTCCTGGTAGCGGTACTCGGGCAGGGTGTGCTGACCGGCGATCCGCGCCTTGAGCGATTTCACCAGCAGGGAGGCCTGCTGGTGCGCGGCCTGGGCGCGGGGCGGGACGTTGCGCTCGCTACCGTCGCCCAGGGGGCAGGCGGCGCAGTCGCCGAAGGCGAAGATGTCGGTATCCCGGGTGGTCTGCAGGGTGGGGGTCACCACCAGCTGGTTGATGCGGTTGCTTTCCAGGCCGTCGAGATCCTTGAGGAAGGCCGGGGCGCGGATGCCGGCGGCCCAGACCTTGAGGCTGGCGGGGATCTTCTCGCCCTGGGCGGTGAGCAGGCCGTCGGCGGTGACTTCCTTGACGGCAGCGCCGGTCATGACGCGCACGCCGAGCCCTTCCAGGGTGCGGTGCACCGGGGCGCTGATGCGCTCGGGCAGCGCGGGCAGTACCCGCGGGCCGGCTTCGATCA
Source organism: Metapseudomonas otitidis (assembly GCF_900111835.1). Classification (GTDB taxonomy): domain Bacteria; phylum Pseudomonadota; class Gammaproteobacteria; order Pseudomonadales; family Pseudomonadaceae; genus Metapseudomonas; species Metapseudomonas otitidis. The sequence goes on from NZ_FOJP01000020.1 coordinate 132,405, forward strand.
GGGTGATGCGCATGTTCTCCGGCTGGATGCTGTCCAGGCCGTAGGCCGCCAGTTCGTGGGCGGCGTGGTGCAGTTCGGCGGCCAGTTCGACGCCGGTGGCACCGGCGCCGACGATGGCGACGCTGATCTGGTCGTCGTCACCGTCGCGGGCGTGGGCGCGCAGGTAGTGGCTGAGCATCTGCCGGTGGAAGCGCTCGGCCTGCTCGCGGGTGTCGAGGAAGATGCAGTGGCGGGCGGCGCCCTCGGTGCCGAAGTCGTTGGTGGTGCTGCCGACGGCGATCACCAGGGTGTCGTAGGCCACTTCGCGGGCGGGCACCAGTTCGCGGCCTTCCTCGTCGAGGGTGGCAGCCAGCTGGATGGCCTTGCGGCTGCGGTCCAGCCCGCTCATGCGGCCGAGCTGGAACTCGAAGTGGTTCCATTTGGCCTGGGCGACGTAGTTCAGCTCGTTCTCGGTGGAGTTGAGCGAGCCCGCCGCGACTTCGTGCAGCAGCGGTTTCCAGATGTGGGTGAGGTTGGCGTCGGCCAGGATGATCTTCGCCTGGCCGCGTTTGCCGAGGGTTCTACCCAGGCGGGTGGCAAGCTCCAGGCCGCCGGCGCCGCCGCCGACGATCACGATGCGATGGGTCATGGGGATTTCTCACAAGGCTATAAGAATTCTTTTCGTGGGCGCCTTCGTGGCGCTTGGCGCGGCTCACAGGACGAGTCGCGCGAGGAGGCGGCTGAGCAGGCCCAGGCCGATGACGAGTGCCAGGAGGATGAGCAGGAGCCGCCAGGGCTTGAACGGCTGGCGTTCGACCTGGTGCTGGGGGAGGCTCAGGTACTGCTCGACCTTCTGCTGGTCGTCGGGTGTCAGGCGGCTGGGCATGGCGTGCCTCGACGGGGAAATATGACGTGCATTCTAGACGTGCCTTCCGGCGGCGCTCAATGCGCGCTTGCGTGAGCGGTCACAGGCCGATGCCAAGGTCGAAGAGCACGGTCCGCCCGAGGTTGGCACGGAGGAACTCCGGGGCACCCGGCTGGGCGAAAAGCACGCGGGCGTAGGTGGGGCCCACCACGGACAGCGAGCGCCAGCCCTGCAGGAGGAATTCGGTCGGCGGCGGGAACGGGCTGTTGAAGTCGGGGCGCACGCGCTTGAGGCTGACGAAGGCGAGCAGGTCGAGCTCGGCCGGGTCCAGGCCGCGTTCGCGGTAGTTGTGGGCCTTCTTGCGCAGCGTGGGGGCGAGCGTCGCCTGCAGCTCCTTCATGGCGATGCGCTTGGGGCGCGTCTCCCGGCGCAGCAATTGGCTGAGGGAGGATGCGCTGCGGCGGCGCTCCAGTTCGGCGCGCCACTCGTCGTTGAGGCGGCGGCCTTCGTCGAGCACGAAGAAGACCTCGAAGTTGGCCTCGCGGAACTCCACGTCGGGGGGCTCGGCGCCGGTGCTGAAGTCTTCCAGCCGATAGGGCTGGTTGAGCGCCTGCAGCAGGCGCTGGCAGACCCAGCGTTCGCGCTCCCACTTGCGCGCGTTGGAGAGGAATTCATTGGCCTGCTCGGCCTGGCGGGTGAGCAGGCGCAGGTAGTCGGATTCGTCCATGGCCGGAGAGTAGGGGGCGAGGGCGGTCGGCTGCAAGCCGCCGCCGGGTGTGGCATTGCGCTGCGATGTGGCGGCCGGCGCCTTGGTATAGACTCTGCTGCGTTTGCCGGATGCCCGCCATGCACCTTCGCCCTGTCACCCCTGATGACCACGCCCAACTGATCGCCCTCTGGCAGCGTACGCCGGGGCTGCGCCTGCGCGAGGACGATGCTCATGCGCCGTTCTGCGCCTACCTGGCGCGAAACCCGGGGCTCAGCCTGCTGGTGGAGCGCGAGGGCCAGGTGGTGGCCTCGCTGATGGCCGGGCATGACGGCCGTCGCGGCTACCTGCAGCACCTGGTGGTGGACGTGCCGCTGCGCGGGCAGGGCCTGGCGCGGCGGTTGCTGGATGCGGTGCTGCAGGGGCTGGCGGCCGAGGGCATCGGCAAGTCCCATGTATTCGTCCTGCGGGACGCGCCCGAGGCGCTGGCGTTCTGGTCCGCCCAGGCGGACTGGTCCCGGCGCGGGGATATCGCGGTTTTTTCCACGAACGGAGTGACACGATGAAACGGCTCTCTTTGGCGCTGCTGCTGGCTCTGCTGGCCGGTGGTGCGCAGGCGCTGGAACAGGGTGAGCGCTTGGCGCCCTGGACCCTGCTGGACCAGTACGAGAAACCCTACAGCCTGGACAACCAGTTGGGGTTGCTGCTGGTGGCGCGCGACATGGATGGGGCGAAGCTGGTGAAGGCGGCTCTGGACGGCAAGCCGAAGGACTTCCTCGAACAGCGCCATGCGGTGTTCGTGGCGGACATCAGCCGCATGCCGTCGGTGATTTCCAAGCTGTTCGCCGTGCCGGCGATGCAGGACTACAACTACCGCGTGCTGTTGGACCGCGAGTCCCGCGTGGCGCCGCGCTACGAGGCCCCCGAGGGCCAGGTGCTGGTGCTGACCCTGCGTGACGGCGTGCTGCAGGGGCAGAAGGCCTTTGCGTCGGCCGAGTCGCTGCGCGCGGCGCTGGACGCGGTGCCGCCGGCGCCGTGATCGCCGCCGAGCTGCTGTCCGACACCAGCCTGGGGCTGGGCTGGGCGATCTACGTCCCGGCCCTGGCCTGGTCGGTGATGCGCGCGCCGTGGCTGGAGTTGTTCAGCGACTTCCGGCGCCAGCACCTGCTGTTCGGCACGGTGCTGGCGCTGTTCCTGTTGTGGATGGTGCGGCGGGACTTCGACTCCGGGGTCTCCTACCACTTCATCGGCATGACGGCGGTGACGCTGCTGCTGGACTGGCCCCTGGCGGTGCTGGGCGGTCTCGTTGCACAGCTCGGCTTGCTGGCGCTGGGGCGCCAGGACGTCGCGGCGATGGGCATCAACGGGGCGCTGCTGGTGCTGCTGCCGGTGCTGGTGACGGAGCTGTGTGCGAAGTGGGTGGAGCACTTCCAGCCGCGCAACCTGTTCGTCTACATCTTCTGCTGCGGGTTCTTTCCCGCGGCGCTGGCGGCTCTGCTCTGCACCCTGGTGGGGCTGGGGCTGCTGTTCATCGATGGCATCTTCCCGATGCCGCCCTGGCTGGAGGACTTCGTCGGCTACCTGTGGCTGGTGATGTTCCCGGAGGCCTTCATCAACGGAACGGCGGTGACGGCGCTGGTGGTGTTCTGCCCCGAGTGGCTGGAGACCTTCAACCGCACGCGCTACCTGCAGGCGCCCTGGAAGGACGACGACAGGAGCTGAATGGCGCTGGATTCACTGCCCCGATGATCGGCACCGATTGACGCCGATCAAGGTCGGGCGACCTGGCGCGCGCGGATGATCCCCCGGTCACTTCGAACGAGGATGCAACCATGGGTGTTCACGATTGGGCGCGCGCCGCGCTGGCGCAGGTGCTGGAGCAGGGCGGTAGCGAGGGCTTCGACGAGGCACTGGCCTTGCGGGCGCTGCTGAGTGCGGTGGTGGAGCGCAGCAAGGGCGTGCGCTCACAGGAGGACCTGGCGGCGGAGCTGATGTTCCTGGCGGACAACCTGGATGACGGGCGGGACTACGCCTTCATGCGCCCCTGAGGGCGCATGGGATCAGTGACGGTCAGGGAGGTCACCGGAGAACAGTTCGTCCTCAAGGTTGTCACCGGGGATGGCGTGCTCTTCGGCGGCCCAGGCGCCCAGGTCGATCAGCTTGCAGCGGTGGGAGCAGAAGGGCCGGTTGGGGCTTTGCGGGCCCCATTCGACGGGCGCTCCGCAGGTGGGGCATTCAACGGTCATGGGTTGGCTCATGGCTGGCCTCCTCGCAGTGTCAGATAGAAGGCGTGCAGTCGTTCGACTTCGGTGTGCATCCAGGCCAGGTCCCGGTCATTCAGCAGCACGTCGTGGGCGGCAGCCAGTCGCTTGTCCCGGTCGGCCTGGGCCTTGAGGATGGCCTGGACCTGTTCCTCGGAGACGCCATCACGGGCCATGGTGCGCTGCACTTGCAGGGCTTCGGGGACGTCCACCACCAGCACGCGCTGGGTCATGCGGTGCTGCCCGGACTCGATGAGCAGCGGCGAAACCAGGATGGCGTAGGGGGACTTGGCCTCCGCCAGGTTGCTGGCGATCTCCTGGTTGATCAGCGGATGCAGCAGGTTTTCCAGCCAGCGGCGTTCCTCCGGGTGCTGGAAGATGTGCTGGCGCAGGGCGGCGCGGTCGAGCTGCCCGTCGGCCAGGAGGACGCCGTCGCCGAAATGCTCGGCGATGCGAGCCAGGGCGGGGCGGCCGGGCTCCACCACCCAGCGGGCGGCGTGATCGGCATCCACCATGTGGATGCCCAGGGTGTTGAAATGAGCAGCAGCGGCACTCTTGCCGCTGCCGATGCCGCCTGTGAGGCCAAGAATCCAGGGTGTGGTCATTTGAAACCGGCGAACTGCAGATAGGTCCCGGTTATTTGATCACCCCAGAGCAATGCGATCCAGCCGGCAATCGCCAGGTAGGGGCCGAAGGGAATGGGCGTGCCGCTGTCGGCATCGCGCAGCTTGAGGATGATGATCCCCAGTACCGCACCGACCAGGGACGACAGCAGGATGGTCAGCGGCAGCACCTGCCAGCCACCCCAGGCGCCGAGCATGGCCAGCAGCTTGAAGTCGCCATAGCCCATGCCCTCCTTGCCGGTCACCAGCTTGAACACCCAGTACACGCTCCACAGGCTCAGGTAGCCGCCCACCGCGCCCCAGAGGGCATCCTCCAGCCCGGTGAACAGGCCCTGGCTGTTGACGATCAGCCCAAGCCAGAGCAGCGGCAGCACCAGGGAATCAGGGAGCAGCTGGTGGTCGATGTCGATCATGCTCATCGCCAGCAAACCCCAGGTCAGCACCAGGAAGGCGCCCGCCTGCCAGGTGAAACCGAAGTGCCAGGCGACGTAGGCGGAAAGCAGCCCACAAGCCAGTTCCACCAGCGGGTAGCGCTTCTTGATGGGGGCCTTGCACGACGAACACTTGCCGCCCAGGGCCAGCCAACTCACCACCGGGATGTTCTCCCAGGCCTTGATCTCGTGCTGGCAATGGGGGCAGCGGGAGTTCGGCAGAACCAGGTTGAACGTCTCGCCCGGCGGCTCCGGCGGTAACTCCAGAGCCTCGCGGGCCTGGATCTTCCAGTCGCGGAACATCATCACCGGCAAACGGTAAATGACCACGTTGAGGAAACTGCCGACCAAGAGACCGAGGAGGAATACGCAGAAAACAAAGGCCGGCAAGTTGCCGGCCAGGAAGTCGAGAAAGGACATTCTTAGACGACTTGACCGAGTTGGAAGATGGGCAGATACATCGCAACGATAAGGCCGCCTACTACTACACCAAGAACGGCCATGATCATGGGTTCCATCAGTGCGGTCAGGTTGTCGACCATGTTGTCGACCTCGGTTTCATAGAAGCTCGCGACTTTATCCAGCATATCGTCGAGGGAACCAGACTCTTCACCAATAGCTGTCATTTGCAGTGCCATGCTGGGGAACACGCCTGTGGTACGCATGGAAAAATTGAGCTGCATACCGGTCGATACATCCTGCTTGATCTGGTTTACCGCTTTACGGAATACAACGTTGCCGGTAGCGCCAGCGACTGAATCCAGTGCTTCGACCAATGGCACCCCGGCAGCGAAAGTGGTGGACAGGGTACGTGCGTAACGTGCAACCGACGATTTGTAAATGATGTCACCGACGATTGGAATCTTGAGCAGCACCTGGTCGATCTTGTTGCGAAAGTTCTCGGAGCGCCGGTAAATCTCCCGAATGCCGAATGAGGCGCCGATTACTCCAATCAGGACGATAAGCCACCACTCTTGCAGAACCTGTGACAGGCCAATAACCATCTGGGTAAAAACTGGTAGCTCCGCCCCAAAGCTTTTGAAGACATCCTCGAACTGCGGTACGACCTTGATCAGTAGAATGGCGGAAACAATGATTGCCACAACCAGTACCGCAATCGGATAGGTCATGGCTTTCTTTATCTTGGCTTTCAGTGCCTCGGTTTTTTCCTTGTAGGTGGCCACGCGATCTAGCAGGGTTTCCAATGCGCCTGCCTGCTCACCGGCTTCCACCAGGTTGCAGTAGAGGTCGTCAAACTGGATTGGCTTTTTCCGCAGAGAGGAAGCGAAGCTGTTGCCCGCCGCTACCTCCTGCTTGAGCTCGTCCACCATCTTGCGCATGTTCGGGTTATCGAACCCTTCGCCAATAATGTCGAAAGAGCTGAGTAACGGCACGCCCGCCTTCATCATGGTCGCCATCTGCCGAGTGAACAGGGCGATGTCCGCAGGTTTGATGGCTTTTCCTGCACTGAACAACGAGACGGACTTCTTGCGTACCTTTATTGGGTTGATACCCTGCTTGCGCAGTTGGGCTTTAACCAGCGCTGGGCTCTGTCCGCCCATCTCACCTTTGACTTTGGCACCTTTCCTGTCTGTGCCTTCCCAGCTGAAGGTGCTGGTTTTAAGAGCTTTTTCCGCCATGGTGGATTAGTCCTTGGTCACGCGGTTGATTTCCTCGAGGCTGGTTACGCCCTGCATGGCCTTCAGCAGGCCTGACATGCGCAAATCATTAAAACCATCCCGGCGAGCCTGCTCGGCGATTTCAATGGAGTTACCTTCCTCCATGATAATGCGTTGTAGGGCAGGCGTGTTTTTAACCACTTCATAAATACCAACCCGGCCCTTGTAACCACCTTTGCAGTTCTCGCAGCCCACCGGGCCATAAATCTTGAAGGTACCAATCTTGTCTTCCGGGAAACCTTCTTTCAGCAGCACATCCCGTGGGACGTCCACTGGCTTCTTGCAGGCGCTGCAGAGCTTGCGAGCCAGGCGCTGGGCAATAATCAGGTTGACCGAAGTGGCGATGTTGAAGGCCGGCACGCCCATGTTGCGCAGGCGGGTCAGCGTTTCGGCCGCGCTGTTGGTGTGTAGCGTGGACATGACCATGTGGCCGGTTTGCGCGGCCTTAATAGCGATTTCGGCGGTTTCCAGGTCGCGGATCTCACCCACCATGATGATGTCAGGGTCTTGGCGCAGGAAGGCGCGCAGGGCTTGGGAGAAGTCCATGCCCTGTTTGGGATTGACATTGACCTGGTTGATACCTTCCAGGTTGATTTCAACCGGGTCTTCAGCGGTGGAGATGTTGACGTCCGCCGTGTTTAGGATGTTCAGGCCTGTATAAAGGGAAACCGTTTTGCCTGAGCCGGTGGGGCCCGTAACCAGAATCATGCCCTGGGGCTGTTTCAGGGCATTCATGTACAGTTCTTTCTGATCGTCTTCGTAACCAAGGGCATCGATGCCCATCTGTGCGCTGGTAGGGTCGAGAATCCGCATTACAATCTTCTCGCCCCAGAGAGTTGGAAGGGTATTGACGCGAAAATCGATAGCCTTGGTCTTGGAGATTTTCATCTTGATCCGTCCGTCCTGCGGTTTGCGCCGTTCGGAGATATCCAGACTGGCCATGACCTTCAGGCGTGCAGAGATGCGCGGGGCCAGTTGTATCGGTGGCCTGGCCACTTCGTGCAGGATGCCATCGGTACGAAAGCGCACACGGTAGGTGCGTTCGTACGGTTCAAAGTGCAGGTCAGACGAGCTGCTCTTGATGGCGTCCAGGAGCATCTTATTGACGAAACGCACCACCGGTGCATCGTCGGCGTCGTTGCTGGCCCCAGAGTCCTGTTTGTCTTCATCCGCGCTTACGATATCGACATTATCGAGGTCGACGTCGCCCAAATCCGACAGCCCGTTGTCGGTATTGTCGAAGAACTTCTCGATCGCATCACCGAGTTTGTCGTCTTCGACCAGCAGGGCCTCGGTGCTGAGGCCAGTGCTGAACTGCACATCGGTCACGGCCTGGTGATTGGAAGGGTCGGACGTTGCAATGAACAGTTTGTTGCCGCGCTTGAACAGGGGCAGCACGCGGTGCTGGCGTGCCAGTTTTTCGCTCACCGTATCGCGAGGTATCGCGTCCTTGTCGATGCAGCTCAGGTCGAGCATGGCAATACCGAACTGGTCGCTGATCAGTTCCACCAACACCCGGCCTTTCACCAGCTTGTTCTGAGTCAGGTAGGTGACAAGGGGGAGTTTGTTGCGTTGGGCCTGGAGCTGAGCCTGCTGAGCCGTGGTCTCGTCCAGGAGATTATTCAGGACCAGTTGCTTTGCCAGACCGGTCAGGGTGGAGAGCTCGTTCATGGGGCAAGAACCAGGCAGTTGATTGGGTTGGAGTGTTACAGCCGACACGCTAACCAGCAACCCGGTTGACCTGCAAGGAGAGCCGTGCAGTCGGGCGTCGAACGATTGCTTTGTTTCATGTCGGGCAATATGAAAAGAGACCGCCTAAGCGGTCTCTTTTATGCAGCAGTGATTAGTATTACGGGGTCTTCGTTGCTGCAGTGCGGCAGTTGGCCGGCAGGTACTTGGAGATGATTTTGCCAGTATTGCAGCTCCATTCGACGGTGCCGGCGGAGTTGTCGTTAGCCAGTGGTTTACCGCCGATTGTCGGAACGTATACCAAGGTGTTATTGGTAGACAGTTGCGGGATGCCGCCCATCGTCAGGGTGATGTTACCGGCGTCGCTGATCTCTACGTTAGTGATTTTCTGGGTCTTGATGTTAGAAATGTCCGCTTTGATTTCGGTTGCGTAAGCCTTGATACCAGCCAGGCCGCTGTCAGCGAAAGCCTCGGTTACGCCGATTTTCAGGGCGCTGGCTGCAACTGCGCCTTCGGCAACCTTGGCTCGGACGGTGTAGTCCTGATAGGCCGGCAGGGCGATAGCGGCCAGGATGCCGATGATGGCAATCACGATCATCAGTTCGATCAGGGTGAAGCCTTTCTGCATTGCTTTCATTGAGTATCTCCGAGTTTATGAGGCAACGAGGTGTTGCGCTGCGTTCGGTAATGCAGGGGGCATGCCAAGTTGCGATTAGCACTGTGCGAGCGCTGTCTGGCGCCATCCTGTGCGCTTCTGATTGCACTGCCTGGTAGGAAGAGGTCGATTACTGACAAAAAACGTCATCATTCAAACTGTGCGCTGGTTCTGCATGCTACTGGCAATCAGGAATTCAAGGGGCGGTTGTTGAGGTTGTAAAATGCCGCTGACTCTTGTTCTTCAGGTATTGCCTCCATGTTCGGGTCTTTCTTTCGCTCCACTCGCTTCAAGGCATTTGCGATTCATCTGTGCGGCTCCTTTGCATTTGGGCTGGTCATGTTGTGGCTGGTTTTCGGGGTCTGGTACCCCGCGCCTTTGCATGAGGCGGTTGGAGTTACGGGCATCTTTGTGATGTTGCTGGCAATTGATGTGGTGGTCGGGCCTTTGCTCACCTTGCTGGTTTACAAGAAAGGTAAGAAGACCTTGATCTTCGATATGGCCGTGATTCTGCTGCTGCAGCTTTCGGCACTGATCTATGGTGTTGTAGCGGTGGCCGAAGGGCGGCCGGCCTGGCTGGTGTTCAATGTTGATCGATTCGATGTGGTGCGGGCGCTGGATATCGATACTCGTCAGTTGGATGCGGCTTCACCTGAGTACCGCAGCGCTCCGTGGGCCGGGCCGCAGTGGGTGGGGGCGGATAACCCGGGGGATCCCAGGCAGCGTCAAGCTCTCATGGTGGAGTCTGCGATGGGACTGAGTGACATCCCGCAACGCCCTGAACTTTACCGTCCGCTTGAGAAGGTAGCGCCCGCGATACGGGCCAGGGCTCTGCCGCTGGAGAGGTTGTCTTTGTTCAATGATCCGGTTCGTGTGCAGCTTGAACTCAAACCCTGGAGTAAGGCTGATGCATGGGTACCCCTTATGGCGGGCGCGCAACCGATGGTCGTATTGATCAACAAGGAGTCTGCCAGTGTTGTGGCTATTGTGAATCTGCTTCCTTGGTAACGCAGCTAAATGGTGTGGTGCATTGAGTGGTTGTTGCAGGTTTTACTTTTTTCCTCGTCTGCTGCACCATTGCGCCCCGCCGCCGGAATAGCTCAGTAGGTAGAGCAGCGCACTCGTAACGCGAAGGTCGCAGGTTCGATTCCTGTTTCCGGCACCAGCTCAACAAAAAGCCCCGCAATTGCGGGGCTTTTTGCTTTCTGGTGTCCCGTCCTGAATAAGGTTTACACCTTCGCCCTTATTTCAGGAGA
>NZ_FOJP01000043.1 GCF_900111835.1 Metapseudomonas otitidis
CTGATACTGACACTGAGGTGCGAAAGCGTGGGGAGCAAACAGGATTAGATACCCTGGTAGTCCACGCCGTAAACGATGTCGACTAGCCGTTGGGATCCTTGAGATCTTAGTGGCGCAGCTAACGCGATAAGTCGACCGCCTGGGGAGTACGGCCGCAAGGTTAAAACTCAAATGAATTGACGGGGGCCCGCACAAGCGGTGGAGCATGTGGTTTAATTCGAAGCAACGCGAAGAACCTTACCTGGCCTTGACATGCAGAGAACTTTCCAGAGATGGATTGGTGCCTTCGGGAACTCTGACACAGGTGCTGCATGGCTGTCGTCAGCTCGTGTCGTGAGATGTTGGGTTAAGTCCCGTAACGAGCGCAACCCTTGTCCTTAGTTACCAGCACCTCGGGTGGGCACTCTAAGGAGACTGCCGGTGACAAACCGGAGGAAGGTGGGGATGACGTCAAGTCATCATGGCCCTTACGGCCAGGGCTACACACGTGCTACAATGGTCGGTACAAAGGGTTGCCAAGCCGCGAGGTGGAGCTAATCCCATAAAACCGATCGTAGTCCGGATCGCAGTCTGCAACTCGACTGCGTGAAGTCGGAATCGCTAGTAATCGTGAATCAGAATGTCACGGTGAATACGTTCCCGGGCCTTGTACACACCGCCCGTCACACCATGGGAGTGGGTTGCTCCAGAAGTAGCTAGTCTAACCGCAAGGAGGACGGTTACCACGGAGTGATTCATGACTGGGGTGAAGTCGTAACAAGGTAGCCGTAGGGGAACCTGCGGCTGGATCACCTCCTTAATCGAAGACATCAGCTTCTTCATAAGCTCCCACACGAATTGCTTGATTCACTTGCGAAAAGCGATTGGGTTTAGACCCGAAAGTGTGACGATTGGGTCTGTAGCTCAGTTGGTTAGAGCGCACCCCTGATAAGGGTGAGGTCGGCAGTTCGAATCTGCCCAGACCCACCAATTGTCGAGGGCGCAGCAGGTCTGAAGGGGCCATAGCTCAGCTGGGAGAGCGCCTGCTTTGCACGCAGGAGGTCAGGAGTTCGATCCTCCTTGGCTCCACCATCCACACAATCGCTGAAAGCTCAGAAATGAGTACCTGGTTCAGGTATTGATTTCTGGTCTTTGCGCCAGAACGTTCTTTAAAAATTTGGGTATGTGATAGAAGTGACTTGTTGAGTGTTTCACTGCACTCAGCAACTCAAGGCAAAATTTGCGAGTTCAAGCGCGAATTTTCGGCGAATGTCGTCTTCACACCATGACCACTGGCAGATTGCTTGGGGTTATATGGTCAAGTGAAGAAGCGCATACGGTGGATGCCTTGGCAGTCAGAGGCGATGAAAGACGTGGTAGCCTGCGATAAGCTTCGGGGAGTCGGCAAACAGACTTTGATCCGGAGATCTCTGAATGGGGGAACCCACCTAGGATAACCTAGGTATCTTGTACTGAATCCATAGGTGCAAGAGGCGAACCAGGGGAACTGAAACATCTAAGTACCCTGAGGAAAAGAAATCAACCGAGATTCCCTTAGTAGTGGCGAGCGAACGGGGATTAGCCCTTAAGCTTCTTGGATTTTAGCGGAACGCTCTGGAAAGTGCGGCCATAGTGGGTGATAGCCCCGTACGCGAAAGGGTCCTGGAAGTGAAATCGAGTAGGACGGAGCACGTGAAACTTTGTCTGAACATGGGGGGACCATCCTCCAAGGCTAAATACTACTGACTGACCGATAGTGAACCAGTACCGTGAGGGAAAGGCGAAAAGAACCCCGGAGAGGGGAGTGAAATAGAACCTGAAACCGTATGCGTACAAGCAGTGGGAGCCTACTTTGTTAGGTGACTGCGTACCTTTTGTATAATGGGTCAGCGACTTATATTCAGTGGCGAGCTTAACCGAATAGGGGAGGCGTAGCGAAAGCGAGTCTTAATAGGGCGTTTAGTCGCTGGGTATAGACCCGAAACCGGGCGATCTATCCATGAGCAGGTTGAAGGTTAGGTAACACTGACTGGAGGACCGAACCGACTCCCGTTGAAAAGGTAGCGGATGACTTGTGGATCGGAGTGAAAGGCTAATCAAGCTCGGAGATAGCTGGTTCTCCTCGAAAGCTATTTAGGTAGCGCCTCACGTATCACTCCAGGGGGTAGAGCACTGTTTCGGCTAGGGGGTCATCCCGACTTACCAAACCGATGCAAACTCCGAATACCTGGAAGTGCCGAGCGTGGGAGACACACGGCGGGTGCTAACGTCCGTCGTGAAAAGGGAAACAACCCAGACCGCCAGCTAAGGTCCCAAAGTTGTGGTTAAGTGGGAAACGATGTGGGAAGGCTTAGACAGCTAGGAGGTTGGCTTAGAAGCAGCCATCCTTTAAAGAAAGCGTAATAGCTCACTAGTCGAGTCGGCCTGCGCGGAAGATGTAACGGGGCTCAAACCACACACCGAAGCTGCGGGTGTCACGTAAGTGACGCGGTAGAGGAGCGTTCTGTAAGCCTGTGAAGGTGAGTTGAGAAGCTCGCTGGAGGTATCAGAAGTGCGAATGCTGACATGAGTAACGACAATGGGTGTGAAAAACACCCACGCCGAAAGACCAAGGGTTCCTGCGCAACGTTAATCGACGCAGGGTGAGTCGGCCCCTAAGGCGAGGCTGAAAAGCGTAGTCGATGGGAAACGGGTTAATATTCCCGTACTTCTAGTTACTGCGATGGAGGGACGGAGAAGGCTAGGCCAGCTTGGCGTTGGTTGTCCAAGTTTAAGGTGGTAGGCAGGGTGCTTAGGAAAATCCGGGCGCTCAATGCCGAGAGCTGATGACGAGTTATCTTTTAGATGACGAAGTGGTTGATGCCATGCTTCCAGGAAAAGCTTCTAAGCTTCAGGTAACTAGGAACCGTACCCCAAACCGACACAGGTGGTTGGGTAGAGAATACCAAGGCGCTTGAGAGAACTCGGGTGAAGGAACTAGGCAAAATGGCACCGTAACTTCGGGAGAAGGTGCGCCGGTGAGGGTGAAGGATTTACTCCGTAAGCCCATGCCGGTCGAAGATACCAGGCCGCTGCGACTGTTTATTAAAAACACAGCACTCTGCAAACACGAAAGTGGACGTATAGGGTGTGACGCCTGCCCGGTGCCGGAAGGTTAATTGATGGGGTTAGCGCAAGCGAAGCTCTTGATCGAAGCCCCGGTAAACGGCGGCCGTAACTATAACGGTCCTAAGGTAGCGAAATTCCTTGTCGGGTAAGTTCCGACCTGCACGAATGGCGTAACGATGGCGGCGCTGTCTCCACCCGAGACTCAGTGAAATTGAAATCGCTGTGAAGATGCAGTGTATCCGCGGCTAGACGGAAAGACCCCGTGAACCTTTACTGTAGCTTTGCACTGGACTTTGAGCCTGCTTGTGTAGGATAGGTGGGAGGCTTTGAAGCGAGGACGCCAGTTCTCGTGGAGCCATCCTTGAAATACCACCCTGGCATGCTTGAGGTTCTAACTCTGGTCCGTCATCCGGATCGAGGACAGTGTATGGTGGGCAGTTTGACTGGGGCGGTCTCCTCCCAAAGAGTAACGGAGGAGTACGAAGGTGCGCTCAGACCGGTCGGAAATCGGTCGCAGAGTATAAAGGCAAAAGCGCGCTTGACTGCGAGACAGACACGTCGAGCAGGTACGAAAGTAGGTCTTAGTGATCCGGTGGTTCTGTATGGAAGGGCCATCGCTCAACGGATAAAAGGTACTCCGGGGATAACAGGCTGATACCGCCCAAGAGTTCATATCGACGGCGGTGTTTGGCACCTCGATGTCGGCTCATCACATCCTGGGGCTGAAGCCGGTCCCAAGGGTATGGCTGTTCGCCATTTAAAGTGGTACGCGAGCTGGGTTTAGAACGTCGTGAGACAGTTCGGTCCCTATCTGCCGTGGACGTTTGAGATTTGAGAGGGGCTGCTCCTAGTACGAGAGGACCGGAGTGGACGAACCTCTGGTGTTCCGGTTGTCACGCCAGTGGCACTGCCGGGTAGCTATGTTCGGAAGAGATAACCGCTGAAAGCATCTAAGCGGGAAACTCGCCTCAAGATGAGATCTCACTGGGATCTTGAATCCCCTAAAGGGCCGTCGAAGACTACGACGTTGATAGGTTGGGTGTGTAAGCGCTGTGAGGCGTTGAGCTAACCAATACTAATTGCCCGTGAGGCTTGACCATATAACACCCAAACAATCTGGTGTTGTTGGTGAAGTCGACAAACCGAAAATTCGATTGAACCGCAAAGTACTGTCACATACCCGAATTCGGGTGAGCGTCTCGACGATCACCCTAAAGAATTGCTTGACGACCATAGAGCGTTGGAACCACCTGATCCCATCCCGAACTCAGTAGTGAAACGATGCATCGCCGATGGTAGTGTGGGGTTTCCCCATGTGAGAGTAGGTCATCGTCAAGCACCTATACCAAACCCCCGATCATCGAAAG
>NZ_FOJP01000018.1 GCF_900111835.1 Metapseudomonas otitidis
CTGCGCATGGGCCACGCCAAGCTGGTGGACACCATGATCCAGGACGGCCTGTGGGACGCCTTCAACGACTACCACATGGGCATCACCGCCGAGAACCTGGTGGAAAAGTACGGCATCAGCCGGGAAGCCCAGGACGCCTTCGCCGCCGCCTCCCAGCAGAAGGCCTGCGCGGCCATCGAAGGTGGGCGCTTCAAGGACGAGATCACCCCCATCCTGATCCCGCAGAAGAAGGGCGAGCCCATCGCCTTCGCCACCGACGAGCAGCCCCGCGCCGGCACCACCGCCGAGTCCCTGGCCAAGCTCAAGCCGGCCTTCAAGAAGGACGGCAGCGTCACCGCCGGCAACGCCTCCAGCCTCAACGACGGCGCCGCCGCCGTGCTGCTGATGAGCGCCGACAAGGCCAAGGCCCTCGGCCTGCCGGTGCTGGCGCGCATCGCCAGCTACGCCAGCGCCGGTGTCGACCCGGCGATCATGGGCATCGGCCCGGTCTCCGCGACCCGCCGCTGCCTGGAGAAAGCCGGCTGGAACCTGGCCGAGCTGGACCTGATCGAAGCCAACGAAGCCTTCGCCGCCCAGGCCCTGTCCGTGGGCCAGGAGCTGGGCTGGGATGCGAGCAAGGTCAACGTCAACGGCGGCGCCATCGCCCTCGGCCACCCCATCGGCGCTTCCGGCTGCCGCGTGCTGGTGACCCTGCTGCACGAGATGATCAAGCGCGATGCGAAGAAGGGCCTGGCCACCCTGTGCATCGGCGGCGGGCAGGGCGTGGCCCTGGCCATCGAGCGCTGATCCCCTGCCGGGCCGACGCCCCGGTCGGCCTGGCTACACGCTTGTTCACGCAACGCTCCGCGCACCTGCGCGGGGCGGGACGTACCACGCCCTGGCGTGGTGTCGTCGTTTCAGACCTACAGGGCATCTCTAGAAACGTAGGCGAGGCCGTCAGCGCAAGGCAAAAACAGGCGAAAAAGCGCAGTTTACGTAGTGTAAATGAGCATTTTGAGCCGGTTTTTAACGCCGCGATGACAACGCAGGTAGTTTTTAGAGGTGCCCAACAGGGGGCGAAGACCCCCGAGCCGCTCCACCCCTATCCAGTGCCGGTGCCCTCCATGCCTGGCCGACAAGAACAACAGTGAGGTAGACCGATGGTCACGCAACTCCAAGAAAGCCGCTCCGCCCGTTTTGCCATGCGGTGCTCCGCCTGGGCCGAGCGCTGGTTCCCCGATTCCTGGGTCTTCGCCGCCGCGGCCGTGATGCTGGTGACCCTGGCCGTGCTGGCCATGGGCGCGCCTGCCAGCCAGGCGGCCAAGGCTTTCGGCGACGGGTTCTGGAGCCTGATTCCCTTCACCATGCAGATGGCCTTCGTGGTCATCGGCGGCTATGTGGTCGCCAGCTCCGGGCCGGCGTCGAAACTCATCGACCGCCTGGCGCGGGTGCCGAAGAACGGCCGCTCGGCGGTGGCCTGGGTGGCGCTGGTGTCCATGCTCGCGTCGCTGCTCAACTGGGGCCTGTCCCTGGTGTTCGGCGGCCTGCTGGTGCGGGCCCTGGCACGCCGGGAGGAGCTGAAGATGGACTACCGCGCCGCCGGTGCGGCGGCCTACCTGGGCCTGGGCGCCGTGTGGGCGCTGGGCCTGTCGTCGTCGGCGGCGCAGTTGCAGGCCAACCCGGCCAGCCTGCCGCCGTCGATCCTGGCAATCACCGGGGTGATTCCGTTCACCGAGACGATCTTCCTCTGGCAATCCGGGGTCATGCTGCTGGCGCTCATCGTGGTGTCCCTGGTGGTGGCCTACATGACCGCGCCGAGCGCCGCCAATGCCCGTGACGCCAAGGCCTGCGGGGTGGACCCGAGCTTCACCGCGCCGCGCCAGGCCAAGCCGACCCGTCCGGGGGAGTGGCTGGAACACAGCCCGCTGCTGATCATCCTGCTGGTGGCCCTGGCCGGCGGCTGGCTGGCCCAGGAGTTCGCCAGCAAGCCGGCGATCACCGCCATCTCCGGCCTCAACACCTACAACCTGCTGTTCATCATGGCCGGCGCGCTGCTGCACTGGCGCCCGCGCAGCTTCCTCGATGCCGTGGCCCGGGCGGTGCCGACCACAACCGGGGTGCTGATCCAGTTCCCGCTGTACGGCTCCATCGCCGCGCTGATGACCACCGTGAACGGCAGCGACGGCCAGACCCTGGCACACCACATCTCCACCTTCTTCGTGCAGATCGCCAGCCACGACACCTACGCGCTGCTGATGGGCGTGTACTCGGCGGTGCTGGGCTTCTTCATCCCCTCCGGCGGTGGCAAGTGGATCATCGAGGCGCCCTACGTGATGCAGGTGGCCAACGACCTGCAGTACCACCTGGGCTGGGCGGTGCAGATCTACAACGCCGCCGAGGCGCTGCCGAACCTGATCAACCCCTTCTACATGCTGCCGCTGCTGGGCGTGCTGGGGCTGAAGGCGCGTGACCTGATCGGCTTCTCCTTCGTGCAGCTGCTGGTGCATGCGCCGCTGGTGCTGGTGATGCTCTGGGCGCTGGGGCGGACCCTGGCCTACATCCCGCCGGTGATGCCCTGAGGGCGGGCGGTGGCGCGGGCATCACGCCCGTGTCGCCGCCGGCTGGCGCTGGGGAGGAGGGCGGTCGGCAAGCTGTCATCAGTCGGTCATGAACGTGTCATAGCCTGCCGCCATCCCAACCAAGGAGCGCGACATGAAAGCAACCCGACTGAGTGCACTGATCGCCCTCGGCCTGGCGTCCGGAGCGGCCTGGGCCGATGTCCGGGTGGACGGGCCGGTGGAATACGGCGTGTTCGAGAGCCGCTACCAGGACTTCAAGCCCGGCGAGCGCGTGCTGACCAGCAGCGACCAGAGCATCCAGCAGACCGAGGTGGTGCCCGCCCGGCTCGGCACCAAGTTCGGCCTGCGCTACACCCTGGTCGGCAAGCGCGAGAACGACACGCCGCTGACCCTGCTGTACCTCACCCCGGGTGTGACCACTCCCGACGGCCAGCGCCACGACAAGTTCGAGGTGATCCAGAAGATGGCCCCGGGCGCTCCCCAGGACGTGATGGCCTATGAGTTCACCGAGACCCACGAAGTGGTGCCCGGTGCCTGGCACTTCATGGTGTTCCAGGGTGACCGGCTACTTGCCGAGAAGCGTTTCGAGGTCCGCTGACCGCCTTTGCCGCCCGGTTCCGCCGGGCGGTCCCTCCCCACGGGCCAGGCCCGTCGCGCCCCAGGCGCCTGTGATTTCCCTCCCCGAATGACGACTGCCCGGCTGTTGGTTGGGCGGATGACTGGCGTATTGGCAGGCTCGGACATACTTTGTTACCGTACTTGCACTTTCGTACCAGATTCGCTCCCCGCTCCAACAACAAGAACAGCGTGACCGTCGCCGGCGTGCACTCCCGCGACGAGGATGGACACCTGCGAGAGCGATGCCGAGGCCTGCCCATGTGCCCGGACGCCGTTCCGCAGCCGAGAGAAGAACAACAACAGGACCGGACGCAGAGCCGGCCCGAAATCTTGGCCGTCAAGGGAGGTACGTCGCTATGAAGAGGTTCATCCGCAATCCTGTCGCACCCCATCGATCAGGGCCCGCTGGCGTCGCCTGGGGGCTGCTGCCCCTGCTGGTGGCGGGCTCGGCCCAGGCGGTGGAGTTCAGCCTGCTGGACAACCAGCTCACCGGCTCCATCGACACCACGCTGTCCTACGGCGCCATGTGGCGGGTGCAGGGGCGGGACAAGGACAACATCAGCGACATCAACGCCGACGACGGCAATCGCAATTTCGATACCGGGCTGGTCTCCGAGGTGTACAAGGCCACGTCCGACCTCTCGCTGAAGTACGACAACTATGGCGCCTTCGTGCGCGGCACGGCGTACTACGACAGCCAGATCATGGACAAGCGCAACGACTACTACGGCACCACCGGTGGCGTGGAGCGACCCAGCCAGTCCTTCCCCGATGACGACCGCTTCACCCAGGACACCCGCCACGTGGCCGGGCGCAAGGCCGAGGTGCTGGATGCCTACGTGTTCGGCAACTGGGACGTGGGCGACATGCCCCTGGGTGCCAAGGTGGGACGCCAGGTCATCAACTGGGGTGAGGGGGTGTTCTACCGGGGTGGGGTGAACACCGTGAACCCGGTGGATGCGGCGCGCTTCCACCTGCCGGGTTCGGAGCTGAAGGAAGTGCTGGTGCCGATGGAGGCGCTGAGCTTCAACCTGGGGCTGACCGACAACCTGTCCATGGAGGCCTTCTACCATTGGAAGTGGAAGGAAACCCGGCTGGACCCGGTGGGCACCTACTTCTCCGACACCGACCTGTTCGCCGATGGCGGGCATACGGCGTACACCACCACGGCCAACCCCGACCTGCTGGCGATCATGGGCCTGCACCCCCTGGCGGTAGCGGCGGGTGCCATCGGCAATGGCGCCTACGGGCCCAATGCCTACGTCAATGCGGAGAACGGGACCTTCAAGGTCGCCAATATCGGCAAGGACCTGCAGGCGGACGACAGTGGCCAGTTCGGCGTCGCCTTCCGCTACATGGCTGAGGAGCTGAACTCCACCGAGTTCGGTTTCTACTTCGTCAACTACCACGCCAAGGAGCCGCAGATCGCCATCGACCTGACCGGCTACAACGGTGTGGACATGGCTGGCCTGGCAGGCTTCGGGCCGGCCGGCCCAGGGCTGGCAACGCTGGACATGGCCAGCAATGCCCAGGCCCGTCGCCGTTATGTCGAAGACATCCGTATGTACGGTTTCAGCTTCAACACCACGGTGGGGGATGCCTCGGTGTCCGGCGAGATCGCTTATCGCCCCAACGCGCCGATCGCCATCGCCGCCACTGACGACCTCCTCAGCGACCTGCTGGGGCAGGGTGTCAACGGGTTGACCAACATCTACGACGCCAGCGTTGCAGGCAATGCCGCCTGCGCCCAGGTATCCGGCAAGCAGCTCTGCCGCAGTTCGATCTTCGACAACTACGAGCGTGCCGAGACCTACAACACCTCCCTGTCCACCCTCTACAACTTCGGCCCGGCGCTGAGCTTCGACTCGGTGATCGGCGTGGCCGAGCTGGCGTCCCAGCACATCCGTGGCAGCAGCCTGAAGTACACCGCCTTCGACGGCTCGGTGCGCAGGTTCACCAGTGCCACCGACAAGGCCTACGAGGACGAGCGCACCACCGACAGCGACCAGATCAGTCGCGACAGCTACGGCTACACGCTGCTGCTGTCCGGTAGCTGGAACGACGTCTATGCCGGGGTGAAGCTCTCGCCCTACGTAGTGTTCCAGCACGACTTCAAGGGCAACTCGGACCGCACCGGCAACTTCATCGAAGGGCGCAAGGCACACACCATCGGCGTGGACGCCAGCTACCTGAACAGCTTCGAAGTGGGCCTGCAGTACACCGAGTACTACGGCGCCGGGCGCAACAACAGCACCCGCGACCGCGACAACGTCTCGCTCACCGCCAAGTACTCGTTCTGACCGCGCGCCCGGCCGTGGCCGGGCTGTCACCTGACAGGGAGACCCCCATGCTGAGCAAACCTTCGCTGCTGCTGGCCGCCTGCGTGCTGGCAACCATCACCTCCGAGGCCGGCGCCGCCGTGACGGCCGACCAGGCCGCCGCGCTCGACAGCCGGCTGACCCCCTTCGGCGCCGAGAAGGCCGGCAATGCCGCCGGCACCATTCCCGCCTGGACCGGCGGGCTGACCCAGGCCCCGGCCGGCTACAAGGGGCCCGGCCAGCACCATGTCGACCCCTTTGCCGGCGATACCCCGCAGTTCACCATCACCAAGGCCAACCTGGAGCAGTACAAGGCGCACCTGACGCCGGGCCAGGTGGCGCTGTTCAACGCCTACCCGGAGAGCTTCCAGATGCCGGTCTACGCCACCCGGCGTTCCGGCTCGGCGCCGCAGTGGGTCTACGACAACATCCGCCGCAACGCCACCAGCGCCAAGCTGCTCAACGGTGGCAACGGCTTTGCCGACGCCTACGGCGGCGTGCCGTTCCCGATCCCGCAGAACGGCCTGGAGGCGGTGTGGAACCACATCACCCGTTATCGCGGCACCTACATCGTGCGGCGCTCGGCGGAGGCGGGCGTGCAGCGCAATGGCGCCTACTCCCTGGTCACCTCCGAGGACGAGGCGCTGTTCCGCTTCTACGACCCCAAGGGCAGCTACGCGGGCCTGCAGAACACCCTGTTCTACTACCTCAGCTTCACCACCGCCCCGGCGCGCCTGGCCGGCAACGGCGCGCTGGTGCAGGAGATGCTCGACCAGGTCAAGGAGCCACGCCAGGCCTGGGGCTACAACCCCGGACAGCGCCGTGTGCGGCGGGCGCCGACCCTGGCCTACGACACGCCCATCGAGTCCACCGACGGCCTGCGCACCGCCGATGACACTGACATGTACAACGGCGCGCCGGATCGCTACGACTGGACCCTGGTGGGCAAGCAGGAGATCTACATCCCCTACAACAACTACAAGGTCACCAGCCCCGAGGTGAAGTACAAGGACCTGCTGCAGCCCGGCCACATCAACCCCAAGTACACCCGCTACGAGCTGCACCGGGTGTGGGTGGTGGATGGCAAGCTCAAGCCCGGCGCCCGGCACATCTACTCGCGGCGCACGCTGTTCCTCGACGAGGACAGCTGGGGCGCTGCGGTGGTTGACCAGTACGACGGCCGGGGCGACCTCTGGCGGGTGTCGATGGCCTACCTGAAGAACTTCTACGAAGTGCCCACGGTGTGGACCGCGCTGGACACCTTCCATGACCTCCAGGCCCGCCGCTACGGCGTGCAGTGGCTGGACAACGAAGAGCCCGGCACCGTCGACTTCAGCCAGCCGTCCCCCGGTGACGCGGCCTTCACCCCGGCCGCCTTGAGGCGCAAGGCCTCGCGCTGACCGCAGTCCCGCCCTACGGCAGGGACTGCTCGCCGACCCGGCGCCGCGTTATAGTCGCGCGATTCCAACCGAAGGGATGAGCTAGGACCATGGTGGCGCCGGTGAGGATTCTGGTGGTGGACGACGATGCCGAGGTGCGCGAGCTGCTGCAGGACTACCTGGGCGGCCACGCCTACCAGGTGGAGACGGCCTGTGACAGCGGCAGCATGCGCGCGGCCCTGGCAGTCGGCTTGCCGGACCTGGTGCTGCTGGACGTCGGCCTGCCCGGCGAGGACGGCCTGAGCCTCGCCCGCTACCTGCGCGAGCACCACGACCTGCCGGTGATCATGGTCTCCGGCGCCGGCAGCGCCGTGGACCGTACCATCGGCCTGGAAGTGGGCGCCGACGACTACGTGGCCAAGCCCTTCGACCCCCGCGAACTGCTTGCCCGGATCAAGACCGTGCTGCGCCGCTACCAGCGCGCCCCGGCGTCCGCTGCCGTGGCGGAGGCCGTTGCCCCCGTCGAACCCGATACCCGCCTGCAACTGGGCGCCTGCCGCCTGGACCTGGAGCGCCGCCAGCTGTTCGACGCCTCGGGCGCGGAAATTCCCCTCACGGCCATGGAGTTCGACCTGCTCCAGGCCTTCGCCCAGCGGCCCAACCGACCGTTGTCCCGCGACCAGTTGCTCAACCTCACCCAGAATCGCGACTGGAACCCCTTCGACCGCTCCGTCGACATCCGCATCGCCCGCCTGCGCCGCAAGCTCGAGACCGACCCCGACAAACCCCAGGTGATCCGCACCCTGCGCGGGGTGGGGTACATGTTCGTGCCGGGCTGACCCCGCGCCTGGCGCCTCTGCTCGGCGCCAGGCCGCCGTTTGTTTCAATTGTTTCAACCGCGTTGTACCCCCTGAAATCCCTCGGGGCGGCTCTCTATACTCCGCTCACCCAAGAGGCTCCTGGAGGCCTTCCGATGAGCCAGACGGCCCACCGCCCGCTGTTCGACGGCGCCGCCGAACACCAGTTGCGCCAGATCGTCGACAACAGCAGCGCGGTCATCTACGTGAAGGACCTGGAAGGGCGCCTGCGCCTGGTGAACCGGGCGTTCGAGCAGGTGTTCAAGGTCACTGCCGAGCAGGTCATCGGGCATGTCGACCATGAGTTCTTCCCGGCCGAGCTGGCCGATGTGCTGCGGGCCAATGACCAGAAGGTGGTGGAACTGGGTCGCGAGCAGGAGTTCGAGGAGCGCCTGCCGTTCAACGGCGTGGTGCGCACCTACCTGTCGAGCAAGTTCCCGCTGTTCGATGCGGAGGGGCGGGTCACGGCGGTGTGCGGCATCTCCACCGACATCAGTTCGCGCAAGAGCGTCGAGGAGGTGCTGCGCTACGTGGCCCTGGGGATTTCGGCGGCCACCGGTAACGAGGTGTTCGAGGCGATCGCCCGCTACATGGTGCGCTCGCTCCGGGCCGACTTCGCCTTCGTCAGCCGCATCAGCGACGAGGGACCGCACAAGCTCACCACCCTGGCGATGTATTACAACGGCTCGCTGCAGGCCAACTCGACCTACCCCTTGAGCGGTTCACCCTGCGGCGACGTGCAGGGACGGGCCTTTCATTTCGTCGGCACCGGGTTGCAGGCGCTGTACCCGAATGACGCTGTCTTCCGTGCCTATGGGGTCGACAGCTACGCCGGCTACCCGCTGTTTGCCACCGATGGCCGGCCGCTGGGGCTGATCGCCGCTGGCCGCCTGGGCCCGATGAAGGAGCGCGAGCGCGCCGAGTCGGTGCTGCGCATCTTCTCGGTACGGGCGGCGGCGGAGATCGAGCGCCTGGAGGCGGAGGCCAGCTACCGGGCGATCTTCGCCGGCTCCGAGGACGCCATCCTGGTGCTGGATGTGGAGACCGGGGCGCTGGTGGATGCCAACCCGCGCGCCTGCGCGACGGCCGGCTACAGCTACGAGGAAATGATCGGGCTGGACATCGACGCCTTCAGCGCCGGCTACGAGCCCTACACCGGGCGCCAGGCTGCGGGCTTCCTGGCCCGCGCGGCGGCGGGCGAGCCGCAGCGGTTCGAGTGGCACCGGCGCAACCGCGACGGCAGCCTGCATTGGGACGATGTGACCCTGAAGCGGGTGACCCTTTCGGGGGTGGACCGCATCCTGGTGTTCTGCCGCGAGATCACCCAGCGCAAGGAGGCGGAGCAGGCGCTGCGGGCCAGCGAGCTGCAGCACCGCACCATTACCGACACGGCGCTGGATTGCTTTATCAGCATGGACGGTGCCGGGCGCATCCTGGCCTTCAATCCGGCCGCCGAGCGCTGCTTCGGCATCGCCCGGGACCAGGCGCTGGGGCGCGGGTTGCTGAAGCTGATCATCCCCGAGCGGTTCCACGTGATGTACGAACAGGACCTGGAGCGCTACGCGCAGACCGGCAATGGCAGCTTCCTCGGCAAGCGCCTGGAAGTGGTGGCGCGCCGTGCCTCCGGCGAGGAGTTCCCGGCGGAACTGGCCCTGACCCATGTGAATGGCGACGAAGGCCCCCGCTACATCTGCTACCTGCGCGACATCACCGAGCGGCGCCAGGCCGAGGAGGAGAAGACCCGCCTGGAGCAGCAGTTGCGCCAGGCCCAGCGCATGGAAGCCATCGGGCACCTGACCGGGGGTATTGCCCACGACTTCAACAACCTGCTGACCAGCATGCTGGGCTACACGGTGATGGCGCAGGAGCATGCCGAGTCCCTGCGCGACGAGCGCCTGGGCAAGTACCTGACCCGGGTGCAGCGGTCGGCGGAGAAGGCCCGCGACCTGATCCAGCAGATGCTGACCTTCAGCCGTGGCAGCCGGGGTACGCCCCAGGTGACGGCGCTGGACCGGTTGCTGGGCAGCTTCATCCGCCTGCTGGAGTCCACCCTGCCGGCCACCGTCGAGCTGGAGACCCACCTGGTGGCCGATCTGCCGCCGGTGCTGGCGGACCCGGTGCAGCTGGAGCAGGTGCTGATGAACCTCTGTATCAACGCCCGGGACGCCATGGGCGGTGTCGGGCGCTTGCGCATCGAGCTGCAGCGGCAGCACCTGGGCGATGGCGTGTGCGCGTCCTGCCAGCAGCGGGTGGCGGGGCCCTTCGTCAGCCTGACGGTGAGCGACAGTGGCCCGGGCATCGACGCGGGCCTGCGTTCGCAGGTGTTCGAGCCGTTCTTCTCCACCAAGGCCAGCGGCCAGGGCAGTGGCATGGGTTTGTCCATGGTCCACGGCATCGTCCATGAGTACGGCGGGCACATCCTGCTGGAGGGTGGTGCGGGGCAGGGGGCGGTATTCCGCGTGCTGCTGCCGGCCCACGAGGACGGGCAGCTTCCGGAGGGGATGGCCTGCTGCCCGGCGGAGCATGTTCCGGTTCGCGCGACCTTGCAGGGGCGGGTGGCGGTGGTGGACGACGACCCGCTGGTGGGCGAATTCATGAGTGACCTGCTGGCCACCTGGGGGCTGGAGGTGCAGCTGTTCAGCGACCCGGAGCAGGCCAGCCTGCACCTGGGGGCCGACCCTTACGCGCGGGACCTGGTGATTCTTGACCAGAGCATGCCGAGGTTGACCGGCATGCAGTTGGCGCGGCGCCTGCTGGCGGCCCGTGCGGACCTGCCGATCCTGCTCTACACCGGCTTCAGCGACAGCCTGGTGGAGGAGGACGTGCGCGCCCAGGGCGTGCGGGCGATGCTGACCAAGCCGCTGGACCAGGCCCGCTTGCATGCGCTGCTGGGCGAACTGCTGGAGGCGAGTAGTTACCGTACTGAAACAAACTGAGCGGCGGCAGCCACAGTACGGATACAGGGGCGGTGCAGGCTGTAACCATCAGCCACCGGCCATCAAGGACCGCCATCATGGACACCCTCTCCGGACGCATCGCCGCCGTTTCCCTCGGCCTGACCAGCTGGCTGGTCGCCCTGGCCACCTTCCTCTTCGCCATCGGTTTTCTCGCCGGCCTGCCGCTGGCGCCTTTCCACCTGGAGGGGCCGCTGGCGGTGCCGCCTTGGCACGCCCTGGCACTGGACGGGCTGCTGCTGGTGGGGCTGGTGGCGGCCGTGCTGCTGGCCGCTGGCCGCAGCCACCGCGCGCGGCTGCTGATGGTGAGCGCGGTGGCGCTGCTGGTCATGGCGTTCTGGCAGCCCCTGGGGGGTGAGACCTGGCAGTTCGAAAACCCGTCCCTGCGGTTGGTGCTCTCCGCGGCCTTCGGCCTGGGGGCGGCTTTGCTGGCCTACGCGCTGGTGCTGGCGGATCTGCTGTCCGGATCGGGGCTGGTGGCGGCCTGGCGCCGGTTGCCGGCCGGCTCGGCCCGGGCGATTCCCGCCCTGGCCCGTGGCCTGCGCGGTGAGGCACGGCTTGCGTCCGGGCTCGGTGTGCTGCTGTGTGCCTGGGGCAGCCCGGCCATGGGGGTTGCGCACCTGGGGCTGGCGCTGCTGGCGAGCCTGGTGGTGGGGTGGACGATGGTGCGGGGCCGCGCCCGGTCATCCGGGCGGGTGCTGAGGCTGGAGCGTGCGCCGCGTGACGGGGTGCGCCACGCAGCCTGAGGCCAGGCGGACTAGACGGTGAAGCGCGCCACCATGGCGTTGAGTTCCAGGGCCAGGCGCGAGAGCTGGTAGCTGGCGGTGGAGGTTTCGTTGGCGCCGGTGGCGGTCTGGGTGGACAGGTCGCGGATGTTGACCAGGTTGCGGTCCACCTCGCGGGCGACCTGGGCCTGCTCTTCGGCGGCGCTGGCGATCACCAGGGTGCGCTCGTTGATGTGGCTGACCTGCTCGGCGATCTCCACCAGGGCGGTGCCGGCGGCTTCGGCGATCTCCAGCATCTGGCGGGCACGCTGGTCGTTCTGGCTCATGGCGCTGACCGCCTCGCCGGTGCCGCTCTGGATGTTGCCGATCATCTGTTCGATTTCACGGGTGGATTCCTGGGTGCGGTGGGCGAGGGCGCGTACCTCGTCGGCGACCACGGCGAAGCCGCGCCCCTGCTCGCCGGCGCGGGCGGCCTCGATGGCGGCGTTGAGGGCCAGCAGGTTGGTCTGCTCGGCGATGGCGCGGATCACGTCGAGCACCTTGCTGATGTTCTGTGCGCGTTCGGCCAGGCCTTCCACCAACTGGCTGGTCTGGGCAACGTCGTCGCTCATGTGGCGGATCGCCTGGACGGTCTGCTCGACTCGGCTGCGCCCGGCATGGGCCGACTGTTCGGAAGCCCGGGAGGCTTCGGAAGTGCCGGCGGCGTTGCGGGCCACTTCCTCGACGGCGGCAGTCATCTCGTTCACCGCCGTGGCGGCCATCTGGATTTCGTCGTGCTGCTGGCTGAGGGTGCGGTTGCTTTCCTCGGTGATGGCGCTCATTTCCTCGGCGGCCGAGGCGAGCTGGGTGGCGGAATGGCTGATCTGCTCGATGGTGCCGCGCAGTTGCTGCTGCATCTTCTTCAGGGCAGCGAGCAGTTGGGCGGGTTCGTCCCGGCCGGTGGTGTCGATGGGGCCGGTGAGGTCGCCGCCTGCCACCACGTCGGCGGCGCGCACGGCGATGTGCAGCGGCTGGGTGATGCTACGGGTCAGCAGCCAGGCCAGCAGCACGGTGGCCAGCACGGCCAGGGCCAGCACGCTGAGCACGGCAGTCTTGGCGCTGGCGTAGTCCTGGTCGGCTTTTACGTTGGCCTGCTCGGCGCCTTCGGTGTTGTAGTCCAGCAGCGCCTGCAAGGTCCTGATGGTGGCGCGGTAGTTCTCCAGCAGCGAACCCTGGACGAGGCGGTTGGCGCCGGCACTGTCACCACTGCGGGAGAGGCCCAGGAGCTGGGTGGACTCGTCCTGGAAGCGTTTGTACTGCTGCTGGAAGGCGCGGAACAGTTCGGTGTCCCGGCCGGCATCCATGTCCTTCTCGTAGGCCTGGCTGGTCTTCGCCAGGTTGGCCTCCAGCTCCTGTAGGCGCTGTTCAAGAGCGTGCTTGGCGGCCGCTTCGGCGAGCACGTGGCCCAGCTGCACCTGGCGTATTTCGGTGACCAGCAGTTCCAGCTTGGCCAGGTTCCTGAGGCTCGGGATCCAGCTCTGGCTCATTTCGGTGGAGGCGCCGTTGATCACCGCCATGCGGTTCAGCGAGAACAGGCCGGTGAGTATCAGCAGCAGGGTGATGAGGGCAAAGCTCGAGGCGGCGCGCGGGGCGATGGGGAACTGGCGCAGGAACATGGGCACTTCTCCGTGGGGGCCAGGCGGGGGACGCGGAGGAGTATAGGTTTTCTTGTTGGCCTGCGGAGCCCGATCTGTGGGCTTTTCAGGGGAAGCGAGGGCCTGCCGCTGGGCAGGCCCGGATGGCGTCAGACGGTGAAACGGGCAACCACGGCGCTGAGGTCGGCGGCCAGGCGGGACAGTTCCTGGCTGGCGCTGGAGGTCTGGTTGGAGCCGGTGGCGGTCTGGGCGGAGAGGTCGCGGATGTTGACCAGGTTGCGATCCACCTCGCGGGCGACCTGGGCCTGCTCTTCCGCCGCGCTGGCGATCACCAGGGTGCGTTCGTTGATGGCGCTGACCTGGGCGGCGATCACGTCCAGGGCCTGGCCGGCGGCTTCGGCGATCTTGAGAATCTCCCGAGCGCGTTCGTCGTTCTGGCTCATGGCGCTGACGGCGTTGCCGGTGCCGGTCTGGATGCTGGCGATCATCTGTTCGATTTCGCGGGTGGATTCCTGGGTGCGGTGGGCGAGGGCGCGGACTTCGTCGGCGACCACGGCGAACCCCCGGCCTGCTTCGCCGGCCCGGGCGGCCTCGATGGCGGCGTTGAGGGCCAGCAGGTTGGTCTGCTCGGCGATGGCGCGGATCACGTCGAGCACCTTGCTGATGCCCTGGGCCTGGTCGGCCAGGCCGCCGACGATGCTGCTGGTCTGGCTGACTTCGCTGCTCATGGCGCGGATGGCCTGGACGGTCTGGGCGACCTGGTGGCGGCCACCTTCGGCGGACTCTTCCGAGAGGCGCGAGGCTTCGGAGGTGGAGGCGGCATTGCGTGCGACCTCTTCGACGGCGGCGGTCATCTGGTTGACGGCGGTGGCGGCCATCTCCGTTTCGTCGTGCTGGCGGTTCATGGCCTGGTTGGTTTCGTCGGTCACCACGCTGAGCTGGTGGGCGGCGGCGGCCAATTGGCTGGAGGAGTCGGTGATGTGGCGGATGGTCTGGTGCAGGCTGCTGCGCATCTCGGCGAGGGCCTGCATCAGCCGCGCGGGCTCGTCCCGGCCCTGGGTGTCGATGGTGCCGGTGAGGTCGCCGTTGGCGACGGTGCGAGCGGCTTCCACGGCATTGCGGATCGGCACGACGATGCTGCGGGTGAGCAGCCAGGCCGTGGCGACGGCGAGCAGCGCGGCGAGTACCAGCACGAGGCTGACGGCGGTGCGGGCGCCTTCATAGGTGCTGGCGCTGGCATCACCGGAGCGGTCGGCTTCGAGGTTGCTCAGCTTGATCAGCTCGGTGAGGGTGGCGTGTACGCCTTCGTAAGATTCTCGCAGGGGGCCGCGCAGCAGTTCGTAGGCGTCGTCGGCGCGGTTGCTGCGGGAGAGTTGCAGCAACTGGTCGTGGCCCTGGAGGTAGGCTTCCTTGCGCTGGCGGTATTCGGCGAACAGGCGCTTCTCGTCCGGCAGCAGGAACAGGGGCTGGTAGATGCGCTCGATCTCGTCCAGCTCCTCGCGGATCTTGGCCATGCGCGCTTCCTGGCGGCTCATCTGCTCGGCCTCGCGGCTGAGGATGTGGTTCATCTCGCTGAGGCGGTATTCGGCCATCAGGTAGCCGAGCTGGCTGGAGTACTCGACGCTGGGGAGCCAGATCTTGGATACCTGGTAGGCGGCTTCGTCCATGGTGGACATCCGCGACAGGCAGAAGAGCCCCAGGCCCACCAGCAACAGGGTGATGACGGCGAAGCCGCAGGCGGCGCGGATGGAAATGCTCAGGTTGCGCAGGGACATGGGAGGCTCCTCCGGGGATGCGCGTGGGCGTACGGGCATAAAGAGCGGAGGCGTTGCGCGGGACTTAAATGCGGCGGTGGGGTTTGGGAAAGGTCTGATGCGGTTTTACGTGGGGCATGAAAAAGGCCCGTATCCGGGGATACGGGCCTTCAGGTGTCGCCGGGGGCCGGTCAGGCCTTGAAGCGCTGCAGCACCAGGGTGGCGTTGGTGCCGCCGAAGCCGAAGCTGTTGGACATGACGGTGTCCAGCTTGGCGTCTTCGCGAACCTGGCGAAGGATCGGCATGTCGGCCACTTCCGGGTCCAGCTCGTCGATGTTGGCCGAGGCAGCGATGAAGTTGCCTTCCATCATCAGCAGGCAGTAGATCGCCTCGTGGACGCCGGCGGCACCCAGGCTGTGGCCGGACAGGCTCTTGGTGGAGCTGATCACCGGGGCCTTGTCGCCGAAGACTTCGCGTACGCCGCGGATCTCCGCCACGTCGCCCACCGGGGTGGAGGTGCCGTGGGTGTTGAGGTAGTCGATCGGGGCCTGGACGGTGGACAAGGCCTGCTGCATGCAGCGGACCGCGCCTTCGCCGCTCGGGGCGACCATGTCGTAGCCGTCGGAGGTGGCGCCGTAGCCGACGATTTCGGCGTAGATCTTGGCGCCGCGCTTGAGGGCGTGCTCCAGTTCCTCGACCACCACCATGCCGCCGCCACCGGCGATGACGAAGCCGTCACGCTTGGCGTCGTAGGCGCGGGAGGCCTTTTCGGGGGTGTCGTTGTACTGGGTGGAGAGGGCGCCCATGGCGTCGAACAGGCAGCTCTGGCTCCAGTGCTCTTCCTCGCCGCCGCCGGCGAAGACCACGTCCTGCTTGCCGAGCTGGATCTGCTCCATGGCCTGGCCGATGCAGTGCGCGCTGGTGGCGCAGGCGGAGGAGATGGAGAAGTTCACGCCCTTGATCTGGAAGGGGGTGGCCAGGCACGCGGAAACGGTGCTGCCCATGGTGCGGGTCACGCGGTATGGGCCGATGCGCTTGACGCCCTTCTCGCGGAGGGTGTCGATGGCTTCCATCTGGTTGACGGTGGAGGCGCCACCGGAACCGGCGATGAGGCCGGTGCGCGGATTGGAGATCTGCTCGGGCGTCAGGCCGGAGTCCTTGATCGCCTGTTCCATCGCCAGGTAGGCGTAGGCGGCGGCGTCACCCATGAAGCGGAAGATCTTGCGATCGATCAGCTCTTCCAGGTTCAGATCGACGGAACCGGAAACGTGGCTGCGCAGGCCCATCTCGGCGTAGGCCGGGTTGTGGCGGATACCGGCACGGCCGGCACGCAGGTTGGCGGAAACGGTTTCCTTGTCATTGCCCAGGCAGGAAACGATGCCCAGGCCGGTGATCACGACGCGACGCATGCGGATAACCCTTAGAAGCTGTCAGTTGAAGTGAAGAGGCCGACGCGGAGGCCTTCCGCGCTGTAGATCTCGCGCCCGTCGACGCTGACGGTGCCATCGGCGATGCCGAGGATCAGCGAGCGGTTGATGGTGCGCTTGATCTGGATGTTGTAGGTGATCTTCTTGGCGGTCGGCAGGATCTGACCGAAGAATTTCACCTCGCCCGAGCCCAGTGCACGGCCGCGGCCGGGGTTGCCCTGCCAGCCGAGGTAGAAGCCCACCAGCTGCCACATGGCATCGAGGCCCAGGCAGCCCGGCATCACCGGGTCGCCCTCGAAGTGGCAGGCGAAGAACCACAGGTCGGGGTTGATATCGAGCTCGGCGACGATTTCGCCCTTGCCGTACTTCCCGCCGGTTTCGCTGATGTGAACGATCCGGTCGATCATCAGCATGTTGGGGGCGGGCAGTTGCGCATTACCAGGTCCGAACAGCTCACCGCGACTGCAGCGCAGCAGGTCTTCCCGGGAATAGGCGTTTTGTCTTGTCATGCGAGCTCCTAAATGGTCCCCGTACTGCAGGGCTTGGCATTTCGTCCACTGCCGTGCGCATAGCGCCGAATCGGCAGACTAGTCATAGACTGTTGCGTTGCAGTGAAAGTCACAGAGTACACTCGTACACCTGCATTCCGATCGTCCCGGGTCGCGCGAGGTGGGGTTCGAGGGCACAGCCTGCCGCACTTTATCACCCGTTGCCCACTCACCGAAGGTCGGGGGGGCAATCGGTCGCGCCGCCCAGCCAGCGCTGCAGCACACGCTGCAGGTCTGCCCGTTTGAACGGCTTGGCGAGGTAATCGTTCATACCCGCTTCCAGGCATGCTTCGCGGTCGCCCTGAAGGGCGTTGGCGGTGAGGGCGATGATGGGGACCCGGGTGCCTCCATTCATGCCGCGAATCTGACGGGTGGCTTCATAGCCATCGAGCACCGGCAACCGGCAGTCCATGAGGATGGCGGCGAACCCCGTGCGAGAAGCCGCCTGCACGGCCTGGGCACCGTCGCTGACCAGGCTGACGCGGTAGCCGAGGCTGCGCAGCATGGCTTCTATCACGGTCTGGTTGACCGGGTTGTCCTCCACCAGCAGCACGTCCTGGCCGTTGCCCGCCGCGGCCTGGTCCGGGTAGGGGCTGTCCGTGCGGTTCACCTGCTGGCGGAAGGGCAGGGGGATTTCCAGGGTGAACACCGAGCCCTGGCCCTGGTGGCTTTCGGCGCGCAGGGTGCCGCCCATGCGCTCGGCCAGGGTGCGGGCGATGGGCAGGCCGAGGCCGGTGCCGCCGTAGCGCCGGGAAATGGAGCTGTCGGCCTGCTGGAAGGCGTCGAACATGTGCTCCAGCCGTTCCGGGGGAATGCCGATGCCGCTGTCGTGCACGGCGCAGGTGAGCCAGAGCACCTGGTCGTCCAGCGCCTGCCACTGGGTGACCACGCGGATGCTGCCCTCTTCGGTGAACTTCAGGGCATTGCCGACCAGGTTCACCAGGATCTGCCGGATGCGCGTCGGGTCGCCCTGGACCTCCACCTGTTCCAGGCCGGGCTGAGTCTCCACGATCAACGCCAGGCCACGCTGCTGGGCGCTGTGCTGGAACACCTGCACCGAACCGTTGATCAGCTCCAGCAGGTTGAAGGCGATGCGCTCCAGTTCCAGCGCGCCCCGCTCGATGCGGGAGAAGTCGAGGATGTCGTTGATCACCTTCAGCAGGTGCTCGGTGGACTCGGTGGCCAGGGCGGCGTACTCGGCCTGCTCCTGGGTCATTTCGGTTGTTTCAAGAAGTTGCAGCATGCCCAGCACACCGTTCATCGGCGTGCGCAGCTCGTGGCTCATCATCGCCAGGAAGTCGGACTTGGCGCGGTTGGCCTGCTCGGCTTCTTCCCGCGCGGCAATCAGCTGGTCGATGGCCTGGCGCTGTTCCCGGCTGGCGCGGTCGAGGCCGCTGGCGAGGTTGTTGATGTGCCGGGCCAGGTCACCCAGTTCACCTTCCTCCATCACCGGCAGGCTGGCCTGGTAGTTGCCGGCCTGGATGGCCTCCACTGCCTGGCCCATGGCGCTGATGGGCTGTGACAGGCGGATGGCCAGGCGGCGCGCCACCAGGAAGGTGAGGATCAGGGCGAACAGCGCCAGCAGCGTGGCCTTGAGCAGTATCTCCTGCTGGCGACTGCTGAACGCATCGTTGGACATGCCGACCACCACGCGCCCGAGGTAGCCGGTGGCCAGCTTGCTGTCGCCACGTCCGGCGTGGAACAGCGTCTCGTTGCCCAGTTGCACCTGCTGCAGGCGGATGGGCGCATGGAAGATCTCCACCTGCGCACCGTTGCGTTCGAGGGTGCCCGGCTGCTCGACGTAGGCGAGGATGGCGTCGTCCTGGTCGCGCACTTCCAGGAAACGCACATGGGGGGTGTCCAGGGTGGCCTTGAGCAGGCCTTCCAGCACCGGGCGGTTGCCGGCGATCACGCCGTATTCGGCTGCCGGCGCCAACTGGTTGGCGATCAACTGGCCGGTGTGGTTGAGCTCCTGGCGCAGGTCCTGCAGCCGGGCGAAGGTGAAGAAGCCGGTCAGCAGCAAGGTCAGCAGCAGGGCGGGGCCAAGACTGATGAGTTGGGTGCGGGTGTGGATGTCCCAGCTGCGGGTCATGGGGTGGTGCCTCCTGGGCCCGTCAGCGTGGAGTCAAGGTGCGTCAGCCCCCGGGCGTTTCCGCTTTGGTCGCTCGCCCGGGCGCCCGCGTCACCTTGGCGGCATGCGAGCCGTCGGGTAGAAGAGGCGGGCGAGGGGTGTGGAGGCATGCAGGGGTCTCGGCGCAGGGCTTGCCAGGTTGGGTGATGGCCGTTCGGCGGGCGTTCGGCACCGCAAAACCACGAAACGGTCACATGGGTGCGGGATTTTCGTCGCTCCCCCGCGGCTTGACCAGTGGCAGATGCCCGGTTTGAGACTGGTTGGTCGCTCGGGCCTCCGTATAATGCGCGGATTCGCCACCCGGGTGGCTCTACATGGACTGGTTATGACTCGAGATCAATCGATCGCAGTGCTGGGTGGCGGCAGCTTCGGCACCGCCATTGCCAACCTCCTCGCCGAGAACGGCAACAGCGTGCTGCAGTGGATGCGCGACCCCCAGCAGGCCGAGGCGATTCGCCAGAACCGCGAGAACCCCCGCTACCTCAAGGGGGTGAAGATCCACCCCGGGGTCAGCCCCAGTTCCGACCTGCCGGCCGTGCTGGCGGCCTGCGACCTGGTGTTCGTGGCTATCCCCTCCAGCGCCCTGCGCAAGGCCCTGGAGCCGGTGGCCGAGCAGCTCGAAGGCAAGCTGCTGGTGAGTCTGACCAAGGGCATCGAGGCCCAGAGCTTCAAGCTGATGAGCCAGATCCTCGAAGACGTGGCGCCCAAGGCGCGCATCGGCGTGCTCTCCGGCCCGAACCTGGCCAAGGAAGTGGCCGATCACGCGCTGACCGCCACCGTGGTCGCCAGCGAGGACGCCGAGCTTTGCCAGCGCGTGCAGCAGGCCCTGCACGGCAAGACCTTCCGCGTCTATGCCAGCGCCGACCGCTTCGGCGTGGAGCTGGGCGGCGCGCTGAAGAACGTCTACGCCATCATCGCCGGCATGGCCGCCGCCCTGGGCATGGGCGAGAACACCAAGAGCATGCTGATCACCCGGGCACTGGCCGAGATGACCCGATTCGCCGTCAAGCTCGGCGCCAACCCCATGACATTCCTCGGCCTGGCCGGTGTCGGTGACCTGATCGTCACCTGCTCCTCGCCCAAGAGCCGCAACTACCAGGTGGGCTTCGCCCTGGGCGAGGGGCTGTCCCTGGAGGATGCCGTGGCCCGCCTGGGCGAGGTGGCCGAGGGGGTCAACACCCTCAAGGTGCTGAAAGCCCGTGCCGAGGAACTGCAGGTCTACATGCCGCTGGTCTCCGGCCTGCACGCCATCCTCTTCGAAGGGCGCACCCTGGCCCAGGTGATCGAGGTGCTGATGCGTGGCGAGCCGAAGACCGACGTCGACTTCATCCCCACCAGCGGCTTCTGAACCAGCCGCCCCAGGACCAGGAGCTAACCATGAGCAATGAGCAAGAAGACCTGCAGCGCGAGTCCATCCTGCTGCGTGTGTTGTGGATGCTGATCTTCGTCATCGTCTGGCAGTTGGCCGAGATCGTGCTCGGCGTGGTGGTGCTGGCCCAGTTGGGCTACCGCGCCTTCTACGGCGCGCCCAACGGCGGGCTGATGGCCTTCGGTGACAGCCTCAGCCAGTACCTGGCCCAGATCGGCCGCTTCGGCACCTTCAATACCGAGGAAAAGCCCTGGCCGTTCGCCGACTGGCCGACCCCGCGCGCGCCGGAAGGCGAGGCCGCCCACAGCGTGCCCCCGGCGCCCCACCCGGTACGTGACGAAGAGCCGAAGCTGTGAAGCTCTGGCTGCTGCGCCACGGCGAGGCTGAGCCCCGGGCCGCCACCGATGCCGAGCGACCGCTGACCCGCAACGGCCGCCAGGAGGTGCTGCAGGCTGCAGCCCGCCTGGCGGGAGTGCCATTGGACGCGATCATCGTCAGCCCCTACCTGCGCGCCCGGCAGACGGCCGAACTGGTGGTCGAGGCCCTGGCATTCCAGGGGGCGGTGCTGGTGGAGGGCTGGCTGACACCGGAAAGCGACCCGCGCGAGGCGCTCGACCGACTGGCTCGGCGGGAGGAGAGCCAGCTGCTGCTGGTGACCCACAACCCGTTCGTAGGGGAACTGGCTGGCTTGCTCGTCCACGGCCATCGCCAGCAGCCATTGGCCATGAGCACCGCCAGCCTGGCCGAACTCGACGGCGCAATGCCCCTGGCCGGGGTGATGGACCTGCGTGCGCTTCACCATCCCCATCGCCTGTGACCCCGCCGGGGCTCAAGGAAGACTGCCGTGATCCGTGATTTCACCCGCCAGGCACTCGCCTGGCTTCTGGCCGTGGCCTGCATCCCCTTCGCGGGCGCTGCCGATCACCCCGACCCGTCCTACTTCGTCGGCCGCTACTGGGTGGTGGGCCGCCTGCCGGACAGCGGCACGCCCTACAGCGGCGACCTCAAGGTCTACCTGCATGAGGGCGAGATGGCGCTGTACTGGGAGGTGGGCGATGAGGTCTGGACCGGGCGGGCGACCTTCGTCGAGTCGGAGCTTGTCGATACCGCCACCCAGCTGCGCATCACCGTCGAGCGCAATGGCCATCCGTACGAAGGGACGCTGCTCTGGCGTAACGACCTGGACAACTACCCAAGGGTCTCGGGCTACATCTACGACCCGAAGGTCGACACCGACAAACCGGGCTTGGAGGCCTGGTTCCCCAACCCCGAGTCCCCCTGAACGAAACGCCCGGCCAAGGGGCCGGGCGCAGTGGGGTCAGTGGCTGGGAGCCTTGTCACCCCTCGTCTTCCAGAGCGAGTAAAGTACGCCGCCGATCAGCAGGCCGAGGGTCACGCTCAAGGAGATGACCGGAGGAATCTTGCCGATGAAGCCCACCAGGAAGATCTTGCCGCCGATGAACACCAGCACCAGGGCCAGGGCGTACTTCAGGTAGGCGAAGCGGTGGATCAGCGCCGCCAGGGCGAAGTACAGGGCCCGCAGACCGAGGATGGCGAAGATGTTGGAGGTGTAGACGATGAACGGGTCCTGGGTGATGGCGAAGATCGCCGGGACGCTGTCCACCGCGAACACCAGATCCGCCAGCTCGATCAGCACCAAGGCCAGCAGCAGCGGCGTACCCCAGAGCACCACACGGCCGCTGGTGTCCGGCTGGCGGACGAAGAAGCGCTGGCCGTGTAGTTGGTCGGTAATCCGCATGTGACGTCGCAGGAAGCGCACGAAGCGGTTCTCCGCCAGGTTCGGCTCATCGTCCACCTTGGCGAACAGCATCTTCACGCCGGTGATGACCAGGAACACGCCGAACACGTAGAGGATCCAGCTGAACTCATGGATCAGTGCGGCGCCCAGGGCGATCATCACGCCACGCAGCACGATCACGCCCATGATTCCCCAGAACAGCACTTTGTGCTGGTACTGCCGCGGGATGGCCAGGAAGCTGAAGATCATCGCCATCAGGAACACGTTGTCCATCGACAGCGACTTCTCGATCAGGAAGCCGGTGACGTAGTCCATGCTCGCGTCAGCGCCTTTCTGGTGCCAGACCCAGAGGCCGAACAGCAGACCTGCAGTGATGTAGCCGGCGGAGAGCATCAGGCTCTCCTTCACGCCGATCTCGCGCTCCTTGCGATGGAGCACGCCGAGGTCGAAGGCCAGCAGAGACACGACTATGGCGATGAAGACCAGCCAGAGCCAGGTTGAGGTGCCGAGGAAGTCGGCGAAGAGAAATGAATCTAGGGCAGTCATGAGCCCCTCCTTTCAGTCGAATTGAACCAACTATGACTCCGACATGGCGGCGCTAACCGTCAGAGGGGCCCGGCGTCATGGCGGCGAGAATACGGACCGCCTCCTACCCACTCAAGCTGGCCTTTTTGCAAATTGTGTACGCCGCCGACAGACGTCACGGTCGATACATTTCTTAACTTGCGCCTGGGATGGCGTGCGTGGAATAGTCGACCAAGCAAGTGCTTGGTTGTCCCCGATTCACAAGAATAAGAAG
Source organism: Metapseudomonas otitidis (assembly GCF_900111835.1). Lineage (GTDB taxonomy): Bacteria > Pseudomonadota > Gammaproteobacteria > Pseudomonadales > Pseudomonadaceae > Metapseudomonas > Metapseudomonas otitidis. The sequence goes on from NZ_FOJP01000018.1 coordinate 22,831, forward strand.
GAGGAGGCCCTGTGGCTGATGCAGTCCGTTTGCCGCTCGACATGTTCTTCGAGCGTGAAGCACGTCATCCCAATAAGCGTTACCTGGTGCAGCCCATGGCAGGCGGCCAGGTGGAAGAGCTAACCTGGGGCGATGTCGGCGACCAGGCGCGACGCGCCGCCAGTTGGCTCAGGGGGCGCGACCTCCCCCCGGGCAGCCGCATCGCGATCATTTCCAAGAACTGTGCCCACTGGATCGTGGCCGACCTGGCGATCTGGATGGCCGGGCACGTCTCGGTGCCCCTGTACCCCAACCTCACCGGCGAGTCCGTCCGCCAGGTGCTGGAACACTCCGAAAGCGCCCTGGCGTTCATTGGCAAGCTGGACGACTGGCCGGCCATGAGCGGCGGGATTCCCGAGGGTGTGGCGACCATCGCGCTGCCCATCCACCCCGAGGGCACCTTCGACTACGCCTGGTCGGACCTGCTGGATTCCACCCCCATCCGCGACAACCCCCGCACCCGTCCCGAGCAGCTCGCCACCATCATCTACACCTCCGGCACCACCGGCACGCCGAAGGGCGTCATGCAGAGCTTCGGCAACTTCGCCTTCGCCGCCGAGCACGGCGTGCAACTGTTCAATACCGGCGAGAGCGATCGCCTGCTGTCCTACCTGCCGTTGTGCCACGTGGCCGAGCGGATGTTCGTCGAGATGGCTTCCCTCTATGCCGGGCAGACGGTGTTCTTCGCCGAAAGCCTCGACACCTTCCTCCGCGACCTGCGCCGCGCGCGGCCCACGGCGATCTTCGGCGTGCCGCGCATCTGGACCAAGTTCCAGATGGGCGTTTTCGAGAAGATGCCCGCCCAGAAGCTGGACCGCCTGCTGCGCCTGCCACTGATCGGCCGCTTCATCGGGCGCAAGGTCCTCGCCGGCCTGGGGCTCGATGCCGTGCGCGTCGCCCTGTGCGGCGCGGCCCCGGTGCCCGAGGCGCTGCTGCACTGGTACAAGCGCCTGGGCCTGGACGTGCTGGAGGTCTACGGCATGACCGAGAACTGCGGCTATTCCCATGTCTGCCGCCCCGGTGAGCAGAAGACCGGCTGGATCGGCCGCAACAGCCCCGGCGTCGAAGTGCGCATCAGCGAGGAAGGGGAGGTCCAGGTCCGCAGCGGCGCCACCATGCAGGGTTACTACAAGGACCCGGAACGCACCGCCGAGACCATCACCCCCGACGGCTTCCTGCGCACCGGCGACAAGGGCGAGCAGGACGCCGACGGCAACCTGCGGCTCACCGGCCGCATCAAGGAGATCTTCAAGACCAGCAAGGGCAAGTACGTCGCCCCCGCACCCATCGAGAACCGCCTGGCCGTGCACACCCGCATCGAGCAGGTGTGCGTGGTGGGCGACGGCCTGCCGCAGCCGATGGCCCTCTGCGTGCTCTCCGAGGTGGGGCGCCAGGAGGCCGGCAACGGCACCCGTGAACAGCTGGAAGGCAGCCTCCGGGCCCTGCTCGACGAGGTCAACCAGGCGCTGGACAAACACGAGCGCCTGCTCGGCCTGGTGCTGGTGAAGGACGTCTGGGCGGTGGACAACGGCTTCCTCACTCCGACCCTGAAGATCAAGCGCAACGTCGTCGAAGGCACCTACGGGCCGCGTTTCCCCGAGTGGATCGAGCGTCGCGAAACGGTGCTCTGGCACGACTGAAGTCCGCGCCGGTCACCCCGGCGCCCACCCAACAAGGAGTCGACATGAGCCTGTGGCGCGAAACCCCCGATCTGGACCGCCTCAACGCCACCCTGCGCAACACCATCGGCGAGGTGCTGGACATCCGCTTCGAAGCCTTCGACGAGGGCTCGATCACCGCCAGCATGGTGGTGGACGGCCGTACCCACCAACCCTACGGACTGCTCCACGGCGGCGCGTCCGTGGTGCTGGCCGAAACCCTCGGCTCCACCGCCGCCTACCTGTGCATCGACACCAGCCGCTTCTATTGCGTAGGGCTGGAAGTGAACGCCAACCACCTGCGCGGTCTGCGCAGCGGCAGGGTCACTGCGGTTGCCCGGCCGGTGCACCTGGGGCGCTCCACCCATGTGTGGGACATCCGCCTCAGCGGCGACGATGGCAAGCCCAGCTGCATCTCGCGGCTGACCATGGCTATCGTGCCCCTGGGGGAGGAGCCGCCGCGCAGCTGATGTGCAAAAGAAAGGGGTCGCTTCAGCGGCCCCTTTTCATTCATGCCAGGTCCAGCCAGATCGGCGCGTGGTCGGAGGGTTTCTCCATGCCGCGCAGATCGTAGTCGATCCCGGCATCGCGCAGTCGCGCCTGCAGCGGCTGGCTGGCGAGGATCACGTCGATGCGCAGGCCGCGCTTGGGGGTGTCCTCGAAACCGCGACTGCGGTAGTCGAACCAGCTGAAGCGATCATTCACCTCGGGGTGGAGGTCGCGGAAGCTGTCCACCAGGCCCCAGCCTTTCAGGGTGGCCAGCCACTCGCGCTCTTCCGGCAGGAAGCTGCACTTGCCGGTCTTCAGCCAGCGCTTGCGGTTCTCCTCGCCGATGCCGATGTCGCAATCTTCCGGCGAGATGTTGATGTCGCCCATCACCACCAGCGGCTGGGAGGGGGCGAAGCGGCTTTCCAGCAGCGCCTGCAGGTCGGCATAGAAGCGTTGCTTGGCCGGGAACTTCACCGGGTGATCGCGGCTCTCGCCCTGGGGGAAGTAGCCGTTCATCACCGTCACCGGGTTGCCCTGTTCGTCGGCGAAGGTGCCGTAGATGAAGCGGCGCTGGGCGTCCTCGTCATCCCCCGGGAAGCCCTTGTGCAACTCCAGCGGTGCCTGGCGCGACAGCAGCGCCACGCCGTAGTGGCCCTTCTGCCCGTGGTAGTGGACGTGGTAGCCGAGCTGGCGGATCTCCGCTTCCGGGAACTGCTCGTCGGCCACCTTGGTCTCCTGCAGGCCGATCACGTCGGGCTGGTGCTTGGCGATCAGCGCCTCCAACTGGTGGGGGCGGGCGCGCAGGCCGTTGATGTTGAACGAAACGATCTTCATGGGGGCAGCCATCCGGAAAAAGTATCGAATCCTAGCCCAACGCCCGCCGGGCCTGCCAGCACATGGCGGCGGGGCAGGGGGGCTGCTAGCTTTTCAGCCAGCCGGGGCAACTGCCCATCGCGGCGACCATAACCAGAACAACGAGGACACCGTGCATGCCCGGATACGTCACCCAAGCGCCGGTCGAAGTGCGCCTGCTCGACCGCGGCTACAGCCGCGAGGCCCGTTCGCTGCTCTACCACGCCTACCGGCACGAGCCCACCTACGCCTACCTGCTGGATGCCAACCGACCCGGCTATGACCAGCGCGTGCGCGCCACGGTGCGGGAGCTGGTCAAGCAGCACTTCATCGAGGAACTGCCGGCCATCGGCCTGCTGATCGAAGAGCGCCTGGTGGGCATCGCCCTCATCGCCCCGCCCCAGCGCCGGCTGGACATCACCGAAAGCTGGGGCTGGCGCCTGCGCATGTTGCTGACCACCGGCCTGGGCTGCACCCGGCGCTTCCTCGAATACCACGAGGCGGTGCTCGCCTGCCTGCCGCCCGGCCCGTACCACGTGCTGCCGTTGCTCGGTATCCACCCGGAGTTCCAGGGGCGCCAGCTGGGCGAGCGATTGCTCCAGGCGCTGCACGAATGGTGCGCCGAGGACGCCGGCTCGCAAGGCGTGGTGCTGGATACCGGCAACCCGCGCTACCTCGACTTCTACCAGCGCCAGGGCTACCAGTTGCTCGGTGAGGTCGCCGTCGGGCCGGTGCTGGAGCGGGTCTTCTTCCACCCCAACCCGGCCCAGGCGCTGGAAGGCGTTGGCGTGAGCGCCTGAGCCGCCATGGTTGTCAGCCCGACACATCGCGCCATGAAATCCTCGGCCGACGAGGCGTCTGTGACTGAAGAAAGGCAGCGGAACGCCGTGCTAGCATCCCGCGCATGAATGTTCGTCAAGGAATGCGCGGCCTAATGGCGCTCGCGCTGTTGGCCCTGTGCCCGCTCGCGCTGGCCAAGGCCTCGCTGGAAGTGAAGGTGTCCCCGGCCAATGCCGAGCTGAAGGCCAATATCGAAGCCTTCATCGGCAGCCTGGGGGATCGAGATGAAACCGCCCTGCGTCGTTTCCGCCGTGCCGCCGAGGAGCAGGCGCGCCAGGCGGCGCAGGCGCTCGGCTACTACCAGGCGGAGATCGACAGCCAGGTACGCCCCGGCAAGGACCCGGTCCTGCAACTGGACGTGCAGCCCGGCGAGCCCGTCCGCCTGCGCCAGGTGACGGTGCGGGTGGAAGGCGAGGCCGCTGGCCTCAAGGCCTTCAAGGTGCCGAAAAGCAAGGCCCTGGCCCCGGGCGAGCCGCTCAACCACGGGCTCTACGAAGACGCCAAGAAACTCATCCAGAGCCAGGCCCTGCGCTACGGCTTCTTCGATGGCCGCTTCCGCTCCCAACGGCTGGACATTGACCCCCGTGCCGGTGTCGCCGACATCGAACTGATCTACGACAGCGGGCCGCGCTACGCACTCGGCCGGGTCGCCTTCGACGGCGACACCCCCTTCGATCCCGACCTGCTGGCGCGCTTGGTGCCGTTCCCACCCAACACACCCTACGACGCCGACCAGGTCGCCAAGCTCAGCCAGAACCTCCAGGCCAGCGGCTACTTCGAGGAAGTGCGGGTGGACGCCCAGCCCGAGCCCGGTGCTGGCCGGCTGATCCCGGTGAAGGTGCGTCTCGGTGCCGTCAAACCCCGCACCCTGGGCCTGGGCGTCGGCTTCTCCACCGACGTCGGTCCCCGTGCCCGGGCCAACTGGACCCGCCACTGGATCAACCCCCAAGGCCACCGCCTCGGGGCAGAAAGCGAAATCTCCACAGCACGGCAGAGCGTCGGCACCTGGTACGAAATCCCCCTCGACCCGCCGCTGACCGACAGCCTGCGCTTCACCAGCGGCTTCCAGCGCGAACAACTCACCGACGTCGAAAGCCGCCGTTTCACCCTGGGCAGCCAATGGCAGTCCAAGCTGCCGGACGACTGGCAGCGGGTCGTCTCCCTGCGCTGGGAGCAGGAGATCTACGACTTCGGCGACGGCAGCCCCAACGGGCGCAGCAGCTTCCTCATCCCCGGCATCGGCTACAGCGTCACCCGCAGCGACAACCGCCTCGACCCCAACCAGGGCTACCACCTGCAACTGGACGTGCGCGCTGCCAAGGAGGGCGTGCTGTCCGACGCCGACATGACCTACGCCAGCGCCATGGCCAAAGGGCTCTACACCCTGCCGGGCGGCCATCGCCTGCTGGGCCGGGTCCAGGCCGGCGGCATCGCCACCACCGATTACGGCGCCATCCCGCCCTCGCTGCGCTTCTTCGCCGGCGGTGACCAGAGCGTGCGGGGCTATGACTACCAGACGCTTTCCCCGGAGGACCGCCAGGGCAACAAGGTCGGCGGCCGCTACATGGTGGTGGGTAGCGCCGAATACCAGTACCCCATTGCCGAGCGTTGGCGCATTGCCGCCTTCGTCGACCGTGGCAACGCCGTCAACAACCTCAAGGACAAGCTCAAGACCGGCGCCGGCATCGGTGTGCGCTGGGTTTCCCCGGTCGGGCCGATCCGCCTCGACCTGGCCAAGGCCCTGGATGATCCCGGCGGCTTCCGCATCCACTTCTCCATGGGGCCGGAACTGTGAGGCGCGTGGTCAAGGGGGCGTTGCTCGCCCTTGGGCTCACCCTGGGGTGCGTGGTGGCGACCGGAGCCTGGCTGCTGGGCAGCGAGAGCGGCGCACGCTGGGCACTGGGGTTGGTGCCGGGGTTGGCGGTGGAGGGTTTCAGCGGCCACCTGGGCGGCCAATGGCAGGCACAGCGTGTGGTGTGGCGCCAGGGCGAAAGCGTGGTCGCTATCACCGCCCCGCGCCTGGACTGGCAGCCCGGCTGCCTGCTGGGCATGACGCTGTGCATCGACCAACTGGCCGCCGACGAGGTGGCCCTGTCGTTCCCGGGGGAGGGCGGCAGCACTGACGAAGGCCCCGTCCGCCTGCCCGCCCTCGCGCTGCCGGTCGGCATCCGCCTGGGCGAGGCTCGCCTGGGGCGCCTCAGCCTGGATGGCGAGGCGCTGCTGGCCGATCTCCAGCTTCGCGCCACCTGGCTGGCGGACGGGCTCACCCTGGAACGTGTCAGCCTCCGTCGTGACGACCTCGCGTTGGACCTGCAAGGGCACCTTGCCCCCAGTGGGGATTGGCCGCTGGAAGCCACCGGCACCCTCGGTTTGCCGGCCCCAGGCGGCCAGGCCTGGTCACTGGCGTTGCACGCCAAGGGCGACCTGCAAGGGCAACTGACCGTCCAGGCCGACAGCGCCGGTTACCTGCAAGGCCGCCTGGAAGGCGAACTGCAGCCCCTGGCCGACCACCTCCCAGCCTCCGCCACGCTGAAGGTGGACGCCTTCAAGGCCTCGCCGGACCTGCCCGACACCCTGCAATTACAGCGGCTCACCCTCCAGGCCCGCGGCGACCTGGCGCAAGGCTACGCGGTTGAAGGGCACGCCAGCCTGCCGGGCGAGGGCGGTGACGTACGCCTCGATCTGGCCGGCCGTGTAGACGCCAAGGGCGCGGACCTCAAGCGACTGGCCCTGATGGCTGCGCCGGAGCAGACGCTCGACCTGAACGGTCGGATCGACTGGCAACAGGCCCTGGCCCTGGATGCCCGCATCGCCTGGCGTGACTTCCCCTGGCACCGGCTGTATCCCGCGATCGACGAGCCGCCCGTGAGCCTGCAGCGCCTCGACGGCCAGGTGCAGTACCTCGACGGCCACTACCACGGGCAATTCGATGCCGCCCTGAAGGGGCCGGCCGGCGACTTCACCCTCGCCAGCCCGCTCAAGGGTGACCTGGGCCAGGTGGAGCTGGCCTACCTGCGCCTGACCGCCGGCCAGGGCAAGGCCCAGGGGCGCATCCAGGTGGGCTTCGCCAGCGCAGTGGATTGGGACGCCCAGCTTGCCCTCAAGGACCTCGACCCCGCCTACTGGGTCGCCGAACTGCCCGGTCGCCTGGCCGGCAACCTCGCCAGCCAGGGGCGCATGGCCGATCGCCTCGCCCTCACGGCGGACCTCGACCTCAAGGGCCAGCTGCGCGGCCAGCCCGCCGTGCTCCTGGCCAAGGCCCGTGGCGAAGGGCAGCGCTGGACGCTGGAGCAGGTCCAGGCACGCCTGGGCGACAACCGCATCGACGGCCAGGGCCGCCTGGAGGAGCGCCTCGATGGCCGGCTGGACATCGCCCTCAATCGGCTCGGCCAACTCTGGCCCGGCCTGTTCGGCAGCCTCAAGGGGCGCCTCGACCTCGCCGGCAGCCTCGACGCACCCCAGGGCCAACTGGCCCTCGATGGCCAGCGGATCGGCCTCGGTCCCCAGCGCCTGCGTCAATTGCGCCTCCAGGCCAGGCTGGATGCCCGGCAGAACGGCACCCTGCAATTCGATGCCGACGACCTCGAATCCGGCGAGCGCGCCCTGGGTGACCTGCGCCTGACCGGCTCGGGCACGCTCCAGCGGCAGCAGGCCGAGCTGAGCCTGAAGGGCCCCGACCTGGGGCTTGGCCTGGCCCTCGACGGGCAACTGAAGGACGGCGACTGGCGCGGCCGCCTCAGCCGTGGCGACGTGCGGCTCGGCACCCAGGACTGGCGCCTGGAGCAGGCCGCCTCGCTGCAGCGCCTGGCCGACGGCCGCCTGGACCTGGGCGCCCATTGCTGGCGTTCCGGCGAAGCCAGCCTCTGCGCCGGCCAGCAGCGCCTCATGCCCGAACCCAACCTGGACTACCGCCTGCGGGACTTCCCCCTGGCCAGCCTGGCGCCCTGGCTGCCGGACGACTTCGCCTGGCAAGGGCAGCTGGACGGCGACCTGCGGCTGCAACTGCCATCCACCGGCCCCAGCGGCCGCATCCTGCTGGATGCCGGCAGCGGTGTGCTGCGGGTGCGGGAGGAGGGGGCCAAGGGCCAATGGCTGGATTTCCCCTACCAGAGCCTGCGCCTGGAGAGCAGCCTGCGCCCGCAGCGGGTGGACAGCCGCCTGCTGTTCGAAGGCGGCAAGCTCGGACGCCTGCGCCTGGACGCCCGCATCGACCCGCGCCCGACCCGCAAGCCGCTGCAGGGTGACTTCCAGCTGGAGGGCCTGGATCTCGCCGTGCTGCGACCCTTCGCCCGGGGCGTGGAGGAACTTGAAGGTCGCCTCGATGGCAGCGGCACCCTCGGCGGCACCCTGCTGGCACCCAACGTGATCGGGCAGGTGCGGCTGGGCGGAGGCCGCCTGGCCGGTGGCGAGCTGCCCACGCGGATCGAAGACCTCACGCTGGATGCACGCATCGCCGGCGAGCGGGTCGAGCTGTCCGGCACCTGGAGCGGTGGCGAAAAGGGCCAGGGCAGCCTGGGCGGCAGCGTCGCCTGGAGCCAGGGCCTGGATGTGGACCTGGCCCTGCGCGGCAACAGCCTGCCGGTGGTGGTGGAGCCGTATGCCAACCTCGACGTCGACCCCGACCTGCGTGTGCGCATGGCAGAGGGCCGGTTGGCACTGTCCGGCACCGTGCGCGTCCCCCGGGGCACCATCAAGATCCGTGAACTGCCGCCCCAGGCCGTGCGGGTCTCGTCGGATGCCCACCTGGTGGGCGAGCAGGACGAGGAAGCCCCGCTGCAACTGGCCATGGACGTCAACGTCGAAGTGGGCCAGGAACGGCTCAGCTTCAGCGGCTTCGGCCTGACCGCCGACCTCGCCGGGCACCTCAAGGTCGGCGACAACCTGGCCGCGCGCGGCGAACTGAACCTGAAGAACGGCCGCTACCGCGCGTACGGCCAGCGCCTCGACCTGCGCCGCGCGAGATTGCTGTTCGCCGGCCCGCTGGATCAGCCCTATCTGGACGTGGAAGCCGTGCGAAAGATCGGCGACGTCACCGCCGGCATCCGCCTCAACGGGCGTGCCGACGAGCCGACCACACAAGTGTTCTCCACCCCGGCCATGAGCCAGGAACAGGCGCTGTCCTACCTGGTGCTGGGGCGCCCCCTGGAGCGCGGCAGCGACGGCAACGCCCTGGGTCAGGCCGCCCTGGCGCTGGGGTTGTCCGGCAGTTCTTCGTTGACCAGCGACCTGGCGCAGAAGCTCGGCCTCAAGGACTTCCAGATCGGCGACGACGGCGCCACCGGCGTGCTCACCGACCGCCTCAGCATCCGCTATGGCCTTGGCGTACTGGAACCCACCAGCGTGGTGGCGCTGCGCTACGAACTGACCCGGCGCCTCTACCTGGAAGCCGCCAGCGGCCTGGCCAGCTCGCTGGACCTGTTCTACAAGCGGGACTTCTAGCAGGCAGCCGTGATCGAGGTTTCGGCCCGGAGCCCGCGCTTGAGTCCCCTGGCTTCCCGTGCCGCTGCAAGCGCAACGGCGGGCCTTCCAGGCGACTGACGGTGCTGTTCGGGGCGCCGGCATGGCCTCAGAATCCCGTCATCTTCCCCCGTTGACGTGCGAGGTCGCCGTGGACGTTTCCGCCAGCTCCATCTCCGACGCCAGTGCCGCCCAGCTCGCCATGAAGGTGCAGGTCTCGGTGCTGAAGAAGTCCGTCGACCTGCAGTCCCAGAGTGCCCTGGCATTGCTGGAGGCGCTGCCCGCACCGGTGAGCAACAGCAACCCGCCGAACCTGGGCAACGTCATCGACGTCACCGCCTGAACCTCGGCAGCTTCCCCCTCTTTATTCCTGTCCGGCGGTCTCGCTGCAGGTGCGGTCGCGCCCGGCCTGCTTGGCACGGTAGAGCGCCCGGTCGGCGCGGGCAATGAGGCTGTGCAGGGTGTCTCCGGGGCGCAGTTCGGACAGCCCGATGCTCACGGTCACCGCTGTCTCGCCACCGTCGAAGTGGTGGTGCGCCTCGGCAACCCGCTCCCGCAGCTTTTCCGCCAGCTGCAATGCCGTGGCACTGCCGGTGTCCTTGAGCAGCAGGATGAACTCCTCGCCGCCCCAGCGGCAGAGAATGTCCGCCTGGCGCACGCCCGCCCGCAGGTTCTCGGCGAAGCCCTGCAGCACCTGGTCACCGGCCAGGTGACCGTGGGTGTCGTTGAGTTCCTTGAAGTGGTCCAGGTCCAGCAGCAGCGCGGTCAGCGGACGCTGGTCACGCAGTGATTCCTGCAGCGCCTGGCCCGCCAGCAGGTCGAAGCCGCGACGGTTGGGCAACCCGGTGAGGCTGTCGGTGGTGGCCAGCGCGGCGATGCGGTCGCGGTAGCGGCGCACCATCAGGTACAGCAGCACCAGCACCACCAGTGTCACCGCCAGGCTGATGCCCAGGTTGAGGTAGAGCACGTTGCGCACCGGCGACAGGGCGCCTTCTTCGGTCTTGTCGACGAACAGGTACCAGTCCAGCTCAGGGATGAAGCGGGCATTGAGGTAATGCTCGCCGTCGGGGGCGTGGTACTGGTGATTGCCACCGCGCTGGTGCAGCACTGCCCGTACCACCGGGGCCAGGCCCGGCAGTTCCCCGAGGTCCTGGCCCACGCGGCTGCCTTCCGGCCCGCCCTGGGCGCTGGTGAGCACCACGCGGCCGGTGGTGTCGGTGAAGTAGATGGTCCGCTGGTAGCGCTGTTGGTACTCGTCGATCAGCTTCACCACTGCGTCCACCGTCAGACCCACGCCAGTGGCACCGAGGAAGCGGCCGTCGTAGTCCAGCACCTTGTAGTTGATGAAGATGGTCAGCCGGTCCTGGTTGGCCATGTCCACGTCCACGTTGATCTCGTAGGGCGTCTCCATGTCCCGCACGCGGTAGTACCAGACGTCCCGGGGCTCGTCCGGCGAAACCTTCTTCAGTACGCCCCGTGACTGGTAGTAGGTGCCGGTGCGCTCGGAAATGAAGAAGCTGGTGAAGGCGCCGTAATGCTCCTGGACTTCGCGCAGGTAGCGGGTCATGCGTTCCGGGTCCTGCTCGCCCTGCATGGCCCAGTCCCGCAGGAAGGTGTCGCGGCTCATCATCGAGGAGATCAGGATGGGCCGCACCAGGTCTTTCTGGATCTCGGAATAGACGTTGTCCGAGGTCAGCGGCAGCTCCGTGTTGACGATGCCGTCGCGGATCGACTCGAGGGAGGCGTAGTAGCTGACCAGCGATGTGACGGTGAAGCCACAGGTCAGCAGGAGAACGAGCAGGGCAACGAGGAAGCGCTGGTTACGCAAGCGGGGCAGGTGGGCTGACATCGGAGCGTCCTGGGGCAAGTGGCCACATGCTAGCCACTTGCCCCGCCCGCGTCATCCGCGGCGTTCAGCGCAGCAGGCTGACATCCTCGATCCAGGGTTCCAGGCGCTTGCCGTAGGCCACTTTCAGGCGCATCGGCTTGATCGGCTCGTCGTAGGCGCCCACCAGTCGCTCCTCCACCTGCTGGCGCCAGCGATAAGGCACCTGCAGCGCATCCACCTCCAGTCGGCTCACCCGGGCCTGCAGGCGCGGCGGTGTCTGGTTGTGGTCGTACCAGGCATAGAGGCGTGCCTTCACCAGCGCATAGCGCTTGCGGTCCGGGTAGCGCTGGCGCAGGGCTTCCGCATCGCTGCCGGCGGCCACCACGAACAGGCGGCTGGCGCGGTCGCGCTCGTACTCGAACTGGCTGCGATAGGTGGCCTCCAGGGCGGTGTTCTCCTCGTTGCGCTTGCGCGCCAGGGCCTTCGTGGCGTCCTTCAGCCGGGCTTCGGCGCGACCGAGCTCTGCCTTCCAGGCGGGGCCATCCAGTTCGAGCACGGCGTAGGTGCTGCTCTCGTGGGTGTCGTAGTGGCCCTCCTTTCCTTCGAGGGGCAGGCCGATTTCCTCCAGCACGGCACGGTCGAGGAGAATTTCCTGCTCGTCCGCATCCCTTGGCGTGCGCCAGTCCAGGCGCAGGCCGAGCCCGCTGTTCTCGCCGGACCAGCCGAAGTCCGAATAGTCTCGGCTCAGCTCGCGCTGGGACAGTTCCAGGCGGCTGTCCGGCTTGCCGGCGCGGTTGTACCAGACCCCGGCCAGTGCCAGGCCGTTGACCACCAGGACCAGGCCTAGGGCAGCGGAAAGGGCGTAGCGATTCAGGCCGTTCATCAGCGGGCACCTCCCTTCAGCCAGCTGCGACGCAGACGGTTCAGCACCACCAGGATGAGCAGGGCGATCAGGCCCAGCAGCAGGAAGAACAGGTACTTCGGCAGCAGGTCCCACCACCAGTCGAAGAGCTTGGTGTAGAGGAAGATCACTAGGAAGGTCAGGCTGCCGTTGATCACCTCCGGCCAGTCACGCCGAGCGCCCAGCCAGATGCCGAGGGCCGCGAGGGCGAAGCCGCCGAGCTGGTAGCCACCTTCGATCAGGTCGCTGTCCAGAGGCAGGTAGCTGGAGCGGCCCCAGTTGGCCAGGACCAGCAGGGTCAGGAAGAAGGTGATCAGCCCCACCAGGCGATAGGTCGCGGCGAATCCGCCGAAGCGCACCTGGGACAGCACCTGCGGGACGAGGAACACCGCCACAGCCGCCGGCAGGAAGTTCTCCGGGTGCTCCCCCATGGACAGCCAGTAACCGCCACCCCAGGTCCCCACCCGCGCCGATATGAATGCCATCAGGCACAGCAGCCCGGCCACCAGCAGCAAGCGTGCATTGCAGGCGTAGGCCAGCAGCAGCCCGTAGGCGCCCCAGGCGATGAAGGCCTTGTCCGATGGGGTGATGTTGAAGATCTGCCCGAGCATCACCAGGTTCAGCACGAAGGCGACGAAGGCCAGCATGGCCGCCAGCTTGCTGAAGTAGCCGGTGCTGTCGCGGCGCCGAACCAGCGCGGTCAGGCCCAGGGTGCCCAGGGTCGCGCCGACCAGGATGGCCACCTGCACGGTTTCGCTGAACAGCCCCCAGAACTGATAGAAGAAGAACAGCAGGCTCGCGCCCAGGGCCAGCGCCCCCAGCAGCGAGGCGATGCGCATGCCCAGGGACAGGCGACGGGTCTGGGTGTCGTGGTCGATGTCGTAGAGACTGCGCAGGTCGGCCAGCACCTGGCGGTGGTGATCGCCGAGCTGATCGAGCTGGCCGGGGTCGAGCAGCAGCGCCTGCTCCTCGTGCAGGCGCTCCACCTCCCGGTAGAAAGCCTGGATGTCGTCGGCGCGACGTTGTGCGTCCTCATGGGTGACGGCGGGCATGGCGGGTCCTTGTGCGTGCGGTGCCGCCGAGCACTCTAGGCCTGGCCGAACAACTGAGCAATCGGGCCGACGTGAAGTTGAGAAAACCCCGGCGAAATTGGGCGCCCGGTAGCGGCCTGGCGAAGAGCGTGTGTGTGGAAGCGCCTGTGCAGGACGCTTCCGCCTGGCCTTGGCGGCAGGTATCTTCCGCACCTTCTGATTTTTCCAGGACCTTTGCTCATGACCCGCCCATTGTCCCGCCTTGTTGCCCTGTGTGTTGGCCTGTTCGTGCTGCAGGCCGAGGCGCGGGTGGAGGTGGAGGCGGTGCAGCACCCGACCATCGGTCGCATGCTGGTGGCCAAGGTGTCGGAGGAGATTGCGCCGGGTGACTACGACGCGCTGATGAAGGGCGTGCTGGGCAACCCCGGCAACTTCGCACGCAAGGTGCTGATGCTGGACAGCATCGGCGGCAGCGTGCCCGAGGCGATTCGCATGGGTCGGCTGGTGCGCGAGACCGGCTTCGACACCCTGGTGCCGTCCACCGGCCTGTGCCAGGGCACTTGCGTCTACCTGCTGGCGGCCGGCCGCAACAAGGCCGTGCGCGGTTCGGTGGGGCTGCACCGGCCGTACTACGCCCACGGTGACGCCTCGCGGGATGCGGCGCTGTACCAGGGTGTGCGCTACAACGCCTCGGCGTACTTCCGCGAGATGGGCATTCCCGACAGCCTGCTGGACGACATGCAGCGCATCGATCCGCGCCAGATGCGGGTCCTCGACCCGAAGGACCTGGCGCGCTACCGGCTGATCAGCGGCAAGTAGGCGCGCCGGGTCGCCCGATCAACCCTGGGCGACGTTCACCGATACGGCCTGCACCACGTGGGTGGGGGCGGCCATCCAGCCACCGGCCACGGCGGCTTCGCGGAAGGCCTGGTAGTGCGGGCTGGCGCGGTGGGCGTCGATGGCGGCCTGGTCGCGGTACAGCTCGTGGAGTTGCAGGCTGCCGTCATCCCCGGCGTAGAGGTCGTAGCGCAGGTTGCCGGGCTCGTTGCGGGTGCCTTGGACCAGGGCTTCCAGGGCCTGCAGGACGACCTCGCGGTGCTCCGGCAGGGGGCTCAGGGTGGCGAACAGGGCGATGCTCATGGCGTCTCCTCGAAAGGGGGAGGCGCGACGCCTCCCCAATGGGTTCACAGCAGTTTCAGCAGGGCGTCTGCCGTGGCATCGGACGAGGCCGGGTTCTGTCCGGTCACCAGCAGGCCGTCCACCACCACATGGCTGTGCCAGTCATCGGCACGGCTGTAGCGGCCGCCATGGCCGCGCAGCATGTCCTCGACTAGGAAGGGCACCACCTCAGTGAGCTGCACGGCGGCTTCTTCGCTGTTGCTGAAGCCGGTCACCTGCTTGTCACGCACCAGCGGCTGGCCGTCGGCTGTCTTCACGTGGCGCAGCACGCCGGGAGCGTGGCATACCGCAGCCACCGGCTTGCCCTGGGCCAGGAAGGCTTCGATCAGGGCGATGGAGCGGGCGTCCTCGGCCAGGTCCCAGAGCGGGCCGTGGCCGCCGGGGTAGAACAGCGCGTCGTAGTCGTCGGCGCGCACGGCTTCCAGGGGCAGGGTACTGGCCAGGGCCTGGCGGGCGGCCGGATCGGCGTCGAAGCGGCGGGTGGCGTCGGTCTGGGCGCTATCGTCGTGGCTCTTCGGGTCCAGCGGCGGCTGGCCGCCCTTGGGCGAGGCCAGGGTCAGGGCCATGCCGGCATCGAGGAAGTGGTAGTAGGGCGCGGCGAACTCTTCCAGCCAGAAGCCGGTGGCCAGGCCGGTGTCGCCGAGGCGGTCGTGGGAGGTGAGGACCATCAGGATCTTTTTCATGTGCAGTCTCCCGCCCGTGGGGGCGTTGTTTCAGGTTGGCGACCATCCTAGGAGAGGGCGTAGGATTCGATAATTCGAAAGCTCTTATTCCTGGTATCCAAAAAGTGAATATCGCCAACAAGGACCTGAACCTGCTGCTGGTCTTCCATGTGCTCTACCAGGAGCGCAACGCCTCGGTGGCGGCCGAGCGCATGGCCCTCAGCCAGCCGGCCCTGAGCCACAAGCTGAACAAGCTGCGCCACCAGTTGGGCGACCCGCTGTTCGTGCGTGCGCCGCGCGGGCTGACGCCGACGCCCCGGGCCCACGAGCTGGCACCGCGCATCCAGTGCCTGGTGGCGGAGCTGGAGGCCTTCTACGAACACAGCGACGGCCAGGACTTCCTCCAGCGCGCCGAGCGCATCCACCTCTACAGCACCGACTACATGGAGCAGACGTTGCTGCCCGAACTGCTGCCGGTGTTGCGCCGCGAGGCACCGAACCTGGTGCTGGTGACCCACAACACCCGTGGCCTGCTCCCCCGTGAGGAACTGGAGAAGGGCACCTGCGACCTGGCCATCGCCGGGTTCTACGCCGACCTGCCGGACACCTTCCACCAGCAGCGCCTGCTCAGCGAGGACTTCGTGGTGCTGGCCTGGCGCGACAACCCGCACCTGGTCAGGGGGCTGGACCTCGACGCCTTCGTCGCCTGCGAGCACCTGCTCACCACCCTCACCGGCGACCTGGCCGGGCGGGTCGACCAGGCCCTGGCTGCGCTCGGTCGCCAGCGGCGGGTGGCGGCGGGGCTCTCCAGCTTCCTGGCGCCGCCCCGGCTGTTGCCCGGCACCGACCTGCTGCTGACCTGCCTGCGTTCCGTGGCCGAGGACGCGGTGGCCCGCGACCCGTCGCTGTGCCTGCATGCGCTGCCGGAGGCGCTGGCCCTGCCGAAGGTGGAGGTGATGCAGATCTGGCACCAGCGCACGGCCAGCGACCCGTTGCGGCGTTGGGTCCGCCAGCAGATCCAGGAGGCTGCCCGGCGCTTGCAGGGCTGAACTGTTGCTGGGGCAACAGATGTTCAGCAATTTGCCCTGCTGTGCAGATTCCAACAGTTGTTCGTTTTAAATAACTCACTGATTAATAAGGATTATTTTTCAGGCACGGGTTGTGCAATCGATCTCTTCGCAAGCGTACGCGGCTGCTCGCGACGCAACAGGAATGATCGAGAACGGACCCATGACCCACCCTTCCGAACCCAAGGACCCGCGTGACCAGGCGCCCCCGCTACTCCCGGCGGCGCTGATCGAGAACGACGCCCAGGCCCTGCACGCCGCCCACGAAGTGGCCAGGCAGGCCCGGGATGGCGCCGCCCAGCGTGACCGCGACCGCCAGTTGCCCTGGCCCGAAGTGGAACTCTTCACCCGCCTGGGCCTGGGGGGCATTCGCATCCCCCGCGCCTATGGGGGGGCCGAGGTTTCCCATGTGACCCTCGCCGAGGTGTTCCGCATCCTCTGTGTCGCCGACCCGGCACTGGGGCAGATCCCGCAGAACCAGTTCGGCCTGCTCAGCGTGATCGAAAACGTCGGCAGTGAAGCGCAGAAGCGCCAGGTGTTCGCCGGCATCCTCGCAGGGCGCCGCCTGGCCAATGCCGGGCCCGAGCGCAATACCAAGCACACCCTGGAGATCAAGGCGCGCATCACCCGGGGCGACGCCGGCCTGGAGGTGAGCGGCGAGAAGTTCTATTCCACCGGCGCCCTGTTCGCCCATTGGGTGGCGGTCAAGGCCCTGGATGACAGCGGCACCGGCGTGCTGGCCCTGGTGGAGCGGGGCGTGCCGGGGCTGGCGATAGTCGACGACTGGTCCGGCTTCGGCCAGCGCACCACCGCCAGCGGCACCGTGCTGCTGGATCGCGTACCGGTGGCGGACGACCTGGTGTTCCACAACAGTCGCCTGGCCGAGGTGCCGAGCATCCAGGGCGCGCTGTCACAGCTGATCCAGGCGGCCATCGACGCCGGTATCGCCGAGGCTGCCATCGGCGACGCCATCGCCTTCATCCGCGAGCGCTCGCGGCCCTGGGTGGACGCCGGCGTCGAGCGTGCCAGCGAGGAGCTGTACACCATTGCCGAGATCGGCCGCCTGAAGACCGAGCTGAACGCCGCCAACGCGCTGCTGGAGCGCGCCGGCCAGGTGCTCGACGAAGTGGCCGCCGCGCCCATCGACGCCGCAGCGGCCGCCCGCGCTTCCATCGCCGTGGCCGAGGCCAAGGTGCTCACCACCGAGATCAGCCTGCTGGCCAGCGAGAAGCTGTTCGAGCTGGCCGGCAGCCGCGCCACCCTCGCCGAGTTCGGCCTAGACCGGCACTGGCGCAATGCCCGGGTGCACACCCTCCACGACCCGGTGCGCTGGAAGGTCCACGCCGTCGGCAACTACCACCTGAACGGCGCCTTCCCGGCCCGCCATTCCTGGATCTGAGGAGGCGCCATGACCATTGCCCATCCCCACCCACACGCCCCCGTGGCAATCATCCGTGACGACGACGAAGCCCTGGAGGTGGCGCGCCAGGTGGCCGACCTGTTCCGGCCCGGCGCTGCCGAGCGCGACCGCGAGCGCCGCCTGCCCCTGGACGAACTGGAGCTGTTCAGTCGCACCGGCCTCTGGGGCATCAGCGTGCCCCGCGAGTTCGGCGGGGCCGGCGTGTCCCGTGTCACCCTGGCGCGGGTCATCGCGCTGATCAGCGCAGCCGACAGTTCCCTCGGGCAGATCCCGCAGAACCACTTCTATGCCCTGGAAGTGCTGCGGGTGAACGGCAGCCCCGAACAGCAGCGCCGCCTGTTCGCCGCCGCTCTGGCCGGCGAGCGTTTCGGCAACGCCCTGGCAGAGATCGGCACCCGCACCGCCAACGACCGCACCACCCAGCTGGTGCGGGACGGCGAGGGCTACCGCATCCGTGGCCGCAAGTTCTACTGCACTGGTGCCCTCTACGCCCACCGCGTGCCGACCCTGGTGGTGGCCGAGGATGGCCACCAGTACCTGGCCTTTGCCGAGCGCAACGCGCCGGGGCTGACGGTGATCGACGACTGGTCGGGCTTTGGCCAGCGCACCACCGGCAGCGGCTCGGTGGTGTTCGACGACGTGCCGGTGGCGGCCGAGGACCTGGTGTCCTTCCAGGCCGCCTTCGAGCGCCCGACCACGGTCGGGCCTTTCGCCCAGATCCTCCATGCCGCCATCGACGTCGGCATCGCCCGCGCCGCCTACGAGGATGCGCTGGCCTTCGTCCGCACCCGTTCGCGGCCGTGGATCGACGCCGGGGTCGACAAGGCCAGCGACGACCCGTTGCTGATCCACGCCTTCGGCCACCTGGCCATCCGCCTGCACGCCGCCGAGGCCATCCTCGACCGCGCCGGCCGGCTGCTGGATGCCGCCAGCGCCGAGCCCACCGCCGACAGCGTGGCCGCTGCGTCCCTGGGGGTGGCCGAGGCCCGTGCGCTGACCACCGAGGTCTCGCTCAGTGCCGGCAGCAAGCTGTTCGAACTGGCCGGCACCCGCGCCAGCCTCGCCGAGCACAACCTCGACCGCCACTGGCGCAACGCCCGGGTGCACACCCTGCACGACCCGGTGCGCTGGAAGTACCACGCGGTGGGCAACTACTACCTCAATGACGTGCTGCCACCGCGCCGGGGGACGATCTGATGGCGCGCAAGCAGATCCTCCTCAACGCCTTCAACATGAACTGTGTGGGGCACATCAACCACGGCCTGTGGACCCACCCGCGCGACCGCTCCACGGACTACCGCAGGCTCTCCTACTGGACGGAGCTGGCGCAGCTGCTGGAGCGTGGCCTGTTCGACGGGCTGTTCCTGGCGGACATCGTCGGCGTCTACGACGTCTACCAGGGCAACGTCGACCTGACCCTGAAGGAGAGCATCCAGCTGCCGGTCAACGACCCGCTGCTGCTGGTCTCCGCCATGGCGGGGGTAACCCGCCACCTGGGCTTCGGCGTTACCGCCAACCTCAGCTACGAGCCGCCGTACCTGTTCGCCCGGCGCATGAGCACCCTGGACCACCTGAGCGAGGGGCGCGTGGGCTGGAACATCGTCACCGGCTACCTGGAGAGCGGGGCCCGTGCCATGGGCCGCAGCCAGCAGGTGGAGCACGACCGCCGCTACGACCAGGCCGACGAGTACCTGGAGGTGCTCTACAAGCTCTGGCAAGGCAGCTGGGAAGCCGGGGCGGTGGTCAACGACCGCCAGCGCCGGGTCTACGCCCATCCGGACAAGGTGCACAAGGTGGTGCACCACGGCGAATTCTTCGACGTGGAGGGTTACCACCTCTGCGAACCCTCGCCGCAGCGCACGCCGCTGCTGTTCCAGGCCGGCTCCTCGGCGCGCGGCCTGCGCTTTGCCGGCGAGCATGCCGAGTGCGTGTTCATCAGCGGCAGCAACAAGGCCGCGACCCGCGCCCAGGTGGACAAGGTGCGCGCCGCCGCCGTGGCCGCCGGCCGTGATCCGCAGGCGGTGAAGGTGTTCATGGGCATCAGCGTGATCGTCGCGCCCACCGAGGCCGAGGCCCGCGCCAAGCACGCCGAGTACCTGGCCCATGCCAGTGCCGAGGCGGGTGTCGCCCACTTCGCCAGCTCCACCGGCATCGACTTCGCCCGCTTCGCGCTGGACGAGCCGATTCCCTACATGAAGACCAACGCCATCGAGTCCGCTGCCAGCAAGCTGCGTGACAACAGCCTGACCCGCCGCGACCTGCTGGAGCAGCACGCCCTGGGTGGCCGCTACGTCCTGCTGGTGGGTTCGCCGACCCAGGTGGCCGACGAGCTGCTGGCGTGGATCGACGAGACCGGGCTGGACGGCTTCAACCTCACCCGCATCGTCACCCCGGAGAGCTACGCCGACTTCATCGACCTGGTGGTGCCGGAGCTGCAGGCCCGAGGTGCCTACAAGACCGCCTATGCCGAAGGCACCCTGCGCCACAAGGTGTTCGGCGCGGGGGATCAGCTACCGGCGGACCATCGTGGAGCCCGTGTGGGAGCGAATTCATTCGCGAATCGGCCCGAAGGGGCGACCCCGGACTCCCAGGGGAAGGCTGCGCCTTCCATCGCGAATGAATTCGCTCCCACGACCTGAACCCATTACCCACGGATAGAAACCATGCCCAAGCACACCCTCAAAACCCTGGTCCTTGGACTGCTGCTGGCCAGCGGCATCGCCCAGGCCGCCGACAAGCCCCTCAAGCTCGGCACCACCGCCGCCTTTGCCCCACCCCTGGAAGTGGCGGTGGAGGAGGCCGCCAAGCAGGGCCTCAAGGTCGAGCTGGTGGAGTTCACCGACTGGAACACGCCGAACATCACCCTGGCCAATGGCGACATCGACGCCAACTACTTCCAGCACACGCCCTTCCTGGAGAACGCCAACAAAGAGGGTGGGTTCACCCTGAAGGCCTTCGCCCCCGGGATCATCAACAACGTCGGCCTCTACTCGAAGAAGTACAAGGCCATCGCCGATCTGCCTGAGGGCGCCAAGGTGGCCATCGCCAACGACCCCATCAACGGCGGTCGTGGCCTGCAGCTGCTGCAGAAGGCCGGCCTGCTGAAGCTCAAGGAAGGCGTGGGCTACAAGGCGACCCTGGATGACATCGTCGAGAACCCCAAGCACATCGACATCATCGAGCTGGAGGCCGTGCAACTGGTGCGCGCCCTGGACGACGTCGACCTGGCCCAGGGCTACCCGCACTACATCCGCCTGGCCGGCACGATCGACCCCAACAGCGCGCTGCTCTTCGACGGCATCGAGAACAAGGAGTACGTCATCCAGTTCGTCACCCGTGGCGATTACCAGGACGACGGCCGCCTGGCCAAGTTCGTCGAGGTGTACCAGCACTCGCCGCAGGTGCGTGCCGCACTCGACAAGGCTCATGGCTCGCTCTACCAGCCCGGCTGGCAGTGACGTCCCTGGGATAGGCGTGGGAGCGAATTCATTCCCGAAAGGAGCGCGCAGCGCTCCCGGGCGGCCCCGGCAGGGCAGTCCTTCGGCCTGCATCGCGGATGAATCCGCTCCCACTCTAGGGACGACTTCAGTCGCCCAGAGGCAGCAGCGCTACCTCAATGGAGTCGAGGAGCAGCCCTGTGGGCTGCCTGGCGAATGAGTTCGCCCCTACGGAGGTTCGCCGTGCGGTTTGGTCGAGGGGGCTGGTGGACGCGCGTAGCCCGGGAGCTGTGCCGGATATCCCCGGGCTGAAGCCTGGGCTACTGCCTTCCACGGCTCCGCTTTTCGGGCTTTAAACAGATTTTCGAGAGGCCCACATGGTCAGTTTCAATCGCAACATCCGCCTGGACCTGCCGCACATCCGGCTGCAGGGGCTGGGCAAGGCCTACCCTGGCAACCAGGGGCCGGTGCAGGCGCTGCAGGGCATCGACCTGGAAATCCGCCGGGGCGAGGTGTTCGGCATCATCGGCCGCAGCGGCGCCGGCAAGTCGTCGCTGATCCGCACCCTCAACCGCCTGGAGAAGCCCTCGGTGGGCCAGGTGGTGATAGACGAGGAAGACATCGGCACCTTCGACGAGAAGCAGCTGGTGCTGCTGCGTCGCCGCGTCGGCATGATCTTCCAGCACTTCAACCTGATGTCGGCCAAGACCGTCTGGCAGAACGTCGCCTTGCCGCTGAAGGTGGCGGGCGTGGCCAAGGCCGATATCGAGCGCAAGGTCGCCGAGCTGCTGGCCCTGGTGGGCCTGGCGGAGAAGCGCGACGCCTACCCGGCGCAGCTGTCCGGCGGGCAGAAGCAGCGGGTTGGCATCGCCCGCGCGCTGGTGCACCAGCCGGAGATCCTGCTCTGCGACGAGGCCACCTCGGCGCTGGACCCGGAAAGCACCCAGTCGATCCTGGCGCTGCTGCGTGACATCAATCGGCGCCTGGGCCTGACCATCGTGCTGATCACCCACGAGATGGGCGTGATCCGCGAGATCTGCGACCGCGTGGTGGTGCTGGAGCGGGGGCGGGTGGTGGAGCAGGGCGAGGTCTGGCAGGTGTTCGGCGACCCGCAGCACGCAGTCACCCGCACCCTGCTGGGCACCCTGCGCCACGAGTTGCCAGACGACCTGCAAGGCCGCCTGGCCAACGAACCGGTGCCCGGCGGTGACCTGCTGCTGGACCTGCACTTCACGGGTGCCAGTGGCCGCGAGCCGGACCTGCTGGCCATTGCCCAGGGCCTGGGCGCGCGGGTGAGCCTGTTGCATGGCGGCATCGACCGCATCCAGGGACGCCCGCAGGGGCACCTGCTGGTGCGGGTCGGCCTGGCCGGGCTGGGCAGTACGCAGGTGCTGGAGCGTGCCCACCAACTGGCGGACAAGGCGGAGGTGCGTGGCTATGTCGCCCATGCTTGATCGGCTCTGGACCGGGCTGCTGGACACCCTGCTGATGATCGGCGCCTCGTCGCTGATCGTGCTGCTGGTGGGCATTCCGCTGGCGTTGGTGCTGGTGACCACCGGGCCGGGCGGGATCTTCGAGGCACGTGTGCTGAACCGCACCCTGGGCAGCGTGGTGAACGTGCTGCGTTCGGTGCCCTTCCTGATCCTGATGGTGGCGCTGATTCCCTTCACCCGGTTGATCGTCGGCACCAGCTACGGCGTCTGGGCCGCGGTGGTGCCGCTGACCATCGCTGCCACGCCGTTCTTCGCGCGCATCGCCGAGGTGAGCCTGCGGGAGGTGGATTTCGGTCTGGTGGAGGCGGCCCAGGCCATGGGTTGCCAGCGTCGTCACATCATCTGGAATGTGCTGCTGCCGGAGGCGCGGCCGGGCATCGTCGGTGGCTTCACCATCACCCTGGTGACCATGATCAACTCCTCCGCCATGGCCGGCGCCATCGGCGCGGGCGGCCTGGGCGACCTGGCGTACCGCTACGGCTACCAGCGCTTCGACACTCAGATCATGCTCACGGTGATCATCGTGCTGGTGCTGCTGGTGACCCTCATCCAGTTCGGCGGCGACCGCCTGGCGCGGTTGCTGAACAAGCGGGCCTGAGGGCTGTTGCTGGAGCAACAGTCCGGCAACAGGCTGTTGCCGGGTGTACAGCAGGGCGAGGCAGGGCAGGGCGCCAGGCCGCGCCGGCCGGGGCGCTGAGGGTTGGCATGGCGGCTGCATATTCCCTGATCAAAGCGTGATGACGGCTATGGATAGCTGGATCGAATAAGGAGCGTCGCGCGTCTTCTGTCAGGAGCCTTCCATGAGCCATTTCCCCCTGCGGGCCCGCCGGCCCGGTTTTCTCGGTCGCGTCGTCGGGCTGCTGGCCGCCTGCGCGGTACTCGCCTCGCCGTTGGCCGCCCAGGCCGAGACGCCGCCTGAGCAGGTCCGCCTCGACTACGCCTACTACTCGCCCACCAGCCTGGTGCTGCGCCATTTCGGCTGGCTGGAGCAGGCCCTGGGCCCGGATACGCGGGTGAGCTGGGTGCTGAGCCAGGGCAGCAACCGCTCGCTGGAGTACCTCAACGGCGGCAGCATCGACTTCGCCTCCACCGCCGGGTTGGCGGCCGTCCTGAGCCGGGCCAACGGCAGCCCGATCAAGACCGTGTACATCGCCAGCCGCCCCGAGTGGACGGCCCTGGCGGTACGCAAGGACTCGCCGATCAAGACCCTGGCCGACCTCAAGGGCCGCAAGATCGCCGCGACCAAGGGCACCGATCCCTACCTGTTCACCCTGCGCAGCCTGGAACAGGCCGGCCTGGGCAAGGACGACGTGGAGCTGGTGCACCTGCAGCACCCGGATGGCCGCGTGGCCCTGGAGCGCGGTGACGTGGACGCCTGGGCCGGGCTCGATCCGCACCTGGCGGCCAGCCAGCTGCAGTCGGGGGCGCGCATCCTCTACCGCAACCTGGATTTCAACAGCTACGGGGTAGTGAGCGTGACCGAGGGCTTCGCCGCCGAACACCCGCAGACCATCAAGCAGGTGCTGCAGGCCTATGAGAAGGCCCGGCAGTGGGCGCGGGAGAACCCCGAGCCGCTGGCGGAGCTGCTGGCCAAGGAGTCCGGCCTGCCGCTGGAGGTGGCGCGGCTGCAACTGTCGCGCACCGACTTCTCCAACGCCCAGCCGGGCGCGGAGCACATCGCTGCGCTGAAGGCGGCGGCGCCGATCCTCGCCAGCGAGGGCCTGGTACGCCGTGGCGTGGACGTGGCCCAGGTGGTGGACCAGTTGATCGACCCGAGCTTTGGCACCCAGGCCATCGCCCGCCAGTGATGCAGTACCCCAGGAGAGCCCGATGAGCAGCAAGAGCAAGACCCTGGCGGTGCCGCCGCGCCCCTGGCGACCCGCCGTGCCACTGGCCGCGCTGGTGGTGCGGGCCAAGGGGCTGGCGATTCCCCTGGCGGCGATCCTGCTGCTGGAGGTGGCCGTGCGTGCGGGCTGGGTGCCGGCGTACCAGATGCCGGCCCCCAGCGACATCCTGCTGACCCTGCAGGAGCTGGCGGCCGGGCCGCTGTGGGGGCATATCGGGGTCAGCCTGGGGCGCGTGGCCGCCGGGTTCGCCGTGGGGGCGTCCCTGGCGCTGGTCGCTGCTGCCTGGGTGGGTCTGAGCCGCGAGGCGGAGGCCTACCTGGAGCCGACCCTGGCCGCGTTGCGGGCGATTCCCAGCCTGGCCTGGGTTCCGCTCCTGCTGCTGTGGCTGGGCATCGACGAGCGTTCGAAGGTGGTGCTGATCGCCATCGGTGCGTTCTTCCCGGTTTACCTGAACGGGGTGGCGGCGATCCGCAACATCGACCGCAAGCTGGTGGAGGTGGGGCGCATGTACGCCTTCGGGCGGCTTCGGCTGGCCCGCCGCATCCTGTTGCCGGCGGCCCTGCCGGGGCTGTTCACGGGGTTGCGGGGTGGACTCAGCCTGGCCTGGATGTTCCTCGTGGCGGCTGAGCTGATCGCGGCCACCCGGGGCCTGGGCTACCTGCTGACCGACGGCCGGGAAACCTCGCGGCCGGACCTGGTGCTGGCGGCGATCATCGTCCTGGCGCTGCTGGGCAAGCTCAGCGATGGGCTGCTGGCGACGCTGGAGCGGCGCCTGCTGGTGTGGCGCGATGCCTTCGCCGGCGAAGGCGGGGAGGCGCAACCATGAGCCTGCCCCTGCTGGATTTCCGCGTACAGCGCAAGGCGTTCGCCGGGCACACGGTGCTGCAGGACGTGCACCTGCAACTGGCCGAGGGCGAGGTGGTGAGCCTGCTGGGCCCCAGTGGCTGCGGCAAGAGCACCCTGCTGCGCATCGTCGCCGGCCTGGAGCGTGACTACAGCGGCCAGGCGCTGCGCGGTGAAGGCGAGGTGGCCTTCGTGTTCCAGGAGCCGCGCCTGATGCCCTGGCTGACGGTGGCGGAGAACATCGGTTTCGCCGATGACCGGGCCTACGACCGGCCCCGGGTGGCGCAACTGATCCGCGAGGTGGGGCTGGAGGGGTTCGAGCAGGCCCTGCCCAAGCAACTGTCGGGCGGGATGGCCCAGCGCGTGGCCATTGCCCGGGGGCTGTATTCGCGGCCCCGGGTGTTGCTGCTGGATGAGCCCTTCAGCGCGGTGGATGCCTTCACCCGGATGAAGCTGCAGGATTTGCTGCTGGCCCTGGCTGCGCACCACGGCATTGCGCTGCTGCTGGTCACCCACGATGTGGACGAGGCCCTCTACCTGGGCGACCGCGTGCTGGTGATGGGCAGTCGCCCGGGGCGGGTGCTGGAGACGTTGGAGGTGCCGCTCGCACGCCCCCGCGACCGACGCGACCCGCTGCTGGCGCAGTTGCGTGCCGAGGCGTTGACGGCGTTGCACCGGGCCCACGCGTTCTAGTGACCCTCAGCCGGTGGTCTTGCGCCGGGGATCGGGGATGCCGGACCAGAGCTCGTCGAGGTTGCGGAAGTTCCAGTCCGCCGGGGATTCTCGGCCGACGATGCGATCGCGGCCGGCGAGCTTGGCCAGGTCCACCACTTCCTGGGGGATCGCGGTCTTCAGTCGGGCGGAATAGAACACCTTGACCTTGGGCGTGGTGAGGGACTTCTCGTGCTGCTCCATCACCACGCCCAGGCGCCCGCTCTCCAGACGCACCAGGGACCCGGTGGGGTAGATGCCGATGGATTTGACGAAGGCCTGGAAAACCAGCTCGTCGAAGTGGTCCTTGCTCCATTCGGCCATGCGGCGGATGGATTCGGCCGGGTCCCAGCCACGCTTGTAGGGGCGGTCGGAGGTGATGGCGTCGTAGACGTCGCAGACCGCGCCCATCTTGGCCAGCAGGCTGATCTGGTCGCCGGCCAGGCGGTGCGGGTAGCCGGTGCCGTCGACCTTCTCGTGGTGGTGCAGGCAGACGTCCAGCACCAGGGCGCTGACCTGGTGGCTCTCCAGCAGGATGCGCGCGCCTTCCTCGGGGTGCTTGCGTACGCACTGGAACTCGTCGTCGGTGAGCTTGCCGGGCTTGTTCAGCACATCCATGGGGATGGCCATCTTGCCGATGTCGTGCAGCAGGCCGGCCAGCCCGGCCTCGCGCACCTGGGCCTCGCCCAGGCCAAGCTGGCGGGCGAGGGCGATCATCAGGGCGCACACGGCCACGGAGTGCATGTAGGTGTATTCGTCGGCGGTCTTCAGCCGCGCCAGGCTGATCAGCGCATTGGGGTGGCGCAGCACCGAGTCGGAGATTTCCTGCACCAGGCCCTGGGCGTCGTCGACGCTGATGGCCTTGCCCATGCGGGCGTCGCTGAACATGCTCACCACGGCGTCCTTGGCCTTGGCACAGAGCATAGCGGCACGGCTGACTTCGCTTTCCAGGTCGGCACGCTCGATGGGCGGCGCCTGCTCGGCGGCGGCCAGGCGGGCGTCGATCTCGGCTTCGGCCTCCTCGACGCTGACGCTGGGCTGGTCCTGGTGGATATCCAGGCCCTTGTCGGTGTCGATCCAGACTTCATGAACATCGCTGTTGCGGATGCGCTGCAGGTCCTTGTCGGTCTTGACCACGAACTTGGCGCGGAAGAACGGGTGGTCCATCCATGAACCGCAGAACTCCTGAACGTACATGCCCAATTGCAGGTCGGTGGTGGCGATGCGTTTGAGTGTCATGGCACTACTCTGACGGGGGAAAGGCGCTCGGCAGGGCCGGCTGACACTCACTATAGGCGGGCGATGGCCGGCTTTGAAACGCCGCCTGCAAGCTTGCACGGCTGTTCTATCTTGAGTGAAGGCGCCGCGCGGCATGCGGCGTTCCGTCTTCGCCCGACGACCGTCCGGCGGCCCAATGGCACCGTGCCATATTCGTCTAGTCTCTCTGTCAATCAGGGAAAGCGAGTAGCAGGGAATGCAGGATTCTTTCAGCTCCGAGCCGGTGATCCTGATCGTCGATGACCAGGCCAGCGACGTCCTCATCCTCAGCGAGGCGATCCGCGACCTGGCGTCCATTCATGTCGCCAACGGGGGAACGGGAACGCTGGATGTGGCGCGGGCCTGCCGCCCGGACGTGGTGCTGCTGGACATCCAGATGCCGCTGATGGACGGCTTCGAGATCTGCCGGGCGATCAAGTCGGACCCGAAGTTGCGCGGGGCCTCGGTGCTGTTCGTCACCGCCCACAGCGGGCCGGAGAACGAGTTGAAGGCGCTGGAGAGCGGTGCCCTGGGCTTCATCCGCAAGCCACTCAACCTGCCGCTGGTGCGCGCCCATGTGCGTGCCCACCTGGATCTGCGCGAGCAGGCCAAGCGGGTGGTCTGCTTCGATGCCCTGACCGGTCTGCCCAACCGCGCCCTGCTGCAGGACCGTGCGGCCCAGGCCATCCAGAAGGCCCGGCGCAGCGAGGGGCGGGTGGCGATGCTCATGCTGGACCTGGACAACTTCAAGTTCCTCAACGACACCATCGGCCATTCCATCGGGGACCAGGTGCTGCGCGAGGTGGCCCATCGGCTGTCTGCAGCGGTGCGTTCGGTGGACACGGTGAGCCGCCAGGGCGGTGACGAGTTCGTGGTGCTGCTGCCGGACGTGCAGGGCTTCGATGCGGTGGGGGATTTTGCCGACCGGCTGCTGGGGATCATCGCCCAGCCGCTGCTGATCAACGGCAACCGCTATGACTTGTCGGGGAGCATCGGCATCAGCTTTTTCCCCGATGATTGCGACAATTTCGAGTCGCTTTACCGCTATGCGGACGCGGCGATGTATCAGGCCAAGCAGGAGGGCCGCAATCGCTTCCGCTTCTTCTCCGAGCAGATCGAGAACAGCACCCGGGCCCGCCACATGCTCGAACGGCATATGCGCCGGGCGCTGGAGCAGCGGGTGTTCGAGGTGTTCTACCAGGCCAAGGTGGACGTCACCGACGGCCGCCCCAGCGGCGTGGAGGCATTGGTCCGCTGGCGCACCTCCGATGGGCAACTGGTGTCGCCGGCGGACTTCATCCCCCTGGCGGAGGAGACGGGGCTGATCATCCCCATTGGCAAGTTCGTGATGCTGCAGGCCTGCAACGATGCCCAGCGGATGATCGCCATGGGCTGGCCGGTGTGCATGAGCGTGAACATCTCGGCGGTGCAGTTCCGTGAGGAGAGCTTCCTCGGCATGGTCACGGCCATCCTCGAGGAGTCGGGCCTGCCGCCGAACCACCTGGAACTGGAAATCACCGAGGGGGTGCTGGCCCACGACATCGACCGCACCCGTGCCACCCTGCTGGCGCTGAAGGAGATCGGCGTGCGCATCGCCATCGATGACTTCGGCACGGGTTACTCCAGCCTGGCCTACCTCAAGCGCCTGCCCATCGATGTGCTGAAGATCGACCAGAGCTTCGTCCGCGAGATGCTCACCGACCGCAGCGATGCGGCCATCATCGAGGCGGTCATCCGCCTGGCCCAGGCGCTGGACCTGGAACTGGTGGCCGAGGGCGTGGAGTGTCCGCGCCAGGCCCGGCGTCTTCAGGAGCTGGGGTGGCGGCTGATGCAGGGCTACCTGTTCTGCCGGCCGCTGCCCTACGAGGACGCCTGTGGCTTCCTCGCCGAGCACTGTGAGCACCCGCGCTGCTGGACCACTCTGGATGGCGAGGGGGAGGCCGAGTGAGAAACCGCGGGCAGGTGTCCGTTCCACTGGTTGCCATGCTCCTCACGGCGCTGGCCGGCCTGCTGGTGACTGGCCTGCTGGCGGGGTTGCTGGAGCGCGCCAACCAGGATCGTCTGCACGAGGCCCTGCATGACGTCACCGAGCGTGCCGCAGATGGCGTTGTGAAGCGCCTGGAGCTTTACCAGTACGGTTTGCGTGGGGCTCGGGGCAGCCTGCTGACCGCTGGGGAGTGGGGCATGACGCGGGAGATCTTCCAGCGCTATGCCCGCTCCCGCGATATCGCCAAAGAGTTTCCGGGTGCGCGGGGCTTCGGGTTGATCCGCCGTGTGCCACAGGCCGAGCTGGCCGGTTTCCTGGTCAAGGCGCGGGCTGACGGGCCGGCGGATTTCGACATCCATGAGCTGACGGACCACCCGGGCGAGCACTTCATCATCCAGTACATCGAGCCCCTGGCAGGCAACGAGCCCGCCATTGGCTTGGACATCGCCTCCGAGCGCAACCGCCGTGAAGCGGCCCTGTCGGCGATGCGCAGTGGTGAGGTGCGGCTGACGGCACCGATCACCCTGGTGCAGTCCCTGGGCAAGCCGCGCCAGTCGTTCCTGATCCTGATGCCGATCTACCGCAGCGGAGTGGTGCCGGCGACCGAGGCTGAGCGGGAGCGTCAGGCCCTGGGCTGGAGCTATTCGCCGCTGATCACCGAGCAGGTGCTGCAGGGGCTGGAGGTGGTGGACGAGACGATGCGCCTGCGCCTGCGGGACATCACCGAGGATTCGGACGAGCCGCTGTTTTACGAGAGCGCGCCGGATTCGGCCGAGGCGCCGGAAATCCACCAAGAGAAGGTCCTGCGGGATCTCTACGGCCGTCGCTGGGAGATCGAACTGGCTGCGCTGCCGGCGTTTGCCGAGCGTCTGGCGCTGCCGCCTCCGGCGATGGTGTGGGTGGCAGGGACAGGGCTGAGCCTGCTGCTGGCGGCGTTGCTGGGGGCGAGCCTGATGAGCCGCCGACGCAAGCACCAGGTGCTGGCGGAGCAGGCGCGGCTGGCGGCCATCGTCGAGAACTCGGCCGATGGCATCGTCGGCCAGACCCTGGGTGGCGTGATCACCAGTTGGAACCAGGGGGCCGAGGCGATCCTCGGTTACAGCGCCGAGCAGGCCATCGGCCAGGACCTGGCCGGGCTGGTGGTCCCGGAGCGCGGCCACGAGCAGGAAGAGACATTGCTGCGCCAGGCGCTGGCCGGGGAACGCATCAGCCTCTACGAGACCCGCTACCGGCGCCAGGACGGCAGCCTGGTGCATGTGGCCCTGTCGATCGCGCCGATCCTGGATGGCCTGGGCCGGGTGGTGGGCATTTCGCGCACGGTGCGTGACATCACGGCGCAGAAGCAGGCAGAGGCGCGCATCCTCGAGCTCAATGCCAGCCTGGAGACCCAGGTGGCCGAGCGCACGGCCCAGCTGTTGCGCACCAATGTGCTGCTGGACGGCGTGCTGACCGCGGCCACCGAGGTGTCGATCATCGCCACTGACCCGGACGGGCTGATCCGGGTGTTCAACCGCGGTGCCGAGCGCTTGCTAGGGTACTCGGCCGAGGAACTGGTGGGGCGCCAGACGCCGGCGCTGCTGCATGTGACCGAAGAGGTGGTGGCCCGTGGCCGGGAGCTTTCCGCCTATTACGACAAGCCGGTGCAGGGGTTCCGGGTGTTCGTCCAGGTGCCTGAGCTGGAAGGTTCCGAGGCACGTGAGTGGACCTATGTGCGCAAGGATGGCAGCCGCTTCCCGGTGACCCTGGTGGTGACCGCGATGCGCGATGAGCAGGGGCGCATCACCGGCTACCTGGGCATTTCCCTCGACATCACCGAGCGCAAGGCCACCGAGCGGCGCCTGGCGGAGAGCCTGGCGAACACCCGTGCTGTGCTGGATACGGCGGTGAACCCGGTGATCACCTTCGATGGCGAGGGGCGCATCCAGACCTTCAACCCGGCGGGTGGCGTGGTGTTCGGGGTATCGCCCGAGCATATGGTCGGGCGCTCCATCGAGGACCTGATCGAGCCCGTGTCCCTGGAGCGCTTCCACGAACTGCTCACGGGCTACGAGCAGCCGGTGGAGGGGCTGGGGCCCAGCGGGATGGAGCTGTGGGGGCGGCGCAGTGACGACAGCGCCTTCCCCATGCAGGTCACCCTGGCACCGATGCTGGTGGGTGGCGAGCAGCGCATGGTCTGCGTGGTGACCGACCTCAGCGAGCAGCATCGCCAGCGCAAGGAGCTGGTGGCCACCCGCGACCAGCTGCTGCTGGCCTCGGAGGTGGCGGGCTTGGGCATCTGGTCGTGGTTCCTGGAAGACAACCGGCTGCACTGGAACGACCGCATGTTCGAGCTGTATGGACAGCCGCGCAGCCTGCGGGAACAAGGCCTCACGTTCGACCATTGGCGCCAGCGTGTGCACCCGGACGACATGGACCGGGTGGTGGCGCAGTTGCAAGGGGCCATCGCCGGGACCGCCGTCTATGACCCGATCTTCCGCATCGTGCGGCCGGACGGGCAGGTACGTTACATCCAGGCGGCGGCTCAGATCGAACGGGACTCCCTGGGCCGGCCCACCCGGGTGACCGGGATCAACCTCGACATCACCGCCCAGCGCGAACTGGAGTCGCGCCTGCGTGATGCGCGTGACAAGGCGGATGCGGCCAGCGCGGCGAAGAGCTTCTTCCTCGCCAACATGAGCCATGAAATCCGCACGCCGATGAATGCGGTGCTGGGCATGCTGCACCTGGTGCAGGGCACCGGGCTGGACAACCGCCAGCTGGACTACGTGCTCAAGGCGCAGACAGCGGCGCGCTCGTTGCTGGGGCTGCTCAACGACATTCTCGATTACTCGAAGATCGAAGCCGGCAAGCTGCAGCTCGATCCGCACCCGTTCGAGCTGGAGTCGCTGATGCGCGACCTGGCAGTGGTGCTGGCGGGCAACCAGGGCGACAAGGATGTAGAGGTGATGTTCGACCTCGACGCCAACCTGCCGCTGCACCTGGTGGGGGACAGCTTCCGCCTGCAGCAGGTGCTGATCAACCTGGGTGGCAATGCCCTGAAGTTCACCAGCCGTGGCCAGGTGGTGGTGGCCTTCCGTCAACTGGCCTGCGACGACACCTCGGTGTTGCTGCAGGTATCGATCAGCGACACCGGCATCGGCATCAGCCCGGAGCAGCTGGAGCGGATCTTCGATGGCTTCACCCAGGCAGAGGCGTCCACCACGCGGCGCTTCGGCGGCACCGGGCTGGGCCTGGTGATCTGCAAGCGCCTGGTGGAGCTGATGGGGGCCGAGCTGAAGGTGGAAAGCCGGCCGGGAGAAGGCAGCCGCTTCTGGTTCGATGTGCGGCTGGGCATCAGCGAACCGGTCGCCGCCCTGCGCAGCGAGTGCCCGTGCGTGGATGCGCCGCTGCACCTGCTGGTGGTGGACGACAACCCGGTGGCGGGGGAGGTGCTGCTGCGCACGCTGCTGTCCCTGGGCTGGCGCAGTGAATACGTGATGTCGGGCGAGGCGGCCGTCTCGGCGGTGCAGCAGGCGGCGCGGCGGGGCGACCCCTTCGATCTGGTGTTGATGGACTGGCGCATGCCGGGGCTGGACGGGCTGGCCAGCAGCCGTGCCCTGGCGGCACTGGGGGCTGCAGCACCCCGGGTGGTGATGATCACCGCCCACGGCAGCGAGGTGCTGGCGGACCAGCAACAGAAGGGGCGAGCACCGTTTGCGGCGTTCCTCACCAAGCCGGTGACGCCCCAGCAGTTGGCCACTGCCGTGCAACGGGCGATCTGGGGCGAGGAGGGGGCGGTGGGCCAGCCTACCGCCGGTGTAGCGCGGGTCCGGCACCTCGCCGGGTTGTGCCTGCTGGTGGTGGAGGACAACGCGCTGAACCGCCAGGTGGCCTCAGAGCTGCTGATGGGCGAGGGCGCGGAAGTGATCCTGGCCGAGGGCGGCCTGGAGGGCGTGCAGACGGTGCTGGCGGAGCCGGAGCGTTTCGATGCGGTGCTGATGGACATCCAGATGCCGGACATCGATGGCCTGGAGGCGTCCCGGCGCATCCGCCTGGATGAACGGTGCCGCACCCTGCCGATCATCGCCATGACCGCCAATGCCTCGGAGCAGGACCGGCGCACCTGCCTGGAGGCGGGGATGAACGATCACGTCGGCAAGCCCGTGGACATCCAGCAACTGACCCGGGTGCTGCTGTTCTGGACCGGTGGGGCTACCCCGGCCCTGCCGGAGCCTCCGCCCCCCCGTGCCGAACCGGGTGCGCAGGTGTTGCTGGAGCCGCCGGCGTCGATCCTGTCGCGTTTTGCCGACAACCTGCCATTGCTGCAGACGGTGCTGGTCAGCTTCCGCGAGGAGACCGAGCGTCAGCTGGAGCAGTTGCAGCAGGCCCGTGACGATGGCGACCTGCGCGGTGTGCTGGCGGCCTTGCATGGCATCAAGGGCAGTACCGGGACGATGGGGGCCAGGGCGCTTTCACACCTGGCCATGGAGCTGGAGAACCGGGGCCGTGGATTGACCCCGGATACGGCTGCTCCCTTCCTCGAAGACCCGAGCTGGCTGCTGCAGATGCGTGCGCTGCTGGTGGAGAGCAACCGGCAACTGCTTGAGCAATTCCAGGTGGATGCGTCGACTGGCCAGGGGCAGGAGCCCTTGCCGGCGCTGGAGGAGGGCGCCTGGCGTGAGGCGCTGCAGCAGACGCTGGAGCTGCTGGCCAGCGGATCGATCCAGGCGCTGGACCGCGCGCGGGAGCTTAAAGGGCGTGCTCCGGACAGCCTGCGGGAGGCGGCAGCGGCCTTTGCCGCGCGGGTGGAGCGTCTGGACTTCCAGGGCGCCCAGGCCTTGGCCCGTGACCTGTTGCCCAGTGATGCGGCGTCTTCGCCGGACTGAAGGGTATCGGGCCTGATACCGAATTCTTCCCGGCGCTGCGGAACTGGCGGGCGCCGGCTCGCTCAAATCGGCACTTCAACCACTGCCGAGGTGTGAGCAGCATGCGTCTTCCCTTCAAGCCCTTCCTGGCCCTTCTGATGGTTCTGCCGTTGACCGCCTGCCTGGACAAGCAGGTGGACCAGACGGCGTTGTGCACCTTTACCTCCGACGCCGATGCACGGCTGTGCAAGGAAGGCGAGCTGGCCTGGTTCAAGCCGGCCCGCTGGGGCAACGAGCAGTTGCCGTTGAGCGTGGCGGCGGCCTATTGCGACTTCAACCATCCGGTGATGCACAACAACGCGGGGGTGATCTGCGTGTTCACCGAGAAGCGCCTGCGGCTGGTCAACGGCCAGTAAGGCGGGGGCGGGCGAGGCGGGAGTATTCCGCCCTGGTCAGCAGGTGCAAATAAAAAAGGCCCCGGTATCGCTACCGGGGCCTTGAGGCATCCGGCTGGGCCCGAGGGCCCGCCGGTGAACAGTTCCTATTAGTGGAACTGGTTCATGGTGTTGTCTTTACCGCTTGCCTTCAGAGCCGCTTCGCCAGCGAAGTACTCCTTGTGGTTGTCGCCGATGTCGGAGCCAGCCATGTTCTGGTGCTTGACGCAGGCGATGCCTTGGCGCAGTTCCTGACGCTGAACACCCTTCACGTAGGCCAGCATGCCCTCGTCGGCGAAGTAGCCTTTGGCCAGGTTGTCGGTGGACAGGGCCGCAGTGTGGTAGGTCGGCAGGGTGATCAGGTGGTGGAAGATGCCGGCGTGGGCGGAACCGTCACGCTGGAAGGTACGGATCTTCTCGTCTGCAACCTGGGCCAGTTCGGTCTCGTCGTACTCGACGCTCATCAGCTTGGCGCGGTCGTAGGCGGAAACGTCCTTGCCTTCGGCGACGAACGCGTCGAACACCTGCTGGCGGAAGTTCAGGGTCCAGTTGAAGGACGGGCTGTTGTTGTAGACCAGCTTGGCGTTCGGGATGACCTGACGGATGCGGTCAACCATGCCCTTGATCTGGCCAACGTGCGGCTTCTCGGTTTCGATCCACAGCAGGTCGGCGCCGTTCTGCAGGCTGGTGATGCAGTCCAGTACGCAGCGGTCTTCGCCGGTGCCCTGACGGAACTGGAACAGGTTGGACGGCAGGCGCTTGGGACGCAGCAGCTTGCCTTCGCGGTTGATCACGACGTCGCCGTTCTTCAGTTCGGCAGCGGAGATCTCTTCGCAGTCCAGGAAGGAGTTGTACTGGTCGCCCAGGTCGCCCGGCTGCTTGGTCACGGCGATCTGCTTGGTCAGGCCGGCACCCAGGGAGTCGGTACGGGCAACGATCACGCCGTCGTCCACACCCAGCTCGAGGAACGCGTAGCGAACGGCGTTGATCTTGGCGAGGAAGTCTTCGTGGGGAACGGTCACTTTGCCGTCCTGGTGGCCGCACTGCTTCTCGTCGGAAACCTGGTTCTCGATCTGGATGCAGCAGGCACCGGCTTCGATCATCTTCTTGGCCAGCAGGTAGGTGGCTTCCGGGTTACCGAAGCCAGCGTCGATGTCGGCGATGATCGGGACGACGTGGGTTTCGTAGCCGTCGATCTGGGCCTGTACTTCGGCTTCCTTGGCCTTGTCACCGGCGGCGCGGGCAGCGTCCAGGGCGGTGAACAGCAGGTCCAGTTCGCGGGCGTCAGCCTGGCGCAGGAAGGTGTACAGCTCTTCGATCAGGCCGGCGACAGCGGTCTTCTCGTGCATGGACTGGTCGGGCAGCGGACCGAAGTCGGAACGCAGGGCGGCAACCATCCAGCCGGACAGGTAGAGGTAGCGCTTGTTGGTGGTCTTCAGGTGCTTCTTGATGGAGATCAGCTTCTGCTGACCGATGAAGCCGTGCCAGCAGCCCAGGGACTGGGTGTAGACGGAGGAGTCGGCATCGTACTCGGCCATGTCCTTGCGCATGATGGCCGCGGTGTACTTGGCGATGTCCAGACCGGTCTTGAAGCGGTTCTGCACACGCATGCGAGCTGCGTACTCGGGGTTGATCGCGCTCCAGCTGCTGCCGTACTTCTCTTTCAGCGCGGCAACGGCTTTGATCTCGTTCTGATATGCGGACATGGTCAATCCTTCAAATGTGTATGGTTGAGCACCAACTTCCCCGTGCAAGGACCTGGACGGCCATGGCGGGTTGCTCACCGCAGTACGCTGAGAATGTGACCAGAGCGAGTGTGAACTCGGAGGGAGGGGTTGAGACGAACGGTGCAGGCGGCTTCGGTGATCGCTACCCGTGGCGCTTTCGGCTCGTGGATGCCTTGACGCACGAATAGGGGTGAAGTTTCGTCTGCCAGTTTCGCGGTGCTTCCCCGTCCCTCAGGACAACCTCGTTCCAGTCGCAACCTCGTCGCACTGCCTTTTGGGCTACACAACACGGGTCGGCTCGTTGGTCTGGAGCACGGCCCGGAGGCCCGTTTCAGGGCCCCTGGTTAGCGGGAGCGGGGCCATCATGCGCCTCAAACAAGTGTTCGTCAAACGTTTTTGTAGTGTTTTTTTGTGACTACTACAAAAGTCGTGTGTGCGACTGGATGGTCAGTTGGGGGGGCTCAGTCGAGGCTGTCGACCTTCAGGCGCAGGGTCATGTTTTCGCTGCCCTGGGTGGTCTGGCGGTGCAGGAAACCACTGTTGTCGCTCTGGCTGGATTCGTTGACGCCGCCGACGGTGATCCATTCGCCGAGCCGGCCGCTGACGCGGGTATCGGTGCTCTGGATATCGATGGCGCCCGGCTGGGATTGGCTGAGGCGGTCGCGGTTGCTGCTGAGGCTGACGTGCACGGTCTGCCCGGTGACGCTGGCGGTGACGTAGAAGCCGCGGGTGACGTTGCGGTATTCGGTGTTGGTGTAGACCTGCCCATAGGGCCCGGTGCTGGCGCTGGTGATGGGCACGCTCTGGCCGACCTGGATGAGGGCGGGGTAGCCCTCGGTGGCCTGGACCTGCTGGACGCCGCCGCCCCGGCTGTCGGTGCTGCGGCGGATGATGCGCACCTGGTCGCGGCCGTTGACTTCGCCACGGCCGGCCTGGACGTCGACGCCGCCGACGCTGGCCGAGCCGTTGACGCTGTAGCCCCGGTCGTCCTGGTAGTTGCTGTCGCTGGTGTCCACCGAGATCAGCAGGCGGCGCGGGGCGGTGTCGAGCTTGTCGAGCACGCCGCGCAGTTCCTGGATCTTCTGCGGGGAGGCATTGACGATCAGCTGGTTGCCGTAGGCGCTGACCCGGCCTTCGTTGCCGATCACCGACTGCACCACCGGCATCACGTCCTCGGCGGTGCGGTAGTTGAGCGGGATGACTTCAGTGGCGGCCTGCAGGGGCAGGCTCAGGGCCAGGCAAAGGGCGGCGAGCAGGGCGCGTGGCGTCATAGCAGGAAACTCCGCAGGTCGGGGGCGCTGACGCTCTGGTCCCAGGCCTGGTCGAACTGGACCTGGCGCAGGCGGCAGCGGCCGGGGTCGTTGTACAGGGCGTAGCCGGCGAAGCTGTCCAGCTCCGGGCGCATCAGCAGGCCACGGTCGTCCGCCAGCAGGTAGGCACACTCTTCGCTGGCGTGGTCCGGGTTGAGTCGGCGGATCTGGCTGTTGCTGGACAGGCGGCGCACGAGGTTGAGCAGGCGGTGGCCTTCCTTCACCGGGCGGGTCACGTCGCGGATCAGGATGCGCAGGCGGTTGCGCGGGTTGGCCAGGAGGAAGCGGGTGCAGGCCGTCTGGATGCTGCTGTGGTGATAGAGCCAGGCTTCCAGGTCGGGCGTGTAGAGGTTGAGGCTGCGCTGGGCCTGTTGCAGGAGCGCCAGGGCGTGAGGGCGGGCTTCCTCGGGTTTGGCGAAGCGCTGCAGGGCGTCGTGCTGGCCGAGCACGAAGGGAGCGGGTTCCCAGGGGGCGGGTTCGCGCAGGTCCGGAACCGGGTTATGGACATCGAAACGTCCCGGTGAATGGAATTCGATGGCAGGCAGTTCGGCCTCGATCTCTTCGTTTTCCGGGACGTTCGATTCCATGGGGACCTCTATTGGCTGTCGCGCACCATATCCACGTGGGGGATGCCGGCTTCGATGAATTCCTCGCTGACCACACGGAAGCCATGGCGCTCGTAGAACGGCGTGGCGTGGACCTGGGCCGAGAGCATCTGCTGCTTGAGGCCGCGGCGCTCCGCTTCGGCGATCACCGCTTCGAGCAGGCGATCACCGACATGCAGGCCGCGCCAATCCTTGAGGACCGAAACGCGACCGATGTGGCCGTCGGGCAACAGGCGCGCGGTGCCGATGGCGTACTCGTGCTCGAGGGCGAGGAAGTGCACGGCGTCGGCATCCTCGGCATCCCACTCCTGTTCAGGCGACACGGATTGCTCGGCGATGAAGACCGCCTCGCGGATGCGTCGCAAGTCAGCGTTGTCCTTCTGCCAGTCGGCGATTCGGACGTGAATCTCACTCATCGGCAAACTCCAGACTTCCTTGCTTGATCAGTTCCCACAGAAGCTTACGCCCGTCTTCGTCGGCCAGCCATCGGCCGAGGTTCTCGATGTGCAGTGCATCGCTGGAGCACACCAGGCGCAGCAGTTCGCGCAGGGAGGAGGGCAGCAGGCGGCTCTGGCCGCTGGCGAACAGCACGAGGCCGATGTCCACTTCCGACCAGGCCATACGCGCGCTGGGGTTGCGGATGATCACGGCGCCGTCTTCGATGGCGCCGACGAAGGCTTCTTCATCGACTTCGATGCCAGTGACCAGTTCGGGGTAGCGCGGCTCGGTCATGAACTGGCCGAACCAGGTCAGCAGCAGGCGCTCGTCGCTCATGTGCTCGGCGATCAGGGCCTTGAGGCGGTCGAGGGCGTCCTGCTGGATCTGGTGCGGGTCTTCGACCGGCTGGATGTCGGCGTCGCTGTAGCGCTCCTCGTCCGGGATGAACTGGGCGAGGAAGTCGGTGAAGTGGGTGAGCACTTCGGCGGCGCTGGGGGCGCGGAAGCCGACCGAGTAGGTCATGCAGTCGTCTTCGGCGGTGCCGAAGTGGGCGAGGCGCGGCGGCAGGTAGAGCATGTCGCCGGGTTCCAGGACCCACTCATCGGTGCCCATGAATTCGGCGAGGATGCGCAGATCCCCGTGGGGCAGCAGCGCGCTGTCGGCGTCGCACATCTGGCCGATGCGCCAGCGGCGGTGGCCGTGGCCCTGGAGCAGGAAGACGTCGTAGTTGTCGTAGTGCGGGCCGACACCGCCTCCCGGGGCGGCGTAGCTGATCATGACGTCGTCGATGCGCCAGTTGGGCAGGAAGCGGAAGTGTTCCAGCAGTTCGCCGACTTCCGGGACGAACTGGTCGACGGACTGCACCAGCAGGGTCCAGTCGCGCTCGGGCAGGTTCTGGTAGGTGTCCTCGGCGAAGGGGCCGCGACGCAGCTCCCAGGGGCGCTCGCCGTGTTCGAGGATGATGCGCGACTCGACTTCCTCTTCCAGGGACAGGCCGGCCAACTCATCGGGGGAGATGGGGCTTTCGAAGCCTGGGATGGCCTGGCGGATCAGCAGCGGCTTCTTCTGCCAGTAGTCACGGAGGAATTCGCGGGCAGAGATGCCGCCGAGGATTTGCAGGGGAAGATCGGAAGTCATGGCAGTGAACCTGTGAAATAAAAACGCCCGGCACGGCCGGGCGTATGGAGGCGGTTGCCCGTCAGATGCGCTTGGCCTGGGCCACGGCGTTGCCGATGTAGGCAGCCGGGGTCAGTTTGCGCAGTTCGGCCTTGGCTTCGGCAGGGATGGCCAGGCCGTCGATGAAAGTCTGCAGGGCTTCGGGGCTGATGCCCTTGCCGCGGGTCAGTTCCTTCAGCTTCTCGTAGGGGTTCTCGACGCCGTAACGACGCATGACGGTCTGCACCGGCTCGGCGAGGACTTCCCAGCAGGCGTCCAGGTCTTCGGCGATGCGCTGGGCGTTCAGCTCCAGCTTGCCGATGCCCTTGAGGCTGGCTTCATAGGCGATGACGCTGTGGGCGAAGCCGACGCCGAGGTTGCGCAGCACGGTGGAGTCGGTCAGGTCGCGCTGCCAGCGGGAGATCGGCAGCTTGCTGGCCAGGTGCTGGAACAGGGCGTTGGCGATGCCGAGGTTGCCTTCGGAGTTCTCGAAGTCGATCGGGTTGACCTTGTGCGGCATGGTGGAGGAGCCGATCTCGCCGGCAACGGTCTTCTGCTTGAAGTAGCCGAGGGAGATGTAGCCCCAGACGTCGCGGTCGAAGTCGATGAGGATGGTGTTGAAGCGGGCGACGGCATCGAACAGTTCGGCGATGTAGTCGTGGGGCTCGATCTGGGTGGTGTAGGGGTTCCAGGTCAGGCCCAGGTCGCCTTCGATGAACTCGCGGGCGTTGGCTTCCCAGTCGATGTCCGGGTAGGCGGACAGGTGGGCGTTGTAGTTGCCGACGGCGCCGTTGATCTTGCCGAGCAGCGGGACGGCGGCCACCTGGGCGATCTGGCGCTCCAGGCGGTAGACGACGTTGGCCATTTCCTTGCCGAGGGTGGTGGGCGAGGCGGGCTGGCCGTGGGTGCGGGACAGCATCGGGACGTCGGCGAAGCGCACGGCCAGATCGCGGATGGCGTTGGTCAGCTGGCGCATGAGCGGCAGGATCACCTGGTCGCGGCCTTCGCGCAGCATCAGGGCGTGGGACAGGTTGTTGATGTCCTCGCTGGTGCAGGCGAAGTGGATGAACTCGCTGACCTTGGCCAGTTCCGGCAGCGTGGCGGCCTGCTCCTTGAGCAGGTACTCCACGGCCTTCACGTCGTGGTTGGTGGTGCGTTCGATTTCCTTGATGCGCTCGGCATGCTCGAGCTGGAAGTCTTCGGCGAGCTTGTCCAGCAGGGCGTTGGCTTCGGCGGAGAAGGGCGCCACTTCCGGAACGCCGGCGTGGGCGGCGAGGCGCTGCAGCCAGCGCACTTCGACCTGGACGCGGAAACGGATCAGGCCGTATTCACTGAAGATCGGACGCAGGGCGCTGGTTTTGCCGGCGTAGCGGCCATCGACGGGGGAAACCGCAGTGAGCGAAGAGAGCTGCATGGAGGGGGTCTCGGGCAGGTCGGTCAACGAAAAGGGCGCACATCATACATGAAAACCGACCCGGTCGCCGTGCCCGACCGGTCACCTTCCGGCGACCGGTCGCTGGGCTCACCCTCGTAGCAGGGGATAGAGTTCGGCGAGCAGCTTGCGACGGCTGAACAGCAACTGCCAGCGGTGGCCGCCGAGCTGGCGCCAGAGGCGGGCTGAGCGGATGCCGGCGAGCAGCAGGGCGCGGATCCTGGCGGCGTTGGTGGATTGCTGCAGGTAGCGCATGTCGCCATGCACCTGGATGCGCTGGCGGAAGGTGCTGAGTGTGTCCTGGTAGAGCGAGGCACAGGAGGCGACGACGTTGTCGTGGGCCGGGCCGAAGTGCTGCACCTGCTGCTGGATCTGGTCGAGGCGGCTGCCGATCTGGTCGAGCATGTCGTCGCGCTTGGCCAGTTGGCGTTCGAGGGTGAGCAGCGACAGGGCGTAACGCAGGGGCTCGCGCTGGAGGCTGGCGGGCTCGCGTTCGAGTGCACTGACCAGGGCCTTGTAGCCGTCGCGCAGGTTGATGTCGTCGCCGCCGTACACGTCCAGGGTGCTCTTCGGGTCGCGCACCAGCAGGCTGCCGATCATGCAGGCGAGGGGGGCTTCGCTGATCTGCCCGGTCTTGGCGATGCGGTCGACCAGGGCGGCGGCTTCGAAGACGCCGCCGAGGGCAATGAGTTGTTCGTTCAGCGGGGCCATCAGGTGCGTTCCTCGCTGTACCAGGGCTCGGCGCTCTCGATCACGCCGCCGCCGAGACACACCTCGCCGTCGTAGAAGACCACGGACTGGCCGGGGGTGACGGCGCGCTGGGGCTCGGCGAAGACGGCGCGGTAGCCGTCGGCGGTCTTCTCCAGGGTGCAGGCCTGGTCGGCCTGGCGGTAGCGCACCTTGGCGGTGAGTTGGCGCGGGGCGTCCAGTTCGATGGGGTTGACCCAGAAGATCTCGGATGCGAGCAGGGCCCGGGAGAACAGCCATGGGTGCTCGTTGCCCTGGCCGACCACGAGGACGTTGCGGGCGACGTCCTTGGCGAGGACGTACCAGGGCTCGTCGCTGGCGTCCTTCATGCCGCCAATGCCCAGGCCCTGGCGCTGGCCGATGGTGTGGTACATGAGGCCGTGGTGGCGGCCGATGACGTCGCCGTCAGTGGTCTCGATGTCACCCGGCTGGGCGGGGAGGTACTGCTTGAGGAAGTCGCTGAAGCGGCGTTCACCGATGAAGCAGATGCCGGTGGAGTCCTTCTTCTTGGCGGTGGCCAGGCCGTGTTTCTCGGCGATGGCGCGGACTTCCGGCTTCTCCAGTTCGCCGACGGGGAACAGGGTACGGGCGATTTCCTTGCCGCCGACGGCGTGGAGGAAGTAGCTCTGGTCCTTGTTCGGGTCCAGGCCCTTGAGCAGCTCGGTGCGACCGTCGATATCGCGGCGGCGCACGTAGTGGCCGGTGGCGATGAGGTCGGCGCCGAGCATCAGGGCGTAGTCGAGGAAGGCTTTGAACTTGATCTCGCGGTTACAGAGGATGTCCGGGTTCGGCGTGCGGCCGGCCTTGTATTCGGCGAGGAAGTGCTCGAACACGTTGTCCCAGTACTCGGCGGCGAAGTTGGCGGTGTGCAGTTTGATGCCGATGCGGTCGCAGACGGCCTGGGCGTCGGCCAGGTCTTCCTTGGCGGTGCAGTACTCGGTGCCGTCGTCCTCGTCCCAGTTCTTCATGAACAGGCCTTCCACCTGGTAGCCCTGTTCCATCAGCAGGAGAGCGGAAACCGAGGAGTCTACGCCGCCGGACATGCCGACGATGACGCGGGTGTTGGCTTTATCGGACATAGGAATCTGTTGCTGCTGCAAAAAAAGAACGGGATTCTACCAGTTGCGGCGAATGGGGGCGATCAGGCCGGGTCGCGGATCAGGGCCAGGGGAAAGCGCTCACCCGCCAGGTAGTCGTCGACACAGCGCAGGACGAGGCGGCTGCGCCAGCGGTCCTGCTGGGCTGCCAGCTCGTCACGGGTGAGCCAGCGCGGGCCGATGATGCCGTCGTCCAGTGCCAGGTCGGGGCGATGACGCAGGGGGCGGGCGGCGAAGCAGACGCGCTGGTAGGTCACGCCATTGCTGGGGGCGGTGTACAGGTAGATGCCGGTGACGGCGGTGAGTTCAACCTCCCAGCCGGTCTCTTCGAGGGTTTCCCGCAGGGCGGCCTGGGGCAGCGTCTCGTCGGCTTCGAGGTGGCCGGCGGGCTGGTTCAGGACGGCCCGGCCGTCGGCTTCTTCCTCGACCAGGAGAAAGCGGCCCTGGTCTTCGACCACGGTGGCGACGGTGATGTGGGGTTGCCAGGTCATGGTGTGGCTCCTTCTGAGGGGGCGACATGTTCGCAGGGCTGCGCCGGAAAAAGAAACCCCGGGACATGCCCGGGGTTTCTGGTACTGCAGGTCGTTTAGGCGACCAGTCCGTCGATGACCGCGTTGAAGGTGGCGCTGGGGCGCATCACCTGGCTGGTCAGCTCGGGGTTGGAGCGATAGTAGCCGCCGATTTCGGCAGGCTTGCCCTGTACGCCGTTGAGTTCGGCGACGATGGCGGCTTCCTGGTCGGTCAGGGCCTTGGCGACCGGGGCGAAGTGGGCCTTGAGTTCGGCATCTTCGTCCTGGGCGGCCAGGGCCTGGGCCCAGTAGAGCGCCAGGTAGAAGTGGCTGCCGCGGTTGTCGATCTCGCCGACCTTGCGGGACGGAGACTTGTTGTTGTCCAGCAGTTTGCCGGTGGCTTCGTCGAGGGTCTTGCCCAGCAGCTTGGCCTTGGCGTTGCCGGTCTTGATGCCGG
This sequence comes from Metapseudomonas otitidis, assembly GCF_900111835.1. GTDB lineage: Bacteria > Pseudomonadota > Gammaproteobacteria > Pseudomonadales > Pseudomonadaceae > Metapseudomonas > Metapseudomonas otitidis. Next base: position 66,584 of record NZ_FOJP01000018.1, read on the forward strand.
TCTCTTCGAGGGAGACGGCCAGGGCCAGGAACTCGCCGAGGGAATCCCAGCGCAGGTAGTTCTCTTCCACCAGTTGCTGCACGTGCTTGGGCGCGGAACCGCCGGCGCCGGTTTCGTACATGCCGCCGCCCGCCATCAACGGGACGATGGAGAGCATCTTGGCCGAGGTGCCCAGCTCCATGATGGGGAACAGGTCGGTCAGGTAGTCACGCAGGACGTTACCGGTCACCGAGATGGTATCCAGGCCGCGGATCATGCGTTCCATGGAGACGCGGATGGCTTCGTTGTAGCCCATCATGCGGATGTCCAGGCCGGTCAGGTCGTGGTCCTTGAGGTACAGCTCGACCTTCTTCTGCAGTTCGCGGTCGTGGGCGCGCTCCGGGTCCAGCCAGAAGATGGCCGGGGTGTTGGACTGGCGGGCACGGGTGACGGCCAGCTTGACCCAGTCGCGGATCGGGGCGTCCTTGGTCTGGCAGGCGCGCCAGATGTCGCCGGCTTCCACTTCGTGCTGCATCAGGACGGTGCCGTCGGCAGCGACGACGCGCATGGTGCCGTCGGCGGTCATTTCGAAGGTCTTGTCGTGGGAGCCGTATTCCTCGGCCTTCTGCGCCATCAGGCCGACGTTCGGTACGCTGCCCATGGTGGTGGGGTCGAACGCGCCGTTGGTTTTGCAGAAGTTGATCATTTCCTGGTAGATGCGGGCGTAGGTGCTTTCCGGCATCACGGCCTTGGTGTCTTTCTGCTTGCCGTCCTTGCCCCACATCTGGCCGGAGTTGCGGATCATGGCCGGCATGGAGGCGTCGACGATCACGTCGCTGGGGATGTGCAGGTTGGTGATGCCCTTGACGGAGTCGACCATCGCCATTTCGGGGCGGTGGCTGTAGACCTCGTGGATGTCGTGCAGGATCTCTTCCTGCTGGGAGGCGGGCAGGGCCTTGATCTTGTCGTAGACGCTGCTGATGCCGTTGTTCGGGTTGACGCCCAGTTCCTTGAACAGGTCGCCGTACTTGTCGAAGACGTCCTTGTAGTAAACGCTGACGGCGTGGCCGAACACGATGGGGTGGGAGACCTTCATCATGGTGGCCTTGACGTGCAGGGACCACATGACGCCGGTTTCCTTGCAGTCCTGCAGGGTCTGTTCGAAGAAGGCACGGAGCTTCTTGCAGCTCATGAACATGCTGTCGAGCACTTCGCCGTCCTGAAGGGCCAGCTTTTTCTTCAGCTCGACCTGGCCGTCCTTGCCGACGAATTCGATGCGAACGTCACCGGCCTTGGCCATGGTGATGGACTGCTCGCTGGAGAAGAAGTCGCCGCCACGCATGTAGTCGGCGTGGGAGCGGGAGGCCATGCTCCACTTGCCCATGGAGTGCGGGTGCTTGCGGGCGTACGCCTTGACGGCTGCCGGGGCGCGGCGGTCGGAGTTGCCTTCGCGCAGGACCGGGTTCACGGCGCTGCCCAGCACCTTGGTGTAGCGCGCGCGGATTTCCTTCTCTTCTTCGCTCTGCGGATCTTCAGGGAAGTTGGGGATGTTGTAGCCCAGTGCCTGGAGTTCTGCGATGGCGCCCTTCAGCTGCGGTACCGATGCGGAGATGTTCGGCAGCTTGATGATGTTGGCGTCAGCGGCGGTCGCAAGGGTCGCCAGGTAGGCCAGGTCATCCTCGATGCGCTTGTCGGCAGGGAGGGTGTCGGCGAAGGTGGCGAGGATGCGTCCGGCGAGGGAGATGTCGCGGGTCTCCACGTCGATGCCGGCGGAGGCGGCGAATCCCTTGACGATGGGGAGGAGGGAGTAGGTGGCGAGCGCTGGGGCTTCGTCGGTGAAGGTGTAGGTAATCTTCGGACGGTTGGGCATTAACGTTTGACTCTCTTCTATGCTGGACGCGCACAGACTCTCGTAGCGCACCGGTAGATGCAGTCGCTCAAACGGATCCGATGTTGAGCAGTGCCGAGAATTGCCGCGGAGGGGTAATGGAGCGCCAGTAGAGCGTTGCTCGGCCCGATCATGATGGTGGTCTGGCCGCTTCAGGGTCAGTTGAGCCTGGTCCCAGACTGCTCGACCCAGGTGACCATGAGGTCACGGCGCGCAGTGTACCATTCCTTTCGGTTGGCTGGCTCTGGCACGATGTTTCGACTAAGGAAGATATGGTCGATGACCGCCCGTTTGGAGTAGGCTCACGGGCCGCAAGAGCATTCTCAAACCACAATATGGAGCTCAGCATGGGATACCAAAAGATCCAGGTTCCGGCAGTCGGTGACAAAATCACCGTTAACGCGGATATGTCCCTGAACGTACCGAATACCCCCATCATTCCCTTCATCGAGGGCGATGGTATTGGTGTCGACATCAGCCCTGTAATGATCAAGGTCGTGGACGCTGCCGTGTCCAAGGCTTATGGCGGTGAGCGCAAGATCGCCTGGATGGAGGTCTATGCCGGCGAGAAGGCCACCCAGGTCTACGATCAGGACACCTGGCTGCCCAAGGAAACCCTGGAGGCCGTGCGCGACTATGTCGTATCCATCAAGGGCCCGCTGACCACGCCGGTGGGCGGTGGCATCCGTTCCCTCAACGTGGCCCTGCGCCAGGAACTGGATCTTTACGTTTGCCTGCGCCCCGTGCGCTGGTTCGAAGGCGTGCCGAGCCCGGTCAAGAAGCCCGGCGACGTGGACATGGTGATCTTCCGCGAGAACTCCGAAGACATCTATGCGGGTGTCGAGTGGAAGGCGGGTAGCCCCGAGGCCGAGAAGGTCATCAAGTTCCTCACCGAGGAAATGGGCGTGAAGAAGATCCGCTTCACCGAGAACTGCGGTATCGGTATCAAGCCCGTTTCCGAGGAAGGCACCAAGCGCCTGGTTCGCAAGGCCCTGCAGTACGCGGTGGACAATGACCGCAGCTCCGTGACCCTTGTGCACAAGGGCAACATCATGAAATTCACCGAAGGCGCCTTCAAAGAGTGGGGCTACGAGATTGCGCGCCAGGAGTTCGGTGCCGAACTGCTGGATGGTGGGCCGTGGATGCAGTTCAAGAATCCGCGCACCGGCAAGAACATCGTGGTGAAGGACGTCATCGCCGACGCCATGCTGCAGCAGATCCTGCTGCGCCCGGCCGAGTACGACGTGATCGCGACCCTCAACCTCAACGGCGACTACCTGTCCGATGCCTTGGCGGCTGAGGTGGGGGGTATCGGTATCGCTCCGGGCGCCAACCTGTCCGACTCGGTGGCGATGTTCGAGGCGACCCACGGCACTGCGCCTAAATACGCAGGCCTGGACAAGGTGAACCCGGGTTCGGTGATTCTTTCCGCCGAAATGATGCTCCGCCACATGGGTTGGGGCGAGGCTGCGGATCTGATCATCAAGGGCGTGAACGGTGCCATTGCGGCGAAGACCGTCACCTACGACTTCGAGCGTCTGATGGACGGTGCCAAGCTGCAGTCCTGCTCCGAGTTCGGCGACGCCATCATCACGCACATGTGATCGATAGACGTGCAACAAAAAAAGGCCGGTCAACTTGACCGGCCTTTTCGTTTCCCCAGCTTTCAGGGTCAGGCTTCGACGGCGCTACCTTTGGCAGTGGCAACTGCAGCGGTGCCATGGGTATCGCTGGCCGCCGTGACAGGGCTGATATTCACGGCATGCAGGCCCTTGGGGCCCTGGATAATGTCGAAGCTTACCGGCTGGCCAGCCTTGAGGGTCTTGTAGCCCTCCATCTGGATCGCCGAGTAATGGGCGAACAGGTCCTCATCTCGGCCTTCAGCGAGGATAAATCCATACCCCTTGGCGTTGTTGAACCACTTGACCTTACCGCTAACCATGCTGATATCCCTCTGCAAAGGACTCCATCACTGGAGTATCATCCACTACGACCCCGCGCCAGGCCCGACCGGGCGGACGAAGGTGCGGAACCCTTGATACCCGTAGGTGGGTATCCCTTGTTTGTAACACCCTTTTGCCTTTAGTCAAGGCGATGCGGCGACCGGCTGAGAAGCGGGTCAAACTCCATGGGGCGTTCCTTTCCATCGGCCAAGAAGCTTTTTCCAGCATGCATGCAAGCAGCCAGATTCGACTAACATTCAATCAGGATCACCCCGAGCACATCGGCGGTGATGATGCCGGTCTGGTGCTTCAGGAAGCCAAGCCTGCCCTGAAGGCACCATCCATGTACAAGGTGGTGATGTTCAATGATGACTACACGCCGATGGATTTCGTGGTCGAGGTGCTGGAAACCATCTTCAACCTGGACCGCGAAGTGGCGACGCGGGTCATGCTGACCGTCCATACCGAAGGGCGGGCCGTATGTGGTGTGTATACGCGCGATATTGCTGAAACCAAGGCTATGCAGGTGAATCAATACGCGAGAGAGAGCCAGCATCCGCTGCTCTGTGAGATCGAGAAGGACGGTTAATCCGGCCACTTGGGTATGAGGTGAAGCTATGTTGAACCGCGAGCTCGAAGTCACCCTCAATCTTGCCTTCAAGGAAGCACGCGCAAAACGTCATGAGTTCATGACGGTCGAGCACCTGCTGCTGGCCCTGTTGGACAATGATGCTGCTTCCGCCGTCCTCCGCGCCTGTGGCGCCAACCTGGATAAGCTCCGGCGTGACCTTCAGGAGTTCATCGACTCCACCACGCCGCTGATCCCTCAGCACGACGAGGATCGTGAAACCCAGCCGACGCTCGGCTTCCAGCGCGTTCTGCAGCGTGCAGTCTTCCACGTTCAGAGCTCCGGCAAGCGTGAAGTCACCGGGGCCAACGTACTGGTCGCCATCTTCAGCGAGCAGGAGAGCCAGGCCGTCTTCCTGCTCAAGCAGCAGAGTGTCGCCCGTATCGATGTGGTCAACTACATCGCCCATGGCATCTCCAAGGTTCCGGGTCATGGCGAGCAGCACGAAAGCGAGCAGGAAATGCAGGATGAGGAAGGCGGCGAGTCTTCTTCGGCAGGCCATCCGCTCGATGCCTATGCCAGCAACCTGAACGAGCTTGCCCGACAAGGGCGCATCGACCCGCTTGTGGGGCGCGAGAATGAGGTTGAGCGTGTAGCGCAGATCCTGGCGCGTCGTCGCAAGAACAATCCGTTGCTGGTCGGTGAGGCTGGCGTCGGCAAGACCGCCATCGCCGAGGGGCTGGCCAAGCGCATCGTGGACAACCAGGTGCCGGAGTTGCTGGCCGACAGTGTCGTCTACTCCCTGGATCTCGGTGCGTTGCTGGCCGGGACGAAATATCGTGGCGACTTCGAGAAGCGTTTCAAGGCTCTGCTGAACGAGTTGCGCAAGCGCCCCCATGCCATCCTGTTCATCGATGAGATTCACACCATCATTGGTGCGGGTGCGGCATCCGGAGGGGTGATGGATGCATCCAACCTTCTCAAGCCGCTCCTGTCCTCGGGTGAAATCCGTTGCATTGGCTCGACGACTTTCCAGGAGTTCCGGGGCATTTTCGAGAAGGATCGGGCATTGGCGCGGCGCTTCCAGAAGGTGGATGTGGTCGAGCCCTCCGTCGAGGACACCATCGGCATCCTGAAAGGGCTCAAGCCGCGCTTCGAGCAGCACCACCACATCGAGTACAGCGATGAAGCGCTGCGTGCTGCAGCAGAGCTGGCGGCTCGCTACATCAACGATCGCCACATGCCTGACAAGGCCATCGATGTGATCGATGAGGCGGGCGCCTATCAGCGCCTGCAGCCGGAAGAGAAGCGCGTGGCTCGGATCGAGGTGGCTCAGGTGGAAGATATCGTCGCGAAGATCGCGCGCATTCCGCCCAAGCACGTCACCAGTTCCGACAAGGAGCTGCTGCGCAATCTCGAACGTGACCTCAAGCTCACCGTCTTCGGCCAGGATGCTGCCATCGATTCGCTGTCGACGGCCATCAAGCTCTCCCGTGCTGGTCTGAAGTCCCCGGACAAGCCGGTCGGTTCCTTCCTGTTCGCCGGCCCTACCGGCGTGGGCAAGACCGAGGTTGCACGCCAGCTGGCGAAAGCGCTGGGGATCGAGCTCGTGCGCTTCGACATGTCCGAGTACATGGAGCGGCACACCGTCTCGCGTCTCATTGGTGCGCCTCCCGGCTACGTCGGGTTCGACCAGGGCGGATTGCTGACCGAGGCCATCACCAAGATGCCGCATTGCGTGCTCTTGCTGGATGAGATCGAGAAGGCGCATCCCGAGGTCTTCAACCTGCTGCTGCAGGTCATGGACCACGGCACCCTCACCGACAACAACGGGCGCAAGGCTGACTTCCGCAACGTGATCGTGATCATGACCACGAACGCCGGCGCCGAGACTGCTGCGCGAGCGTCCATCGGTTTCACCCAGCAGGACCACTCGTCCGATGCGATGGAAGTGATCAAGAAGAGCTTCACGCCCGAGTTCCGCAATCGCCTGGACACCATCATCCAGTTTGGTCGTCTGTCGATGGAGACCATCAAGAACGTGGTCGACAAGTTCCTCACCGAATTGCAGGCCCAGCTGGAGGACAAGCGTGTCCAGTTGGTTGTCAGTGACGAGGCGCGGGAATGGCTCGGTGAGCGCGGATACGACGTACAGATGGGAGCTCGCCCCATGGCTCGCCTGATCCAGGACAAGATCAAGCGTCCGTTGGCGGAGGAAATCCTGTTTGGCGAGTTGGCCGATCACGGCGGCGTGGTGCACGTCGATGTGAAGGGGGATGAACTGGCCTTCGAGTTCGAGACGACGGCCGAAATGGCCTGATAGTCAGGCAAACGAAAAAGCCCGGCGATTGCCGGGCTTTTTTCTGGATCCGATCAGCGGGCGCGGTAGGTGATGCGGCCTTTGCTCAGATCATAGGGAGTCAGCTCGACGCGAACTTTGTCACCGGTCAGGATGCGGATGTAGTTCTTGCGCATCTTGCCGGAAATGTGCGCGGTGACGACGTGCCCGTTTTCCAACTCCACGCGGAACATGGTGTTGGGTAGGGTGTCGACGACAGTGCCTTCCATTTCGAAGCTGTCTTCTTTCGACATGCAGTAGAGCCCTCGGTATCAAAGAATGGCCGGGTGCAATCGGCGCCTGGCAAAAACGGCGTGCATTGTGCCCGAAAATGCCACCGCTCGCCAAGGGCTTCAGGTCAGAGTGACCCAGCGCTGGTTCACGAAGAGCTCGATTGGACGGTACTGGGTCTTGTAATTCATCTTGCGGCAGTTCTTGATCCAGTACCCGAGGTAGACGGCTTCAAGGCCCAGGCGCAGGGTTTCGCCGATCTGCCAGAGAATCGCAAAACGGCCCAGGCTGCGCCGTTCTTCCGAAGGGTCGTAGAAGGTGTAGACGGCGGAAAGACCGTTCGGCAGGACGTCGGTAACGGCTACTGCGACCAGGCGTCCTTGCAGGCGGAACTCGAAGAAGCGGCAGAACGAAAGATCGCGGACCAGGAAGGTCGAGAACTGGTCGCGGCTCGGAGGGTACATGTCGCCGTCGGCATGGCGTTCCTCGATGTAGCGCACGTAGAGCGCGTAGTACTCCTCGGTGAAGGAGGGTTTCACTCCGCGTACTTCGATATCCGCGTTCCGCTTGAGGATGCGGCGCTGCTGGCGGTCGGGGCTGAACGGTGCGGCGGGGATTCGGGCAGGAACGCAGGCGGTGCAGCGTTGGCAGTGGGGGCGGTAGAGGTGGTCTCCGCTCCGGCGGAAACCCATTTCCGAGAGCTCGGCATAGACGTCCACGTCCATGGGCTGGCTGGGGTCGAGGAACAGCGTAGTGGCCTGCTCCCCGGGCAGATAGCTGCATGGGTGTGGCTGAGTGGCATAGAACTTCAAGCGGGCCAACTCGGTCATGGCGGAACCTCGGAAAAGCCTTCCGCAAGTGTATGTCAGGGTTGGCGACTCGCCTAGGCGACGGTCCAGTCGGCGGTGTTCGGCTGGTCCAGATACAGCTGGAGGTAGCGGGCGTACTCGCTGCGGGGGATGGCGTAGGCGCCCAGGCTCTGGAGGTGCGAGGTGGGCATCTGGCAGTCGATCAATACGAATCCCCACTTGACGAGGTGGGTGGCCAGCGTGGCGAAGCCGACCTTCGAAGCATTGTCTGCCCGGCTGAACATGGATTCGCCAAAGAACAGCTTGCCGATGGCCAGGCCATAGAGGCCGCCCACCAGTTCGCCGTTCAGCCTGACTTCCACCGAGTGGGCGAAGCCCCTCTGGTGCAGCTCGATATAGGCCTGCTGCATGGCGTCGGTGATCCAGGTTCCGTCTGCATAGCTGCGAGGGCCAGCGCAACCTCGGATCACGGCTGCGAAGTCCGTGTCGAAGCTCACCTCGAATCTGCCTTGGCGAAGGATTTTCGCCAGGCTGCGTGATACGTGGACTTCGTGGGGGGATAGGACGGTGCGTGGGTCGGGTGACCACCAGAGTGGCGGCTGCCCCTCCTGGAACCAGGGGAAGCAACCGTGGCGATAGGCGGCGAGGAGGCGCTCCGCGCTCAGATCGCCACCTGCCGCGAGCAGGCCGTTGGGCTCACGCAGTGCGCGCTCCAGGGGAGGGAAGTCGTAGGTTTCGCGATTGAGCCAGGTCAGCATGGAAGGGGAGGGCGGCATGGCCGCCCGACCTCATCGTCAGTGGCTGTCGTCGAGGAATTTCTCGGCGTCCAGGGCCGCCATGCAGCCTGCGCCTGCCGAGGTGATTGCCTGGCGATAGACGTGGTCGGCTACGTCGCCGGCGGCAAAGATGCCCTCGATGCTGGTCGCCGTGGCATTGCCCTCTGAGCCACCACGGATCACCAGGTAGCCGTCGCGCATTTCCAGTTGACCCTGGAAAAGGTCGGTATTCGGCTTGTGGCCGATGGCGATGAACACGCCTGCCAGCTGCAGCTCCTGGGTGGAACCGTCCTCGGTGCTCTTCAGGCGTACGCCGGTGACGCCGGTTTTGTCTCCCAGCACCTCGTCCAGGGTCTGGTTCCAGTGCAGGCGGACGTTGCCGTTGGCTGCCTTCTCGAAGAGCTTGTCCTGCAGGATCTTCTCCGAGCGGAGTTTGTCGCGGCGGTGGATCAGGTGCACTTCCTTGGCGATGTTGGACAGATAGAGCGCCTCTTCGACGGCGGTGTTGCCGCCGCCCACCACGCAGACAACCTGGTTGCGATAGAAGAAGCCGTCGCAGGTGGCGCAGGCCGAAACGCCCTTGCCGGCGAATGCTTCCTCGGATGGAAGGCCAAGGTACTGGGCGGAGGCGCCCGTGGCGATGATCAGCGCGTCACAGCTGTAGGTGCCGCTGTCGCCCTTGAGGATGAAGGGGCGTTGCTGCAACTCGGCGGTGTGGATGTGGTCGTAGAGGATCTCGGTGTCGAAGCGCTCGGCATGCTTCTGCATGCGCTCCATCAGCGCCGGGCCGGTAAGTCCCTCGACATCGCCGGGCCAGTTGTCCACCTCAGTGGTGGTGGTCAGTTGCCCGCCAGGCTGGATGCCGGTGATGACGGTGGGCTTGAGATTGGCGCGTGCAGCATACACGGCAGCGGTATAACCGGCTGGGCCGGAGCCCAGGATAATCAGGCGTGAATGCTTGACGTCGCTCATAAAAAGGCCTCATAAGTCTTTGTCACAAAAGAGAATGCGTGCTCCAATTGAGCACTGCGCAAGACGCTGCGGGCTATGCTACACCGAAGCAGGAAGCGTCAGCAAAACGCACCCGCAGCGCCGTGTGCGCTGTGGCGTCCGAGCGTTAAACCCGTACAATGGGCGTCTTTTTCGCCCCTGATCGAATCTTGGACGCGCCAATGGCGCAGGAAACCAGGCGTTTGAAGAATTCCACCCCCTCTGCCCAGATTCCAGTCTGGCGACAGCAATTGCACTCCCGCTTGAAAGAGGGAGCGCTGATTGCGCTGGGCGCCTTGTGCCTCTATCTCTGGATGGCGCTGCTCACCTACGACTCCACCGACCCGGGCTGGACCCACACCAGCAACGTCGAGCAGGTCCAGAATGCCGCTGGCCGCCTGGGCGCCTGGTCCGCCGACATCCTGTTCATGGCGCTGGGCTATTTCGCCTATGTCTTCCCGTTGTTGCTGGGAATCAAGACGTTGCAGGTCTTCCGCCACCGTCACCAGCCCATCGACTGGAGCGGCTGGTTGTTCTCCTGGCGATTGATTGGCCTGGTCTTTCTGGTACTGGCCGGTGCTGCGCTGGCCGATATCCACTTCCAGGACAGCGTCGGCATGCCGGCTTCTGCCGGTGGCGCGTTGGGCGAGAGCCTCGCCCATCTCTCGGTCAATGCGTTGAACGTGCAGGGCAGTACGCTTTTGTTCTTTGCCCTGTTTCTGTTTGGCCTCACCGTGTTCACCGACCTGTCCTGGTTCAAGGTGATGGACCTGACCGGCAAGATCACCCTTGATCTGGTGGAGCTGATCCAGAGCCTGATCACCCGTTGGTGGAACGCCCGCATGGAGCGCAAGCAGCTGGTTGCCAAGCTCCGCGAGGTCGATGACCGCGTCACCGAGGTGGCAGCCCCGGTCGTCAAGGACACCCGCGAGCAGGCCAAGGTCAAGGAGCGCCTGATCGAGCGCGAGGAGTCCCTTGCCAAGCACATGACCGAGCGGGAAAGTCGCCCAGCGCCCACCATTGCGCCGCCGCCGCCACCCAAGCCTGCCGAGCCCAGCAAGCGCGTCCAGAAGGAGAAGCAGGTCCCGCTGTTTATCGACAGTGCAGTGGAAGGAACCTTGCCGCCCATCTCCCTGCTGGACGCGGCCGAGAAGAAGCAGAAGAGCTTCTCGCCGGAGTCGCTCGAGGCCATGTCGCGCCTGCTGGAGATCAAGCTGAAGGAGTTCGGCGTCGAGGTCATGGTGGAGTCCGTCCACCCGGGCCCGGTGATCACCCGCTTCGAAATCCAGCCGGCGGCTGGCGTCAAGGTCAGCCGTATCTCCAACCTGGCGAAGGACCTGGCCCGTTCCCTGGCGGTGATCAGCGTACGCGTGGTCGAGGTCATTCCCGGCAAGACCACCGTCGGTATCGAGATCCCCAACGAAGACCGGCAGATCGTGCGCTTCTCCGAAGTGCTGTCGTCCACCGAGTACGACGACGCCAAATCACCGGTCACGCTGGCCCTGGGGCACGACATCGGCGGTCGGCCGGTCATCGCCGACCTCGCCAAGATGCCTCACCTGCTGGTGGCCGGTACCACCGGCTCCGGTAAGTCGGTGGGCGTGAACGCCATGATCCTGTCGATCCTCTTCAAGTCCACGCCGGAGCAAGCGCGGATGATCATGATCGACCCCAAGATGCTCGAACTCTCCATCTATGAAGGCATCCCGCACCTGCTCTGTCCTGTGGTGACGGACATGAAGGAAGCGGCCAACGCCTTGCGCTGGAGCGTCGCCGAGATGGAGCGCCGCTACAAGCTGATGGCCGCGATGGGGGTGCGTAACCTGGCGGGCTTCAACCGCAAGGTGAAGGACGCCGAAGAGGCCGGCACACCGCTGCCCGACCCGCTGTATCGCCGCGAGAGCATGGAAGATGAAGCACCCCTGCTGAAGCAGTTGCCCACCATCGTCGTGGTTGTCGACGAATTCGCTGACATGATGATGATCGTCGGCAAGAAGGTCGAAGAACTCATCGCCCGTATCGCCCAGAAGGCGCGGGCAGCGGGCATCCACCTGATTCTCGCCACCCAGCGTCCGTCGGTGGATGTGATCACCGGCCTGATCAAGGCGAACATCCCCACCCGCATGGCGTTCCAGGTCTCCAGCAAGATCGACTCCCGCACCATCCTCGACCAGGGCGGCGCCGAGCAGCTGCTGGGCCACGGCGACATGCTCTACCTGCCGCCGGGCACCGGCCTGCCGATCCGTGTCCATGGCGCCTTCGTCTCCGACGACGAAGTGCACCGTGTGGTGGAAGCCTGGAAGCTGCGCGGCGCACCCGACTACATCGAAGACATCCTCGCCGGTGTGGAGGAGGGCGGTGGCGCCTCCGGGAGCTTCGAGGGTGGTGAGGGTGGTAGCGAGGGCAGCGAGGATGACCCGCTGTATGACGAAGCCGTACGTTTCGTTACCGAAAGTCGCCGTGCCTCCATCTCGGCAGTCCAGCGCAAGCTGAAGATCGGCTACAACCGCGCTGCCCGGATGATCGAAGCCATGGAGATGGCCGGTGTGGTCACTCCGATGAACTCCAACGGCTCGCGCGACGTGGTCGCTCCCGCGCCGATCCGCGATTAACCCTGAACGGTTCACTCAAGAGGATTCCCATGCGCCTGATCCGCATGCTGCTCGTCGCTGCCCTCGGCTTTGTCGCCTCCCAGGTGCAGGCAGACGACCAGGTGGCCATTTCCCGCCTGACCGAAATGCTCAACAAGGCCCAGACCATCACCGGCCGTTTTTCCCAGCTGACCCTGGACGGCTCCGGCACCCAGCTCCAGGAAACCTCCGGCGAACTGGCGCTCAAGCGACCCGGACTGTTCCGCTGGCACACCGACGAGCCCATGGAGCAGCTGCTCGTCTCCAATGGCGAGAAGGTCTGGCTGTATGACCCGGACCTGCAGCAGGTCACCATCCAGACCCTGGACCAGCGCCTGACCCACACCCCGGCCCTGCTGCTGTCCGGCGATGTTTCGAAGATCAGCGAAAACTTCGAGATCACCCACAAGGAAGGCGGTGACGTGGTCGACTTCATCCTCAAGCCCAAGGCCAAGGACACCCTGTTCGACACCCTGCGCCTGTCCTTCCGCAATGGCGTGATCAACGACATGCAACTGATCGACAGCGTCGGCCAGCGCACCAACATCCTGTTCCTCGGGGTGAAGATGAACCAGAAACTCGATGCCGCGCAGTTCGACTTCAAGATCCCCGAAGGCGCCGACGTCATCCAGGAATAACGGAGCCCACCGCGTCCCATGGACCTGTTCCGCAGCGAACCCCTCGCCCAGCCACTGGCCGCGCGTCTGCGCGCCACCACGCTGGACGAGTACGTCGGGCAGGAGCACCTCCTGGCGCCGGGCAAGCCCCTGCGGGAGGCCCTGGAGCAGGGCGCGCTTCACTCGATGATCTTCTGGGGGCCCCCTGGGGTGGGCAAGACCACCCTGGCCAAGCTCCTGGCCCAGGTCAGCGATGCGCATTTCGAGACCATCTCCGCCGTGCTCTCCGGCGTGAAGGAGATTCGCCAGTCCGTCGAGATGGCCCGCCAGCAGGCCGCCCAGTATGGTCGGCGCACCATCCTCTTCGTCGATGAAGTGCACCGCTTCAACAAGTCCCAGCAGGATGCGTTCCTCCCTTACGTGGAAGACGGCACGCTGATCTTCATCGGCGCCACCACCGAGAACCCCTCCTTCGAGCTGAACAATGCGCTGCTGTCCCGTGCTCGGGTCTACGTGCTCAAGAGCCTCGACGAGCCGGCGATGCGCCGTCTCGTCGGGCGGGCGCTCAATGAGGAGAAGGGGCTGGGCAAGCGCAAGCTGAGCCTCTCGGATGAAGCCTTTTCCATTCTCGTCGCAGCGGCGGATGGCGACGGTCGCCGGCTGCTCAACCTGCTGGAGAACGCTGCTGACCTCGCAGAAGATGGCAGCGAGATCGCCCCCGAATTGCTGCAGAACCTGCTGGGCGACAGCCGCCGACGGTTCGACAAGGGTGGCGAGGCCTTCTACGACCAGATTTCCGCCTTGCACAAGTCCGTGCGCGGCTCCAGTCCCGACGGCGCGCTCTATTGGTACGCGCGGATGATCGATGGCGGTTGCGATCCGCTCTACATCGCCCGTCGCGTGGTACGCATGGCCAGCGAAGACATTGGTAACGCCGACCCACGGGCGCTCAGCCTGTGCCTCGCCGCCTGGGATGTGCAGGAGCGCCTCGGCAGCCCCGAGGGCGAGCTGGCCGTGGCCCAGGCCATCGTCTACCTGGCCTGCGCGCCCAAGAGCAACGCGGTCTACACGGCTTTCAAGGCCGCCATGCGCGACGTGGCCGAGAACGGCTCCCGCGAGGTGCCGCTGCACCTGCGCAACGCGCCGACCAAGCTGATGAAGCAGCTCGGCTACGGGGACGAATACCGCTACGCCCACGACGAGCCCGATGCCTATGCCGCCGGGGAGGACTACTTCCCCGAAGACCTCGAGCCGCGTCGTTACTACGAGCCGGTGCCCCGAGGCCTGGAACTCAAGATCCGCGACAAGCTCGAGCACCTCGCCACGCTCGATGCCCGTAGCCCGAGGAAGAGACGCCCATGACGCCGCTGCCCTTGCTGCTCTCCGTCTCCCTGGGCGGTGTTGCCGGCACCCTGCTGCGCTTCGCCACGGCCAACTGGGTCTCGGCGCACTGGCCTCGGCACTTCTACCTCGGTACTCTTGCCGTCAATATCGTCGGCTGCCTGCTCATCGGCTTCCTTTATGGCCTGTTCCTGCAGCGGCCGGAGGTGCCGATCGAGCTTCGTGCAGGCTTGATCGTCGGATTTCTCGGCGGCCTGACGACGTTTTCTTCGTTTTCCCTCGACACGTTGCGCCTGCTGGAGAGCGGCCAGGTTCCCCTGGCCCTCGGCTATGCGGCAGTCAGCGTGCTGGGTGGTCTGCTTGCGACCTGGGCAGGCCTGACTTTGACCAAATTCTGATAGACGGGAACCTCACATGCTCGACTCCAAACTGGTACGCACCCAGACCCAGGACGTGGCCCAGCGCCTCGCCGCCCGTGGCTTCCAACTGGACGTGGCGCGCCTCGAATCCCTGGAAAACCAGCGCAAGGCCGTGCAGACCCGCACCGAGCAGTTGCAGGCCGAGCGCAATGCCCGCTCCAAGTCCATCGGCCAGGCCAAGCAGCGCGGTGAGGACATTGCACCGCTGCTGGCCGATGTGGACCGCATGGGCGGCGAGCTGGAAGAGGGCAAGCGTGAACTCGACCGCATCCAGGCCGAACTGGATGGCCTGCTGCTGACCATCCCCAACATCCCCCATGAGTCCGTTCCGGTGGGCGCGGATGAAGAGGGCAACGTCGAGGTTCGTCGCTGGGGCACCCCGCGCAGCTTCGATTTCGAGATCAAGGACCACGTCGCCCTGGGCGAGCAGCATGGCTGGCTGGACTTCGAAACCGCCGCCAAGCTCTCCGGTGCCCGCTTCGCCCTGCTGCGCGGCCCTATCGCCCGTCTGCACCGTGCCCTGGCTCAGTTCATGATCAACCTGCACACCGGCGATCATGGCTACGAAGAGGCCTACACCCCCTACCTGGTCCAGGCGCCCGCGCTGCAGGGTACCGGCCAGCTGCCGAAGTTCGAGGAAGACCTGTTCAAGATCAGCCGCGAGAACGAGGCCGACTTCTACCTCATCCCCACTGCCGAAGTGTCCCTGACCAACATCGTGGCGGGCGAGATTCTCGACGCCAAGCAACTGCCGCTGAAGTTCGTCGCCCACACCCCGTGCTTCCGCAGCGAGGCGGGTGCATCCGGCCGTGACACCCGCGGCATGATCCGCCAGCACCAGTTCGACAAGGTCGAGATGGTGCAGATCGTCGAGCCGTCCAAGTCCTTCGAAGCCCTGGAATCCATGACCGGCAACGCCGAGCGCGTGTTGCAACTGCTGGAGCTGCCGTACCGCGTGCTCGCCCTGTGCACCGGTGACATGGGCTTCTCCGCCACCAAGACCTACGACCTCGAAGTCTGGGTGCCGAGCCAGGACAAGTACCGCGAGATTTCCTCCTGCTCCAACTGCGGTGACTTCCAGGCCCGCCGCATGCAGGCGCGCTACCGCAACCCGGAAACCGGCAAGCCGGAGCTGGTCCACACCCTCAACGGCTCCGGCCTGGCCGTAGGCCGGACCCTGGTGGCCGTGCTGGAGAACTACCAGCAGGCGGACGGCAGCATTCGCGTGCCCGAGGTGCTCAAGCCCTATATGGGCGGCATCGACATCATCGGCTGATTGCCTGCGCCCGCACCGGCGTCTGCCAGCCTGTCCAGCCCGCGTCTCGGCCTCTGCCGACGCGGGCTGTTTCTTCCCGATTCACCCAGGGCTTTTCCATGGATTTCCTACCGCTGTTCCACAACCTCCAGGGTCGTCATGTGCTTGTCGTCGGGGGCGGAGAGATCGCCCTGCGCAAGGCGCGCCTGCTGACGGACGCCGGCGCCTGCCTGCGGGTTGTGGCGCCGGAGATCGACAGCCAGCTGGTGGCATTGGTCGAGCAGTCCCAGGGGTTGGTGCATCGCCGTGGGTATGCCTCGGGTGACCTGGAGGGCGCGGTGCTGGTCATTGCCGCCACCGATGACGAGCCGCTCAATGCGCAGATTTCCCGCGATGCCCAGGCGCGCGGCGTGCCGGTCAACGTGGTGGATGCGCCGGCCCTGTGCAGCGTGATCTTCCCCGCCATCGTCGACCGCTCGCCGTTGATCGTCGCGGTGTCCAGTGCGGGGGATGCGCCCGTCCTGGCCCGGCTGATCCGCGCCAAGATCGAGACCTGGATCCCATCCGCCTATGGCCAGTTGGCCGGCCTGGCCAAGCGCTTCCGCCAGCAGGTCAAGCAGCTGTTCCCCGACGTGCAGCAGCGCCGGGTGTTCTGGGAGGACGTCTTCCAGGGGCCTATCGCCGAACGCGTGCTGTCTGGGCAGCCCGCCGAAGCCGAGCGAATGCTCGCCGAGCGAGTCGCGGGTGGTGCGCCCAAGCCTCTGGGTGAGGTGTACCTGGTGGGGGCTGGCCCGGGTGACCCGGACCTGCTCACCTTCCGCGCCCTGCGGCTGATGCAGCAGGCGGATGTGGTGCTCTACGACCGCCTGGTGGCCGAGCCCATCATCGAGATGTGTCGGCGTGACGCCGAGCGGATCTACGTAGGCAAGCGCCGCGCGGACCATGCCGTCCCCCAGGAGCAGATCAATCGCCTGCTCATCGACCTGGCCAAGCAGGGCAAGCGGGTGCTGCGGTTGAAAGGTGGCGACCCGTTCATCTTCGGCCGGGGTGGCGAGGAGATCGGCGAACTGGCCGCCCATGGCATCCCCTTCCAGGTGGTGCCGGGCATCACCGCTGCCTCCGGTTGCGCCGCTTACGCCGGCATCCCGCTGACCCACCGCGACCATGCGCAGTCGGTGCGCTTCGTCACCGGGCACCTGAAGGACGGCAGCAGCGACCTGCCCTGGGCTGACCTGACTTCGCCCGGCCAGACGCTGGTGTTCTACATGGGCTTGGTGGGGCTGCCGATCATCTGCGAGCAGTTGGTGCGCCATGGCCGCTCAGCGGACACGCCGGCGGCGCTTGTGCAGCAAGGCACCACCCGCAACCAGCGGGTGTTCACCGGTACCCTGGGCAACCTGCCGCAATTGGTTGCCGAGCACGAAGTCCACGCGCCGACGCTGGTGATCGTCGGCGAGGTGGTCAAGCTGCGTGACCAGCTCGCCTGGTTCGAAGGCGCTCAGGCGGACTGAGCAATGCCGCGCCCCGGCAGGTGATCGCGAGCGTGGGCGCTCAGCAGGTCGAGTTCGGGCCCGAGGGGGATGATCCCGGTCGGGTTGATGGTCCGGTGGCTGGCGTAGTAGTGGCCCTTGATATGGGTGAAGTCCACTGTCTCCACAATCCCGGGCCATTGGTACAGCTCCCGCAACCAGCCTGAAAGATTGGGGTAGTCCGCCAGGCGCTTGAGGTTGCACTTGAAGTGCCCGTGGTAGACCGCATCGAAGCGGATCAGGGTGGTGAACAGTCGCCAATCGGCCTCGGAGAGGTGCTGGCCCGCCAGGTAGCGGGACTCACCCAGTCGCGCCTCCAGGGCATCCAGCTCCCCGAACAGCGTGGTCACCGCCTCTTCATAGGCTGTCTGGGTGGTGGCGAAGCCGGCCCGGTAGACACCGTTGTTCACCGCCGGGTAGATGCGTTCGTTCCAGGCGTCGATATCGGTCCGCAGCGGGGCAGGGTAGAGATCGAGCGTGTTGCCGGTCAGTTCATCGAAGGCGCTGTTGAACATCCGGATGATCTCGGATGACTCGTTGCTGACGATCCGCTGCTGCTGCGTGTCCCAGAGTACCGGCACGGTCACCCGGCCGCTGTAGGTCGGGTCTTCCCGGGTATAGAGCTGGTGCAGGAAATCCAGGCCATGGAGCGCGTCGCCGGTTGAGCCCTGTGCCCGGTCGAAGGTCCAGCCGTTTTCCCGCATCAGCCAGCTCACCACTGAAACACCGATCAGCGATTCCAGCCCTTTCAGGCGACGCACGATCAGGGTGCGGTGAGCCCAGGGGCACGCCAGGGATACGTAGAGGTGATAGCGCCCGGCCTCTGCCTTGAAGCCGTCGACACCACTCGGACCTGGCTCGCCGTCACGGGTGATCCAGTTGCGGCGCCGGGCGTCCTCGCGCTTGAAGCGCCCATCCCCGGACGTGTCGTACCAGGTGTCGTGCCATGTGCCGTCGACCAGCAATCCCATTGTCCTGACCTCGTTGAAATGCGAGGCGCCAGTCTAGAGGCGATGAGGCGGGCAGAGGGATGAAGAATCCGGGTTCAGGTTATCGACGGTATCGATGGATTGCGTTGCGCCCACAGCCGCTCGGCCTCGGCAAATGCCGCGTCCCGGTCGTGGCCCAGGCCGCGCAGGGCGAGCGCCATGGTGGCCGTGACAGCCAGCTGGCCGTAGCTGTCGTCCCGGCTTCCGTGCCATAGGCCCAGCAGTTGGTCGACGGCCAGGCGCTCAGGCTTTACATGGCGCAGTGCGGAAAGCGCCGGCCATTCCTCGTCCCATACCTCGCCATCGCGGGTACCGAACAGGGTGCAGGCGCTGTCAGGGTTGACCTCGATCTCGCCGCCTTCGCCCTTGATCACCACCGAGGTGTCGCCCAGCAGGCGGCTCGCCTCGCGATGCACGGCCTGGTAGCCCGGGTGGAAGATGCTCTGCAGGCCGCAGCGGGCCTGGAGCGGGTTCAGCACGCGTGCGAGTGAGTGGATGGGCGAGCGCAGCCCGAGCACGTTGCGCAGGTCGATCATCCGTTGCAGACGCGGCGCCCAGGCCCCCAGGGGAATGAAGGCGATGTTGTGACGGACCAGTGCGGCTTCGACAGCCGACCAGTCTGCGCAGTCGGGAATGCCCAGGCACTCCAGGCACTGTTCCGTATAGACCCGTCCCGCCGTGTGCAAGCCGCCACCATGCAGCAGGATGCGGTACCCACCCTGGGCCAGGGCCTTGGCCGCCAGCAGGAACCAGGGGTGATGGCGTTTCTTGCCCGCATAGCTGGGCCAATCCAGGTCGATTGGCAGGCGAGGGGCGTCATTGCGTGCGCGGAAGGCTTCGGTGAAACCCGCCAGCTCTTCGGCGCTTTCCTCCTTGTGCCGCAGCAGCATCAGGAAGGCGCCGAGCTGGGCCTCTTCCACTTCGCCGTCCAGCAGCATGCCCATGGCATCGCGAGCTTCTTCCCGGGTCAGGCCACGGGCGCCGCGTTTGCCTTTGCCGAGGATACGGACGAACTGGGCGAACGGGTGTTCAGTCGGGGCTGCGGGCGTCATAGGCAATTCGTCGGTCGGGGCAGGCCGGCGAGCTTGGCGGCAAGCTTGGCGGGAGCGCCCTTGAAGAGGTGATTGAGGTGCAGGCTGTTGCCCTTTTCCGGGCCCAGTTTCTGGGCGACGTACTTGATCAGCGGGCGATTGGCCGGTGACAGCTGGAACTCGTCGTAGAAGGCGCGCAACAGTTCGAGGATTTCCCAATGGGCTGGTGTCAGTACCAGTTCCTCCCTGCGGGCCAGCGCTTCGGCGACGGCCGGGCTCCAGTCGGAGAGGTTTTCCAGATAGCCGTCCTTGTCCAGTGCAAGGTTGCGGCCGTCATGCTCCAGGGTGTTCATAGCCAGCTGTTCACCTTGTCGTAGTCCAGGCACAGCGCCACGAAGCGCGGGTAGTCCAAGGTGGTGCAATGGCTGGGGAGGTCGGTCAGGGCGCGGGCCAAAATGTCCTCCTCCAGGGCGAACAGCGCCACCTGGGCAGGGAGCTGGTCCAGCTTCAGCCTGGGGGCGGAGCCTTGGCGCAGGGCCTGGACTGCCTCACCCGTCAGCAGCAGGGCATCGCTCGGTCCGAGCACGCGCAGGCAACTGGCAAAGCGGCTGTCACCGAACGGTGAGTGGGAAAGGATATGCAGCGTACTCATCAGAGGGTCACCACCAGGTCATGACGTGCGATGAGGGCGCGCAGCGCCTCGTCATCCAGTGGCTGGGCAGGCAGGGCCAGGTGCGAAGCATCCAGCCCGCGTTCCTGCAGGCTGTAGGTGCAGGCGAACAGATCCTCGATCCCGAACAGCGGCAAGGCCTGCAGATTGGCACTGAGGTCTTTCTGCTGAATATGGTGGGGAGCTTGGTCAGGCGTCAGCTGGTAGACACCGTCATCCATGAACAGCATGGCCAGCGGCAGATCGAAGGCACCACCGGCCAGCGCGATGTCCAGCGCCTCGCGGGCGCTGGGGCCAGAGCCTGGCGCGCGACGGCTGATGATGAGCATGGACTTGGCCATCAGTCCCCCCCGAAGCAGACCAGCCGGTCTGCCAGTTGAGCGGCTTCGTGCAACTGCCCGAGGCCGGAAAGTGTCCATCCACCCGCCAGGTTGGCCGCCTCTCGGCCGTACCGCGCCGCCTCCTCGGCATTCAGCACGCCCCGACGCAACGCAGCGGCGATGCACACCACGCCGTCCAGTTGATGAGCTGCGACCAGTGCCTGCCATTCCCGCGCCGTATCGGTTTCATCCTGCGGTGCGACGATGTTGGCCGAGGCGCTGTGCACGCCGTCCTGGTAGAGGAACAGCCGCACAACCTCATGGCCGGCCGCGAGCACGGCTTCGGTGAAGCGCAGCGCCCGGCGAGAGGCTGGCGAGTGGGGCGGGGAGAAGAGGGCGATGGCGAATTTCATGGAGCAGATCGTCTTGAATGCAGGGCGCCATGATAAGGCTTGGGCCGTCGTTTTGCAGGCAAGAAAAAGCCCGCCGAAGCGGGCTTTCCTTGAGGCTGCGGGATCAGTCGTCGCCGCTCATCACACCGAAGATCTGCAGCAGGCTGACGAACAGGTTGTAGATCGACACGTACAGGCTGATGGTCGCCATGATGTAGTTGCGCTCGCCGCCGTGGATGATCGCACTGGTCTGGAACAGGATGCAGACCGAGGAGAACACCACGAAGCCAGCGCTGATCGCCAGTTGCAGGCCGCTGATGTCGAAGAAGAAGCTGGCCAGCATGGCGCCGATCAGGACGAAGAACCCAGCGGTGATGAAGCCGCCCAGGAAGCTCATGTCCTTGCGGGTGGTCAGCACATAGGCCGACAGGCCGAAGAACACCAGCGCCGTCATGGCGAACGCCGAGGCTACTACTTCACCGCCGTTGGGCATGCCCAGATAGCGGTTGAGGATGGGGCCGAGGGTGTAGCCCATGAAGCCGGTCAGGGCGAAGGTGGACAGCAGGCCCCAGGCGGAATTGCGCAGTTTCACGGTCAGGAAGAACAGACCGTAGAAGCCCAGCAGCACCACGAAGATGCTCGGGTAGCCGACGCGCATCTGCTGCGCGACGTAGGCGACCAGGCCGCTGAAGGCCAGGGTCAGCGCCAGAAGGCCATAGGTGTTGCGCAGCACCCGGCTGACTTCGAGGTCGCCGGCCTGCGCCTGGCTGATTGCGTAATCGTGATCGCTCATTTGCATGACTCCTGCAAGTTTGTAAGGTCCGTGACCGCAGTCGGGCGAAATGATAACAGAGCGCACGAACGTCCCACGTGACAGAGTTTGACAGCGTGTTGCGTTCGGGTACTATTGCCGCCCGCAAATGCGGAAGTGTGGCCGAGTGGTTGAAGGCAGCGGTCTTGAAAACCGCCGATGGGAAACTATCCGTGAGTTCGAATCTCACCGCTTCCGCCATATTCAAAGCCCTGATTTATCAGGGCTTTTTCATTTTCTGGCACCGGCTGACGGTTGCCGGCAGGCTGTGAGAATCGGGGCGAGTCCCAGAATAAATGGGGTGCAGTCCCAAAACTCACAGCTATTTCGCCGGCTTGGCGATCGCTCCTCGCCTGACGTAGACGGTCTTCGTGATCTCCTCTTCAGTGTGTCCCAGGAGACGGCTGGCCTCCTTCAGGTCGTTGATTTCGGTCGCAGCCTTCGGCCTGATGTCCTTGAACTGGAATTCACGGATCAGCGCCCCCAGCTCCGGGTCACCGGCCTCGATCGCGGCCTTCTGAGCTGCCTCCCGTGCTGCCTCCCACCGGTCCCGCAGCATGCTCGGGCTGACGTGCCGCCCTCTGTCGCTGAGGATCAGGTACGGGCTGCCGAAGCCTTCATTGCGCGCCAGGATGCGGGCCACCAGCACGCCCAGACTTGTCAGCACCCCGTCGATCTTCATCAATACGCGCACCTTGTGGCCCGTCTTCCCTTGCTTGACCTCGAAGTAGTCGCCGTCGATGTCGGTTTTCCGCATCATGATGACGTCTGCCGGGCGCTGTCCGGTGAGATAGGCAAGGTCCATTGCGTCCCGAAGCTCGGGAACAGCCCTGGCATACACCGCATCCCACACCGTGTCCTTGGCGTAGTAGTCGCGAGGCTTCTCCCTGTTCTTACGCACCCCACGGCACGGGTTCTCCTTCGTCGTGAGCCCCCATTCCCGGGCGATGTTGAACACATGCGAAAGCGTCGCGATCTCCCTGTTGGCGCGGACTTTTGCTGACCGGCCGTCTCGGTACTGGGCGATCATCGCTGGGGTAAGCGCGTCGATCGGAGCCTCATCGAATACGATCCGGAGCTGCTTGATCTCCTTCTTGTTGTCCTCCTGGGTGCGGGGCGCCTTCTTCGGCACGATGTCCCGGAGGTAGCGATCGAAGATCGCGCCCATGATGCGTAGATCCTTGGGCTTCTCGGTGGCCTCGAACTCGGCCCACTTGATGCGGGCCATGTCCAGGTCGTTGCCGAGAAACACGTCTTTGCCGTCTGAGCCGCGGTAGTAGTAGGCGACCCAGACGTCTCCATTCTTCCGCTTGCGCCGCCGGACATAGAGGTTCGGCGGCAGCTTGCGGTTCTCTCTGTTGCGGGGGCGCATTTCAATTCATCCGTGTGAAGTCGGGAGTCCAGGCGGGAGTCGGCAGGGGCGGCGGCTGCAGTCCATTGACGACCTGGACCAGACCGAGCTTCATGCGCGCGTACTGGCGCCCCACCAGGGGGCGTCCGCCACGGCTCTCGACGAAATGCCAGTGGCGTTCTCGAAGCCAGCGGCGCTGCCAGCCGCGGGCCTTGTAGCCGGTAATCTCGGCCAACTCTTCGTCGGACAGGATTTCGCTTTCCATGGGAGGTCCTCCCCGCCGGCATGGCCGGCAGGCTGTGGTGATGGGGGTCAGTAGGTCTTGTTGCGGTAGGCCCGTAACCACTGGCCGATCATGCAGGTGGCATTGCTTCGCTCGGCGCTGAAGTCGCGCACGCGCCTGGTGCGCAGTTGCAGTCTCTCCCTCAGCTCCTGGTTCTCCTTGGCCAGGGCCGCGGCCTGGTCGCGCAGCAGCACCGCGTCATCCAGGCGGCACAGCTCGGTGCCCAGCGGCAGCAATCCGCCGGCGTCGAACTCGCTGGAGTCGACCACCTCTAGGAAAGGGCCGTCCTGGTCTTTCGTCACGAGGGCGAGCCGTCGCGGCAAGGGAAGGGCGGTCATGTCTCACTAGCCCCAGCCGGGCCCGGCTGCAGCCGTCGAAACTCGATCACCCACACGTAGTTGTTGGCGTCCCAGCTGTCAGTCCCGTGGATGCTCTCCCAGAGGCTGCGAAATGCTCCGATGGGGCTGGCGAACCATGGGCCGCCCTCGTAGCCCAGCCAGCCGGACCCGGCGCGCAGAATTCCCTCGGCAATCGCCTGGGCTTCGGTGATGTCCTGTAGTCGTTCCACTCGCACTGCGAGTACCTCCAGCACGATGCGAGAGGCCCAGCGCGGCATGAACATAGCCGGCCGGTACTTGCCTTTTCGCGGCTGACCGTCGGCAAGGTAGACGACGTACTGGTACACCAGGTCGCGTGGCGGCACCTTGTCCAGGCATGCATGCGTAGACCAGGCCTCGCGGACCCACAAGCGGTCGCCGGGCTGGCCGTAGGGGCAAAGGTCGTTAGCCTTACTGGCAACGAAGTCGGGGCTGAAGTCGATCAGCCATATTGCTGCCACGCCCTTCACGGGGCGGCGCGTTACCCACTTCAGATCGTTGAGGATGCCGAGAACCATCTGGGCCTTGAAAGGCATGGGGATGTCGCGGGGTTGCTGAACTTTGGGCATGGGGAAACCCTCCGGCGCGGTGCGCAGAGCAGAATTTGGGAGGAATGAAGAGAATCTTGCGGGTAGAAAAAACCCGGCCTTAGCCGGGTCTTGAATGCAATGGCAAACAGTTACTTACGCAATCCACGCAAGTCAACTATTGACCTATAGCGCTCTAAGATAAATGTTGAAATTACATCGTGTAACTGGAGTGTTGATTTGTTAAGAAGCAGAACTTTCTTCTGCCTGAGATGTGGATCAAGCTCTGAACTCCTTTCAGAATCAAGCGTAGCGAAACTCCTAATCTTGCCAATAAGTTCCACCGCTTCATTCTTGAAATTGTCTGCATTTGCGTCGAAGAAGACCCTGTTACTGCACTTTTCATGCAGCGCGGCAATTCGTATTTCAATCATGTTGCAACGGAAATTGATAAAGGCATGAAAGAGCTGGCATTTCATGACATGCTCTTCCGATTCGGAATCTGCATCGCGCCAGAATTTGTAATTCTCGTCTGAAATGTCCTGCAGAAGTTTATCAACAGCAGTCACGATGCCGTTCGCTTCTGATTGTCTAGCGAGAAGGCGCGAATTTAAATAGGTAAATGCCCACCCAGCCATTGCGAGCCAGAACGGTACTGACAACATATTCGTTCCCTGAATATTTATTGTTCTACTGGTTTGGCGTCCAGGATATATTTCTTGATTGTGTTAACGACACTTTCATATTTATATACAATTTCAATTCTATGTAAGACTTCCTCGGTGCTGAATCCTTCGTACATGATTAGTCCCGCAAATGCCTCGTCACCGAAGGATGATCCGCATCCCAGTGTTTTGTTTAAGTCGACTCTAACTTTGTCGTATTCCTTTAGATATTTAAGCAGAAGACTCTTTCTGAACGCTTCGCCGTTGAATTTTCCATCTTTGGAATTTCTACCATATGGCATGTCGGAGAATTCTTCTGCTACATCTAAGGTGTAAATGCTAGTCATGATGATGACCCGAGTTTTAAGTTCCACTGTATTAGCGTCCCCATCATCGGAGACGGCAGCAGCTCAAGCAGTTCTGGCTTGCCTGCCTTGAATTCGTAAGATCCAGACCCGCTATAGATCAGCATAGTTCCGTCGGGATTCGCTGCGACAAAATCTTTTGCTTCGGCTAGGCCCTTTCCTCTACCGCCTTTCTTGAATCTAGAGTTCCCGTATTCAACTGCAGCTCTGATAGCGAGTCCGTCATTTGCCCCAGACCAACCCAGTTTGGTAAGTAATTCAGCAATCAACTCACCATACCAAGGCTTTTTGGATAACGTTACCGGGATGCCCACTCCTGAGTCATAGACTGCAATAAAGAGCTGGGTGCCAATTTTCTCAACGGCGACCCACCAGTTTTTATCGTCGTCAGATGGCGGGTCGCTGTAAAATGCATCGTCATATGCATGCTGCCAAACGTTGCTGCAAGACTCAGTAATCGCTGCAAATGCTTTTACTCCCTCTTCGCCATTCATGCCGGACTCCAGGATAGAGTTCTGCACGTATTCGATAACTCGGCGCAATTGACTTGTATCCCCAGCCTCTTTGTCTTTGTAAGAGGTTGAGCAAATTTCAAGGTTGCCGCTTATTTTGAAATTACGCCTTGATCTAGATTCTTGGGTTAGGCTCCAGAATCCAAATCGATAAAAGATTGCCGAAATAAACTGAGTCTTACAGTCGATTGTTTTGACATGACTCTTGCCGTAGCGAATCTGAAGTCGTTCTACTACCGCGTAGAAGATAAGCATCGCCGCAGCTTTGACTTCCGATACTTGCGAAAGATCAATTACGACTTTTGATTTGGCTGCTGCCATTTTCAAAGTCCTAATGAAATCAAAGAAGGCTTTGTAGTCTTTGTGTGCAAAAAAAGAAATAATTGGAGGCGCAATAATTTTCTGTCTACCCAGAACCCTGACTGCATGGGCAGGCTTGTTTGGGTTGAATTTTCGAGATGAGCGGCTTGCCGCTAACGCCCTTTTGCTGGCGATACGATAATAGATATCGTCTTTTAAAGTCCTGCGCCTCATCGTATCCCTGAATCACTGCACGCAACGAAACTAAATTATGCCATCGAATACCACGCTGGGATATCGCTGGCGGCGCTCCCGGCTCTAGGGCGGCCGGTAGTGCTTTGGGGGCGCCTTAGTCGTTGGGGCAGTCCATGCAGTTCTGGTAGCGGGCGCGGTGCGGGAAATAGTGGATCGGACGGATCATGTCTCACTCCGAAAAGAGGTCCGGCCCCGGGCGTTTCGGCCCGGCGCAGCGGAAGGCCGTGGGTTGGGAAGAAGCTATGGCGCGCCGCCAGCCAGCCCTTGTAGGACCAGCCGGATCGCTTGACCCACGGGTAGCTGTCGTCGATGGCCTTGGCGATCGCCTGGGCGTCCAGTTCGTCTGCCAGGGCCTGCTGGTGCATGTGCTGCCAGGCTCTGTCGTACCAGCTCACAGCGACGAGTCCTGCGGCGCAACGCTCAGCCCCACGGCCACCGGCCGCACCCAGATCGGCATGCTGCTGAGCATGAACGTCTCGCCCAGCTCGGCCAGCAGCAGGGTGGTGCCCATGACATGGGCGATTGCCTCGGCTGCCGCCGGCGGTACGGCGTTGCCGATGCGCTCGCGCCAGTCGCTGTCGCTGAGCCCGTCCAGCTCCAACTGCTCTTCAGGGTCCACCAGGCTCTGCAGGGCGGCCAGTTCCAGCGTTGTGAAAGGGCGGTGCCAGGTGCCGTCGAGCGACTGGATGATGCAGGTCAGGCGCTCGTCCGCCGCCGGCATGCGCGGGTCGGCGACGCTCCAGCGGCCGTTGTCGCAGCGCGCGCTGGCGGAGACAGCGCCGGCCGACTGGTCGAAGCCAACCACACCGTAGTGGCCACCTGTGAGGTAGGCATCCCCCTTGGTGCGATGCAGCGCACGCGGGTCAGCAATTGACAGCGCGCCGCTGGCCACCTGCTGGGAGCCGGTGACGGTACCGGCGGTGCCAGTCCACGGCACCACGTTCAGCTTCCGGCTCGACGCGCCGGGGTGCCAGTTGTGGTACCGGGGGTCGGCCACTGCCTGACCGCCCGAGCTGGGGCCGTGTCCGCTGGTGACCGTGCCGGCGTGCTGGTCCATGCTGACGACGCGGAAAACGTTGTTGTGTCGCACCCCGGTCGGGCGTGGATCTGCGACAGCGAACGCACCCTGACCGGTTGTGCTGGCCGCGATGACGGTGCCGGCGTGGTCGTTCCACTCGGTGACCGGGTACTTCCCGAAGCTCTGGCCGCGCGGGTCGGCCACCGCGAACTTCCCTTGCCCTGGCGACTTCTGCCCGGTGATGGTGCCGGAGGTCTCGCGCCAGTCCAGAACGCCGTACTGCTGGCCGTAGTTCCAGCGGGCCGACGCCTCGTAGCGCGGATCTGCAACGGAAAACGCCCCATTGGTAGGGCTGCTGCGGCCGGCGATGGTGCCCATGCTGTCATCCCAGCCGTGCACGCCCATGTAGCCACTGCGGTAGGCCGGCACGATCACCAGGTCGCGCAGGTAGCCATCCTCGATCGCTAGCTCGTTGAGGCTGCGCCAGTCGCTGCCGGCGCGCACCAGGGCGAGGCGCACCCAGGTCTTCCACTGGAGCGACGGAACCCGGTGCATCGGCCCGGCGGCCTCGATGTCCCCCGCCAGGGGCATGCGGCCGAGGATGTCGCCCACGGCGCGTAGGCTCTTCTTCTCCGGCTCGTAGAGGAAGGGCGGGACCTTCTCGACGTGGCGTGCCACCAGCAGGAACCTTTTCCGGGACTGCGCCAGGCCGCCCAGCTCGCCGCAGTCGTGGGTGGTCTCGGCCACGGCATAGCCGAAGCCGCCCAGCAGGCTGTTGATCTGGTCCAGCAGGTGCCGGCCACGGGTGGCCAGGCGCGGGACGTTCTCGAACACGATCAGCGGCACTGGGTCATCCGCCCAGGCCTCGCCCATCAGCCAGATGCAGCGCAGGGTCAGCTCGTTGAGAGCCTGGTACTTCGGCGTCAGGCTCATCTTCTCCGACAGCAGCCCGCTGGCACCCTTGCAGGGGCTGGAGATGAACACCGCGTCAGGCCGGCGGCCACGCGCTGCGCGGCGGATGTCGTCAGGCGTCGCTTCACACCAGCCGGGCGGCGGCTCCTTCCCGTGGAACCGCACGTACTGGTCGCGGGTGAAGAGATCCATCAGAGTCCCCTGCACGCCAGCCAGGCGCTCGAAGTCGCGCAGGCCGGCGGGGTCAACGTCGATACCGCCCAGGCATTCCCAATTTGCCTGCAGGTTGCCCACGACGGGCTTGGCGCGGTTGAACCCTTTGGCGCCGCCGCCCAGGCCGCAGCAGAAGTGGAAGTGGTAGAGGGTGCGCTTGATCATGCTGCGGGTTCCTGTTCGTCAGCGTCTAGCGAGCAGCCGTCGTAGCAGCCGCCGCACTGGGGAGGGTTGGGGAAGTCCTGCTGGCGCAGGAAGAATGCGCCGGGGTCGTTGGCTTCTGCCTCCTCCACCAGCTCCAGGTATTCAGCCCAGTTGAGGCGCCTGCCGAGGCCGTTGACGGTGTCGGCATTGCCTGCGCGCTTGGCTGTGGCCTCGATGTTCAGCGCGCGGATCAGCAGTTCCGGCTCTTCAGCACGCAACTGCAGGATCTCGGGCTTGGTCATGGCAGGGCAGAAGAAGCAGCTGCTCTTGCCGGGCTGGGGGAGGCCGGCGGCGGCGATCGCGCGCACGCACTCTTCACGGCCCCATCCCCATTCGAGGAGCGGATATCGGTTGACCGTCTTCTCGTCCTCGAAGGGCTGGCCGCGATGCGGCTCGTCCATGTCGTAGCCGATCAGCTTCACCACTCGTAGGCCCGCCCCCCAGGCTTCTCTGGCCACCGGCCAGTTGTTCAACCACTTCTCCTGTGGCTCCTGCTTGAAGCGCAGCGAGCAGGTCTTGCGGCCGTAGGCGAGGGCGGGAAGTGCACCGCGGCGAAGGCAGTCTTCTTCCAGAGTCTCCTGCCGGCCGCCTTTCTTCGCGATGGTGATGGCTGGGTAGCCATGGGCCACCAGCCAAGCGGAGAACATGTCGCGGTAGGCGTAGGTGCTGGGGCGCTCGCCGCCGGTGTCAGCACAGAGGATGGCGTCCACCGGCTCACCGTGGCGCACCATCTCCACCAGGAGGGCGGTGCTGTTGGTTCCCATGCCGTAGGCGGCAACGATGGGGGCTCGCAAGGTCATGCGGCGGGTTCCTTATTTGAGGCACGGCAACGCCGCACCGTAGTGGCGCTTTGAAATGAAGTGGGGTAGGTTCGGTTCGCCCGGCCTGTTGCCGATTCAAGGAGTAGGAATGAGTCGATTACTTTCGATGATAGGTATTGTTATTAGTTTGCTGTACTTGGGATTTGCCTATTGGCTGATAGGAGATCGGCTGCCTCAGCTTCAAACAATGGAGTTAAATGCTCTTGGTGATTTTTTTGCCGGAATTTTTGGGCCGCTCGCAATTCTATGGTTGATTTTAGGATTTTTTCAGCAAGGTGTGGAATTGAAGCAGGGTACTAAGGCTCTTTTGTTGCAGGCAGAAGAACTGAGAAATTCAGTTGAACAGCAAGCGATCATGGCATCGGCAGCCACGCAGCAAATACAGGCGCAGATGCGTGCTGTAGAGATTCAGGAAGAAGCTCGGAAGAAAGCTATTTCGCCTTCTTTTTCGTTCGAGACTGGAAATCGATGGCAATCGACTGAAGGAATTATTAATACACAAACAGTTCTTGCTAATCGTGGGCATGTGGTTTGGGATGTCCGTTTAAAGCTAAGTCCAAGCATTGGAGGGGTAAGCGAGATTTCTAGGCCTAAGCTAGATAAGGATGAGGGTATTGTTATGGATTTCGTATATCAAAGGCCTGATGTGGATATATTTGGTGAGTGTGAGGTTTCTTATGTTCGAAGAGATTCTGAGGCTTGCAATGAAAGATTCATTTTTGTGATTCAAGCAACTAACCAATCTGTTTTTTTCGAGAGGCCAGCCCCTACAGCTAACATCTAGCTGATAGGGCTGTCCCAAGCTCTATCTCGCTGTTTTTTTCACCTGACCGATATTGAATAGATGCTCACCTCCGATCCGGTAGGGTTGCTGTTGTTCTTTTTTGAAGAATTTCCCAAGCCGCACTGGGCGGCCGGGCATGGGGCGGGGGGAGGGTGTTACGCGGCCTGGCTGGCGTTGGGCGTGCCGATGACGCCGTTTTCGATCCAGTGGACGGCGATCGTCTGCGGCAGCTTGGGCGGTTCCTTCAACGTGCCGCAGACGATCACTGTGTCGATGGTCTCCAGCTTCGCCAGCTCCATCAGCATGCGGATCAGCTGGGTACGTGACGGCAGATCCAGCACGTCGAACCGGTCCAGCATGACCAGGCGCAGTTCGGACAGCTGGGCGATGGCCAGGGCGACTACGGCGTCGACGCGCCAGCGCTCCGACTCGGACAGCAGGCCGTAGGCCCGGCTGCCGTAGGTCAGCACCATGTCGTTTGTGATCGCCACGGGCTGCCAGCGTGCCAGGCGGGCGGCCACGGCCATGGAGTCGTTGAACGGTGCCAGCGCCTCGGCCAGCAGGGCGGCGGGGATGCCGCTGGGCGCCAGGGCCTCGCCGATCTGCAGCCATTGGGTGATGTCGGCATGGTGCGCGGCGGCCTTGGCGATTACCTCATCGCGTTCGGCCAGGGCGCGGGATACGTCCGCCAGGGCCTCCACCTTTGCGCGCAGGCCGTCACGCTGCTGGCGCAGCTCGTTGATCGTCTGTTCAGCCACGGCCAGGGCGTCCTGGCCAACCTCGTGGCCAAGGGCGGCCTTGAGTTCCTTGATCTGCAGGACCGCCTGCTGCGATTCGGTGAGGTCGCGGTGGCTGTTGTCGACGGCGCGCTGCGCGCTCTCCAGATAGCCGCGGTACTCCTCGACGCGGGCAGCGGCGGCAGGATCTCCCGGGCGATGGCGCTGCAGCTTGCCGTCCACCAGGATCAGCGACTCGTCGCAGCACGGGCAGACCAGGGCGCTCAATGCACCGGCGGCCGCTTCTGCATCGCGCAGCTTCTCGGACCACTCCTGCAGGCGCTTCCGATCCTCTGCCAGTTTCTGCTCGCGGCGGGCGGCCAGGCCGGCTACCGATACCAGCTCGGCGGCCCGGGCCTGGCGCTGCTCGTTGGCGGCGATGGTGGCGCGGTGGCCGCCCAGCGCTTCCTGGGCGTCGGCCAGGTCCTGCTCCACCTGGGCCAGCTCCGCGTCGTCGACTCGCTGCGCCGGCCACCGGGTCGCGGTGCCGGTCGCCGTCGGCGCGGGGGCCAGGTGAGGCTGACTTGGTCAGCCTGTCGGGTGATTTTTCGCCTCGTTCTGAGCGGCCTCGTAGAGCCGGGCTGCATCTTCGGCGAGGTACTCCAGGCAGGCGAATGCGCCGCCCAGCAGTTCGGGGGATGGCGTGCCGTGGTCGGGAATGTTGGACAGGAAGCCGAGCATGCCGAGCAAGGCGCGTTGGCGCACATAGGCTGCTTCGTAGAGGGTCAGGTGATGGAGATCGTTTTTGTAGAGCGAACTGAGTTTTGCAGAAGTCATAGTTGTTCTCGATGGGTCGACTGACCGCCTCCTGACGCCAATCAGGGTGGAGCGGGCCATGCAGGTTGGCGTAACCGTCGAGAACGAACGGTGCATCCGAAGATGCCCTGCACGGCACGCCCCATAACGCGGGTGCAACCATGCAAGGTGCCTGAACAACGTTCATGCACCTGTCCTCGTTCGGGACGCCAATCCCGACTGCCCAGGTTGGGCAGCGCGGCAACGTTAGGGCGTGGGGAAGGGGGTGTCAATCGGCAGTGGCTCGGGTCTATCGGGGCGTTGCGGGTTTTCTTTCATGCGTCGATGACGTAGTTCTCGATGTGCTTCCAGCCCTTTCAGTTACTGCGTCCTGGCTTTTCGGTGGCGTTCTCCAGGCTGCGGCTCCACCAGTACCGTGCGGCGCTGACGCTTGCCGGCTGGGCACTGCTGGCTCTTTTGTGGCTGCGCTTCCAGTGGCTTTGCTCTGCTTTTCGGCGGTCGTGATTTTGGGGGCGCCGTTGGTCTCTTTATTTCCTAAAGCGTGATGGCATTGCGATAGGCGATTTCTGTACCTGGCGCTTCGGCAGTTTCCGGTCTGCCCGTAGCCGGTCGTCAAGGCGCCTGACTCGCCCTGTCAGGGCGTCCTACGCTGAAGTTCCAGAGGCGATTTTCCCTTGGGTGAGGACGCCCGCTGCGGCGGACTCCTCCGGTGGTGATAGGCGGACTCGATTGTCAGTCCTTGCTGCTTATGTTTTCCTGGCGCTTGTGATTTGACGGTGGCGGTCGCGCTAGGTCTGAGCGCTCCGACTTGCTAATGTATCGGCCTTTCCATGTGACGCTCCCCAGTTTGGCGGGCGGTGCACTGCGAGGTGTCGCTTGATTAGGGTACTGGTGGTCGATGACCACGATCTGGTTAGAACAGGCATCAGCCGCATGCTCTCGGACATCGATGGGCTGCAGGTGGTGGGGCAGGCCGAGAGCGGCGAGGAAGCGCTGAAGAAGGCGCGCGAGCTCAAGCCCGACGTGGTGCTGATGGATGTGAAGATGCCCGGCATCGGCGGTCTCGAAGCGACCCGCAAGCTGCTGCGCAGCTACCCCGATCTGAAGGTGGTGGCGGTGACGGTGTGCGAAGAGGATCCGTTTCCGACCCGGCTGCTGCAGGCCGGTGCGGCGGGCTACCTCACCAAGGGCGCTGCGCTTGAAGAGATGGTCCAGGCGATTCGCCAGGTCTTCGCCGGGCAGCGCTATATCTGTCCGCAGATCGCCCAGCAGTTGGCGCTGAAGTCCTTCCAGCCGCAGACGAGTGGTTCGCCGTTCGACCTGTTGTCGGAGCGGGAAATCCAGATCGCGCTGATGATCGCCAACTGCCAGAAGGTCCAGACCATTTCCGACAAGCTGTGCCTGTCGCCGAAGACGGTGAACACGTACCGCTACCGGATCTTCGACAAGCTCTCCATCTCCAGCGATGTCGAGCTGGCTCTGCTGGCGGTTCGCCACGGCATGGTGGACGCCGTCAGCTGATGCAACCCACATTCGATGCAAGTGATTTTCTTGCCGCCTGCAGTGGGCGTCCGGGGGTTTACCGGATGTTCGACGAGGGCGGCAAGCTGCTTTATGTCGGCAAGGCCAAGAACCTCAAGAAGCGCCTCGCCAGCTACTTCCGCAAGACCGGTCTGGCGCCCAAGACGGCTGCCCTGGTGGCCCGCATCGCGCAGGTCGAGACCACCATCACCGCCAACGAGACGGAAGCGCTGCTGCTGGAGCAGACGCTCATCAAGGAATGGCGGCCGCCTTACAACATCCTGCTGCGGGACGATAAGTCCTATCCATATGTGCACCTCTCCGATGGCGAGTTCCCGCGGCTGAGCATCCATCGCGGGGCGAAGAAGCAGAAGGGGCGCTACTTCGGGCCTTACCCCAGTGCGGGGGCCATCCGTGAAAGCCTGAACCTGCTGCAGAAGGCGTTCCTCGTGCGCCAGTGCGAGGACAGCTACTTCCGCAACCGCACCCGGCCATGCCTGCAATACCAGATCAAGCGCTGCAAGGGGCCGTGTGTCGGCCTGGTGGAGGCGAACGAGTACGCCGAGGACGTGCGCCACTCCGTGATGTTCCTGGAAGGGCGGAGCAATGCCCTGGCGGCCGAGCTGACCAGCAGCATGGAGCAGGCGGCGATGAACCTGGAGTTCGAGCGGGCTGCCGAGTTGCGCGACCAGGTGTCGATGCTGCGGCGCGTGCAGGACCAGCAGAGCATCGAGGGGGGCACTGGCGACGTCGATGTGGTTGCCGCCATCGTCAACCCGGGTGGGGCCTGTGTGCACCTCATCAGTGTCCGGGGTGGGCGCGTGCTGGGCAGCAAGAATTTCTTCCCCCAGGTGGCGATCGAGGAAGAGGTGGGGGACGTGCTGGTGGCCTTCATTGCGCAGTACTACCTGGGCAGCCATGAACGCGATCTGCCGCAGGAGCTGATCGTCAATACCGTCCACGAGGATTTCCCGACGCTGATCGAAGCCATTGCCGAGTCGCGTGGGCGTGAACTCAGCATCAGCCACCGGGTACGGACCAACCGCGCTCGCTGGCAGCAACTGGCAGTCACCAACGCCGAGCAGGCCCTTGCAGCGCGCTTGGCCAACCGCCAGCACATGGCGGACAAGTTCGAAGCGCTCGGCGAGGTGCTCGGCCTGGCCGAGCCGCCGCAGCGGCTGGAGTGCTACGACATCAGCCATTCCAGCGGTGAGGCGACCGTGGCGTCCTGCGTGGTGTTTGGCCCGGAAGGGGCGCTCAAGTCCGACTACCGCCGCTACAACATCGAGGGCGTGACCGCCGGCGACGACTATGCGGCGATGCACCAGGCGCTGACCCGACGCTTCAGCAAGTTGAAGGATGGAGAGGGCAAGTTGCCGGACGTGCTGCTGGTGGACGGCGGCAAAGGCCAGCTGGCCATGGCGCGGGAGGTGTTGCAGGAGCTGGCAGTGCCGGAACTCATCCTGCTCGGCGTGGCCAAGGGCGTGACCCGCAAGCCGGGCTTCGAGACGCTTTACCTCAATGGCCCGGAGAACGAGTTCACCCTGCCGGCCGACGCGCCTGCGCTGCACCTGATCCAGCAGATTCGCGACGAGGCACACCGCTTTGCCATCACCGGCCACCGTGCACGACGCGGCAAGGCCCGTCGGACCTCCAGCCTGGAAGAGGTGGCGGGAGTAGGGCCGAAGCGTCGGCGCGAGCTGCTCAAGCATTTCGGTGGGTTGCAGGAATTGAGCCGCGCCAGTATCGAGGAGATCGCCAAGGCGCCTGGCATCAGCAAAAAGCTCGCCGAGTCGATTTATGCGGCCCTGCACAGCGAGTAGAATGCCCCCTCTTTTTCGGTCTTGCTGTGACGATGAATATTCCAAACCTGCTCACCGTTCTGCGTGTTCTGCTGATTCCCGTCTTCATCCTGCTGTTCTATCTTCCGTTTTCGGGGAGCCACATGGCCGCAAGCGCGGTGTTCGCCATCGCGGCGGTCACCGACTGGTTCGATGGCTACCTGGCGCGTCGCTGGGAGCAGAGCACCCCGTTCGGGGCCTTCCTCGACCCGGTGGCGGACAAGCTGATGGTGGCGGTGGCGCTGGTGCTGCTGGTCGAGGAACACCACACGCTGTGGCTGACCTTGCCGGCGGCCATCATCATCGGTCGCGAGATCGTGGTCTCGGCGCTGCGGGAATGGATGGCGGAGCTGGGCGCGCGTGCCCAGGTCGCGGTCTCCAACCTCGGCAAGTGGAAGACGGCGGCGCAGATGCTGGCGCTGGTCATCCTGCTGGCCAATCCGCCGGTGGTGAGCTTCTGGGTGGTGCTCGGCTTCCTGCTGCTGATCATCGCCGCCGCGCTGACGCTGTGGTCGATGCTGCATTACCTGCTGGCCGCCTGGCCGCACCTGAGCACCGAGCCGAAAGATAAATAAACTTTTTTGAATCAAGGGGTTGACGGCTGCTAACGATCCTATAGAATGGCGCCCGTCACCAAGACAAAGCGGGAATAGCTCAGTTGGTAGAGCACGACCTTGCCAAGGTCGGGGTCGCGAGTTCGAGTCTCGTTTCCCGCTCCAGATTGTCATGAAGACGCCGCCTCAAAGCGGCGTCTTCATTTAAGGCCGGATGGCAGAGTGGTCATGCAGCGGATTGCAAATCCGTGTACGCCGGTTCGATTCCGACTTCGGCCTCCATATGAGAAGCCCCGTAGATTCACGTCTACGGGGCTTTTTCATTTCCGCAGCGTGTTGGCGTTCTCATTGTGGCTGGGCTTTTTTGCTGTCCGGTCATGGACTTGCGAATGCTTGCGTGCGGGGGAGGGGGTGTATATATTCCTGCCCTCGCAAAAAACGGGGCTTGGCTCCGTATTGCATTGAGCGCTACCGCCCGAATGGCGAAATCGGTAGACGCAAGGGACTTAAAATCCCTCGCTGGCAACAGCGTGCCGGTTCGACCCCGGCTTCGGGCACCATATAAATCAAGGGCTTGCACGATTCTTTCGGGCAGGCCCTTGTTGTTTCTGGCTCCGCAATTTGGGGAGCGGTCCGCACTTCTTGATGCCCCTCTGATGTGAAAAGGCCCTGTGCTTATACTCCCGGCCTTCCGATACACGACAGGGATGTGAGTCATGCGGGATTTCATCAAGGCACGAAGTCTGGATATCGCCATCGGCGTGATCTTTGTGGCCGTGTTCGCAGCGCTGATCGACATCAGGGGCGACGTACTGTTCATCGGCCTCTGGTATTACTTGGCGGTCATTGGGGGTGCGTTCGTCACGGCAGTGCTGGCCAATCCCAGGCCATTTTTCGCCGGCGGCGCCGTTCTGGCTGCAGGGCTCAGCCTTGCAGTCTATGTCTGGGTCAACTCGCATCCCGACGTCAGGAGTAGTGGCCTGTTGGGGATTGCTCACCTGCTGTCGCTGCCGGGTGCCGCCGCCGGAGTCGTGGCGCTCGGCGTCGTGAGTCGGCGGCGCAAGTGGCGTCGGGAGTCCAGGCTGTTCTCCGCCGGGTTCCTTGGCTTCTTTCTGGGGTTTGTCGTCAATCAGGTCGGCCTGTTCCTGGTTTGACGCGCAGCTCGCGCGCTCACTCCGCTTCACCCAGGCTCTTCACATAGGCCGCGAACATGTCGCTCAACGCCCCGATCAGTTCAGCGCGGGTGAGCGGTGGGTGAGGGTGGCTCATGAAGCGGATGATGGTCATCAGCGCGCTGTTGATGACCACGTACAAGGTGGGCAGCGGGTTCTCGATGGGGATTTCCCGCAGGTGGCGCAATAGGTAGAGGCGGCAGAAATCGAACAGGTGCTGTTCCATCTCGTCGACCACCCTCAGCGTGCGCAGGTCCTGCCAGTGCCGTGCGAGTTCCAAGTGCAGGCTGGCGTTGCGGTCGAGGAATGCGAATACCGCCTGCAGCAGCCGTTCCACCGCAGCGTGAACGTCGTCCGCCAGCAGGGCCGAGGCGTTGTCGCGGATGACGCCCACCAGGTCCTGGCTCATCCGGTCGAGCAGCGCCTCGACCAGCGCCTCCTTGCAGTCGAAGTACTGATAGAGCGAACCGACGCTGACCCCGGCCTCGGCGGCGATGAGGTTGGTGCTCAGGCGTGGCAGGCCTTCGCGGGCGATGACTCGGGCGCAGGCTTCCACCAGGTCGGCGACCATCTGTTGCGAGCGTTGCTGACGGGGCTGCTTGCGCATGGCGGGCTCCGGACGCGAATTGAATGCGAGCGGATAGTCGCATTAGCGTGAAGGCGTTTCCAAGCACCTGCCGGAGCCGCCTCCATGCACGCACCTGACTCCGTTCCACCCGCCCAGCCGAGCCCCTTGGGGCCGGATTCCCTGACCTGGCGCTACTTCGGGGATCTGCGGGGCCTGCTGCTGATCGGTCGCACCGGCATCCTGCAGAACATGCATCCGGGGCTGGCTGCCGGCGTGCTCCAGCATTCCGACCTGTTCGCCAACCCCTGGAACCGCTTGCTGCGCTCCATCCCGCCCATCCTCGGCGTGGTCTACGACGGTGAGCTGGCTGCCGGTACCGCGCGCCAGGTGCGCGCCTTCCACCGTGATATCAAGGGCCGGGACGGGCAGGGACGCCCCTATCACGCCCTCAGCCCCGAGCTGTTCTACTGGGCCCACGCCACCTTCTTCGAAGCGCAGATCGCCTTGCAGGAATGGCTCGGCACGCCCCTGGACGAACAGCAATGCGAGCGCCTCTACCAGGAGTCCGTCCACTGGTACGCCCTCTACGGCCTGCCGATGGGGGAGGTGCCGGCGAACTACGCGGCATTCCGGGTGTACTGGCAGCAGATGCTCGAACAGCGCCTGCAGGCGACGGAGATCACCACCTGGTACTTCGGCTCGACCGGGCGCTTGCCCGCGCCCTATCCCTGGATGCGCGGCCCGTTGTGGTGGTGCCTGCAACCCCTGCTGGTGGGTGGCGTGCGCTGGGTGGCGCGGGGCACCTTGCCGCCTGTGCTGCGGGAACGCCTGGGGCTGCGGTGGACGGAATGGGACCAGCGCCGGTTGCGGTTGCTTGCCGGCGTCCTGCGGCTGGCCTGGCCCGTGCTGCCCCGGGAATGGGGGTATTTCCCCCGGGCGCGGCGTGCGATGCGGCGTGCCCGCCGGGCTGCCGCCGGAGGGCACCCGGCCCCCCGGACTTGACGGCCACGGCGGGCAGCGGACAATTCGACCTCCCGTTCCGCGGCCAGGCAGTCCCGGCCGTCGCACTGAGCAGTGAGGTGCCCCCATGCTTCCATCCCCGATCCCCCGTGGCAGCGCGCGGCGCTTTCACTTGCGCAAGGTGCGTGGACGTGTCGGGCTGGGCCTGGTGGCCGGGCTTTCCGTACTGGCAGGGATGACCGACGCCATCGGCTTTCTCGCCACCGGCGACTTCGTCTCCTTCATGAGCGGCAACACCACGCGGATGGCCGTGTCCCTGAGCGAGGGGCACCTCGCCGCCTTCGGGCGCCTGGCCCTGGCGGTGCTCTGCTTCGTGCTGGGCAACGCGTTCGGGGTCGTGGTCGCGCGTTTTTCCGGTCGCCGCGCCGCGCCGCTGCTGGCGGTGATCGCCACGCTCCTGGCCATTGCCGCCCTCTGGCCCTTTGCCTGGCGAGTGCCGGCGGTGGTGCTGTCGATCCTGGCCATGGGCATGCTCAACGCCGTGGTCGAGCAGGTGAACGGCCTGCCCATCGGGCTCACCTACGTCACGGGCGCCTTGTCGCGTTTCGGTCGGGGGCTCGGCCGCTGGCTGCTGGGCGAGCGGCGGGAAGGGTGGCGGGTCCAGCTGGTGCCCTGGGGCGGGATGCTGGCGGGCGCTGTGCTGGGCGCATTCCTGGAGTTCCGCATGGGTCTGTTGGCGCTCACCTTCAGCGCCGGGCTCGCGGCACTGCTGGCCATTGCCTCGTTGTGGGTGCCGCGTCCCTGGCAGCGGGGCTACATGCCCCGCTGAACGGCGCTCAGGCCGTCATCTTGCGCGGATGGGGCACGCCGGCCTGGATGCGCTCATACACCTCCTTGCGGTGCACGGCGACATTCTTGGGCGCGACGATGCCGAACTTCACCTGGTGGCCGTGGATGCTGATCACCTCCAGGGTGATGCCGCCTTCGATGACGAAACGTTCGCCGACGGAACGGATGAGGAGCTGCATATCAGGCTCTCCTGACGGGAATCGGTTGCGAGGGTCGCTGCGGCAGTTCGCGGCGACAGCGGGCTTGAACACCTGACCTGCGCTGGCCCGATCAAGTTCCACCCGGTGAACCCCGCCAGGCGACGCACGGTCGAACGGTGCACGGCAGCGGATGGTCTAGCCTGAGACTGCCTGAAGGAACCAGGAGACGTGGAATGGACACCCGTGAACAGCATCTGATCCGCCTGCTCGGCCTCACCACCCGCAGCCTCACCCACCTGTCGGCCGCCATGACCGAAATGTCCTTCGAACTGATGCGCAGCGAGGATGACGCAGCGCGCCAGGCCGGACGCCGCATGATCGACCACCTCGCCGCCATCAGCGCCGGCCTCGACGAGCACTGGCAAGCCTTGGGCGACTTCGGTGGCGGCCCACCGGAAGAGCCGGTGGAAGGCCTGGTCGAAGTCGAGCTGCAGCCCGTCGACGAGGGCGGCTCCGGATAACCTCGCCGTCACCTCGCTGTCACGCCCCTGCCACCGGAGTCCGTTGCAATCCCTGCAACGACAGCGGAGGTGCAGCCATGCGGATATGCGTGATCGGGGCGGGCTATGTGGGGCTGGTGACGGCGGCGTGCTTTGCTGAAATGGGCAACCGGGTGCGCTGTGTCGAGCGCGACCCGGCGCGCCTGGCGCAATTGCGTCGGGGCGAGTCACCGATCCATGAACCGGGCCTGGCGCCCCTGCTGGCGCAGCACCTGGAGAGCGGGCAGCTGGACTTCACCGCGCGCCTGGCCGAGGGGCTGGAGCAGGCAGACGTCGCCTTCATCGCCGTGGGCACCCCCAGCGGCGAGGACGGCTCCGCCGACCTGAGCCATGTGCTCGCGGTGGCGGACGAACTGGGGCGGGTGCTGCAGCGCCCGTGCCTGGTGGTGGACAAGTCCACCGTGCCCGTCGGCACCGCCGAGCGGGTCGCCGCGTGCATCAACGGGCGACTCGCCGCCCGGGGCAAGGCCTTTCGCATCCAGGTGGCGAGCAACCCCGAGTTCCTCAAGGAGGGGGCTGCCCTCGATGACTTCATGCGCCCCGATCGCATCGTCATCGGCACCGACGACCCGGCGGCCCGCGAACTGCTGCGGCGCCTCTACGCGCCGTTCTCGCGCAACCACGACCGCATCCTCTGCATGGGCACCCGCGCTGCCGAGTTCACCAAGTACGCCGCCAACGCCTTCCTCGCCACGCGCATCTCCTTCATGAACGAGATGGCCGGGCTCTGTGCCCGCCTGGGCGTCGACATCGAGGAGGTGCGGCGCGGCGTGGGCAGTGACCGGCGCATCGGCACGCACTTCCTCTATGCCGGTTGCGGCTACGGCGGCTCGTGTTTCCCCAAGGACGTGCGAGCGCTGATCCGCTGCGCCGAACAGGAGGGGATCGACCCCGGCATCCTGCGGGCCGTGGAGGCGCGCAATGCCGAGCAGAAGGCCCTGCTGTTCCAGGCGCTGGTGGCGCATTTCGAAGGGCGCCTGCACGGGCGGGTGGTGGCGGTGTGGGGGCTGTCCTTCAAGCCGGGCACCGATGACATCCGCGAAGCGCCCAGCCTGGTGCTGATAGACGCCCTGCTGGCCGCCGGCGCCCTCGTGCGCGGCTGCGACCCAGCGTCGCGGGAGGCCGTCGCAGCCCGCTACCCGGACGCCCTCGCCAGCGGCCGGCTGTGGCTGGGCGAGTCCCCCTACCAGGCGGTGGAACAGGCCGAAGCCCTGGTGCTGGTGACCGAATGGAAGCAGTTCCGCCAACCGAACTTCGAGCGGATTCGCGGTCTGATGAAGGTGCCGGTCATCTTCGATGGCAGGAATCTCTACGACCCGTTGCAACTGGCCGACCTGGGATTCCTCTATCGCGGCGTCGGACGCCCACCTGCGGGGCATTGTAAGGCGACAGCGGCGTGATTAGACTTCGCCGCATTCAGCCCACACCCACCTTATTCAAGGTTCAACATGATCAAGAAATGCCTGTTCCCGGCCGCTGGTTACGGTACCCGTTTTCTGCCCGCCACCAAGGCCATGCCCAAGGAAATGCTGCCGGTGGTGAACAAGCCGCTGATCCAGTACGGGGTTGAAGAGGCGCTGGACGCCGGTCTCAGCGAGATCTCCATCGTCACCGGCCGTGGCAAGCGCGCCCTGGAAGACCACTTCGACATCAGCTACGAGCTGGAACACCAGATCAAGGGCACCGACAAGGAGAAGTACCTGGTCGGCATCCGCCGCCTGATCGACCAGTGCAGCTTCTCCTACACCCGCCAGGTGGAAATGAAGGGCCTGGGCCACGCCATCCTCAGCGGCCGTCCGCTGATCGGCGACGAGCCTTTCGCCGTGGTGCTGGCGGACGACCTGTGCCTGAACCTCGACGGCGACGGCGTGCTGACCCAGATGGTCAAGCTATACAACCAGTTCCGCTGCTCCATCGTTGCCATCCAGGAAGTGCCGCCGGAGGAAACCTCCAAGTACGGCGTGATCG
Source organism: Metapseudomonas otitidis (assembly GCF_900111835.1). Classification (GTDB taxonomy): domain Bacteria; phylum Pseudomonadota; class Gammaproteobacteria; order Pseudomonadales; family Pseudomonadaceae; genus Metapseudomonas; species Metapseudomonas otitidis. The sequence goes on from NZ_FOJP01000018.1 coordinate 108,362, forward strand.
CCGGCGAGATGATCCGCGACGACATCTACCGCGTGAACAGCATGGTCGAGAAGCCCAAGCCGGAAGACGCTCCGTCCAACCTGGCGATCATCGGCCGCTACATCCTGACCCCGGACATCTTCAAGCTGATCGAAGAGACCGAGCCGGGCAAAGGCGGCGAAATCCAGATCACCGACGCCCTGATGAAGCAGGCTCAGGACGGCTGCGTGCTGGCGTACAAGTTCAAGGGCAAGCGTTTCGACTGCGGTGGCGCCGAAGGCTACATCGACGCGACCAACTACTGCTTCGAGAACCTCTACAAGACCGGCAAGGCCTACTGATAGGCTCCACCGCGTCACCCAAGGCCGCCTCCGGGCGGCCTTGTCGTATCCGCTCTCCACGTAGCCCGGGCTTCAGCCCGGGAAGCCTGTCTCAGGGAATCACCATCCCCTCCGAGCCCGGCCCCAGTGGCTGCCCGTAGCTGAACTCCACATAGTTGCCCGCCGGGTCCCGCAGGCCGCAGTAGTAGCCCACCGGAAATGGCTCGTCCCGGGGTGCCCACACCAGGCAGCCTTCGGCCGCCGCGCGGGCGACCAGGGCATCCACCGCCTCGCGGCTTTCCAGGGCGAAGCCGAAGTGGCTGTAGTCGTCGGCGGCCAGGTCACGCGGGAGCCCGCCGGGCATGATCACGAAGATGAAACGGTGCTCCTGGCCCGGCTCCGCCATCCAGACGATACGCGAGCCCTTGCCGGCGCGCGAGTGGATCACCCGCATGCCGCAATAGCGTTCGTAGAAGGCGATGCACGGCTCCAGCTCGGGCACGTGCAGGGCAAGGTGGGTGAGGGTAGGGCGCATGGTGCTCCTCCTTCGGCGTACCAGGCTCAAGGATAGGCGCGGCAACTGGTCAGGGGCACGGGTTCAGGTATGCTGGCCGCCTGTTTCTGGAGACCCCCTGCCATGGCCTACGATTTCGACCTCTTCGTCATAGGCGCCGGTTCCGCCGGCGTACGTGCCTCTCGCTTCGCCGCCGGTTTCGGTGCCCGCGTCGCGGTAGCGGAAAGCCGCTACCTGGGCGGCACCTGCGTCAACGTCGGCTGCGTGCCGAAGAAGATGCTGGTGTACGGCGCCCACTACGCCGAAGACTTCGAGCAGGCGCGCGGCTACGGCTGGTCCGTCGGCGAGCCCGGGTTCGACTGGGCGACCCTGATCGCCAACAAGGACAAGGAAATCCACCGCCTCAACGGCATCTACCGCAACCTCCTGGTCAACGCCGGCGTCACCCTGCTGGAAGGCCATGCGCGCATCCTCGACGCCCACACCGTGGCGGTCGGTGAGCAGCGCTTCACGGCCCAGCACCTGCTCATCGCCACCGGTGGCTGGCCCCAGGTGCCGGACATTCCCGGCCGCGAGCATGCCGTCACCTCCAACGAAGCCTTCCACCTGCGCGAACTGCCCAAGCGCGTGCTGGTGGTGGGCGGCGGCTACATCGCCGTCGAATTCGCCTCGATCTTCCACGGCCTGGGCGCCAAGACCTCGCTGCTCTATCGCCAGGACCTGTTCCTGCGTGGCTTCGACGGCGCCGTGCGCACCCACCTGCGTGACGAGCTGACCCGCAAGGGCCTCGACCTGCAGTTCAACGCCGACATCACCCGCATCGAGAAGCAGGCCGATGGCAGCCTGCTCGCCACCCTCAAGGATGGCCGCAGCCTGGAGACCGACTGCGTGTTCTATGCCACCGGTCGGCGACCGATGCTGGACAACCTCGGCCTGGAGAACACCGGCGTCGAGCTGGACGAGCGCGGCTTCATCAAGGTGGACGACGAGTACCGCACCACCGAACCCTCGATCCTCGCCCTGGGCGACGTCATCGGTCGCGTGCAGCTCACCCCGGTGGCCCTGGCCGAAGGCATGGCCGTTGCCCGCCGCCTGTTCCGCCCGGCCGAGTACCAGCCGGTGGACTACGACAACATCCCCACCGCCGTCTTCAGCCTGCCCAACATCGGCACCGTCGGCCTGACCGAAGAGCAGGCACGTGGCCGTGGGCACAAGGTCAAGGTGTTCGAGAGCCGCTTCCGCGCCATGAAACTGACCCTCACCGACAACCAGGAGCGCACCCTGATGAAGCTGGTGGTGGACGCCGAGAGCGACCGCGTGCTCGGCTGCCACATGGTCGGCCCCGAGGCGGGCGAGATCATCCAGGGCCTGGCCGTGGCGCTCAAGGCCGGCGCCACCAAGCGCATCTTCGACGAGACCATCGGCGTGCACCCGACCGCCGCCGAGGAATTCGTCACCATGCGCACCCCGGTGGGGAACTGATCGGTCCATGGAGCAGCTCTTCTACCTGTCCGACCTCTTCGGCGTCGCCGTCTTCGCCATCACCGGCGCGCTCATGGCCGGGCGCAAGTCCATGGACCTGTTCGGCGTGCTGGTGATCGCCATCATCACCGCCCTGGGCGGCGGCACCCTGCGCGACGTCATTCTCGGCAACCACCCGGTCAGCTGGATCCGTGACGACACCTACATCCTCGTCGCCTCCCTGGCCGCCGTGGGCACCGTGCTCTGGGTCCGCCTCACCCGGCCCATCCACGAGACCGGGTTGCTGGTGGCCGATGCCTTCGGCCTGGCCGTGTTCACCGTCTACGGCACCGAGGTCGCCCTGCAGCACCAGGTGCCCCTGAGCACGGCGGTGATCATGGGCGTCATCACCGGCGTCGCCGGCGGCGTGATGCGCGACGTGATCTGCAACGAGATCCCGCTGATCTTCCAGAAGGAGATCTACGCCATCGCCTGCATCGCCGGCTCCCTGGTGTTCATCGGGCTGCTGGCCGTCGGGCTGCCGCGCTGGCTCGACACCGGCATCGCCATGGCCGTGGTGCTCGGCACCCGCCTGGCCGCCATCCGCTGGGGGCTCTCGCTACCCCGTTTCCACCTCCTCGACAGGCACTGAGCCATGCTGGAACGCATCGATCACCTGGTCCTCACCGTCGCCGACATCCCCCGCACCGTGGATTTCTACCAGCGCGTGCTGGGCATGCGTCACGAGGTGTTCGGCGAGGGCCGCAGCGCCCTGGCCTTCGGCCAGCAGAAGCTCAACCTGCACCAGGCCGGACGGGAGTTCGAGCCCAAGGCCGCGCACCCGCTGCCGGGGGCCATCGACCTGTGCCTGGTCACCACCTGGCCCCTGGATCGCCTGCGGGCCCACCTGGCCGCCGAAGGCGTGGCGGTGGAGGAGGGGCCGGTGCGCCGCACCGGCGCCCTCGGGCCCATCGAGTCGGTGTACGTTCGCGACCCGGACGACAACCTGATCGAGATCGGCCGCTACCTCGCCTGAGCCGTCACTGCGCCGTCGCCTCCACGCGCACCTCGCCGGCCTTCTCGAAGCGCAGGACGAGCGGGATGCGCTGGCCGGGCGTCACCGGCTGGCGCAGCCCCACCAGTGTCAGGTGGCTGCCGTCCGGCTTGAGCGCCAGCGTGCCCCCGGCGGGGATGCCGAACGACACCAGGGTCATCACCCGGCGGGCCTCGCCGATGCGCACCGTGGTCTGCAGGTCCACCCGCCAGGCCAGGGGCGAGCTGGCACCGCTCAGCCGGTCGCCATCGCCGCCCCGGTCGTGGATGTCCAGGTAGACCTCCCGCGCCGTGGCGTCCCAGGTCGAGGCCCGGCTCCAGGCTGGTCCCAGTTCCAGGCTCCCCGCCCGTGGCCCATCGGCCAGGGCCCAGGGGCAGGCGAGGGCGAACAGCAGAAGGACCGACGAACGACGCATGGCAACCTCGGCAAGGCATGGGGGAGCGCTATTTCACCTGGCAATGGCGGTTGGCGAAAGCCCGGAAAAACCGCGACACTTGCACGCTGCCCAGCTTCGCTGAACCCGGAGAGGAATCGAAATGCCCAGATTGTCGTTGTTGTTCGCTCTGTTGGCCTTCGCGGGCATCGCCCAGGCCGAGGTCAAGACCAAGGAGCTCCACTACAAGGCCGCCGACGGGACCGCCCTGGTGGGCTACTACGCCTACGACGACGCCATCGAGGGCAAGCGCCCGGGCGTGGTGGTGGTGCATGAGTGGTGGGGCCTGAACGACTACGCCAAGCGCCGTGCCCGCGACCTCGCCAAGCTGGGCTACAGCGCCCTGGCCATCGACATGTACGGCGAGGGCAAGAACACCGAGCACCCGGCCGACGCCGCCGCCTTCATGCAGGCCGCCCTCAAGGACGCCCCCGCCGCCAAGGCGCGCTTCCTCGCCGGCCTCGACCTGCTCAAGCAGCAGCCCCTGACCGACAACAGCCGCCTGGCCGCCATCGGCTACTGCTTCGGCGGCAAGGTGGTGCTGGACATGGCCCGCCAGGGCGTCCCGCTGGCCGGCGTGGTGAGCTTCCACGGCGCCCTCGCCACCGCCACCCCCGCCACCAAGGGCAGCGTCAAGGCGCGCATCCTGGTGGAGCACGGCGGGCTCGACAGCATGGTCACCAAGGCCGACGTCGCCGCCTTCAAGGACGAGATGGACGCCGCCGAGGCCAACTACCGCTTCGTCCTCCAGCCCAAGGCCAAGCACGGCTTCACCAACCCCGATGCCGACCGCCTCAGCCACGCCGGCCACGGCAGCGAGAAAGGCCCGGACCTGGCCTACAGCAAGGTGGCCGACGAGAACTCCTGGGCCGACATGCAGGGCTTCTTCAAGGAAATCTTCCCCCGCTGAAACGCCGCGCCGGGGCTGACCCCTGGCGCCGCTCCATCCGCTCTGCAGGGGCGCGCGGCCCGGATCGCGCGTCCGTCGCCAGACCGGCACCTCGGCCGGGGTGTGCGGTCAGACCAGAACGACAGACTGAAGCTGAAAATGTTGTTCGAATAACAAAATACCCATGCGCATGTGGTGATATTTTGTTTCTCTGCGTTATCTTGATGCAATTAAAACAAGATATCCCCTGGAGCCCCTGACATGCATCCTCGCATCCTGGAAGTCACCGAGCGGGTCATCGCCCGCAGCCGACCGACCCGCGAACGCTACCTGGCGATGATCCAGGAAGCGGCCAGCAAGGGCCCGCAGCGGGGCAGCCTGCAGTGCGCCAACTTCGCCCACGGCGTGGCGGGCTGCGGCGGCATCGACAAGCAGCGCCTGCGGCTGATGGACTCGGCCAACGTCGCCATCGTCACCGCCTACAACGACATGCTCTCCGCCCACCAGCCCTACGAGACCTACCCCGAGGTGCTGCGCCAGGCTCTGCGCGAGATCGGCTCCGTCGGCCAGGTGGCCGGCGGCGTACCGGCCATGTGCGATGGCGTCACCCAGGGCGAGCCGGGCATGGAGCTGGGCATCGCCAGCCGCGAAGTGATCGCGATGTCCACCGCCATCGCCCTGTCCCACAACATGTTCGACGCCGCGCTGTTCCTCGGCGTGTGCGACAAGATCGTCCCCGGGCTGATGATGGGCGCCCTTCGCTTCGGTCACCTGCCGTCGTTGTTCGTACCCGCCGGCCCCATGCCCTCGGGCCTCTCCAACAAGGAGAAGGCCGAGGTCCGCCAGCGCTACGCCGAAGGCAAGGCCACCCGCGACGAGCTGCTGGAGGCGGAGATGCAGGCCTACCACAGCCCCGGCACCTGCACCTTCTACGGCACCGCCAACACCAACCAGATGCTCGTGGAGATCATGGGCCTGCACCTGCCGGGCGCCTCCTTCGTCAACCCCGGCACGCCCCTGCGCGAGGCCCTGACCGCCGAAGCCGCGCGCCAGGTGACCCGCCTGACCCGCCAGGCCGGCCAGTTCGTGCCGCTGGGGCACATCGTCGACGAGCGCGTGCTGATCAACGCCGTGGTCGCCCTGCACGCCACCGGCGGCTCCACCAACCACACCCTGCACCTGCCGGCCATCGCCCGCGCTGCCGGTGTCCAGCTGGACTGGCAGGACATGGCCGAGCTGTCCGAAGTGGTGCCGACCCTGGCCCACGTCTATCCGAACGGCAAGGCCGACATCAATCACTTCCAGGCCGCCGGCGGCGTCGCCTTCCTGGTGCGCGAACTGCTGGATGCCGGCCTGCTCCATGAAGATGTCGAGACCGTCGCCGGCCGTGGCCTGCGGCGCTACACCCAGGAGCCCTTCCTGGAGGACGGCCGCCTGGTCTGGCGCGAAGGCGCCGCCGCGAGCCTGGACGAGAACATCCTGCGGCCCGCTGCGCGGCCGTTCTCCCCGGAGGGCGGCCTGCGGGTGATGACGGGCAACCTCGGCCGCGGGGTGATGAAGGTCTCTGCCGTCGCCCCCGAACACCGTGTGGTGGAGGCCCCGGCGCGGGTCTTCCACGACCAGCAGGCCCTGGCCGATGCCTTCAAGGCCGGCGAGCTGGACCGCGACCTGGTGGCGGTCATGCGCTTCCAGGGGCCGCGCTGCAACGGCATGCCCGAGCTGCACAAGATGACCCCCTTCCTCGGCGTCCTGCAGGACCGTGGCTTCAAGGTCGCACTGGTCACCGACGGGCGCATGTCCGGTGCCTCCGGCAAGATCCCCGCCGCCATCCACGTCACCCCCGAAGCCTATGACGGCGGCCCCCTGGCCCGTGTGCGCGACGGCGACATCGTTCGCGTCGATGGCGTGGCCGGCACCCTGGAACTGAAGGTGGACGCCGCCGAGTTCGCCGCCCGCGAGCCCGCGCCGCCCATGCACCAGGCCGAAGTCGGCTGTGGCCGTGAGCTGTTCGCCTTCATGCGGGCCGCCTTCAGCTCCGCCGAAGAGGGCGCCAGTGCCTTCACCCGCAGCCTGGAGGGCCTCAAGTGAGCCTGGCGCTGGTCGGTGACATCGGCGGGACCAACGCCCGCTTCGCCCTGTGGCGGGAACAGCGCCTCGACGCCGTGAAGGTGCTGGCCACCGCTGATTTCCCGGACCCCGAGTCGGCCATCCAGCACTACCTGGCCGGGCTCGACCTGCCCCTCGCCGAGCTGGAGGCCGTCTGCCTGGCCTGTGCCGGCCCCGTGGGCGGGGAAGACTTCCGCTTCACCAACAACCACTGGCGGCTCAACCGGACCGCCTTCTGCCAGCGCCTGGGCATCCAGCGCCTGCTGCTGGTCAACGACTTCACCGCCATGGCCCTGGGCATGACCCGCCTGCGCCCCGAGGAGCGCCAGGAGGTGTGCCCCGGCACCCCCGAAGCGGATCGCCCCGCCGTGGTGATCGGGCCCGGCACCGGGCTTGGCGTCGGCACCCTGCTGCCCCTGGGCGAGGGCCGCTGGACGGCCTTGCCGGGGGAGGGCGGGCACGTCGACCTGCCGGTGGGCAGCCTCCGCGAGGCCGCCCTGTGGCAGCACCTGCACCAGCGCCTCGGCCATGTCAGCGCCGAGAACGTCCTCAGCGGCAACGGCCTGCTGCAGCTCTACCGCGCCAGCTGCGCCCTGGATGGCAGCGCGCCGCACCTGGACAGCCCGGCGGCCATCACCTCGGCGGCCCTGGCCGGCGACCCCGAGGCGAGGGCGGTGCTGGAGCAGTTCTGCACCTGGCTCGGCCGCGTCGCGGGCAACAACGTCCTCGCCCTCGGCGCCCGGGGCGGGGTCTATGTGGTGGGCGGCGTGGTGCCGCGCTTCGCCGAGTTCTTCAAGGCCAGCGGCTTCGCCCGCGCCTTCGCCAGCAAGGGCTGCATGAGCGGTTATCTGGAGGGCATCCCCGTGTGGCTGGTGACGGCCGAGTACCCGGGCCTGGAAGGTGCCGGCGTGGCGCTGCAGCAGGCGATGCGGGCGTGAGGCGCAATCACGGGAAGCGGACGCGAGGCACGTTCCCGGCAGGCGACCTGTTGTAGGGTGGACCGCGCTTCATCGGTCCGCCGATGGCGATGCGCCGACGCCGACAGCGGGATGAAAGATTGCGGCCTCAACGCCTCGCATCCAAACGGACATGACCGATAACAACAAAGGACGGCCGACATGAGCCCTTCCGGAAAGCACATCCTCCTGGTGGATGACGACCAGGAAATTCGCGAACTGCTGCAAGCCTTCCTCAGCCGCGCCGGCTTTCAGGTGCGCACCGTGGCCGATGGCGCGGGCTTTCGTGCCGCCATGGACGAGGCCGGTGCCGACCTGGCGATCCTCGACGTGATGCTGCCCGACGAGGACGGCTTCAGCCTCTGCCGCTGGGTGCGCGAGCACCCGCGCCTGGCCCAGGTTCCGATCATCATGCTCACCGCCAGCTCCGACGAGGCCGACCGGGTCATCGGCCTGGAGCTGGGCGCCGACGACTACATCGGCAAGCCCTTCAGCCCCCGCGAGCTGCAGGCCCGGGTCAAGGCCCTGCTGCGCCGCGTCGGCTTCGGCCAGGAGCGCGAGGCCCAGGTGGTCAGCTTCGACGCCTGGCGCCTGGACATGGTCAGCCACCGCCTGTTCCACCGCGACGGCGAGGAGGTGATCCTCTCCGGCGCCGACTTCGCCCTGCTCAAGCTGTTCCTCGACCACCCGCAGCAGATTCTCGACCGCGACACCATCGCCAACGCCACCCGTGGCCGCGAGGTGATGCCCCTGGAGCGCATCGTCGACATGGCCGTGAGCCGGTTGCGCCAACGCCTGCGCGACACCGGCAAGGCGCCCCGGCTGATCCGCACCGTGCGGGGTGCCGGTTACCTGCTCGCCGCCCAGGTTTCCTCCCGCCGTGCTTAGGGCCGTGCCGCGCTCGCTGCTGGCCCGCATGCTGCTGCTCACCCTGCTGGTGGTGGTGCTGGCCCAGGCCCTGTCGAGCCTGATCTGGGTCTCCCAACTGCGCGCCAGCCAGCTGGAGGGCCTGCTGATCAGTGCCCGCAGCCTCGGCCAGTCCATGGCCGCCAGCGTCAGCTACATCCGCTCGCTGCCCCTGGGCTACCGGCCCATGGTGCTGGACCAGTTGCGCAGCATGGGCGGCACGCGCTTCTTCGTCTCCCTCAACGACAAGCCGCTGGCCATGCGTGTGCTGCCGGAAACCCCGCGCAAGCAGGCGGTGCTCGCCGAGGTGGAGGCGGTGCTGCGCGAGCGCCTGGGCAAGCCGGTGGAGATGTCGCTGCACTTCGTCGACCCGGAGGACCTGCGGCTCTTCAACAGCGGCCTCAAGCTGGACGAGTTGCCGCGCTCCTGGGCCCACTACGCCCTGACCCTGGAGCCCCTCGACCCGCCGGTGCTGGTGACGCAGATCCGCATCAGCCCCAACGAGTGGCTGTACCTCGCCTCGCTGCTGCCCGAGCCCTACGCCGGGCTGGAAGACCAGGGTCTGCCAGCCCAGCAATGGGGTTTCATCCTCATCACCAGCGCCTTCCTGCTGCTGTTCATCGGCCTGCTGGTGCGCTGGCAGAGTCGCCCCCTCAAGCGCCTGGCCGCCGCCGCGCGGGAAATGAACCTGGGCGCCGAGGTGCGCCCGCTGCCCGAGGCCGGTGGCAGCGAAGTGGTGGAGGTGAGCCGCGCCTTCAACGCCATGCGCGAGCGCATCAGCCGTTACCTGAGCGAGCGCAGCCAGCTGTTCAGTGCCATCTCCCACGACCTGCGCACCCCCATCACCCGCCTGCGCCTGCGGGTCGAGCTGCTGGAGGACGAGGCCCAGCAGGCCAAGTTCAACCGCGACCTGGACGAGCTGGAGCTGCTGGTGAAGGGCGCGCTGCAGTGCGTGAAGGACACCGACATCCACGAGAACATCGAGCAGGTGGACCTCAACCACCTGCTTCACGGCCTGGTGGAGCCCTACCTGGCCAACGGTCGCGTCACCCTCGACGGCGCCGCCCTCGAGCGCTACCCCGGCAAGCCGCTGGCGCTGCGGCGCTGCATCGGCAACCTGCTGGACAACGCCCTGAAGTACGGCGAGCGCGCCCACCTGCGGGTGGAGGACGGCCCCGAGGCCTTCGTCCTGCACGTGGACGACGAGGGCCCGGGGGTGCCGGAGCAGAAGCTGGAGCAGGTGTTCGAACCGCATTTCCGCCTGGCCGGCCAGCAGCAGGGCTACGGCCTGGGCCTCGGCATCGCCCGCAGCCTGGCCCATAGCCACGGCGGCGAGCTGAGCCTGCGCAACCTGCGCGAGGGTGGCTTGCGGGTCACCCTGCGTCTGCCCCGGACAGGCGCTGACGCGCCCTAGACGCCGGCGGCGAAGCCGCTGAGCGCCTCGCCATCCAGGCGGTAGCGCACCCACTCGTCCTGGGGCTTGGCGCCGATGGCCTGGTAGAAGTCGATGGCCGGCTGGTTCCAGTCCAGCACGCTCCACTCCAGGCGACCGCAGCCATTGGCCACCGCCTCCCGGGCCAGGGCGCGCAGCAGGTCGCGGCCGGCACCCACGCCGCGCTTGGCCGGGGTGATGTAGAGGTCTTCCAGGTAGATGCCGTTGCGCCCCAGCCAGGTGGAGTAGCTGTAGAAGTACACCGCGTAGCCGATGGGTTGGCCGTCGCACAGGCACATCAGCGCCTTGGCCGGCGCGTCCTCGCTGAACAGCGTGCGCTGGATGTCCTCGACGCTGGCGATCACCTCGTGGCGGGCGCGCTCGTAGTCGGCCAGTTCGATGATGAAATCCAGGATCTGCTGGGCGTCGCCGGGTTGGGCGGGGCGAATCTCGATGTTCATGGGGCTCTCCAGTAAAGGGGCGCCCATGCTAGCGGCGCTGGTAAGCTGCATGAAGTGCATTTATGTCATCAGGAGTTGAATGCTGTGCATCACTTGCTGCGCCGCCTCGACCTCAACCTGCTGCTGGCCTTCGACGCCCTGCATCGTCACCGCAACGTCAGCACCGCCGCCAGCGAACTGGCCATCAGCGCCTCGGCCTTCAGTCATGCCCTGGCCCGCTTGCGCCAGGCCCTGGACGACGAACTCTTCCTGCGCCAGGGCAACCGCATGCAGCCGACCCAGCGGGCCGAGCAACTCGCCGGCCCGGTGGCGGCCGCGTTGCGCACCCTCGGCGAGGGGCTGGAACAGTGGGACCCGTTCGACCCCGCGCGCAGCCAGCGCACCTTCGTCTTCGCCGTTACCGACTACACCGCCTTCGCCCTCATGCCGGCCCTGGTGGAGCGCCTGCAGCGCCTCGCCCCGGGCATCCAGCTGCGCCTGGTGCACGCCGAGCGCAAGGTCTCCATCGACGACCTGGCCAGCGGCCGTATCGACTTCGCCCTGGGCTACGGCGAAGAGCAGGACCAGTTGCCGGCCGGCATCCAGGCGCTGGACTGGTTCAGCGACGCCTACCAGGTCATCGCCCGGCGCGACCACCCCCGCGTGCAGGGCGCGCCCGACCTGGACGCCTACCTGGCCGAACGCCACGCGGTGGTGACGCCGTGGAACGAACCGAGCGGGGTGATCGACCAGGTGCTGGCCCGCATGGGGCTGCGCCGCGACGTGGCGCTGTGGCTGCCGTCGGTACTTGCCGCGCCCTTCATCATCGGCGCCAGCGACCTGCTGATGACCGCCCCCGGCCACGCCGCCGAGACCCTGCGGGACGTGGCCGGCATCGCCCTCTACCCGGCGCCCTTCGCCATCCCGCGCTACACCCTGCGGCTCTACAGCCACGCCCGCTACGCCGGCCGCGACGCCCATGCGTGGATGCTGGAGCAGCTCCAGGCGCTGCCGATCCGCTCGCGTTCGCCGGACTGAAACGCGACTGTCATCAGCCCGTCATCGCGGGGCGCGATCATGCCCCTGCACCCAACGGGCAGTGGGTGCGTGCATATCGTGGTTTCCACATCGATCGTGCCCTTGCTGGGCAGGAACCGACCTTCAAGGGTCGGTTTTTTTTCGCCTGCGCGCCCTGCTGAGGTTTCCCGACCTGAAAGCGCACTGTGAAGTTCTGTGTGGCTGAGAGGGTGGGGCAGCGAAACTGCCCCTTCAGGAGGCCGAGCGGAGTTGTTGCGCAGGGGGACGAGCGGCATGGATGCCGCGAGAGGCGCGCCAGGCCATGGATAGCCCATCGCGCCGGCCCCCGAAGCAACGATGGAGCGAGGGGAGTCCCGCGAAGCGGGACCCGGATGCAGGGGCGAGCCCTTTTGGTTACTTTTCTGTGGGCGGCATTCCGACGATTGAGAAAAGTGACTCGCCTGGGAAGGCGAAACAGGTGACCTCAGCCGCGCTCGATAATCAGCTTGGCTTCTATACCCTTCAGAGAAAGTCGCGACCCTAGGCCGTGCGTTTGAGGCATGCATCCTGGTGCGAGAGGCATGGTCTGACGCCTCGCTACCCCCTCAGGCCGCTCCTGACATCAGATCGCAACATCCCTCCGGCAGGATGCGCGCAGTTTCCCCTCGGACCCCCGCCGTGACCCGTGCCGTACGTGATTGCCGCAAGCTCCTGGACACCATCGCCATGAACAACGAAGACGCCGCCATCGCCGTGATGAAGGCCGCCGAACGCATCGGTGATGCCCACCTCAAACAGCAACTGCTGGAGATCATCCAGCGCATGCACCAGGACGCCGCCGACCTACGCACCCTGCGCGAGCGCATCGACCAGCGCGCCTGAGCTAGAGCATCGGCGCGTTGGTGGCGATGCGCAGGGCGCGCCCCTCGTAGGCCTCCAGCTCGATCAGCAGCTCCCCCCGTTCCGACAGGTCGCCCTCCAGGCGCTCATCCAGGATGTTCACCACCGGCCCCGGCGGCACGTCCGCCAGGGTCAGCACTTCGCTGAGCGGCTCGCCGCTGAAGTTCAGTGCGGTGATCTGGGTGCCGCGCCCGGCCGGCAGGTCATGGACCATCACCAGCAGCCCCGGATGGCGGGTTTCCGGCAACGGGCGCTGGTGGCTGGAGGCGATGCCGTAGGCGCGGCGTACGGCAAGCAGCCGGCGGGCCTGGGCGGCGAAGGAGTCCGGGTCGCGCAGCTGCGTCACCAGGCTGCCGTAGAGGCTGCGCGCCCGGGGCAGGCCTTCGGTCGAGCGGTCCACGTCCGGCGCCAGGTCGGCCAGGTCGTAGGCACCGCGATGGATCCAGCGGGTGTCGCCATCGGCCATCAGCGGCGCGACCTGTTCGGCCGCCAGGGGCAGGGCGCCCACCAGGTCCCAGCCGGACAGCGCGACGATCCCGGGCTGCAGCGCGTTGAACATCAACAGCAGCAGGTGCAGCCGGCGGATGCGGGCGATGTCGTCCGCCGTCAGCGCCTCCAGGTCACGCAGGCCCAGGGCGGCGGTGATCAGGCTGACGGTGGTGCAGGCCACGCCGTTGGTGACGAACTTGAGGTTGTAGGGGGCCTCCGGCCCCGCCAGACGCTCGTACATCTCGCCGCGTACCTGCTCGCGCAGCAGCGCCCCGGAAAGGCTCTGGCCCTTGTACTGGTAGGTGTCGGTGGCGTGCAGGGTCCAGAAGTGCACCAGCTCCAGGGTCAGCTCGTCGTGGTTCTGCAGGGCGTGGATCAGCGAGGCCGGGTCGATCTGGTAGGCGTGCATCTGCTGCAGCATCAGCCGCAGGAACTCGGTGTCGCCGGTCAGCAGCGCGTGCTGGGCCGCCGGGCGGGTGATGAAGTCGTAGGAGAGGTCGGCGCCGCCGCGGGACATGGCGGCGATGTCGTCCAGGGTCAGGTTCAGCTCCTGGAAGCTGAAGGCCCCGGCCTTGCGGATCATCCCGCCGAGCAGCTGGTTGGCGGTGATCGACAGCGGGTGGCTCTCCGACCAGGCGGTGCCCTGGGCGCGGCGCTCCACGCCGAGGAAGCCGTTGGCGTCTAGGCGCAGCACCCGCGCGCCGAGCACGTCGATGGAGTGCAGGGCGTCGCCGATGATCAGCTGCTGGGCCGCGAAGCTCGGGTCCAGCCAGTTCAGCGAGGGCTGGCCGGCCTTGAAGTAGTGCAGGTAGACCCAGCGCCGACGCTTGCCGTCCGCGCCCTCCACCGGTGGCGTGGCGCTCCAGTCGGTTTCCTTGACCCCGGGTTCGAAGAAGATCACCCGCTGCAGCTGGCCGACGATGTAGTTGCGCTCGCGCAGGGCGTCCACCGCGTCCGGTGGGAGGTTGACCGCGTCACGGCCTTCCGGCACGTCCGGCAGCAGGGTCCAGTCCTGCTCGGGGATCTCCACCATGTGATAGAGGCCGGGGTAGTCGCCCACGGCGCGTTCTGCCAGGCGGAAGTCGGCGCCCTTGCCGGTGTGGGCGGGGATGCAGTCGTCGATGGTCACGGCGTTGTGCGCGGCGGCCACCCGGCTGAGGTGCACCTGCAGCTCGTCGTTGCCGTAGCGCGGGTCGATGTCCAGGCCGATGCGGTCGAAGTTGCCGTCCACCGTCGGGGTGTAGTCGCGGCCCGAGAGGCCGCCGGCACGCTTCAACGGGCCGGTGTGGATGCCCTGCACCCCCAGTTCCGAGAGGGCGCTCCACAGGCGTTCGTCTGCCAGGGCCTGGAGCACGCTCATGCCATCGGGGGCGATGATCGAGGCGGGGTAGGCGGTGAACCACACCGAAGCCACGGCGGTGACGCTGCGGGGGCGGGTGAGGGCGTAGGGCTGCTGCCACAGGCGTGGCTGGCCGGCGTAGAGACGGGCTCGCTGGCGCGCGCTTTCCAGCATCGAGCGCTGGCTCAGCCAGTCGAGGTACTCGGGGTCGTGCATGGCGCTCCTCCGGACCGGTGCGCCGCGCCGATCGCGGCGTCCTCCAGTTCAGAGCGCAGGGAGTGGAGCTTCGTTCACCTTGCGACGCGTCAGCCGGCTCCGCCCAGCACGCCTTCGCGGCGCAGCAGGTCGAGCACCGCGTGCAGGTCGGGCAGCACGGCCAGGCAACGGCGCCGGGTGTCTTCGGGGGGCTGGGTCATGTCCGGCACCATCAGCGTCGGTACGCCGGCAGCATGGGCGGCGGCCACGCCGGGGATGGAGTCCTCCACCGCCAGGCAGTCCGCCGGGGCCAGGCCCACGCGCTGGGCCGCCAGCAGGTACAGCGCCGGGTCGGGCTTGCCCAGGTCGACGTCGTCGCGGGTCACCACCACGTCGAAGAAGCCGTCGATGCCGCCCAGGGCCAGGTGCTCGTGGGCCGAGCGGCGGTGGGAGGAGGTGGCGATGGCCATCGGCCGGCCGCTTTCGCGCATGGCACTGAGCAGGGGGACGACGCCGGGCTTGAGCGGCAGGCCGTCCTGCAGCATGAGGGTCTTGTGGCGCAGGTAGGCGGCGCCGAAATCGTTCAGCGGGAAGTCTTCGCCGTAGTGGTCGAACAGGCGCTGGCGGTAGGCCGGCCAGTCGATGCCCACCAGGCCTTCGCACAGCTGTGCGGCGTCCGGCAGGCCCAGGGATTCGAGGGCATGCAGGGAGCAGGCGAGGTTGAGGGTCTCGGTGTCCACCAGGGTGCCGTCGAGGTCCAGCAGGAAGCCGGCGATGCGGGTCGGGTCCATCGGCGAGTCTCCTGTGTCGGTGCCGTGGAGGGAGCCCGCATGCTGAACGATCCGCGTGGTGCTGTCGCCTGGTTTCGCGCGGCTAGGTGCTGCTGGCCCAGGCCAGGTCGGCCTTGGCGATGCGGTAGCGGTCGCGCCCCTCTTGCTTGGCCTGGTACATCGCCGCGTCGGCGTCCTTGATCAGCTGGGCGTGGCTGCGCCCGTCACCGGGGCGGAACAGCGCCACGCCGATGCTCACCTGCACCTCGGCGCTCCGGCCCTCCAGCTGGTAGGGCGTACGGATGGCGGCCAGCACCTTCTCCGCCACGGCATGCACCGCCGGGCGGTCGCCCAGGGGGTGGACCAGCAGGGTGAACTCGTCGCCCGCCAGGCGGTAGACCTGGTCGGCGCTGCGCAGGCTGGCGCGCAGGCGGCGGGCCACTTCGCGCAGCAGCGCATCGCCGGCGTCGTGGCCGAGGGCATCGTTGACCTGCTTGAAGCCGTCCAGGTCGAGGAACATCAGGGCGAAGGCCTCGCCGTGGCGATCGGCACGCGCCATCAGCGCCGGCAGGTGGTCGTACAGCGCGCGGCGGTTGGGCAGGCCGGTGAGCGGGTCCTGCAGGGCTTCGCGGCGCAGACGGGCTTCGCGCTGCTTGCGCTGGCTGATCTCGTGGAGGAAGGCGTTGAACAGCACCTTGCCGCCGGCCCGCAGGGCGTCGATGTGCACCTCCAGGGGCATCAGGCGGCCGTCCTTGTGCAGGGCGTCCAGTTCGATGCGCCGGCCCAGCACCTGGTGCTCACCGGTTCGCAGGTAGTGCTGCAGGCCGTCGAGGTGCGCCTGGCGCATGGGTTCGGGTATGAGCAGGTCGTGCATGGCCTGGCCGATGGCTTCGTCCCGGGTCCAGCCGAACAGCGCCTCGGCGGCACGGTTCCAGGCGCTGATGCGGCCCTCGCTGTCCATCGCCACGTAGGCGTCCTGGGTGTGCTCCAGCACCGCGCGCAGCTCCATCTCGCGCTCCGCCAGGGCCTGGGTGCGTTCGTGGACGCGCTGTTCCAGGGTGCGTTGCAGCTCCGCCAGGTGGGCTTCGGTGTGCTTGCGTGCATCGATGTCGTTGATCACCGCGAGGAAGTGCGCCAGGGCGCCACGGCGGTCGAGCTGCTTGGTCACGGTGATGCTCGCCCAGATGGGGCGGCCATCCTTGCGCACGTAGCGCTTCTCCAGCTCGTAGCGATCGATCTCGCCACGGATCAACCGCTCCACCTGGACCAGGTCGGCATCCAGGTCCTCGGGCACGGTGACATCCGCGAAGCTCATGCCGGCCAGCTCCTCGCGGCTGTAGCCGAGCACGTCGACCAGCGCCTGGTTGACCCGCAGCCAGCGGCCTTCGGGGCTGACCACGGCGAGCCCGGAGCCGACGCGCTCGAAGAGCATCTCGAAGCGGCCTTCGGCCTCCCGGGCCAGGCGCCGCGAGTCGAGGGCCGCCTCGCGCAGGTGGAATTCGCGGGCGACCAGAGCCCCCAGGTCTTCCAGCACCCGGCGCTGTTCGTCGGTGAGCTGCCGGGGGCGGTCGTCGATGGCACACAGGGTGCCCAGGGCGAAGCCGTCGCGGGTGCGGATCGGCGTGCCGGCGTAGAAGCGGATGTGAGGGGCGCCGACAACCATGGGGTTGTCGCGGAAGCGGGCGTCGGTGCGGGCGTCCTCCACCACCAGGGTGCCGCTGCCGCCGATGGCGTGGACGCAGAAGGCGGCGTCGCGCGGCGTCTCCTGCACGTCCAGCCCCACCCGGGACTTGAACCACTGGCGGTGCTCGTCCACCAGGGACACCAGGGCGATGGGCACCTCGAGGGCGCTGGCCAGCACGCGGGTGATGCGGTCGAACACCTGCTCCGGCGGTGTGTCGAGGATTTCCAGGCTGCGCAGCAGCTGGAGGCGTTCGGATTCGTGTTGAACGTTGCTCATGGGTGTCCGGGGTCGCTTGGCCTTGCTACAGCCTAGTAGAGCGTCACCCGGCAACTGTTCATGAAGCCCGGGCCGCGCCCTGGAGGAAGAACTGCTCGGCTTCTGCGCAGCGGGTCAGGCCGCCGGCCACCTCACCTCCGGCAACTGCTCGAACGCTGGTCGGGCGAACAGGAAGCCCTGGTAGAGGTGAACACCCAACGCCCGGAGCTTGGCCAGCTCCTCGTCGGTCTCCACCCCCTCGGCGATGACCTCGATGGACAGTGCCTGGCAGACGCCGAGAATGCCCCGGACGATGGCCTCGCGTACCGGGTCCTGGTCGATGTTGCGGATCAGCGCCATGTCCAGCTTGATGATGTCCGGCTGGAACTCGGCCAGCAGGTTGAGGCCGGAATAGCCGGCGCCGAAGTCGTCGATGGCGGTCTTGAAGCCCTGCTTGCGGTACTCGGCGATGATGCTTTTCAGGTGGGCCTTGTCCACCAGCTCCTCGCCCTCGGTGATCTCGAAGATCAGCCGGCTGGTGGGGAAGCCGAAGCGGCGTGCGGCCTCAAGGGTGGCGCGGATGCAGGTGGCAGCCTGGTAAACGGCATTGGGCAGGAAGTTGATGCTGACGAAGCAGGGCACGTCCAGGCGCGCGGCCAGCTCCACCGCCTTCACCCGGCAGGCCTGGTCGAAGGCGTAGCGATTGGCGTCGGTGACCTGCTCCAGCACGCTGCCCGCGCCCTGGCCGTCGAGCCCGCGCACCAGGGCTTCGTAGGCGAACAGGCTGCCGTCGCGCAGGTCCACGATGGGCTGGAACGCCATGCTGAAGTCGAAGTCGAGTGCGTTGCCGTCACGGCAGTGGGCGCAGGGGCTTGGGCGGTCGGTCGGGGTGTCCATGCAGGCTCTCCAGAAGGGAAGCGAAGTGTGAATCCCATCACGTCTGAATGCTAGACGTCCCTGGCCCTGCGTGGCGTGACAGCCGGTCGGCCGACGGGAACCCGGGAGTGTTGCAGGCACCGAACCTGTATCGAACCCAGGAGAATGCCCATGGAAACACCACGCGAAGCCTGTCTTGAAGCCTGCCGGGCTTGCATCGAAGCCTGTTCCCGGCTGGTCAGCGAAAGCCGCCTGGACGAAAGCGGCGAGGACCTCGAACGCTGCGTCGAACTAGGCCGCGAATGCGCGGACACCTGCCTGGTGATGACCGAGCTGGTGGCGGCGGAGAGCCCCCAGGCGGCGCCGTTCGGCCACTTCTGCGCGACGCTGTGCCGGCTCTGCGCCCAGGAGTGCCAGCGCCATGACCCGGATTGGTGCCTGGCCTGTGCCGATGCCTGCGAGGCCTGTGCCCAGCTGTGCGGCAGCGTGGCCCGCGCTGCCTGATCAGGGCAGGAAGCGCAAGGTGGCCGGCGCCGGTGTCTGCAGCTGCTGCACCACGTCCTGCAGGCGCCCGCTGGCCGGGTCGCGGCGCAGGACGGTGATGCGGTCGCTGCGCTGGTTGGCCACCAGCAGGAAGCGTCCGTCGGGGGAGAGGGTGAACTCCCTCGGCTCTTCGCCGCCGCTGTCGTGGCGCTGGAGTTCGTCCAGGCCGCCATCTTCGCGCACCCGGTAGGCCACGATCTGGTTGTGCACCCCGCGCCGGGCCACGTAGAGGAAGCGCCCGTCCTGCGACAGGTGCAGGGCCCCCAGGCGGTTGTCGCCGGCAGCCGGTGCGGGGTCGAGGTCCACCTGCCCGCGGTAGGTGAGCCGTATGCCCTGGCGCTCCAGCAGGGCGACCTGGTTGCCGAGTTCCAGGCTGAGGTAGCCGTGCCGGCCACGGGCGTCGAACACCAGGTGGCGTGGGCCGCTGCCCGTCGGTACGGCCAGGTAGGGGGGATCGGCAGGCATCAGCGTCGGGCCCTTCGCGGTGCTGCGGTAGTCGAAGGCATACACCCGGTCCGCCCCCAGGTCGGTGACCAGCAGCTGCCGGTCGATGGCCACAGCGGCATGCAGGTGGGAGGAACCCTGTCGCAGCGAACCCGGTTGCTCGAAGGGCTGGTGCCAGCGCTGTCGCACCGGGCCCAGGCGACCCTCATCCGATACCGGCAGCAACGACAGGCTGCCGCCGGGCCGGGGTTCGCTGGCGTAGTGGGCGACGAACAGGGCACGGCCATCCTCGCTGAGGCTGGCGTAGGTGGGTTCGGCGCCGCCGCTGTCGACGCTGTCGAGCACCGTCAGCTCGTTCCGGGCGCCGATGCCCAGGCTGCTCACGCGCCCCAGGGGCTGCTCGTCGACGGCGAACAGCAGGGGCCGGCCAGGGGCGACCACCAGCCAGGTGGCATTGGCCAGGGGCAGACGCTGCGCCGGGCTCGCCTCCAGGCGGCCCGTCTGGGGATCGAAGGCATAGCGCAGCAGGCCCGGGCAGGTGGGGCCGCTGCAGCCCACCACGAGTTGCAGCGGGGCGGGCGGCCGTAGCGTGCAGCCCGTGAGCAAGGCCAGGGCCGCGAGGCCGAGCAGGCGCCCCATGGTCAACGCCGGGGCAGGGCGAAGGCCAGCACGTAGTCGCCCTGGCGGGTGTGCAGCGAGCCGTGGCCGCCGGCCACCACCAGCACGTACTGGCGTCCGTCCTTGCCGGTGTAGGTCATGGGGGTGGCCTGGCCGCCGGCGGGCAGGCGGCCTTGCCACAGCTGCTCCCCGGTGCGCAGGTCGTACGCCCGCAGGTACTGGTCGAGGGTGCCGGCAAGGAAGGCGACGCCCCCGGCGGTGACGATGGGCCCGCCCAGGCTGGGCACGCCCATGGGCAAGGGCAACGGCAGCGGGGAGCTGTCGCGCACGGTGCCGTTCTTGTGCTTCCAGGCGATCTCCAGGGTGGTCAGGTCCAGCCCGGCCACGTAGCCCCAGGGCGGGCTCTGGCAGGGCAGGCCGAGGGGCGAGAGCAGGGGCGCCAGCACGGCGCCGAAGGGCGCGCCGGTGTTGGGTTGCACGCCTTCGATCTCGCTCTTGCGCGCCGGCTCGTCCCGGGCGTGCTTGGCGGGGATCAGCCGGGAGGTGAAGGCCATGTAGTTGGGGTTGAGGAAGGCGACCTGGCGCACCGGGTCGACAGCGATCCCGCCCCAGTCGAACACGCCGAAATTGCCCGGATAGACCAGGCTGCCCTGCTCGGAGGGCGGGGTGTAGATGCCCTCGTAGCGCAGGGAGCGGAACTGGATGCGGCAGAGCATCTGGTCGAACGGTGTGCCGCCCCACATGTCCCGCTCGCGCAGGGGCGGCGGCATCAGGTTGAGGGCCGACATGGGCTGGGTGGGGGCAGTGAAGTCGCCCTTGGCGGCGCCCTGGGGCACCGGGGTTTCCTTCACCGGGACGATGGGCTGGCCGGTGCGCCGGTCGAGCACGTAGAGGCTGCCCTGCTTGGTGGAGGCGATCAGCGCTGGGCGCGGGGCGTCGCCGGGCTTCTGCCCCGGCAGGTCGACCAGGGTGGGCTGGCCACCGACGTCCATGTCCCAGAGGTCGTGGTGGGTCATCTGGAAGGTCCAGCGCACCTTGCCGGTGGCGATCTCCAGGGCGGTGACGCCGGCGCTGTAGGTCTCGGAGGCCGGGGTGCGGCGGCCGCCCCACTGGTCCGGCGTCTGGTTGCCCATGGGCAGGTAGAGCAGGCCCAGCTCCTCGTCCAGGCTCATGACCGACCACATGTTCGGCGAGTTGCGGGTGTAGGTGCGGCCCTCGGCTAGCGGCGCGGTGTCGTCGGGGCGGCCCGGGTCCCAGTTCCACACCAGGTGGCCGTCGCGCACGTCGTAGGCGCGGATCACGCCGGAGGGCTCGTCCTCGGAGACGTTGTCGGTCACGTGCCCGCCGATGATCACCAGGTCGCGGCTGACGCCGGGCGGCGAGGTGGAGTAGTAGCCGCCGGGGGTGAAGCGGCCGATGCCTCGTGTGAGGTCGATGGAGCCCTTGTCGCCGAACGCCTCGCAGGGCTTGCCGTCGTCGGCGTCCAGGGCCATCAGGCGGGTGTCGGCGGTGGGCAGGAACAGCCGGCGTTCGCAGCGCTGGCCGCTGCCGGGGGTGTCCTGCTGGTGGTAGGCGACGCCGCGGCAGGTCATGTGAGCCCAGCCCTTGAAGCTGTCGGCGTCCTGGGTGCTGATCTTCGGATCGAAGCGCCAGATCTCCCGGCCGCTGTCCGGGTCGAGGGCGATCACCTGGCTGTGGGGTGTGCACACGTAGAGCAGGCCGTTGGCCTTCAGCGGGGTGTTCTCGGCGGTGGTCTCCTGCGGGTCGTCGGGGCCGGGCAGGTCGCCGGTGCGGTAGCTCCAGGCCAGCTCCAGCTGGTCGACGTTCTCCGGGGTGATCTGGTCCAGGGGCGAATATCGGTCGCCGGCGTTGCTGCGACCGTAGGCCTGCCAGTCTCCGGCGGGCTGGGCAGGCGGCGTCGCCGTGGCGCTGGCCGGCGCCGCGCGGTCGATCATGCCGGGGAAGCGATGCGGCTCGGTGAATTGCGCGGCCAGCGCCGTGCCCCCGGCCAGCACCAGGGCCACCAGCAGGGCGTTGGCCGGCAGGCGCCCGGCATCCGCCAGGCTGTTGCGCACCCAGGGCAGCCAGAGCACCAGGCCGACGACGAACCACAGCGCCAGGCGCGGCACCAGTTGCCACCAGTCAAGGCGTACTTCCCACCAGGCCCATACAGTGGAGCCCGCCAGCACAGCGGCGAATACCAGCAGCGCCTGGCCACGATGGGTGAGCAGCAGCAGGGCGCTGGCGCCCACGCCGAGCCCGGCCAGCAGGTAGTACCAGGAGCCGCCGAGGCCGATGAGCTGGCCGCCACCCACCACCAGCGCAATGGCCATGGCCAGCAGGGCGACGCCCAGAATACGAGGGAGCAGGGCATTGCGGGCGTGGGGGGTGTGCATGGGGCCTCCGGTTCATCGACGGGACCCGGCCTGGCTGCCGGGCGGTGATGAAAGATCGAACCCCGGAGGCGGGATTGGTTCAGGCCGGTTGAGCAGAAGGGGCCCGCAAGCGGGCGGCACATATATTTACTGAACCGGGGAGGGCGCTGCGCCTCTCACCCAGGTAGGGACCTCACGAGGGGCACATCATGGACACGATCTTCGCATTCCTGCTCGGGCTGTTCGGTGCCGGCGACAACGCCGCCGAGGCCCAGGCAACCCCGAGCCTGCCGGCGCCCATCAGCGAGCAGCAATGGCGGGCCGACTACAACCGCGCGCTGACCCTGCCGGCGATCCGTTATTCCTCGTCGAACCAGGTGACCATCATCAAGAACGAGCGCGACGGCACCGTGTACCTGTTCACCACCCAGCGCCACCCGGCACACCCGGCGGTGATCGAGCGGCGCCTGGTGGACGGCCTGCGCTACCGCAGCAGCGGTCGCTACGCAGGGGACGGCGAGGCCTATGCGGCGTGGCTGGAGAAGTACCGGCGTTTCGACGACCGCCCCTACACCTCGATGTCGCTCAACACCGAACTGTCAGCGGTGGAGTAGGGCTCAACCCTGGCGGAAGGCGATGCCTCGGCGGGTGAGGGTGATGGCCCGTGCATCGACAAGCAGGCGACCCTGGGCGTCACAGGTGTCGGACCAGTCGAGCTGGGCGTGGATGAGGCCGAGTTCATCGAGGTCGCGCAGGCCGATCAGCACCCGCTGGGGGTCGCCGTCGAGGTGGCGGGCATCGCGAGGGTGTTCCTCGCTGAGTTGGTCGATCAGGGCACGCAGGAGCTGGGTACGGCTTTGTATATCCATGGACTGATAGGGCGCAGTCGGATTTATGCGTAGGGATTCTAGACCAGCCACCCCCCTCCGTGGCACCCATCGGTCCGCAGGTGGGTCAACGTTTTTTTCACGATCTTTTGATGGGCGCTTTACGGCCCATTGGCCAGTCTGTGCGCGACCTGAACGAGGAAGCGCCCATGTCCCGAGGCCCCCACTTCTCCCTCACCTTCGCCGCCGTGGCAGCGCTCCTGCTGCTCTGCGTCACCGCCGCCCAGGCCCGTACGCTATCCCTGGACACCCCCGGCAGCCCGATCCCCGGCCCCACCTGGGCCACCCCGGTGAACCCGGCGATCAACCTCTACCGCATGACCCCGACCCTCTACCGCAGCGCCTTGCCGAGCCGTGGCGACCTGCCCCAGCTCAATGGCCTGGGGGTGCGTACGGTGATCAGCTTCATCAAGGACGACGACCGCGAATGGCTGGGCGACAGCCCGGTGGAGCGGGTGAGCATCCCGCTGCACGCCGACCGGGTCAGCGATGACGACGTGCTGCAGGTGATGCGCGTGGTGCAGCAGGCCGAAGGCCGTGGCCCGGTGCTGATGCACTGCAAGCACGGGCGTGACCGCACCGGGCTGATGGCGGCCATGTACCGCATCCTGCTGCAGGGCTGGAGCCGCAACCAGGCGCTGGAAGAGATGCGTGCCGGCGGCTTCGGCGACCCGATGGACATGGAGGATGCGATTGCCTACGTGAACCGCGCCGACATCGACGGCTTGCGCCAGGCGCTCTCCAGCGGTGCCTGCAGCACCCGCGCCCTGGCCACCTGCCAGGTGGGGCAGTGGTGGCGGCAGACCTTCGGGCTCGCCCAACAGGGCGACACCCAGGTGCAGTGAGGGTCAGTCGTCCGCCCGGATGATGCCCTTGCGCACCGCGTAGAGGACCAGCCCGGGCACATCGTGGATGTCCAGGCGCTTCATGATCTGCGCCCGGTGCGCCTCCACCGTCTTCACGCTCAGACCCAGCCCGTCGGCGATGGCCCGGGTCGAGGCGCCCCGGCAGATCAGCCGGAGGATCTCCACCTGGCGCTGGGTCAGCTCGGCGTCCAGCTCGTCGTGGGTCGCCAGGGCCTGTTCGATCACCGGTTGCGCCACGGCGGAACTCAGGTAGCACTGGCCCCGGTCCACGGCCTTCAGGGCCATGTGCAGTTCGGACATGGCCGCATCCTTGAGCAGGTAACCGCAGGCACCTTTCTTCAGGGCGGACAGCACCAGCTCCGCCTCGGCGTGCATCGAGAGCATCAACACGCGGGATTCCGGCACCTGGTGGCCCAGGCGCTGCAGGGCTTCGAGGCCGTCGAGGCCCTGCATGGAGATGTCCAGGAGGATGATGTCGGGTCGCAGCCGCTCGGCCATGGCGACGGCCTGTTCGCCATCCTCCGCTTCGCCGACGACTTCGTAGCCTTCCAGTTCGTTGACCATGGCGCGGACACCCACGCGGATCAGGGCGTGGTCGTCGGCCAATAGCAGTCGACAGGTCATGGGCGCTCCTTGCTCATTGCGAGACTCGGGTACTCCAGACGTGCGGCGTGCCCTGAAAAAGGGCAGGCCGTACAGCTACGGAGTAGCACCGTTCGCAAAAGTTCGCCTCTTTGGTCCGGACGAACGGTAGCAACCGGCCATCATCGATGGCCGGGGAGCGGAAGGCCCTAGCGTGCGCTTTCGTGCGCGCGGGCGCTGGGCTGACCGCGGGCGTACTGCACGATCACTTCCGACAGACGGCCGAGCGGCTCCGTCACCTGGGCCGCGCCCATGCGCAGCGCCTCCTTGGGCATGCCGAACACCACGCAACTGGCCTCGTCCTGGGCCACGGTGCGGGCGCCGGCTTCGCGCATGGCCAGCAGGCCACGGGCGCCGTCGTCGCCCATGCCGGTCATGATCACGCCCATGGCGTTGTGCCCGGCGTGGCGCGCCACCGAGCGGAACAGCACGTCCACCGAAGGTCGGTGGCGGTTCACCGGCGGGCCGTCGAGCACCTCCACCAGGTACTGGGCACCGCTGCGCTTGAGCTGCATGTGCTTGCCCCCGGGGGCCACCAGCGCCAGCCCCGGGCGCACCCGATCCATGTGTTTTGCCTCGCGCACGTCGATGGCGCAGATGCTGTCCAGGCGCTGGGCGAAGGCGGCGGTGAACTTCTCCGGCATGTGCTGGACGATGACGATCCCCGGGCAGTCCACCGGCAGTTGGCGCAGCACCACTTCCAGAGCCTGGGTGCCACCGGTGGAGGTGCCCAGTGCCACCACCCGGTCGGTGGTGGACAGGGCGGTGGGACGGGGAGCGGGCGCCTCCCTGGGAGGGGCGGCGGCCGGCACGGCGGTGCTGGGCATGGCATGCGGGCGGCTGCGGGCGGCGGCCTCGATCTGCCGGATCAACTCGCCGGACATCTGCTGCAGGCTGTCCTTCAACCCCTGCCGGGCCTTGGTGAACACCCCCACGGCACCGGCGGCGAGGGCGTCCAGGGTCACCGCCGCGCCTTTCTCGGTCAGGGTCGAGCAGATGATCGCCGGGGTCGGGCGCTCGGCCATGATCTTGCGCAGGAAGGTGATGCCGTCCATGCGCGGCATCTCCACGTCCAGCACCAGCACGTCGGGCCATTGCTTGCGCATCTTGTCCAGGGCGAACAGCGGGTCGGCGGCCTGGCCGATCACCTGGATGCCGGGGTGGTTGTCGAGGCAGGCGGTGAGCACCTGGCGCACCAGGGCCGAGTCATCGACGATGAAGACCTTGATCATGGCGGCGTTCCCCCTGGCCGGACTCATGTGCGTTGGTAGACCGAGGGGCGGACCGCCCGCAGCGGCAGCTTGAAGCCGTGCAGGCTTTCGGCGTGGCCGATGAAGAACAGGCCCTCCGGGCGCAAGCGCTCCACCAGCCGCTCGACGATGCCGCGCTTCTCGTCCTGGCCGAAGTAGATCAGCACGTTGCGCAGGAAGATCACATCGAAGGGACCGATCTCCCGGGGGATCGGCCGGGTCAGGTTGAGTTCGGCGAACATCACCCGGTGGCGCAGCGCCTGGCTGATGCGGAACAGCCCGGCGCTTTCCTCCACGCCGCGCAGGCAGTGGCGCTGCAGCCAGCCGGGGGGGAAGTGCTCGGCCTGCTCCATGGGGTAGGTGGCGCTGCGGGCCTTTTCCAGCATGCGCAGGCTGAGGTCGCTGGCGAAGATGGACCAGTCCTTGGTCCGGGCATGTTCGGCGAGGGTCATCGCCATGCTGAAGGCCTCCTGGCCGGATGAGCTGGCCGCGCTCCACAGGTGCAGCGGCTTGCGCTGGTGGGCGGCCCATTCGCCGAGCACCTTGAAGTGCTGCGGCTCGCGGAAGAAATAGGTCTCGTTGGTGGTCAGCAGGTCCACCACCAGGCGTCGCTCGTCCTGGTTGGCCGGATCGCCGAGCAGGCGCAGGTAATCGGTGAAGGTGCCCGCGCCCACCGCCCGCAGCCGGCCCATCAGGCGGCCGGCCATGAGGATGCGCTTCTGGTCGGTCATGTGGATGCCCGAAGCCTCCAGCATCAGCTGTTGCAACTGCCGGAAGTCGGCGTCGCTGAGCTTGGGCAGGTGCTGGTGGGGCATCAGCCGGCCTGCTGGGCGAGGCTCAACTGGCGGATATCCTCCAGCGACAGCACGCGCCGCACGTCGAGAATGATGGTGAAGCCGCGCTCGTCCCGCGCCATCCCGGCGATGAAGTCGGTGCGGATGCCGGCGCCGAAGGGGGGCGCCTGCTCCACCTGGTCGGGCTCGATGTCCAGCACCGCGTCCACCGCGTCCACCACCAGGCCGATGCGCTGGTGCTGTTCGTCCAGGTCCAGCTCGATGATGACGATGCAGGTGCGCTTGTTCGGCACGCTCAGGTCCTGGCCGAAGCGCGCTGCCAGGTCCATCACCGGCACCACGTTGCCGCGCAGGTTGATCACCCCGTGGATGAAGACCGGCATCATCGGCACGGTGGTGACCTGGCCGTATTCGATGATCTCCCGCACCAGGTCGATGGGCAGCGCGTAGCGCGCGTCACGCACCCGGAACGACAGGTGCTGCACGCTTTCCTCCGCCTCGCTGGCCAGGACTGCCTGGAGTTCGCTCATGCCGTCCCCCTCAGTTGAAGTTCACGAAGTGGCCTTCGTCGGCCACCGGCTGGGGCTTGCGGGCCACGGCAGTGGTCGGCCTGCGCAATTCGCGCACGGCGGCGGCAGGGCGCTCGGCCCGTGTCGGCGCCGCCGACCGCGCAGCGTTGGCTTCGAGGCGGAAGTAGTTGATCAGCTCCAGCAACTGCCCGGCCTGGGCGTTCATCTCTTCGGCGGTGGCGGCCAGCTCCTCGGAGGCGGAGGCGTTCTGCTGGGTGATCTGGTTCATCTGGCCCATGGCGATGTTGATCTGCGATGCGCCGGTGCTCTGCTCGCGGGAGGCGGCGGTGATCTCCTGCACCAGGTCGGAGGTCTTCTGGATGTTCGGCACGATCTCGTCCAGCAGGTGCCCGGCCTGCTCTGCCAGTTGCACGCTGTTGCTGGCCACGCCGCCGATCTCCTGGGCGGCCACCTGGCTGCGTTCGGCGAGCTTGCGCACCTCGGCGGCGACCACCGCGAAGCCCTTGCCGTGGTCCCCGGCGCGGGCGGCTTCGATGGCGGCGTTGAGGGCCAGCAGGTTGGTCTGGTAGGCGATGTCGTCGATGATGCCGATCTTGTTGGCGATCTGTTTCATCGCCTGAACCATCTCGCCCACCGCCTGGCCACCCTGCACGGCGTCGTTGGCGGCCTTGCCGGCGATGCCGTCGGTGATCTGCGCGCTCTCGGTGTTCTGCGCGATGGAGGCGGACATCTGTTCCACCGAGGCCGTGGTTTCCTCGACGCTGGCGGCCTGCTCGGTGGCGGCCTGGCTGAGGGACTGGGAGGTGGCGCTGACCTCCTCGGAGGCCGAGGACAGCGAGTCGGCGGCGCTGCGCACGTCGCTGATGACGGTACGCAGGCGCTCGGTCATGTGCTGCATGGAGGCCAGCAGGCGGCCGGTCTCGTCGCGGCTGTCCACCTCGATCTCGGTGGACAGGTCACCCTCGGCCAGGTTGTCGGCCACCGCCACCGCGCGGTTCAGCGGGCGGGTGATGGAGCGGGTGACGAAGATGCCGATGGCGAAGCCGATCACGGCGGCGATGACCATCAGGACGATCAGCTGGGTGCGCGAACCGAGGTAGATCTCGGTGATGGTGTCGTTGGCCTCCTTGGCGCGGGCGTCCTTTTGGTCGACCAGGTCAGTGAGCAGCTTGTCGGCCGCATTGCCGTGCTGGCGCAGCTCGGGCATCAGCGCGGTCAGCTCGGTGGCCTCCGCCAGCGGCGCATTGCGGTTCAGGGTCAGCATGCGCCGCACCACATCCTCGTACTCGTTCAGGCTCGCCTCCATCTGCGCCAGCTTGGCGATGGACTGTTCGCTCTTGAAGCTGTCGCGGGCCTTGTCGAGGTTCTGGTGCAGGCTTTTCAGCGAGCTTTCCACCTGGTCAGCGGTGCGCTGGCGGTCGTCCTGGGTGGTGGCCAGCAGGTTGCTGCGCAAGTGACGGCCTGTGTAGATGAGGTCCATGTTGGCTTTCATCATGGTCTTCAGCGCGCCGACCTCGCCGAGGTACATCTTGTCAGTGAGGTCGTTGACCTTGGACAGGTTGACGATACCCAGCCCACCCACCGCGGCGGTGAGCAGCACCACCAGGGAGAAGCCGGCGATCAGCCGGACCCCGATTTTCATGTTGCGGACGAATTGCATGGTGAGGCTCTCCTACTGGCCCGCGAGATCGGGCCGTGCTGGTACGGGATTGGCGAGGGCGCGCGGTTCTGCGTCCGCGTTCTGTTGCAGGTGCTGGAGCAGGCTGGCGATATCGAGGATCAGCGCCACCTGGCCGGAGCCGAGGATGGTGGAGCCGCTGATGCCCCGCAGGTGTTCGAAGAGCAGGCCGAGGGGCTTGATCACCGTCTGCAGCTCGCCGTGCAGCTCGTCGACGATCAGCCCGGCCTGGCGCCGCCCGAGGCTGACCACCACGATGTTGCGGCGACCGTGGGGGCTGCTGGGCAGGTCGAAGTGGGCGGCCAGGTCGATACAGGGCAGGGGCCGGCCGCGCAGTTCGATGTGGCCGTAGGCACGGCGGCCGAGGCGCGCCTCGTCCAGCTCCAGGCATTCGGTGACCAGGTTCAGCGGCACCACGAAATGCTCGCCGCCCAGGCTCACCAGGAAGCCGTCGATAATGGCCAGGGTCAGCGGCAGGCGGATGCGGAAGACGCAGCCCTGGCCGGGCCGCGAGTCGATCTCGATGCTGCCGCGCAGGGCCTCGATGGCGCTGCGCACCACGTCCATGCCGACCCCCCGGCCGGAGAGGTCGGAGACGTTGTCGGCGGTGGAGAAACCGGCGGCGAAGATCAGCCGCTGCACCTCGTGTTCCGGCGGGTTGGCCTGCGGGTCCAGCAGGCCGCGCTCGATGGCCTTCTCGCGGATGCGCGCGGTGTTCAGTCCGCGCCCGTCGTCACTGACCTCGATGACGATCATCCCGGACTCGTGGAAAGCGTTCAGGCCCAGGTGGCCCTCGGCGCTCTTGCCGGCGGCCAGGCGCTGTTCGGCGGGTTCGATGCCGTGGTCGATGGCGTTGCGCACCAGGTGGGTGAGGGGATCGGCGAGCTTGTCGATCACCGTCTTGTCCAGCTCGGTGTCGGCGCCGCGGATCTCCAGGCGGATGTCCTTGCCCAGTTGCTGGCTGACGTCGCGCACCACCCGGTGGAAACGGTTGAAGGTGTCGCCGATCTCGATCATGCGCAGCTTCAGCGCCG
This sequence comes from Metapseudomonas otitidis, assembly GCF_900111835.1. GTDB lineage: Bacteria > Pseudomonadota > Gammaproteobacteria > Pseudomonadales > Pseudomonadaceae > Metapseudomonas > Metapseudomonas otitidis. The sequence goes on from NZ_FOJP01000018.1 coordinate 138,038, forward strand.
CCTCGCGGATCTGCTCCACGCGCTGGTTCACCGTCTGGGCGCTCTCCTGGCACTGCGGGTTGCCATGCTCCTGGGCCTGCATGCGGGCGGCGGCGGCGCTGATCACCAGCTCGCCCACCAGGTTGATCAGTTCGTCGAGCTTGTGGGCCGCCACCTTCACCAGGGTGCTTTCGGTATTCGGCGCGCGGCGCTCGCCGTCGCGGCGGGTCTTCTGCTGGCGGGCGAGGGCGGCGTCCACCGCCTGGGGCGCCACCAGGCCCTGTTCCACCAGCACCGCGCCCAGGGGCGGTTTCTCCGCCGGGGCGCTGGCCTGGACAGCGAGGCCCTGCTGCAGTTCGTGTTCGGTGAGCAGGCCGGCGGCGACGAGGATGCCGCCGATGCGCTCGTCGGCTTCCGGCAGGGCCTGGATCAGCCGCAGGCAGTCGTCCAGGGTGCTGGCCGGCGGCAGCATGCGCAGGGTGCAGAAGTCGCGGATGAACTCGAAGACGTCCTCGATCTCGGCCTTGCTCGCCGGAGTGTCCAGGTCGATCTCCAGGCCCAGGTAGCAGGTTTCCGGATCCATTTCGGCGAAGGGCGGCAGGCTGTCGTCGAGCACTTCCAGGGCGGTGACCGTGCCCAGGCGCCCCAGGTACTGGATGAACGACATCGGGTCGAAGCCGTTGCGCAGCAGGTCGCCGTCGAAGCGCAGCGACAGGTGCCAGGCGCCGCTGCCGCGCGCCTCCTGGGCGGCTGCCGGCGTTTCGGGTGCTTCGGGCGCAGTGCTCAAGGGTTCGCCCAGGTGCGTCGCCAGGGCGGCCAGCAGCTCGGCCTGGTGCGCCTCGTCCACCGGCAGCTCGCCGGTTTCCGCATCGATCAGGGCGATCATCGAGACGATCTCGTCGAGGCAGCGCAGCATCAGCGAGACCAGCGACGGCTCCAGGCGGCGCTGGCCGTCGCGCACCGCCATCAGCAGGTTTTCCAGGTGGTGGGTGAAGCTGGCCAGCGGGGTCAGGGAGAACAGCCCGGCCGAGCCCTTGAGGGTGTGCATGGCGCGGAACAGGCCGTTGATGGCTTCGGCGTCGTCGGGCTGCTGGTCCAGCTGCAGCAGGTATCCCTCGGCCTGCTGGCTGAGGTCGCGGGCTTCCTCGATGAACCCCTGCAGCAGCTGGCTCCACTGGTCTCCGTTGAGCATGGCGGTCTCCGCTCAGGCCGTGGGTGCGGCGGCGGCCGGGAGCAGGTGCTCCAGACGCAGCAGGGTGATGAGTTCCAGGGGGCCGCCCTGGATACCTTCCATGACCAGCATGGCGCCGTTGCCGAGCACCTGCCGGCGCAGCGCCAGCAGCAGTTGCAGGCCGGCGCTGTCGAGGTCCTCCAGGGCGTGCAGGTCCAGCCGCCAGGGCTGGTCGGCCGCCTGCTCGGCCAGCCGTGCGGTCAGCTCGGCGTGGGCGTCGGCCACCTCGTAGATGGTCAGGCTGCCCTCCAGTTCGAGGTGCCCCGGGGCTTTCACATGGACCGTGAGCATCTCAACCCACCAGCTTCTCGACGGCGGCCAGCAGCTGTTGCGGCTGGAACGGCTTGACGATCCAGGCACGGGCGCCGGCGGCCTGGCCCTCGGCCTTCTTCGCCTGCTCGCTCTCGGTGGTGAGCATGACGATGGGGGTGAAGCGGTAGTCCTTGCTGTTCTTGATCTCCTTCACCAGGCTGATGCCGTCCAGGTTGGGCATGTTCACGTCGCTGATGATGAGGTTGATCTTCTGCCCGTTGAGCTTGGTCAGGGCGTCGCGGCCGTCGACGGCTTCGATGACCTGGTGGCCGGCGCCGCCCAGGGTCATCTTCACCAGCTGTCGCATCGAGGATGAGTCGTCGACGATGAGGATGGTCTTGCTCATGTGTGGCTCCCGGATCAGAAAAAGGTGACTTCGTTGTCGGCCGGCTTGGCGCGCCGGCCGGTGCGTTCTTCGTCGGTGGTGAACTGCCGGCGCAGCTCGGCCAGCCAGCGATGGGGCTCGCCGAGGATCGGGTCCTGGCTCTGCACGGCCTGGCGCAGGCGCTCGATGTCGTGCTGCAGGTGGTCGAGCATCTGGTCGGTGCGGTCCTGGAACTGCATGCCGACGATGATCTGCTGGATGTCGCCCTGGGTGGTGCGGGCGTCCTGCTGCAGGGCGATGGCGCTCTCGGCCAGCTCGTCGAGGTTGGCGCCCAGGTCCTTCATGATTTCCCCGGCCACCTGGTCCAGGTAGCGCAGGTTGTTTTCCTCGCTGCTGGACAGCTCGGCGGCGGCGTTGACCGTGCCGCGGATGGCCTGGTTGATCTCGCCGACCTTCTCCACCATGCGCTGGCCGGTCTCGGCGGAGAGGCTGGAGAGCTTGCGCACCTCGTCGGCCACCACCGAGAAGCCACGCCCGTAGTCACCGGCGCGAGCGGCCTCGATGGCGGCGTTGAGGGCCAGCAGGTTGGTCTGGCTGGCGATGTCCTGAACATGCTTGGACATGCTCTGCAGCTCGGTGGCGTAGCTGTCCAGGTGGCCGATGGTGTTGAGCAGTTCGGTCTTGCGATCGGCGGATTTGTGGAAGGCGGTGGTGACCTCGTCCAGGCGCTGCTGGGCATGGCGCAGGTTGTCGGCGACGCCGGAGCCGCCCACCACGTTCTCCGAGCGTTGCAGCGTCTGGTCCAGGCGCTGGGCGAGGCTGGAGAAGTGCTGGAACAGCTGGCCGATGTTGCTGGACACCAGTTCGCGCACCTGGCCGAGGTTCTGCCCCCAGGCCGGCAGCACGCTGGTCAGCAGCGGCACGCAATCGGCCTGCACCGGCGTACTCGGCAGGTCATCCAGCTGAGGGGCGCGAGTCGGCGGCGCCCTGCGTGGACGCAAGGCAACGGCGGCGCCCGCCGCCAGGGCCAGGCCGGCTCCGGTGACCCAGGGCTGGCCGAGTCCGAGGCCGGCGAAGCCGAGGAGGAGGGCGAGGCAGAGGAGGGAGTAGGCCAGCACGGGACACGTCCTGTGAGATGCGGATTGAGCGCAAAGATAGGTCGCGCCTGGGGGGCTCGATATAGGGATTCCCCCTAGGGCCCCTAGGGGTGCTGGCAGGGGGCGGGGCACCCGGTCGCGTACCGACGGGCGCCGGGGGAGGGAACGTGGAGGTGCGGCGCTTCTGTGTCGGGTTGCGGATTTTGCCAAGCCGGTCAGGCGTTTGCGTTCACACTGCGCTTTGTAACGGCCCCGTGACCATCGACAATCCCTTTGTTACCCAGGGCCTTTCGGGGCGTGTTTAGACTGCTGGTCAGCGCAAGCACCGACTTGCATGACCAATAAGAACAACAAGGTATTGCCCATGAATGCTCTGTCTCGCCTGACTGCTGTCATCTCCCTCGCTTCGTTGTTCCCCCTGTCCGCCCTTGCCGGCGAAGTGGAAGTCCTGCACTGGTGGACCTCCGGCGGCGAAAAGCGCGCGGCCGACACCCTGAAGAAGCTCGTCGAAGAGAAAGGCCACACCTGGAAGGACTTCGCCGTCGCCGGTGGCGGTGGCGAGGCGGCCATGACCGTGCTGAAGACCCGCGCCGTGTCCGGCAATCCGCCCTCGGCGGCGCAGATCAAGGGCCCCGACATCCAGGAATGGGGCGAGCTGGGCCTGCTCACCGAGATGGACGAGGTGGCCGAGGAGGGCCAGTGGGACACGCTCCTGCCCAAGCAGGTGGCCAGCATCATGAAGTACGACGGCCACTACGTGGCGGTGCCGGTGAACGTGCACCGGGTCAACTGGCTGTGGATCAACCCCGAGGTGTTCAAGAAGGCCGGCGCCACGCCGCCCACCACCCTCGACGAGTTCTTCGCCGCCGCGGACAAGCTCAAGGCCGCCGGCTTCATCCCCGTCGCCCACGGCGGCCAGCCCTGGCAGGACGGCACCGTGTTCGAGGACCTGGTGTTCGCCATCCTCGGCCCCGAGGGCTACCACAAGGCCTTCGTCGAGCAGGACAAGGCGACCCTCACCGGCGAGCCCATGGTCCAGGCCTTCGCCGCGCTGAAGAAGCTGCGCGGCTACATCGACGCCGACGCCGCCGGCCGTGACTGGAACAGTGCCACCGGCCTGGTGATCAACGGCAAGGCCGGCATGCAGATCATGGGCGACTGGGCCAAGAGCGAGTGGACCGCCGCCGGCAAGGTGGCGGGCAAGGACTACCAGTGCCTGCCGTTCCCCGGCACCCAGGGCAGCTTCGCCTACAACATCGACTCCCTGGCCATGTTCAAGCTGAGCGATGCGGAGAACCGCAAGGCCCAGAACGACCTGGCGCGGACGGTGATGGAGCCGCAGTTCCAGCAGTTCTTCAACCAGGAGAAGGGCTCGATCCCGGTGCGCCTGGACCAGGACATGTCCAGCTTCGACGCTTGCGCCCAGCAGTCCATGAAGGACTTCAAGGCCGCCGCTGCCGGCAGCGGCCTGCAGCCCAGCCTGTCCCACGGCATGGCCGCCTCCAGCTACGTGCAGGGCGCGGTGTTCGATGTGGTGACCAACTTCTTCAACGACCCCGCCGCCGACCCGAAAAAGGCCGCCCAGCAACTGGCTGCCGCGATCCAGGCCGTCCAGTAACCGCCGACTGACCCGCCCACGGCGCAGGCCCCGCTGCCTGCGCTGCGGGCCCGGCCGTGCCGAATTTCCCGCGCCTCAGCGCGCCACCTGCCAACCCGGAGCGACCCATGAGTTCGACCGCCGTCTTCGCCAAGGCCTCACCGCTGGATGCGCTGCAGCGCTGGCTGCCCAAGCTGGTGCTGGCACCGAGCATGCTCATCGTGCTGGTGGGCTTCTACGGCTACATCCTCTGGACCTTCGTCCTGTCCTTCACCAACTCGCGCTTCATGCCCAGCTACAACTGGGTGGGCCTGCAGCAGTACCAGCGCCTGTGGGAGAACGACCGCTGGTGGGTGGCGAGCCAGAACCTGCTGGTGTACGGCGGGCTGTTCATCACCATCAGCCTGGTGATCGGCGTGTTCCTCGCCGTGCTGCTGGACCAGCGCATCCGCCGCGAAGGCTTCATCCGCACCGTCTACCTGTACCCCATGGCGCTGTCGATGATCGTCACCGGCACCGCCTGGAAATGGCTGCTCAACCCCGGCCTGGGCCTGGACAAGCTGCTGCGCGACTGGGGCTGGGAAGGCTTCCGCCTCGACTGGCTGGTGGACCCGGACCGGGTCGTCTACTGCCTGGTGATCGCCGCCGTGTGGCAATCCTCCGGCTTCGTCATGGCGCTGTTCCTCGCCGGCCTGCGCGGGGTCGACCAGTCGATCATCCGCGCTGCCCAGGTGGACGGCGCCAGCCTGCCGACCATCTACCTGCGCATCGTCCTGCCGAGCCTGCGCCCGGTGTTCTTCAGCGCACTGATGATCCTCGCCCACATCGCCATCAAGAGCTTCGACCTGGTGGCGGCGATGACCGCCGGCGGCCCCGGCTACGCCTCCGACCTGCCGGCGATGTTCATGTACGCCCACACCTTCACCCGTGGGCAGATGGGCCTAGGTGCCGCCAGCGCCATGCTCATGCTCGGCGCCGTGCTGGCGATCATCGTGCCCTACCTGTATTCCGAACTGAGGAACAAGCGCCATGACTAGCCTGGCCGGAAAGTCCCCGCTCAGCGTCAGCCGCCTGGCCATCCATGCCACCCTGATCGTCGCCTGCGCGCTGTACCTGGTGCCGCTGGTGGTGATGCTGCTGACCAGCTTCAAGACCCCCGACGACATCCGCGCCGGCAACCTGCTGTCCCTGCCGGATGCCTTCACCCTGATCGGTTGGACCAAGGCCTGGGCCAGCGTCGGCGGCTACTTCTGGAACTCGGTGATGATCACCGTGCCGGCGGTGCTGATCTCCACGCTGCTCGGTGCGCTCAACGGCTACGTGCTGTCCATGTGGCGCTTCCGTGGCTCGCAGCTGTTCTTCGGTGCGCTGCTGTTCGGCTGCTTTTTGCCGTTCCAGGTGGTGCTGCTGCCGGCCTCCTTCACCCTCGGCAAGCTGGGGCTGGCCAACACCACCGGCGGCCTGGTGCTGGTGCACGTGGTGTACGGCCTGGCCTTCACCACGCTGTTCTTCCGTAATTTCTACGTGAGCATCCCCGATGCCCTGGTGCGGGCGGCGCGGCTCGACGGCGCGGGGTTTTTCACCATCTTCGGGCGCATCCTGCTGCCCATGTCGGTGCCGACCATCATGGTCTGCCTGATCTGGCAGTTCACCCAGATCTGGAACGACTTCCTCTTCGGCGTGGTGTTCGCCAGCGGCGACAGCCAGCCCATCACCGTGGCCCTCAACAACCTGGTGAACACCAGCACCGGGGCCAAGGAATACAACGTCGACATGGCCGCCGCGATGATCGCCGGCCTGCCGACCCTGCTCGTCTACGTATTCGCCGGCAAGTACTTCCTGCGCGGCCTCACGGCCGGTGCGGTCAAGGGCTGAAAAGCGGCTGCGCCCGTTCGCGGCGCTTCTGATTAGTGGAGATCGACATGGCAACTCTCGAACTGCGCAACGTGAACAAACGCTACGGCAGCGGCCTGGCGGACACCCTCCGGGACATCGAACTGTCCATCGACTCGGGGGAGTTCCTGATCCTCGTCGGGCCTTCGGGCTGCGGCAAATCCACCCTGATGAACTGCATCGCCGGGCTTGAAGCCATCAGCGGCGGTGCCATCCTCGTGGACGGCCAGGACATCAGCGGCATGAGCCCCAAGGACCGGGACATCGCCATGGTGTTCCAGTCCTACGCCCTGTACCCGACCATGAGCGTGCGCGAGAACATCGCCTTCGGCCTGAAGATCCGCAAGCTGCCGCCCGCCGAGATCGAGGCGGAGGTGAGCCGCGTGGCCAAGCTGCTGCAGATCGAGCACCTGCTGGAGCGCAAGCCCGGCCAGCTCTCCGGCGGCCAGCAGCAGCGGGTCGCCATGGGCCGGGCCCTGGCGCGGCGGCCGAAGATCTACCTGTTCGACGAGCCGCTCTCCAACCTCGACGCCAAGCTGCGGGTGGAGATGCGCACCGAGATCAAGCTGATGCACCAGCGGCTGAAGACCACCACCGTCTACGTCACCCACGACCAGATCGAGGCCATGACCCTGGGCGACAAGGTGGCGGTGATGAAGGACGGCGTCATCCAGCAGTTCGGCACCCCGCAGCAGATCTACAACGACCCGGCCAACCTCTTCGTCGCCGGCTTCATGGGCTCGCCGCCGATGAACTTCATTCCCCTGCGCCTGCAGCTCCGCGACGGGCAGCTGTGGGCGCTGCTGGACAGCGGCCAGGACCGCTGCGAGCTGCCCCTGGGCGAGCGCGGGGTGGGGTTCGAGGAGCGCGATGTGATCCTCGGGATACGCCCGGAGCAGATCCTCGGCGCCGCGCCGGACAGCCGTGGCGCCCCGGGCGTGCGGGTCGAGGTGGAGGTGGTCGAGCCCACCGGCCCGGACACCCTGGTGTTCACCAGCCTGAACCGCACCAAGGTCTGCTGCCGCCTCGGTCCGGATACCGTTCCTCGGCCAGGTGAAACCCTCACGCTGCATATCGATCCGAGCAAGGTGTTGCTGTTCGACGCCAACAGCGGCGAGCGGCTGCGCCCGGCAGGCCCTTCCAGCAGCCCCGGGCTGCCCGCCAACGTGGCGCAGCTGAAGGGGCGTTGAACCATGGCCCGGCAACGCCGGGCCACGGCAGGCAGGGTGCTTCGTCGCAGCCCTGCCGATCGCCCCGTGGTGGGTTGAAGCCCACCCTGCGAGGGCGCCAAGGGAACGTTCCATCGCAACACAACAATAAGAATGGAGTGGACATGAACACGAAGATCCGAGGTTTGTGGGTACTGCCCTGCACGCTGTTCGCCGCCTCCGGGCTGGCTCAGGCGGTCGAGTTCAGCGGGTACGTGCGCAGCGGCGCCGGCGGTTCCAGCGAAGGGGGCACGCAGTCCTGCTTCCAGTTGCCGGGGGCGCAGTCGAAGTACCGCCTGGGCAACGAGTGCGAGCAGTACATGGAGCTGGATCTGCGCCAGGACCTGCTCAAGCTGGACGATGGCTCGGTGGTCAGCATCGAGGGCATGGCGCAGCTGTACAACCAGTACGGGCACACGCCGAAGTTCACCGGTGACTACGGCTTCGCGCGGATGAACCAGATGTACGCCGAGTGGAGCAACATGCCCGCGCTCAACGGCGGTTCGTTCTGGGCGGGGCGCCGTTTCTACAAGCGCAACGACATCCACATCTCCGACTTCTACTACTGGAACCAGAGCGCCACCGGCTTCGGCTTCGACGAAGTGGCCATCGGCGACCTGAAGTACAGCTACGTGTTCTCGCGCAAGGACAACTACGAGCAGAAGCCCTACATCAACCGCCACGACTTCAACGTCGGCGGCTTCCAGACCAACCCCGGCGGCGAGGTGGAGCTGGGCGTCAGCTATATCGACAAGCCCGACAGCGCCGGCGCCCACAGCGGCTGGTCGGTCTCGGCGCAGCACAAGCAGCAGGCCTTCCTCGGCGGGGTCAACACCGTGGCCCTGCAATACGGGCGTGGGCCCGGCACGGCGCTGGGTTACACCGGCGACCCGACCCTGGACAACGCCAACAAGAGCTGGCGCCTGGTGGAGTTCTTCGACTGGCAGGTGACGCCGCATTTCGGCGGGCAGTTCGAGGTGGTCTACCAGAAGGACACCCGCCCGGATGGAGACGACCAGAACTGGCTGTCCATCGGCGTGCGCCCGGTCTACGCCTTCACCGACCAGTTCAAGCTGGTGACCGAGCTGGGCCGCGACCAGGTGGAGGCCCCCGGCGGCACCCGCAAGCTCACCAAGTTCACCGTGGCGCCCACCTGGTCGCCGTCCGGGCCGGGGTTCTCCCAGCGTCCGGAGTTCCGCCTCTACTACACCTACGCCAGCTGGAACGAGGCCGCCCAGCGCGCCGCCAGCGAGCTGGCCGCCGGCTCGGCGCTGTCCGACACCGGGGCCTTCGGCGATGCGCTGCACGGCTCCAACTTCGGCGTGCAGGTGGAGTACTGGTGGAAGTGACGGGAGCGGCCCGTGGCGGCTGCTGAGCGCGACGGGGCGCACCGCGCAGGGCAGGCGGGGGAGGGCGGCGCACATCCCCTCGACGCCCTGCTGCGGCCGGCCAGCGGGCAGCTGTTCCGCTGGTGTGAACACCAGGGGCGCGAGCTGCTGCTGGTGGAGCATCCCCGCTGCTCGGCGGTCTTCAGCCGCCAGGGTGGGCAGTTGCTGCATTACCAGCTGCGCGGCGAGCGCCCGCTGCTCTGGTGCGCCCGTCACTGGCCGCGCGTGGGCGCCATTCGCGGTGGCGTGCCGGTGTGCTGGCCCTGGTTCGGGCGCCATCCGGTGGAAAGCGGCTGGCCCCACCACGGCTGGGCGCGGCTCTCCGACTGGCGGCTGGTCGGCAAGGACGCCGACGCCCAGGGTGTGCGCCTGGAGTGGCGCCTGCAGTTGCACGACTGGCAGGTGGAGCTGCGGGCCTGCCTGGGGGATGCCCTGAGCCTGGAACTGGTGACGACCCACCAAGACAGCGAGCCGTGCGTCCTCAGCCAGGCCCTGCACGCCTATTGGCGGGTGTCGGATGTGGCGCGGGTGGCACTGCTCGGCCTGGATGGCGCCGACGGGCACGACCTGCTGGCCCGAGAGCCCTGTCGGCAAACCGGAGAGCTGCGGGTCACCGAGGGCGTGCACAGGCGCTTCCAGCGGGGCGGGGCGCTGACCCTGCAGGACCCGGGCTGGCAACGGCGGCTGTGCGTCGACGGTGGCGACAACCCCCACACCGTGGTCTGGCACCCCGGCAGCCGGCCGCTGCCCGAGGTGAGCTGGTCGGAGAGCCTGGGGTTCCTGTCGGTGCAGGCCGCCGCCTGCGGCGAACCGGGGCGGGTCTTGGCACCGGGGGACAAGGCCAGGTTGGCGCTGAAGGCCTGGATTGCGGGGTAGCCCGGGCATTGCATGAGCGGCGTAGCCCGGGCTTCAGCCCGGGAACGGTTGGCGCGGATTCCCCGGACTGAAGTCCGGGCTACGTTCCTGATCGGGGGCGTCGCCCGAGGCACGGGGTACAACCCAGGCCACCGTGTCACGCCCGTGATGCTACCGCCTGGCCATCGGACCCGAATCAATCACGCCCAGGCGGGTCTGCCCAACAAGAGGGTGGCACACGACGTAGCCCGGGCTTCAGCCCGGGACGAGGTGCGGAATGTACGCCGTGCCCTCTCAGGCCGGCTCTTCGTCCGCCGGGTAGCGGCTGGCGTTGAGGCTTTCCTTGATCTTGCGCAGGTGCGGCTGGAAGTCGATGCCCCGGCGCAGGGTCACGCCGGTGGCGAGCACGTCGAGTACGGTGAGCTGGATGATCCGCGAGGTCATCGGCATGTAGATGTCGGTGTCCTCCGGCAACGGGATGTTGAGGCTGATGGTGCTGGCCTTGGCCAGCGGCGAGCCGGCGGCGGTGAGGCCGAGCACCGAGGCGCCGTTCTGCCGGGCCAGGCGTGCCACCTCCACCAGCTCGCGGGTGCGCCCGGTGTAGGAAATGATCACGAACAGGTCCCCGGTGTGGGCCACCGAGGCGAGCATGCGCTGCATCAGCACGTCGGAGTGGGCCGAGACGGCCAGGTTGAAGCGGAAGAACTTGTGCTGGGCATCCAGCGCCACCGAGGCCGAGGCACCGAGGCCGAAGAAGTGGATCTGCCGGGCCTGGATCATCAGGTCCACCGCGCGGCTGATCAGCTGCGGGTCGAGGCTCTGGCAGGCGCTGTCCAGGGAGGCGATGGCGCTGCCGAAGATCTTCCGCGTGTAGGCCTCGGGGCCGTCGTCGGCCGAAACCGACTGGCTGACGTAGGCCGCACCGCTGGCCAGGCTCTGGGCCAGCTGCATCTTCAGCTCCGGGTAGCCGTTGACGCCGAAGGAGCGGCAGAAGCGGTTCACCGTGGGCTCGCTGACCTGGGCGGCCTGGGCGAGGGCGGCGATGCTGAAGCGGGTGGCCTGCTGCGGGTCCTGCAGGATCACCTCGGCGACCTTGCGTTCGGCCTTGTTGAGTTCGTCGAGACGGCCCTGGATCTGCTCCAGGAGATTGCGCATGCGGTCCATGGGGTTCCTTAGCAGGGCCTGCGGAAACGGTGGCCTATCGTACTGAGGGCCACAGTCGCCAGCCAGAGGTAACAGGGGCGTGACTAAATGTTGTGTTTATTACTACATTTTTTCTTGTGTTGCGAATTCTGGCGGTGTAAATCTCTCTCAACCTTGTAGAAGAACAAAACATCATGGCTGCCATCACTGTAGAACCCTGCACCTTTGCCCTGTTCGGCGCCCTTGGCGACCTGGCCCTGCGCAAGCTGTTCCCGGCGCTCTACCAGCTGGACCGCGCGGGGCTGCTGCACCCGCGCACCCGCATCCTCGCCCTGGCCCGTGAAAGCGACGAGAACGGCGCCCGCCAGGCCGCCATCGCCGAGCACCTGGAGCGCCACGTGCCCGAGCGCGAGATCGACCCCGACCAGGTGGTGCGCTTCATGGCGCGGCTGGAATACCTGTCGATGGACTTCTTCCTCCACGCCGAGGGCTACCGCGAGCTGGCCGAGCGGGTGGGGGCGGACGAGCCGCTGATCGCCTACTTCGCCACCCCGGCCTCGGTGTACGGCGCCATCTGCGAAGGCCTGGCCCAGGTGGGCCTGGTGCAGAACACCCGGGTGGTGCTGGAGAAACCCATCGGCCATGACCTGGAGTCCTCCCGGCGGATCAACGACGCCGTGGCGGTGCACTTCCCGGAGAGCCGCATCTACCGGATCGACCACTACCTGGGCAAGGAGACGGTGCAGAACCTGATCGCCCTGCGCTTCGCCAACAGCCTGTTCGAGACCCAGTGGAACCAGCACCACATCTCCCACGTGGAGATCACTGTGGCCGAGCAGGTGGGCATCGAAGGGCGCTGGGGCTATTTCGACGAGGCCGGCCAGCTGCGCGACATGGTGCAGAACCACCTGCTGCAGCTGCTCTGCCTGATCGCCATGGACCCGCCCAGCAACCTCTCCGCCGACAGCATCCGCGACGAGAAGGTCAAGGTGCTCAAGGCCCTGGCGCCCATCACCGCCGCCCAGGTGGCGCAGCAGGTGGTGCGCGGCCAGTACATCGCCGGCAGCAGCCAGGGCCGCGCGGTGCCGGGTTACCTGGAGGAAGAGAACGCCAACACCCACAGCGACACCGAGACCTTCGTCGCCCTGCGGGCCGACATCCGCAACTGGCGCTGGAGCGGCGTGCCGTTCTACCTGCGGACCGGCAAGCGCATGCCGCAGAAGCTGTCGCAGATCGTCATCCACTTCAAGGAACCGCCGCACTACATCTTCGCCCCCGAGCAGCGGCCGCTGATCAGCAACCGGCTGATCATCCGCCTGCAACCGGACGAAGGCATCTCCTTGCAGGTGATGACCAAGGAACAGGGCCTGGACAAGGGCATGCAGCTGCGCAGCGGCCCGCTGCAACTGAATTTCTCTGACACCTACCGCAGCGCGCGCATCCCCGATGCCTACGAGCGCCTGTTGCTGGAGGTGATGCAGGGCAACCAGAACCTCTTCGTGCGCAAGGACGAAATCGAATACGCCTGGCAGTGGTGCGACCAGCTCATCGAAGGCTGGAAGCAGCTGGGCGATGCCCCCAAACCCTATGCCGCCGGTACCTGGGGCCCGGTGGCCTCCATTGCATTGATCACCCGAGACGGAAGGAGCTGGTATGGCGATCTCTGACCTCCGATTCCCCCCGGCCGTGGAGCCGATAGCCCTGGCGGATGCCGCCGAGCTGGCCGGGCACCTGGCCCAGCGCGTGGCCGAGGCCCTGCGCGAGGCCCTGGCCACACGCGGCAGCGCCACCCTGGTGGTGTCCGGCGGGCGCAGCCCGGTGGCCTTCTTCGAACGCCTGGCGCAGGCGCGGCTGGACTGGTCCGCCGTGACCGTCGGCCTGGCCGACGAGCGCTGGGTGCCGGTGAGCCACCCGGACAGCAACGAAGGGCTGGTGCAGCGCCACCTGCTCCAGGGCGAAGCCGCCAAGGCCCGCTTCGTCGGCCTCTACCAGGCCGCCGCCACCCAGGAGGAGGCTGCGCGCCTGGCCGACCAGGCCCTGGAAGCGCTGCCGCAGCCCATCGACGTGCTGGTGCTGGGCATGGGCGAAGACGGCCACACCGCCTCGCTGTTCCCCGGCAGCCCGAACCTGGCCGAGGCCCTGGACCCGGCCTGCCGCGCCCGGTGCCTGGCGACCCGCGCACCCAGCGTGCCCCACCAGCGCCTGACGCTGCCCCTGGCCCTGCTGCAAGGCAGCCGCCTGACCCTGCTGGCCCTGCAAGGGCGCGGCAAGCTGGACACCCTGGCCGCCGCGCTGCAGGGCGAGGACGTGGCGGCCATGCCGATCCGCGCCTTCCTGCGCCGGCCGCTGTCGATCTACTGGTGCCCCTGAGGCTCCATCCGTCTCAAGGGCTCACGCAACGGGAGTAATGCCATGACCACCATCCACAAGCCGCGAACCGCCGTTCGCCGCGTGCCGAGCATGGCCGAGAAGGTGGAGATGATCGACCGGCTCTGCGCCGAGGCGCGCATCCTGCCGGTCATCACCATCGAAGACGAAGCCCACATCCTGCCGCTGGCCGACGCCCTGGCCGCTGGTGGCCTCAAGGTGCTGGAAGTGACCCTGCGCTCGGCCCACGGCCTGGGCGCCATCCGCCTGCTGCGGGCGCAGCGCCCGGACCTGCTGGTGGGCGCCGGCACCGTGCTGGACGAAGCGATGCTGGCCGAGGCCGAGGCCGCCGGTGCCCAGTTCCTCGTCAGCCCCGGCTGCACCGCCGAACTGCTCGATGCCGCGTTGCACAGCCCGCTGCCACTGCTGCCGGGCGTGGGCAGCGCCTCCGAGATCATGCTCGGCCACGCTCGTGGCTACCGGCGCTTCAAGCTGTTCCCGGCGGAGATCTGCGGCGGCGTCGCCGCGCTCAAGGCCTTCGGCGGCCCGTTCCCGGCGGTGCGCTTCTGCCCCACCGGCGGCGTGCGGCCGGACAACCTGGTCCAGTACATGGCCCAACCCAACGTCATGTGCGTGGGCGGCAGCTGGATGCTGGACAGCGCCTGGCAGCGTGCCGGCGACTGGGACCGCATCACCCGCACCACCGCCGAAGCCCTGGCCCTGCTGGCCTGAACCCCTACCCGGAGCGCGCCATGTCCCTGTTCACCGCCGAGACCCTGTTCCCCCACGCCGACCAGATTCCCGAGGCCTGGCGCCTGGGCGAGCCCGTCGAGCAACGCGACTACCTGGTGGATGGCGAACTGCGCCGCTGGGCCGGCCCCCTGGCCCCGGTGCGCAGCCCGGTCTACCTCAAGGGGCCGCAGGGCGAGGAGCAGGTGGTGCTCGGCAGCACCCCGCTGCTGGATGCCGAGGCCGCCCTGCAGGCGCTGGACGCCGCCGTGCGTGCCTACGACAAGGGGCAGGGCGCCTGGCCGACCCTGCGGGTGGCCGAGCGCATCGCCCACGTGGAACGCTTCCTGGCGCGCATGCGCGAGCAGCGCCAGGCGGTGGTGAAGCTGCTGATGTGGGAGATCGGCAAGAACCTCAAGGACTCCGAGAAGGAGTTCGACCGCACCTGCGACTACATCGTCGACACCATCGAGGCGCTCAAGGAGCTGGACCGCCGCTCCAGCCGCTTCGAGCTGGTGCAGGGCACCCTCGGACAGATCCGCCGCGTCCCCCTGGGCGTGGCGCTGTGCATGGGGCCGTACAACTACCCGCTGAATGAAACCTTCACCACGCTGATCCCGGCGCTGATCATGGGCAACACCGTGGTCTTCAAACCGGCCAAGTTCGGCGTGCTGCTGATGCGCCCGCTGCTGGAGGCGTTCCGCGACAGCTTCCCGCCCGGCGTCATCAACATCATCTACGGCAAGGGCCGCGAGACCGTCAGCGCCATCATGGCCAGCGGCAAGGTGGACGTGTTCGCCTTCATCGGCACCCACTCCGGCGCCGCCGACCTGAAGAAACTGCACCCGCGCCCGCACCGCTTGCGCGCCGCCCTCGGGCTGGATGCGAAGAACCCCGGCATCGTGCTGCCCCAGGTGGACCTGGACAACGCCGTGGAAGAGGCCGTCACCGGCGCGCTCTCGTTCAACGGCCAGCGCTGCACCGCACTGAAGATCCTCTTCGTCCACGAGGACGTGCTGGAACCCTTCCTCACCCGGTTCAGCGCGCGCCTGGCACGCCTGCGCCCCGGCATGCCCTGGGACGACGGCGTGGCCCTGACCCCGCTGCCGGAACCGGGCAAGGTGGACTACCTCGACGGCCTGCTGCGCGATGCCCTGGAGCAGGGCGCGCAGGTGGTCAACGAAGGCGGCGGCCGGCGTCACCAGAGCTTCTTCTACCCCGCGCTGCTGTGCCCGGTGACCCCGGCCATGCGGGTCTACCACGAGGAGCAGTTCGGCCCGCTGGTGCCGGTGGTGCCCTACCGCGACCTGCAGACGGTGATCGACTACGTGCTGGACTCCGACTACGGCCAGCAGCTGTCGATCTTCGGCAACGACCCCGCCGAAGTGGGGCGGCTGGTGGACACCTTCGCCAACCAGGTGGGGCGCATCAACATCAACGCCCAGTGCCAGCGCGGCCCGGACAGCTTCCCCTTCAACGGCCGCAAGAACTCCGCCGAAGGCACCCTGTCGGTGCATGACGCCCTGCGCACCTTCTCCATCCGCACCCTGGTGGCGACCCGCTTCAACGCGGACAACAAGGCGCTGGTCAGCCGCATCCTCGGCAACCGCGAATCCAGCTTCATCAGCACGGACTACATCTTCTGATGCGTCGCGGTGTGCTGCTGGCGGTGGCGCTGCTGCCGCTGCTGGCCTGGGGCGAGGAGCCGGGGTGCGGCGACTACCTGGCGGCCCTCGGCGTCAGCGCGCCCGGGTTGCAGTTCGACGGCTGCCGTCTGGAGGAGGGCGGCCAGCTGCGCCAGCGGGTGGCCGAGTACAGCATCCCCGGACGCGACGCCCGAGCGCTCGAAGCCCGGCTGGAACAGCGCTTCGGCATGCAGCCGCTGCGCTTCGTCTGCTGCGGCTGGGAGGCCCCGTCCGTCTACGCCCCCCATCCCGCCGGCCGGCCCTACGGCTACGAGATCGGCATGGGCTCCGGCGAAACCCTGGAAAAGGACTGGACCCGCATCGACCGCTTCCACGTCCGCGTCACCCTCTTCCTCGAAGAACCCTGACCGTCCGTAGCCTGGCTTCAGCCCAGGGTGCGGAGGTCGGGCGTTCCCGGACTGAAGTCCGGGCTACCCCGTGCTCGAACCCGCAGTCGTTTACCGGCACCCGTAGCCTGGGCTTCAGCCCAGGAAGCGGAGGTTGCGGCATTCCCCGGACTGAAGTCCGGGCTACCCCGTGCTCGAACCCGCAGTCGTTTACTGGCACCCGTAGCCTGGGCTTCAGCCCAGGAAGCGGAGGTTGTGGCACTCCCCGGACTGAAGTCCGGGCTACCCCGTGCTTGAACCCGCAGTCGTTTACCGGCACCCGTAGCCTGGGCTTCAGCCCAGGGAGCGGAGTTTGGGGCATGCCCCGGACTGAAGTCCGGGCTACCCAGCGCTCGAGCCCGCAGTCGTTTACCGGCCCCCGTAGCCTGGGCTTCAGCCCAGGGCGCGGAGGTTGGGGCATGCCCCGGACTGAAGTCCGAGCGACCTGTCAGCCGTTACGCCGCACATGCAATTGCCGTGGGACGGCGGTGACGCCGGGCTGGTAGTCCCCGGCGATGGCTCGCAGGGCCTGGGCCAGGACGGCATCGGCGATCAGTTCGTGCTGCTGGCGCATGGCGTTCACCGGCAGGGGCAGGAAGTCCAGCAACTGGGTGTCGCCGAAGGTGCCGACACGCAACGCCCGGGGCCAGGCGCCGCGCTCGCGCAGCACATCCAGCACCCCGGCCAGCAGCACATAGGCGGTGGTCACCAGGGCGTCCGGCAGGTGGGCCTGTTCGTCCAGCAGGGACTCCATCATCTGGCGCCCGCAGTCGCGGCTGAACTGCGCGCCCTGCATCACCCGCACCTCACCCGCGAACCCCTCCAGCGCCAGGCGGAAGCCCGCCTCCCGCTCGCGGCTGATGTTCAGCTCCGGGCGCGCGCCCAGCAGCGCCACCTGGCGCAGGCCGGGCGCCAGCAGGCTGTGGGTGAGCTGCTGGCTGGCCGGTCGGTCGTCGCTGACCACCGAGCCGAAGCGCGTCGGGTCCAGCACCCGGTCGACGCCGATCACCGGCAGCCCTTCGGCCAGCAGGTCGGCCAGGGTCGGGTCCTCGGGCGGCAGGCAACTGGCGACCACCAGCGCATCGCAGCGACGGGCGGCGAACAGCTCCAGCAACTGGCGCTCGCTGGCCGGGTCGTCGTCCGAGCTGGCGATCAGCACCTGGTAGCCCTGGGCACGCGCCCGCTGCTCCAGCAGCTTGGCCAGGCGCGCATAGCTGGGGTTCTCCAGGTCCGGGAGGATGAACCCCAGGGTGCGCGTCTGCCCCCGGCGCAAGCCGGCGGCCTGGGGGTCGGGGCGGAAGCCGTGGGCCTCCACCACCGCCTGCACCCGCGCCACCGTGGCGGGGGAGATGCGCTTCTGCTCGGCCTTGCCGTTGACCACGTAGCTGGCGGTGGTGAGGGAGACGCCGGCCAGGCGGGCGATGTCGCTGAGTTTCACGTTCGGGGTCCTCACTGGGGCGCGGCGGGCGGATGCACATTTCGTCCGCCGGGCACTTCAAGCGGCGAAGGATATCGGTTACCGTGCCGCCCACGCTTAGTGAAACGATTCAGCAAGGCCCTTGTCCAGATGTTTCCACGTCCTGCCTGGCGTGGTCACGGACCGCACGCACCTGCCCGGCGTGACGGAAGGCAGCACCTAAGCTGATGCAGATGGCACAACGACAAGAGGGCCCCGAGGCCCGTTTGGAGGCACGCATGCTCGAACTGACCCCCGGACAGGTGTCCATGGGCCTGGCCGCGACGGACAAGGCCGACGCCCTGCGCCAGGTGGCGCAGCGGCTGGTGGCGGACGGCCTGGCCGCCGACGGCTACCTGGCTGCGCTGGAGGCCCGCGAAGCGCAGGGCTCCACCTGCCTCGGCCAGGGCATCGCGATTCCCCACGGCACCCCCGAGACCCGCCACCTGGTGCACGCCACCGGCGTACGCCTGCTGCATTTCCCCGGCGGCGTGGAGTGGGGCGATGGCCAGCGCGTGTACCTGGCCATCGGCATCGCCGCCAAGTCCGACGAGCACCTGCGCCTGCTGCAACTGCTGACCCGCGCCCTCGGCGAGGGCGAACTGGGCGAGGCCCTGCGCGCGGCCGAGAGCCCCGAGGCGATCCTCCAACTGCTCCAGGGCGCCCCCCGTGACCTGGCGCTGGACGACCAGTTGATCGCCCTCGGCAGCGAGGCCGAAGACCTCGACGAACTGGCCCTGCAAGGCGCCCGCCTGCTGCGCCGCGCCGGGTGCGTCGACAAGGGCTTTGCGGCAGCCCTGCTGCAGCGTGAGCCGCTGCCCCTGGGCGACGGCCTCTGGTGGCTGGACACCGACCAGGCCGTGGAGCGGCCAGGCCTGGCCTTTGTCGCCCCGGCGGCGGCCCTGCAGTACCAGGGCCAGCCCCTGGCCGGCCTGTTCTGCCTGGCGAGCCTGGGGGATGCCCACCAGGCGCTGCTGGAGCGCCTGTGCAGCCTGCTGGTGGAGGGGCGCGGTGGCGAGATCGTGCACGCCGTCTCCAGCCGTGCGCTGCTGGAAACCCTCGGCGGTGACTCCATCGCCGACTGGCCGAGCCTGCGCGTGCCCCTGGCCAACGCCCACGGCCTGCATGCCCGCCCCGCCAAGGAGCTGGCCCAGGCGGCCAAGGCCTTTGCCGGGGAGATCCGCATCCGTGTCGCCGACAGCGGCCAGCCTGCCGTCAGCGCCCGCAGCCTGAGCAAACTGCTGGCGCTGGGCGTGCGCCGAGGGCAGGTGCTGGAGCTGCTGGCCGAACCGGCGATCGCCGACGAGGCCCTGCCGGCCCTGCGCGACGCCATCCTGGCCGGCCTCGGCGAAACCGTGGAGCCGCTGGACGCAGCGCGACCCGAGGCGCCCTCGGAAGCGCCTGAGGCGCCCGTCGCCGCGCCCACCGCACCGCAGCCCGGCGAGGTGCTGGCGGCCGTGTCGGCGTCCCCCGGCATCGCCATCGGCCCGGCCCATGTCCGCGTGGCGCGGGCCTTCGACTACCCGGCCCGGGGCGAGTCCCCGGCGCAGGAGCGCCAGCGCCTGGAGCAGGCCCTGGCCCAGGTGCGGGGCGAGATCGAGGCGCTGGTGACGCGCAGCGAGGTCAAGGCCATCCGCGAGATCTTCGTCACCCATCTGGAAATGCTTGCCGACCCCTCCCTGGTGGAGGACGTGGACGCGCGCCTGGCCCGTGGCGAGAGTGCCGCCGCCGCCTGGAATGCGGTCATCGGCGAGGCGGCCCGGCAGCAGGAAGCCCTGCAGGATGCCTTGCTGGCCGAGCGTGCCGCCGACCTGCGCGACGTCGGCCGGCGCGTGCTGGCCCAGTTGTGCGGCGTGGAGGAGGTGCCCGAGCCCCGCGAGCCCTACGTGCTGGTGCTGGACGAAATGGCCCCCTCGGACGTGGCCCGCCTGGACCGCGAGCGGGTCGCCGGCATCCTCACCGCCCGGGGCGGCGCCACCTCCCACAGCGCCATCGTCGCGCGAGCGCTGGGCATCCCGGCGCTGGTGGGCGCGGGGGCGCGGGTGCTGGCCCTGGCGCCGGGCGCCATGCTGCTGCTGGACGGCGGGCGAGGGCGCCTGGTGGTGGAACCCGAGGCAGCGCTGCTGGAGCGTGCCCGCCAGGAGCGCAGCGAACGCGAGCGCCTGCTGCGCGAGGCCGAGGCCCACAAGCTGGAGCCGGCGGTGACCCGCGACGGCCATGCAGTGGAGGTCTGCGCCAACCTGGGCGACGCCCAGGGCGCGGCGGCGGCCGTGGCCCAGGGGGCCGAAGGCATCGGCCTGCTGCGCACCGAATTCATCTTCATGGCCCACGCCCAGGCTCCCGACCTGGCCACCCAGGAGGCCGACTACCGCCGCGTGTTCGACGCCCTGGACGGGCGCCCGCTGGTGGCGCGGACCCTCGACGTGGGCGGCGACAAGCCCTTGCCCTACTGGCCCATCCCCACCGAGGAGAACCCCTTCCTCGGCCTGCGCGGCGTGCGCCTGACCCTGCAGCGCCCGAAGGTGATGCGCACCCAGCTGCGCGCACTGCTGCAGGCCGCCGAGGACCGGCCGCTGCGCATCATGTTCCCCATGGTCGGCAGCGTCGGCGAGTGGCGCCAGGCGCGGGACATGGCCCGTGAGCTACTGGGCGAGCTGCCCCATGCCGACGTGCAGCTGGGGATCATGGTGGAGGTGCCGTCCGCCGCCCTGCTGGCGCCGGTGCTGGCCCGCGAGGTGGACTTCTTCAGCATCGGCACCAACGACCTGACCCAGTACGCCCTGGCCATCGACCGTGGCCACCCGACCCTTTCCGCCCAGGCCGATGGGCTGCACCCGGCTGTGCTGCAACTGATCGACATGACCGTGCGCGCCGCCCATGCCCACGGCAAGTGGGTCGGGGTGTGCGGCGAACTGGCCTCCGACCCGCTGGCGGTGCCGCTGCTGGTGGGGCTGGGGGTGGACGAGCTGAGCGTGTCCGCGCGCAGCATTGCGGAAATCAAGGCGCGCATCCGCGCCATGAGCCAGGCGGCCGCCCAGGAGCTGGCCGCCGTGGCCCTGCAGGCCGAAAGCGCCGAAGCCGTGCGCGAACTGGCGGAGCGATTCTGATGGCACGCATCCTCACCCTGACCCTCAACCCCGCGCTGGACCTCACCCTGCGCCTGCGCCAGCTGGTGCCGGGCGCAGTGAACCGGGGCGATGCCCTGGTGGCCCATGCCGCCGGCAAGGGCCTCAACGTGGCCCAGGTGCTGGCCGACCTCGGCCACAGCCTGTCGGTGGCCGGCTTCCTCGGTGCCGACAATGCCCAGCCGTTCGAGGCGCTGTTCGCCCGGCGCGGCTTCCACGATGCCTTCGTCCGCGTCGACGGGGAGACCCGCAGCAACCTCAAGCTGGCTGAGGACGACGGCCGCATCACCGACATCAACGGCCCCGGCCCCGAAGTCGACGCGGCCGCCAGGGCCGCGCTGCTGGAGCGGCTGGACCGTCTGGTGCCGGGCCACGACCTGGTGGTGGTGGCCGGCAGCCTGCCCCGGGGCGTGGACCCGGACTGGCTGCGGACGTTGCTGCAGCGCCTGCGCGGGCTCGGTGCCCGGGTGGCGCTGGACACCAGCGGCGCGGCACTGCGTGCCGGGCTCGACTCCGCGCCCTGGCTGGTGAAACCGAACCAGGAGGAGCTGGCGGACGCCTGCGGCCACCCCCTGGATGACGCCGCCGCCCAGGCCCTGGAGGCCCAGCGCCTGCACGCGATGGGCATCGAGCACCTGGTGCTGTCCCTGGGCGCCGACGGGGTGCGCTGGTTCAACCCGGGCGGGGTGCTGGCGGCCCGTCCGCCCAGGGTGCAGGTGGCGAGCACCGTCGGCGCCGGGGATTCGCTGCTGGCCGGCATGCTGCACGGCCTGCTCAGCGGCTGGTCGCCGCAGCAGACCCTGCGCCACGCCACCGCCATTGCCGCCCAGGCCGTCACCCAGATCGGTTTCGGCATTCACGACCGGGCCCAGCTGGCCGCGCTGGAAGGCGCCGTCACCCTGGTCGATGCCCCCGCACAGCACGAGGTCTCCCGATGAAACTCGCCCTAGTCACGGCGTGCCCCAACGGGGCCGTCACCAGCCTGATCAGCGCCCGCCTGCTGGACGCCGCCGCCCGCCGCCTGGGCTGGAGCACCTGCGTGGAGATGCCCGGCGGGGCGCCGCTGTCCGCCACCGACCTGGCCGCCGCCGACTGGGTGCTGGTGGTGGCCACCGGCGAGGTGGACCTGTCGCGCTTCAGCGGCAAGCGGGTGTTCCTCTCCAGCCCGGTGGAGGCGCTGCAGGCGCCCGAGCACTTCCTGCGCCGCGCCGAGGCCCGCGCGGCCCTGCGCGAGCCCTCCGAGGTCGGCGCCCGCGTCCAGCGTCCGCGCCTGGTGGCGGTGACCGCCTGCCCGACCGGGGTGGCGCACACCTTCATGGCCGCCGAGGCCCTCAAGCAGGCCGCCCAGCGCCTGGGCTACGACCTGCTGGTGGAAACCCAGGGGTCGGTGGGCGCCCGTGATCCGCTGCCGGCGGACGCCATCGCCCGCGCCGACGTGGTGCTGCTGGCCACCGACATCGAGGTGGACCTGGCGCGCTTCGCCGGCAAGCGGGTCTACCGCTGCGGCACCGGCGTGGCCCTCAAACAGGCCGAGGCGACCCTGGAGCGCGCCCTGGCCGAAGCCCGCGAGTTGCAGGCGGAGGCCTCCTCCGGCCCTGCACCGCGTGCGGCGGAGAAGGGCGGCGAGGCCAAGGGCCTGTACAAGCACCTGCTCACCGGTGTGTCCTTCATGCTGCCGATGGTGGTGGCGGGGGGCCTGCTGATCGCCCTGTCCTTCGTCTTCGGCATCGAGGCGTTCAAGGAGCAGGGCACCCTGGCCGCCGCGCTGATGCAGATCGGCGGCGACACCGCCTTCAAGCTGATGGTGCCGCTGCTGGCCGGCTACATCGCCTATTCCATCGCCGACCGGCCGGGCCTGGCGCCGGGGATGATCGGCGGGCTGCTGGCCGGCACCCTGGGGGCGGGCTTCATCGGCGGCATCGTCGCCGGCTTCATCGCCGGCTACTGCGCCCGCGCCATCAACCGCTGGCTGCACCTGCCGCAGAGCCTGGAGGCGCTGAAGCCGATCCTGATCATCCCGCTGCTGGCGAGCCTGGTGACCGGGCTGGTGATGATCTACGTGGTGGGCACGCCGGTGGCCGGCATGCTCGCCGCGCTGACCCGCTTCCTCGACGGCATGGGCGCCACCAACGCCATCCTCCTCGGCGTGCTGCTGGGCGGGATGATGTGCGTGGACCTGGGCGGGCCGATCAACAAGGCGGCCTACGCCTTCTCGGTGGGCCTGCTGGCGTCCCAGAGCTACGCGCCGATGGCCGCCACCATGGCCGCCGGCATGGTGCCGCCCATCGGCCTGGGACTGGCCTGCCTGCTGGCGCGGCGCAAGTTCGCCCAGAGCGAGCGGGAGGCGGGCAAGGCGGCGCTGGTGCTGGGGCTGTGCTTCATCTCCGAGGGGGCGATTCCCTTCGCGGCCAAGGACCCGCTGCGGGTCATCCCGGCCAGCATCGCCGGCGGTGCGCTCACCGGGGCGCTGTCCATGTACTTCGGCTGCAAGCTGATGGCGCCCCACGGCGGGCTGTTCGTGCTGCTCATCCCCAACGCCATCAACCACGTGCTGCCGTACCTGCTCGCCATCGTCGCCGGCAGCCTGCTCACCGCCGTGCTCTACGCCCTGCTCAAGCCCGCCGCCGCGCCGGACCTGGTGCTGGAGAAGGCGGGCGCCTGAGCCCGTCGCCCGCGCCGCTCAACCGGCGCGGGCGCGAATCCCGGCCAGCTCCACCTCGTCGGCCTGCAGCGCGTCGGGCAGGGTCTCGCGCAGGTAGGTCACCCAGGTCTTGATCTTCGCGTCCAGGTACTGGCGCGAGGGGTAGAGCGCGTAGATGTTCAGGCACTGTAGGCGGTAGTGGGGCAGCACCGGCACCAGGGAGCCGTCGCGCAGCCCGTCCATGGCCGAGTACAGCGGCAGGACGCCGATGCCCATGCCGGAGCGGATGGCCTCGGTCATGGCATCGCCCACGTTCACCTGGAAGCTGGGGTTGCCGAGGGTGATCATCTGTTCGCCGTCGGGGCCGACGAAGTGCCAGCGGTCGAAGGGCATCACCGGGCTGATCAGCAGCAGGCACTCGTGCTGGGCCAGGTCCGCCGGGGTGCGCGGTGCGCCACGCTCGGCGATGTAGCCGGGGGAGGCGCAGAGGATGCTGTAGGTGGCGCCGATGCGCTGGGACACCAGCCCCGAGTCGGGCAGCTCGGTGGCGACCACGATGGCCACGTCCAGCCCTTCGTCCAGCAGGTCCGGCACCCGGTTGGCCAGGGTCAGGTCGAAGCTCACGTCGGGGTACTGCTGGCGGTAGCCGGCCATGGCGCGGATCACGTAGTGCTGGCCGATGCCGGTCATGGAGTGCACCCGCAGCCGCCCGGCCGGGCGCGCATGGGCGTCGCCGGCCTCCGCTTCGGCTTCTTCCACGTAGGCGAGGATCTGCTGGCAGCGCAGCAGGTAGCGCTGGCCGGCCTCGGTCAGGGCGATGCGCCGGGTGGTGCGGTTGAGCAGGCGCGCCTTCAGGTGGCCTTCCAGGTGGGCCACGGCGCGGGAGATGTTGGCGGTGGTGGTGCCCAGCTGCTGGGCGGCGGCGGTGAAGCTGCCGGTGTCGGCGACGCAGCTGAAGGCGCGCATGGTCTGCAGGGTGTCCATGGGGCGGCTCGGGGTGAGGGCTGGGGGCGCCATTATCACGCGGCCGGGCCGGCGGATTGTTACTGATCCGGTAATAGTCATTCACCGAATGCCCCGCTTATGCCGGTGCGGGCCGATCCCTAGAATCTGCTCCACCGGGCCCCCGTCGGTGCCCGCTCTCCGCTCCAATCCAGCCACACCATCCCAGGACACCCCACCGTGCCGCGTCGTCTCGCCAGAGGACTGAGGTCCGCCAGCGCCGTTGTCATTTTTTCAACAATGGCCGGTTGCCTTTCCACCCAGGGCATCGCCCCCTCCGAACAACGCCTGGCCCCCGACCACCTGCAGCTGGATGCCGCCATCGCCCAGGCCGGGCAGGATGCCGGCTGGCCCCGGCAGCGCTGGTGGCAGGCCTTCGGCGACCCGCAGCTGGACGCCTGGGTCGACCAGGCCCTGGCCGGCAGCCCGAGCCTGGCCGAGGCCCGCGCGCGGGTGCGCATGGCCGCCTCCCTGGCCGGCGCCGCCGAGGCGGTGGAGTCGCCCCAGGTCGACGCCAAGGCGTCCCTCAGCCGCCACCGCTGGCCCACGGACTATTTCTACGGCCCTGGCGAGCTGGCCCGCACCACCACCTGGAACAACGATGCCGCCCTGGGGCTGAGCTATGCCTTCGACTTCTGGGGGCGCGAATCCAGCATCGCCGAGCGTTACCAGGACCTCGCCCGCATGAGCGCCGCCCAGGCGCGCATGGCCCAGCTGGAGCTGGAGGGCAACGTGGTGCGCGCCTACGTGCAGCTGTCCCTGCAGTACGCCGAGCGGGACATCGTCCAGGCGCTGCTGGACCAGCAGCAGGCCATTCTCGACCTGGCCCGGCGGCGCCTGGGCGGGGGCCTCGGCACCCAGTTCGAGGTGAGCCAGGCCGAGGTGCCCCTGCCGGAGACCCGCCGCCGCCTGGAAGCGGTGGAGGAGGCCATCGCCCTCAGCCGCAACCAACTGGCGGCCCTGGCCGGCAAAGGGCCCGGTGCGGCGGCCGAGCTGCGCCGCCCGAGCCTGTCCCTGGCGGCCCAGCCGGGCCTGCCGGCGCGCCTGCCGGTGGAGCTGCTGGGGCACCGCCCGGACCTGGTGGCCAGCCGCTGGCAGGTGGCCGCCGAAGCCCGCGGGGTAGACGCGGCAGAAGCCGACTTCTACCCCAACGTCGACCTGGTGGCGAGCGTCGGCTACAACGCTGTGGGCGGCGGCATGCTGGAGTTCCTCCAGGAGCAGAAATTCAACTACGGCATCGGCCCGGCGCTGTCCTTGCCGATCTTCGACGGTGGCCGGCGCCGGGCCCTGCTGGGCGAAGCCTCGGCGTCCTACGACGCGGCCGTGGCGCGCTACAACGGCACCCTGGTGCAGGCCCTGCGGGACGTGTCCGACCAACTCATCCGCGTGCGCAGCCTGGCCCGCCAGCAGCAGCTGGCCGATGACTCGGTGGCTGCCGCGCAGCACACCTACGAACTGGCCACACAGGCCTACCAGGGTGGGCTGACCGACTACCTCAACGTGCTCAACGCCCAGACCCGCCTGTTCCAGCAGCAGGAGGTGGCGCAGCAGGTCCACGCCGGTCGCCTGGCAGCCCACGCCGGCCTGGTGATCGCCCTCGGCGGCGGCCTGGGCGAGCCGGACCAGGCGCCGGACGACGCCCACCTGCTGCCCGAGCGGGTGCCGCTGCGCACCCCGGAGGCACGCTGATGGCCGCTTCCCACGGCGGCCTGCGCCTGCCGGATGCCGATGCCTGGCGCCGGGCCTTCTTCGAGTGGGCGCGCAGCGACGGCGTCACCTGGGTCTACATCGGCAAGGTGCTGCTGGCGGCGCTGGTCACCCTGTGGCTGGCCATGCGCCTGGAGCTGCCGCAGCCGAGCACGGCGACCATCACGGTGTTCATCGTCATGCAGCCGCAGAGCGGCCAGGTGTTGGCGAAGGGCTTCTACCGCATCCTCGGCAGCCTGGTGGGGCTGACGGTGATGGTGGCGTTGATCGCCCTGTTCGCCCAGGAGCGGGTGCTGTTCCTGCTGGTGTCCTCGCTGTGGATCGGCCTGTGCACCGTGGGCGCGACCCGCTACCGCGACTTCCGCTCCTACGCCTGCGTGCTGGCCGGCTACACCGCCACTCTCATCGGCCTGCCCGCCACCACCCACCCGGAGGCGGCATTCATGCAGGCGCTGTGGCGCATCCTGGAGATCGCCCTGGGCATCGGCTGCGCCAGCCTGGTGAGTGCGCTGATCCTCCCGCAGACCTCCAGCGCCGCCATGCGCAACGCCCTCTACCAGCGCTTCGGTGCCTTCGCCGCGTTCGTCCTGGAGCACCTGGACGGCGGCGACCGCCAGCGTTTCGAGGCGTCCAACGTGGCCTTCGCCAGCCAGGCGGTGGGGCTGGAGGCGCTGCGCAGCGCCACCGGCTTCGAGGACCCGCACATGCGCCTGCGCAGCGGTCGGCTGTCACGCCTGAACAGCGAGTTCATGGCCCTGACCACCCGCTACCACGCCCTGCACCAGCTGCTCGCACGGCTGCGGGCCCAGGGTGACGGCACGGTGCTGCAGGCCCTGGAGCCCTGCCTGGCCGGCGTACGCGAGGTGCTCGGGCCCTGGCGCGAACGCCCGCTCACCGACCAGGACGCCCTGGCCCTGGCCGAGCGCCTGGAAGACCGCCGCCAGCAGCTCAAGCAGCGCATCCGCGATGCCCGCGCCCGGCTGCTCGCCGCGGGTGCCGACGAGGCCCAGCGGCTGGACTTCGACACCGCCGCCGAACTGCTCTACCGCTTCGCCGATGAGCTGCAGGGCTACACCCGCACCCATGCGTCCCTGGCGTCCCACCGCCACGAGCGGGAGAACTGGAAACCGTCCTTCGCCGCCAAGGCCAGCTCCCTGGCGGCGCTGGTGGCCGGGGCGCGCACCGCGCTGATGGTGCTGGTGTTCGGCCTGTTCTGGATCGAGACCGCCTGGCCCAGCGGCAGCAGCTTCGTGCTCAACGCCGCCGCCGTGGCGGCACTGGTCTCGGCGGCGCCCAATCCGGCGCGGATGGCGATGCAGATGGCCATGGGCACGGTGCTGGCGGCCATCCTCGGTTTCACCGTGACCTTCTTCGTGCTGCCGCACCTGGACGGCTTCCCGCTGCTGGCCCTGGCGGTGGCGCCGGTGTTCGCCTTCGGCGCCTTCCTCTCGGTGCGCCCGCAGTGGGCGGGCTACGGCCTGGGGCTGCTGGTGTTCTTCAGCTTCGGCGCGATCCCGGCCAACCTCACGGTCTACGACCCGGGGCGCATGCTCAACGAGTACCTGGCGCTGATCCTCGCCCAGGCCCTGGCAGCGGTGGTCACGGCGGTGATCCTGCCGCCCACCAGTGCCTGGCTCTGGCGGCGCCTGGAGCGCGACCTGCGCCAGCGCGTGGTGCTGGCCACCAGCGAGCGCGGCGAACTGCTGCCGGCGGCGTTCGACAGCGGCACGCGGGACCTGCTCAACCAGGCCTACGGCGTCGCCAGCGGGCGGCCCGAGGTGCAGCGCGGCCTGCTGCGCTGGACCTTCCAGGTGCTGGAGGTGGGCCACGCGGTGCTGGAGCTGCGCCGCGAGCAGGCGCTGCTGCCGGCGGCGCCGTGCTACGCCGAGGACCAGCCCTGGCGCCAGGCCGTGCGGGCCATGGGCCGGGCCCTGGCGCGGCTGTTCATGAAACCGGGGCTGGGCAACCTGGAGCGGGCCCGGCTGGCGGTGGAACAGGCCATCGACGCCGTGCGCGCCACCGAGGAGCCCGGTGGCGCCGACTTCGAGCAGTCCCGCCTGCGCCGCGTGCTCAGCTACCTGCACTTCATCCGTACCTCCCTGCTGGACCCGCAGTCGCCCCTGCGCGGTTCCGCCCCTGCCGGAGCGCCTGCCCATGCTGCCTGACAGCCTGCCCCGCGAGATCGCCTTCCATGGCGTCTACATGCCGACCCTGACCCTGCTGTTCATCGCCACCGCGCTGGCCTGCTGGGCCTTGGACCGGGTGCTGGCCGCCGCCGGCCTGTACCGCTTCGCCTGGCACCCGGTGCTGTTCCGGGTGAGCCTGTTCGCCTGCCTGTTCGGCGGGCTTTCGTTGTTCGTCTACCGTTGATCGAGCCCACCATGACCCTCAAATCCGTCTTCAGCCTGCTGGCGACTCTTCTCGTCCTGCTCCTGGCCGTGTTCATCGGCCGCACCCTCTGGGTGAACTACATGGACAGCCCCTGGACCCGCGACGGCCGCGTGCGCGCCGACATCATCAACGTCGCGGCGGATGTGTCCGGCGTGGTGGTGGAGGTGCCGGTGGCCGACAACCAGCGGGTGAAGAAGGGCGACCTGCTGATGCGCATCGACCCCGAGCACTACCGCCTGGCGGTGAAACAGGCCGAAGCCCAAGTGAACGCCCGCAAGGCGGTGCTGGACATGCGCCGGCTCAGCGCCCACCGCCGCGCGGCGATGGACGAGCAGGTGGTCTCCCGCGAGAGCCTGGACGACGCCAGCAACACCGCGCTGGCCGCCGAGGCGGACTACCAGCAGGCCCAGGCCAACCTGGAGGCGGCCCGGCTGAACCTGGCCCGTACCGACGTGCGCGCGCCGGTGGACGGCTACGTGACCAACCTGACCGTGCACGCCGGCGACTACGCGCGCATCGGCGAGGCCAAGCTGGCGGTGGTGGACGAGGCGTCCTACTGGGTCTACGGCTACTTCGAGGAAACCAAGCTGCCGCACATCGCCGTGGGCGACCCGGCGGAGCTGCAACTGATGAGCGGCGAGCGCCTGGAAGGCCACGTGCAGAGCATCGCCCGCGCCATCTACGACCGCGACAACCCCCAGAGCCGCGAGCTGGTGGCCGACGTGAACCCCACCTTCAACTGGGTGCGCCTGGCCCAGCGGGTGCCGGTGCGCATCCACATCGACAAGGTGCCCGAGGGCGTACTCCTCGCCGCCGGCATCACCGCCACGGTGATCGTGCACCCGGCCAATGGCGCAAACCCGTAGGGGCGAATTCATCCGCCCAGAGGCGTGGGCGTGGGCGTGGTCGGCCGTAGCCCGGGCTTCAGCCCGGGGAGGGCGGTAGCCAGTGCATCACTTGGGCATTTCACCGGGAATGTCGGCGTGGCCCTGGGTTTGAAGCCCAGGCTACGAGGGCTGCGACCGAGACGGAAAGGTAAGCAATTTGTGAGCGCACGCTGCACTGTTGCCTGACTCCGAATGGCGGGGCGGGGCCAGTGCCCCTTCAGGAGGCCGAGTGGAATCGTCGTGGAAGGGGTTGAGCGACATGGATGTCGCGAGAGCGCTGCCGGGCCATGGATGGCCCGTCAGCGCGGGCCCCTGGAACGGCGATGTAGCGAGGGGACCCGACGCAGTCGGGCCGGATGCAGGGGCAAGTTTTTTGGTTCCTTTTCAACGATTGTGTACGGACCGGAGACATGGTGGACACATGTACGGGGACATGGTTGACGCATTATGGACTGCACTCAGGGTCATTCAGGTCAATGGTCCGAAGTAGTTGGTGGCAGAAGTACACATCGAACAAATGTTCGGCATCTGAGTGCGGACGTATTGCTATCACTTTCCCA
>NZ_FOJP01000015.1 GCF_900111835.1 Metapseudomonas otitidis
CGTAGATGATCACCGAGACACCCTTGAACTCGCGCAGTTCGCGCTGCACGGCGTCCAGCTCGCGGCGATGGTGGAAGGTGACGATGGGCGCGAAGGTGGCGCGGGTGGGGTACTTCTCGGGTTCGTCGGTGACCAGGGCGATGCGTTTGACGCCTTCGGCGAAGACCTGCTGGCTGAGCTGGTCGACCCGCAGTTCGCCGTCGATGGGCTGGCCGCCGGTCATGGCGACGGCGTCGTTGTAGAGGATCTTGTAGGTGATGTTGACGCCGGCGGCGACGGCGGCGCGCAGGGCCAGCTGGCCGGAGTGGAAGTAGGTGCCGTCACCCAGGTTCTGGAAGATGTGCGGGGTGTCGGTGAAGGGGGCCTGGCCGATCCAGGTGGCGCCCTCCCCGCCCATCTGGGTGAAGGTGTCGGTGTTGCGGTCCATCCACTGGGTCATGTAGTGGCAGCCGATGCCGCCCTGGGCGCGGCTGCCTTCGGGCAGCTTGGTGGAGGTGTTGTGCGGGCAGCCGGAGCAGAAATGCGGGGTGCGCACGGTGGTGTGCTTGGGTGCGGCGAGGGCCTTCTCCTTGGCGGCGAGGAAGGCCAGGCGCGATTCGATCTGCTCGCTGGTGTAGATGGGGGCGAGGCGCTTGGCGATGACGCGGGCGATCATCGCCGGGGTCAGTTCGCTGAGGTTGGGCAGCAGGGAGTTGCCGTGCTCGTCGAATTCGCCGACGACGCGCGGGCGCTTGTCCACGGGCCAGTTGTAGAGCTGGCCGGTGAGCTGGTCCTCGATGATGCTGCGCTTCTCTTCCACCACGAGGATTTCGTCCAGGCCCTGGGCGAATTCGTGCACGGAGACCGGCTCCAGCGGCCAGCTCATGCCGACCTTGAGCACCCGCAGGCCGACCTGGGCGCAGAGCGCTTCGTCCATGCCGAGGTCGTTGAGGGCCTGGCGCACGTCGAGGTAGGACTTGCCGGTGGTGATGATGCCGAGGCGCGGGTTGGGCGAGTCGAGCTTGACCTGGTTGAGGTTGTTGGCCAGGGCGAAGGCGCGGGCTGCGTAGATCTTGTACATGTTCAGGCGCTTTTCCTGCGCCAGGGGCGGGTCGGGCCAGCGGATGTGCACGCCGTCCTCGGGCAGGACGAAGTCCTTGGGCACCTGGACCTGGACCCGCAGCGGGTCGACGTCCACCACGGCGGAGGAGTCGACGTTCTCGGCGATGGTCTTGAGGGCCACCCAGCAGCCGCTGTAGCGCGAGAGTTCCCAACCGATGATCCCGTAGTCGAGGATCTCCTGGACGTTGGCAGGGTTGAGCACGGGGATGGAGGCGGCGATGAAGGCGTGCTCGCTCTGGTTGGCGATGCTGGAGGACTTGCAGCCGTGGTCGTCGCCGGCCAGCAGCAGGACGCCGCCATGGGCGGACACGCCGGCGGAGTTGCCGTGCTTGAAGACGTCGCCGCAGCGGTCCACGCCCGGGCCCTTGCCGTACCACATGGCGAACACGCCGTCGTAGCGGGCGCCGGGGAACAGGCTGGTCTGCTGGCTGCCCCAGACGGCGGTGGCGGCCAGTTCTTCGTTGACGCCGGGCTGGAAGTGGATGTGGTTGTCCTTGAGGAAGGACTTGGCTTCCCAGAGGCTCTTGTCGAGGTTGCCGAGCGGCGAGCCCCGGTAGCCGGAGATGAAGCAGGCGGTGTTGAGGCCGTGGGCCTTGTCCCGCTGCTTCTGCAGCATGGGCAGGCGGGTAAGGGCTTGGGTGCCGGTCAGGTAGAGGTGACCGGTTTCGAGGCGGTATTTGTCATCCAGGCGGATCTCGGCCAGTGACATGCGGGCGCTCCTTTTATTTTTATGGCGACCAGGATGACCACGGTTGGGGCCATCGTCCCGTCCCTGGGCAGGATCGCTGCCCGGAACGCATGCCCAATAATCTGACCGAAGGGTTCTGCTTTTTTCTTTCTATTTTCGGGTGCCAAGGCCAGACTTGCGCATGATCCATCCAACAAGAACAAGATTACGGACTGATTCATGCACACCCTTCTCAGCCCCATCGATCGCAAGATCCTCCGCCTGTTGCAACACAACGCCGACCTCTCCGCCGCCGAAGTGGCGGAACGGGTGGAGCTGTCCCAGTCGCCCTGCTGGCGACGCATCCACCGCCTGCAGGAGGAAGGGCTGATCGAGCGCAAGGTCGCCCTGCTCAATCCCCAGCGCCTGGGGTTTTCCATCACGGTGTTCGTCAACGTGAAGCTGTCGGCCCACGGTCGCAACAACCTGACGGAGTTCGAGGAAGCCATCGTCGGCTACCCGGAGGTGCTGGAGTGCTACACCATGGCCGGCGGCTCGGACTACCTGTTGAAGGTGGTGGCCAAGGACATCGCAGGCTATGAACGCTTCCTGCGGGACCATCTGCTGCAGCGCCCTCACGTGCAGGAGGCGCATTCGAACATCGCCATGAGCGAAGTGAAGCGGACCACCGAACTGCCCCTCGATTGAGCCCGCGACAGGCCCGTTCCAGAGCGCCTGCGCGTCACCGTGCAATTTGCAATGCCGGGAATACCCCACCTTGCAAAGTGCACGGAACGGCCGTTTTGTTTTGTATTTAAGCATTTGATTTATATGGATTTTTTATAAAATCCAGCTTGGCACGACACCTGCTCTTATCCATGGCAAAAGGACCTATGGATGCAGGACCCTCCCATGAACAGCCTCTTCACCCTGTTCGTCGCCATCGCCGCCACCCTGCTCGTGGCTTCTGGTTTCGCTGCCCTGCACGGGCAGTACCAGCAGTACGCCACCCGCCAGGCGATCGCCGATATCCGCATCGCGCCGATGGAGTTCGTGCACGCACGGCAACCCGCTACCAGCCAGCCTGCAGCCAAGGCGCTGCGCATGACCGAGCAGCAGGTGCCCGCGCCGGTCGAGCGCCTGTCGTTCTGAGGGCGGTGCGATGCAGCTCGACTACGCCCTCTGGAGCCTGGCGCTCCCGGTCTCGGTCCTGGTGTTGGCCGGTTCGGCCTGCCTGGCGTTCTGGGTGATCGACTGCGTCACCTCACCGGACCAGCAGGCCAAGCAACGACGTGCCAAGCGCCCCGATGGGGATGACTCGGAATACGACCCTTTCTTTTGAGTGCAAGGAGCCCGAAATGTCGAAGTCGGCCTTGATCTGCCTGATGATGTGCGTGCTGTGCGCGTTCGGGCTGTGGCTGGAGCCGGGTGAAACCGGGTGGTTGGCGCAGGCCCTGAAGATCGGGCTGGCCACCAGCGGCGTGCTGCTGGTGCTGGCGCTGCTGGTGGGGAAGCGGGTCAAGTTCGACCCGGTGCTGCGTTAGTCCGCTGTAGCGAGGATCGTCAGCAGGCGTTCGAGGGTGGTTTGCAGGTCGCCGGAGTTGTCGAGTATCACCAACCCTTCACTTTCTTCGGCCAGCAGGGCCTGGGTGAAGGCGGCGTTGCGGGCCAGGCGGGCTTCGATCTCGTCTGCGGTCTCCCGCCCCCGGCGCAGCAGGCGCTGGCGCAGAACGTCCGGCGCCACGTCGAGCAGAATGGCCTGGAGCTGGGGATAGCGCCTACGCGCTTCGGGAAGATATCCGCGGGAACCATTCACCAGGACATTCAGTCCATTACCCAGCCAGTCATCGATTTCCCTGGGAATGCCGTAGGAAAGACCGTTGGCATGCCAGCTCATGGCGAAGGCGCCCTGGGCTTCCAGTTCATTGAAACGCTGGGGTGTAACTGGTTCGGCCGCCTCCCCCACCGCTTCGGCGGAGCGGGTGATGACCCGCCGGACCACCCGGCAACCGCGCTCGGCCAACTGCGGCCGGGCGGCGTCAAGCAGGCTGTCCTTGCCCGAGCCTGAAGGTCCGATGAGATAGAAGAGCCTGCCGTTCATGGGGTTCTCGCTCGCGCTACCGAGGGGCCTGGAAACGGCCGCCACGATACCGGGATCGGGCTTGTTTTGGCAGCCTCGGTCACCTGGAATCACCGAACGTCGAACAGTATCAAAACGCCAGCGCAGCGGCGTTATCATGGCAACCGTTCGGCAGCCTTACGGAACGATGCGGCTGTCTGACGGTCGATTCACCGGCAAGCGCTCTGCCCAGGGCTCCGAATTGCACAGTGACTCGCATTTCGGACAATTGGTGCTGGCAAAAAGCCTGCACCCAGACCAGAATTTACGACACAGTTTTGACGTCAAGGAAACGTTGCACTGACCCGCCGGGTCACTCCTGACGCCAAATGCGATGTCGGGCGGAACGCCTGATGCGAAGGATTGTCAAACCGGTGACAATCACGTAGCTCATTGCCAGCATCGCTCCCTGAACTAACCGGTTTATGAATGTATGCGCCCTATGAAACAGGCTATCTACTCCAGCCGTACCGCTGACAAGTTCGTCGTCCGTCTGCCCGAAGGCATGCGTGAACGCATCGCCGATGTGGCTCGCAACCACCACCGCAGCATGAACTCCGAAATCATCGCGCGACTGGAGCAGAGCATGCTCCAGGAAGGCGCGCTGGATGAAGGGTTGAGCATGCGGATCGACAGCCCGGAGCTTTCCCTTCATGAGCGCGAGCTGCTTCAGCGCTTCCGTCAACTCTCCCGCCGCCAGCAGAACGCCTTGGTCGCGCTGATCGCCCACGACGTGGAACTCGCCGCCGAAGAAGCGTGAGTCCGTTGCGACATTCAAGAGCCGCCCTTGAGGCGGCTTTTTATTGCCCGGGATTTTCAGACTTGAAGAAAAAGGCCCCGCTGGTGCGGGGCCTTGTGATCAGAGCAGGAAGATGGTCGCCAGCCCGAGGAAGATGAAGAAGCCGCCGCTGTCGGTCATGGCGGTGATCATCACGCTGGAGCCCATGGCCGGATCACGGCCGACGCGGGCGAGGGTCATGGGGATCAGCACGCCCATCAAGGCGGCGAGCAGCAGGTTGAGCGTCATCGCGGCGGTCATCACCACCCCCAGCGACCAGCTGCCGTAGAGGTAGAAGGCAACGACGCCGATCACCCCGCCCCACACCAGGCCATTCACCAGGCCCACGCCCAGTTCCTTGCGCAGCAGGCGCGAGGTGTTGCCGGGGCTCAGTTGATCCAGCGCCATGGCGCGCACGATCATGGTGATGGTCTGGTTGCCGGAGTTGCCGCCGATACCGGCGACGATGGGCATCAGTGCAGCCAGTGCCACCAGCTTCTCGATGGAGCCTTCGAACAGGCCGATCACCCGCGAGGCGACGAAGGCGGTGATGAGGTTGATGGCCAGCCAGGCCCAGCGGTTGCCGACGGACTTCCAGACCGAGGCGAAGATGTCTTCCTCTTCGCGCAGACCGGCCATGCTGAGGACTTCGCTTTCGCTCTCCTCACGGATCAGGTCGACGATCTCGTCAATGGTCAGACGGCCGATCAGCTTGCCGTTCTTGTCGACCACCGGTGCCGATACCAGGTCGTAGCGCTCGAACGCCTGGGCGGCGTCATTGGCGTCCTCATCCGGGTGGAAGCTCACCGGGTCGCTGGCCATCACTTCGGCCACCAGCTTGTCCGGGTCGTTCACCAGCAGACGCTTGATCTGCAGCACCCCCTTGAGGATGCCGTCGTAGTCGACCACGAACAGCTTGTCGGTGTGGCCCGGCAGCTCCTTCAGGCGACGCAGGTAGCGCAGGACCACTTCGAGGGTGACGTCTTCGCGGATGGTGACCATCTCGAAGTCCATCAGCGCACCGACCTGGTCCTCTTCATAGGACAGTGCCGAACGCACGCGCTCGCGCTGCTGGGCGTCGAGGGACTCCATCAGCTCGTGGATCACGTCGCGGGGCAGCTCGGGGGCCAGGTCCGCCAGTTCGTCCGCGTCCATCTCCTTGGCGGCGGCGAGCAGCTCGTGATCGTCCATGTCGGCGATCAGCGTCTCGCGGACGGCGTCGGAGACCTCCAGCAGGATGTCGCCATCGCGCTCGACCTTGACCAACTGCCAGACCGTCAGGCGGTCTTCGAGCGGCAGGGACTCAAGGATGTGGGCGATGTCGGCGGGGTGAAGTTCGTCGAGCTTGCGCTGGAGTTCGGCGAGGTTCTGACGGTGGACGAGATTTTCCACCAGGTCATGGTGCTGGCCTTCCTGACGGTGGGTCAGGTCTTCCACCAGCTTGTGGCGATGCAGCAGTTCGACTACCTGGGCCAGGCGATCCTGCAGGCTCTCTTGAGGCTTCTTTACTTCTACTTCGGTCATAGCGCGCTCCACCCCCAGTGGCGGCGCACGCCAAGGAGGGTCAATCAGTCAATACGCGATTGGCAAATCGAGATCTTGAGTAACTACTGGGTAAGTCCATGAGGGGTGTCCAAAAGCCTCGGCGAGGCTGACCGCGCAATGATAACACCGGTCAGTCATTTTGCGCGTTACAAAATCGTGGCCAGAACAATCGGTTGCAGCATAAAGCTGAGATTGCTTGCACCTTCCGTGGGACGCCGTCACGCCCTGGCGAGGCACCGTTGGGAAGCAAGTAAAGCAGATACCTTCGAGGCTCATCGTCATGGAGGACCGCTCATGCTTCGATACGTCGCCACCCTGGCCCTGCTGCTCGCCGCACCGCTGAACGCGCCCCAGGCCGCCACCATCTACCACTGCAAGGGCCCGGACGGGCGCATCACCTACTCGCAACTGGGTTGCCCCGACGACCAGCGCATCGCCAGCCAGGAAACCGCTCCTGCCCACGGCGAAGCGGAGTACCTGCTGCCGCCGGCCAAACCCGAACGGATCGTGCGCAGGAGTCGGAAGGAAGCGGCCGAGAATCGGCGCGAAATAACGGTGGTGGGGGAACGACAGGACGGCTGTGGCAATCGGATCACCGGCACCGAACGGCGCCAGGCGATGTTGCGCAAGCAGGTGCGCACCGGGATGACGCAACGGGACGTGGAAAGCATGCTCGGCAAACCGGACCGGATCACCCGCAGCAACGGGCTGACCCGTTACCACTACACGCCGAAGAAAGGAAAGGGACGCAGCCAGGTCGTCGCGTTCGACGAACAAGGCTGCGTCAAGGGAAGGCGCTGAAGCAGCGCCTGGAAGGCAGGGAATGGGAAGGGAACGGACGCCCGCCCCGGCAGGCCGTTGAACACCCGCAGCGTTGCCATAGCAGCGTTCAGGTGTTCAACAGCCCGCTAGCGGCAGGCGTCCAAAGCGGCCACGAGCTCTCGCTCGTAGCCCATGCGCTGCAGGCGTTCGGCCCGCAGCGCTTTCATCTGTTGATCGATCGGCGCATCCAGCGCCAGTGCCGATACGGCAAAAGCCGGAGCAGCCGGCAGCTCGACACGACACGGAACCGGCACCGGCACCGGCACGCGCACGTCCATGGGCGGCGGCACGGTTGGCGCGGCGCATCCGGCCAGCAAGCTCAGAGGCAATAACCACACCGCTTTCATGGCGCACGCTCGCGCCGCAGCTCCTCGGCAAACGCCCGCCTCGCCGCCTCGCAGGCATCCGCCGAAGGCGTGGGCTCCAGCATCACCTGGGCGGCGGCGTGGTAGTCACGGGCGGACCGGGACCGCGCCTCGGCAACAGCCGCCTCGGCGCGCTCGCTGCGCGCACGTCCCTGGCGCTCCAGTTCGGCCATCGCCTCGCCCTGCTTGAGAAACGCCAGGCGATTGGCCTGATTGGCCTGTTGCAACGCAACCAACTGCGCACGGGCCTCGTCCAACCGGGGCCGGTAGAACTGCCCCGCCATCCAGACGCCGAACCCGACCAGCCCGAGGGCACACAGCCCCCAGGCCAGCCAGCGGCTAGAAAGGAAGGCACTCATGCCAGTGCCTCCCGGAACTTCGCCCACAGCACCCGACGCTCAGCCAGGCCATTGAGCCCACCGTTGATGCGCCGGGTGATGGCCTCGAAGTCCCCGGCATCCGCCAGTTCGTTCAGCCCGTTCACCTGCCAGAACCAGGCGGCCGAGAGCACGGCCGGCTCCGGCTGGGCGAGCAGATCCGGTTGCTCCACCAGAGGCAGCCCCAGCGCCGCACCGCAACGCTGGTACTGAGCCCGACCGGTGATCTGCAACAGCCCCCTGCCCCGGTACCGCCACCCGTCTCCGGAAGCCTCGGGGCCGTTCCCCATGCGGTTGGCATACACCACATTGGCAATCGCCTCGGGCCGACGGTGCAGGCCGCGGGCCAGCGTATTGGGCTGCCCATCCGCACCCCGGAAACGAGCCGGCCAGGTAGCGGCCAGGCCGGTGGCGCTGTAGTTGAGGTTCTCGGTCAGCCGGGTGAAACCGGCGGACTCGTGGGCGGCTTGGGCGAGGAAGGCGGATTGGCGGGTGGGGGTGGTGAGGGAGAAGCGGGAGAAAACACTATCGAAGGTGGAAACGAAAACGCCCGCATTTAAACGGGCGTTGGTGGGTATAACATCAAACTCAGTCATTAATAGCCTCGCTAGGATTGGGCATATGTCCACCCATTTAGCCCTGACTAGTCATCAGCCAATTTCCAACTACATAGCTTCATGCCTCTTGGTCACCAAAGGCTTCAGGCCAACCGCCCGAAAAGTCATAGGTAGCAGGATCAGGTGCAACCTCCAATGCAGCACGATGCGATTCCGCGACCTCGAACAGCCTTGCATCAAGATCAACAGCAGCAGACACAGCATCGAAAGCTAACTGCACTGTCACCGCAATGAATGAGCCATCCATTGTCTTCCAATGCAACGGCTTTCCTAGGATGACAATTTCATCGTTTTCTGCTCCACCAGCGGCAAGCAAATCACGGGCCTGGTCTTTAAGAGCCAGATGTTGCATGCGACTTTCGGTATCGCTGTGGAGCCATTTATCTCCAATTTTTATCCCGTCTCCTTTACGCCTCTCACGTACAGCTTTAATTTTTTCCCACTGAGATGCCTTTACTGCGTCAACAGTCGGACTTGGCTTCATGGCGACGACGACTCGACCATTGACAACGTCGAACACTTCATCTGGATTTCGTGCCATAGCGACTTTAAAATCTTCTTCCGAAACATCAATCAGGTCACTCGGCAAGAGTGAGTATTGAATTTCATCAGGATAAAAACATCCAGTTGACTTACTGAATTTCATAACACCTCCTCAAAACCCAATCGCAAACCAGGTAAGCCACCAAGCGTCCGTCGTGCCGTAGTGATTGAAAATCTTAACAGTTACCCCTGTTTTAGATCGAGTATAAATCTGCTCTATAATTGCCGCCAATCCCGAACCAACATGAGTTCCATGAACACCAAGACAGGTGGTCGGAAATTCAATCGGGAATGTTATCTGATGCGTACCATCTTGCATTGAAGCACCCGCCCCCCATTGTAAAATCAATCCACTGGGAAATTTTTGGTATCCGCTAGCAGAGAGACTAGAACCAAATGAACTCGCGTACCTAAGAGCACCTACACCATACATGAGCCAACGATTACCACCGGCAGAAACAAAGGTAACGGAATCACCATCCCCAATGGCAGCACTAGTTAATGCTTGATTAGCCGAATTTGCAAATATACTATCCGACCCTTGAGACTTTACATAACAGCTCAGCGATACTGCACTGATATGAACAACACTTCCAGCCGGAACCGAGGCTGAAAGCGGGAGTGTTATATCCGTGCAACTGCCATATAGATTTATTGATGAATTAATACGATCACTACTAATTTTTTGCCCCGCCGTGCCATAAGAGAAAGTCCTTCCAAACCCTCCCATCGCACGCTGGACGAACTCTGTTGTCGCGATGCTGCTGTCATTATCAAACTGAGCCGGAGTCGGTGCAGTCGGATTGCCATAAAGCGCTGGCGACGAGATAGGCGCGAAGTTCTGCTCCTGGATCAACACCTTCAACGCATCACGCGTCAGCGCCGTCTCCACCCATTCGCTGGGATTGACCGACGGCTGTTTGCCCAGGCTTGCCACCTTAGCCTTCCAGACCTTGCCGCTCTCCTGCACGTGGGCGCTCACGGGGTAATCCTCGGTCGCCGACCACTCGGCGATGCCCCGCTGCAGGAGGTAGCGCAGGGCTTCGTCATTGCGCTTGAACAGCGCATTGAACCATTCCATCGGCGGGATGCCGTTGGTCTGGTCGAACGACACGCCCCAACCTCGGGCGATGTCGGGGAAATTCTCGACTTCTCCGGTTTTGGCGCCGGATGCAAAGACCGTCTCGTCAGGACGTTTGTATTGAGTCATGGGTAAAACCTCATTCGATTCGTGGCTAGAAAATCACCGGCGCAACGGCCGGCGATTGAGCGCGGCCCGCTCTGGAAGGGGGCTGGCGCTCGGGAACAAAGGAGGGGCAAACGCCCCGCCGATCACGAATCGATGCTCGCCATGGCTCAGGTTGAAACGCCCAGCCCGCGTGGGGCGGGCTGGTTTCTAAAAAACTAGCGGCCGGTGCTTTCGTCTCCTTTTGCGATGATCCTGATTGCGGCGATCGCCTCGGCGGCTACCGCCTTAGCATGTTCCGCGCCACCGGCCGCAATAGCAGCGCGGACCGACTCCTTAGCCTGCAGGCGCAGTTCACGAATCCGATACAGAACATCGGTGTAGGCAGCGGCCCGGAGAAGAATGCTCTCAGCGGCTTGGCGAGCGCTGCGCCCGTTGTTTACCCACGCGGACACACTGCGGGGCACAGAGTCGGACGGATACCCAGCCTCAGCAAAAGTCCGGGCGTCAGTTGCAGTCTTTTCGTACTCCAGGGCGCGTAACGGATCGACAACGAAGGAATTACGGGCGGCATCTGCAGCAGAGTCAATTGCTGCGATTAGGCCCAACTCGACGATATTGAGTGTTTCGAACGGCTCCGGCTCATTGCCATCAGCTAGCCAGTCCTCGTATTCCACCCACAATGGATGAGCACGTGGAATAAACACTCCGCTAAGTAGTTGAATCACATCAGGACTGTCGGTGAGCTTGTACATTTCGAACCCCTTATAGCTCGGCGTCTGCAGTCCAGTGGACCTGCAAATTTTGATTAACGGCACCGGAAGATGGCAGCATGAAATTCAGAGAGAAACAGGTTTGACCAATGTTCCCCAAAGATGTGGAAGAACAGTCCACGAAAGCAGATGTGTTGCGAATTTGCATATTAGAGATATCCGGGTTATATGCGGTAATTGCAGGGGCAACCCGTTTGCGAACGTTAAACCAGATATTGAATGAAGATCCGACTGCGCCACTCGCCTGACTTTGACAAAGAGCAGCTCCTGCACGTGTAAGAGTGCCCGGCGCATCACTGAGATCATAGCTCTTCTCGAAGTAGCGCTGGCAAAGCCCTAGTTCCTCTGCCAACGAACGGCGGTCGAACGAGGTAGCGGCCTGGCCTTCTTCTACTTGAACTTGAGCGAGGCTAAACGTGAGATTAGTTACAGGCCTAAAGAAAAGCAGTTCAAGGCAGTCATCTCCATTACTACCGAGAGCCTTATCTGATATTGATGGCAGGTCATAGATCAGTATGAACCTCTGCCAAGTCGCACTCAGGTTAATCGGATTTATTAAATCAACCCTCGCACTGGGACTGCCACCCGTACCAAAAAATTGGCTGAGATATACATCAATGCGTACATCACTGTTAGCTTTGGCATAAAAGCTGACAGCAACTTTTTTCCCCGCCAAAGTTTTTACGCTTTCTATGCGTTGGCGGAAATTTAAGTTACTGCCACCCGACGTAACGACTTGAGCAAAGTAAGTCGGCTCGCCTGCTACCTCTATCTGGTCGAGCTTAAATACTTGTCGTGTAACGGCCACAGATCCCACGGTGCCTGGATTCACCCGCCAACGGTCTGCTGTATACATGATGCCGTAGGGTGCGCTCGATGTGATGCTGGTTCCGCGCTGCCAAATGTTAAAGTCCCCGTTGATCAGTAGATTTTTTCGATGCACTTGGACAGGAAATTTCTGCTCTGGGTCGAATTTAATAAATTGTGAACCGCCGAGCACTTCACCGCGTTTCCCGACTGTGACTCGATTGAAACTCCCCACTGCAGCATCTGCTTTCCTCGCAACACACTCAAACACCAACCCAGAAGTGCCTAAGGCAAGAGTTTCATCAGTCGCTAACTGCCAAACCGAGTTGGCATTGACGGCGCCGTGCTCGACTGAAACGAACATTCCTGGCGTAACGTTAATGGCCGCATCTGCATCTGCATCACGAATCCAAGTATCAGAGGCGGCTATGTAGATGCCGTTCTGCAAAGCGATAATCTGATCCTTAACCAACACTCGATCACCAGCAAACGGCACTACGCCATCAATCATCTCCAACCCCTTGAGGCCAAGATTACCGGTCGTAGCAAGTCGCACACGGCTTTTGCCCAGTTGCTCCTGAATCAAGGCCTTCAACGCCTCACGGGTCAGCGCCGTCTCCACCCATTCGCCGGGGTTGACCGACGGCCGCTTGCCAAGGTTTGCCACCTTGGCCTTCCAGACCTTACCCCCCTCCTGAACGTGGGCGTCCACGGGGTAGTCCTCGGTGGCCGACCAGTCGGCGATGCCGCGTTGCAGCAGGTAGCGCAGGCCTTCGTCACCGCGCTTGAACAGCGCGTTGAACCACTCCATCGGCGGGATGCCGGCGGTCTGGTCGTAGGCCACGCCCCAGCCACGGGGAATGTCGGGGAAACCCTGGACCTCGCCCGGCTTGGCGCCGGATGCGAAGACCAGTTCGTCAGGACGGGAGTAATGCGTCATAGGAACCTCGCGAATTTTCCTTGGTTGAAGCCGAGTGCGCCGGCGGCGCCCCGGAAGCCGAAGGCCCGTTGGGGCACAGCGACGTAGAACTGGATACGGACACCCGCCGGTCGCGGCAGGATGTCCAGGGTGTTCAGCGCATAGCGCTTGAAGTCGCTGACCTGGTCGCTGCGGATGACCACGGTCAGGCTCATGTCGTACTGGTCGAAGACCAGGCTCTCGCTGTCGAAGATGAAGCGCAGGGCTGCGCTGATGTCGTCGACGGTGCCGAGTTGGTAGTTGCGGGCGATGCGGCAGCGGATGAGGAAGCGGTAGTCGTCGTCATCCAGCACCGCCGACTCTTCCAGCGGATCGCCCATGCGGTACCACTTGCCGGTGCCGAAACCACGGGCACCGGGGACTTCGTGGAAGCCGAACAGGCTGCGCGGGGCGAGCCCGTTGAGCACGCGGCTCTGGCCGACGTGCTTGCCCACCAGGTCGAGGTTGGCGCCCAGCGCGCGGTCGATGTCGAGCGCGTCGGGCAGGCTCGACAGGCCTTGCCAGGTGTCGCCGAACTGTCGCGAGAGCAGTTCGGCGGTGGCGGCGGCCCGGGACTTGCCCTGGTATTGCCAGATCAGCAGGCGGTCATAGCTCATAGCACCACCACCTCGATGTCGGACGGGGCGAACCGCGCCCGCTCACGCACACCGATGGCGATGTTATCCGCCGCCGGGGTGCCGCTGCGGCGGCTGATCTTCAGCTGCTCGACCCAGAAGCCCTGGACGGTGTTGATCGGGCTGTAGAGCCGCGACAGCTGCACGTCCTGGCCGATGCGGAAATCCAGCTGCGCCAGTTGCGACTTGATCGCCGCCACGTCGATGGCGGTGAACTCGGCGTCGCGCCGCAGCTGGACGAAGGCCTTGCAGTCCACCACCGCCGGGCGGTCGAAGCGGATCAGGCGCTTCATGCCCTGCCCGTCCACCACGGTGCGCGACTGCTGGCCCATGAGCCCGGTGCCCGCCGGCTTGCGCTGGAAGATCGCATGGGCGATGGCCTGCTCCTCGCCGCCATCGACGATCAGGTTGAGGCTGTGGCCCGGCACGCCGTCGGCGTCCGGGGTCGGGCCGGTGTTCTCCAGCCCCACCACCTGGCGCACGTCCGGCAGTTGCAGCAGCGCGGCCACCAGGCCATCGAGGCTGTTCTGCGCCGGGCGGGCGCGGCTGCGGAAGAAGCGCGCACGCAGCTCGGCGTCGGTCTCCTCCTCGGCGCCCACTTCGGCCGGGGCCTGGGTGGTGGCGGTGTCCCAGCCCAGCACCAGGGTCTCGAGGGTGAGGCTGCTGTTGGCCGGCAGGTTGTAGGCGCCGAGTTCTTCGCTGCGCAGGTCAGCGCGGGCGGAGCCGTCGACACCCAGGGTGACGTCGGCGGTGAGCAGCCAGCGCCCGCGGTTGGCGTCGCGCAGCACGGCGCCGGCGGGAATCTGGGTGCCGGCACGCCCGGTGAGGGCGGTGCCGCGCAGGTAGCTGTAGCGCGCCTGGCGCCGGGTCAGCCCGGCGTAGGCGACCCGCTGTTCGAGCCAGTCGCCACTGGCGTGGTCCGGATCGAG
Source organism: Metapseudomonas otitidis (assembly GCF_900111835.1). GTDB lineage: Bacteria > Pseudomonadota > Gammaproteobacteria > Pseudomonadales > Pseudomonadaceae > Metapseudomonas > Metapseudomonas otitidis. The sequence continues at coordinate 14,223 of NZ_FOJP01000015.1, forward strand.
GGCGCGGTAGATGACCTCGCCCAGCTCCTCCAGGTCCGCACGGACCTGGGCGATGAGCCCGAGCATCTGCCCGTCGGGGCTGTCGGGCGCGAGGTCGATGTCGTTGCCATAGATGGCTCGGAACCCCTGGTCCAGCTCCGCAAGGATGCTGTCCAGGCGTACACCGACATAGCCCTTGTTGGTCAGTTGTCCCATGTTGGTTCTCCAAAGAAAAAGCCCCACGCGAGGTGGGGCTTCGGTTTGACGGCGGCGGCCGATCAGCGCTGGACGCGGGTGCTCAGGTCATTGCCGAGGTTGTCGCGCAGCGTGACGCCGATGGCCAGGCGCCGGTCGTCGGGGGTGACGTCCAGCTGGAAGTCGAGGATCTCGCTCACCCCCTCGGTGGTGAGGATGCAGCGCTTGATGTCCACCTCGATCTGCGCCAGGTCCGCCGGCCGCTCCATGCGGGGCAGCCAGGGCAGACCATGCTCCAGGTCGAGGAACCAGTCCCCCTGGAAGGAACGCAGGCGTGTGCACACACGCTGGGCCACGCATTCGCCGCCGTCGGCGTAGTTGTTGCGGCCCTGGCCGAAGGTCCAGTCGCCGTCCTTGTCTATTCGTCTCACTCTCATAGTCGTGTCCTCATTGCGGCACGCCGGTGACGGCCGGGCCGGCCATGACCTGGCCGTGCAGGTGGCGTTCCAGGCTGATGCCGCTGGACACCACGTCGCCCTTGCCGGTCATGCCGGCCTCGAACACCACCGGGCACTTGATCAGCACCTTGGCGCCGTCCAGCGTCAGGGTGCCGCCCTCGTCCAGGCGTACGTAGGCCGAACCGTCCAGCCGGCGCAGCTCCACCGCGTCGGTGGCGAAGGCCGGCACCACCTGGGGCAACGAGCTGATGCCCATCACCGCCACGGCGTCCGACAGGTCGTGCTGGCGGTAGTCCAGCGGTTCGCTGGAAGCACCGGAATGCCACCAGCCGTCGATGCAGCGCTCGTTGAACACCAGCAGGCACTCGTCGCCCGGCTTGACCGGGAAGGTCAGCACGAAGCCGCCGCCCCGGGGGAACTGCACCGGCACGTCGGGCAGCATCGGCAGGGGCTGGCGCGAGCCATCCATCAGCTGCTGCTCGATCATCGGCTGCACGCTGGCCACCTGGCGGGCGGCATCGAAGGCGACGATGCGCCCCGGCAGCGCGGTGTGCAGGCGCTTGATGCGGGTGTCGAGGGCGGTGCCCATGGCGACCTCGGTCGAGGGGGTCTGCCAGTCGTAGTTACCCATTGCTCTTGCCTCCGGATTTGCTCTTGGCGCCGCCGGCCGGCTGGAACTCGCCCTTGCTCACGGTGAGCACGCAGAACCAGTCCTTCTCCATGACGTCGCCCTTGCTGATGATCCTGACGATCTTGTAGTCGCCGTCGAAGCGCGGCTCGATGGACTTCACCCGCACCGTGCCACCGACCCGGGGTGCCGGGTCGATCAGGCAGGTCAGCTCCAGGCCGCCCTCCACTTCCTTGGGTGATCCGATCAGGCCGGTTTCCTGGGAGAGGAACACGGCCTGGTCGTCCAGCACGTTGCCGGCGGGCAACAGCAGCAGTTCGCCGTCCTGGATGGACCAGTCGGCGCCCTGCTCCGCCGCCACCTGGCTGAGCACGTCGCGGCTCAGCCCCACCAGCACCTTGCCGCGCGGCAGGGGCCGTTGCTTGGGCAGGGTGATCTGCCCCGGCGTGGTGGACTTCATCGACTGCACCGCTGCCTTGACGTGGTCGTCGGCGGTGCTGCCGGCGGCGAGGGAACGGCTGATGCGCGCCTCGCGGTAATCCACCGCGCCGGTGGCGCAGGTGAGCACGGTGATGTTGTCCAGGTCCTTGCGCTCCACCGCCGCCTCGGCGATGTCGCCGGCGTAGAGCAGGCGCAGCTCGCTGTAGCCGGCCCAGAGCCAGGCCTTGCGCAGGGTGCCATCCTGCAGTTGTTCGCGGTGCTCGGGGTTGAGGTTCCAGACGCGGATCGTCCCCGGGTTGGGCTTGTTGTCGATGCTCTTGGTGAAGTCGAAGGCCACCCGCAGGCTGTCGATCACCAGCCCTTCCTGGTCAGCACCGAGGATCAGGCGGTAACGCCGGCCGAACTGCCTCATGGCTGCACCTCCGCTTTCTCGCCGATGTGGAGCAGGCAGCGGCTGCCCATGTCATCGCCGCCGATGGGGTCGAGGCCGACGCCGCTGACATCCTCCAGCCAGAGGAAGAACGGCAGGGTGCTGCGCCAGAGCATCGGCACGCCGGTCACCAGCGTCAGGCCCTGGGCCAGCCAGGTGCCCTTGGCCTCGTCCAGCAGGTCGATGGCCCAGTGGTCGCCGATGCTGTTGTAGCGAAGGGTCAGGCGCAGGCGGTAGCCGGCGAACTCGAAGCTCTGCTCCTGCAGCGGGTCGCTGCTGATGGGGATCTGCTTCATGAGAACACCGTCCTGCCTACCGCATGCGCAAAGCTCTCATTGCGCTTCTTGGTCTTGGGCGTGGTCTTGCCCTTGGACTTCTTCTCCGCTGCCTGGCACTGGGAGCGGCCGGAGCGCTTGGTCCCGGCCGCCGGGGTGACCACGCCGTTGATGACGCGGGTGTCCACCACCAGGACTTCGCGCAGGGTCAGGTCCAGCTCGATGGCGCCATCGATGGCCTGCACGGCGGAAATCGTGGTGAGCAGCATGTTCTTGTACAGGTAGAAACCGGTCTGCACCTGCAGCAGCTCACCGGCCTTCTGGGTGTCCAGCAGGCATTGGTAGACCTGTTGCAGGCGCGACTGGCTGGGCGAGCTGTCGAAGCGCGACAGCGGCTGGTACTCCAGCATCCAGGGCGCCAGGGGCCGGGCCTTGGGCGTATCCACCTGGGGCTTGAGCCAGCTCTTGAGCTCGCGCTGGGCCCGATTGCGGGCCTGCCGGGTCAGGTTGGCCAGGATCCCCGGCTTCACCTCGTCGACGAAGTCGACACTGCTGCGCAGCCCCGGCGTGACCTCGGCGGCCAGGGCCGCCAGGGGGTCGTAATGCTCGACCACGATGCCCTTGATCTTCAATGTGCGGGGCTGCGCATAGGCGTGGTCGGCAATGTTGGCGCCGCTCTCCACCGGGTTTTCGGTGATCTTGAGTTCAGCGGTGTGGGTTTCGTTGATGACCGCATCGAGCCTCATCGTGCCGATGCGGCGGTTGATCAGCATGACCATCGATTCACCTCACTGTCTGATGTCACTCTGGTTGTTGTGGGTGGCCAGGCGCTGCTGGTTGGAGGCCACCTGCTCGGCGACCTCCCGTCCGATGGCTTGGGGGTTGTCTCCGCTCACGTGGACCGTGACCGACTGGTTGAAGCTGTTGTTGCTCACCGGCGCCACGAGGGCGGCGGCGCCGACGCCGGCGCCCAGCGCCGCGCGGCTCTGTGCATCCTGCACACCAGCCGTGAACTGGCTGGCGCCTTCCACCAGGCGAGGTGCCGTGGCGGCCTGGTCGTCGGTGCTGTTCCAGCCGAAGAGGTTGGCCACGCCGGAGAACATCCCCGGCGACTCCTTGGCCGCCTCGGGCGCGCCTTCCTTGTCGCCACCGAAGCCGAACATGCCGGCGACCTTCTTGAACCCGGCGCTGAGCACCTCGAACTGCGCTGCCACGCCTTCGAACCAGCCGTTGAAGGCCTGCTTGAGGCCGTCGAAGTCGCCAATGATGAGGGCGAAGATTCCTTTCAGCAGATTGAAGAGATTGCTGATGCTGGCGCCGATGACGACCATCAGGCCCTCGCCGAAGGCCATCACCGACTCGCTGCCCTCCGTCCAGAAGGCCATGAACTGCGCCTTCAGCCCATTCAGCACGGCCTCTACCGCAGCGATGCCATTGAGCAACGGCTCCCAGGAGAACAGGCTGCCGATCACTTCGAACTGCGTGGCCAGGCCTTCGAATATCCCGCCGAACGCCTCCTCGACGCCGTCGAAATCTCCTCTGAGCAAGGCGAAGAAGCCTTTGAACAGGTTGATGACGTTGCTGATGCCCGCGCCGATGAACACCACCAGGCCGTCGGCGAAGACCATCGCCGACTCGCTGATTTCCCCCCAGAGAGCCATGAACCGTGCCTTCAGCCCATTCAGCACGGCCTCTACCGCGGCGATGCCGTTGAGCAACGGCTCCCAGGAGAACAGGCTGCAGATCACTTCGAACTGCGTGGCCAAGCCTTCGAATATCCCGCCGAACGCCTCCTTGACGCCGTCGAAATCTCCTCTGAGCAAGGCGAAGAAGCCTTTGAACAGGTTGATGACGTTGCTGATGCCCGCGCCGATGAACATCATCAGGCCGTCGGCGAAGGCCATCACCGTCTCGCCGTTCTCCGCCCAGAAGGCGTCGAACTGCGCCTTCATGTCCGCCAGGATGGCGCCGACTTCCTTGAAGCCCTTCACCAGCGGCTCCCAGACGCCACCGAAGGCCGACTCGCCGCCGTCCAGGTAGGTCATGAAGTCGTCCACCAGGGCGATCACCACCACCAGGGCGGCGATGATCCACATGATGGGGTTGGTGGCGAAGGCCATCAGGCTGGCGCGGCCGACCCAGAGCAGGGCCGTGCCGAGCATCATCAGGGCGTTGTCCCAACCGACGGTTCCGCTGACCACGAAGTCCAGCGCGCGACCGAAGTTGTAGACCGCATCCAGGCCTTCGGCGACCAGCGTCATGGTCTTCTGCAGCCCCTCGGTGATCAGCTCCTTGTTGGCGTCCACCACCGCGAGGAAGCGGTCCGCCAGGAATGACAGTTGCGGGGCGAGGCCCAGGCCGACCCGCGTCTTGACCCCGTCCAGCACCTTGTCCAGTTTCTCCATGGACGTCTGGTAGTCCTTGGCCGACTGGGCCTGCTCGTCGGTGACGACGCCCAGGGCATCCGGCCCGGCCTTGAGGTCCTTCAGGCTGCCCAGGGAGGACTGCACGAAGTCGAAGAGTTTGGAGGACACCTGGGAAATGGCGCCGCCGATCCTGGAGGTACTGCCCTCGACCTGCGCCGCCTTGCCCTGAACCTGGTTGAGGGTCTCGATGTAGGTGTAGTGGGCCTTGTTGCTGGAGAGCAGGGTGTTGCGGGTGACCTCGACGTTCTGCCTGAGGTGGTTCACCACGCTGATCTCCTGCACCAGCGTGTTGCTGATGACGTTCAGCTCCTGCTTCAGGGTGTTGGTGATCTGCTGCAGGCCCAGCGCGAACTGCGTGCTGAGTTGTTGGATTCCAATTTCAATTGCCATTGGCCTGCCTCTCGTGGGCCTGACGCTGTGCGTCGTCCCATTCGGCTATCGCGTCATGGAAGTCGCACAGGTCGGCCAGTGTGTAGAGCGCGCGCAGCTCGTGCAGGGTGCAGAGCTGGCGCATGACAGGGGTGAACAGGAACCAGTCGGTCACTCCGCCTTGGCCGGTCCCGGCAGAATCGCCGACAGGGCTGGCGCGGCGGCGGCGAAAAAATCGGCGAACTGGTACTTCACCCCCTCCACCAGCAGCGGCACCAGGTGCCCGCGGTGTTGGTTGAAGTGCGCCTCGGCGCGGTCGGCGAGGCGGAATACCGCGCCGTCGGCCGGTTGCACGTTGGTCTGCTGGATCACCAGCGCTTCGATCTCCGCCACCACCGGATCGCCCAGGTTGGCCAGGATGGCGCCGATGGCCAGGCTGTCGCCGCCCTCGCCGCGCTTGATCTCCACGCCCTGCAGCAGGCGCGCGGCCTTCTTCAGGGCGTTCCAGGCCGGCATGGCGTTGGCCGGGCGCATGACGTAGTCGAAGCCGTCGAGGTTGATGCGATGTTCGGCGTTCATGGTCAGGCGACTCCTTGTTCCAGGTTCACGTTGGCGCGCTCGAAGACGATGGTCCAGGTGGTGTCGTTGGCCTCGCTGCCACGGGTCACCTCGGGACGCTTGGTGAAGTAGCCGCGGGTGGCGCTGATCAGGTCTTCGTTGAGCAGGTCGCGCATTTCCAGGGTCAGCGGGGTGAAGGCCTTGAGGTTGCCTTCCTGCAGCAGGCGCAGGCTGTTGAGGAACTTGTTGTCACGCGAGTGCTGCTTGAGCTTCAGGGTGAGGGTCGCGGACCGGTCGTTGTTGGCAACGAACACGCCGGTGCCGTTGCTGCCGATCTTCATGGAGCCGGATTCGGCGGTGAAAGCCAGCTTGAGGACATCGGCGCCGGCGCCCCAGTCGCTGATCTCGTAGCCGTTGATCAGGACGGACAGTTGTTTCTGGTCGTAGATAGCCATGGAAAATCTCCGGAAATAGAAAGGCCCCACGCGGGGGCCGGAAAACGTTGGGTGGGTCGGGATCAGCGGTCGAAGTTGACCAGCACGTCCACGGAGTGAACGGCGCCGGCCATCTTCAGGGCCACCTGGATCGGCGGCGCCTTGCGCTGCTCGCGGTCGGAGGTGGACAGGTTGTCGACGCTGTCGGCCCAGACGTAGTAGCCCTCGTCCAGGCGCTCGCCGCTGACCAGGTTGCCGAAGGGGTCGCCGTTCCACACACCGGGGGCGAAGGCACCGTTGTTCACGCCCTCGCGGCAGACCTTGCGCACGGCGGCCAGCAGGCGCGCCACACCGGCGTCGGTCAGCGGCACCTTGCTCGAAGAGCGGTAGAGGGTGGCGAAGACCTCCTTCTGCACCGCGTCGACGTACCAGTCGAGGATGTGCACTTCATCGAAGAAGCGGCCACCGATCACGGTGCCCTCGGCGACCATGGCCGACTCGTCGAAGTAGGTGTAGAAGTTTAGGCCCAGCTTCCGGCACTTGTCCGCTTCGGTGAGGGTCAGGTTGTCGGCGCTGATGCCCGGCAACTGCTTGAACTTCATGGTCAGGGTGGAGTTGTTGGCGGCGAAGTTCACCGACAGCGCGCGCGCCAGCCAGCTGGCCACGGCGTAGGGGTCGTTCTTGTCGTAGACCGCGACGGTGCGGTAGCTCTGGCGATCCTTCAGGCGCTTGAACGGGTTGCTCGGCACATTCTCCAGGTGGCTGGGGTTCTGGGTGGTGACGCCGAAGACCTTCTTGTCCGCAGCCAGTACCCAGGCGGCCGCCTGTTCGATCTCGTCATCGGTCAGGGACGCGGCGACGGTGGCGGCGTACCAGCCGGAGTTGACCTCCAGCAGCGCGGTGAAGGCCTCGGGCAGGGTCTGCGCAGCCAGCACCAGGGCATCGCGGCCGGCGACCTTCTGCGCCATGCCGTTCTCCAGGCGCAGCAGGCCACCCAGGTAGGTGCCGGTGGCGCCCAGGTCCTGGACGAAACCGACGGACTTGGCCTGGCCGGCGACGTCGGCTTCGAGGATGAAGCGGTTGGCCACGGCGTCATAGCGGCAGCTGACGGCCTGGGCGGTGAGCTTGGCGTCGATCAGCGCGGCGATGGCCGGCAGGTCGCTGGCGGCGCTGAAGTTCAGGCCAGTGACGTCCTGGCGGACGCCGTCCACGGTCACCGAGAACTGGCCGGCGCTGATGGCCTTGAGCTGGTCCAGGGTGGCCACCAGCGGCGTGCCGTTGAGGGCGGCCTTCACCGCCGGCACGTTGCGGGTGTTCTTCAGCCAGCGCGCCACCAGCAGTTGCTTGGGTCGCGGGCTCTGGGCGAAGAAGGCGCTGGCGGCCAGGGCGGTCTGGGAGGTGCTGCCGAAGGCGGCTTCCACCTCGGCCTGGCTGGCGCAGCTGATGTAGAGGGTGGCGGCGTCGGTGAAGACGTTGCCGGCCACGGGGGTGAACAGGGCGAGCTGGCCGAAGTCACGGCGCGGGCTGGCCACCGGTTGAACGTTGAGTTGTACGTTGACGATCTGCGAAAGCGGAAGGGACATATCAGGTCTCCGTTGGATTCACTGTAAGGGTGGCGGTGAGGCCCGTATCGGTGTGGGCGGTCACCACCGAGGAAGCGATGCGTTTCTGTTCCAGGACCACCTGGTGGCCGTGGGCGAGGACCAGTTCCAGACGGGCCTGCTCCTTGGCCACGCCCGCCTCGACGGCGGACAGGTTGTCGATGGGTTTCATGCGCGGCATGGCAACGCCCAGCCGGCGCAAGCTGTCCAGGGCCCGGCTGGACTGCAGGATCGAACGCGCGTCGTGCGCCAGATCCAGCGCCCCGGGGCCATGGGTGATGAGGTGGAAGGTGGTTTCACAGGCGGTGAAGACGGTTTCCCGCTCGCCATTGCCGTTGAACTCGCGGCGGGACACGCCCACCTCGGCGGACTGCTGCTCGCGCAGGCTGGCGTACAGGCCCGCCGGCGGCGCAGCGGCCTGGTCGGCGGCCACCAGCGCCCCGGCCGGCAGCTCCAGCAGGCTGCGCAGCGCTTCGCGCATGGCCGCCACATCCAGCCGCGTGGCAGTGATGCTCATGGTGTTCTCCTTTATATGCAGGGCACGACCCAGCGCGGGCGACCGGGGCCGCCCGGCCAGGCCGGGGATGGAACGGGTGGGCGCCGGGCGTCAGCCCAGGCGCAGGATGCGGGCGAGGTTGCCGCGGGCCCTAAAGACCAGGACCAGCAGGATCAGCAACACCCCCAGCATCCACGGAGACAGCTGCCCCACGGGGTAGCGGCCGACCGCGATGCTCAGGGCCTGGCTGCCGGTGCACAGCGCCATCAGGTAGGCGCAGAGCGAAACACCGGGGCGGAAGCGCGAACCGCGCCGCCGGTAAGTGATCAGCCGCAGGCAGATGGCCGAACAGACGAAGAGGGTCGCGGTGGCCAACGGGTCATCCATTGCGGCCTCCCGCGCCTCGGCGCAACAAGGTGCGCAGCCAGTTGGGCAACTGCCCGCCGCGCATCCATTCGAGCATCCCGATCCCCCCGGTGACGCAAAGGGTGGCGGCCACGAAGGCCACCACCCCGCTGGTCTGGGCCAGCCCGCGACTGACCGCCTCGACGGCGGCGTAGTAGCCCCCCACCCAGGACACCAGCAGGTAGCCGGCGCGGGTCAGGGGCTTGTAGTCACGGGCGAACACCACGAAGAAGATGGCACCGCCGAATCCTCCGATCAGCGCGTTGCCATCGATGCTGGGGATCAGGATCGCCAACCCCGCGCCGGTCATCCCCCCTGCCATTGCCGCAGCGACACTGGGCTCGGTCATGATGGGACTCCTTGAAAAGGGCCCGATGATCGACCGGGCCCGGAAACGAAAGAGCCCGCTGGTGGGCGGGCTCTTGATGGTCTGATTTCGATCTTGGAGCTAGGTTACCTTTATCGTCCCAACAGGTCAATATGGGAAAACCTGTTTTTTCAAAAATATTTTCAATGCGCCACGACAATCCCCGCACGGCTCATCGGCGCCTCCAGGCGCGCCAGGGCTTCACGCAGTTTCAGGGCCACGCGCGCGCGCCAATCCTGGTCCCAGCGGTGCAGGGTGCTCTTGGACAGGCCGGTCAGGCGCTCGATCTCGCGGATGCTGTGGGGCGGGCGGCGGAACATGCGCATCAGCAGTGCCAGGGCGGCACGCTGCTCGGCCGAATCGGCCTGCGGCTTGAGCCAGTCACGCAGGGCCGCCATGGCCAGCACGAAGTCGCGCCCGTGGGCGTATTCGGCCTGAACCACGGCCAATTCGAGGGGATGGTCGGCCAGCAGGCGCTGGGCGAAACGGATCGTCATGGTGGCCTGGGCCTGCCATTCGTGGGGGCTCAGGCCGCTGGGCAGGCGCTCGACGAACTGGGTGTCGAAACGCTCGCGCAGCACATCGATCGCCATCGCCGTGGACGACTTAGGCCCCACCCGGTGTTCAGCCATCCAATACGCTACGGCCAGGGCCTGTTCGGTGCTGTTAAACATGGGCTGTCTCCTTTTCCATGCCCCGTGGCGGGGCTAAACAAAAGCCCCGTCGACCGGTTCACGGCAACGGGGCAGCACAGGTTTATATAATAATACCTATATATAGGTGCTTGCAATGAAATAGGCGCACCGTTAATCTGCTGCCCCATGGAACTCAAAGACCGAATCCGGGCGGCGCGAAAGCACGCCAACCTCAGCCAGGTCCAGCTCGCCCAGGCGACTGGCATGACCCAGGCCTCCATCTCCGATCTGGAGCGTGGCAAGTCGCGCGCGACCAGTTTTGCCACGCAGATCGCCACCGTCTGCGGCGTCAGCCCACGCTGGCTCGCCGAAGGCCACGGCGGCATGCTCGACACCCGCATGCCGCCGTCCGGCGCGAACGCCAACTGGGCCGGCGCCGTGGAGTCCTGGGACGACGACACCCCGCTGGACCCCGACGAGGTCGAACTGCCCTTCTACAAGGAAGTGGAGCTTTCCGGCGGCAAGGGCAGCACCGTGGTGCTGCAGACCACCGGGCGCAAGCTGCGCTTCGGCAAGTACTCGCTGCGCAAGAAGAACATCGACGCGGCCAGCGCGGCCTGCGTGACGGTGAACGGCAACAGCATGGAACCGGTCCTGCCCGACGGCAGCACGGTGGGCGTGGACACCAGCTCGCGCACCATCAAGGACGGCGACATGTACGCCTTCGACCACGACGGGCAACTGCGGGTGAAGCTGCTCTACCGCCTCCCCGGCGGCGGGCTGCGCATCCGCAGCTTCAACAGCGACGAACACCCCGACGAACGCTACGAGGCCACCGAAGTGGCCGAGCACATCAACGTCATTGGCCGGGTGTTCTGGTATTCGGTGCTGCTCTAGGCAGCGCTGGCACCGCGCGACCTCCGGAACACAGGCAAAAAAATGGGCGACCATCTGGTCGCCCGCCCAATTCATTCCGGGATGGGAATGCTAGAAACGCTTGTGTCCGATCACGCAAGATTCAGACGCGTCCTTTGTACCCCCCGAGCGCCGGCCCAACCATTGCACCAAGGTCTAACAGGCCGTTGAACACGCCCTGTGCTGCCCCGCCTGGAACCCCAGCGGCCTGCCGGCTCAAGCCTCTTCCCGACCCAATCCGTACTGCCGCAGCTTGTTGGCGATGGTGGTGTGCGACACCCCCAGGCGCTTGCCCAGTTGCCGGCTGCTGGGGTGGTCGGCGAACAGCCGCTCCAGCACCGCCCGCTCGAAGCGCCCGACGATGACCTCCAGCCCGCCTTCCAGGGAGAAGTCCCCAAGGGGCTGCGGCGCGCCGTAGTCCGGCAGGCGGATGTGCTCGGCACGCACCTGGCCGCCTTCGCACAGGGAGACGGCCTGGAACAGCACGTTCTCCAGCTGCCGCACGTTGCCCGGCCAGTGGTAGCGCGACAGCCGCTCCAGGGCCTGGGGCGCCAGGGTCGGCAACGGGCAGCCGATCTGCCGGCTGGCCGAGTCGAGGAAGTGTTCCACCAGCGGCCCCAGCCCATCCAGGCATTCGCGCAGCGGCGGGATGTGCAGGGACAGCACGTTGAGGCGGTGGTAGAGGTCCTGGCGGAACTCGCCCCGCGCGCACAGCTCCGACAGGTCCACCTGGGTGGCGCAGATCACCCGCACGTCCAGGTACACCTCCTCGTCGCTGCCCACCCGGCGGAAGCAGCCGTCCTGCAGGAAGCGCAGCAGCTTGGCCTGCAGGCGGGGGCTCATCTCCCCCACCCCATCGAGAAACAGCGTGCCGCCGGCGGTCAGCTCCAGCAGCCCCAGCTTGCCCTCCGGCCGGGCGCCCTCGAAGGCCCCGGGGCCGTAGCCGAACAGCTCCGTCTCGGCCATGGATTCCGGCAGCCCGGCGCAATTCAGCGCCATGAACGGCGACTGCCCGCGCGGGCTCGCCAGGTGGCAGGCACGGGCCAGCAGCTCCTTGCCGGTGCCGGTCTCGCCCTCGATCAGCAGCGGCGCGTCCAGCGGTGCCATGCGCCGCGCCTCGCGCACCACCGCCGTCATCACCCGCGAACTCTGGAAGATGCTGTCGAAGCCGCGCAGCTCGTGCTTGCGCACGTTGTAGATGCGCTCCCCCACCCGGTCGGCGCGGTGCAGGGTCAGCACCGCGCCGGCCAGGGCCTCGCTCTCGTCGTGCTCGGATTGCAGCGGCGCGATGTCGGCCAGGAACACGTCGCCGCGCACCTTGATGCGCAAGCCGTTCACCCGCGCCTTGTTGGCCCGCACCACCTCCGGCAGGTCGAAATCCTCCACGTAGCGCGACAGCGGGATGCCCGGCACCTCGTCCACCCGCACGCCCAGCAACTGCGCCGCCGCGCGGTTGGCGGCGACGATGGAGCCGCCCATGTCCACCGACAGCACCGGGAACTCCAGCGCCCCCAGCAGGGCGTTCAGCTCCAGGTGACGGCGTTCGCTGGGCATCAGCCCCACGCGCTTCACGCCGAATACGCCGGGGATGGCCTCCAGCTTCGGCCGCAGGGATTGCAGTTGCAGGTTGATGAGGTTGGGGCACAGCAGATAAATGGCGTTGCCCTGGTCCCCGCCCACTTCGCCACGGTTGACGTTGATGCCGTAGTCGACGAGCAGGTTGAGGATGTCGCGCAGGATCCCTACGCGGTTCTGGCAATGGACTTTGATACGCATGCGGCACCCCGAAACGGGCTCTTGTCAGTGCACCTCCAAAAACTACCTGCGTTGTCATCGCTGCGTTAAAAACCGACTCAAAGTACTCATTTACACCACGTAAACTGCGCTTTTTCGCCTGTTTTTGCCTTGCGCTGACTGCCTCGCCTACGTTTTTAGAGGCGCACACCAGGGGCAGTGCCGGGAAAATCAGCGTCCTGCCCGATTTTTCCGTCAAGAATATGTGACGCTTCGACGCACCAGCAAGGCCGAAACACCGGCCACCGGCAAAATCGTAAAGAATTCGTTACGAAACACACCCCCGCCTCCCCATCCAGCCCGACCTCCTGCACCGCCCCAGCCCACCGAAACGCGGTATCCCTGGGTCAACACAACAACAACGTCGCGCCCTGGGAGGCCGAATGAAAACCACCCACTACGTGGCCCGCGAGCCGGACGACAGCGGCTTCATCCATTACCCGGACAGCGAGCACGCCGTCTGGAACACCCTCATCACCCGCCAGCTCAAGGTGATCGAAGGGCGCGCCTGCCAGGACTACCTGAACGGCATCGAACGCCTCGCCCTGCCCCACGACCGCATCCCCCAGCTCGACGAGATCAACCGCGTGCTCCAGGCCGCCACCGGCTGGCGCGTTGCCCGCGTCCCGGCGCTGATCCCCTTCCAGACGTTCTTCGAGCTGCTGGCCAGCCAGCAGTTCCCCGTGGCCACCTTCATCCGCACCCCGGAGGAGCTGGACTACCTGCAGGAGCCCGACATCTTCCACGAGATCTTCGGCCACTGCCCCCTGCTCACCAATCCCTGGTTCGCCGAGTTCACCCACACCTACGGCAAGCTCGGCCTCAAGGCCACCAAGGAAGAGCGCGTGTACCTCGCCCGCCTCTACTGGATGACCATCGAGTTCGGCCTGGTGGACACGCCCCAGGGCCGCCGCATCTATGGCGGCGGCATCCTCTCCTCGCCCAAGGAGACGGTCTATTCGCTGTCCAGCGAGCCCGAGCACCAGGCCTTCGACCCGCTGGAAGCGATGCGCACGCCGTACCGGATCGATATCCTGCAACCCCTGTACTTCGTGCTGCCGGAGCTGAAGCGCCTGTTCGAGCTGGCCCACGAGGACATCATGACCCTGGTCCACCAGGCCATGGCCCTCGGCCTGCACGCGCCGAAATTCCCGCCCAAGGCGGCCTGAACCGAACCAGACTCAAGGAGCCGGCGAGCCACGCCGGCCGAACGAACAACGGAGAACCCCATGACCGCCTTGTCCCAAGCCCACTGCGAAGCCTGCCGCGCCGGCGCCCCGCTGGTTTCCGAAGACGAACTGGCCACGCTGATCAAGGAGATCCCGGACTGGAACATCGAAGTCCGCGACGGAATCATGCAGCTGGAGAAGGTCTTCCTGTTCCGCACCTTCCGCCACGCCCTGGCCTTCACCAACGCCGTCGGCGCCGCCGCCGAGGAAGAAGGCCATCACCCGGGCCTGCTCACCGAGTGGGGCAAGGTCACCGTCACCTGGTGGAGCCACGAAGCCAAGGGCCTGCACCGCAACGACTTCATCATGGCCGCGCGCACCGACCGCATCGCCGAAACCGCCGAGGGCCGCAAATGAGCCACTTCGCCGCCGTGGGCCGGGTGCCGGGCGACCCCATCCTCGGGTTGATGGACGCCTTCCGCCAGGACACCCACCCCAACAAGCTCGACCTGGGCGTCGGCGTCTACAAGGACGCCCGCGGCCTCACCCCCATTCCCCACGCCGTGAAGCACGCCGAGCAGCGCCTGCTGGAGCTGGAAACCACCAAGACCTACGTCGGTGGCCACGGTGACGCCGCCTTCGGCCGCCTGCTGCAGGACCTGGTGCTGGGCATCGGCAACCCCGTACAGCGCGCCGGTCGCGCTGGCACCACCCAGGCCCCGGGCGGTACCGGCGCCCTGCGCCTGGCCGCCGAGTTCATCGCCCGCAACCTGCCGGGCCGTGGCGTCTGGCTGAGCGACCCGACCTGGCCGATCCACGAAACCATCTTCAACGCCGTCGGCGTCGCGATCAGCCACTACCCCTACGTGGACGCCGCCAACCGTCTCGATGTCGAAGGCCTGCTGGCGGCCTTCGAGCGCATTCCCGTCGGCGACGTGGTGCTGCTGCACGCCTGCTGCCACAACCCCACCGGCTTCGACCTGGCCCAGGCCGACTGGCAACGGGTGCTGGAGGTGGTTAAGCGCCGCGAACTGCTGCCACTGATCGACTTCGCCTACCAGGGCTTCGGAGATGGCCTGGACGACGACGCCTGGGCCGTGCGCCTGTTCGCCGAAAACCTGCCGGAGGTGCTGGTCACCAGCTCCTGCTCAAAGAACTTCGGCCTCTACCGCGAACGCACCGGCGCCCTCATCGTCTGCGCCGAAGATGCCGAGAAGCTCGCCGACGTCCGCAGCCAACTGGCCTTCCACGCGCGCAACCTGTGGTCCACCCCGCCCGCCCACGGCGCCGCCGTGGTCGCCACCATCCTCGAGGACGCCAAGCTGAAAGCCGAATGGATCACCGAGCTGGAGGGCATGCGCCGCCGCGTCGCCGACCTGCGCCGGGGCCTGGTGGAAGCCCTGCAGCCCTACGGCCTGGCCGAGCGCTTCGCCCACATCGGCGTGCAGCGCGGCATGTTCTCCTACACCGGCCTGTCGCCGGAGCAGGTGGCGCGACTGCGCAGCGAGTTCAGCATCTACATGGTGGGCACCGGCCGCGCCAACGTCGCCGGGCTGGACTTCAGCCGCATCGGCGACCTCGCCGCCGCCATCGCCAAGGTCTGCTGAGCGCACCGGGCGGCCCCTGCCCGGGGTCGCCCGGTCGGCTCAGTAATCCACCTTGCCGCGCCCGACCTTGATCGCCCCGCGCTTGCTCTTGCCGTCGAGGCGACGGGTCTTGGAGCCGAGGGTGGGGCGCGTCGGCCGGCGCTTCTTCTGCACCACCGCCGCCTCGCGGATCAGCGTCGCCAGGCGCTCCAGCGCATCGGCACGGTTCTGCTCCTGGGTCCGGTATTGCTGGGCCTTGATCACCACCACCCCATCGGCCGTGATGCGCGCATCCCGCAGCGCCAGCAGGCGTTCCTTGTAGAACGGCGGCAACGACGAGGCCTGGCTGTCGAAGCGCAGGTGCACCGCACTGGAGACCTTGTTGACGTTCTGCCCACCGGCGCCCTGGGCGCGGATGGCGGTCAGTTCGATCTCGTCGTCGGGGATCTGGACGTTGGAGGAAATCTGCAGCATGACGACGACCCGCGAAAAAGGGCGCCCAGAATACGCCGCGCAAAGGCCCTGGTGCGAGCACGCTGGCCCGCCAACACTGAACTACGCTTAGCCAACGATCCGCTTCGCAAGGGAGGCCAAGGGGATGAACATCCGTCAGAAACTGGTGGCATCGGGCGTCATCAGCGTGCTCGCCGCCGCACTGCTGGGGGGCATCGGCCTGCTCGGGCAGAACCGCCTCGCCGATGCACTGGCCGAGAACCAGCTGAGCGTCACGGCCCTGCGCAACCACATGGAAGGCGACATGATGCACGACGCCCTGCGCGCCGACGTGCTCGCCGCCTTCGTCGCCGCCCCGGGCGACAACGCCGCCGCCAGCCAGGTGCGCAACGACTTCAGCGAGCATAGCCAGTGGTTCCGCAAGGTCATGGACGAGAACGCCAAGCTGCCGCTGAGTCCCGAGCTCAGCCAGTCCATCCGCGACCTGCGCCCGCTGATCGACACCTACATCGCAGCAGCCGGCAAGCTGGTGGACGACGCCCTGCGCGATCCCCAGGCGAGCCGCGCGCAGCTGAGCGACTTCCAGCGCATTTTCAGCGAGCTGGAGGAGCGCAACGAGAAGCTCAGCACCCTGATCGAAACCCGCGCCGACGAGGCCCGCCAGACTGCCAGCGACGCCGTACACAGCGCCGCCTGGTGGCTGTTGGGCGGGCTGGTTCTGGTCTGCGTCGTGCTCTGCCTCGCCACCGCACAGTTGATGAGCGCCATCATGCGCCCGTTGAAGAAGACCATCGACGTGGCCCGTGCCATCGCCCAGGGCAACCTGCGCAACAGCATCCAGGTGGAAAGCCGCGACGAAGCCGGCCAACTGATGGAAGCCCTGGCCCAGATGCAGAACAGCCTGCGCGAGATGATCGCCAGCATCCGCCTGGAGAGCGAAGAGCTGCGCGGCACCGCCACCACCCTCAGCGACACCTCACGGGGCATCGTCGACGGCGCCAACCAGCAGGCCGAGAGCGCCGCCAGCATGGCCGCCGCCATGGAGCAGATGATCACCAACATCGCCCAGATCGCCGACCACGCGCGCAACGCCCAAGGCATTTCCGCCCATTCCGAAGGCCTCGCCAGCAGTGGCGGGCAGGTCATCCTAGGCGTGGTGGACGGCATGAACCGCATCGCCGAGGCCGTGAACAGCTCCTCCAACACCATCACCGCCCTGGGCCGTTCGTCCGAAGAGATCCACTCCATCATCCAGGTGATCAAGAGCATCGCCGAGCAGACCAACCTGCTGGCCCTCAACGCCGCCATCGAAGCGGCCCGGGCCGGCGAGGCCGGGCGTGGCTTCGCCGTGGTGGCCGACGAGGTGCGCAACCTCGCGGCGCGCACCGCCCAGTCCACCCAGGAGATCACCGGCATGATCGCGCGCATCCGCGAAAGCACCGACCAGGCGGTGAACAGCATGCAGACCGGCGTCACCCGCGTGCAGGACGGCGTCACCCTCGCCACCCAGGCCGGCAGCTCCATCAGCGAGATCCGCGAGGGCGCCCACAAGGCCGCCGAAGTGGTGGACGAGATCTCCCACACCATCGGCGAGCAGTCCAAGGCCAGCAGCGAAGTGGCCCAGCGGGTCGAACTCATCGCCCACATGTCCCGCAGCAACACCGAGGCCATGCACGAACTGGCCGCAGCCGCCCAGCGGCTGGACCAGGTGGCCGCCGCCATGCAGTCCTCGGTATCGCGTTTCCAGGTCTAGCCCGCCCCTCCTGCCCGCCCACAAAAAAGCCGCCTTGCCCATCAGGGCAAGGCGGCTTCGTGGTGCGGCCAAGCCAGCGGTCAGGCTGCCAGGCGAACGGCCTCCAGCAACGCCGGCAGCGGCAGCGCATGGGCGCCGCCGATGCTCAGGGTCACCTGCTGGCCGGCGGCCCCGGCATAACGCTGCAGGGCTTCCGGTGTCAGCTGTGCGCCGTTGAACGCGGCGTCGAAGCGCTTCTGGTCGCCCGCCACCTCGAAGGCAGCCAGCAGGCTGGGCTCGGCCACCTCCTGGGCCGTGTTCACCGCCACGGTGGTGCTCACCCCGGCT
This sequence comes from Metapseudomonas otitidis, assembly GCF_900111835.1. Taxonomy (GTDB): domain Bacteria; phylum Pseudomonadota; class Gammaproteobacteria; order Pseudomonadales; family Pseudomonadaceae; genus Metapseudomonas; species Metapseudomonas otitidis. The sequence goes on from NZ_FOJP01000015.1 coordinate 31,917, forward strand.
GCCTCCAGCGCCAGGGCCAGGTTCACCTCGGCCTGCAGGGCGCCGTTGAATTCCACCGAGAGCTGCCGGGTGTTGCCGGTGGCACCGATGCAGGCCAGCAGGCTGGCGCTGTCCAGGGACTCGGCAGTGTTCACCCGCACCAGGGTGTTGGTGCCGGCGCCAGCCACCACGCTCGCCAGGTCGGTCTCGCCGGCCTGCCCGCCGTTGAACACCAGGCTCAGGTGGCGGCCGTTGCCTGCGGCGCCCAGCGTGTCGCGCAGCTCATCCGCCGTCAGGGCCTGGGCGCCACCGATGACGATGCCGGTGCTCGCCCCGGCCGCCTCGACCGCCTGTAGCAGGTGCGCGGCCGGTTGCGTGCCGCTGAGTTCCACGGCGAGGTTGCGCCCGTCACCGGCCGCTTCCAGGGCCGCCAGCAGCGCTTCCGGGGCCAGTGACTGGGCGGCACCGATGCCGATGTCGACCCGCTCACCCGCCACGCCCAGCGCGGCCAGTAGAGCTTCGGCATTGGCGCGGCCGCCGGTGAAGGTGGCACGCACCTGGCGACCATCACCGGCCGCCGCCAGGGTCGAGCGCAGTGCAGCGGGGTTAACCGCCTGGGCGGCGTTGATCTCCACCGCCGTGTGCGGGCCGGCGAAGCTCACCGCCTGCTGGAGGTTGCGCGTCTCGGCGCGGGCCCCGTCGAAACCGAGCACCAGGCGGCGGTCGCTGCCGGCGGCGCTCACCACCGACAGCAGCGCCCCCGCATCCAGGCCGTGGGCGGCCCCGTAGTGCACGGTGGTGTTTTCACCAGCGGCCAGGAGCACCTGGCGCAGGGTATTGATCGCGACAGAACCGTCGAAGTGCAGAACGAGTTTCATGACTGACTCCCGAAAATTCCAACGCCTCAGGGCAGCGGCTACCCTCCCAGAGCTGGCTGCAACGGGCAATCGGGACCCAGTGACGGGTGCGGGCGAAAGGTCGGAAAGCCCGGTCCGAAAGGGGCCCCGGGGCTATTCGAGGACCATCCAGTCGATGACACCCACCTCGTCGTTGGCCGGCATCTTCAGCACCTGGCCGTCGCTGCGCCGCTGCAGGATCGAGCGACCGGCGCCCTGCTTCAGGCCATCTGCCTCGCGGACCGCCACGGCCCGGTCGGTGGGGCTGAACAGCGACAGGCCATCCCCCTCGTGACGCACGCGGGTGCCCACCGGGTAGTGCCAGCCACCCAGCACCAGCGGCCGGGCCAGCTCGCCCTCCCAGAGCACCGGCTCGCGCCGGGCATCCAGCTCCAGCACCAGGGACAGCCAGTGCAGGCCATCGAACGGCAGGTCGGCGGGGCCGTCGTTGCGCAGCACCCAGTGCTCGCCCAGCTGCCGCAGCGTCGTGCCGGTCGGCCAGTCGATACCCTGCACGGAGTGGCCGGGGGTCAGCGGGCAGCTCTCGAAGTGCCAGCCGGCGGGCTTCAGGCGGTCCTCCTGGGTGCGACGGAACTCCACCCACTCCCCGGCGGCGCAGGGCCACCCGTCCACCTGGCCTTCGCGGGCCAGGCGCACGCGGCTGGAGTCATAGCCGGTCGGCAGGTCCAGGGCGTCCACCTGCAAGCCGAGCAGTGCCATGGGCGCGGGCAGCTCGGCCTCCTTCAGGCTCTCCAGCCCGTGGGGCTGGGGCTGGTCCTGCCAGTCCAGCGGATCGAGGGTTTCCAGCTTGACCTGGCTGCCCGCCGGGAAGGTCAGGTCGCCCAGGGTCAGCGGCTGCTCCAGGCGCGGGTTGAGCGCCGCCTCGCGGGCGGCGAATTCCGCCGCGAACTCGCGCTCCTGCAGCCACAAAGCGCCCATCAGTCCCACCGGCACCAGCATCACCAGCGTCAGCAAGCCGTAGCGCCACGGGCGTGCCAGCACATGCCGACGCGAGCGCGGCCAGCACAGGGAGGCCGTCAGGGCCAGCAGCACGGGCACGGCCAGCACGCCGAGCAGGTAGATCAACCCGATGATCAGGAACACGGTGGGGTTGGGAACGGGGATCATCGGCGCACCTCGGCAATAGCAGGCGCCCATGCTCGCAGAAAGCCCGGGAAGGCGGACAGGCGCAGGTGGCCATCCGCGAGGCCGATCACACTCGTGGATTCACAAGACGGACGCAGGATCGTCAGGAAGAGGAAGGAAGGCATGCGGGCCCACCCGGCGGATCGCAGGGGCACGATCCACCGGGCAGGCTCGCCGGCGCTTACTTGGCCGGGCTGATGTCGCCCTGTTCGAGGCGCGCCTGGCTGCTGGCCAGGGCGTTGGCGAGGGTGCTCAGGCGGGTGTCCGGCAGGGAGCCGGGCAGCGGGTCGACACCGGCGCTGACGAACACCTGGTTGTAGGCGTTGCGCAGGTCGGCGTAGGCCAGGTCGCGCTTGAGCTGGGCCTGCAGGGTGTTCAGCTCGCCCTGGATCAGCTCCAGCTCGCCGATGCTCTGGGTGCTGTAGCGGTTGCGCAACTGCTCGGCGATCTGCCCGTCCAGGTCGGCCAATTGCTGGCTGGTCTGGAACTGCCGGCGGGCCTCCGCGTAGTTGGCACTGGCCACATAGAGCTGCGCGAGGATGGCCATGGACATGGCCTGGCGGCGGGCCACGGTGACGTCCTGGCCGGCCTTGGCCACGTCGATGGCCGCCGGGGCGGAGAGCACGTTGAACAGGTTCCAGGTGACCTTCACGCCGTAGTCGGCCCAGCTCTGGTTCACCAGGAAGCTGTTGCTGTCGTAGTGGCCGCCGGCGGAGAACTCCAGGCCGGGCAGCAGGCGCAGCATGGCCTTGCGGGTCTCGGCGGCGCTGATGCGCGCCTGGTAGTCCTGCTCGCGCAGTTCCGGGCGGCTGGCCAGGGCCTGCTGCTCCAGCTGGGCGAAGTTCACCTTCAGCTCGGGCACCGTGTAGTCGTTGCTGGCGGCCAGCTGGAAGTCGGTGTTCAGCGGCAGGTTGATCAGCGCGGCCAGCTCGGTCTTGGCCAGGGACAGCGCGCGGCGCTGCTCTTCCAGCTGGCGGGTGGCCTCGATCAGCGCGCGCTGGTAGCTCAGCGCCTGCACCGGATCGCCGATGCGCTGGGTGCTGAGGTTGCGGCTGTCATCGCGGGCCTTGTCGACGCGGGCCATGAGGCTGTCGATCTGCTTGAGCAGGCGCTCGGCGGCCACGGCCCGCCAGTAGGCGGAGCGCACGTCCTGGGTGATGGTGTGGACGACCTTGCGGCGGCGCTCCTCGACGATCAGGCGCTGGTCGGCCTGCTGCTTGGCGCTCATGTAGCTGACGCCGAAGTCGAGCACGTTCCACACCATGGTCAGGTCCGCCACGCCACGGTCGCGGTCCTGGGAGGTGGACGGTTCCAGGGACTGGGAACCGGTCTCGATGCTGCGGCTGCTGGAGGCGCTGACGTTGTTGCGCCCGGCGTAGCCAGCGGACAGCGCCATACGCGGCAGCATGTCGAAGGTGGCCAGGTCCAGCTGACGCTCGGCCAGGGCGTGCTCCATCACCTTGAGGCGCGCCTCGAGGTTGTACTTGATGGCGCGGGCCATGGCCTCGTTCAGGGTCAGGGGCCCGCTGAGGGGCTCTTGGTCCTTGAACATGCTGGAGAGGTCCGCCCGCGCGCGGGCCTCGCTCTCGCTGCGGTCGATGGGCTGGGTGGTCACGGCGCACCCGCTGATGGCCAAGGCCAATAGGCTGGCAGTGAAGAGCTTGTAGGTCTGGTTCATGCTGGCGGCCGCCCCCTGGTACGGCACGGTGATTCCCTTTCTTGTCATGTCAGCCACGGGTGGTGGTCCCCGCCACCTGCCCGAGGGCCTGGGCCAACTCGCGCACCGAGCGCAGGTCGGCTTCCTTCATGGCGTGCAGTTGCTGGCCGAGGGTGGGCGCGCCGGTCAGGCCCCGCCCACTCTTGCCGGTGTCGCCACCGCGCCACTGCTTGCCGTCGAATACCTTCAGTTGCATGTCCTGCTGCGGCACATCCTTGCCGAACATGCTGGAGAAGCTGCTGCTGCCGAACACGCCGCCGTCGCCCCCGCCGAAGCCGAGGAAGCCGTTGGCGCCGCCGTCACTGGCGGAGCTGTCGCTGCTGGCGAAGACCTGGGCGATGTAGCTGGGCGCCAGGGCGTTCGGGTTGATGAAGATGTTGCCCACGGTGGGCACCCCGCTGCCCAGGGTCGGCTGCTCGAACAGCGGCGGCGGCAGCAACGGCGAGGTGGTGCTGGAGGGCGGCACGCTGGGCACGTTGGGCTGGGTCGGCGTGGTCGGCGTGGTCGGTACGCTGGGCGACGGGTTGACGCGGAACTCGGGGTCGCCCTCGACCCCGCCGAGCACGTAGCCCACGGTGGCGAAGTTGTTCGCCATGGCATTGCCAACGGTGTCTGTGATGCCGCTGCCGGCGGCCGCGAGGGACAGCCCGAGGGTGCCCTGGCCGGTGACGCCGCTGACGGTAACGCGGTAGGTACGCGCATCCACCTGCACCAGCGACAGCAGGGTGCCGCTGGCGCTGCCGCTGGTGGCCAGGGCGAAGTCGGCCAGGTCGACGCCGCTGACGTCCTCGCTGAAGGTCACGGTGAAGCTGAGGGTGGTGTCGCGGGTCGGCGAGGTGCCATCGATGGCGATGTTGGTGACCTGCGGCGCAGCAGTATCCACCAGCACGCCGGCGGTGGAGCCCACGTTGTTGAGCACGGTCTGTGCGTTGTTGCCGGCGGCATCGCGCAGGGTCGCGCCGTTGGCATCGAGGCTGGCGCCAACGGCGATGCCGTTGCTGTCCTGCTGGCCGCTGGCGACGGTGAGGCGGAACACCAGGGCGGTGCCGCCCGAACCGCTGACATAGTTGGCGTAGACGGTACCGCCGGTGTCCAGGGTGATCGCCAGGCGCGGCGTGCCGCCGGTGGTGTCGACGGTCACGGCCTCATCGAAGTTCACCGTGAAGTCGAGGGTGTTGCCGGCCACGTAGGTACCGTTGGCCGGCACGCTGACGGAGGTGACGGCCGGGGCACGGCTGTCGATGGCGTAGTTGTTGGAGTCGGTGGTGCCGGTGCCGGTGTTGCCGGCGGCGTCGGTGTAGCCGGTGTTGTCCAGGGTGATCAGGTTGGTCGGGTCGGTGACGTTGGCACTGGGCGTCAGGGTCGCCGTCCAGGTGATGCCGCCGTCGGCGGAGCTGAGCCCGCTCAGGCTGCCGTTGGCCACGCTGAAGTCCGCCGTGGTCAGCCCGCTCACCGCCTCGCTGAAGGTGATGGTGACGGTGGTGCCCTGCCCGGCCTTCAGTGCCGTGTCGGTGACCACGATGGTGGCCGTCGGGCGCTGGGTGTCGATGGCGTAGTTGTTGGAGTCGGTGGTGCCGCTGCCGGCGTTGCCGGCGACATCGGTGTAGCCGGTGTTGTCCAGGGTGATCAGGTTGGTGGTGTCGGTGAGGTTGTTGCTGGGCGTCAGGGTCGCCGTCCAGGTGATGCCGCCGTCGTTGGAGCTGAGCCCGCTCAGGGTGCCGTTGGCGACGCTGAAGTCCGCCGTGGTCAGCCCGGTCACGGCCTCGTTGAAGGTGATGGTGACGGTGGTGGTCTGCCCGGCCTTCAGCGCAGTATCGGTGACCACGATGGTGGCCGTCGGGCGCTGGGTGTCGATGGCGTAGTTGACCGAATCGGTGGTGCCGGTTCCGGTGTTGCCGGCAGCGTCGATGTAACCCGAGTTGTCCAGGGTGATGACGTTGGTGGCATCGCTGACATTGGCACTCGGCGTGAAGGTCGCCGTCCAGGTCAGGCCGCCATCGCTGGTACTGAGCCCGCTCAGGCTGCCGTTGGCCACGCTGAAGTCGGCAATGTCCAGGCCTGTCACGGCCCGGTTGAAGCTGATGGTCACCGTGGTGGTTTCACCGATGGACAAAGCCGTATCAGCCACCGTGATCGTGGCCGTCGGACGCACGCTGTCAATGGCGTAGTTGTTGGAGTCGGTGGTGCCGGTGCCGGTGTTGCCGGCGGCGTCGGTGTAGCCGGTGTTGTCCAGGGTGATCAGGTTGGTCGGGTCGGTGACGTTGGCGCTGGGCGTCAGGGTCGCCGTCCAGGTGATGCCGCCGTCGGCGGAGCTGAGGCCGCTCAGGGTGCCGTTGGCGACGCTGAAGTCCCCAATGCCAAGCCCGGTCACCGCCTCGCTGAAGGTGATGGTGACGGTGGTGCCCTGCCCGGCCTTCAGCGCGGTGTCGGTGACCACGATGGTGGCGGTCGGGCGCTGGGTGTCGATGGCGTAGTTGGTGGAGTCGGTGGTGCCGCTGCCGGCGTTGCCGGCGACATCGGTGTAGCCGGTGTTGTCCAGGGTGATCAGGTTGGTGGGGTCGGTGATGTTGTTGCTGGGCGTCAGGGTCGCCGTCCAGGTGACGCCACCGTCGTTGGAGCTGAGGCCGCTCAGGGTGCCGTTGGCGACGCTGAAGTCCGCCGTGGTCAGCCCGGTCACCGCCTCGTTGAAGGTGATGGTGACCGTGGTGGTCTGCCCGGCTTTCAGCACGGTGTCGGTGACCACGATGGTGGCCGTCGGACGCTGGGTGTCGATGGCGTAGTTGACCGAATCGGTGGTGCCACTGCCGATGTTGCCCACCTGGTCCATCACCCCGGTGTTGTCGAGGGTGATGACATTGGTGGCGTCGGCGATGTTGGCGCTGGGGGTGAAGGTCGCCGTCCAGGTCAGGCCGCCATCGCTGCTGCTGAGCCCACTCAGGCTGCCGTTGGCCACGCTGAAGTCGGCAATGTCCAGGCCGGTGACCCGCTCGTTGAAGGTCACGGTGACGGTGGCGGTCTCGCCGATGCGCAGGGCCGTGTCGCTGAGGGTGATGCTGGTGGCCGCCGGGCGCACGCCGTCCACCACCAGGGCCTTGTTGGCGCCCAGGGAGCCGGCGGCGCCGGGGGTCGGCAGGGTGAGGATGGCGTTCTGGTTGGCGCCATCCTTGATGGTGCCGCCGTTCAGGCTCAGCGCCGAGCTGGAGGCGTAGTCGAGGTCGGCGGAGCTGTCGCCGGCCTGCACGGTATAGCTGAAGGTCAGGGTGTCGGTGCCCGAGCCGGACACGAAGTTGAGCACCCGGTCGGTGACACCGGTCTCCAGGGTCAGGGTCGGGGTGCCGGTCACGTTCACCGCGCTGTCGAACTGCACGGTGACGGTGATGACGTCGCCGATCTTGTAGGTGCCGTTGGCAGTGCTGGACGACACGCTGGTGACGGTCGGGGCGATGGGCGCGGTCAGGGTCAGGTCGTTGCCGCTGCCGCCGATGTAGCTGGTGGTCAGCTCGGTGCCGTTGCCCGACGCGTTGATCTTGGTGCCCTCGGTGACGCCGCTGAAGGTGCCAGTCACGGCATCGGCGGCGTCGTTGACGATCACGGTGTAGCTGTCACCGCTGCCGGCTGCGTAGCCATGGGTCACCGCCAGGGTGGAACCGGACACATCGACGGCGCCGTTCACCACCACCCGGTCGTAACCGGTGCCAGCGGTGGTGCCGTTGATGTCCAGGGCCAGGGTGCTGCCCGAGGCCAGGGTCAGGTTGCCGTTGACGGTCAGGGTGGCAACGCCCGCGCCGCCCGGGGACAGGGTCCCGCCACTCTGCACAGTGACGTCGCCGCCCAGGGTGCCGCTGCCGGCCAGGGTCGCACCGCTGGCCACGGTGGTGGCGCTGTTGGTGCTGCCGTCGACCACCAGGGTGCCCGCCGACACAGTAGTGGTGCCGCTGTTGGTGTTGCTGCCGGAGAGGGTCAGGTTGCTGGCGCCGGTCTTGGTCAGGCTGCCGGTGCCGCTGATGGTGCCGGACAGGGTGGCGGCCGCGCCGGCATTGACGGTGACCAGGCCGGTAAGCGCCAGGGCGTTGTCGATGGTGGTGTTGCCGGTGATCTGCAGGGTGGTGCCGTTGGCCAGGTTGAGCGCACCGGCGCCCAGGTTGGCGTCGCTGGCGACGCTCAGGGTGCCGGCGTTGACGCTGGTGCTGCCGGTGAAGGTGTTGCTGCCGGTCAGCGTGAGGGTGCTGGCACCGGACTTGGTCAGGCTGTTGCTGCCGCTGATCACCCCGGACAGGGTAGTGTCGGCGCCGGTGTTGACCGTGGCGCTGCCGCTGAGGGCGATGGCGTTGTCGATGGTGGTGGCGCTGGTCACCGCCAGGGTCGAGCCGGAGGCCAGGGTAACGGTGCCGTTGCCCAGGTTGCTGTCGCTGGCGACGCTGAGGGTGCCGGCGCTCACGGTGGTGGCACCGTAGGTGTTGCTGCCGGACAGGGTCAGGGTGTTGACTCCCGACTTGGTCAGGGTGAAGGCACCGCTGATCACCCCGGACAGGGTGGCGTTGGCCGCTGCGCTGACCGTGGCATTGCCGCCGAGAACGATGGCGTTGTCGATGGTGGTGGCGCTGGACACCAACAGGGTGCTGCCGGCGGCCAGGTTCACCGCCCCCGAGCCCAGGTTGCCGTCGCTGCTCACGCTCAGGGTGCCGGCGCTCACGGTGGTGGCGCCGTAGCTATTGCTGCCGGACAGGGTCAGGGTGCCGCTGCCGGTCTTCGTCAGGTCGTAGGCACCGCTGATGGCACCACTGAGGGTGACGGCGTTGCTGTTGCCGATGCTGCTGTTGCCGGTCAGGACGATGGCGTTGTTGATGGTGGTGGCGCCGGAGACGTCGAGCACGGTTCCACCCGCCAGGATGACCGTGTCGCCGCCCAGGTTGCCGTCACCGGAGATCGACAGGGTGCCGCCGGAGACGGTGGTGGTGCCACCGTAGGTATTGCTGCCGGACAGGGTCAGGGTGCCGCTGCCTTGCTTGACCAGCGAGCCGGTGCCGGAAATCACCCCGAGCACCGAGGTGGTGGTGTTGTCGCCCCCGGCAGTGAGCGTGTAGCTGCCCAGCTGGATGCTGGCATTGGCGTTGTTGCTCGCCAGGCTGCCGATGGTCTGGTTCGAGAGCAGCGTCAGGACGCTGTTGCCGTTGACCCGCACGACGTTGTTGTCGGCCATGGAGGCGTCGCCATTGAGCTTCAGCCAGGCGTAGTTGGCCAGCAGGGTGGCGCCGGTGTAGGTGTTGGTGCCGGAAAGCGTGGTCGAGTAGGTGGCGGAACCGCTCTGACTGAAAACCACTCCACCGGTGCCGCTGATGGAGCCGGAGAAGGTGGTGTCCGCCGTCTGGGTGCTGGTGAGACTGAAACTGCCGAGCGTCACCGAGCCGGCGCCGGAGAGGTTGCCGATCGCCTCGTTGCCAGCCAGGGCCAGGGTGGCGCCTGCGGCGACGGACACGCTGCTGTTGGAGGAGATCGCATCCCCGCCACTGGCCGTCAGGGTGCCGGCGCTGATGGTGGTGGCACCGGAGAAGGTATTGGCGGCGCCGGAGAGGGTCAGGTTGCCGGCCCCGGCCTTGGTCACGGCGCCGCTGCCGGAAATGAGGCTGGCGATGGTCGCCGTGTCGCCGGCACCGTGGGTGAAGGTCTGGGTGGTGCCCGCGCCCAGGGTAATGGTGCCGCCGGTGAGGATCAGGCCGCTGGCCTGGTCCATGTCGAGGGTCAGGCTTTCGTTGATCGACACGGCGTTGAGGTTCAGCGCCTGGCCGGCCAGGTTGCTGGCGAAAATGATGGTCTGGGTGCCGGTGCTGTCGGCCGCGGCGATGGCCACGGCCTCGCTGAAGCTGGTGCCGTTGCTGGGGTCGATGGTCGCGGTGTCGGTAGCGTTGGTGACGTAGATGAAGTCGCTGGCCACGGTGACGTTTGCGGTGGCACTGCCGCCGGCACCGTCATTGACGGTGACCTTGACGTTGGCATCGCCGGCCGGCGTGTCGCTGCGGTAGGTGATGCGCTGCGCCACGTCGTTGACCAGCGCCGTGGTGGCGGTGGTAGCGCTGCTGGTGAAGGTGATGGTCAGCACGCCGCCGGTGTTGGTGAAGGTGGCGAAGGTCAGCCCGCCCGATTGCAGGTTGCTGCCGCTGACGGTGAACAGCGCACCGGAGGTGTCGAAGCCCAGCACATCGCTGCTCACCGCCGTGCCGTTGCGCTGGATCACCAGGCTGGCCCCGGACCAGTTGCCGTTGCCGCTGTTCAACGCGCCCAGCTCGGCATCGGCCAGGCTGGCGTTGCTGCCCACATCGAGGCGCACGGTATTGCCCACGCCGCCCCAGGCGACGCTGTCACCGTTGAGGTTGCCGATAGTGGGCGCGGCGTTGGGGTTGTAGTTGGTATCGGTGATGCCGCCATTGGTGGTGGAGATGGTCGAGGTGGACTCACCGTCGGCGCCGTTGACGTTCGTGCCGCCGGCCGCCTTGCCACCCAGGCCACCTGCACCGATGTTGCCGTTGGTCAGGGTATTGAAGCTGGTGTTGTCCATGCGCACGGTGCCGCCGGCGTTCCAGATGGCACCGACCCCGGCACCGCCCGCTCCACCATTGCCGACCCTGTTGCCAGGCCCCGTGGCCGCGTCGTTGGAAACACCGCCACCGCCGCCACCACCAGCCCCCAGGTTGTTGGTCAGGCTGCTGTTGACGATGGTCAGGATGCCGCTGCTGGTGTTGTAGATACCCCCCGCAGCGGCGCCCCCCTTGCCGCCGACGGCGGCAACACCGCCGCCGCCGCCGCCACCGCCAATGCTGGTGGTGCCGTTGTTGGCCGACCCACCTCCGCCCCCTGCGGTGTAACCGGTGGTGCTGTTGCCGTCACCGCTGTAGCTGCCCCCAGCGCCGCCGGCCGCACCGCCGCCACGCCCCCCGAAGCTACTGGTACCGCCCGCGCCATTGCCGCCGCTGATGCCGGAAGCGGGCGTGGCCGAGACCCCGGCGCCAGCACTGCTGCCGCCGGAGCCGCCGGGAGTCGTTCCAAAGCCACCGCCTCCACCGCCGCCACCGCCGTAGTAGCCACCGGAGTCGCCACCCCCGCCGCCGCCGCCAGACGCCTTGTTACCGGTAATGGTGCTGTTGGTGATGGTCAGTACGCCGGCGTTGTAGATACCGGCACCCACGCTATCGGGTGCGGCCGAGTTCTCGTTGCCACCGTTGCCGACGATCAGGCCATTGCGGATGGTGATGTTGTCCAGCGCGACCTTGGAGTTGGCGCCGCTGGTGTTCACGTCCAGTATCCGAGCCTTGTTGGCCCCGTCGATGGCGAAGCCACCGCCGACGATCTGCAGGGTGTGGCCGTCGGTGACATGGATGGAAATGGTGTCGTTGAAGCCGGTGAAGGTGATGTTGCCGGTGAGGGTGATGACATCGTCGACGTTGTCGGCAACACCCGTGGTGATGGCGCTCTTCAACTGGGCCAGGGTGCTCACCGAGGTGGTCACCAGCAGGTGGTCGTAACTGCCCAGGCGCGACAGGTTCAGGGCATTGCTGGCGGCGATCTGGCCGGTGGTGACCTCCAGGTCCCAGTCACCGCCCTTGGCGTTGCCGCCGGTGTTGTCGTCGGATGCGGCGATGTCCGCACCGGTCATGTCCGCCAGCTTGGAGACGAAGGCATGGCCCTCGCTGCCCGCCCCTACTTCGCAGCCGTAAAGGAGGATGTCGCCCTCGGCGGTCAGCGCCTTGCCGATGGTGGAGAGCTGGGACGCGTACTGCGCGAGGTTGCCCTCGAACAACGGGCCGTTGCCCAGCAGCAGCACCCCGGAATCGCCGTGGGAAATGATGTGGATGGCATCGATGCCGGTGCGCCCGGCCAGGGCGTCGGCGATCTGCTGCACGCCGTCCTTGTTGGTGGACAGCAGCACCACCTCGGCATTGGGCGAGACGGCCTTGAGCAGCTCCTGGTAGTTCGGCGCGCGGGTGTCGACGAAGACGATTTCCTTGCGCACGCCGCTCTGACCATCGGTCACCGGACTGGCCTGCAGGTCCTGGGTGCCATGGTTGTTGTCGGGGGTGCTCGCGTGGCTGCTGTCGCGGGCGCCGGTGTCATGGGCCGCATCGGCCGTGGGAGCGGCTGTCGCCGTCGCGGCGGCGGTATCGGCGACGGTGGCCGCCACTGCGCCGTCGAACATCATGCGCGGCTCCAGCGCACTGATCAGCGGCAGCGGGCATGCCAGCGGCGCAGCCTCCGCACCCTTGGCCTTGCCGTTGCGACCTGCCTTCTTCGAAAGACCCCAGCCCATGACTTCTACCTCCTCATTCCGACGCCCGCCTTGGCAGGTGCTCAGTTGCGTTCTTGTTCCAGGGCCCGGGCGTCCCGGGAGGTCCTGATCACATGGGCCTCGCTGTTGCGCGAGTCCTTCCAGAAATCCAGTTGTGCGTATTGCTCGAACAGGTCCGGCGGCAGCAGGGTGCGCCGCGCCGCCACTTCAACCTTGGGCCGCACCTTGTGCAGACCGCGCAGGCCCAGGGCCTGGTCGAACTCCGGGGCGTCGTACTCAACGTGCTCGAAGTCGTGCGGGTACCAGGGCTCATCGAGGAATTCGTAGACCAGTTGCAGCACCCGCTCGGGTGTGGCCACCAGCAGGTCGTAGTCCACCAGCAGCAGGGAGCGGGCGTGCTCGCCGTAATAGGCATCCTTCAGCGCCGACCAGGCCAGGCCCACCAGGCGGTTGCGCTGGGCCAGGGTCTCGACCCGGCTGTAGACGGTGTTGCGTTCGCTGTCGTCGTTGAACAGCTTGGTGATCTCGTACGGGTTGGCGCGGTAGAGCCGCTCGATGCTGTCCATCACCCAGGCAACGTTGCGCACGCAGGCGATCACCTTGGCCTGGGGGAACAGGTCCAGCAGGGCCGGCAGACGCGCGCACCACAGGCGGTTGGTGTCGAAGATCACCTCATGCCCGCTCTGGTCCGCGTAGTAACTGCTGAACAGGCCGGCCAGCAGGCGCTTGCGCTGCTCCTGGGTCACCACCGGGCCGAACTCGCTGTCGGCGCCGAACTGCTTGAGCAGGCCCGAGAAGAAGCTGCCCACCGGGCTGGTCATGCCGGCGTGAAAGCGCGGGTTCTGCCGCAGCAGTGCCGCCAGCAGCGTGGACCCCGAGCGTGGCAGCCCCGAGATGAAGTGATAGGTGGGTGATGGATGGGCCATGGTCTGCGTGTACGTCTGCCTGTCAGTGATACGGGGCCGGAGAGCCACCGGTGCCGCAAGGCACCGGCGGGTCGAGTGCCTCAGTTGCGCGAGGGGAAGATGCCGTCCAGCGCGATGATGAAGTTGATCCCGATGTAGGGGTTGCGGATGGCCACCGGCTGGCTGCCGCCGGCGATCTGCACCGTCACGTTCACGGTGCTGGGGTTGGTCAGCGGGACCGGGTTCGACATCGCGCTCGACCAGATCGCCGCTGCCGAAGCCGAGCCGCCCGCGGAGCCACCCAGGACGGAGTTGGTCGCACTCGGAACCAGTGCCGGGTTGGTCGGTGTGCCAGCGGCAGAGATCGTGCTGGTGCCGGACGCGAGGTGGGTGTGCATGGGCATCTGGGTCTGCAGCAGGGTCACGTTCTCAACCCCACCAAGCTCACCCAGATCGATGAGCGACAGGCCGGGCCCCTGGGACTGGCCGACCGGCGAGCGGCCACGCAGGTCCGGCAGGCCGTAGGTGGTCTGGCCATTACCGCCGTAGGTGGTGCCCAGCAGGGAAAACAGTGCGGTGTTCTGCGCAATCGCCATGCTCTGCCCCATGCAGAACGCATAGCCACGGGGTGCGAAGTTGCCACCGAACATCTTGATCTCACCGATGAAAGGATCCACGTGTTGACTCTCCTCTGGCTCTGGTTTCGCGCAACCGGAATCCCGGTCGCACATGCATGCTCGTTGTTGTAGTTATGCCGGCCGATCCGTATGGAACACGGCCTGGAGTACATGGCGCCCATCCTCGACGGGCTGGCCGGGGGTCAGCAGCAGCGCCCAGCCCTCCTCGCCGGGCGGCCCCAGGCGGTACACGTCCTGGGGCAGGCTGCACTGCGGCGGCAGTACGAAGTGAGCGTGGTAGCAGTGGTGGCGAGGGGTCATGGCGATGCCCTCCTCGACACCGAGCAGCTCGACGGGCAACACCTGTTCCGGCGAAAGCCAGAGGTGGAAGGACTGGCCGACGGCCTCGGAGAGCAGCGCGTAGGACGGCATGGGGTACATGGACAGGCTCCTCAGGACGGCATGGCCGGGCGCAGCGCCGGTTCGGCGGCGGCCTGATGGCCGCGCGGGTGGCGGCGCAATTTCAGGTACACACCGTTCTCCCCCACCACCTCGAAGCCATGGCGGAAGTAGAGGCGCTGGGCCGGGTTGTAGGACTCGACATGCAGCCCCGCACTGAGGCCCTCGCGGTCGGCCCGTTCGAGGAAGCGGCCCAGCAGCTCACCGCCAATGCCTCGGCCACAGGCCTCGGGCAACAGCGCCAGGTCGATGATTTGCAGGTGGGTGTCGGTCCACAGCAGGTAGGCGCGGCCGATGGGCTGGCCAGCCTGCTCGATGACGTATTGCTCGGCGTCGGCGTAGTGCGCCTGGTAGTAGCTGCGCTGGGCCTGGAACTGCTGGTCGACGAAACGCTCGCGAGCGGCCTGGTCCCAGGGGGTGTGCTCCAGTTCGTGGGCACGGGTGGTGCCGTAGAGCGCCCGCAGGAAGGTGCGGTCTGCTTCGGTTGCCAAGCGGAGGTTCAAGGTGTGGAGAGACATACGGCGTGCATCCCTGCCGGCCCCGGGAGCAAGGCCTACAACGGTGGTTACAATTTCCCTGCAGGGAGCATAGACGAGGATTTCAGTTGGCCACCATCGAAAAACCGCCGTTCGGCGGTTTCTGCAATGAATGTGAAGTGGCATTCACAACTGGCGGGGTGAAAGCGCATCCAGCGCGTCGAAAGGCGCCCTCGCCCACCGCTCGACGGCCGCCCGGGTGGCGTCGTCCGCCTCGCTGCGCTTGGCCTCGCCGTCGGCGCTGAAAGCCATCGCCGGGCGCTTCGCATCGTGCCCGGCAACGGCCTGCAGGTGCGGCACGGCGGCCGGGTCGATGCCCAGCAGCGGGCCCAGGCGGCCCCAGAGGGCGCCGGGCAGCTCGCGGTAGTTCAGGGGCACCGCCTCGCCGGCCACACACTGTTCGAGCCCGGCCTGCAGCAGCTGCCCGACCATCCAGGCGAGGTAGTCGCCGAGCGCCAGCGCCTCCCGCCCCGGCAGGCCGTCGAGCCCGGACGGGCCGAGCAGTCCGGGAACCGCATGCAACCCGGGCTGGCGCTGGTGGGACACCACCACCTCCAGCGGGTCGCGGTAGAGGAACAGGCACGGCACCTCGGGGTAGAGCCGGCGCAGCAGCTGCGCCTCGAACAGGTTCCAGGCGTCCAGCTTCACCACCAGCCGGGTCTCGTCGCCACGGCGGCGCTGGCCATAGGCCGAGCACAGCGCGCGCACCGTCTCCGCCTGCCAGGCAGAAGCGCCGGGGTCGCGGTAATGCGCGCGCAGCACGGCATCCAGTGGCGGCGGCTCGGACAGCACCACGTGCCCGGGCAGGGCTCGCAGCAACTGCGCCAGCAGGGTGGAGCCGCAACGGGAGGTGTGGAACACCAGCAGCGAAGGTTCAAGCCCGGGGCTGCGGGCCTGCCAGTCGAGCAGCGCGTCCAGGCCGGTCTGGCGGCGCAGAGCCAGGTTGAACGGCAGGCGCAGCGCTTCGTCCACGTCGTCACTGAAGAAGGGCCGGGCCAGGGGCGTGGTGCCGAACCAGGCCCAGTCCAGCTGCCAGTTGCCGGCCTGTTCGAAGGCGCGGATCGGCAGCCATTCAGTGAAATCCAGGGCCGTCATCGCATGCTCCATTGGCGGCTCCAGGCCTGCCGTGCCTGGCGCATGACCATGCGCACATCCGCCTCGCTGAACACCAGCCCGAGGGTCTGGCCGGCGGCCACCGCATCGCGGCAGAAATCGGTGGGGTCAGTGATCAGTTGCAGGGCATGGGCCAGTTCCGGCCGCTGCTGCACCTGCTCGTTGAAGGCGGCGAAGGCGCGCATGCCCCGGCTCGGTTGCAGCGCGGGCGTGGTCGCGAGGCCCTCGGCGATGGCCTGGCGCAGCCGTGGGTTCACCATGCAATCCAGCACCAGGTGGATGCGCGGCCCCGGGCCGGGGTTGTCCACCCGGTGCGGGCGGGACAGGTCGATGAACCAGCACTCCCCCGGTGCCATCGGCACCTGCCGGCCGTCCACCAGGAACTCCACATCCGGCGGGCTGAGCAGCGGCACGTGCAGGCGCAGCGGCCCTTCCGGGCTGCCCAGGTCGGGGTCGCAATGCTCGCGGATGCTGGCACCGGCGCCCAGGCGCAGCAGGCGGGCGCTGCGCAGGTCCTCGCCGAACCATTCGATGGCCGCCAGCCAGGCCGGTTCGGCCGTGCACAGGGCACTGCGGGCCACCGGGCCAAAACCCGGCGCCAGGGGGATCGGCGCATCCACCGCGGCCACCAGGTCGATCCCGCTCCAGTCGCCCTGGTAATAGCCGGTGTTGAAATGCGCCACCCAGGCCGTCGGGGCGATTCGTTCCAGGGCCGCCAGCAGCGGCGCCAGATCGAAGCGCCAGGGCAGGCGGGAGCAGATCGGCAAGGCTTCGTCCATGGAACCCTCCTGGCAGACTGTCCGTTCGATTGATGGGCTAGAAACCGCTTTCCCTCACCCCCAACGCCGCCATGCGGCGCCAGGCGAAGCCCAGCAGCGATTGCCGGCTGCCCTCCAGCACCACCACGCCGCGCAGCGGCTGGTCGGGGGGCGGCAGGTCCTGCAGCAGGCTGAGGCGCACGCCATACTGCGCCTGCACCGGCTCGGCGCGTTGCTGGGCATTGCGTCGCACGGCCACCTGGCCGTGGTGGTCGGAGGCCAGCGCCTCCAGTTCGAGGAAGGCGACGCCGGTGGTGTCCACCTCATCCAGGCGCACCGGCAGGGCCGGCCGCGCCGGGTCGTCGGCGATGAAACGGCCCTCGGTGCCCGGCGCCACCCGCCAGAGGTTCTCCTCGGCCAGGTAGCCACGCAGGCGCAACCCGGGGGCGATCACCCGCGCCAGGGTCTCGCCGCTGTGCAGCCAGCGGCCCACCACCAGGTCCGGCGGCAGGTCGCGCACCACGCCGGCCAGGGGCGCGCGCAACTGCAGGCGCTCACGCTGGGCGGCCAGGCCGCGGTACTCGGCCACGGCCTCGGCCAGCTGCTGCTCGATCACCCCGGTCTCGGCGGCGGTCTCGCTGCGCCCGGCCTGGCGTCGCAACTGCAGCTGGAGGATGTCGATCTCGCGGCGGACGATGCCCTGGCGCGCGTCCAGGTCCGGGGATTCCAGCTCCACCAGCAGGGCGCCCTGCTCCACCGTGTCGCCGTCCTTCACCCGCACCGCCTTGACCCGTGCACCGATAGGCGCGTGCAGGGTGCCGGTGCGCGAAGCCTCCAGCATGGCCGGCACGTCCACCGCATTGCGCCAGGGCACCAGCAGCGCCAGCAGCACCAGCCCCAGGGCCGAGCCGGTGAGCAGCACCTTGCGCGGGTCGGCCTGGTCGCGCCGCTGCCACCATTCGCCGAACTCCTTCCAGATCGGCAGGCCGATGAACCACACCAGCTCCACCAGCATCAGGAAGATGCCCAGCACCTTGAAGAACAGGTGGTACACCGTCAGCGCGATGCCGAAGAACAGCGCCGCACGCCAGATCCAGGCCCCGTAGCCCCACACCAGCAGGCGCCGGCGCATGGCCTCGGGCCAGGGCTCGGGGGCCGGCTCGCCGTAGCCGAACAGCGCCTCGCGCAGGCGCCAGCGGCACAAGGCGAAGGCGCGGTTCTGCAGGTTCTCCACCTCCCACAGGTCACTGAGCAGGAAGTAGCCGTCGAAACGCATGAAGGGGTTGAGGTTGATCGCCAGGGTGGTGATCCAGGTGGCGCTGGAGAGCATGAAGGCCGCGGTGCGCGCCGGCCCGTCCGGCAGCAGCGACCACGCCAGCAGCGCCAGCACCGCCAGCACCAGTTCGGCCAGCACCCCGCCGGCGCCGATCAGCAGGCGCGAGCGGCGGTCCTGCACCCGCCAGGCATCGCTGACGTCGGTGTAGAACATCGGCAACAGCACCATGAAGGCCAGCCCCATGCTCTGCACCCGGCAGCCGGCGCGCTTGGCCATGAAGGCGTGGCCGAACTCGTGACAGAGCTTGGCGAAGGTCAGCGCGATGCCGAAGGCCAGGGCACCGCCCAGGCTGAACAGGTGCGGGAAGGTGGCCAGGTAGCGTTCCCAGTCCCGCGCCACCAGGAACAGCCCGAGCAGCAGAATCACCGGCAGCCCGCGCCGCAGCAGCCAGGGACCGTTGCGCTCCAGCACCGGCCAGGCGCGGTTGAGGAAGCGGTCCGGCCGCCACAGCGGGATGCGGAAGAACAGGTACTGGTGCAGCACCTGCTGCCACAGGCTGTGGCGCGTGCTGGCGCGCTTGAGGCTGTAGCTGGCGCGCTGCTCCGGGTCGAGGGCGGCGATCAGGTCGTGCCCGCGCAGAAAGCGCAGCATCTGCTCCAGCTCACCGGCCCCGAGGGGCGCGCCCGGCTCGGCGTTGGCCGCCGCCAGCACCGCGCGGGGGTCGCCCAGGGACCAGTGGCGCAGCAAGCGCACGGCCGCCGCACCGAGCTTGAAATAGCGGCCGCGCAGCGGGTCGGCCAGGGTCCATTGCGGCGCGCCCTCGCGGGTTGGCGCAGCGGCGGACAGCTGCAGGTCGGAACGCAGGGCCGGCAGCATCACAACCCCAGGTTCTGGCGCAGCGCCGCCAGGGGCCGGCGCAGCAGGTAATAGGCCAGCGGCGCGCGGGCGCCGAACAGCTTGGCGGTGCCGCGCAGGCCGATGCGCG
Source organism: Metapseudomonas otitidis (assembly GCF_900111835.1). Classification (GTDB taxonomy): domain Bacteria; phylum Pseudomonadota; class Gammaproteobacteria; order Pseudomonadales; family Pseudomonadaceae; genus Metapseudomonas; species Metapseudomonas otitidis. Next base: position 50,582 of record NZ_FOJP01000015.1, read on the forward strand.
GCGGGGTATCGGCGAAGGCCGCGTCGAGGCGGTAGGCCAGTTGCCCGGCGGCGGTGGCCTGGGCCTCGTAGGCGGCACGCTCCAGGCGCGCGTCGTGGCGGTTGAGCGGGTCGCTGTCGAGGAACAGCGCCACCTCGGCGCCGGGCTCCAGGGCGATGGCGTCGCCCACCGGCAGCTCGATGCGCAGTTCGGCCTGGGCCGGGTCGGCGATCTGCATCAGCCGCTCGCCGGTCTGCACCGGCTTGCCGGTGAGGCGCTCGGCATCGGCGAACACGGCGATGCCGGCGCGCTCGGCGCGGACTTCGCTGCGGGCCAGCAGCTGCCTGGCGTAGTCGCGCTCGGCGCGCTTCTGCTCCACGCGGGCAGCCAGCAGGTCGATGCGCGCGCTGGATTCGGCGTCGGCGAAGGCGCGCTGGCTGTTGGCCTTCAGCTCCGCCTCGGCCACTCCCAGGGCGCGCTCGGCGACGTCGGCCTGGGCCTTGAGGGTGGTGGCGTCGAAGCGCACCAGCAGGTCACCGGCGGCGACGCTCTGGTTGGGCTTGACAAGGAATTCGGCGATCACCCCGTCCAGCGGCGCGGCCACCACGCGGCCGCCCAGGGGCACCACTTCGGCGGGCGCCAGCACCGACTGGCGCACCGGCACCAGCAGCACCAGGGCCAGCGCGGCGGCCAGGGCCAGGAGCTTCTTCTTCGGCCAGCGCAGGCGCCAGGGCTTGCGCGGCTGCAGGGCCAGCCAGGCGTGGCCGTAGGTGCCGCCCAGCTGCACCAGCAGGGCCTGCTCGGCCTCGCTCCAGGGGGTGTCGCGGGCGATCCACAGGCCGCCGAACACGGCGCCCTGGCGATCCTTCAGCGGCAGCCAGAAGGCATGGGGCGCGGACAGTGCCTGCCAGTCGTCACGGCTGCTCTCGTCCAGGCTGGCGGGGTCGACCACGCCAGGCTCGCCCAGCAGGCCGGCGGCCAGGCGCTGGGATGCCGCCCGTTCGACGAAGGCAACGAAGGGGGCGTTGGGTTCCACCACGCTGATGCCGGTGAGGGCGCTGACCTTGCCAGCGACCAGCAGCGCGGCGTGGCGGTAGCCGAACAGGCCCTGGCCATCGTTGACCATGGCGAAGGCCAGTTGCTCGGTCGTGGCGGCCTGCCGGGCCTGGGCCTGGAGGCCGAGAAACACCGCGAAGACGCGCTCGGCGAAACCGGGCACCGGTGCGTTCATCGCGCCTCCGGGAAGCGCGCGCTGCCGCTCATGCCGGCCACCAGGCCCGGCGCATCCTCGGGCAGGCCGCCGATCAGCAGCAGCGTCTGGCTGCCTTCGTCGATGCGCGCGCCCAGGCGCTTGACCACGGCCTTGAGCGGCTTGCCGGTCTCGTCGGGGATGAATTCGAAGGGCTGGCCCGGCTTGAGGGCGCCGATCCAGCGCGAGGGCACCAGCAGGTGGATCTCCAGGGTGCGGTTGTCCACCACCTCCAGCAGCGGCGCGCCGCCGGGCACGCTTTCATGGGGCTGCACGCGGCGGTTGACCACCTGGCCGTCGTAGGGGGCCTTCACCTGGCAGCGCTGCACCTGCACCTGGTAGACCTGCGCCTCGGCCTGGGCCTGGGCCTGGCGGGCCTCGGCCAGGGCCACTTCGAAGCGCCCGACGGAGTTGAGGGCGGCCAGCTGCTGCTTGTTCTTCAGCTCCTCGCGGGCGGCGCGGGTGGCGGCGTTGGAGGCGGTGAGCTGGGCCTGGTAGGCGCTGCAGTCGAAACGCACCAGCACGTCACCGGCCTTGAACGACTGCCCTTCGGCGAAGGGCATCTCGACGATGCGCCCGGCCAGCTCGCTGGACAGCACCGCCTGGTTGCGGGCCCGCAGCACGCCCCGTGGCGAGGGGGCCGACGCGGCGGCGGTGGAGGGTGCAGGGGCATCCAGCAACGGATCGTGGGCGGGGGGCTCGTCAGCCCAGGCGGCGGTTGCCAACGCCAGCGAACCCGCCAGCCCGTACATCAGGTGCTTCATAGGTCTGTCCCTAGATTCCAAGTGGAGCAGAGTCTAGGAGAGCGCTCGGACAATAGGAATCGGGTGTCGGAAAGATTCCTCCGCCGAGGACGAAGCGTCACACCATCGCCAGGGACCGCTTGCGGGTGGGGGCCGGCCAGGCGCGGTCGATCCGTGCCAGGTCCTCCGCGTCCAGGCGCAGGGCGTGGGCGGCGGCGTTCTGCTCGATGTGCTTGGCCTCCACCGCCTTGGGGATCACCATCACCCCGTCCTGGCGGAGGGCCCAGGCCAGGGCCACCTGGGCGGGGCTGGCGCCGTGGCGCCGGGCCACCTCCAGCAGCGCCGCATCCCGCAGCAGCGCCCCACCCTGCCCCACGGGGCAGTAGGCCATGAGCGGCAGGCCCTCGGCCTGCTGGCGCGGCAGCAGGTCGAACTCGATGCCCCGCGCCTCGGGGTTGTAGAGCACCTGGTTGGCGGCGCAGCCGGGGGGCAGCGCGTCGAGGTCGGCAACGTCGAAGTTGGACACGCCCCAGCGGCGGATCAGCCCGCGCTCGCGCAACTGCTCGAAGGCGTCCACCGTCTCCTCCAGCGGGTGCTCGCCGGGCCAGTGCAGCAGGTACAGGTCAAGGTGGTCGGTGCCCAGGCGCCGCAGGCTGTGTTCGCAGGCCTGGGGGATGCCCCGGCGGCTGGCGTTCCAGGGGTAGACCTTGCTGACCAGGAACACCTGGTCGCGACGCCCGGCGATGGCTTCGCCCACCACCGTTTCGGCGCCGCCTTCGGCGTACATCTCGGCGGTGTCGATCAGGCTCAGGCCCAGCTCCAGGCCCTGGCGCAGGGCGGCCACTTCACGGGGGCGCTGGTCGGCGCGCTCGCCCATGTGCCAGGTGCCCTGGCCGATGGCCGGCACGCGGGTGCCGTCGGGGAAGGTGATCTCACGCATGGGGCGCCTCCTCGGGTTCGAAGCGGATGGAGTCGGCCGGCGCCAGGCGCAGCGGATGGCGCGGCTGGATGAACTGGGCCCAGACCCAGTTGTGGTGCTCGACGATGGCCTCGGCGCGCTGGTGCGGGCGGTCCTTGGTGGTGTGGCCGTCGCTGACCAGGGTGACGCTGAAGCCCTCGCTGGTGGCGCGGCGGACGGAGGTGTCGACGCAGAACTCGGTGGCGTAGCCCACCACCACCAGCTCGGTGACGCCCAGGGCCTGCAGGGTGGCCTTGAGCGGGGTCTCGAAGAAGGCGTCGCAGGCCGTCTTGCGCACCACCGGGTCGAGGGGCGCGCGCTCCAGGCCCGGGTGCAGCTGCCAGCCGATGCAGCCGGGTTCCAGCTCGCTGCCCGCCTCACCGTCGTGCTGCACGTAGAGCACCGGGGCGCCGGCGGTGCGGGCGCGGTCGGCCAGGCGGTTGATGGTGGCGATCAACTCGGCGGCGCGCCACGGCTCCGGGTCGGCGAAGAACAGCCCCGCCTGCACGTCCACCACCAGCAATGCCTTGCTCATCGTCGTTCCTTGGGAGGGAGGGTGTGGCTGGCGATAGTGCCGGCTGGCGCCGCCCCGGTAAAGACGACCGCTGGTCTGCGCGGCGGAAACTCCACCCCCTGCCCCGGTCACAGCTTCAGGACCCCTTTCCGGCCTCTTGCCGCCCGCCCGAGTACGCCGCCATGCAGACAGGACGCGACCTCCGCATCGACTTCTTCCGTGGACTGGCCCTGGTGTTCATCTTCTGGGACCACATCCCCCACAACCCCCTGGGCGCGGTGACGCCGCGCAACGTGGGGCTCAGCGACGCGGCGGAGATCTTCGTCTTCCTGGCCGGCTACGCGGCGCTGCTGGCCTACGGCAAGCTGCTGCAGCGCGACGGCTATGGCGTGGCCTGCCTGCGCATCCTGCGTCGCGCCTGGGTGCTGTACATCGCCCACATCTTCCTGCTGGCGGTGCTGATGGGGATGGTGTTCTTCGCCAACGCCCAGGTGGGCGGGCGCGACTTCATCGACGAGATGGGCCTGGACTACTTCCTGGCCAACCCGCAGCAGGCGCTGATCGACGAACTGCTGCTGCGCTTCAAGCCCAACCTGATGGACCCGCTGCCGCTGTACATCGTGCTGCTGGCCGGCTGGCCACTGGTGCTGCCGCTGCTGCTGCGCCACCCGCGCACCACGGTGGCGCTGTCGGCGCTGGCGTACCTGGGCGCGCCCTACTGGAACCTGACGGCGCACCCGGGCGGCGAATGGTTCTTCAACCCGCTGGCCTGGCAGTTCCTCTTCGTCCTCGGCGGCGCGGCGGCCCTGCACGCCCAGCGCCACCCGGTCCCGAACCTGGCCCCGGCCTGGCGCGGCACGCTGCTGGCCGGCTGCCTGCTGTACCTGGCGGCCAGCGCGGCGCTGGCGCTGAGCTGGAAGGTGCCGGGCCTGCACGATGCCTGGATGCCGGACGCGGTGGCGCGGGTGATCTACCCCCTGGACAAGACCGACCTCTCGCCCCTGCGCCTGCTGCACTTCCTCGCCCTCGCCTACTGCACCGCGTGCCTGCTGCCGGGCGGCACCTGGCTGCAGCGCTGGCCGGCACGGGAGGTGGTGCGCATGGGGCGGCACTCGCTGGAGGTGTTCTGCCTGAGCGTGCTGCTGGCGCCGCTGGCCGATGCCCTGGCCACCCTCTACCGGATGGGGGCCGTGGGCCAGGTGGCCCTGGCCTGCGCCGGTGTGCTGCTGATGGTGGCCCTGGCCGGCTGGCTGGACCTGATCGACCGGCTCGGCCAGCGGCAGCCGCCGAAGCCGGCGCTGGCCGCCCGTGGCTACGGCGCCACGCCCTACGCGGCGGCGTCCTGAACCCGCAGCTCCATCAGCAGCGACAGCGGCATGCCGGTTTCCGGGTGGCACGGCTCACTGAGCCGCTCCAGCCGGAAGCCGGCGTCGGTGACCAGGTTGAACCAGCCATGGACGGTGCGGAAATACCAGGGCATCGGCTCGCGGAAGCCCTCGCCCATGCTGGCGAAGGTCTCCAGGCGCCAGCCGTCCCGGTAGCCTTCCGGCCCGCAGGCGGTCATCGGGTGGACGGTCTGGATCACCACCCGCCCCCGGGGCTCGAGCAGGCGTATCAGGGTAGCGAGGATCGGCCTCAGGTCCTCCTCCAGCAGGGAGAAGTTGCAGACGATGAGGTCGTACTGGCCGTAGACCTTGTAGTCCATCTCCACGACCCGGTAATCGTCCGCCACGAACTGGCCGATGCCCTGGTTGCCATGGGCCTGCCGGGCGGCCTCGATCAGTTCATAGGACGCGTCCACCCCGACGAAATCGATCCCCCGGTAGAGCAACTCGCGGCACAGCCAGCCTTCGCCGCAGCCCAGGTCGAGCACCCGGCGCGGCCGGGGCGTGAGCACCGCATCCAGCACTGCCTGGTCGGTGACCAGGCGGCGGCTCTCGATGCGGCCACTGCGCACGGCGTCGACCCAGGCCTGGGCATTGGCCCGCCAGCTGTCACGGATACGTTGGCTCGTCGAATCGGTCATGGCGCTCGCTCGCGGGAAAACGCGCGAATGAAAGCACAGCGCGCCCCACCCTGCCCATGGCCGGCGGCCGATGATCGGCGCACCGGCCCCATTGCCCGCCAGGTGCGCCGCGACGGACTACGCTTGCAGCGAGAGCAGTCACCTGAGGCGGGTTCTCGATCATGGGCGTTGCCTGGCAGTCCCACGCGTCATCGACCCGGTTGTCTTCGCACAGCCTGGACCCGGTGATCGCGCGCCGCCGGGCCCGCCGACGCCGTCACCGCCTCGCCGTGTGGCTGTTCCTGCTGCTGGTGGCGGTGATCCTGGCGCTGCTGGCCCGCGAGGAAATGCGCCACGCCTGGCTGCAATCCCGCGAGATCAGCCGCTACGCCGCCACCCTGGACTACCGCCTCGGCGACGGGCCCAGCCCGGCCATCCTCTTCCCCCACGACGGCCCCTTCGACAAGCGCCTGGGCTACGCCCACCTGCCGGCCATGCTGCAGCGCCTGGAACAGCGCGGCTACGAGATCCGCCAGCAGGTGCGCTTCTCCCCGGCGCTGCTGGAATACACCCAGCACGGGCTGTTCCCGCCCTACCGGGAGAAGGTCCAGGCCGGGCTGGACATCCGCGACTGCCGCAACGAACCGCTGTACAGCTTCCGCTATCCGCAACAGCTCTACGGCGCCTTCGACGAGATCCCGCCGCTGCTGGTGAGCAGCCTGCTGTTCATCGAGAACCGCCACCTGCTGGACGCCTCGCCCCTGGCCAACCCGGCGGTGGACTGGCCGCGCTTCGCCAAGGCCGCCCTGACCCAGGCCGGCAAGGTGCTGGACGTGCCCGGCCAGAGCGCCGGCGGCAGCACCCTGGCGACCCAACTGGAGAAGTACCGCCACTCCCCCGCCGGGCTGACCCTCTCGGCCCGCGACAAGCTGCTGCAGATGGCCTCGGCCAGCGTGCGCGCCTACCAGGGCGGGCCGGAGACGCTGCCGGCGCGGCGCCGCATCGTGCAGGACTACCTCAACAGCGTGCCGCTCTCCGCCGCCCCCGGCCACGGCGAGGTGCACGGCCTGGCCGACGGGCTGCGGGTGTGGTTCGGCGCCGACTTCGAGCGCAGCAACCGCCTGCTGGGCCAGCCCCAGGACGAGCCCGGCGGCCTGGCCGAACGGGGCCTGGCCCTGCGCGAGGCGGTGGCGCTGATGATCGCCCAGCGGCGCCCGTCCCATTACCTCGGGCGCGGCCGCGACGAGCTGGAGGCCCTCACCGACAGCCACCTGCGCCTGCTGGCCGGCGCCGGGGTGCTGCAGCCCGCCCTGCGGGACGCCGCCCTCGGCGCACGGCTGGCCTTCCGCGATCTGGAACAGGACCCGGCGCTGGCACGGGTGGACGGCAACAAGGGCATCAGCCTGGCCCGCACCCGGCTGTCGAGCCTGTTGCAGATGCCGCTGTACGACCTCGACCGCCTCGACCTAGGCGCCCGCACCAGCCTCCAGGGCGAGCTGCAGCAGGCCGTCACCACCTACCTGCACGACCTTGCCGAACCCGCCTTCGCCCAACAGGCCGGGCTGCTCGGCGAGCGCATGCTGACGGCGGAGAAGACCCGCGACGTGCGCTACAGCTTCACCCTCTTCGAGCGCACCCCGGCGGGCAACCAGGTGCGGGTGCAGACCGACAACACCGACCAGCCCTTCGACATCAACGAAGGCAGCAAGCTGGAGCTGGGCTCCACCGCCAAGCTGCGGGTGCTGGCTACCTACCTGGACTTCGTCGCCCGCCTGCACCAGCGCTACGCCGGGCTCGACACCAAGGCCCTGCGCGCGGTCGACGTGGACCCGCAGGACGTGCTCAGCCGCTGGGCGCTGGACTACCTGGCCAGCCACCCGGACGTGCGCCTGGCGCCGATGCTCGATGCCGCGCTGGAGCGCACCTACTCCGCCAGCCCGGCGGAGAGCTTCTTCACCGGCGGCGGCATGCACACCTTCGGCAACTTCCGTCGCGAGGACAACGGCCGCACCCCGACCCTGCGCGAGGCCCTGCGCGAATCCATCAACCTGCCCTTCGTGCGCTTGCTGCGCGATCTGGTGCGCCACGCCATCTACCGCCCCGACGGCGACAAGGCCGCCCTGCTGCGGGACGACCGCGACCCGCGCCGGCAGGGCTACCTGGACCTGTTCGTGTCCCGCGAGAGCCAGACCTACCTGCTGCGCTTCTGGAACAAGTACAAGGGTAAGGACGCCGACGCCCGCATGGCCACCTTCCTCGACGGGCTGAACCCCTGGCCCGCCCGGCTGGCGGCGATCCACCGCTACCTGCAGCCCCAGGCCGACCGCGCCACCTTCGCCGCCTTCATGCGCGCGCGGCTGCCCGGCGAAGCCCTAGGCGACAAGCGCCTGGCGGAGCTGTACGACCGCTACGGGCCGGGCGCCTTCGACCTCAACGACCAGGGCTACATCGCCCGCGTGCACCCGCTTGAGCTGTGGCTGCTGGCCTACCTGCAGGGCCACCCGCAGGCGAGCTTCCGCGAGGCGGTGGAGGCCAGTGGCGAGGTACGCCGCGAGGTCTACGGCTGGCTGTTCAAGTCCCAGCGCAAGAACGCCCGGGACTCGCGCATCCGCACCATGCTGGAGGTGGAGGCCTTCCTCGACATCCACCAGCACTGGCGTCAGCTCGGCTACCCGTTCGACCACCTGGTGCCGTCGCTGGCCACCGCGCTGGGCAGCTCCGGCGACCGCCCGGCGGCCCTGGCGGAGCTGATGGGGATCATCGTCAACGACGGCGTGCGCCTGCCGACGGTGCGCCTGGACGACCTGCACTTCGCCGCCGACACCCCCTACGAAACCCGGGTGCTGCACGAAACCGGCGGCGGCAGGCGGGTGATGCCCTCCGAGGTGGCCGCCGCCCTGCGCGGCGCCCTCGCCCAGGTGGTGGAAGGCGGCACGGCGCGACGCCTGCAGGGTGCCTTCCGCCAGCCCGATGGCCAGCCGCTGGTGATGGGCGGCAAGACCGGCACCGGCGACAACCGCCTGCAGACCTTCGGCCGGGGCGGCCAGGTGCTCGCCTCGCGGGCGCTGAACCGCACCGCGACCTTCGTGTTCTACCTGGGCCCACGCCACTTCGGCACGCTGACCGCGTACGTGGCCGGCGACGAAGCCTCGGGGTTCCGCTTCACCTCGGCGTTGCCGGTACAGGTGATGAAAGGCATGGCGCCGTTGCTGCAGCCCTACCTGGAGCCTGGGCGTGCCACCTTGTGCCAGGGGCCGCAGACGGCGTTGGGGGTGAGGCAGTTGTAGCGATGAAGGCCGCGTTGCCGGCCTGTGGACGGCAGGGCGGAGGAGTTGGAAAGCCCGAGGGCAAGCGGGTTGACGCGTTCTGTGGATATCACCTGTTTCGCCTTGCCGGGCGAGCACCTGGTCTCTGAAGCAGACGCCCCGCCAGACGGTGAGCAAATCTGAAGCGCACGGTGAGATCCTGCCTGGCTCAGAGGGTAAGGCGGGGAACCTGCCCCTTCAGGAGGCCGAGCGCAGTCGTTGCGCAGGGGGACGAGCGGCATGGATGCCGCGAGAGGCGCGCCAGGCCATGGATGGCCCATCGCGCCGGCCCCCGAAGCAGCGACGGAGCGAGGGAAGTCCCGCGAAGCGGGACCCGGATGCAGGGGCGAGCCCTTTTGGTTACTTTTCTGGGCGAATGAGAAAAGTGACTCGCCTGGGAAGGCGAAACAAAAAACATCCGCAGAACTCGATAACGGGCTTGGCCATTACCGCCTCAGCCCCCACCCGCTGTAGCCCCTATGAAACCTAACCCACCTATTCCCGTACCTCGTCTTCATCCCCCCACGCCGCTGCCTGCTCCAGCAGGTCGGGGGCGAGGCTCTTGCTGGCGCGGGCGCCCAGCAGCTTGAGGTTCTCGGCGCGGGAGATGAGGTTGCCGCGCCCGTCCACCAGCTTGTTGCGGGCGGCGGCGTAGGCCTTGTCCAGCTGCTGCAGGCGGCTGCCCATCTCGTCCAGGTCCTGGATGAAGGCAACGAACTTGTCGTACAGCGCCCCGGCACGCTCGGCGATCTCGCGGGCGTTCTGGGTCTGCCGCTCCTGGCGCCAGAGGCTGTCGATCACCCGCAGGGTGGCCAGCAGGGTGGTGGGGCTGACGATGACGATGTGCTGGTCGAAGGCTTCCTGGAACAGGCCGGGGTCGGCCTGCACGGCAGCGGCGAAGGCGGCTTCGATGGGCACGAAGAGCAGCACGAAGTCCAGGCTGTGGAGCCCTTCCAGGCGCTGGTAGTCCTTCACCGAGAGGCCCTTGAGGTGACCCCGCAGGGAGCCGACGTGGGCCTTGAGGGCCTGGAGGCGGGCGTTCTCGTCCTCGGCGGCGAGGTAGCTCTGGTAGGCGGTGAGGCTGACCTTGGCGTCCACCACCACCTGCTTGTCGCCGGGCAGCTGGATCAGCACGTCTGGCTGGTAGCGCTGGCCGTCGGGGCTGTTGAGGCTGACCTGGGTGCGGTACTCACGGCCCTTCTCCAGGCCGGCGTGCTCCAGCACCCGCTCCAGCACCAGTTCGCCCCAGTTGCCCTGGGTCTTCTGGCCCTTGAGAGCGCGGGTGAGGTTGGTGGCTTCGTCGCCCAGGCGCTGGTTGAGCTGTTGCAGGCGCTCCAGTTCGCGGCCGAGGGAGAAACGCTCGCGCGCCTCTTGTTGATAACTCTCCTCGACGCGCTTCTCGAAGGCCTGGATGCGCTCCTTGAGCGGGTCGAGCAACTGGCCGAGGCGCTGCTGGCTGGTTTCGGCGAAGCGCTGCTCGCGCTCGTCGAAGATGCGCCCGGCCAGTTCGGCGAACTGGGCACGCAGGTCGTCACGGGCGGCCTGCAGGTCGGCCAGGCGCTGGGCGTGGGCCTCCTGCTGCTCGCGCAGTTCGGCGGCCAGGGCGGCGCGCTCGCTGTCGAGGCGGCGCAGCTCGGCGTCCTTGCTGGCGCGTTCGTCGTTCCAGCCGGCGACGGCTTCACGGGCGGCGCGGCGCTCCACGGCCAGCAGTTCGGACTCGCGGCGCAGAGCGGCCAGCTCGGCCTGCTGGTCGGCGTTGAACTGGTTCAGTTCGCGCACTTCCGCCCGGCAGTCCTCCAACTGGGCGGCGAGGCCGTCCTGGGCCAGTTGGGCAGTGGCCAGGCGCTCGTCCAGCACCAGGCGCTCGGCCTCCAGAACGGTGACCCGGCGTTGCTGGCGCCAGGCCAGGCCGAGCAACGGCGCGGCGGCCAGCAGCAGGCCAAGCAGCAGGCCAAGCAGCAGGTTGGGCAGATCGAGTGGCATGGAGGGCTCCGCGGCAGGGTGCCGGGCAGTATACCCAGCGCCCTGGGGGCGGTCAGGCCTGGGGCAGGCGGGTCAGCAGGCGGCTGGCCTCGTGGGAACCCTGGGCGGCGGCCTGTTCCAGCCAGTGGCGGGCCTGCTGCAGTTCCTGGGTACGCGGCTGGGTATAAAGACGCCCCAGTTCGAGCTGGGCGCGGCGGTCGCCGGCACGGGCGGCCTGGCGCAGCAGGTCGAGGCCGATGCGGCGGTCGCGGGTATTGCCACAGTCCCGGCAGAGCATCTGCCCAAGGCGGCTCTGGGCGGCGACCACGCCCTGGCGGGCGGGCTGCTTGAGCAGGCGGCCGGCGATGCGCTTGACGCTGTCGGCCTGGCTCAGGCGCGGGCTGTCCAGCAGCCACAGGGCGACGCGCAACGGCAGGCGTTGGTCATCGGTGCGGGAAGGGTCGATGGCGGGGGTGCGAAACTTCATTGAAAGGCAGGGGAAGCCGAGAAGGCGCGCCACTCTACTCCTTTTTTTCCACAGGTAAAGACTTGCCAATATCCACAGGCGGCGTTCTAGAGGGCCGCCTTGGGACAATCCACAGAAGCTGTGGATAACTTTGTGAAAAACGTGCTCACACTTCTCCCGGGGCCCGATGGAACGGGCCTTACAGACAGATTGGCGATTTTTTCACCAGTGGAAAAAGTCCTTATTTTTCATCGTTTTAGATTGACAAGACGAAGAATCAAATGGTTACGCGCGTTTGTGACTGCGAAATGACAGGGTGCTTCGCGAGTGTGCACAACTGCGTTCACGCCCCCGCGCGAACGCCCTGTTTCAGGGCGTTTGGCGGGAGGTGACAGGGCCCGTTCCGGGTCACGCCGGCTGGGGGATGACGCCGTCCACCAGGAAGGCTTCGCGGCGGAACAGACGGGGCTGGTCCGGCGCCTGGGCGTGCTTGTAGGCGACGTAGTCGGCGGTGGTTTCGCAGAACCAGGGGGTGAGGTTGCGCGGGCGCCGTTCGGTGAAGGCGTCGGGGGTGAACAGGGCGATGTTCAGCCCCTGCTGCGGGCAGCGGGCGGAGCGGTATTCGAAGGCTTCGACCCCGGCGGCACGCATGGCCGCCCCCAGGGCCTGGGTGGCACGGTAGTCGCGGCGATCGAGCAGCGCCGGGTAGGCATCGAACGGCGGGTTCTGCAGGCTCACGCCGCGCTCCACCTGGAAGCGCGCCTCGAAGGAGGCGTGCTCCGAGAGGATGCGTCCGCTGGGCGGTGGGGTGGCCATGCCGCTCCACAGCACGAAGCGGTAGAAAGCGCCTTCGGCCATGGCCGTCTCCAGGCGCGCGGCGGCGTAGAACAGGCTGGGCTCGTGCACCGTGCCGAAGCGCGAGCCCCAGCGCAGCGGCGGGTAGCGGAACGGGGTCTTGAGCAGGTAGTGCAGCGGCTCGGCGCTGCGCGGCAGGGGCGGTTTGCTGGTCTCGATGAGTTCTTCCAACAGGGCCTGTTCGGCGAGGTTGTCCACCAGTTGCAGGGTCGCCACCTGTTCCTGGCTCTCCACCAGGCGCACCACGCGCCCGCGCAGGGGGGCGATGTGGCGTTCGCCGTCGCATGCGCTCCAGATGTCCATTTCCATGCGCTCGAACCCTCAGACCTTGCCGCGAATGGCGTCGAGGTACTCCACCACCCGCACCAGCCCCTGCACCTGCCCCATCAGCTCCAGGGGCACGCCGCCGAGGTGACGGTTCTCGGTGCGCAGGAAGTGACGCATGTCCTCGAGGTTGCCGCCGAACAGCGCGAACAGCGCGCGGTAGATGCGGATCACCAGCAGCGCCAGTTCACCGGTCTTGCTCTGCGGGCGGATGCTGCCGGCGTCGGCCCAGCGGGTGACGACGGTGCGGTGGACGCCGACGATGTCGGCCAGTTGCTGGCGGGTCAGCCCCAGTTGCTCGCGGGTGTTGAGCAGGGCCTTGGCCAGGACGGCGTCGGGATCGAGGTGGGGGCGGGTCAGCGCGCTCATGGTCTTCCTCCGTGCGTTGGCATCAATATATATCATCAATGCTGCTTTATCACACACGGAGACTCCCTGCGGGCGCATCGACAGCCACGCGCCAGGACGTAGAATGGCCCACCCACGCGAACCGGACCGACCATGGACAAAGCCCACCTGCTCCGCCTCATCCTCGACCGCCTGGCCGACGACCTGCAGCTGCTGCAGCGGGCGGCACAGACCGCCTACGAGACGGCGACCCACGAGGAGAACATCGCCGAGAACAAGTACGACACCCTCGGCCTGGAGGCGTCCTACCTGGCCACCGGGCAGGCCCGCCGCGCTGCGGAGATCCGCCAGGCGGTAGGCCTGTACGAGGCGCTGGTGCTGCGGCCCTACGACCCGGAGCGCGGCATCGCCCTGGGTGCGCTGGTGTGCCTGGGTGATGAACAGGGCGGCGAGCGCTGGCTGTTCCTCGGCCCGGAGGCGGCCGGCCTGCTGGTCCAGGCCGAGGGTGCCGAGGTGACGGTGATCACCCCGCGCGCGCCCCTGGGCCAGGCCCTGCTGGGCAAGCGCGAGGGTGACGAAGTGGTGGTCGCCCCTGCGGGCGTGCCCCAGGTGTACGAGGTGCTGCAGGTGGCCTGAGCGGCTAGCCTTGCCCCCATCCAGAAGGAGACCGACATGACCCGCCGTACCCGCCCGCCCCTGCGTATCGCCTATTCCCCGCTGCAACTGGTGCTGTGCATCGCCCTGGGCATCTGGCTTGGCGCGGTCGCCGTGGTGGCCACTGCGTGGCTCGGCTACCAGGCGGTGGTGGCCCAGGCCTGGAGCCAGGCGTCGGGGCGTGCCGCCCTCCCCTCCATCCCGCCAGCCGATGCACCGGCGCCGCAGGTGGACAAGGGCAGCGAGATGTTCCAGCACTACCAGGAGCGGCTGGACGCCGCCCAGCAGCGCGACAACGAACGGGCGGAGGCCCGCGATCGCGCACAAAGCCCGCAATGCCAGTTCTGGCGCGAGCAGCAGCGCAACGCGCCGACGGAGAAGGCCCGGCAGAACGTCGAGCGCTTCTGCCAGTAAGCACCGTTGGGCCGGCACCGGCCCGACCAAGCGACCTGCACTTTCCGCCCACCGGGTTGCCCAACCCAGCATGGGGTGGCCTGGCGCCATCCGACGAATGCCCTGTCGCCTGCCGACCGGAGGTCATGCCCTGACACACCCGGCGAAGCGGCGCGGACTAGACTTTCCAGCAGGCATCCACACGCGGGTGCCAAGGCGGTTGTTATGAGTCCTGAAGGCTTTATCGTGCTGTTGGTCGTGGGCTGGCTGCTGGTGGCAGTGGCCATGTTGTGGGGCATGTTGCGCATCGCCCATCACCACCACCATCCCACCACCCGAGCGCCACGCCAGGCGCCCCACCCGCGCAAGCCCGGCAAGTCGCGCCAACTCCTCCACTGACCCCGAACGGCCCTGGGCATCCCTGCCTCAGGGCCGGCGGAAGCTGTGGGTCACCACGCCCCGGACGCGCCACGCTTCGCCCGGTGCGAGCGTTACCGGCGGGTAGCCCTCGCTGGCGGCGCGGAGCACCTTATGGCCGTTCTCCAGGCACAGCCGGCGGATGCAGAAGTCGCCCTCGATGCGGACGACCACCAGGCTGCCATCGCCAGGCTCCAGGGCCCGATCGGCCATGAGGATGTCCCCGGCGTACAGGCCGATGGCGCTCATGCTGTCGTCCTCCAGGCGCAGGCTGAAGGTCTGCGGGATGTCGACGCCGAGCAGGTCGTCCAGCGGCGCGCTGCCCGCCAGGTGCAGGCGGACCGGCTGCCGGGGGGCCTGGTCGAGGGCGAGGGTGTAGAGCGGCAGGGTGGCGTACGAGGGGCCGAGGCGGCCGATGATGCGGACAGTCCCCATGGCGGATTCTCCGAATACTGTTCATACATACAGTATTTCGAGAAAGGAAACGCCGTCAACGGGGAGAAGCCCTTGCGCCGGGACCACCGGTGCAAGGGAACAGCGGGGATCAGCGCACGTAGTCCGGACCCCAGCGGTCGCTCTGGCGAACGCTCTGGGAACGCAGCAGGCCCTTGCCGCCGGCTGCCTTGGCAGCGGCGATCTCGTCGTCGATCACCTTGGTGGAGATGGACAGCCAGCTGGTGACGAAGGCCATGGCATCGGCGTGCAGCTCCAGGGCTTCCAGGCTGATGTTGGCCGTGCTGTCGCAGGCGTTGTGGTAGCACGGGTCGAACGGCTTGCCGGCAGCACCGCCGTACTTCTGCGCCTGTTCGGGGGTCTTGATGTCCTCGGCGCCGGTGAACAGGCCACCGAAGGCGATGCCGTCCTCGAAGAACTGCGCGTAGTCGGAGCGGAAGTCGATCTCGGTGCCTTCGCTGGCCTGGTTGCGCAGCTTGAAGTAGGCCTCGAACAGGTGCTCGATGGCGCCGGAGCCGGGCGGGCCCTGCAGACCGAAGGACGAGCCGTCACCGTCGTAGATCTGGTTGGCGTAGTTGGGCGAACCGATCATGTCGAAGTTCAGGTAGGCCTTGATCTTCTTCTTCTCCTCGGCGGTGAGGTTCTTCACGTAGTAGGTCGAGCCCACCAGCCCGGCCTCCTCCGCGCCCCACCAGGCGAAACGCAGCTTGTTCAGCGGGTAGGCCTTGCGCAGCAGCACGGCCATCTCCAGCAGGGCGGCGCTGCCGGAGCCGTTGTCGTTGATGCCCGGGCCTTCGAACACCGAGTCCAGGTGGGCGCCGGCCATCACCACGTTGTTCGGGTTGCCGTAGCGGGTCTCGGCGACCACGTTGTAGGTCTGGGTCTTCTCGCGGACCACGTCCACCACCATGCGCAGCTGCAGGCCGGGGGTCTGCGACCAGGCCACGCCGTTGTCGTAGGTGGCGAACATCACCGGTACGCCGCCTTCGTAGCCGTCGCCGAGGGTGACGTTCTCCAGGCCCTTGCGGTCGTCGGTGTTGCCCTGGTTGAAGATGATCACCCCCGCCGCACCGGCGGCCGCGGCGTTCTCCGCCTTGACCTCGAAGCTGCAGGTGCCGCGCTGGACCAGGGCGATGGCGCCGCTGGGGAAGTTGGCGAAGTCCTCCGCTTCGCAGCCGCTGCTGCTGGTGTTGCCGGCCCCCAGGGCCAGGTCCACCGGCACCACCGGGGCGCTGATGTCACCGGCCTCGGTCTGGGAGAGGTAGTTGAAGTCGGTCTCCCACACGTAGTTGCCCGGAGTGGGCGACACGGCGCTGAGGGTGCCCGGCCCCTTCGGGTAGAAGGCGGTGAAGGGGAACGGCTGCACCGTGACCTTGTAGCCGGCCTTCTCCAGGGTGCGCTTCACGTAGTCGATGGAGGCCTGGTAGCCCGGCCGGCCGGCGGCGCGGTTGCCCTCGTTGAGGCTGGCGATGTCTTCCAGGGCCTGCAGCCGCGCGAACACGTTGCGCGCCTGCATGCAACGCGGCAGCCCCAGGGGTGTGCCCACCAGAAGGGGTGAATTGCAGATGGCGGCGTTGGGTTTGCCGGGGCTCCAGTATTCCTTGAACTGCTCGGCGTCCGAGGTGGGCCCCGCCAGGGCGGCGGTGGAGAGGGCGAATGCGATGGAACCGGCAACACGTTTGACGTTGTTCTTCATGTTGACTCCAATCCATTTGAAGTGGCTTTAGGCAGGCCTGGGAATGGCGCAATGCCATTGTCCGTACGGCATCCTTCGGACGGCCTCGAACCTAGACTGGACGGTGTAGCCGGGGTTCTCCCGGGGAGTCGCCGGTTTCGTGAAACTTGTCGCTTTTTTGATACAAAAAGGCGCAAAGGGCCGCAAACGGCGACGAAACGCCAGGTATTTGCCATCAAGAAGCCAGCAATTTCACACCTGGATTCCGCACCACGGCCCGGCGCCTGTGCCCCGCCTCAGCCCAGCCGCATGGACAGCTCCACATCACCGCCGAAGGGCACCGACAGGTAGCCACCCGCAGGCGCGCGGACGTGGGCGAGGTACTCCGGGCTGTGGTCGGCGTTGTCGGCGATCACCAGCGCGCCCGCCCGCAGGTGCGGCTCCACCAGCGCCAGCACCTCGGGGTACAGCGCCTTGGCACCGTCCAACAGGAGCAGGTCGACCGACTCGGGCAGGTCCGTGCGCAGGGTCTGCAGGGCATCGCCCCGGCGGATCTCCACCAGGTCCAGCAGGCCGCCGACCTCCAGGTTGCCCCGCGCCCGCGCCACCTTGCCGGGCTCGAACTCGCAGGTGATCAGCCGGCCGCCACCGTTGTCACGCAAGGCGGCCGCCAGGTGCAGGGTGGAGATGCCGAACGAGGTGCCGAACTCGACGATGTGCCGGGCGCCGCTGCTGCGGGCCAGCATGTACAGCAGGCGCCCGGTCTCCCGCGAGACCGGCAGCGGCAGGTCGCGCAACTGGGCATACAGCTCCAGGTAGTCGGTCTTGCTGTGCATGAGCCGGGTCAGGGCCGCATCGTCCAGCCCGGCCAGGGCGGGATGGTCGTCGACGGACAGGGCGTCGGCCTGCTGGAACAGGCTGTCCAGCAGGGAAGCAAGGGGGGCGGAAGTGAGGGTGGTCATGGCGACTCCGTGGGTCAGGTTGAGCGCTACGTTGCGCCTGAATAGAATGCGACGATTTCGTCACATTCACCCATTCGCATTCCGCCGAGCCCCCATGCCCGAACGCCGAAACCCGCGCATCGCCACGCGCAAGGAGCCCCAGCAGGCCCGTTCCACCGAACTGGTGGCGAGCATCCTCGACGCCGCTATTCAGGTTTTGCAGAAGGAGGGCGCGGCGCGCTTCACCACCGCCCGGGTCGCCGAACGCGCCGGGGTGAGCATCGGCTCGCTGTACCAGTACTTCCCCAACAAGGCGGCCATCCTGTTCCGCCTGCAGAGTGACGAGTGGCAGCGCACCACCGACCTGCTGCGACAGATCCTCGAAGACCGTGAGCAGCCTCCGCTGGCCCGCCTGCGCCACCTGGTGCAGGCCTTCGTCCACTCGGAATGCGAAGAGGCGGACATGCGCACCGCCCTCAACGACGCCGCCCCGCTCTACCGCGACGCCCCGGAAGCCAGGGAGGCCAAGGCCTACGCCAAACGGCTGTTCCTCACCTTCGTCGAAGAAGCCCTGCCGGCCGCCACCGACGAGCAACGCGCCCTCGCCTGCCAGTTGCTCACCACCACCCTCGGCGCCGTGGGCAAGAACTTCTCCGAACAGCCCCGCACGGCCGAAGCCATCCATGCCTTCTCCGAAGCGCTGGCGGACATGCTCTGTGCGTACCTGCGGGGGTTGGGGGCGGAGTGATCGGCAAGCCGTGATCCGGCCGCTACACCTCGGGCGGGCTGCCGCCCTTCAGCGACTGGCGGGCAACCCCGGCGCCTTCTCGATCAGCGCCTCCAGCACCAGGCGGATCTGCTCCGCCGGATCGTCCCGGCCCTGCAGCATCAGCCCCTCGGAGAGGGCGGTGAAGGTCATGGCCAGCAGCTCCCGGCTCATCGGTGCCTGCTTGCCACGGTGGTGGAAGATCAGCTCGATCAGCGTGCCCAGCGCCTCGCTGTTGGCCTGGTGCAGGTCGTGGTAGTGCTGGGCGAAATCCGCGTCGCGGGCGGCGATCAGTTGCAGCTCCACATCGAGGATCACGCACGGCTTGTTGTTCTTCAGGTTGTCGATGTACATCAGCAACCCCTGGCTCAACTCCGCCGTGGACGCCCCGCTGGCCAGGGCCTGGCCAAGGCGCTCGATCTCCACGCCCTTGAAGCGCTGTGTGAGGGCAACCAGCAGGTCGGCCTTGCTGGCGAAGTTGGAAAAGAATGCCCCCTTGGAGTAGCCGGCCTGCTCGGCGATATCACTCACACTGGCGGCGTGATATCCCTTGCTCACCATAAGTTCCGTCGCCGCTTCGAATAATTGCTCGCGGGTATGAAGTTGCTTCTCTTCGCGGCCCATTCTGGTTTTGGTCAATGTGCTAACTCCAGACCTCGATTCTGAAAAGATGCCGGTCGGCCCTGCATCCCCCCGACTGCAATACCAGGCTTTCACCGCCTTTTGACCCGGCGCAGCATAACGCATCGTTCTCCGGCACGGACGTACCCGGTATCAAAACCAACTCGCCGGTGATAACGCGTTATCACCGGTTGCCGAAGCGCTCGCACAGCGCCCGGCCATTCCCTCGCCGGCGCCAGGCGCGGGTCATCAATTCGCCAGCATCCGGCGCGATGACACAAAAAATTAACCTGCAAACGCACTGATCCGACGAGCGGCGCCCATGCCGAACTCGAACAACATAGCCATTAAAATCAACAGGTTATGTACATAAAACCCCTACATGAACAGGGGTTTTGACACATTCGGATACCGCTTGATTTTTGAATACCGACTGGTATTCAATCTGCGCCGCCAGCGTCCTGGGACAAATCTGACAGACCGCTGGCAAGCGAAAGGAAGCCCTTCACCCACGTGTTCAAACAAGGTGTTTTTTCAATGGAATGTGCATTCGTAACCGGCGCAACGGGACTCTTGGGCAACAACACCGTACATGCACTTTTACAACGCAATATCAAAGTAAGAGCGCTGGTTCGTTCCATCGATAAAGCGAGAAAACAATTTGGTGACCTGCCCGTCGAACTGGTTCAGGGCGACCTGCAGGAAGTTGATAAGTTTCGCGCTCACTTGAAAGGCTGCGATGCACTCATACATACCGCCGCTTACTTCCGCGACAGTTACAAGGGCGGCAAACATTGGCAGGTGCTCTACGACACCAATGTGATCGCCACCGAGAACCTGCTGGCCGCTGCCTACGAGGCCGGCATCCGTCGAGGCGTGCATGTCTCCTCCATCGCCGTGCTCAAGGGCGAGCCGGGCCAGTTGATCGACGAGACCATGTCGCGCCCCGAGGCCGGTGCCGACGACTACTACCGCAGCAAGATCCTCTCCGAACTCGTGGTGCGCAAATTCCTCCACAGCCACCCCGACATGCGCATGGCCATGGTGCTGCCGGGCTGGATGTTCGGCCCCGGCGACATCGGCCCCACCTCCTCCGGCCAGTTCCTCATCGACTTCATGCACGGCAAGCTGCCCGGCGTGCTCCCCGGCACCTTCTCGGTGGTGGATGCCCGCGACGTCGCCCAGCACGTACTGGCCGCGCTGGAGCGGGGGCGCAGCGGCGAGCGCTACCTGGCGGCCGGCGTGCACATGGACATGGGCAGCATCTTCAAGGCCCTGTCCCAGGTCAGCGGCCTGCCTGCACCGGAGCGCAAGGTTCCCCTGGCGGTGCTGCGGGTGATCGCCGCCCTCTATGAACTGCAACACCTGATCACCGGCAAGCCGGTGCTGATCAGCAACTCCACCATCAAGCTGATGGCCGGCGAACGCGACCGGACCCACTTCAGCCACGAAAAAAGCGCAAAAGAACTGGGCTGCCGCTTCCGTCCCGTGGAACAGACGCTGGCGGACACCCTGAACTGGTACCGGGCGAACGGCTACCTGCCGGAAACCGGGAACCCCCTTCCTACTGCCGAATGAGCCTTCCCCTCGATACCGGACGGAGTTCCCCTTGCCATGAGCCCCACCTCCCACCCTCCCGGCTTCCTGCACCGCTTCCTCGACATCGCCCGGGCGCACCCGGACCACTGCGCCATCCGTGACCTGGACAGCCCCGGCAGCGACTTCACCTACGCCCAGCTCCACGCCCATGCCTGCCTGCGCAACGGCGCCCTCGCGGCGCTGGGGCTGGAGCCCGGCGAGCGGGTCGCCCTGGCGTTGCCCAACGGCGCCGAGTTCATCGCCTTCTACCTCGCCCTGCTGGGCCGGGGCGCCGTGCCGGTGATCCTCAACTACAAGCTCACGCCTCATGAAATGGGCGCGGTGATGGACGCTGCCCAGCCGGTGGCCCTCATCACCCTCGCCGAACTGGCCGAGGAGCACGCCGCCACCTTCGCCCGCGCCGGCATCCGCCACTGCCTGCTGGTGGACGGCCCCGCCAGCCAGGCAGCGCTGCCGGCCAACGCCGTGCGCCTCGACGGGCTCACCCATGCCCCGGCCCCGCTGGCGCTGCCGGAGGGCAACCCGATCGCCTCGCTGCAGTACACCTACCGTGGCCTCGGCCGGCCGCTGGGCGTGCCCCACCGCTACCTGGACCTGACCCTGTCCAGCGATGGCCTGCACGAGCACTTCCACCCCCAGGGCCTGGGCTCGGTGCACCTGGTGACGCTGCCGCTGTACGCCATCTTCGGGCTGTCGGTGATGCTGGTGTTCCCGCTGAGCATCGGCGCCACCCTGCTGATGACCAACACCCTGCTCAACCGCGACCTGGCCGAGGTGCTGGCCGAGCACCAGGTCAGCTTCGCCTGCCTGGTGCCGGACGTGATCCGCTACTTCAACCTGCGCCTGGCCAAGCGCAAGACCCCGCCGCCGCCGCTGCACCCGGAACTGATGCTTTATTCGGGCGGCAGCCACCTGCCCGCCGACGAAGGCCAGAAGCTCGGCGAGCTGCTGGGCTGCCGCCCGGTGCTGCAGGGCTACGGCCTGACCGAGAGCATGCCGATGCTGGTGCAGAGTTCCCTGCAACCGACTTCGCGCGGCGCCATGGGCCTGCCCATCCGCCATGTGCAGGTGCGGGTGGTGAACAGCCGGGGCGAGGACGTGCGCGCCGGGCAGATCGGCGAGCTGCTGATCAAGGGCCCCATGGTGATCGAGGCCTACGACGGTGAACCGGAGGTCAGTGCGCGGTTCATCCGCGACGGCTGGCTGCACACCGGCGACCTGGTCTGGCAGGACGACAGCGGCCACCTGTTCTTCTATTGCCAGCGCCTGCGCATCTCCAAGATCAAGGCGCAGATGATCGACTTCGCCGAGATCGAGGCGGTCGCCCTGCGCCACCCCGCCGTCACCGCCGCCCGCGCCTACGTGGTGCCCGATGCCAAGGCCATCAACGTCCTGCACCTGGCCGTGCAATGCACGGACGAGGTCGCCCAGGGCGAGCTGAACACCCTGCTCGCCCGCCACCTGTCCGGCTTCAAGCTGCCCCGCGTCTTCGAAATCCTCACGCTCAAGGAGAGAGCCCATGCAAGCTGAAACCCACCGACCGGTCCTCGCCGTCTTCGACTTCGACGGCACCCTGACCGACCGCCACACCTTCTGGCGCTACATGCGCTTCATCCACGGCCCGGCGCGCTTCTGGCTGGCCATGGTCCCGCTGCTGCCGAAGATGGCCGGCGTGCTGCTCGGCCTGGTGCCGCTGATGACGGCGCGGCAGGCCTTCATCGAGCGCTACCTCAAGGGGCTGACCGTGGAGCAGGAGCGCGAGCACGCGCGCTTCTTCATCACCGAGCACCTGTCCCGCTGGCTGCGCCCCGAGGCCCTGCGCCGGCTCAAGTGGCACCAGGCCCAAGGGCACGTCACCGCGCTGGTGAGCAACTCCCCGGAGAACTACCTGCTGCCCTGGGGCAACCTGGTGGGCTTCGACCACGTCTGCGGCACCCGCCTGGCCACCGACAAACGTGGCCTCAACGGCGCCATCGACGGACGCAACTGCGTGGAGCGCGAGAAGGTCACCCGCCTGCGTGCCTGCGTCGGCGACCTGGCCCAGTACGACATCTATGCCTACGGCGACTCCTCCGGTGACCGCGACCTGCTGGACGTGGCGACCTTCCCCTTCTACCGCAACTGGTACTGACCGATGAGCCGCCAACCCTTCGCCACCGAGACCCCCACCCGGCCCACCGGCGCGCCCACCGTCCTGATCGTCGGCGCCGGCCCCATCGGCATGACCCTGGCCATCCTCCTCGCCCAGCAGGGCATCCCCCTGCGCATCATCGAGAAGAACGCCGGCCCCTCCACCGCCACCAAGGCCATCGCCATCCACTCGCGCACCCTGGAGATATTCCGCGCCATGGGTGTGGCCGAGCAGGCCGTGGCCCAGGGCTTCGCCATCAACCAGTTCTCCGTGCAGTCCGACGGCAGCCGCATCCTCAACTACGACTTCGCCCAGTTGCAGGCGCCCTACCCCATGCTGCTGAGCCTGCCGCAGCCGCAGACCGAGGCCATCCTGCTGGAGCGCCTGGGCACGCTGGGCATCACGGTGGAGTGGAACACCGAGCTGACCGACCTGCAGGTGGACGGCGACCAGGCCACCGTGACGCTGCAACCGGCCGAAGGCCCGCAGCAGATACTCCGGCCACGCTGGGTGGCCGCCGCCGACGGCGCGCGCAGCCCGATCCGCAAGCACCTGGGGCTGACCTTCGAAGGCGAGTTCTACGACCGCTTCTTCATGCTCGCCGACGCCGACATCCAGTGGGACGGCAGCCAGGACGAAGGCGCCTTCTTCCTCGGCGACACCCAGGGCTACGTGGCGGTCGCGCCGATCAATGCGCAGTCGCGCTACCGCCTGTTCATCGAGATGCCCTACGACCTGCCGGCCGACGAAGCCGACCGCCCGCCGCTGACCCTGGAGAACTTCCAGCGCCTGTGCGAAGGGCGCGGGCAGAAGATGACCCTGTCCAACCTCAGCTCCACCACCATCGCCTCCTTCCAGCACCGCCGCGTGCAGCAGATGCAGAAGGGCCCGGTGTTCCTGGTGGGCGACAGTGCCCACATCGGCAGCCCCATCGGCGGGCAGTGGATGAACCTGGGCGTGTCCGAGGCGTACAACCTGGCCTGGAAGCTCGCCTTCGTGCACCAGGGCCTGGCCGATGCCTCGCTGCTCGACAGCTACCACGAGGAGCGCTACCCCGTGGCCCTGGAGGTGGAGAACACCGCCCACCGCCTGACCACCCTGATCACCGTGCAGAAGCGCCCGCTGGTGTGGCTGCGGGACCACCTGCTGCCGCTCATCACCCGCCGCCACGCGGTGCAGCGCGTGCTGCCCTCGATGATTTCCGGGCACCAGTACCACTACCGCCCCAGCGAGCACATCCAGCAGTCGCTGGAGCCCAGACAGCGCAACCGCTGGGCGCGCAAGGGTCACGCCAGCGAGTACCAAGGCCGCGCCCCGCTGGCCGGGCACCTGGCCCCGGACGTGACGCTCTGGCAACCCAACCCGGGGGCACCGGAGCAGCACCTGATCGACCTGTTCGACAAGGGCTTCACCCTGCTGGTGTTCACCGGCGAGGACCAGTTCTCCCCGCTGCTGCCCGGCTACCGTGACCTGGCCGCGCGCATCGAACGGGACTACCCCGCCGTGCAGGCCTTCTGCGTGGTGGACGCCCTCGACACCCGCGACTTCCCGGCCCACCCGCGAACCCTGCTCGACCCGGACTGGCGGCTGCACAAGCGCTACCACGCCCCGGCCGGCAGCCTGATGCTGGTGCGCCCGGACGGCTACATCGCCTTCCAGGGCCTGCAACCCATGGCGCTGGAGAGCTACCTGCAGCTGCGCTCGGGCCTGGTGCGCCAGCCGCTGCCGGTCAGCCGGACGCTGCATGCCCCGGAGCCGGCCACGGCCTGACGCCCGCACCCACCCACACCCTTATTCCCTGACGGAGAGCCGCCCCAGCGTGGCGGCTCGCCCGTGGATCAATGTCGCGCC
The DNA here is from genome assembly GCF_900111835.1 of Metapseudomonas otitidis. Classification (GTDB taxonomy): domain Bacteria; phylum Pseudomonadota; class Gammaproteobacteria; order Pseudomonadales; family Pseudomonadaceae; genus Metapseudomonas; species Metapseudomonas otitidis. The sequence continues at coordinate 74,791 of NZ_FOJP01000015.1, forward strand.
CTTTTTGAGGTCAACCCCATGAACTTGGCACTGGATAACGTGGTTCAGGATTTCATCGTCTCCAACGGCAAGATCGCCCAGAGCTACTTCGATCTGTCCGGCAAGATCATCGACTCCCTGTGCGAGTCCCACAGCGCCCGCGAAGCGGTGCTGCTGCGCCTGATCGAACAGGCCCAGCGGGTCACCTCGCAGTACCTGGAAGCCCACCAGCAGGTGGTGCAGAGCCTCTACCTCAATCACCAGGACCTGGCCGCCGAACGCCGCGAAGCCCCGCCGCTGTCGGTGACCCCGCTGCGGGTGGTGCCGGCCGCTCCGCTGCCGGAAGCCCCCGCCGAAGCCCCAGGCTACGAGGCCTGGTTGCGCGAGGAGATCAGCGCCATGAACGGCCTGCCCGCCACCGACATCGACCTGCAGCAGCGCTTCGACGAGATGGGCCTGGATTCCCTCAGCCGGGTGAACCTGTTCGATGCCCTCGGCCAGGCCTTCCCCGAGACCCGCGCCCACGCCGAGCACTTCTTCGACCTGCAGAGCCCGGCCGAGGTGCTCGCCCAGCTCGCCAGCGCCCCGGCGGCCGAGCCCGTGGACGTGGCCGGCCAAGTGCTGGCGCTGCTGGCCGAGATCACCGGGTTCGACGCCGCCGAACTGGACCCGCGCCAACCCTACGAGGAGCAGGGGCTGGATTCGCTGATCCGCCTGGACTTCCTCGACCTGGTCACCCGCCAGTGGCCGGCCCTGAAGCCCCACGAAAGCGAACTGAGCGAAGCGGTCTGTGCCCAGCAGACCATCGCCCAGGTCACCCGCCTGCTGGCCGACGGCCCCCGTGCCGAGGCCGCCGACGCGGCCCCCATCGCCCCCGATGAACGCCTGCGCGAGGCCGTGGCACCGCTGCTGGCGGAACAGGGCGCCGACGCCAGCCGCCCCTTTACCGAACTGGGCCTGACCGGCTTCGACCGCGCCGCCCTGTGCGAACGCATGGCCAGCACCTGCAGCACCAGCGCCTTCGCCGGTGAGGCGCTGATGTCCCGGCGCAGCCCCGAGGATGCCGCCGCCCTGCTCGGACGCATGGGCTGACCCGCGTGCCCCACGACAAGGAGAACGTCATGACGGCCCCCTCCCCTGCCCCGCTGTGCTTCAGCGCCATGGCCGGCACCTTCCCCGGAGCCCCCAGCATCGACGCACTGTGGAAGCTGCTCCGCCAGGGCCAGCGCGCCCCGCAGCAGGACCTGCTGCAACGCTGGCGCATGGCCCGCGAGGCGATCCACCACCCCCGCCCCGGCGAGAAGGACCGGGTCTACCTGCACCAGGTCCACGGCCTGGGTGGCGACGAACCGGAGCAGCTGAGCGACGGTCGCCAGCTGGCCATCGGCTGCGCGGTGCTGGAGGAGTTGCTGGAACCGCTCGCCACGCTGCCGCGTGCCCGCACGGCGCTGATCGTCGCCACCTCCTGGAGCGACGAGAGCTACTTCCTCGCCAGTGCCGACCCGGCCAACGCCCCCCGCCCGGGGCTGACGCCCGCCGACCAGGTGGCGCGGCTGGCCGACGCCTGCGGCCTGGGCGGCCCGGCCCTGACGGTGGACACCGCCTGCAGTTCGTTCATCTATGCCGTGGACCTGGCCCAGGGGCTGATGGACAGCGGCCAGGCGGAGCAGGTGGTGGTCATGGCCCTCAACACCCTGATGCCGCCGCCGCTGTACCTGGGCTTCTCCCAGCTCACCGCGTTCTCGCCCCGGGCGCAGTTGCAGGCCTTCGGCGCGGAGGCGGACGGCATCGTCCCCGGCGAATGCGCCGTGGCCTTCCTGCTGGAGCCGCTGCAACAGGCGCTGGAGGGCGCCCGCAAGCCCCTGGGCCTGATGCGCGCCCTGGGGCTCTCCGCCGATGGCGCCGAAGGCTCGGTCTTCACCCCCGGCAAGCAGGCCCAGTACACCGCCTACCAGCGCGCCTGGGCCGGGCTGGACCCGGCCAGCGTGGGCTACATCGAAAGCCACGGCACCGGCACGCCCCTGGGGGATGCCACCGAGATCGGCTCGCTGCAGCGCTTCTTCGGCCCCCACGTCGCCGGGCCCATTCCCCTCGGCTCGATCAAGGCCAACATCGGCCACACCCTTGCCGCCGCCGGCGGTCCGTCTCTGGCCAAGGCCCTGCTGATGCTGCGGCACGGCACGCTGCCACCCCAGGTGGCCTACGCCGGCAGCGGCAAACTGGCCGACACCTGCCTGCGCCTGGTGGAGGGGCAACCCCAGGCCCTGGCGGCGGGGGAGCAGCCCTTGCGCATCGGCCTCTCCAGCTTCGGCTTCGGCGGCGCCAATGCGCACATGGTGGTCGAGGCCTACCGGCCCGCTGCGGCACCGGTGCCCGCGCCGGCCCGCTCCGAGGGGCCGATCCGCCTCGACCTGATGGTGGTGGAGGCCGAGGCCGCCCTGGCCGGTGGCGGCTCCCTGGCCGAGTTCGGCCAGGCACTGCGCCAGGGCCCGCAGGCGCCGCGGCCCTTTCCCCAGGGCCGCTTCGGCGCCCAGGCCCCGCAGGTGGCCGTGCGGGCCGGGCAGTTCCTGGCGCGGGACCGGGTGATCGACATCGACGGCTACGGCATGGGCCCCCGCCCCCTCGCCCATGTGGACCCGTTCAAGCTGCTGGTGACCGACCGCGTCGGCCAGTTGCTCAAGCGCCTGCCGGGCACCGCCGCCTCGGACCGCACCGCCATGGTCATGTGCTGCAACCTGGGCGGCGAACGCTTCACCAACGCCTACAGCGAGGCGGAGCGTCACTACCGCGAAGGCCAGGGGCCGGCGCCGGGCATCGAGGTGGCGGACGTGGCCAGCATGCTGCCCAGCCTGCTCTCCGGCTATCCCGCCAAGTTCTTCGACCTGCGCGGCTTCCACCAGACCCTGGCCGGCGGCCCGGGGCTGTTCTGGCACACCTTGCTGGCGGCGCCGCACTGGTTCGAGCGGGGCATCGACACCCTGCTGCTGGGCGCGGGCCGCTTCATCAGCGGCGCCAGCGAGCTGCTCGCGCTGGCCGACACGCCGGCGCTCCAGGGCGAGGGCCTGGGCGTGCTGGCCCTGCAGCGCTACCGGGCCGACGGCCCCCAGGCGCCCTTGCTGCGGCTCGTCGCAGCACTGCCGGGCAGTGCCGCCACCGACCGCCAGCAGGCGGCCGAGCGCCTGGGTATCGCCCCGGACGCCCGCCTGCTCACCTGCCAGGTGCAGGCGGGCCCGGCAGACGACCCGCTGCAGGCACTCACCGGCTACCTGGCCGAAGCCTCGGGCATCGCCACCCTGCTCCAGGCCCTGCTGGGCGAACCCGGCGAGCGGCTGGTGGAGGTGCGCGACGGCGAGCGGGTGCTCTGCTGGCTGCAGGCCGAATGCCTGGCCACCTGGCAGGCACCGCCAGCCCCGGCCACGCCACGGGCGGCCTTCACCCTGCGTTTCGCCAAGCCCCACACGGCCCCTGCGGTGCTCGCGCCGGCGGCGCAACTGCTCCCCGCCGAACCGGGCCTGGAGGACGGCGTCGACCTGATCGGCCTCGGTGACACCCTCACCCGTACCCTGCTCAGCAGCCTGCACCTGCGCAGCCGTGCCCTGCGCGAGCTGCTGGCCATCCGCCCCGACCCGCTGGTGCGCGCGCCCGGCGAAAGCTGGCGCCGCAGCGAGCGCAACACGGTGATCACCCATGTGCTGCGGCGCAGCCCGCAGAGCCTGAACGCCACCCTGCGGGTCGACGAGGGTCACCCGTACTTCTTCGACCACCCGCTGGACCACGTACCCGGCATCCTGCTGATCGAGGGCGTGTTGCAACTGATGGAGCACGCGGTGCCGGCCCTGCGCGGCGACGCGGTGTTCATCCGCGGGCTGAACGTGCGCTTCCAGCGCTACGTGATGAAGGAACGCCTGGTGGACATCGAACTGCAGCAGAACGGCCTCCACGGCTACACCGCACGGGTGATGCAGGACGAGCAGCTGATGTGCACCTGCACCTTGATGCTGGGCCCCGGCCAGGTGCCGCCCTCCGGGGCCGTGCTCGCACCGGTACGCCCCTGCCAGCGACAGGACTGGCTGCACAAGGCCCGTGCGGAGAACGTGCTGGTCGGCGACATCGACCCGCAGGCGCGGGTGCTGGCATGTCCCATCCCGCCGGGGCAGTTCTTCGAAGACGGCCACCCCCGGCAGCACTCCATGGTGTATTTCCTGGAGATCGCCCGGCAGGCCTACATGCAGATCGCCCACGGCGCGCTGCGCATCCCGCTGAAAACGCCCATGAACCTGCTGGTGCTCGACTTCACCCTGGCCCGCCCCATCGGCCGCCGGCAGGCGCTGGCCCTGGCACCGCAGAGTGCGCTGCCGGCCAACGCCCAGGCCTTCAAGACCAACCGCATCGTCATCGAGCTGGAGGCCGACGGCCAACCGCTCGGCGCCGCCACCGTGACCGCCCAAGTGCTCAGCCGGCAGGCGCACCCGGCCTGAGGCCGGCCCATCGACCCGAGGAGAACAGACCATGAGTGACGTGAGAGTGGAACTGCGCATGAACGCCCCCGCCAGCACCATCTGGCAACTGTGGGAGGACGTGGTCAACGCGCCGCAATGGGACACCGACGTGCGCCAATGCACCCTGGACCGCCCCTTCCGCGTGGGCACCCAGGGGCTCTGCGTGCTGAAGAACGGACTGAAGATGCCGCTGCAGATCACCCAGGTGACGCCCCTGCGCAGCTACACCAACACCGCCCGCCTGCTGGGCATGCGCCTGACCTTCAGCCACTACCTGACGCCCATCGGCACCGAGACCCATGTGGTCCATGCCGCGCGCATCGAGGGGCGGCTGAGCATCCTTTACCGCCCGCTGGTGCGCCGCCTGCTGCAGGCCGCCATGGGCCAGGCCCTGCGCAACCTGCGAAGCCTGGCCGAAGCCCGAGCGGTGCAGGACACCCGCGAGCCGCTGCGCGCTACACGCTGAACCGACCCCTTCCCACCCCGAACCGAGACCACCATGACGCTATCGCTTCGACGCCTTGCTCCCCTCCCCCTGCTGCTGGGCCTGTGCACCCCGGCCCTCGCCGATGACAGCGGCCTGTACGTCAGCCTGCTGGGCGGCGCCAACTGGGTGGCCCACCAGAACCTGCGGCAGAACTCGCTGGACTTCGTGCAGATGGACTACGAACAGCCGCTGTCTTCCGGCTATGCCGTGGACCTGGCCGTGGGCTGGCGCTCCCCCATCGGCCTGCGCCCGGAGTTGGCGCTGGCCTACCGGCGCAACAGCCTGGACCAGTTCGCCGACCGCGTGTACGAAGGCGGCGGCAAGATCGACGGCAAGGGCCAGGAGGCCGGCAGCAGCCTGATGGCCAACCTCTGGTACGACCTGCCGTTGCCCGAGGGCTTCACCCGCATCAAGCCGTACATCGGCGGCGGTGTGGGCTACACCCGCCTGACCATCCGCGACCTGGAGGCCAACGGCGTGTCCTTCGGCGCCACCCACCGCGACGACGTCGGCACCTGGCAACTGGGCGCCGGCGTCGCCTACCAGTGGGATGCGCACTGGTCCGTCTCCATGGACTACCGCTACCTGCAAACCCGCACCGCGCACTTCGGCGACATCGAAGGCCTGCCACCGGGCGACGTCAGCACCCAGTACAACGCCCAGTCGCTGATGCTCGGCGTGCAATACGGGCTGTAGCCCAACGGCGCCCAGGCCCCAGCCCGGGCATGGTGGATCGATGAAGCGCGATCCACCCACGCACACCCTCCCCCACACCCCGCAGGATGCGCTGAGCTACGCGATGCGCATCTCCCCCACGCCGACGCTCGCCCGTAGCCCGGGCTTCAGCCCGGGAACGGTGGATCGATGAAGCACGCCCCACCCACACACAACCTCCTCCACGCCCGTAGGATGCGCTGAGCTCCGCGATGCGCATCTCCCCCACGCCGACGCTCGCCCATAGCCCGAGCTTCAGCCCGGGAACGGTGGATCGATGAAGCACGCCCCACCCTACGCATAGCGCCCTCCACGCCCGTAGGATGCGCTGAGCTCCGCGATGCGCATCGATTCACAACACCCGATACGAATGCTTTGCGTGCTGCATTACCATGCTCGGCCGCCCCTCGACTGCCAGCAGGAAGCCCATGAGCAGCCCCCCGGACATCACCCTTCACACCTCCCCGATAGCCGATTCGGAGCTGGACTTCGTTTTCACCTTCGAGCGGCGGCAAGTGGTGGATCGGGTCATTCGCTTGCAGGCGGGACGCGCGGTGGAGAGCGCCGATCCCTTCATCGACGACTGGTCCCCGGCCGAACGCCAAGAGGTGAAGGACACGCTGCGGGCCGCATTGGCCAACGGCGGCATGGTCTGCCTGGCGACCTGTAAGGGGCGGGTCGTCGGCTTCGCCTGTGTGGACGGCGCGCCTGTCGATCCCGGCGGGCGCTACCACCCCCTGAAGGAGTTTCACGTCGAGGCCAGCGAGCGTGGTCGGGGCATCGGGCGCCGGCTGTTTGCCCGCTGCCTTGAAGAGGCCCGTCGCAAGGGCTTCAAGCGCCTATATGTCTCTTCCCACTCGGCACGGGAGACGGTGCTGTTCTACCAGCGTCAGGGTTGCGTGGATGCGCAGTGGTTGTGGCCGGAGCAGGTGGAGCGGGAGCCGTTCGACTATCCGATGGAGTACGAGGTGGGGCGATGAGCAACGCAAGGGTGGGCAGGCCTGCCCTGTAGTCCTGCGAAGCGAAGGGCATGGCATCCGCTATTCAGGGATGCACTGGCGTTCGTCCGGTCTCAACTGCAGAGGCAAAAGCCATGCAGCGCTGGGCGGAAAGCTGCGGGACACAGCCCGTGATCACTCAGCACTGGAGGGCGATAAATCTGGATGGGTGTCGTCATAGGCCGGGCTTGTCTGCCCGATCTCAGGTGCAATCTGCCCGCAAGCCAGCCAGAACGCGTATTGGGGGTAGGCCTTCACAAGCACGTCGATCTCTTCCGTACTGACTCTTACCGCGCCTTTGCTGACGCTTCGCCAGCGGTCATGGTTGCCTCCCCCCAGCTCGCTGGCCTTTTTCGGTCCCAGCCGCTTGATCAACGCTCGTGCTCTATCGCCTGCGGTCTGCATAAAACGTCTTCAACGTTGCCGTCTCAAAACTTGATGCCAAGAGAGATTGTGTCTTCGCAGGTCGCCTTGTAGCCCGCTTTAGATAGCTCTTGCAGCACATCAGGCGCCCGGAAAGCGCGCGCGTGCATTCAGCGCCCATTGCTACTCAGCGCTGGACGACGGCACCTCTGAATGGGCTTCGTCATAGGCCGGGCTCGTTTGCCCGATCTCGGGCATGACCTCACCAGTCAGCAACCACCACCGGTACTGCGGGAACAACTCGGCGATAGCGAGGATCTCGCTCTCTTTGATTTCCCTGTTTCGGGAGGGGTTCTTGAGGTTGTTCCAGGTGTAGCGATTGATGCCCGTACGCTCCTCCAACTCAGGGAGGCGCATCTCTGAGGTTTTCAATATTTCAATGACACGCGATTTGATCATGATTTTTAGATCTAAAAATGATCTATCCATTTCGGATTTAATGTGACATTATCCAAATGACATCTATCCAATTTGGATTTATGCGTGATGGATAATTTCGTAACCGCGAATAGTGATGGAATGAGCATGGAACTGGAAGACCTTGCCCAGGCCACCTTGGCCACCCCTCAGCAGAATCTTGAAGCTGCAGCCCGCACTGATGTTGTCCGCAGCACCATTCATAACCGAACGGATCGCAGAGGCATTCCCTCCGACACACTGCGCGTACTAGCGCGCCATCGGGAGTGGAAAGCATGAGCGGGCAACCTGTGGACACCAGAACGGCCCTGGCAAACCTGGGACAGACGGTGGTGATGGAGTTGCACTGGGAAGAAGTGCCGCATCCGCTGTTCTGCTGCTACCACATCGTGGGTGTGGTGGTGCCGGTGGAAGGGGTTTGCGAGGAGGGCTACTTCCTGGTGAAGGACGCGCTGGCGCCGGGGCCGTTTCCGGATGAGCTGTTCTGGTCGGACATCCGCCGGATGAAGGTGCTGGTGCAGCGCCCCCTGCCAGCGCCAGGAGCGCGCGGGTATGCCTGAAAGCACGAAGCGGCCAGGGGCCTTGCTGGGCATGGGGCCGGGTTGCCGACGACTGACCCAGGGCTCTGCGACACTGGCCTGTGGTATCCGGTGCTAAGATTCTTTGGCAATTTTTGCCAAAGGGTGAACACGATGAGCACCATGAACATTTCCCTGCCCGACAGCCTCAAGAGCTTCGTCGACGAACAGGTCAGCCAGCGCGGCTACGGCACCAGCAGTGAGTACGTGCGCGAGCTGATCCGCAGGGACCAGGATCGTCAGCGCCTGCGCAGCCTGCTCCTGGAGGGCGCCTCGTCATCCCCTGCCACTCCGGCTGACGACACCTACTTCGAAGCACTGCGCAACCGGGTCCGGAATGCCAAGGCATGAAGGCCAAGCCCATCATCCCCCGGGTACGGGCCAACCAGGATATCGACGACACCATCAGCTACTACCTCAGCGAAGGCGCCGAGCAGGCAGCACTCGGCTTCATCGACGCGCTGGAGAGAACGTACAAGCGCATCGGTCGCCATCCCGAGGCGGGCTCATCGCGGTACGCCCATGAATTCGACCTGCCGGGGCTGCGCTCATGGGCGCTGGGGCGCTATCCCTATCTGGTGTTCTATCTGGAGCGCGAGGACCACATCGATGTGTGGCGCGTCCTGCACAACCAGCGGGATCTACCAGCCTGGATGCAGTCGGGCGACTGAAAGCACGGGCGCGGAAAGCACAAAGCCCCTGGCTCTCTCGAACCAGGGGCTTTGCTGTGTATGGCGGGAAGATAGGGATTTGAACCCTAGGTGCCATTGCTGACACAACGGATTTCGAATCCGTCCCGTTCGGCCACTCCGGCATCTTCCCGAACGGCGCGCATCATACCAGCTCATCCGCCGATGGCGAAGCCCATGAGGCGATTTTTTCGCGTGGTTTCAGATGCTTGCAGCAGGTCGGGCTTCCAGCCGCCGCCGCTCCGTTATCGGGGCGGCAGGCGGTGGGCGTACCCTCGGCTCAGGCAGTGAGCTTGGTGAGGGCTTCGCGGTACTTGTCGGCGGTCTTCTGGGCGACGTCGGCCGGTACGGCGGGGGCCGGCGGCTCCTTGTTCCAGCCGGTGGACTCGAGCCAGTCGCGGACGAACTGCTTGTCGAAGCTGGGCGGGTTCTTGCCTTCGACGTAGCTCTCGACGGGCCAGAAGCGGCTGGAGTCGGGGGTGAGCACTTCGTCCATGAGGGTCAGGGTGCCGTCTTCGTCGATGCCGAATTCGAACTTGGTGTCGGCGATGATGATGCCGCGGGTGGCGGCGTATTCGACGGCGGTGCTGTACAGGGCGATGGCGGTGTCACGGACCTTGGCGGCCAGTTCCTTGCCGATGATGGCTTCGCACTGCTCGAAGGAGATGTTCTCGTCGTGGTCGCCGACGGCGGCCTTGGTGGAGGGGGTGAAGATCGGCTGGGGCAGCTTGGAGGCTTCCTTGAGGCCGGCCGGCAGCTGGATGCCGCAGACGGTGCCGCTCTTCTGGTACTCCTTCCAGCCGGAACCGACGATGTAGCCACGGACGATGGCTTCGACGGCGACGGGCTTGAGGCGCTTGGCGACGACGGCGCGGCCTTCGACGAGGGGCAGCTCGGCGGCGGGGACGACGTCTTCGACGCGGTCACCGGTGAAGTGGTTGGGGACGATGCCGCTGAGCTTGTCGAACCAGAAGTTGGAGATGGCGGTGAGGATCTTGCCTTTCTCGGGGATGGGCTGGTCGAGGATGACGTCGAACGCGGAGAGCCGGTCGGTGGCAACCATGAGCATGCGCTTGTCGTCGATCTCGTACAGGTCGCGGACCTTGCCCGAATAGATCTTCTTCAGGCTCAGGGTGCTGGGAGTGGTCATGTCGTTTTCCGCCTCTATCAAACGAAACAGGCGAAACCGGGGTTTCGCCTATCGGGTTCCGCAGCCTGCACGGGGCCGGCCATTGGATGCCGGGCGGCGTGAGGGCCGCCCGGTTTCGGCTGTCAGCCGAGGTTTTCCTGGATCAGGGTCAGCACGCGGCGCGCCACGTCGGCGGGGGCGACGGTGTTGAGGTCCTTCTCGACGGTGACCTGGACGCTCTCGCCGACGCGGGTCAGGCGGACCTGGTAGCGCTCGGCACGGGCTTCGATCTCTTCCTTGCTCGGCGCGCTGCCGAACAGGCGACTGAAGAAGCCGGGCTCCTTGTCCTTCTCGGCACCCTCGGCGAGGTTGATGTAGTAGACGCCGAGGCTGCGGTTGATGTCGTCGACGCGGACGTCGCCCATTTCCAGGGCACGGCCGACGCTGGACCAGCCGCGGTCGAAGTCGGCACCGAGGTTGAGCACGGGGTTGCCGCTGCCGTCCTGGGTGAGGGTGACGCGGCTGGGGGCGTCGAAGTCGCGGGCGGCGAGCAGGGAGACGGAGCCGCCCTGTTCGGCGCTGCGGGCCAGGGTGGCGAGCATTTCGTCCATCAGCGCGGCTTCCAGGCCCGGGCTGTCGGAACGGCTCGGCCAGCCGGTGTCGGCGCTGCTGCCAGCCGGGCGGCTGGTGGTGAGGATGAAGATCTCGGAGGTGTTGCGCTGCACACCGGGCTCGATGCGCACGCGGGCACGCACTTCGCTGTCGGGCTCCAGGCCGCTCACGCGGCTGCCGAGGCGGCGGGCCAGGGGGGCGGAGAGCTGGTCGAGGCGCTGCCAGGCGGTGCTGAATTCACCGGTCTGCGGGCGCTCGTCGGCGATGCGGAAACCGCCGTCCTCGAAGAACTGGCGGGCCACCGGCCAGACTTCGGCCGGTACGCGCTGGGCGACGACCCAGCGGGAGTCGCCGCTCTTCTGCAGGCTGTACTCGCTGACTTCGCCACGCACCTGCAGGGGCTGCGGGCGCGGGACTTCGTAGTCGGGGTCGGTGCGGTTGTCGGCGACGTTGGCCGGGATCGGCAGCAGCGGGTCGAGCCGCTTGCTGTCGGCGTCCGCCGGCAGCTGCATGGGCGCGGCCTGGCGCGCTTCCTGGTAGTCGTTGCCGCGGTCGCGGAAGTAGCCTTTTTCGCCCCAGAGCCAGCCGCAACCGCTGGTACTGGAGATCATCAGGGCGAGCGCGGAGAGTCCGGCCAGTCGCTTCATGCGTTGTTGCTCCAAGGGTTAGGCAAGCACGCCGGACTGGCGCAGGGCCTGGCGCAGGGGTTCGTGGCAGCGGGGGCTGAGCCAGGTGAGCGGCAGGCGGATGCCGTCGGGGATCAGGCCCATTTCGTGAAGCGCCCACTTGACCGGGATCGGGTTGGACTCGATGAACAGGGCCTTGTGCAGCGGCATCAGCTTGTCGTTCAGGCCACGCGCGGTGGCGGTATCGCCGGCCATGGCGGCGGCGCAGAGCTGGGCCATCTCGCGGGGGGCGACGTTGGCGGTGACGGAGATGTTGCCCTTGCCGCCCATGAGCATCAGCTCGACGGCGGTGGCGTCGTCACCGGAGTAGACGAGGAAGTCCTTGCTGACGCGATCCAGTACTTCCTGGCCGCGCTTGAGGTCGCCGGTGGCTTCCTTGATGCCGATGATGTTGCCGATCTTGGCCAGGCGCTCGACGGTCTCGGGCAGCATGTCGCAGACGGTGCGGCCGGGGACGTTGTAGAGGATCTGGGGGATCGCGACGGATTCGGCGATGTGGCGGAAGTGCTGGTACAGGCCTTCCTGGGTCGGCTTGTTGTAGTAGGGGGTCACCAGCAGGCAGGCATCGGCGCCTACGTCCTTGGCGGCGGCGGTCAGTTCGACCGACTCACGGGTGGAGTTGCCGCCGGTGCCGGCGATGACCGGGATACGGCCGTTGACCTGATCCACCACGCGGCGGATGACTTCGACGTGCTCGGTGACATCCAGGGTGGCCGATTCGCCCGTGGTGCCGACCGCGACTATGGCGTTGGTGCCTTCCTGGAGGTGGAAATCCACCAGCTTGGCCAGGCTCGCCCAGTCCAGTTGACCCTGCGCGTCCATGGGCGTGACAAGCGCCACCATACTGCCCGCAATCATGCAACCGCTCCTGCCGGAAAAAGAGAGCGGTAATGGTACTGGCGGCCTGGGTCCAGCACAAGGTGACACGGGGCCTGCCAGCATTCCCCTTGGCGGCGCTTTTCGCTACCCTTCCCGCTTTGATAGACGCGGCCTCGCCGCCCTCCCCTCGCTTTAGGAACGCTGCATGTCCACCACCCCGCCCCGCGAACAATTCCTCGTGATCAGTGCCCTTGGCCGGAACCCGATGGACCTGACCACCGTGCTCTGCCGCGCCAGCCAGGAAAACCGCTGTGCCGTGGTCAGCAGCCGCATGACCCGCCACGGCGAGTACTGCGCCCTGGTGCTGCAGGTTTCCGGCAGCTGGGATGCGCTGGCGCGCCTGGAGTCCGGTGTACCGGCCCTGGCCAAGCGCCACGACTTCACCACCCACATGGTGCGCAGCGGCCTGCTGGAGCCGCGTCCGAACTCGATGCCGTACGTCGCCTATGTGAGCGCGGTGTACCGCCCGGACATCCTCAGCGAGCTGTGCCAGTTCTTCCTCGACCACCGTGTGGAGATCGAGAACCTGACCTGCGACACCTACCAGGCGCCGCAGACCATGGGCACGATGCTCAACGCGACCATCACCGTGACGCTGCCGGCCGGCACCCAGATCAGCTGGCTGCGCGATCAGTTCCTGGACTTCGCCGATGCGTTGAACCTGGACGCGCTGATCGAACCGTGGCGTCCGCAACACCCCTGAACAGAGGAGCTTTCCCATGGCCGTGAGCCTCGACCAGCCTGTCGCCGATTTCACCGCTGCCGCCACCAGTGGCGTGGAAGTGAAGCTGTCTGACCTGCGTGGCAAGCAGGTGGTGATCTACTTCTACCCGAAGGACAGCACCCCGGGGTGCACCACCGAGGGCCAGGACTTCCGTGATCGCCACGGCGCGTTCGAAGCCGCCAACACGGTGATCTTCGGCGTCTCCCGCGATGGCCTGAAGTCCCACGAGAACTTCAAGTGCAAGCAGGCCTTCCCCTTCGAGCTGATCTCGGACAAGGACGAAGCGCTGTGCCAGCTGTTCGACGTGATCCGCCAGAAGAAGCTCTACGGCAAGGAGTACCTGGGCGTCGACCGCAGCACCTTCCTGATCGACAAGGACGGCGTGCTGCGCCAGGAATGGCGCGGTGTGAAGGTGCCGGGCCATGCCGACGAGGTGCTGGCAGCCGCGCAGGCGCTGAACAAGGCCTGAGTCCCCGCCGCAATGAAAAATGCCGCGAATCTTCGCGGCATTTTTTTGCCCGTCACATGATGGGCGCAGGCCCGGCCGGCTCCGCAGAAGTACGTGGCCAGGCATCCAGCACCGCCTTGAACAGGGTGGCCAGGGGGATGGCGAAGAAGATGCCCCAGAAGCCCCACAGCCCGCCGAACAGCAGCACGGCGCAGATGATGGCCACCGGGTGCAGGTTGACCGCCTCGGAGAACAGCAGCGGCACCAGCACGTTGCCATCCAGGGCCTGGATGATGCCGTGGAGGACCATCAGGTAGATGAACTGATCGCCCCAGCCCCACTGGAACAGGCCGATCAACGCCACCGGCACGGTGACCACCACGGCGCCGATGTAGGGCACCACCACCGACAGGCCCACCAGCAGCGCCAGCAGGGCGGCGTAGTTGAGCCCGAGGGAAACGAAGGCGACGTAGGTGACGCCGCCGCAGATGACGATCTCGATGACCTTGCCACGGATGTAGTTGGCGATCTGCTGGTGCAGCTCCTTCCACACGCGGGTCATCAACTGCCGCTCGCGGGGCAGGTAGCCGCTCAGCCAGCGCAGGATCAGCTCGCGGTCCTTGAGGAAGAAGAACACCAGGATCGGCACCAGCACCAGGTAGATCATCAGGTTGACCAGCAGCGGCAGGCTGGAGAGGGAGAAGGTCAGCGCCCACTGGCCGAACTTGCCGATCTCGCTGCGGGTGACCTCGATGGCATTGAGCACCTGCTCGTCGGTCACCAGGTGCGGATAGCGCTCCGGCAGCAGCAACAGCAGCGACTGCCACTCGCCGAGCATGCGCGGCAACTCGTTGAAGAGGTTGCTCAGCTGCTGCCAGAGCAGCGGCAGCAGCACCACGAGGAACAGCGCCAGCAGGCCGATGAACAGGGTGAATACCACCCAGACGGCCGCCGGGCCCGGCATCCGCAGACGCTCCAGCTGGTTGACCAGCCCCTGCATCAGGAAGGCGAGCACCAAGCCGGCCAGCACCGGGGCGAGCATGTTGCCGAGGGTGAGCACCAGGGTGAAGCCCAGCACGAGGAAGACGGCCAGCACCACGGCCTCTTCATCGGAGAAGTAGCGCTGCACCCAGTCACGAAGCACCTTGAACATCGGAATCCCTCGAACGCGGCGCTCAGGCCTTGCGCAACCAGTAGCGGAACACGCCGTCGGCGGCGTCCTCGTGCAGCAGCTCGTGCCCCGCCAGGCGGGCGAAGGCACGGAAATCGCGTTGCGAACCGGCGTCGGTGGCGGTGACCTTGAGGACTTGGCCGCTGGCGAGGCGGTTGAGTTCGAGCTTGGCCTTGAGCAACGGCAGGGGGCAGTTGAGCCCGCTGGCATCCAGCTCGGCGTCGAAGGGGACGGCGTCGGTCATGGGGCATCTCCAGAAGGGCGCCTAGGATACAGAAGCGTTCTCTGCGCTGGCCAGCCGAGCGGAATGAAAGCTACATTTACGCCTTTGCCGCTACGAGCCACCGTGCATGAACCCGTTGCGCCCTACCCTGCTAGCGCTTGCCTGTCTCCTCGCCACGCCGGCCATGGCCGATGACCTGCCCTCGCTGGGGGATGCCAGCTCCTCCATCGTTTCGCCCGACCAGGAACACAAGCTGGGCCGTGCCTGGCTGGGCCTGCTGCGCGCACAGGTGGAGCAACTGCCCGACCCGCAGCTCAAGGAATACGTGGAAAGCAGCGTCTACCGGCTGGCCGAGTCCAGCCAGTTGCAGGACCGCCGCCTGGAATTCGTGCTGCTGAAAAGCCCGCAACTGAACGCCTTCGCCGCACCCGGCGGGATCATCGGCGTCAACGGCGGCCTGTTCCTCTATGCGCCCAACGAAGCCGAGTACGCCTCGGTCATGGCCCACGAACTCGCGCACCTGTCCCAGCGCCACTTCGCACGCGGGGTGGAAGCCCAGCAGCGCATGCAGATCCCGGTGATGGCAGCGATGCTCGCCGGCATCGTCGCGGCAGCGGCCGGCGCCGGTGACGCGGGCATGGCGGCGATCATGTCGACCCAGGCAGCGGCCATCCAGGAGCAGCGGCGCTTCTCCCGCCAGAACGAGCAGGAGGCCGACCGCATCGGCCTGCTCAACCTGGAAAAGGCCGGCTATGACCCACGCGCCATGCCGAACATGTTCGAGCGACTGATGCGCCAGTACCGCTACGACTCCAAGCCGCCGGAATTCCTGCTGACCCACCCGGTGACCGAATCCCGTATCGCCGACACCCGCAACCGCGCCGAGCAGCTGCCTGCTGGCGGTGTGGAGAACAGCCTGCGCTACCAGCTGATGCGTGCGCGGGTGCAGCTGATGTTCGAGGAAACCCCGGGCATCTCCGCCAAGCGCTTCCGCGCCATGCTGGACAGCGATCCCAAGCTGGACGCGGCGCGCTACGGCCTGGCCATCGCCCAGATCAAGGCCGGACAGTTGAACGAGGCCCGCGAGGCGCTGACGCAGTTGCTGGCCAAGGCGCCCAACGAGGTGGCCTACAACCTGGCCCAGGTGGACCTGGACATCACCGCCAACCGCCTGCCGGACGCGCAGAAGCGGGTGGACCGGCTGCTCGGCCTCTACCCTGCCAGCTACCCGCTGAAGCAGGCCCGGGTGGACCTGCTGCTGAAGCAGAACAAGCCCCAGGACGCCGAGAAGGTACTGGACGACCTGGCCCGCACCCGCGCCAACGACCCGGACATCTGGTACCAGGTGGCGGAAGTGCGCGGCCTGGCCGGCAACACCATCGGCCTGCACCAGGCCCGTGCCGAATACTTCGCCCTGGTGGGGGATTTCGACCAGGCGATCGAGCAACTGGACTTCGCCAAGCGCCGGGCCAGCAGCAACTTCCCGCTGGCAGCCCGCATCGACGCGCGCCAGCAGGAGCTGATCGAGCAGCAGAAGGCGGTGAAGCAGATGATGCGCTGAGCCTGCGCCGAAACGAAAAAGCCCGGACATCGATCCGGGCTTTTTCTTGTGCGCTGTGGGCTCAGGCGTTGCCGCTGAGCTTCATGCGGGCGGCCTGGGTGAAATCGAGCATGCGCTTGAGCGGCTTGACGGCACGAGGGATCAGCGCGGCGTCGACGAAGATCTCGTTGCTGCCTTCACGCAGGCACTGCAGGGTGCGCTCCAGGGTGTTCATGGCCATCCACGGGCAATGGGCGCAGCTGCGGCAGGCGGCACCGTTGCCGGCGGTGGGGGCTTCGATGAACTGCTTGTCCGGGCAGAGCTGCTGCATCTTGTAGAAGATGCCGCGGTCGGTGGCGACGATGAAGGTCTTGTTCGGCAGCGTCTGGGCGGCCTTGATCAACTGGCTGGTGGAGCCGATGGCATCGGCCAGCTCGATGACCGACTCGGGCGACTCCGGGTGCACCAGGATGGCGGCGTCCGGGTAGAGCGCCTTCATGTCTTCGAGCTGCTTGGCCTTGAACTCCTCGTGGACGATGCAGGCACCGTCCCACAGCAGCATGTCGGCGCCGGTCTCACGCTGGATGTAGCGGCCCAGGTGCTGGTCGGGTGCCCAGAGGATCTTCTCGCCGTTGTCCATCAGGCTCTCGACGATCTCCAAAGCACAGCTGGAGGTGACGACCCAGTCCGCCCTCGCCTTCACGGCTGCAGAGGTGTTGGCATAGACGACGACCGTGCGCTCGGGGTGCTGGTCGCAGAAGGCGGAGAACTCATCCACCGGGCAGCCCAGGTCGAGGGAGCACGTGGCCTCGAGGGTCGGCATCAGCACGCGTTTCTCGGGGTTGAGGATCTTGGCGGTCTCGCCCATGAAGCGCACGCCAGCGACCACGACGGTCTGGGCAGCGTGCTGGTTGCCGAAGCGCGCCATCTCCAGGGAGTCGGAGACGCAGCCACCGGTCTCTTCCGCCAGCGCCTGGATGACCGGGTCGCAATAGTAGTGGGCCACCAGGACGGCGTTCTGCGCCTTGAGCTCGGCCGCGATCGCCTGGCGCAGCTGGGTCTCTTCTTCGGGCGTCAGTTGCCGGGGTTGCTTGGCCGCCAGGTGGGCCTGGACGAGGAAACGTTCGGAGAGCTGGGACATGTCTGCGGACCTGCGGGACGCCTGAGCGTGGAAGCCATGTAGAACCACGGGCCGGACGACGGTCAGGCACGCGGGCGGCGGATGATAGCGCAGATCAATGACGGGGTGGATGGCTGCGGCGCCACAACGAAAAAGCGGGAAGACCTTTCGATCTTCCCGCTTCTGTTGGCCTCTTCGAGGCCTTGTATGGTGGGTCGTGTAGGATTCGAACCTACGACCAATTGGTTAAAAGCCAACTGCTCTACCGACTGAGCTAACGACCCAATGCGAGGCGTATAATACTGATTTTATTCAGGAATTCAACACCCCTCGGAAAAATTTTTCAGAAATAGGGTGTCGGATCTTCCACGCCGGCCGCCGCAAAGCCTGCGGCGCGCAGCCGGCAGCTGTCGCACTTGCCGCATGCGCGCCCCTGGTCGTCGGCCTGGTAGCAGGAAACGGTCAGGCCGTAGTCCACCCCCTGGGCGATACCGGCCCGGATGATCTCGGCCTTGGAGAGGTTCTGCAACGGCGCCTGGATGCGGAACCCCTGCCCTTCCACACCCGCCTTGGTGGCGAGGTTGGCCATGCGCTCGAAGGCATCGACGAACTCGGGGCGGCAGTCCGGGTAGCCGGAGTAATCCACGGCATTCACACCAATGAAGATGTCGCGCGCACCCAGCACCTCGGCCCAGCCCAGCGCCAGGGAGAGGAACACGGTGTTGCGTGCTGGCACATAGGTGACGGGGATGCCCTCGGTGGGGCTCTCCGGCACGGCGATGCTGTCGTCGGTCAGCGCCGAACCGCCGATGCCGTTGAGGTTGAGGCCGATGACCTTGTGCTCCACGACACCCAGCTGGCGAGCCACGCGCTCGGCTGCCTGCAGCTCGGCCCGGTGCCGCTGGCCATAGTCGAAGCTCATGGTGTAGCAGACGTAGCCGTCGGCACGGGCCAGGGCTACGACGGTGGCGGAATCCAGGCCGCCGGAAAGAAGGATGACCGCTTTCTTGTCGCTCATGTCAATGTCCCGGTTCGTCGTTCCAGAGAATCTTGTGCAGCTGCAGTTGCAGGCGGACGGGCAGGTTGTCCGCCACGATCCAGTCGGCCAGTTGGCGCGCGTCCACCTGGTGGTGGCTAGGGGAGAACAGCACCTCGCCGGCCCGCTGTTCAAGGCGGTACTCGATGAGCTTGGAGACCGCCCAGTCGTAGTCCTCACGGGAGCAGATGACGAACTTCACCTGGTCGTTAGGGGTGAGCTGGGCAATGTTCTCGTAGCGATTGCGCGCGACTTCGGCGGAGCCGGGCGTCTTGAAGTCAAGCACGCGGCTCACGCGGGTGTCGACGGCGGCGATGTCGAGGGCGCCGCTGGTCTCCAGGGACACCTCGTAGCCGGCATCGCACAGGCGCGCCAGCAGCGGGATGCAGTTGGGCTGGGCCAGCGGCTCACCTCCGGTGACGCAGACATGGCGCGGCCGGTAGGCGGCCACCTGCTCGAGGATGTCGTCGAGGGACTGGAGTTGCCCGCCATTGAAGGCATAGGCGGTGTCGCAGTACTGGCAGCGCAGGGGACAGCCGGTCAGGCGCACGAATACCGTCGGCAAGCCGGCGGTACGCGTCTCCCCCTGCAACGAGTAGAAGATCTCGGTGATTCGCAGGGTCTGTTGCATAAGGGCCACGGGCGTGACGGCGAAACAGGCCATCCGCCTCCGTTGCGGGTAAGAAGGGCGGCGATTCTAAACGAAAAAACCCGCGACGGGCGCGGGTTTCTCGATGGACGCGAGGGACTCAGCGAAGACGCTGCAGGTCGCGCTGGGCCAGTTGGGCAGCCGAAGTGCCCGGGTACTGGGAAATCACCTGGCGGAGGATGCCCTTGGCCTTGTCGGCGTTACCCAGGCGCTGCTCAACATCGGCGAGCTTGTAGAGCGAGTCGGGCACCTTGGCGTGCTGCGGGTAGGTCTGGCTGACACGGGCAAAGGCCTGGCCAGCACCTTGCAGGTCGCCTTTGGCCAGGTTCACTTCACCGAGCCAATACTGGGCATTACCGGCGTACTGGCTGTTGGGGTATTTGCGCAGGAAAGCGGTGAAGGCCTGGCTGGCCTTGTCGAAGTCCTTGGCCTTGATGAGGTCGAAGGCGGCTTCGTAGTAGAGCTTTTCCTTGGCGGGGTCGGCAGGCTCGTTGCTCGCAGCAGGTTGCTGGGCGGGAGCGGCGGGGGCACCGGCGGCGTTGATGGCGCCATCGGCGGGAGCATTCTGTTGGGACGGAGCCGGGGCACCTGCGGCGCCAGAGCTCAGCCGGCTGTCCAGGTCCTGGTAGCGTTCCAGGCTCTGTTGCTTCAGCTGTTGGATCTCGTTCTGCTGTTCTTCGACCATGCCGCGCAGGCGACCGATCTCTTCCTGCATCTGCTGCAGTTGCATGAACAGCTCGCCTTGCGCGGAAACCGGGGCTTGCGCCCCGGTTCCGGCATAGGCGCCGTTCGTACCATAACCAGCGGGCGGATAAGCGCCGTAACCGGCGTTGTTTCCGTCCACCACGGGAACCTCGGCAAACGCTGCGAAGGGCAGGCTACCCAGGGCCAATACAGTCAAAGCACGACGGCACTTGCGCATAGCTATTACTTACGCAGCTCTACGCGACGGTTCTGAGCCCAGGACTGCTCGTCGTTGCCGGTGGCAACCGGACGCTCTTCACCGTAGGAAACCAGTTCCAGCTGAGCCGGGGAAACGCCCTGCAGAACCAGGTAGCGCTGAACGGCCTTGGCACGACGCTCACCCAGAGCCATGTTGTACTCGCGGGTGCCGCGCTCGTCGGTGTGGCCTTCCAGAACAACGCGGTTGCCGTTGGCTTTCAGGTCCTTGGCGTGTACGTCCAGAGCGCGCATGGCTTCCGGCTTCAGGTCGGAGCTGTCGTACTCGAAGTAGAAGGTGGTGATGGCGCGCAGAGCGGCTTCTTCGCTCAGGCTGGAATCCAGACCACTGTTGTTGGCGTTGTAGCCAGCGTTCGGATCTACGGCGCCTTCGCCGGAGTTTTCGCCGCCCTTGGAGGAGCAACCTACTGCTACGGCCATGGCCAGAGCCAGTGCTGCGAATTTACCGAACTTGATCATTTCCATCGTTGTAACTCCTAATGAGCCCCAGTGTGTTTAGCAAAAAGCAAATAGTCAGCACCGCGTCAGTTCAGGTACGGCGACCAGGACGGTTCGCGGATATCGCCTTGAACGGTTGGAATTGGAAGCCGCACGCGCCCATTGGTGGACACGAGCATCAGGACTCCCTGGCCCTGCTGGCGGGTGGCGTAGATTAGCATGGTGCCGTTGGGCGCAACAGTGGGCGAATCGTCCAGCGAGGTGTTGGAAAGGATGCGCGGAGCGGCCCCGGCACGGGTCAGATCGAGGGCGGCCACCTTGAAGTTGGTGAAGCCATCCTGGCGGTGGATCATCACCAGGGTCTTCTCGTCAGCGGAGAGTTTCGGGTTGGCGTTGTAGTTGCCCACGAAGGTCACGCGCTGCGGTTCCCCACCGTTGATGTTGGCCTTGTAGATCTGCGGCTTGCCGGCACGGTCGGAGGTGAAGTACAGGGTCTGGCCGTCGGCGCCCCAGAAGGGTTCGGTGTCGATGGCCATGTGGTTGGTGACGCGGCGCAGCTGACGGCTGCCCAGGTCCATCACGTAGATCTCCGGGTTGCCGTCCTTGGACAGGACGAATGCCAGGCGATTGCCTTCCGGCGACCAGGCCGGCGCACCGTTGAGGCCTTCGAAGTTGGTGATCTGCTCGCGGCGACCGGTATCGATGTGCTGGATGAAGATGCGCGGACGCTTCTGCTCGAACGAGACATAGGCGATGCGACGACCATCCGGCGCATAGCGCGGCGAGAGGATCGGCTCGCGGGATTGCAGCAGGGTCACGGCGCGGGCGCCGTCATAGTCGGAGCGCTGCAGGGTGTAGCGGGTGTTGTTCACCGAGAAGCGCTCTGCGGTGACATACAGCATGCGGGTGGAGAAAGCGCCCTTCACACCGGTGAGCTTCTCGAAGGCCTGGTCGGAGACGTAGTGGGCCATGTCACGCAACTGGTCGGTGGAACCGCTGACGGTTCCGGCGAACACCTGCTGCTCGGTCGCGACGTTGAACAGGGCGAACTGCACCTGCAGGCGACCTGCAGCCGGCACGATGCTGCCGACGAGCACGTACTGGGCGCCCAGCGCCTTCCAGTCGCGGTAGATCACTTCGGCTGCCTGGGTCGGCAGGCTGATCATGTTCTGACGCGGGATGGGCTCGAAGTAGCCGGAGTTGCGCAGGTCGTTGCCGATGATCTCGGACATGTCTTCCGGCAGCACGGTGCCGCCCTGCCAGCCGAACGGGACGACGGCGATGGGCGTGGCGCTGTTGGCACCACCGGTAATCAGTAGCGGGTCAGCGGCCTGAACGGTACCGACCAGCATGGTCAGACCGAGCAGGACGATACGAATCAGTGTGTTCACAGACCTAAATCCTCCGGTTTGAAGATGACGCGGCGCTGCCTGTAGAGCTTATCGAAGGTAGCGCGATCCAATTGTTGCATTTCGGGGATACGACCCACGTTGCGCACCGCCGCCACGGCGGAGCTGTCGAAAGGCGCATCACCGCTGGAGCGGGTCACGCTGGCGTTGGTGACGGTGCCATCCGGAAGCATCTGGATCAGCAATTCGACACTCATGCCCTTGCGCGTGGTAGGCGGCTTCTGCCAGTTCTCGCTGATCAGCTTGATGATCAGGTCATCCAGGCTACCCGCCACCTGATCGCCTACCTCATCGGCAAGCGCCTGCTGGTTCTCGGCCTTGTCGGACAGGAGGTCTGCCAACGCAGCCGCCTTCTGGTCACGGGCCGCCTTGCGCTTGGCTTCTTCCGCCGCTTTCTTCTTGGCCTCTTCGGCTGCCTTTTTCTTGGCATCCTCGGCGGCTTTCTTCTTCGCTTCCTCGGCCGCCTTCTTCTTGGCGTCCTCAGCCGCTTTCTTCTTCGCCTCTTCGGCGGCCTTCTTCTTGGCCTCCTCTTCGGCTTTTTTCTTGGCTTCTTCCTCGGCCTTCTTCTTGGCGATGTCGGCCTGCTGCTTCTTGGCCGCTTCCTCGGCCGCCTTCTTGGCGTCCTCGGCCTTCTTCGCCTCTTCGGCTTTCTTGGCTTCTGCCGCCTTTCGAACTTCCTCGGCTTTCTTTTGTTCCGCGGCCTTGGCGGCAGCCACTTTCTGCTCTTCCGCCTTCTTCATTTCCAGCTGCTCGGCTTCATACATCGGAGCCGCGGTCTTCTTGGCCTCGCCGGCGATCTTCTGGTTGGTCTGGGTGGTCGCCTGGCTCTGGGACTTCAGCTGGTAAAGCGTGGCCTGGACGATGGGGCGCGCCGGCGGCAGCTCCGGGGTGAAGGCGAAGCTGACGAAGAGCATGCCGAAGATGAGCACATGCAGCCCGACAGCCCATACGACGGGCCAGAAGTAGCTTTCAGAGGGGGAGCGTTCGCTCTGCTGATGCATCAGGGCGCCTCGGTGATCAGCCCGACATTGCCGACGCCGGCCTGCTGCAGGCCACCCATGACCGCCATGACGGAGCCATAGTCGACCGCCTTGTCACCCCGGACGAAGACCTGGACCTTCTTACCCTGGCTGGCGTTCTGGCTCATGATCGCGGTCACGGTGCGCACCAGGTCCGGCAGCGCCGTGGCGGTTTCGCTGCCCTTGCCCTGGTCCGGGTCGACTTCCTCGCCCATGTTCCAGTAGTAGGTCTTGTCGGCCTTGATGGAGATGGTGAGCACGCGGGAGTTGTTGTCCTGCGGCAGCACCTCGCTGGAGACCTTAGGCAGGTCGACCTTGACGCCCTGGTTGAGCATGGGCGCCGTCACCATGAAGATGACCAGCAGCACCAGCATCACGTCGATGTAGGGCACCACGTTCATCTCGGCGACCGGCTTGCGTTTATGGCGGTTTCTGGCCATGGCTTGGAACCTGTCCTTTCGTTGAACCTGCGTCTATCACTCGTCGCTGGTGTGCACCTTACGGTGCAGGATGGCCTGGAACTCGTCGGCGAAGGTGTAGTAGCGACCGATCAGGGTTTCGCCACGGGCCGAGAAGCGGTTGTAGGCGATGACCGCCGGGATCGCCGCGAACAGGCCGATGGCGGTGGCGATCAGGGCCTCGGCGATACCGGGAGCAACGGTCGCCAGGGTGGCCTGCTGGACCTGAGCCAGGCCACGGAAGGAGTTCATGATCCCCCAGACGGTGCCGAACAGGCCGATATAGGGGCTGGTGGAGCCAACGGTGGCGAGGAACGGCAGGCTCTGCTCGAGCTTTTCCTCTTCACGGGAAATGGCCACGCGCATGGCACGGGCCACGCCCTCCATCACCGCGTCCGGGTCGACGCCGGGCTGCTGGCGCAGGCGGGAGAACTCCTTGAAACCGGCACGGAAGATCTGCTCCACGCCGCAGTCCGGATCCGGGTTGCTGCCGGCCTGGCGGTACAGCTTGGACAGGTCGATGCCCGACCAGAAGCGCTCCTCGAAGGCCTCCAGGGACTTCTTGGCCGCACGCAGCAGGTTGCTGCGCTGGAAAATCATGATCCACGAGGTGACCGAGGCGGCCACCAGGGTGAGCATGACCAGTTGCACCACGAGGCTGGCGTTGCTGATCAGGCTCCACATGGAGGTATGGTCGACGACGTTGGCTTCCACGCTTAGTCTCCTGCAGGGGATTGGCCCGGTACGGCGGCGAAGGCTTCACGCAGCGCTTCGGGGATCGCCCGGGGTTTCAAACTGTCGGCGCGCACACAGGCCACCAGGAACTGCCCTTCGCAGAGCAGCGCATCATCCGTAACCCGCCTCACCTGTTGACGAAACTTCAGGCTCGCACGGTTCAATTCGATCACTTCGGCGCTGATGGCCAGTTCATCGTCCAGGCGGGCCGGCTTGTGGTAACGCGCTTCGGCCGAATGCACGACGAACAACAGGTTCTCCCCGACCAGCTCGGACTGGGCAAAACCCAGGCTCCGCAGGTACTCGGTTCGAGCCCGCTCCATGAACTTGAGGTAGTTGACGTAATAGACGATGCCGCCGGCATCGGTGTCCTCGTAATAGACGCGGCTCCGATGCACGAAGGGTGGGGCCTCATTTTGCGCGCGCATACTCTAGTGCTTACTCCAAGGGTTGCCAATCCGGCCCGACAACTGTTTTTGCGCCGTTCCGACGCACGCTTCGACCGCGGGGATGTTCATTCGTCACCCGGGGTGAACAAATCCCCCGAGGGCTCCTCCAGCAGCCGCCCCGGCAGCTTCAGGCCGAAGTGCAGGTAGGCATGCCGGGTGACCACCCGTCCGCGCGGGGTGCGCATGATGTAGCCCTGCTGGATCAGGTAGGGCTCCAGCACATCCTCGATGGTGTGCCGCTCTTCGCTGATGGCAGCGGCGAGGCTGTCGACGCCGACCGGGCCCCCGTCGAACTTGTCGATCATCGCCAGCAGTAGACGCCGGTCCTGGTGGTCGAAGCCACGTTCATCCACATCCAGCAGGTTGAGCGCCTGGTCAGCGATGACGCGGGTGATCTGCCCCTGGGCCCGGACTTCGGCAAAATCCCGCACGCGGCGCAGCAGGCGGTTGGCGATACGCGGCGTGCCACGGGCGCGGCGGGCGATCTCGAAGGCGCCCTCCGGCTCGATGTGCAGCCCGAGGATGCCGGCGGAGCGCGCCACGATGGTGGAGAGGTCCTGGGTGTTGTAGAACTCCAGGCGCTGGACGATGCCGAAGCGATCCCGCAGCGGGTTGGTCAGCATCCCGGCGCGGGTGGTGGCTCCTACCAGGGTAAAGGGCGGCAGGTCGAGCTTGATGGAGCGGGCCGCCGGGCCTTCGCCGATCATGATGTCCAGCTGGAAGTCTTCCATCGCCGGGTAGAGCACTTCCTCGACCACGGGCGAGAGGCGGTGGATTTCGTCGACGAACAGCACGTCGCCCGCTTCGAGGTTGGTCAGCAGCGCCGCCAGGTCGCCTGGTCGCTCCAGCACCGGGCCGGAGGTGCTCTTGAGGGAGACGCCCATCTCGTGGGCGATGATGTTGGCCAGGGTGGTCTTGCCCAGGCCGGGCGGACCGAAGATCAGGGTATGGTCCAGGGCCTCCCCCCGCCCCTTGGCGGCCTTGATGAACAGCTCCATCTGCTCGCGCACCACCGGCTGGCCGATGTAGTCGGCCAGGCTCAGCGGGCGAATGGCACGGTCCAGCTGTTCGTCGCGGTCACGGCTGCTGGCAGTGATCAGGCGGTCGGCTTCGATCATCGGGGCTTACACCATTCCTTTCAGGGCGCGGCGGATCATTTCCTCGCTGGACAACCCTTCTTCCTTGATCGCAGCGACGGCGCGACTGGCTTCCTGCGGCTTGAAGCCGAGGGCGATGAGGGCGCTGAGGGCGTCGCTTTCGGCGCTGGAAACACCGGCACCGGCCACAGGCTCGACAATGAGCGGGGCGATGGTGGGCATGTTCTCCCAGGCTTTGAAACGGTCCTTGAGCTCCACCAGCAGGCGCTCGGCGGTCTTCTTGCCGACGCCAGGGATCTTCACCAGCGTGGACGTGTCCTGGGCCTGCACGCAGCGAACCAGTTCATCCACTTCCAGCCCGGACATGAGCGCCAGGGCCAGCTTGGGGCCGACGCCGTTGAGGCGGATCAGCTCGCGAAACAGCTCCCGGTCACGGCGCTCGTAGAAGCCATAGAGCAGATGCGCGTCCTCCCGCACCACCAGGTGGGTGTGCAGGGTGACGGGCTCGCCGACACTGGGCAGGCGGTAGAGGGTGGTCATGGGCACTTCCAGTTCGTAGCCGACGCCATTGACGTCGAGGATCAGGTGCGGCGGCTGTTTCTCCGCCAAGGTGCCACGCAAACGTCCGATCACGAAGAGCGTCCTTAAATGAGGTTACAAACGCAGGCGGCCACTGCGCCGCTTGGCGGTGGCCAGCCCATGGGGAATCAGGCTCTGCCGATGGTGGGCGTGGCAGAGGGCGATGGCCAGGGCGTCGGAGGCGTCGATCTGCGGCTTCTGCACCAGCTTGAGCAGGTGCATGACCATCATCTGCACCTGCTGCTTGTCGGCGCCGCCAGTGCCAGCAATGGCCTGCTTCACCTGGCTGGCGGTGTACTCGGCCACCTCCAGCCCCTCCTCCACCGCCGCCACGATGGCAGCCCCGCGGGCCTGCCCGAGCTTGAGGGCGGAGTCGGCATTGCGCGCCATGAACACCTGTTCGATGCCCATGGTGACGGGGCCGTGGGTCTGGATCACTTCACGCACGCCACGGAAGACGATCTGCAGGCGCTCCTGCAGCGGGCCCGCCCCTGTGCGTATGCAGCCGGAAGCGACGTACTCGCACCCTCGCCCGGTGTCACGCACCACACCGTAGCCGGTGATGCGCGAACCCGGGTCGATACCAAGAATCAGGGTCATGCCGCCCGTCTCTCCACGTGCCGGCGAACCAGCACACTGTCTATTTATCCAGCCGCGAGTATACGGACCGGCCCTCCAACAAAAAAGCCGGAAGCGCACGAGGCGACTTCCGGCTTCAGGCGCAGGCTGGAACTCAGTCCAGCTGCTCCATGATCTCGTCGGGGATCTCGGCGTTGTGATAGACGTTCTGCACGTCGTCGAGGTCTTCGAGCATGTCGATCAGCTTCAGCACCTTCTGGGCGGTCTCCAGGTCGGCAATGGGAGCGCTGATGGACGGGATCATGGCGATCTCGGCTTCCTCACCCTTGAACCCGGCGGCCTGCAGGGCCTCGTTCACGGCATGGAAGTCGGGGAAGCTGGTGGACACCAGGGCGGAACCGTCCTCGCCCATTTCCACATCCTCGGCACCGGCCTCCAGGGCTGCTTCCATCAGCGCATCTTCGTCGACGCCAGGGGCGAAGCTGATCTGGCCCTTGCGGTCGAACATGTAGGCGACGGAACCGTCGGTCCCCAGGTTGCCCCCGCACTTGGTGAAGGCGTGGCGCACTTCCGCAGCGGTGCGGTTACGGTTGTCGGTCATGGCCTCGATGATGATGGCCACGCCACTGGGCGCGTAACCCTCGTAGGTCAGCTCGGCCATGTTGTCGGCATCGTTGTTGCCGGCACCACGGGCGATGGCGCGATCGATGGTGTCGCGCGGCATGTTGGCGGTCAGCGCCTTGTCCACGGCCAGGCGCAGACGCGGGTTGTCCGCCGGGTTCGGGCCGCCGTGCTTGGCCGACACGGTCAGCTCACGGATCAGTTTGGTGAAGATCTTGCCCCGCTTGGCGTCCTGCCGACCCTTGCGGTGCTTGATGTTGGCCCACTTGGAATGACCAGCCATAACGCACTCCGTACTCTGCTTTGACGGACGGCGCCCTGGGGCGCCGTCGCGGTTGGTTCTACTTACTCAGCCTTGGGCTGCTCGCGCAGCCGGATGTTCAGCTCACGCAGGGCCTTGGCATCCACGACACCCGGCGCCTGGGTCATGACGCAGGCGGCACTCTGGGTTTTCGGGAAGGCGATCACTTCGCGGATCGACGAGGCGCCGGTCATCAGCATCACCAGGCGGTCCAGGCCGAAGGCCAGGCCGCCGTGCGGCGGAGCACCGAACTTCAGGGCGTCCAGCAGGAAGCCGAACTTCTCCTGCTGCTCGTCTTCGCTGATGCCCAGCACGCGGAACACCGCCTGCTGCATCGCCTTGTCGTGGATACGGATCGAACCGCCACCCAGCTCGGTGCCGTTGAGCACCATGTCGTAAGCGCGGGACAGCGCGGCGGCCGGGTTGGCCTCCAGCTCTTCCGGGCTGCACTTGGGCGAGGTGAAGGGGTGGTGCATGGCGGTGAGACTGCCGTCGTCGTTCTCTTCGAACATCGGGAAGTCGACCACCCACAGCGGGGCCCACTCGCAGGTCAGCAGGTTCAGGTCGTGGCCCAGGCGGATGCGCAGAGCACCCAGGGCGTCGCAGACGACCTTGGCCTTGTCGGCACCGAAGAACACGATGTCACCATCGACTGCACCTACGCGATCGAGGATCACGTTCAGGTTCGGCTCGGCGATGTTCTTGACGATGGGCGACTGCAGGCCCTCGACGCCCTTGGCGCGCTCGTTGACCTTGATGTAGGCCAGGCCCTTGGCACCGTAGTTGCCGACGAACTTGGTGTACTCGTCGATCTTGCTGCGCGGCATGCTCGCACCGCCCGGTACGCGCAGGGCGGCGACACGGCCTTTCGGGTCGTTGGCCGGGCCGGAGAAGACCTTGAAGTCGACATCCTTCAGTTGGTCAGCCACGTCCACCAGCTCCAGCGGGATGCGCAGGTCCGGCTTGTCGGAGCCGTAGCGGCGCATGGCTTCGGCCAGGGTCATGTGGGGGAATTCACCGAACTCCAGATCCAGCACTTCCTTGAACAGGTTGCGGATCATGGTCTCGGTGATGCCCATGATGTCGTTCTCATCGAGGAAGCTGGTCTCGATGTCGATCTGGGTGAATTCCGGCTGACGATCGGCACGCAGGTCCTCGTCGCGGAAGCACTTGGCGATCTGGTAGTAGCGGTCGAAGCCGGCCACCATCAGCAGCTGCTTGAAGAGCTGGGGCGACTGCGGCAGGGCGAAGAAGCTGCCGGGATGGGTGCGGCTGGGCACCAGGTAGTCGCGGGCGCCTTCCGGAGTGGCGCGGGTGAGGATCGGGGTCTCGACGTCGAGGAAGCCGTTCTCGTCCAGGTAGCGGCGGATGCTGCTGGTGATGCGCGAGCGCAGCTTCAGCTTGGCGGCCATTTCCGGGCGACGCAGGTCGATGAAGCGGTAGCGCAGGCGGGTTTCCTCGCCCACGTCGGAGTACTCGTCCAGCGGGAAGGGCGGGGTTTCGGCCTGGTTCAGGACTTCCAGCTCATAGCCCAGCACCTCGATGGCACCGGACGCCATGTTGGCGTTGCGCGCACCCTCGGGGCGCAGGCGCACCTTGCCGGTGATCTTGACCACGTACTCGCTGCGCACGCGGTCGGCCTTGGCGAAGGTGTCGGCACGATCCGGGTCGAAGACCACCTGGGCCAAGCCTTCACGATCGCGGATATCAAGGAAGATGACCCCGCCATGGTCGCGACGGCGGTGAACCCAGCCGCAAAGGGTGATTTCCTGGCCGTCCAGGCTCTCGTTCAGTTGGCCGCAATAATGGCTGCGCATCATGGTCGTGTTTCGCTTCTCTGAGTCGTGAATTCGTCGGGCCGCTGGGCACGAGGGGAAATATCGTCCATCGGCGCCAGACCGGCCGACAAGGCGACCGGAGGCGCATCGCCCCGGTGCTTCGGCAGGCCGAGCACAGGCCCGCAACCGTGGCAAAGGGCCGGATTATATATGGTTAATCGATACCGCGCAGCCGCCCGCCCACAGGCTTTCTATACTCAAATCCCCGAGCACGCGGAGCCTCACCATGGCCACCCAACGCCCAGCCGACTTCAATCAGGACCTCCTTGATGATTTCCGCCAGGAAGCCTACGAGGGCTTCAATCGCTGCGAGCAACTACTGATCGATCTGGAGCGCACGCCAACCGATCCGGAGCGACTGCGCCAGCTCTTCCGCCAGGTCCACAGTTTCAAGGGCAACCTGGGCTACGTCGGCCTCGAACGCCTCAACACCCTGCCTCAGGCCCTGGAGGATGTCCTCGACCAGCTGCGCGAGGGACGGCTGACCTTCGACAGCCTGCTGGGCGACATCATGCTGCTGATACTGGATCGCCTGCGCGATCTGGTCAGGGGCGCACTGGCCGGTGAGCCTGGGCTGCCCCCCGACACCCTGCCACTGGCCAAGGCGCTGTCGTCGCTGGCCCAGGCGCCCGAGCAACGGCAGACGGAAATGCGCCAGGCCTTGCTGTTCCGCCTGGACCCGAACACGCGATTGATCACGCCACAGGCCGACCCCGTAACAGCCACCGACGCCCTGACACGCCACGGGCTATCGGATGACCCCGACCTGGCGTTCTTCCTCGACCTCATGCAAGCCGCCGAGCGGCGCTCGCACTATTGGCTCGGTCGGGGTGAGCGCCAGTTGGAGGTGGCACTGGCGATGAACCGCCGCGCCGGCCACCCCGTCGACCCGCGTCAACTCGCCACGGCCGTATGCCTTCATGACCTGGGCATGGCGCTGATGCCCCTCCCACTCCTGCACAAGGCCGAACGCCTGACTCGGGAGGAGCGCCGTCTGATGCAAGCGCATCCTCGGATGGGCGCCGACCTGCTGCGACGCCTGCCCCAGTGGGACGAAGCGGCCGAGATCATCCTTCAACATCAGGAGCACGCGGACGGAAGCGGCTACCCCAAAGGGCTGCGCGAGGCGGAGATCGTCCCCGGCGCGCTGATCCTGAACATCGTCGACACCTTCGACGCCCGTACCCACGAACGCGCCCACCAGACGCTCAGCAAGCGCCCCG
Source organism: Metapseudomonas otitidis (assembly GCF_900111835.1). GTDB lineage: Bacteria > Pseudomonadota > Gammaproteobacteria > Pseudomonadales > Pseudomonadaceae > Metapseudomonas > Metapseudomonas otitidis. Next base: position 105,498 of record NZ_FOJP01000015.1, read on the forward strand.
TCCTGCGTGCGATCCTGGAGATCAATGGCCTGGCCGGCAGCCAGTTCAGCGCCCACTGGGTCGAGGTATTCAATGCCTGCCTCGGCGAAGAGCCCCACCTGACCCGGCTGTAACGCCTGCCGCGCAGCTGCTCCCCGGTGCGCGACGATAGGCACAAGGCATCGCAATCATTGATTTTTACCGGCATCGAAGCGCCATTTCCCTGTGCTAGTCTCTGCCGATCACGGGCCCTAGCCGGCCCGCACCACTGAGGAGAGACGTATGGAAATCAACATCGGAATCGCCGAACAGGACCGCGCAGCCATTGCCGAAGGCCTCTCCCGCCTGCTGGCGGATACCTACACCCTTTACCTGAAGACCCATAACTTCCACTGGAACGTGACCGGTCCGATGTTCAACACCCTTCACCTGATGTTCGAGGCCCAGTACACCGAACTGGCCCTGGCCGTCGACGCCATCGCCGAGCGCATCCGCGCCCTGGGCTTCCCGGCTCCCGGCACCTACGCGGCCTACGCCCGCCTGTCCTCTATCAAGGAAGAAGAAGGCGTCCCGGCTGCAGAAGACATGATCAAGCAACTGGTCCAGGGCCAGGAGGCCGTGGTTCGTACCGCACGCGGCATTTTCCCGCTGCTGGACAAGGTGAGCGACGAACCGACCGCTGACCTGCTGACCCAACGCATGCAGGTCCATGAAAAGACCGCGTGGATGCTGCGCAGCCTGCTGGCTGCCTGACCCTCCATGCCTTCCAAGAGGCCCGGTTCGCCGGGCCTTTTTGCTGGGCGACAGCACCCCGCCTGAACTATGCTTCGCACAATCTCCCTCCTTGTCAGTACCCGTTGATGAGCCAGCCCTCTAAATCCCCCCTGCTGCTCGAACTCTATCCGGAGGAGACCCGCGAGGCAGCGGAATTGCTCAAGCAGGCCGTCCCGCTCATGGTTCGCCATGACATTCCGCCAAACCCCATCCACTACGCCCTCTGGTACACCTACAGCCAGGGCAAGCAGCCCGACCTCAACCGCCGCCTGGACAAGATCGTCAAGGACTTCGACGCTTTCCCGCCTGATTCGGCAGTGAAGCTGTTCCGCGACTTCATCATCCGAGGCGAACTGGAAGAAGCCCGCGCGGGGCAGCAGCAAGTCATCGAACTGGTGGACGACATCGAGACGGATGTCAGCCGGAGCGTCGTGGGGAGCACGGTCTACCAGCAAAGCCTGGAAGCGGGCCTGGCCGCCCTGCATGACCCGATCATCGACGACCTGCCCAGCGTGCTGAACGACCTGCACCAGAGCACCCAGCTGATGCATGACCAGCAGGAGCAGTTCCTCTACCGCCTGCGCGCCGCCCAGGCCGAAATCCACACCCTGCGCCTGCAACTGGAACGAGCCCAGATGGCCGCCACGCTGGACAGCCTGACCCAGGTGTTCAACCGGCACGCCTTCACCCGGCTGCTGGAACAGGCCCTGGCAGAAAACACAGCCGGCCTGGCCCTGATCATGCTGGATATCGACCACTTCAAGCAGTTCAACGACCACTTCGGCCACCCCCTGGGTGATCGCGTGCTGCAGCATGTCGGCCAGTTGCTCAAGGACCTGCTGCCCCCGCGTGCCCTGGCAGCCCGCTACGGTGGCGAGGAGTTCTGTTTCGTCTTGCGCGACTGCCATGAACTGGCCAGTGCCCGCGCCTTCGCCGAGATGCTGCGATTGAAGTTCCAATCCCTGCGCGTCAAGGTCCGCCGCACCGACCAGGTGCTGGACACCATCACTGCCAGCTTTGGCATCGCCCTGGCCGAACCGGGCGACAACCTGGAAAGCCTGCTCACCCGAGCCGACGATGCCCTCTACCAGGCCAAGCGCAACGGCCGCAACCAGGTCCATCCCGGCGCGCCGGAAGCCGCGCTAACTGCTTGATTTGAGTAGCCCTAGTCTTTCCTGTTAAATAGCGCCCGGTGCCTGCAACCCGCCACACAGCAGGGTTACAGGCATAGGCTGGCGCGACCTCTTTACCGGATTACCGGCGCGCCCGCTCTTTCCGTTGTGCGTTTCCTATCAAGGTGAGTCCATTGAACATGTTGAAAATCGTCCATCTGCTGACGGGCGCTGCTGCGCTCCTGTTGTCCTTCATTCCCAGCCTGCGCGGTGATGCCCTGCCATACCTGCAGCAACCTGACGCCCTCTACCTCGCTCTGATCGGGCTGCTCAACCTGCTGATGGCGCCCGTCGTTCCGGTCTGGGCACGTGGCACCCGCAGCCAGCTCCAGGCGTCTGTCTCCGCCCTGCTGGTGCTCGCGGTGATCCTGCAAATCGCCGTGCTGCTGGCACCGATCCCGGAAATCGGCGGCAAGCCCGCCATCCTGCTGAGCCTGCTGGCGAGCTTCCTCGCCGTCGCTCTGCACCTGCTGCTGAACCTGCGCAAGGTCACCCAGGCCACCCCGATCCTGCAGGACATGAGCAACCGTGAAACCGGCACGGTGAAGTGGTTCAACACCTCCAAGGGCTTCGGCTTCATTTCCCGGGACTCGGGCGACGACATCTTCGTCCACTTCCGCGCCATCCGTGGCGAAGGGCATCGCGTCCTTGTGGAAGGCCAGCGCGTCGAGTTCACCGTGATGCAGCGGGACAAGGGCCTGCAGGCGGAAGACGTCATCGCCGCCCTGCCCGGCCGCCGCTGAGCAATACCAAGCCAATGAAAAAGCCCGCCATCACGGCGGGCTTCTTCTTTATATAGAGGCGAAACAGTCACAGCTCAGTAATGGGGCGGCGGCGCCTCATCGCCGTCGGAAGCACCGAACTGGCTCAGCAGCTCTTCCTGCCGACGTGCCAGCGCCGCGACCTGCATCTGCAAGCGCTCGACGATCCGCTGCTGTGCCACGATCTCATCATTGAGGGCCTGGATCGTGTCGTCCTGGAAAGCCAGGCGAGTCTCAAGCTCCATCACGCGCATTTCCAGACTCATGCCTCACTCCTCCGCGAATCGGAAATCATCCGTCAGGACCAGGCGCAGACGTGTCAGCAGGTCCGCGATCTGCCCTTCGGTGTAGGGAATGGCAGGAGCACGCCCCCACACGGGAGCCGGCCAGGCAGCGTCACTCTTGCGCCGGGCGATCACGTGCACGTGAAGCTGGCTGACAACGTTACCCAGCGTGGCAACGTTCATCTTGTCCGCACCGAAACTGTCCTTCAGCACCTCGGCCAGCAACACCGCCTCCTTCCAGAGCTGCTGCTGATCGGCAGCGTCCAGCTGGAACAGCTCGCTCACCTCTTCCCGCCTAGGAACCAGAATGAACCAGGGATACTGCGAGTCGTTCATCAGCAACAGGCGGGAAAGGGGGTAGTCCCCGATCACCCGGCAATCCTGCTGAAGCCTTGGGTCCAGATTGAACATGGCGATCTTCACCTCAGTCATGCAAAACGCCCATCAAACGGGGCAAGAAATGGCTGCGAAGAATACCCAACCGTCACCGACCGGGACAGCCAAACCCGGCAGGGTTACCGTCATGCACCAGAATCGACCACACGCACCACCGTGAGGCGTTACCTCGTAACACCTCAGGCAGCCGCTTCGGTCGCATCGAGAACGAATGACCAATACCCAGCTATCATTTCTGCCCAACACCTGCACGCCCGGCGGAAAACTCACAGCAGCAAGAGCAGGCTGTATGGTTTGTGCACGGATGTTGCTTTATGCAACGCCATGGTCGACCGGGTCATCTCGGTACGCCTGTTCCGGACGCGAACGTCGCGCCAGGCCTAGTTGCACTAAGTGCCTGTAACGACCGCAGAAAAACAAGAACCAAGGGATTGAAGCAAGAACTACGAATATGCGACACGCGCCCACCCGAATTGCGACATGGCCGTGAAGTTTTCGTAAGGAGCGGAGCCCAGCTATCGCCATCTTGAGACGTCGTGCTATAAGTTAGCGCCGACACAAAAAGAAAGAACCGCCTTCAATAAATAAGAAAGCGGCGAGAATCTTCAAAACCAAAGGAGCAATCACAATGCAAGTGATGAAGTGGAGCGCACTGGCCCTGGCCGTGACCGCCGGTACCACCCAGTTGGCGTTCGCCAGCGCCCAGGACGAGTCCAAGGGCTTCGTCGAAGACAGCAAGCTGTCTGTGCTGAACAAGAACTACGCCTTCTACCGTGACTTCCGTAACAACGCTTCTGACCGCCAGAACTACCGTAATGAGTGGGCTCACGGCATCATGGCCACCTACGAGTCCGGATACACCCAAGGTACCGTCGGCTTCGGCGTTGATGCTCACGGCATGCTTGGTATCAAACTGAATAGCGGCAAGGGCACCTCCGGCACCGGACTGTTCCCCACCGGCTCCGACGGTCGTTCTCAAGATGATTACTCCTACGCTGGCGGTGCGGTTAAAGTTCGCGTCTCCAACACCGAGTTCAAATACGGCAACTTGATTCCGGTTGCGCCTGTGTTCGCTACCGGCACTGCTCGCCTGTTCCCCGGCAGCGCTGAAGGCTTCCAGATCCTGAGCAAAGAGATCGAAGGCCTGTCGATTGATGCTGGCCACTTCACCTCTATCCGTGACGGCAGCGCCTCCACTAACCGCGACGGTGACATCACTCTCGCCTACGGTGGCGCAATTGACGCTAAAAACGCCGACTACGTTGGTGGCACCTACACCATCAATGATCAACTGTCGGTGAGCCTCTACGGTGCAGAACTGGAAGATATCTACCGCCAGTACTACAGCAACGTAAACTACACCCTGCCGTTGGCTGATGATCAAGCTCTGGGCTTTGACTTCAACATCTACCGCACCAATGATGAAGGCAAATCGAAGGCCGGTGATATTTCCAACACCACCTTCTCTCTGGCTGCTTCTTACTCCATCGGCGCTCACAAGCTGACCCTGGCTCATCAACGCGTGAACGGTGACGAGCCCTTCGACTATATCTCGATGGACGGTCAGAACTCTGGCGACTCCATCTTCCTGGCGAACTCTGTTCAGTACTCTGACTTCAACGCTCCGAATGAGCGTTCCTGGCAATTGCGCTACGACCTGAACATGGCGACCCTGGGCGTTCCTGGCCTGAGCTTTATGGCCCGATACATCACCGGTACTCATGCCGACGGTACGAAGGCCGATGCAAATGGCGCCTACGCCGGCTCCTTTGGCAGCGACGGCAAAGAGTGGGAACGCGATCTGGAAGTCAAGTACGTCGTTCAGGAAGGCCCGGCGAAAGACCTGTCCTTCCGCGTCCGTCACGCGACTTGGCGCTCCAACAATGATATGGGCGGTTTCTACTCCGCTGGCAGCAGCGCTGTGGATGAAGTTCGCGTCATCACCGAGTACCCGCTGGACATCCTCTAACACAGGACGGATAGCGAACTCACGAAAAAGCCCGGCCTAGCCGGGCTTTTTCTTTTCCGCTGTCCCGTCATTTATATCGGCAGCGCATAGGTGCCCGTTACATGGGCCACCATCTCCTCCTCCGCCCCCACCGAATACAGCGCGACCTCGCACACAGCCTGACGCCTGCTCAAACGCAGGATGCGAGCATCGGCCAGCAGGTCAACCGGCTTGGGTTTCGCCAGGAAGTTGATGTTGAGGTTGCTGGTGACCGCCATCTCCACCCTCCCCAGGCTGCCCAGCACCACCGCGTACATCGCCGCATCGGCCAGCGCCATGATGGTCGGGCCGGACAGGGTGCCGCCAGGGCGAACCAGGCGAGGATGGAACGGCACCCGTGCCAGGGCACGGCGGGTATCGAGGAGGTCGATGTGCAAGTCGATATCTGCCGCCATCGGCACCCCTTCCCGAATCAGCGCCTGCACCTGCTGGGCACTCAATGACGACATCACCACCCTCCTCTCACGGTTGGACCCGCAACCTGTACGCGCCCCGATGAGCGCCGTACAATGCCCAGCCACTCAAACCCATCGCAACCGACGAAACGGCCAAACATGCGTACCAGTCAGTACCTGCTTTCCACCCTCAAGGAAACTCCCGCCGATGCCGTGGTGATCAGCCACCAGCTGCTGCTGCGTGCCGGCATGATCCGCAAGCTGGCGTCGGGCCTCTACACCTGGTTGCCGATGGGCCTGCGGGTACTCCGCAAGGCGGAGACCATCGTCCGCGAAGAAATGAATGCCGCCGGCGCGCTGGAAGTGCTGATGCCCGCCATCCAGCCCGGCGAGCTGTGGCAGGAGTCCGGTCGCTGGGAGCAGTACGGCCCCGAGCTGCTGCGCCTGAAGGACCGCCATGGTCGCGAATTCTGCGTCGGCCCGACCCACGAAGAAGTCATCACCGACCTCGCCCGCAACGAGCTGAACAGCTACAAGCAGCTGCCCATCAACATGTATCAGATCCAGACCAAGTTCCGTGACGAGATCCGTCCGCGCTTCGGTCTGATGCGTGGCCGCGAATTCATCATGAAGGACGCCTACTCCTTCCACGACTCCCAGGCTTCCCTGCAGGAAACCTACGACGTCATGTACGGCGCCTACTGCAAGGTCTTCACCCGCCTGGGCCTCGACTTCCGCCCCGTGCAGGCCGACAACGGCTCCATCGGCGGCAGCGGTTCCCACGAATTCCATGTGCTGGCCGAGTCTGGTGAAGACGACATCGTCTTCAGCGACAGCTCCGACTACGCCGCCAACATCGAGAAGGCCGAAGCCGTACCGCGCGAGAAGGAGCGCCAAGCCCCCCATGAGGAGCTGCGCCTGGTCGACACCCCTGACACCAAGACCATCGCCGCCCTGGTTGAAAAGTTCGGCCTGCCGATCGAGAAGACCATCAAGACCCTGGTGGTCCACGGCGCCGAGGAAGGCACCCTGGTGGCCCTGATCGTCCGTGGCGACCACGAACTTAACGAGATCAAGGCTGCCAACCAGCCCCTGGTCGCCAGCCCGCTGGTCTTCGCCAGCGAAGAAGAACTGCGTGCCGCCATCGGCGCCGGTGCCGGCTCCCTCGGCCCGCTGAACCTGCCCACGCCCTGCATCGTCGACCGCTCCGTGGCCCTGATGAGCGACTTCGCCATCGGCGCCAACATCGACGACAAGCACTACTTCGGCGTCAACTGGGAGCGCGACCTGCCGCTGCCCGAAGTCGCCGACCTGCGTAACGTCGTCGCCGGCGACCCGAGCCCCGACGGCAAGGGCACCCTGGTGATCAAGCGCGGCATCGAAGTCGGCCACATCTTCCAGCTCGGCACCAAGTACAGCGAGGCCATGAACCTCAGCGTACTGGGCGAGAGCGGCAAGCCGGTCACCCTGATCATGGGCTGCTACGGCATCGGCGTTTCCCGCGTGGTGGCCGCCGCCATCGAGCAGAACAACGATGACCGCGGCATCCTCTGGCCGGACGCCCTGGCGCCCTTCCAGGTAGCCCTGGTTCCGCTCAAATACGAGACCCCCGCCGTCAAGGAAGCCACCGACAAGCTGTATGCGGACCTCACCGCCGCCGGCATCGAAGTGCTGCTGGACGACCGCGACAAGAAGACCAGCCCCGGCGTGAAGTTCGCCGACATGGAGCTGATCGGCATCCCTCACCGCGTCGTCGTGAGCGAACGCGGCCTGGCGGATGGCAACCTGGAATACAAGAACCGTCGCGAGACCGAAAGCCAGCCCGTTGCCGTCGACGACGTGCTGTCCTTCATCAAGGCCCGCCTCAACCGCTGATCGAGAAGACATGTCCAAGCGTCGTACCACCCGCCTCCTGGGAGCTGCCTTGTGCAGCTCCCTGTTCCTCGGCGGCTGCGCCAACCACCTGCCCCAACGCAGCGAACATGAGGAGCGTGTCGAGCGCAAGCTGCTCAACCACGCCCTGCAGGTCGACGCTGGCGAACCCCGTGTCCTCGAACTGCCGCAACGCCGCGTGCGGGTCTATGACCAGAAGACCTTCGAAGTCACCGAATTCGAAGTCACCCGCCGCTATGACCGCTACACGCCCTACCAGCCCTGGCGCGAGATCTACGAGATTCCCCTCGGGGCCGTCGCGGTGGTGGCCGGTGTAGGCGCCAACGTCCTCAACGTCGCCCTGCTGGGCAGCCTGCCCGACACCGCCACCAAGGACTGGATCAGCTACGGTTTCGCCGGGCTCAACCCGTTCATGAACGTCGAGTCCAACGGTCGCTCGGAACAGAACCTGGCCAGCATCGACGAAGAACAGCGCGACAAGCGCGTCGAGTATTCCAGCCTGCCCTGGTCGGAACGGCCGGTGATGGTCACCGCCGGCAAGCAGACCAGCGAGCTGCTCACCGACCGCCATGGCGTGCTGCGCCTCAACCTGCTGGATGGCCCCTTCGCCGATCAGGACATCAGCCGCGTCGGCAAGCTGCTATTGAGCGTCGAAGATCCGCAGGACAGCGCCCGCGCCGAAACCACCCTGATGGTCAGCCGTGACCTGCGCGGCAAGCTCAAGGAAGCCCATGCGCTGATCTACGAAGACCTGGAAGACGACGAGGTGTCCCAGTGGGTCCACCGCGTCAAGCGCCTCTCCGAGCTGGGCCTGGAAGAAGAAGCCAGCGAACTGGAACAGAGCCTGATCGAACTGACGCGCAATGATCCGGAACTCCAGCAGGAATTCCTCAAGGCACTGATGAAGGATGCCGGCCGCCTGGTGGCTGACCCGGGTGAAGGCGAGTAAGCCGTCACAACGTGACGGCCATGCCGATTCAGCGACGGACCACGAACCCCGCGATCCCCTGTAGCGGGTGAACCTCCAGCTCCACGGCGCTGACCCGTGCCTCCTCGGGGCCCTGCTCCAGCCAGGCTGCCAACTCACGAACGGCGGCCTCTTCCCCCTCGAACAGCACCTCTACGCGCCCATCCTCAAGGTTGCGCACCCAGCCATCCAGCTCCAGCCGGTCGGCCTCTTCCTGAGTGGATTGGCGGTAATAGACGCCTTGCACCTTGCCGCTGACATAGCCATGCATGCAGATTCTCGCCATCACGGTTTCTCCTGCCGCAGGCCTGCAAGCCGCTCGCTCAAGCCCTTCGCGGTCTGCTCGCCCAGCAGGCGCTCGCGCACCTGGCCACGGGTATCGAGGATGTAGGTCACCGGCAACGCCTCGCTGCGCGGCAGCTTGAAGCGCTCGGAAGGGTCCTGGGCCAGCACGGTGAAGCCGATACCCATCTGGCGGCTCGCCTTTTCCAGCTCGGCGCCCTGCAAGCCATCGAAGTTCACCCCCATGACCTGCACCCCCTGCCCCTTCAACTGTTCAGCCAGAGCGTTCAGCTCGGGGATTTCCGTGCGGCACGGCGCGCACCACTCAGCCCAGTAATTGATGACCAGCCACTGGTTTTCGAAGCGCTCACTCGTTACCTTCTGCCCATGCTGATCGAGGCCCAGATCCTCAGAACAGCCTCCCAGCAACAGAGCGGCCCCCGAAACGATGAGCGCCCCGAAAACAGCCTGGAGTCGTGATCCCATCTCGTCGATCCTCGTACCTGCGGGGTTGATATGACGTTGGATGCCCTGCGCCTCGAGGTACCGGACATCATCGACGAGGATGGCAGCTGCCTCATGGGGCTCAACCCCGCGCTGGCCAGCGCCCGGCTGCTGCCCCTGGAGACCGGCCTGCAACAGGCCCTGGGACAGCTGTTCCGCCTCAATCGAAGTGCGGTGACCTTACTCGAAAGGCAGCGGGCGCTGCAAAGCTTCAGCGAGGAATACCGCCACTACGCCGTCGACTTCATCGAGTCCCGCCCCCCACCGCCACTGTTCCTGCGCTATTGCGCCGAACTGGCCGCCGGCTTCAAGCGCCTGCTGCTGCAGATCCTCCAGGGCCGCCAGCCCTCGCTTCCGCACCTCGCCTGGTGCCTCTACATGGCCCAGCACTTCACCGCGCAGACGCTGATGCGCCACTACCAGCAGTACCAGGAGCCGCCCGGCGCCCTCTGGCGTGACAGCCACCTGCTGTACTGGATCGGCGAGCACCAGGGCTGCCTGGACGAACCGGTCGCCGCCGCCTTCCGCCCAACCCCGGCCGATACCCTGCGCGGCCTCTACCAGCAGGTCCTGCTGCTGGCCCTGAGCAACCCGTTCCACCTCACCGAAGGCGAGTGCCCGCTGCTGTTCGGCGCACTCGCGCCCCTGGCCGGCCTCGCCCGGTTGCTGCCCTGGGACGGCGAGGACGAATCCGAAGGCCCCGTCGTCGACCTCGGCCTACCGCAACCCTACCTGCCACTGGACCAGCCCGCCCGCGCCCCGTCCGCCCAGTTGCGCAGGCTCGAACTGGGCCCCCTGCTGGTGGCCCTGTACGAACCCGCGCCCCTGCAAAGCCCGGTCGAGCACGACCTGCTGGAGCGCGTCAGCGCCAACTGGCTGGGTCGCCAGCAGCGACGTCATGTCCGAACCGAGAACGAAACCGCCTGCACCCTGGTGGCCGGCCTGCCCGCCATCCATGCCCACCTGCTGGCCCAGCGTCCCGGGGCCATCGAAGCGCGCATGCAGGACGCCAGCGCCGGCGGCGCGCGCCTGCTCTGCCTGCCCCACCAGGCACCGCAACTGGCGGTCGGCCAACTGGTGCTGCTGCTCAACAGCGGCACCCCCACCCTGGCCCTGGTGCGCTGGCGCCACGGCAACCGCGAGGGCCTGCACATCGGGCTGCGCTACCTCAAGGGACTGCCCCGCCCCGTCTGGCTGAGACGCGCCCCCAACGCCCAGACCCACCCCGGCGTCCTGCAGAGCACCCCGGCCCCCGGCAACGGCTGGCACCACGGCCTGTGGCTGCCCCAGGACCAGTTCGTCGAAGGCGAACAGCTCTGGCTCCAGCTCGCCAGCGTCAACAGCCAGGCCATGCTGCCGCTGCCTGCCGCGAACCTGGCGACGCCCCTGGTGGCCCGCCACCCGCTGAAACTTGCCTGATCGGCCAAACTGCGAGCCGAGTCACGCCGCGCGCCGCTCAAGCGCACAGTTTCCCCGCCCGTCGATTCCTATAATCAGCGGCCTACCGTCCGCCGCCCTGCCCGAAGACAGGAATCCCCACGATGTCTCAGAACCTCGACAAACTGATCGGCCCCGTTCCCTCCCGAATCGTCGAAGGCGCGCATTTCGTAGTGACCCCCTACGAGGGTCGCGTGGCCGAATTCAACGTCGCCGCCTGGCTGCAACTGCCTGGGCTGGCCAGCCTGCCGGTGTCGCTGCTGGTGAGCTACCGCGATGGCGAAACCCGCCGCGAAGTCATGGTCGACCACGGCAAGGTCAACGCACACGGCAAGATCCTCCTCTCCGGCATTGCCCGCCTGCCCGCCCGGCAACGCATCGAGGACATGCAGGTGCGCCTGAAATCCGCCGTGCCCTGCCAGAGCCTGCAGGTCGAAGAACTGTTCGTGCAGGCCGTCGAACAGGCCGTCAGCGACAGCCGCCAGGCCATGGCCTGACAGCAACCGGACATGAAAAACCCCGCCTTGGCGGGGTTTTTCATTTATGCGGCAACTATGTCAGGCGCGCGCAGCATCACTGGTGGGCGGCGTCGACTCGTCCGGCCTGACCGGCAGCGCGTCATCCGCCGTCCTGGGCGGCACCAGCGACTCCGGCCAGCGGGTGAAACGCAGCCCGGTGATGCGGTTCAGGCGTTCGAGGGCCTCTTCCGGATCACGCTCATGTAGGTGGACAACCTTCGATCTGCCCTTGCTCATAGAAGTACTTCAGTCCTTGCGGCCCGCCTGCTGGCAGGGTGATGGCATGTTGTACAGGTATCTGCCAGAAACGTGCCAGTCATCCCGAATGCAGGGGCGCCCCACCGTTACACGCCAGATACCAAGCGCCACGAAACAGACACCCGCAACCAGCTGACCTTTTTTGTCACTCCTCGACCGGCCGCAGCCAACTGGCCAGGCTTTTGTCGAACAATGCCTGCTGATCCTCCTGTAGCCGCTCCAGCGCGACCTTGAGCGCCGGATACCAGGGCTCGTCCAAGTGACCCGGCAACTGCGCCGGTTTCGGCAACGGCCAGGGGCAGTGGTTGAGCAGTTGGTGCAGGCTGTAGCTGGAAAGGTCTCGGCACAGCACCCAGGAACCCACCGCCACCGGGCAGGCTAGGTGCTGGGCCTCGAGGAAGTCCATCAGCTCCAGCCACTCATCCTCCGGCAGCAGCCAGCCGGCACGCTGCGCATCCAGGTGGCGGACCGGCAGGCCACGCTGCTGGCGGTCATGCATCACCCGCAGGATGCCCAGCACCACCAGCAGACGCGGCAAGGCCTGGCGGCGCCAGTGGCGCGAATGGCCCAGGTTGCACACCAGCTCCGCCCCAAAGAGCACGATCACCCATGAGACATAGACCCACAGCAGGAACAGCGGAACCGTGGCAAACGCACCATAGATCAGCTGATAGCCGGGAAAGAGGCTGACATACAGGCCGAACAAGGCTTTCGCCAATTCGAACAACAGCGCCGTGAACGCGCCCCCCACCACGGCATGCCGCAGGGGCACGCGGACGTTGGGCACCGCCGCATAGAGCAGGGTAAAGGCCGCCACGTTGAACAGCAGCGGGGTGAACCCCAGCAGCGCGCGGGTGCCGGCGATCTCGTTGAGGCTGGACAGCAGCGCCAGGGAAGTGATGTAGGTGCTCACCGCGAAGCCCGCGCCCAGCAGCAGCGGCCCCAGGCTCAGCACCGCCCAGTAGAGCAGGAAGCTGGCCATGCCCCGGCGCCGCTGGCGCACGCGCCAGATGGTGTTGAAGGCCTTCTCGATGGTCACCAGCATGGTGAAGGCCGTGATGGCCAGCAGCCCCACACCCACCCAGGTCAGGTGCCGCGCCTGCAGCGTGAAGCCCTGCAGGTACTCCTGCACGGCCTCGCCGGTACTGGGCACGAAGTTGTGGAAGATGAACCGCTGGATCTGCTCGCCCATGCCCTGGAAGGCCGGGATCACCGAGAGCATGGTGAAGGTCACCGTCATGATCGGGACCACGGCGAACAGGCTGGTGTAGGTGAGGGCCGCCGCGCTGTTGAAACCGTTGTCGCTGATGAAGCGCTGCAGCAGGAAACGCCAGAACTCCTCGATGTCTCTGATCCGCTGGCGCATTCCTTCTCCTTCGTTGACTGAGGTGCCTTGTCCGCCGCCCGAAACCACATGCACGGTTCAGGCCCGCACGCGGACGCGGTTAGAATAGCCGCCTCACTCAAGGCCTTGCGACCCCCGCCATGACCGAAATGACCCTGTATCACAACCCGCGCTGCTCGAAATCCCGTGGTGCGCTGGAGCTGCTGGAGGCCCGCGGCCTCACCCCGACCGTGGTGCGCTACCTCGAAACCCCGCCCAGCCCGGCCGAGCTGAAGACCCTGCTGGCGCGCCTGGGCATCGGCGCCCGCCAGTTGCTGCGCACCGGCGAGGAGGAATACCAGAGCCTGGGCCTGGCCGACACCGGGCTCAGCGACGACCAGTTGATCGATGCCATGAGCCAGCATCCGCGCCTGATCGAGCGCCCCATCCTGGTGGTGGGTGACAAGGCCGTGGTGGGCCGCCCACCGGAGAAGGTGCTGGAGATCCTGCCTTGAGCACGCCCTACGTCCTCGTCCTCTACTACAGCCGCCACGGCGCCACCGAGCGCATGGCCCGCCAGATCGCCCGTGGCGTCGAACTCGCCGGGCTGGAAGCGCGCCTGCGCACCGTGCCGGCGGTGTCCGCCGACTGCGAGGCCAGCGCGCCGGACATCCCCGCCGAAGGCGCCCCGTACGCCACCCTCGACGACCTCAAGGGCTGCGCCGGGCTGGCCCTGGGTAGCCCGACCCGTTTCGGCAACATGGCGGCACCGCTGAAGTACTTCATCGACGGCACCAGCAGCCTCTGGCTCAGCGGTGAATTGGTGGGCAAGCCGGCTGCCGTGTTCACCTCCACCGCCAGCCTGCACGGCGGCCAGGAGAGCACCCTGCTGTCCATGCTGCTGCCCCTGCTGCACCACGGCATGCTCATCACCGGCATTCCCTACAGCGAACCCGCCCTGCTCAGCACCACCGGCGGCGGCACCCCCTACGGCGCCAGCCACTACGCCGGCGCCGACGGCAAGCGCGGCCTGGATGAGCAGGAGAGCGCCCTCTGCCGCGCCCTGGGCCAACGCCTGGCACAGACGGCACTGCGACTGGAGAACGGACGTGGCTAGAAAACCCAAGAAACTCCCGGAGCTGGACTGGCTCGCCCCGCGCCTGGCCATCAGCCGCGCCCTGAGCCTGGCCAGCTTCCTCGGCCTGATCCTGCTGCTGACCGTATGGACCCTGGTGTACGCGGACCTGAACGGCGCCCGCTACTGGGTGGTGCTCAGCATCGAGCTGCTGCCCCTGGTGCTGCTGGCCCCCGGGATGCTCCTCGGCAACGCCCGCGCCCACGCCTGGGCCTGCTTCGTGATCAACCTCTACTTCATCCAGGGCGTGCTGGCCGCTGCCGATCCCAAGCGCATGGTGTTCGGCTGGCTGATGGTGGTGCTCAGCGTGGTGCTGTTCTGCGCGGCTTTGCTGTACACGCGCTGGAAGTTCCAGCACAACCGCAAGCTGGCCGGCGAAAGCTGAGGTCGGGAACGGTGAATCGCACGAAGCGCCCTACGGGGCGCTTCGTCGTTACCAGCCCAGGGTTTCCTTGAGGAAGGGGATGGTCAGCTTGCGCTGCGCCTGGAGAGAGGCCTGGTCCAGGCGTTCGAGGATGTCGAACAGCACGCTCATGTTGCGCGAGCCGCGGGTCATGATGAAGCGGCCGACTTCCTCGGTCAGGTGCAGGCCACGGCGCGAGGCACGCAGTTGCAGGGCACGCAGCTTGTCTTCGTCGGAGAGGGCGTGGAGCTGGAAGATCAGCGCCAGGGTCAGGCGCGACTTCAGGTCCGGCAGGGCGATGGGCAGTTCCCGCGGCGCGGTGTTGGCAGCCAGCAACAGCTTGCGGCCGGCATCACGCAGGCGGTTGAACAGGTGGAACAGCGCCTCTTCCCAGTCGGCGCGGCCAGCCACGGCATCCAGGTCATCCAGGCAGACCAGCTCGCACTGCTCCAGGTTGTCGAGGATCGCCGTGCCGTACTGCACCAGGTCCGCCAGGGGCAGGTACACCGCCTGCTCGCCACGCTGCTCGAAGCGCAGGCAAGCCGCCTGCTGCAGATGGCTGCGCCCGACACCCTCCGCACCCCACAGGTAGATCAGGCTCTCGGTCCACCCGGCATCGGGTTCGCAAAGGCGCTCGACATAGCCGAGGGCCGCGGCGTTGGCGCCGGGGTAATAGTTGGCGAAGGTCGCGTCGTCACGCAGGCGCACGCCAAGGGGAAGCTGGATGGGTTTCATGCCGTATCGCTGGGTTCGTCGGAACCGCTGCCGGTCTCTCCGTAAAGATCCGAAAGTTTATAGAAATCATGCGCATGGCGCAGCAAAACCATGATCACGGCCGCCACTGGCAGCGCCAGCAGTACACCGGTGAAGCCAAACAGCTGGCCGCCGGCGAGGATCGCGAAGATCACCGCCACCGGGTGCAGGCCGATCCGGTCGCCCACCAGCATGGGGGTCAGCACCATGCCTTCGAGCAACTGGCCAACGCCGAACACCACGGCAATTCCCAGCAAGGCATAGGGGTCGACCCCGCCGAACTGGAACAGCGCCGCCACCACGGCCATGCCGATACCGACAATGAAGCCCATGTACGGCACGATGCTGGCCAGCCCGGCCAGCAGGCCGATCAGCAGGCCGAGGTCGAGGCCGACGATCATCAGGCCCACCGCATAGATGCCGCCCAAGGCCAGCATCACAAGCAGTTGCCCACGGATGAACGCCCCCAGCACCTCGTGGCATTCGCCGGTGAGCTTCACCACCAGCCCTTCGCGGCTGCGCGGCAGCAGGCCACGCAGCTTGGCCACCATCAGGTCCCAGTCACGCAACAGGTAGAAGCCCACCACCGGGATCAGCAGCAGGTTGCCGACCCAGCCCACCAGCGCGAGGCCCGAAGCCGTGGCACTGGCCAGGATCACGCCCACCAGGTCGGTGGTCTGTCCCAGGTGGCCACTGACGACCTCCTTGAGCTTGTCGAAGCGCCAGAAGCCCTGGGGCAACCCCAGCTTGGCCTGGACCCAGGGCAGCGCGCTGTTCTGCAGCCAGTCCAGCATCTGCGGCGCCGTCTCGTAGAGCCGCGCCACCTGCCGCGCCAGCATCGGAATCAGGATCAGCAGCAGCGCCAGCAGCACCAGGCTGAACAGGGTGAACACCGCCACCACGCCCCAGGTGCGGGACAGCCCGCGAGCCTCCAGGCGGTCCACCAGCGGGTCCCCCATGTAGGCCAACAGCATGCCCACCAGGAACGGCGAAAGAATCGGATGCAACAGGTACAGCAGCCAGCCCAGGAGCAGAACGCCCCCGACCCACAGCCAGCGACGCGAATCAGTCATGACGGCCCCTCATCCCGGACGAATGTGGCAGGTAAAGCATCCTTACCACTGGAAGCGCAGCGCATTCTGCCGTGGCACGACCTGCGGCGCAGCGCCCGGTGCAGCCGGTTGGGCCGCGTCCACCGGCGCCTGCTCGGCGGGCGACTCGGTCAACCCACTAAGGGCCAGCTGGGCACGCAGTTGGTCGACGCTGGCGCTGACGTGGAAGCGCAGGACATTGCCCTCCACCTGGTACAGCCGGGCCCCGAAGGGCTCCAGCGCGCGCGACAGCTCGGCGTAGCGGTCCAGGTCGGCGCCCTTCACTTCCAGCACCTGCTCCTGACCGACGCCCGGCGCCACCACGAAACGCGGCGCCAGGCGCTGGCTCACGGCGAGCATCACGACATCGGCCAGGGCCGCCGGATCGGCCGCCTCCAGGGTGCCCTGCTCGCGGCTGTCACCGATCCACAGGTGCCAGGTGGCCTTCCACTTGCCATCCGCCTCGCTGGCCAGCACGGCGAGCAGGGCATCGGCACCATAGCGCTCGGAGGCCGGGTGCAAGGCTGCCGGGTCGGCAGCAGTCAGGTTCTCCGGCGTCGCGGCCAGTTGCTCACTGAGGTCCGCCAGCGGCAGGCGCAGCGGCAGTCCACGGTGCTGGGCGGCATCACGCAAAGGAGCGGCGGCGGTCTGGGCGTCGCCCACCAGGCTGGCGCCCTCGGCCGCCTGGTTCAGCCACCAGGTCAGGATCGCCGGGCGGTTGGCACTCCACAGGCCGATGCCGGCCTGGCGGAAGGTGCGATCGGTGGTCACCGGGTCGAAGTCCACCTGCAGCGACTGCCCCTCGTAGCCGAACTGGCTGATCAGTTGCTGCGGGTTCTTGCGCACCTCGGCCAGCGCCGGGTTGTTCAGCGCCTTGGTGTCGCCGGTCAGGCGGATCACCAGGGTTTCCAGCGCGCGGTTCAGCGCCTGGTCGCGCTCCTCGGGTTGCTGGGACAGCACCGGCTCGCGCACCTGATAGAGGCTGGCGACCGTTTCGGCATGGGCCAGCGGGCTGAGCAGCGGCAGGCAGACCAACAACAGGCGGGCGATCAGGCGCATGGGGGGACTCTCGACGAACGGATGGAGCGGCCGGGGCCGCATCGGGAAGGGCTATACCTTAAACAGGCCCATCCTGGCCGGCAACGGGCGGCGCCCGGCGGTGCGGGCTTTTCCCCCTGCGCGACCGCTGCCGATGGCCGCTACAGGCCAACCCTGATAAAATCGCGCGCCTTCGCGAACCGGCCCTTGTTGCCGGTCGACCCACGAATTTCCCCTAAAGGCCTGGATCTATGAGCAAGCAACCCTCCCTGAGCTACAAGGACGCCGGTGTGGACATCGACGCGGGCGAAGCCCTGGTCGAACGCATCAAGGGCGTGGCCAAGCGCACCGCCCGCCCTGAAGTGATGGGCGGCCTGGGTGGCTTCGGCGCCCTCTGCGAGATCCCGGCCGGCTACAAGCAGCCCGTGCTGGTCTCTGGCACCGACGGCGTCGGCACCAAGCTGCGCCTGGCGCTGAACCTGAACAAGCACGACAGCATCGGCCAGGACCTGGTCGCCATGTGCGTGAACGACCTGGTGGTCTGCGGCGCCGAGCCGCTGTTCTTCCTCGACTACTACGCCACCGGCAAGCTCAACGTTGACGTGGCCGCCACCGTGGTCACCGGCATCGGCGCCGGCTGCGAACTGGCCGGCTGCTCCCTGGTGGGTGGCGAGACCGCCGAGATGCCCGGCATGTACGAAGGCGAGGACTACGACCTGGCCGGCTTCTGCGTCGGCGTGGTGGAAAAGGCCGAGATCATCGACGGCTCCAAGGTCCGCACCGGCGACACCCTGATCGCCCTGCCCTCCTCCGGCCCGCACTCCAACGGCTACTCGCTGATCCGCAAGATCATCGAAGTCAGCGGCGCCGACATCGAGAACGTGCAGCTCGACGGCAAGCCCCTGGCCGACCTGCTGATGGCCCCGACCCGCATCTACGTCAAGCCGCTGCTCAAGCTGATCAAGGACACCGGCGCGGTGAAGGCCATGGCCCACATCACCGGCGGCGGCCTCACCGAGAACATACCGCGCGTGCTGCCCGAGGGTGCCCAGGCCGTCATCGACGTCGCCAGCTGGACCCGCCCGGCCGTATTCGACTGGCTGCAGGAGAAAGGCAACGTCGATGAGCGCGAGATGCACCGCGTACTCAACTGCGGCGTCGGCATGGTCATCTGCGTGGCCCCCGAACAAGTGGACGTGGCCCTGGAAACCCTGCGTGCCGCTGGCGAACAGCCCTGGGTGATCGGCCAGATCGCCGCAGGTGCCGAAGGCAGCGAGCGCGTCGTGCTGAACAACCTGAAAGCCCACTGATGACCGACCGCTGTGACGTGGTGGTGCTGATTTCCGGCTCCGGCAGCAACCTGCAGGCCCTGATCGACAGCACCACCAGCGCCGGGCATCCGGCGCGAATCCGCGCGGTGATCTCCAACCGCGCCGATGCCTACGGCCTGGAGCGTGCGCGCCAGGCCGGCATCGAAACCCGTGTACTGGACCATCGCGAATTCGACGGACGCGAGGCCTTCGACCAGGCCCTCGCGGCACTGATCGACAGCTTCGCCCCGCACCTGGTGGTCCTGGCCGGATTCATGCGCATCCTCAGCCCAGGCTTCGTGCGCCACTACACCGGCCGCCTGCTGAACATCCACCCCTCCCTGCTGCCCCGCCACAAGGGCCTGCACACCCACCAGCGCGCGCTGGAAGCCGGCGACGCCGAGCATGGCTGCAGCGTCCACTTCGTGACGGAGGAACTCGATGGTGGCCCTCTGGTCGTACAAGCGGTAATCCCGGTAGAGTCTGGCGATTCGCCAGACACCCTGGCCCAGCGGGTGCACGCCGAGGAACACCGTATCTACCCGCTGGCCGTGCGCTGGTTCGCCGAAGGTCGTTTGCGCCTCGGCGAGAACGGCGCCCTACTGGACGGCCAAGCGTTGCCCCCTACCGGGCAGCAGTTGCGTAACTAGGAGATTTGCCAATGCGTCGTGCTGTGCTGTTGCTCCTCGCCCTCTTCACCCTGCCGGTCACTGCGGCCGAGCTGAAGCCGTTCAAGGCCAGCTACACCGCCGACTGGAAGACCATGCCCATCAGCGGCAGCGCCGGCCGCTCCCTGAAGCAACTGGACGATGGGCGCTGGCAGCTGGATTTCGAGGCCTCCATGCTGGTGGCCAGCCTGAGCGAAGTCAGCGTATTCCGCCTGGACAAGACCACCTTCCTGCCCGTTACCTACCGCTTCAACCGCAGCGGCCTGGGCAAGAGCAAGCAGGTCGAGCTGGACTTCGACTGGGGTGAGAAGCAGGTCATCGGGACCGACCGCGGCAACCAGGTGCGCCTGCCCCTGAACCGCGGCATGGTCGACAAGTCCACCTACCAACTGGTGCTCCAGCGCGACGTTGCCGCCGGTAAGAAGAGCATGAGCTACCAGGTGATCGACGGCGACGAAGTGGAAACCTACGACTTCCGCGTCCTCGGCCAGGAGCGCGTGGACACCATGGCCGGCAGCGTCGATGCCATCAAGGTCGAGCGCGTGCGCGACCCCACCCAGAGCGCCCGCAAGACCACCCTCTGGTTCGCCAAGGACTGGGACTACCTGCTGGTGCGCCTGAACCAGGTGGAGAAGGACGGCAAGGAATACCAGATCATGCTCAAGGAAGGCAGCGTCGACGGCCGCGAGGTCAAGGGCAGCTGAGCCACCACGCCACCATCCCAGAAGCCGGGCCCTGCGCCCGGCTTTTTATTGGGCGCCCCACCGCAAGGCCGGGCTGGCAGCCACGCCGGACGGGTATAGGATGTCGGGGTACAGCCCTTGAGGATGCCCTCATGACCCCTTACCTGCCCCTTTCCTGCGAGCTGTACGACTACATCGAACTGGCCTGCCTGCACCGCTACCAGTTGCTCATCGAACTGGACGACGGCCGCCAGCTGGAAGCACGCGCCATGGACACCGAGACCGACCGCAACAAGGACGAATTCCTGCTGGTACACAGCGAGGCCGGGCGCGAGCGCTTGCGGCTGGACCAGATCGCCGCCATCACCCCGCTGACCGAGGGCGCGCACTTCGGCCGGGTGCTGCTGGGCAACCAGGTCTGCTGAGGATCCCCCAGCCATGAAAAAGCCGGGCATTGCCCGGCTTCTTCCCATTCAACCCGCACTCACCACATCAGGTCGTCCGGCACCTTGTAGGCGGCGTACGGATCGTCCTCGTCCACCTCTTCGGAGGCGACGTTGAGCAACACGATGCGACGCGGATCGCGCTCCTGGATACGCAGGGCGGCATCACGCGGGATCACCTCGTAGCCGCCGCCGTGCTGGACGATGGCCAGCGAGCCACGGCTCAGCTTGTCGCGCATCAGGTCGTTGACGGCGATGCGCTTGACCTTCTTGTTGTCGACGAAGTTGTAGTAGTCGTCGGTGGTCAGCTTGGGCAGGCGGGTGCGTTCGATCAGTTGCTTGACCTGCGCTGCGCGGGCCTTCTGGTCGGCCTTCTCCTGCTGCTGGCGGTTCAGCTCCTGGTCCTTGGCCAGCTTCTCGGCCTGGGCCTGGAGGGTGGCCTGGCGCAGGCTGTCGTCCTTCTCCACCTGGTTCTTCTTCTCCAGGCGCTGTTGCTTCTGCTGTTGCTTACCGGCCTGCTTGGCCTGCTTTTCACTGACCAGTCCGGCTTTCAGCAGCTGGTCACGAAGGGAAAGGCTCATGGGTCGTTCAGTCTCTCTGCTTAGCAGCCAAGGGTGGCTTTTTCCTGTTTCTTGGCCTCGCCCCAGAGGGCGTCCAGTTCATCCAGGGTGCAATCTTCAATGGGACGACCCGCTTCGCGCAATGCCTGTTCGATGTAGCGGAAGCGCCGCTCGAACTTGGCGTTAGCCGAACGCAGTGCCGTCTCGGGGTCGACCTTCAGGTGACGGGCGAGGTTGACCGCAACGAACAGCAGGTCGCCCAGTTCCTCGGCCACCGCCTCGGGGTCGTTCTCGCTCATGGCTTCGAGGACCTCGTCCAGCTCCTCGCGGACCTTGTCCACCACCGGCAGCGCCTCGGGCCAGTCGAAGCCCACCTGAGCCGCGCGCTTCTGCAGCTTGGCCGCCCGGGACAGGGCCGGCAGCGCGCTGGGCACGTCGTCCAGCAGGGAGAGCTGCTCCGGGGCGGCGGCCTGCTCGGCGCGCTCCTCGGCCTTGATCTCCTCCCAGCGCTGCTTGATGGCGGCCTCCTCCAGGCGTGCCATGTCCGGGGCGCCGTACAGGTCGCCGTCGGGGAACACATGGGGATGGCGGCGCACCAGCTTGCGGGTGATCGCATCGACCACCGTGGCGAACTCGAAGCGGCCCTCCTCCTTCGCCAGCTGGCTGTAGTAGACGACCTGGAACAGCAGGTCACCCAGCTCGCCGGGCAGGTGGGCGAAGTCACCCCGCTCGATGGCGTCCGCCACCTCGTAGGCCTCTTCGAGGGTGTGCGGGACGATGCTGGCGTAGTCCTGCTTCAGGTCCCAGGGGCAGCCGTACTGCGGGTCACGCAGCCGGGCCATCAGGTGCAGCAGGTCATTGAGTTGGTACATGGCAGATCCAGTGGTTGAACCCGGCGCGACCTGAACGTCACGCGCGAATCGCACAGCGGTTCAGGCTGCGCGATTACGACGGGCCTCGATGATGTTGGGCAGCTGGGCGATCTTCGCCAGCAGGCGGCCCAGGGCGTCCAGCCCCGGGATCTCGATGGTCAGCAGCATGGAGGCGGTGTTGTCCTCCTTGTTCGAGCGGGTGTTCACCGCCAGCACGTTGATGCGCTCGTTGAGCAGCACCTGGGACACGTCACGCAGCAGGCCGGAACGGTCGTAGGCCTTGATGACGATGTCCACCGGGTAGGTCTGCACCGGCACCGGGCCCCAGCTGACCTGGATCATCCGCTCGGGTTCGCGGCTGGCCAGCTGCAGCGCCGAGGCGCAGTCCTGGCGGTGGATGCTGACGCCACGACCGAGGGTGATGTAGCCGACGATCGGGTCGCCCGGCAGCGGCTGGCAGCAGCCGGCCATCTGGGTGAGCAGGTTGCCGACGCCCTGGATCTGCACGTCGCCGCGCTTGCCCGGCTTGTACTGTCCGGTGGAGCGGCGGGGGATGAGCTCCAGCTGCTCGCTGGTGCCGCGCTCCGGCTCCACCAGTTGCTGGGCGTTGCTCACCACGTGGGCCAGGCGCAGGTCGCCGGCCCCCAGGGCCGCGTGCATGTCCTCGGCGGTGCGCAGGTTGCACTTCTCGGCGAGCTTCTCGAAGTCCACCGGCGGCAGCGCCAGGCGCGCCAGCTCGCGCTCGAGCATGGCCTTGCCGGCGGCGACGTTCTGGTCGCGGGCCTGCAGCTTGAACCAGTGGACGATCTTCGCCCGCGCCCGGGAGGTGGTGATGTAGCCCAGGTTGGGGTTGAGCCAGTCGCGGCTCGGCGAGCCCTGCTTGCCGGTGATGATTTCCACCTGCTCGCCGGTCTGCAGGCTGTAGTTCAGCGGCACGATGCGCCCGTTGATCTTCGCGCCCCGGCAGTTGTGGCCGATCTCGGTGTGCACGCGGTAGGCGAAGTCCAGGGGCGTGGCGCCCTTGGGCAAGTCGATGGCGTGGCCATCGGGGGTGAACACGTAGACGCGGTCGGGCTCGATGTCGACCCGCAGCTGCTCGGCCAGCCCGCCGATGTCGCCCAGCTCCTCGTGCCACTCCAGCACCTGGCGCAGCCAGGAGATCTTCTCTTCGTAGTGGTTGGAGCTGGTCTTGACGTCGGTGCCCTTGTAGCGCCAGTGGGCGCAGACACCGAGTTCGGCTTCCTCGTGCATGGCGTGGGTGCGGATCTGCACCTCCAGCACCTTGCCGTCCGGGCCGATCACCGCCGTGTGCAGGGAGCGGTAGCCGTTCTCCTTGGGGTTGGCGATGTAGTCGTCGAATTCCTTGGGGATGTGGCGCCACAGGGTGTGCACGATGCCCAGCGCGGTGTAGCAGTCGCGCACTTCCGGCACCAGCACGCGCACAGCGCGCACGTCGTAGATCTGGCTGAACTGCAGGCCCTTGCGCTGCATCTTCCGCCAGATGGAATAGATGTGCTTGGCACGCCCGCTGATGTCGGACTTGATGCCCGCCGCCGTGAGTTCCTGGCGCAGCTGGTTCATCACGTCGGCGATGTACTGCTCGCGGTCCAGGCGGCGCTCGTGCAGCAGCTTGGCGATCTTCTTGTACTGGTCCGGCTCCAGGTAGCGGAAGGACAGGTCCTCCAGCTCCCACTTGATGTGGCCGATGCCCAGGCGGTGGGCCAGGGGCGCGTAGATGTCGAACACCTCGCGGGCAACGCGGTGGCGCTTCTCCTCGTCGGCGTTCTTCACCTCACGGATGGCGCAGGTGCGCTCGGCCAGCTTGATGAGAGCGACGCGCACGTCGTCGACCATCGCCACCAGCATCTTGCGCAGGTTCTCCACCTGGGTCTGGGTGCCCAGCACCATGGACTGGCGCGGGTTGAGGCTGGCACTGATGGCGGCCATGCGCAGCACGCCCTCGATCAGCTTGGCGACCACCGGACCGAAGCGCTGCTGCACGTCGGCCAGGGGGATCTTGCCCTCGCGCACGCCGCGGTAGATCACCGCCGCCACCAGGGATTCCTGGTCCAGCTTGAGGTCAGCGAGAATCTCGGCGATCTCCAGACCCGTCTGGAAGCTGGAGGTGCCTTCGGCCCAGAGGTTCTGCGCGGCGTTGGCCTGCTGCTCGGCATCGCGGGCGAACTCGCAGGCCTGCTTCAGCACGGCGCGGTCCAGCACCGGATCGAGACTGAGCACATGGTCCAGCCATGCCTCGAGGTTGATACTGCCGTCGGTGTTGACCGGCTGTTGCGCTCTGACCTGTACCATCTTGCCTTACCTTCCCTACGGCGCATGCCAGCGCGCCGAATGATCGCCAGCCTCTCTGGGCCAGTCGGATTACGCGAGCGTCCTAGCCCGCCTCGAATAACGCCATGGCCTCCACATGCGCCGTCTGCGGGAACATGTCGAGGATGCCGGCCGTCCTCAGCCGGTAGCCCTGCCGGACCAGCTCGGCGCTGTCGCGCGCCAGGGTGGCCGGGTTGCAGGACACATACACCACCCGCTTCGCCTTCAGTTCGCCCAGGTGGCGAGCCACCTCGAACGCCCCGTCACGCGGCGGGTCCAGCAATACTGCATCGAAGCCCCCGGTCGCCCAGGTGGCTTCGGCCAGCGGCTTCGACAAGTCGGCCGCAAAAAAGTGCGCGTTGCCCAGGCCGTTCGCCCGGGCGTTGTCACGGGCCCGCTCGACCATCACCTCGACGCCTTCCACCGCCACCACTTCGCGGCTCATCCGCGCCAGCGGCAGGGCGAAATTGCCCAGCCCGCAGAACAGGTCCAGGACCCGCTCGTGGCACTGGGGTGCCAACCAGTCTAGCGCCTGGCGGACCATCGCTTCGTTGATCCAGGCATTGACCTGGACGAAATCGCCCGGGCGGTAGCCCAGCGCCAGGTCCCACTGTTCCAATCGGTAACCCAGCTGCGCGTCGGCGTGGTCCGGCTGCGGCTCACCCGCCCCCTGCAGCCAGAGCAACGCCTGGTGCTCGGCGCAGAACGCGCGCAGGCGTGCCAGGTCGCCGTCGACCAGCGGTTGGGTATGGCGCAGCAGGAGGGAAGAGGCGGTGCCGTGAAAGAGCTCGACGTGTCCGATCGCTTGCGGTCTTTCCAGGCCGGCCAGCAGGGGCGGTAACGCACGCAGGATCGTCTGCAAGGGCTGTACCAGCACGGCACAGTCCTGCACGGCGACGATGGACTGGCTCGCCGCAGCGCGGAAACCCACCTCCAGGCGCGCGGCCTTGGCGTCCCAGCGCACCGCCACGCGGGCGCGACGCCGGTAGCCGAACTCCGGCCCCACCAGCGGCGCGGCCCAGGTTTCCGGCACCAGGCCGGCGAAGCGCTCCAGCTGCTCGGCCAGCGTGCGCTGTTTCAGGGCGAGCTGGGCCTCGTGGGGCAGATGCTGGAGCGAACAGCCACCGCACTGGCGGGCATGGGGGCACGGCTCGGCGCGACGCTCCGGGCTGGCCCGCAGGATACGCTCGGCACGGGCCTCCACCACCTGGCTGCGGGCACCCAGCACCCGCGCCTCGACGGACTCGCCCGGCAGGGCGCCGTCGACGAACCAGGTGCGCCCCTGCTCGAAGGCGATGCCCCGGCCGTCATGGGCCAGGCGCTCCACCTCCAGGGTCTGCTTCTTGCCCACCGGCACTGCCGGCGCGGCCTGGCGCTTGCCGCCTCCGCTCTGGAAGCGCAGCCCACCGTTACGCTTGGACATCGGGCCTCCGTAGCGGCAGGTGCATGCGCAGCGGCACCAGCACGCTCGGCGCGCAGCGCGAGAGCACCGGCAATGCCGGCACGCGGCTGGCCCCGTGCACGGGCGCGGTGGACAGGTGAATGCGATAGGCCCGGAGCGAGTAGCGCCCCGGGCGAAGGTCAGGACGGGAAATCGGAGTCATCACGGGCGCGCGTCGTACACACCGGTGGACAGGTAGCGATCGCCACGGTCGCAGATGATCGCCACCATCACGGCGTTCTCCACCTCGCGGGACAGGCGCAGCATGGCCGCCACCGAACCGCCGGAGGACACGCCGCAGAAGATGCCTTCCTCGCGCGCCAGGCGGCGCATGGTGTCCTCCGCCTCGGACTGGGCCATGTCAACGACGCGGTCCACGCGCTCGGCCTGGTAGATCCGCGGCAGGTATTCCTGGGGCCAGCGGCGGATGCCGGGGATGGCCGAGCCTTCCTGGGGCTGCAGGCCGACGATCTGGATCGCCGGGTTCTGCTCCTTGAGGTAGCGCGAGGTGCCCATGATGGTGCCGGTGGTGCCCATGGAACTGATGAAGTGGGTCACGGTGCCCTGGGTCTGGCGCCAGATCTCCGGGCCGGTCCCCACGTAGTGGGCCTCGGGGTTGTCACCGTTGGCGAACTGGTCCAGCACCTTGCCACGGCCTTCGGCCTGCATGCGCTCGGCCAGGTCGCGGGCACCTTCCATGCCTTCGTCCTTGCTGACGATGATCAGCTCGGCGCCATAGGCGGTCATCGCCGCCTTGCGCTCGGCGCTCATGTTGTCCGGCATGATCAGGATCATCCGGTAGCCCTTGATCGCCGCCGCCATGGCCAGGGCGATGCCGGTATTGCCGGAGGTGGCCTCGATCAGCGTGTCGCCGGGCTGGATGTCACCGCGCAGCTCGGCACGGGTGATCATCGACAGGGCCGGGCGGTCCTTCACGGAGCCGGCCGGGTTGTTGCCTTCGAGCTTGACCAGGAGGGTGTTGCGGGTGTCGCCCCCCAGGCGCTGCAGGCGCACCAGCGGGGTGTTGCCGATGCAGTCGGCGATGGTTGGGTACTGCAGGGTCATGGCGGTTCTGCGATCCAGACTCAGAGGGGCGCCCATGATACCGGCAAACCCCTCTACGCCATATCGCACAAGCGTTTCCGCTTATGGCTTAGCGCTATATCCATGGAACGGAATGGCATTTGGAAAGGCAGCGCCCGTGGTTTTACAGCACAAATGGAAATGAATACTATTCGCCGCTTTTCCCCTGGCCATACCGCCCATGTCCCTCACCCTCACCCGCACCGACATCCTCGACCGCGAGGCCCTGCAGCAACGCCTGGCCAGCGAACCGCGCCAGGCCGCCAGCGCCGTGCTGGCCGCCGCCCGTGAAGGCGTGGTGCCCGCGCAGACCCTGCTGGGCCAGCTGCTGCTGGACGGGCGCGGCATCGAGCGCGACCCGGCGCTGGCGCGGCAGTGGTTCCGCATCGCCGCCGCCCAGGGCGACCCCATGGCCCACAACATGCTCGGCCGCTGCCTGGAACAGGGCTGGGGCGGCGAGGTGGACCTGCCCGGCGCCGCCCGGGCCTTCCGCCAGGCCATGGAAGCCGGGCTCGACTGGGGTTGCTACAACTACGCCCACCTGCTGGCCGCCGGACGCGGCGTGGCGAAGGACCCGGCCCAGGCCCTGGCCCTCTACGAGCGCGCCGCCGCCCAGGGCCACGCCAAGGCGATGAACTTCGCCGGGCGCTTCCATGAAGAAGGCATCGGCGTGCCCGCCGACCCCGAGCGCGCCCACGCCTGGTACCGGCGCTCCGCCGAGGCCGGCGACTTCCGTGGCCAGTTCAGCCACGCCACCGTGCTGGCCGACCAGGGCGACCTGGCAGGCGCCCTGCACTGGCTGCGCCTGGCCCTGGCCGGCGGCAACCTCAACTTCCTCCGGGAAAGCCGCGCCCGCCTCGCCCAGGCCCGGCACGCCGACATCCGCGCCCTCGCCCTGCCCTACTACCAGCGCGCCGCCGAACTGGGTGACGACAGTGACCGCCAGGCCCTGGAGGCCTACCAGCAAAGCAGCGCGGGCTGAGGTTCAGGGCAGCCCCTGCACCACGCCCAGGACGGCCATGACCGGCAGCCAGCCCAGCGGCAACCACGCCGCCAACCTGGGTCGATAGGGCAACAGCAGCGCCAGCAGCAACCCCGACAGGGACACCAGCCCGAACCAGGCCACCGGCCCCATCGCCCAGCCCCAGAACGCCGCGCTCGCCGGCAAGGCCAGCGCCAACAGGCACCAGCCCGCCGCCCGCAGGCCACGCCGCAGTGCGGGCGTCGGCTCACGCTGCCACACCTGGCGAAAATGCCGGGGCAGGCCCAGGCACAACGCGGCCATTCCGCCGTGGGCCAGGCCCGCCGCCACGCTCAGCATCAGGCTCATCCCTGCACCTCCGCCTTCGGGCGGCGCACCCGCACCGGGCGCACGGCCGCCGGCTGCTGCACGCGCCAGGCACACCCGGCCAGCAACAGGCCGATGGCAACGGCCGTCACCTCCAGCATGCCGCGGGTGAAATCCCCTGCCCCGCTGCCGGTGGCCCAGCCCAGCAACGGCACGCCCAGGCACAGCGCCGCGCCACAGCCGAGCTGCTCGCTCCAGCCCCGCGCCCCGGGCCGCCACGCGGCGTGGACCAGGCTGGCCAGCCAGAGCAGGAAGAACACCCGCACCTCCCACTGCGCGCGCCCGGCCAGCTCCAGCGGCAGCAGGCGGTTGGCCCACAGCAGCCCCACGCAGGCCACGCCCAGGCCGGCCAACGCCGCCAGGTTCAGCGCCGCCACCAGGCGCGCGCCCATGCCAGGGTTGGCCTGGCGCCGCTGCTTCACCTCGTAGAGCAGCAGGCCGGTGGCGATCATCACGCAGCCGCCGAGCCCACAGAGGAAGTACAGCCAGCGCATGGGGTAGCCGCCGAACTGGGCGAAGTGCAGGCCCATGATCACCCGGTGGGTCAGCACGCTGGCGCGCATGGCCGGCGGTGCCTGCAGCAGCGCCCCGGTCACCCCGTCGAAAACCATGTTCTGCCCCTTGGTCAGGGCGATGCGGTTGCCCAGCACCCGCCGCACTTCCACCCGGGCATCGCTGCGCCCGGGATGGCGTATCACCACGCCACCCACCGGCCCCATCTGCCGCTCGGCCTCGGCCAGCATCGGCGCCAGCGCGGCCAGAGGGGCCGGTTGCGTCGGGCCACGGGGCGAGTGGACCTCCTCGGTGCCGGACTGGGCGTGGAAGTACGCCTCGACGTCACCGTCGAACAGGCTCTCCAGCGCCGCCGGCATGTAGATCAGCAGGAATATCGCCAACCCGGTGTAGGCGATCATCAGGTGGAACGGCAGCAACAGCACCGCCGTGGCGTTGTGGGCATCCAACCAGGAGCGCTGGCCCTTGCCGGGGCGGAAGGTGAAGAACTCCTTGAAGAACTTCTTGTGGATGACGATGCCGGTCAGCAGCGCCACCAGCATGCCCAGCGCCAGCAGGCCCACCACCCAGATGCCGAGCATGCGCGGCAGGTCGAGGGTGAAATGGAAGCGGAAGAAGAACAGCCCGCCGGCACTGTCACGTTGCGGCAGCACCTCCCCCGTCGCGGGGTCCAGGGCCACGCCACCGCCATGGCGACGTTCGCCCGCAGAGACGGACAACCCCGGCGAGCGCTCGGTGGGCAGGTTCAGGGTCCAGGCCCGTGCCTCGGGATGGTGCTGCCGCAGGTAGGCCAGCCCGCGCTCGGCGGCCTCGGCGGTGGGCACCGGGGTGTCGCGCACCTCCGGGTGCATCCAGTGATCGATCTCCTGGTCGAACACCGCCAGCGTCCCGGTGAGGAACACCGCGAACAGCAGCCAACCGGCCAGCAGGCCGCCCCAGGTGTGCAGCCAAGCCATGGACTGGGTGAAGGTCTTCTTCATGCCAGCCACTCCAGCAGGCGCGGCCAGAAGCCCAGGGCCGCCAGCGGCAGCGCCGGGGCCAACCCCAGCCAGGCACGCAGGGCAGTACGGGCGGCGAAGGCCCAGCACACCGCCAGGGTGTAGACCACGAAGCACGGCAGGCTGGCCACCAGCAGCGCATCCACCGGGTGCAGCGGCAGCAGCCGCGCCAGCGCGGCGGTGAAGGCGTAGGTGAAGGCATAGCCGCCGAGCAAGGCGGCCACCACACGCGAAAGGACCGGCGCCCAGGCCGGCAGGGACAGGGTCATGAACAGGCTCCTCACGGGGTCATGGCACCACGCCCAGTTGCCGCCAGACCGGCAGCACGGCGTGTTCGAACTGGTTCAGCTGTGCGTCGTCCACCTGCACCTGCCAGCCCTCGCGGCGCAGCAGGGCCAGGCCGGTTTCACGCAGCAGGCCGCCGCGCAGGCCCGGCATCTCCAGCAGCACCCGCGCCAGGGCCATCTGCTGCGCCGTCACGGGGATGGACGCCCCCAGGCTGGGCGCCACCAGGTGGCGATAGCCAGCCCCGGCCAGCGCCCCTTCGGCCAGCAGGCGGTTGAGCCGCTGACCGGCTTCCACTGCCACCGGCCCCGGCGTCAGCGGGTGGGCATGCCCGGCCCAGGCGAGCATCTGCAACGCCCGGTTGAGCTGGCCGAGCTGGGGCGCCAATGTCGGCCGCCGGGCCAGCTCGGCGAAGCCCTGGGGCCCTTCGGCGAGGGCCTGCAGCAACGGCGAGAACAGCGACGCCTCGCCCTCCACCGGGCCGATGCGGGTGTCGAAGCGCAGGCCTCCCCGGGTC
Organism: Metapseudomonas otitidis; assembly: GCF_900111835.1. Classification (GTDB taxonomy): domain Bacteria; phylum Pseudomonadota; class Gammaproteobacteria; order Pseudomonadales; family Pseudomonadaceae; genus Metapseudomonas; species Metapseudomonas otitidis. Next base: position 135,919 of record NZ_FOJP01000015.1, read on the forward strand.
GGCGCCCCCGGCAATGCCGCCCAGCATCCTTCCAGCAAGGCCTGGCGATGGGCCGCCGGCGCGAGCGCCTGGCCCGTGCGCTGGTAGAGGTCGCGCCGCTGGGACTGGTTGCGCGCCAGGTCCTTGGCCGTCTCGCGGGCCTCGGTCGTCCGCAGCGCCTCCAGCAGCGGCAGGCAGGCGCCGGGCACCGACAGCGCGTCGATGTTCTCCAGCGGCACGGCACTGCCGGCGTAGTCCAGGCCGATCGCCGCGAACTCGCCCATCACCTGGGCCACCGGCAGGGGCTCCCAGTGTTCGCAGAGCAGTTCATGGGCGAGCTGGGCCAGGTCCTCCGGCTCGCCGGCGTCCAGCCGCCGGGCCACGTCGGGGTGCTCGACGAAGTAGCCGGCGCCCGCCGCCTGCCAGCCGCGCAGGGCGGCGAAGGCACTGCGCAGGCGTTGCGTCGGTGTGCCAGGTGCCTGCCGGGCGTGCTGCCAGATGAAGCGCTGGGCGGCGCGGAACGCCAACAGGCCCGGCTCGGTCATGTAGCCCAGGTAAGCCACGCCACCAGGCCGCAGGCGCTGTTGGATAAAGCTGCGGATGGCCGCCCGGTTGGCCGGCGACACCCAGGAATAGACGCCGTGCAGGACGATGAAGTCGAAGCCCTCGCCCAGATCCTGCCCGGCCAGCCCGTCGAACGCCGCCTCGACGAAGCGCAGGTTGCCGAGCCCGGCCCGGGTGGCCAGGTCACGTCCGTGGGCGATGTGCCGGGGGTTGAAGTCCACCGCGACGAACTCGCCAGCCGGGTTGGCCGCTGCCAGCAGCAGGCTGCCCAGCCCCTGGCCGCAGCCCAGCTCGCAATAGCGAAAGCCCCGGGACAGGTCCGGGGCGCTGCGCCCGAGGGCGGTGAGGGTGGCCACCATCCAGCTCGGTGCGAGTTCCGGCTGGACCAGGTGGGGATAAGGGGCATCGGCCAGGTAGCCGTCGTGCCAGAGGCTCATGCGCTGCATCCATCATGAAAAGGCCCCGCCGGAGCACCCGGCGGGGCATGGGCCCGCCGTCTCCGGCAGGCCAGGAGCCCAGGTCAGAACGAGGCGGTGACGGAGGCGAAGTACGACCGGCCCGGTTCGTTGTAGGTGTTGGCGCCGGCGTCGCTGGCGTTGCCTTCGCGGTAGATGCGTTTGTCGAACAGGTTGTTGATGCCCAGGCGCACGCTGTAGTTCTCGCTGAACGCGTAGCCGGCGCTGACGCCCATCAGCCCGTAGGGGTCCACGTCCTTCTGCGCTGTGGTGGCGTAGGCCTGGTTGGTGCGCTGGTTGAGCGAGGGCGCTTCCTGCTTGCCGTAGTAGGTGCCGCTGACCTGCAGGGAGAGCTGCTCGGTGGCGTACCAGTCCAGGGTGGTGTTGACGGTGTACTCGGGGATGATGCTCAGCGGCTCGCCGGTGTCGCGGTCCTCGGACTGGATCATGTAGGTGAGGTTGGTGTTCCACTCCAGGCTCGGGTCGAGGGCGATGAACAGGTTGCCCTCGATGCCTTCCACCACCGCCTTGCCGGCGTTCTCCCACTGCTGCACGCGACGGCCGTTGGCCAGGCGGTAGGTGAAGTTGTTGCTGCCGACGATCTTGTTCTTGTAGTCGTTGCGGAAGTAGGTGGCGCTGGCGCGCCATTGCCCCATGTCCAGGGCCAGGCCGATTTCCTTGTTGATGCTGGTTTCCGCTTCCAGGTTAGGGTTGCCCACCAGGTAGCAGCCGCCGCTGTTGGTCTGCCCGGCGTTGCAGCCGTTGCCCATGCTGTAGAGCAGGTAGTTGGGGTTGGACTGGTAGAGGTTGGGCGTCTTGTAGGCGCGTGCGATGCCGCCCTTCAGGGTCAGCTCATCGGTGAGCTTGTGGGAGGCGTTGAGGCTCGGGCTCCAGTTGCCGCCGAACTCCTCATGCTGGTCGTAGCGCAGGCCCGGGGTGACGGTGGTGCGGCTGTCCAGCTCGATGTTGTCCTCGGCGTACAGCGCGTAGCTGCGGGCATCGGTCTTGGTCTCGCCACGGCTGAAGCCGGGGATGGGCGGTACACCGGCGCTGCCCGGGTCGAAGGTCTGGGCACGCAGGGAGCCCGGGTCGTTGAGGACCTCGTAGAGGTACTCGCCCCCCAGGGTGAGCATCTGCTCGAACCCCAGGCTCAGGGGCAGGTTCACCTCGCCGCTGGCGCGGGTGTTGCGCAGGCGCGAGGTGAAGGCCCCGGCGCCGTTGGCAGGCGCGCCTTCGGAGCTGCCGGCCAGGCCTTCGTTGAGGCGCCAGTTGCGGGTGTAGTCGTAGGCCAGGCTGGCCTTGGAGGTGCCCCACGCGAAGTCGCCGTTGTGGGTCAGCGAGTAGGCACTGCGCTGCATCACGTTGGTTTCCGAACCCACCAGGCCGCTGACGAAGGCGCCGCCGTTGTTGAGCATGGTGTCGCCGGCAAAGATGTTGCCCTGGCGGCTGTAGCTGGCCTCCAGGTCGAGGCTCTGCTCGGGGTTGAGCTGCCAGCTGAGCAGGCCGTTGACGTCCTTGTTGCGCACGCCTTCACGGCCCGCCACCAGGGAAGTGGGGTCGCTCTGGTGGCCGGCGTTGAGGTCGGCGTCGTCGGCATCGGTCTTGCTCATGCCGCCGTAAACGCGGAAGGCCAGCGCGTCGTTCAACGGGCCGCTGAGGTTGAAGTTGGTGCGGCGGCTGGCGCCCTCGGCATCGTCCTCGGGGAGCTGGGTGAACACGGTCATCGAGCCGTGCAGCTCCTGGGTGGGGCGCTTGGTGATGATGTTGACCACGCCGCCCATGGCGCCGGAGCCGTAGCGGGCAGCGGCCGGGCCACGGAGGATCTCGATGCGCTCGACTTCCTCGGCCGGCACCCAGTTGGTCTCGCCACGGGTGTCGCGGTCGCCGTTCCAGCCGTAGCGCACGGCGTTGCGCGAGGTGGAGGGCTTGCCGTCGATGAGGATCAGGGTGTTTTCCGGGCCCATGCCGCGCAGGTCGATCTGGCGGTTGTTGCCACGGTTGCCGCTGGTGCTGTTGCCGGTGAGGTTGACCCCCGGCTCGCGGCGGATCACGTCGGACAGGTCGTTGGCCGGCGGACGCTTGCGGATGTCCTCGGCGGTGATGATGGAAACCCCCGGGGCCTGCTTCAGCTCCTGCTCGGCGGTGCCGATCACGCGGGTTTCCTGCAGCTCCAGCGCCTGCTCGGCGGCTTCACCGACCTTTGCCCGGGCCTGCTCGGCGACGTCGTCGGCCAGCTCCAGCGTCTCGGCCTGGACCCAGGCCGGCGCGGAGGCGGCCAGCAGGGCCAGGGCGAAGGGGTTGAGGGTGAATCGCGGCTGCGTCATGGGGCACTCCTTGGGCAATCGGGCAGTCACGTGGGACGGGGCATGCCGATGCAGGCGGAGCGACCGCGCTGGTCTTCATTTGGCAGGCCCGAGTCGGACGCGGGTCGGCGCAAATGGTATTTATTCTTATTTGGCAGTAAAGATCATTTACAAACTATACATTTTCCAAACGCAGGCACAGGCGCAGGCCCCGCGCGCCGTTCTCTGCCCACAGGTCACCACCCTGTGAGCGCAGCGTGCCACGAGCAATGGCCAGGCCCAGGCCGAAGCCCTCGCCCCCCGGGCGGGCACTGCTGAGGCGGGTGAAGGGGCGGAAGATGGCTTCCAGCTGGGCCGGATCCACGCCGCCGCCCTCATCCTCCAGCCACAGCTGCCAGTGCGCGTCCTCGCGCTGTGCACCGAGGCGGATCGTGCCGTCCGGCGGGGAATGGCGGATGGCGTTGCGCAGGCCGTTCTCCAGGGCCTGGGCCAGGCCGTTGAGGTTGCCGTGGACGCGGCAGTCCGTCGGCAGCTCGCAGCGCAGGCGCTCCGGCGGCCAGCCGCTTTCGAAGCAGGCGTCCTCGCTGAGCACGGCCCAGAGCGAGGCCACATCGATCACCTCCCGTGGCAGCTGCGGGCGCTCGGTGTCCAGCCACACCAGTTCCAGGGTGTCGTCCACCAGCTTCTGCATGCACTGCACCTCGCGCTCCAGGCGCTGGCGCAGTTGGCCGATCTCCAGCTCGCTCTCTCCCGCCACCCGCAGCCGGCTCAGCGGCGTGCGCAGCTCGTGGGAGAGGTCGCAAAGCAGCTGGCGCTGGTGCTCCACCGTGGTTTCCAGGCGCTCGGCCATGTGGTCGAAGGCCCGGGCCAGCTCGCCCAGCTCATCGCGACGGCGGCTGACCTCGGGTGAAACCCGGGTGGACAGGTGGTTGCCGCGCAGGGCGTTGGCCTGCTCGCGCAGGTGACGCAACGGGGCGAGCAGCAGGCGGTACAGCCCGACGCAGAGGAGGAAGGCCAGGGCCCCCGGCACCACGCCGTGGATCACGAAGCGCGCCAGCAGGCTGAACCCGCCGGGCAGGTAGCGCTCGGGCAGGTGCATCACCAGTTGGCCGGCATCCGGTGCCTCGGGGAACGGCAGGCTGAGGATCGGCAGCCCGCCACTGCGCTTGCTCATGGGCCAGTCGACGCGCCGCATGAAGGTCAGGCGCCCGTACTCCTCCACGCTCAGCGGGCGACTGCCCAGGCTGCGCAGGTCGGGCCCCACCACCACGGCCCAATCCGGTTCGCGGGCCTGGTGGCGCTCCAGCCAGCGGTCCACACCAGCTTGGCCGTCACGCTGCCAGGCCTGCTCGGCCTCGGCGGCGTAGTGGTTGAGCCGGGCCTGGGCAGCCTCGGTGAGGTGGTAGCTCTGCAACTCGACGTACTCGCCCCAGGCGCGGGCGAGCCAGATCACCAGCACGCTGAAGGCCACCAGCAACACCGCGAGGGGCCAGAACAGCGAACGCCGCCCGGGCATGTCAGGCGTCCTGCCGGGTGAACAGGTAGCCCTTGCCCCAGGCCGTTTCCACGCGGCCATTGGTGTAGCCGGCGGCAACGAGCTTGCGGCGGATGTGGCTGACGTGCATATCCAGGCTGCGGTCGTGCTGGGAATAGGCCCGGTGCAGCACCTGCTGATAAAGGAAGGCCTTGCTGAGCACCTCCTCGGCGTGGCGGACCAGGGTCTCCAGCAGGCGGTACTCGGTGCCGGTGAGCCCGGCCCAGTTGCCCTCGCAGGCGACATCGCCCTTCACCTCATCGAACTGCAGGCCCGGCTCCTCCAGCGCGGCAGCGGTGACCGCGCCCCGGCGCTCATAGGCCACCCGGCGCAACACCGCGTCGACGCGCACCTGCAGCTCCACCAGGCTGAAGGGCTTGGGCAGGTAGTCGTCGGCGCCCCGGCTGAAACCGGCGATGCGGTCCTGCTCGGCGCCCAGGGCGGACATCAGGATCACTGGCACGCCACGCTCCCGGCGCAGTTCGCCGAGCACCTCAAGGCCGTTGCGCCCGGGCAGCAGGATGTCCAGAAGGATCAGGTCGAAGGGCTCGCGGCGGGCCAGCCCGAGGCCGGCCTCGCCATCGTGCTGCAGGACCACTTCGAAACCTCGGCGCCCGAGGTGGTCGGTCAGGTGGGCGGCCAGCACCGGGTCGTCCTCGATGGCCAGGATGCGGGCGGCCCCCGGCGAGCAATTGTTCATGACTTGCACCAGCGAATACGAAGCATTCTCCAAAGTGCGCGCATTCTGTCAAAACGGCAGGCAGATTCCCACCGGGCGAGTCGCTACACTTCGGGCACTTTCGTCTAAAGGATTCCGGCGTGTTCAAGGATCTCGGCATCAAGGGTCGCGTGCTGTTGCTGACCCTGCTCCCCACCAGCCTGTTGGCCATGGTGCTGGGCGGCTACTTCATCTGGGCCCAGCTTTCCGACATGCAGGCCCAGCTCCTGCAGCGCGGGCAGATGATCGCCGAGCAACTCGCGCCCCTGGCCGCCCCCGCCCTGGTGCGCGGCGACGGCCTGCTGCTGGAACGCATCGCCGACAACGCCCTGGACCAGCCCGACGTGCGCGCGGTGAGCTTCCTCAGCCTCGACCGGGTGCGCCTGGCCCACGCCGGGCCGAGCATGCTCAACGGCAGCCCGGACAACGACGGCAGCCACACCAGCCAGATCAGCAACACCGATGCCACGCGCTTCATGCTGCCGGTGTTCGAGCGCCACCGGGTGCTCGCCGGCGACGCGCCACCCGGCGAAGGTGACAAGGTGCTGGGCTGGGTGGAACTGGAGATGTCCCACCACGGCACCCTGCTGCGCGGCTACCGCAGCCTGTTCGCCAGCCTGATGCTGATCACCGCCGGCCTGGCCGTCACCGCACTGCTGGCGCTGCGCATGAGCCACTCCATCAACGAACCGCTGCGGCGCATCAAGCAGGGTGTCGCCCTGCTCAAGGAAGGCCGCCTGGAAACCCGCCTGCCGCAACTGGGCAACCACGAGATGGACGAGCTGGCCGCCGGCATCAACCGCATGGCCGAGGCCCTGCAGAGCGCCCAGGAAGAGTTGCAGCACAACATCGACCAGGCCACCGAGGACGTGCGGCAGAACCTGGAGACCATCGAGATCCAGAACATCGAACTGGACCTGGCGCGCAAGGAGGCCCTGGAGGCCAGCCGCATCAAGTCCGAGTTCCTCGCCAACATGAGCCACGAGATCCGCACGCCGCTCAACGGCATCCTCGGTTTCACCAACCTGCTGCAGAAGAGCGAGCTGTCGCCGCGCCAGCAGGACTACCTGGGCACCATCGAGCAGTCCGCCGAGAGCCTGCTGGGGATCATCAACGAGATTCTCGACTTCTCGAAGATCGAGGCCGGCAAGCTGGTGCTGGAGAACATCCCCTTCAACCTGCGCGACCTGATCCAGGACACCCTGACCATCCTCGCCCCGGCCGCCCACGAGAAGCGCCTGGAGCTGGTCAGCCTGGTGTACCGCGACACCCCGGTGCACCTGATGGGCGACCCGCAGCGCCTCAAGCAGGTGCTGACCAACCTGGTGAGCAACGCCATCAAGTTCACCCGCGAGGGCACCATCGCCGTGCGGGCGATGCTCGAAGACGACAGCGAGCCGGACCTGGTGCAGCTGCGCATCAGCGTGCAGGACACCGGCATCGGCCTCTCCGACGAGGACCTGCGGGCGCTGTTCCAGGCCTTCACCCAGGCTGACAACTCGCTCTCGCGCCAGGCCGGCGGCACCGGCCTCGGGCTGGTCATCTCCAAGCGCCTGGTGGAACAGATGGGCGGCGAGATCGGCGTGGCCAGCACCCCGGGCGCGGGCTCGGAGTTCTGGATCAGCATCAGCCTGCCCAAGGCCCGCGACGATGCCGACGACCTGCCCAAGGCCACCCTGGCCGGGCGTCGTGCCATCGTCTTCGAGCCCCAGGAGCTGACCCGCCAGGCCCTGCGCCACCAGCTGGAGGACTGCGGCCTGGAAGTACTCGATGCGCCCAGCCTGGAGGCCCTGCTGGAGCAGGTCGCCGCCCAGCGCCAGGGGCCGCAGGCCATCGGCTTCGCCGTGCTGGCCGCGAGCACCGCGGAACTGCCGGCGGAGCGCCTCGCCCAGTACATCTGGGACCTGGAACAACTGGGCTGCAAGAGCCTGGTGCTCTGCCCCACCACCGACCAGGCGCTGTACCACCCGGTGCTGCCCGACTCCCACAACCAGCTGCAGGCCAAGCCGGCCTGCACCCGCAAGCTGCACCGTGCCCTCAGCAGCCTGGTGGGGCCGCGCCCGGTCCGCGTGGAGGCGCCGATGCCGGTGGTGCAGCGGGCACCGCGCATCCTCTGCGTGGACGACAACCCGGCCAACCTGCTGCTGGTGAAGACCCTGCTCGGCGACATGGGCGCCGAGGTGACGGCGGTGGACAGCGGCTACGGTGCCGTGGACGCGGTGCGCCAGCAGACCTTCGACCTGGTGCTGATGGACGTGCAGATGCCCGGCATGGACGGGCGCCAGGCCACGGAGGAAATCCGCCGCCAGGAGGCCAACCACGAGACCAGCCCGGTGCCCATCGTCGCCCTCACCGCCCACGCCCTGGCCAACGAGAAGCGCGCCCTGCTGCAGGGCGGCATGGACGACTACCTGACCAAACCCATCGGCGAGCGCCAACTGGCCCAGGTGGTGCTGAAGTGGACCGGCCTGGCGCTCCAGGGCCCGGTGGCGGAGCGCCCGCCGAGCCCGCCGAGCCCCAGGAGGAGCCAGCGGTGCTGGACCCGGAGGAAGGCCTGCGCCTGGCCGCCGGCAAGGCCGACCTGGCCGCCGACATGCTGGGCATGCTGCTGGCCTCCCTGGACGCCGACCGCCAGGCCATCCGCCAGGCGTTGGAGGCGGATGATCGCGCCACACTGCTGGAGCGGGTGCACCGCCTGCATGGGGCGACCCGCTACTGCGGCGTGCCCCAGCTGCGGGCCGCCTGCCAGCGCAGCGAGACCCTGCTGAAGAAGAACGACCCGGCCAGCCGCGAAGCCCTGGACGACCTGGACCGCGCCATCGAGCGCCTGGCGACCGAGGCCGGCTGAGCTGACCTGGGGCAAGGCCCCGGCGGGAAGGGATTCCTAGACTCCGGGCACCTATAAAGGAGCGCCCATGCGAACCATCCTGTTCAGCACCCAGACCTACGACCGCGACAGCTTCCAGGCCTGTTCGTCCGACCTCGACCTGCACTTCCAGCCCGCCCGCCTGACCCTGGACACCGCCGCACTGGCCCAGGGCCATGCGGTGGTCTGTGCCTTCATCAACGACGACCTTTCCGCCCCGGTGCTGAAGTGCCTGGCCGAGGGCGGCACCCAGCTGATCGCCCTGCGCTCGGCCGGCTACAACCACGTCGACCTGCACGCCGCCCAGCAGCTGGGGCTCACGGTTGTGCGGGTGCCGGCCTACTCGCCCCACGCCGTCGCCGAGCATGCGGTGGCGCTGGTCCTGGCCTTGAACCGGCGCCTGCACCGCGCCTACAACCGCACCCGCGAGGGCGATTTCAGTCTCCACGGGCTGACCGGCTTCGACCTGGTGGGCAAGCGCGTCGGGGTGGTGGGCACCGGGCAGATCGGCGAGGTGTTCGCCCGCATCATGGCCGGCTTCGGCTGCGCCCTGCTGGCCTACGACCCGTATCCCAACCCGGCGGTGGAAGCCCTGGGCGGACGCTACGTGCCCCTGGACGAGCTGCTGGCCGAGAGCGACATCGTCAGCCTGCACTGCCCGCTGAACGACGGCACCCGCTACCTGGTCAATAGCCACAGCCTGCAGCGCATGAAGCGCGGCGCCATGCTGATCAACACCGGGCGCGGCGCGCTGGTGGAGACACCGGCGCTGATCGAGGCGCTGAAGAGCGGCCAACTGGGCTACCTGGGCCTGGATGTCTATGAAGAGGAGGCCAACCTGTTCTTCGAGGACCGCTCCGACCTGCCGCTGCAGGACGATGTGCTGGCGCGGCTGCTGACCTTCCCCAACGTGATCGTCACCGCCCACCAGGCCTTCCTCACCCGCGAGGCCCTGGCCGCCATCGCCCGCACCACCCTGGACAACATCAGCGCCTGGGCCAGCGGCGCGCCGGTGAACCGGGTCGAAGCCTGAGCCTGTGCGAAGGCGCCTGGCGCGCCTTCGCAATCCGATGAAGACGCCTAGTCTGTTAGCATGCGCGTCGATTCCGGAGGACCCATGGCCGAACACGATTTCCGCTACACCCTGCTCAACCCCGCCCACACCCTCAATGAATGCCGCGCCCTCGCGCCGGGCCGCTACCAGGTCACCGGGGTCGGTGGCTCGGTGAAGGACGGCGACACCCTGCTGGTCACCCTGCGCGGCAGCCGCGAGCTGTCCATGCGCCTGGAAGTGGAGAAGGTCCGCCACCTGATCAACCCGCCCGGCCAGTGGCTGGCCGTGGCCAAGGGCCCGGCGTTCAAGGAGCTGTCGATCCTGCAATGGAAGGTCGACTGCGACGCCTGCGGCAAGCGCCTGGACTTCGAATTCGCCGTGGACGCCAGCCTGGGCAAGCCCGCCGAGACACCCGCCGCCGAAGCGCGCATTGCCGAGCTGGGCTGGGCCAAGCGTGACGGCCGCCACCTCTGCCCCACCTGCCAGGAGACCGTGTGATGAAACGACTCGCCCTGCCGCTGGCCCTGGTCGGCGCCACCCTCGCCGGCTGCGCCACCGAAGGCCCCACCCTGGAAACCGAACGCACCTACCAGGTGGAGTGGATCGGTGAGCGCCCGCTGATCGACCGCAGCCACCTGACGCTGACCCTGGGCCACGATGGCCGCGCCTACGGCAACGCGGGCTGCAACCACTGGTTCGCCTCCTACACCCTGGAGGGCGAGCGCCTGAGCTTCGGCCCGGTGGGCAGCACCCGCAAGGCCTGTGCCCCAGCCCTGATGGAACAGGAACAACGCTTCCTGGACTTCCTCCCCAACGTGCAGCGCTGGGACTTCTCGGCCACCGAGCAACTGCGCCTGTGGCCGGCCGAAGGCAAGGCCCTGCGCCTCTGGCCGGAGCGCTGAGTCGGCGTCAGAACAGGCTGAGCTGTTCGGCGGCGCCGCGCAGGTCCTGCAGGCGCACGCCGATGCCGATCAGCCGCACCGGGCGCTCGCCCCGCGCGAAGGCGGCGCCCAGCAACAACCGATAGCTGTCCAGGTCCCGCCCGGCCCCCGCCTGCTCTAGTGTGGTCTGGGTGAAATCGAGGAACTTCAGCTTCACGAACGGCTTGTCCGGCCGGTAGCTGGCATCCAGCCGCGCCAGGCGCCGCTCCAGCTCCTCATGCAGTGCCGGCAGGCGTTCCAGGCAGGCCGCCAGGTCCGGCAGGTCATGGTCGTAGGTGTTCTCCACGCTCAATGACTGGCGCCGGCTGTCCACCTGTACCGGGCGCTCGTCGTGCCCACGCGCCAGGTTGTAGAGGCGCTCGCCGAAGCTGCCGAACTCCCGCGCCAGTGCCGTCAGGCTCCATTCCCGCAGGTCCGAGCAGAGGTGCACGCCGAGGCGCCCGAGCTTGTCGGCCGTGACCTTGCCCACTCCATGCAGCTTCGCCACCGGCAGCTCGGCGACGAACGCCTCGACCTGGTCCGGAGTGATGACGAACAGGCCATCGGGCTTGCGCCAGTCGCTGGCGATCTTGGCGAGGAACTTGTTCGGCGCCACCCCGGCGGAGACGGTGATGCGCAGCTCCTGCCAGACCCGCCGGCGGATGTCCTGGGCGATGCGGGTGGCGCTGCCGCTGAAATGCGGGCTGTCGGTGACGTCGAGGTAGGCCTCGTCCAGGGACAGCGGCTCGATGCGCTCGGTGTAGTCCCGCAGGATGCCGTGGATGGCCTTCGAGGCTTCGCGGTAGGCCTCGAAGCGCGGCTTGACGATCAGCAGGTCCGGGCACAGCTTCAGCGCGTGGCGCGAGGACATCGCCGAGCGAACGCCGTAGGCCCGCGCCTCGTAGTTGCAGGTGGCGATCACCCCGCGACGATCCGCCGAGCCGCCAACGGCCAGCGGCCGCCCCACGAGGCTGGGGTCGTCACGCATCTCGATGGAGGCGTAGAAGCAGTCGCAATCGATGTGGATGATCTTCCGCTGGCTCATGGAGGCGGCACGGGTCACGGCTGCGCAGGCGGGGCGCACGTCCATATGAAGGGAGGCGGATTCTAGCGGATTCGCGGCAAGGTGGCCCGGCCGCGTGAGGGCCGGGCCGGCGGGGTCAGGCAGGGCAGGCAGCCAGCGCGCGCTGGTAATGGGCGGGCCAGTCCCGGCGAGCCGCCTCGTCGACGGCCCAGTGGCGCTGGTAGCAGGCCCAGGCGTCGGCCTCATCGCCGAGCGATGGCAGGCCGGCCGGGTCGCTCCATAACAGCAGGCGCGCCAGGGCAGCGGCGAGCACATCGTCATGCTCCAGCGCGCTGTAGACCCGCTCGGCAATCGGCGGCACCTGCCGGGCATCGCACACCGCCACGGCCAGGTCACGGGTCTGCGCCGCCCGCAGCACGCCACCGACCATCACCCCGTCGGGCAAGGCCCGCCAGTAACCCCGGCCCGGGCCACGGGCATCCCGCCGGGTCTGGAAGCCACTGGCGGCCAGGCCGCTGGCCAGCAACAGCACCTGCGCCTCGCGCCCGGACAGGGATTCGGGCAGCAGGGCCAATGCAGGGTGCAGGATGGTGCGACGGATCGCATCGAGCATGAGGAGTCCTCCGGAACGATTACGCAGTCGGGCTGGGCAAGAACCGCCAACCCTGACGAAAAAAGCCCCACTCAAGGAGTGGGGCTCGCCGGGAGAGGCGACGGCCGTACCGGGTACGACCGCCCGGCCAGTATCCCCACCGCCGGACGCGCTTCAACGCTCGGATCGCCAATCAGAAATCTCCTACCCTTTTCTGACAACTTTCCCAGCCAGCCCCCCGCTAGCCTGCTCGGGTGCCTGGTAATGGAAGGACCGGCACCCTCGAGGCCGGTCCCTACCCCGTACCGGCCTCGAGGTCTTTCCTACCCCCTTGAGTAAACAATTCTCCCAGCTGCAGGCCATGTACCACGGGGGATGGAGCCGTTTCGACGCGCTAAGTTTCTGATGAAAAACCACTTTTTCAGAAATCAGTTGTTGACAGGGCCAGATTAATCGCTAGAATGCCGACCCACAGACGCGGGATGGAGCAGTCTGGTAGCTCGTCGGGCTCATAACCCGAAGGTCGTTGGTTCAAATCCAGCTCCCGCAACCAAACAAAGAAAGGCCACTCAAACGAGTGGCCTTTTCTTTTGTGGGGTGTTTTCCTCTACCGCCAGGAGCGCCAGGGAAAAATTGCACGCCGGGGCTTGGAACTTGAACGTCCAGCCCACATCCTGTGGCGCAAATTTCCATGAGGTGCTCGATGCGCGCCAGCCCCGCTACACCCGACGAATCCGCCCTGCCTGATGACGAGCAACCGGTCGACGCCAACCAGTTGCGCTGGCTCGACCGCCTGAGTGCCTACCGGCAACCCCTGGGGCTGGCCTTTACCCTCCTTCTCTTCACCATCGGCCTGGTGGCCTGCTGGCACCTGCTGCGCGAACTCGACCCCAACGCCCTGCGCGGTGCCCTGCACGACGTGCCGGTGAGCAGCCTGCTGGCGGCCGTCGGCGCCACGGCGGTGAGCTTCATGGCCCTGGTGGGCTACGAGTGGTCCGGCCTGCGCTTCGCCGGCGTGCGCATCCCACTGCCACGCATGGCCCTGGGCAGTTTCTGTGCCTCGGCCATCGGCAATGCCATCGGCCTCTCGGTGGTCACCGGCGGCTCGGTGCGCTACCGCCTCTATAGCCGCGACAACGTCAGTGCGCCCGATATCGCCCGGGTCACGGTGTTCGCCAGCCTGGCGCTGGGCTCGGCCCTGCCGCCGCTGGCAGCCGTTGCCGCGCTGAGCAACCTGGACGCGGCCTCCCAGGCGCTACGCTTGCCGCCCTCGATGGTGGCGCTGATCGCCGGCGCCGTACTCGGCCTCACCCTGCTGGCGGTGTTCTGGTTCTCGCGCCTGCGCGAACCCGAAGCCCCGGTGCCCGGCTGCATCAGCGTGCGCCTGCTGGGCCGTGGCGTGCGCCTGCCCGGCCTGGGCCTGTCGGGCCTGCAATTGCTGATCACCCTGGTGGACGTCTGCGCAGCCGCCAGCGTGCTCTACCTGCTGCTGCCGGAGGCCCCGCCCTTGGGCGCCTTCATGCTGGTGTACCTGCTGGCCCTGGCGGCCGGCGTACTCAGCCACGTGCCCGGTGGCGTCGGCGTGTTCGAAGCGGTGCTGCTGGCCGCCTTCGCCGGCCAGCTCGGTGCTGCACCGCTGGCCGCTGCGCTGCTGCTCTATCGCCTCATTTATGTGGGGCTGCCGCTGGTAGTCGCTTGCATGCTGCTGCTGGTGAACGAAGCCCAGCGCTTCCTGCCGGCTGGCCGCCAGGCCATGCGCAGTGCCTCGGGCCTCGCGGCGCCGGTGCTGTCGTTGATGGTGTTCCTCTCCGGTGTGGTGCTGCTGTTCTCCGGCGCCACCCCGGCCATCGACACCCGCCTGGACGACCTCAGCTTCCTCATCCCCCACCGCCTGATCGACGCCTCGCACCTGGCCGCGAGCCTGGTGGGCGTGCTCTGCCTGCTGCTGGCCCACGGGCTGCGCCGGCGGCTGTCGGCAGCCTGGGCGCTGACCCTGGTGCTGCTGGTGACCGGCGCGGTGCTGTCGATGCTCAAGGGCGTGGACTGGGAAGAGGCCACCCTGCTGCTGCTGACCGCCTCGCTGCTGGCGATGTTCCGCAGCGCCTTCTACCGCCCCAGCCGTCTGCTGGAGGTGCCGTTCTCCCCGGTCAACCTCGGTGCCGCCGCCTGCGTACTGGCCGCGTCGATCTGGCTGATGTTCTTCGCCTACCAGGACGTGCCCTACAGCCGCGAGCTGTTCTGGCAGTTCGCCGTGGACGCCGACGCGCCGCGCACCCTGCGCGCCGCCCTGGCCAGCGGCCTGCTGCTAGCCGGCCTGGGCCTGGTGTGGCTGCTGCGTCCGGTGCCGCTGGTGATCCACGAACCCACCGAGGAAGAGCTGCTGAAGGCCGCGCGCATCGTCCGTGGCTCCGCCCAGCCCGATGGCGGCCTGGTGCTGACCGGCGACAAGGCCCTGCTGTTCCACCCGGAGGAAGACGCCTTCCTGATGTTCGCCCGCCGTGGCCGCAGCCTGGTGGCGCTGTTCGACCCCATCGGCAAGGCCAACCACCGCGCCGAGCTGATCTGGCAGTTCCGCGACCTGTGCGACGTGCACCACGCCCGCCCGGTGTTCTACCAGGTACGCGCGGAGAACCTGCCCTACTACATGGACATAGGCCTCAGCGCCCTGAAGCTCGGCGAGGAGGCCCGCGTGGACCTGCGCCGCTTCGACCTGGACGCCAAGAACAAGGCCATGAAGGACCTGCGCTACACCCTCAGCCGGGGCCAGCGCGACGACCTGACCCTGGCCTTCCACGAAGCGGGCGAAGCGCCCATCGAAGCGCTGCGGGAAATCTCCGATGCCTGGATGCAGGGCAAGAACGTGCGCGAGAAGGGCTTCTCCCTGGGCCGCTTCGACCCGGACTACCTGAAGTACTTCCGCATCGCCGTGGTGTCCTTCGAAGGCCGCCCCATGGCCTTCGCCAACCTGCTGGAGACCGACAGCCAGGAACTGGCCAGCCTGGACCTGATGCGGGTGCACCCGGAAGCGCCGAAGCTGACCATGGAATTCCTCATGCTCAACCTGCTGCTGCACTTCAAGGAGCGGGGCGTGGAGCGCTTCAGCCTCGGCATGGTGCCGCTGGCCGGCCTGCAACCCCGTCGCGGCGCGCCGCTGACCCAGCGCCTGGGCGCACTGGTGTTCCGCCGTGGCGAGCAGTTCTACAACTTCCAGGGGCTGCGCCGCTTCAAGGACAAGTTCCAGCCGGACTGGGAGCCCCGCTACATGGCCGTACCGCCGGGCCTTGACCCCCTGGTGGCGCTGGCCGATACCGCAGCCCTGATCGCGGGCGGCTTCACTGGACTGGTCAAACGCTGAGGGACCCATGCTCAAACGCCACTGGCACCGCCTGCTGATCATCTTCCTCGTGCTCGTGGTGGGCACCGCCTTGCTGCTGTGGGGCCGCCCCTCGCCGCAAGCCCGGGTGGAACAACGCACCCTGGCCGACGGCAGCCGCGCCACCATCGCCCTGCCCCCGGGCGAGACCCGTGCCCGCGTGCTGCTGGTGGTGGACGCCAAGCAACAGCTGAACGAGGCCCAGTTGCTGACCCTGGCGCAGGACGGCGGCGCACGCCTCGTCCAGCTGCAACTGCCCGCTGACAACTGCGATGCCCAGCAGCACCTGCTGGGCCTGGCCCGCACCGTGCTGGAAGGCGACCCGACCCTGGTGGCCGGCATCGGGCCGGGTGCAGCCTTCGCCTGGCGCTGGCTGGCCGGCCAGGGCAACGACCAGGCCCGCGCCTTGTCCATCGACTTCAGCCTCGACCAGCCCGATTGCAGCGCCCCGCTGCCCAAGGCGGCGCCCCACGGCCACTGGACCATCGCCTGGAACGACAACCCGGACGACCCCAGCGCGGCTTTCGCCCGTGACCAGGCCAACGCCGATACCGGCATCAGCGACTACGACACCAGCCTGCCCGAGCTGCTCAACGAGCGCCTGCGCAGCCTGCTGGAAGGCGGCGGCAGCCAGATGCCGGTGGTGGAAGTGCCGGCGGACCATCCCTCCGACACCGTCACCCTGTTCTATTCCGGCGACGGCGGCTGGCGCGACCTGGACCGCGCCGTGGCCGAAGAGATGGCCAAGCTCGATCACTCCGTGGTCGGCATCGACGCGCTGCGCTATTTCTGGCAGCACAAGAGCCCCGAGCAGGGCGCAGCCGACCTCAGCCGCCTGATGAAGCGCTACCGCGAGCAATGGGGTGCCAAGCGCTTCGTCCTGGCGGGCTACTCCTTCGGCGCCGACGTGTTGCCGGCCTTCTACAACCGCCTGCCCAAGGCCGACCAACAGCAGGTGGACGCCATCCTGCTGCTGGCCCTGGCCCGCAGCGGCAGCTTCGAGATCGAGGTCCAGGGCTGGCTGGGCAAGGCCGGCCAGGAAGCGGCCACCGGCCCGGAACTGGCCAAGCTGCCGCCGGAGAAGGTGCTTTGCGTGTACGGCAAGGACGAAGCCAAGGACAGCGGCTGCACCCAGCCCGGCGCCATCGGCGAAGTGCTGGGCCTGCCCGGCGGCCACCACTACGACGAAAACTACCCGGCCCTGGCCGAGCGCCTGGTCAAGGCCATCGCCAAGCGCCAGGCCAAGCCCTGAGCCCTCCGCCGCCCCGCCCAGGGGCGGCGAATCCCCCGTTCTTTGACCTGCTTCATTTTCACTTAAGGCCCAGCCGCTAAGCTGAGGACAAGCCCGCCACCACGATGCGGGACAACAAGGAGCCGTGATGACCACCCAGACCTCCCGCTACGGGAAACTTTCCATCGCCATGCACTGGCTGATGCTGCTGCTGATCGCCGCCGTCTACGCCACCATCGAACTGAAGGGCAACTTCCCCAAAGGCAGCGAGACCCGCGAACTGCTCAAGCAATGGCACTTCATGCTGGGCCTTTCGGTATTTGCCCTGGTGTTCGTGCGCATCGCCGCACGCTTCCTCTCGCCCACCCCGCCGATCACCCCGAACCCGCCGGCCTGGCAGAACGCCCTGGCGAAGCTGGCGCACCTGGCGTTGTACGGCCTGATGCTGGGCCTGCCGTTCGCCGGCTGGCTGATCCTCAGCGCCGCCGGCAAGCCGATCCCTTTCTTCGGCCTGGAACTGCCGCCGCTGATCGGCAAGAACCCCGACCTCGCCGGGCAGATCAAGGAAGTGCACGAGACCGTGGCCGTTCTCGGTTACTGGCTGATCGGCCTGCACGCGGTGGCCGCGCTGTTCCACCACTTCATCAGCAAGGACGACACCGTGCGGCGCATGCTGCCCGGCCGCGACTGATCGTCACCCCATGAAAAAGCCCGGGCCATGCCCGGGCTTTTTCGTTGTGGCGAACCTCGTCGCCGGCTAGATCTCCACCTGAGTACCCAGCTCGATCACCCGGTTCAGCGGCAGGTTGAAGTAGCGCAGGTTGCCGTTGGCGTTCTTCAGCAGGAAGGCGAACAGCGCCTCGCGCCACAGCGCCATGCCGATCAGCTTGGAGGGGATCACCGTCTCGCGGCTGAGGAAGTAGGTGGTGCGCATCGGGCTGAAGTCCAGGTCGTTGAGGTGGCACAGCTTGAGCGCCTGGGGAATGTCCGGGTCCTCGATGAAGCCGAAATGCAGCAGCACCCGGAAGAAACCCTCGCCATAGGCGTCCACCTCGAAGCGCCGCTCCGGCGCCACGCGCGGGCTGTCTTCGTTGACCACGGTGAGCAGCACCACCTGCTCGTGCAGCACCTGGTTGTGCAGCAGGTTGTGCAGCAGCGCATGGGGCACCGCATCGGAGCGGGCGGTGAGGAACACCGCCGTGCCCTGTACGCGGTGCGGCGGCTGCGAGCGGATGCTGGCGATGAACAGCGGCAGCGGCAGCGAACCCTCGTCGAGGCGCTCCACCAGCAGTTGGCGGCCGCGCTTCCAGGTGGTCATCAGGATGAACAGCGCGATGCCGGCGATCACCGGGAAGGCACCGCCCTGGATGACCTTGGGCAGGTTGGCGGCGAAGAACAGGCTGTCCACCAGCAGCATCATCAGGAAGAACGGAATGGCCATCCACATCGGCCACTTCCACAGCAGCCAGATCACCACGCCCATCAGCAGCGTGGTCATCAGCATGGTGCCGGTCACCGCCACGCCGTAGGCCGAGGCCAGGGCCGCAGAAGACTCGAAGCCCAGCACCAGCAGCACCACGCCCACCATCAGCGCCCAGTTCACGGCGGCGATGTAGATCTGCCCCTGCTCCTGGCTGGAGGTGTGCTGGATGAACATGCGCGGCACGTAGCCCAGCTGGATGGCCTGGCGGGTCAGGGAGAAGGCACCGGAGATCACCGCCTGGGAGGCGATGACGGTGGCGGCCGTGGACAGCGCCACCATCGGCAGCAGCGCCCAGCCGGGGGCCGTCAGGTAGAAGGGGTTACGCGCGGCTTCCGGGTTGACCAGGATGGTCGCGCCCTGGCCGAAGTAGTTCAGCACCAGCGCCGGCAGCACCAGGGCGAACCAGGCGCGGGCAATGGGCTTGCGGCCGAAGTGGCCCATGTCGGCGTAGAGCGCCTCGGCACCGGTCAGCGCCAGCACCGTGGCGCCGAGGATGGCCACGCCGATGCCCGGGTGGGAGATGAAGAAGTTCACCGCCCAGGCCGGGTTCATCGCCTTGAGCACTTCCGGCTGCTGGGCGACGCCGTAGATGCCCAGGGCGGTCAGCGCCAGGAACCAGGCCACCATCACCGGCCCGAAGAGGATGCCGATGCGCGCCGTACCGTGCTTCTGGATCAGGAACAGGCCCACCAGCACCACCAGCGACAGCGGCACCACCCAGTGCTCCAGGCCGTCGAAGGCGATCTCCAGGCCCTCGATGGCCGAGAGCACCGAGATGGCCGGGGTGATCATGCTGTCGCCATAGAACAGCGCGGCGCCGATCAGGCCGGCCGCCACCACCATGGCCTGCAGGCGGCGGCGCCCGGTGGCAGCACGACGGGCCAACGCCGAAAGCGCCATGACGCCGCCCTCGCCTTCGTTGTCGGCCCGCAGGACGAAGATCACGTACTTGATCGTGACCACCCAGATCAACGACCAGAAGATCAGCGACAGCACGCCGAGCACGCCATCGTGGTTGGCCTGCACGCCATAGCCGCCGATGAAGACTTCCTTGAGGGTGTACAGCGGGCTGGTGCCGATATCGCCGTAGCACACCCCGACGGCGCCGACCATCAGGCCGACGGCGGAGCTCGAGTGGGGGTGTTGTTCCTGCTCAGCGGTCCCGGTGCTTGCATCGGACATGTAACAAAATCCCTCAGACAAAATTCGGCGCATCCTGCTCTCACACCAATCGGGTTGCAAGAGCCGGTCATTTTCATTCCCGCTGACTATAGGCCGTATTCCCTGGAGCGCCCGCTGGCAGGGCCTGGGCATGCACCTGCGACGACTTGCCTCGGGGAGGCTGTTCAAGTGTGTAGGCCGCCGCTAGAATTGCGCACTTTTTGATCAGAGGCGCCCCCAAGGTGCCCTTCCGAGGTTAGCCCCCATGTCCACCGCAACACCCAAAGTCGGATTCATCTCCCTCGGCTGCCCCAAGGCGACCGTCGACTCCGAGCGCATCCTCACCCAGCTGCGCATGGAGGGTTACGAGATCGTTCCGACCTACCAGGACGCTGACGTCGTGGTGGTCAACACCTGCGGGTTCATCGACAGTGCCAAGGCCGAGTCCCTGGACGCCATCGGCGAGGCGCTCTCGGAAAACGGCAAGGTGATCGTCACCGGTTGCATGGGCGTGGCCGAGGACAGCATCCGTGACGTGCACCCGAGCGTGCTGGCCGTGACCGGCCCGCAGCAGTACGAGCAGGTGGTCAACGCCGTGCACGAAGTGGTGCCGCCGAAGACCGAGCACAACCCGCTGATCGACCTGGTTCCGCCCCAGGGCATCAAGCTGACTCCGCGCCACTACGCCTACCTGAAGATTTCCGAAGGCTGCAACCACAGCTGCAGCTTCTGCATCATCCCCTCCATGCGCGGCAAGCTGGTCAGCCGTCCGGTGGGCGACGTGCTCTCCGAGGCCGAGCGCCTGGTGAAGGCCGGCGTGAAGGAACTGCTGGTGATCTCCCAGGACACCAGCGCCTACGGCGTGGACCTCAAGTACAAGCTGGACTTCTGGAACGGCCAGCCGGTGAAGACCCGCATGCTGGAGCTGTGCGAGGCGCTCTCGGCCATGGGCGTGTGGGTGCGCCTGCACTACGTGTACCCGTACCCGAACGTGGACGACGTGATTCCGCTGATGGCCGCCGGCAAGCTGCTGCCCTACCTGGACATCCCCTTCCAGCACGCCAGCCCGAACGTGCTCAAGGCCATGAAGCGCCCGGCCTTCGAGGACAAGACCCTGGCCCGCATCAAGAAGTGGCGCGAGATCTGCCCCGAGCTGACCATCCGCTCTACCTTCATCGTCGGCTTCCCCGGCGAGACCGAAGAGGACTTCCAGTACCTGCTGGACTGGCTGACCGAAGCCCAGCTGGACCGCGTCGGCTGCTTCCAGTACTCCCCGGTGGAGGGCGCCCCGGCCAACGACCTGGGCCTGGAGCCGGTGCCGGACGACATCAAGCAGGACCGCTGGGACCGCTTCATGGCGCACCAGCAGGCCATCTCCGCTGCCCGCCTGCAGCGCAAGATCGGCCAGGAGATGGACGTGCTGGTGGACGAGGTGGACCACGAGGGCGCCGTGGCCCGTTCCTGGGCCGATGCCCCGGAGATCGACGGCAGCGTGTTCATCGACAACCCCAATCTGAAGCCGGGCGAGAAGGTCCGCGTGCGGGTGGTGGACGCCGACGAGTACGACCTGTGGGCCGAGTGCATCTGATCCCCGCGATCGGCTGACGAACGCCGCGACGCCCCCAGGGCTCGCGGCGTTTTCGTTTCCATGGGGGCTGGAATGGCCGTGCATTCCCCGTCTCGATGATGGCTTTGCCGCCGCCCGCCAGCGGCTAGGGTAAGGCCCTCACCCACTGACGAGGCTCACCCCCATGGAGAAGTACTTCAGCCTGAAAGGCCGCACGGCACTGGTCACCGGCGGCACCCGCGGCATCGGCCGGATGATCGCCCAGGGCCTGCTGGAAGCCGGCGCCCGCGTGTTCATCTGCGCCCGCAACGCCGAGGCGTGCGCGGAAGCCGCCACCGAACTCTCGGCCTTCGGCGAATGCGTCGGGCTGGCAGCGGACCTCTCCAGCGAAGAAGGCGCGCGTGCCCTGGCCGAAACCCTGGGCGGGCAGGTCGGGCAGCTGGACATCCTCGTCAACAACGCCGGCACCACCTGGGGCGCGCCGCTGGAAAGCTACCCGGTCAAGGGCTGGGAGAAGGTCATGCAGCTCAACGTGACGGCCGTCTTCAGCTGCATCCAGCAGTTGCTGCCGCTGCTGCGCAAGGCCGGCACCGCGGCCAGCCCGGCGCGGGTCATCAACATCGGCTCGGTGGCGGGGATCACCGCCATGGGCGAACAGGCCTACGCCTACGGCCCCAGCAAGGCCGCCCTGCACCAGCTGTCGCGCATGCTGGCCCATGAGCTGGTGAAGGAACACATCAACGTCAACGTCATCGCCCCCGGCCGCTTCCCGAGCAAGATGACCCGCTTCATCGCCCAGGACGACGATGCCCTGGCGGCGGACGTTGCCCTCATCCCCATGCAGCGCTGGGGCCGCGAAGAGGAGATGAGCGCCCTGGCCATCGCCCTGGCCGGCACCGCCGGGGCCTACATGACCGGGGCCATCATCCCCATCGACGGCGGCTTCCACCTCTGACGCCCGAGCCGGGCGCTGCGCACCGGCGCGCGCCCACGGCTTGCACCTGGCGAAGGCCGGCGCAGGCAGGAAGGCGAAGCACGAAAAAAGCCTGGTCCAGGTGGAGTAAATGGGCCACTTGAGGGCGCCTTCAGCGCTGCAGCGGCGGCGTGGCCAGTGTTTCAACAACCTGCTAGGGTAGCCGCGCATTCTTCCCGGAACCCCACCATGCGTGCCCTGCTGCTGTGCCTCGCCCTGCTCCCTGCCCTGCCGGTCCTTGCCGCGCCGGCGCCGTTTTATGTCTGGCAGAGCACGCTGGACGGCCGCTTCACCTGCGCCCAGGTGCAACCCGGCGAGGGCTGGGTGCGCCACAGCGGCCCCTACCGCGACGCCGGGTGCCGGGTGCCCCAGGGCGCACCGATCCGCAGCCGCTGAGTCACACGCCATGCAGCATCTGGTTTCCCCGGTCGGCATCCTGCGGTCCTGCTTCAAGGAAAAATTCGCCATTCCCCGCCAGCCCCAGCTCGCCCCGGCCGCCCGTGGCGTGCTGGAGCTGCTGCCACCCTTCGATGGCGGCGAGGCGGTGGCCGGTCTGGAGCAGGTGAGCCATGTGTGGCTGCTGTTCCTCTTCCATCAGGCGCTGGAGAACACACCGCGCCTGAAGGTGCGCCCGCCCCGCCTGGGCGGCAACCAGACCCTGGGGGTCTTCGCCAGCCGCGCCACACACCGCCCCAACGGCATCGGCCAGTCGGTGGTGAAGCTGGACAAGGTGGAGGCCGGCCGGCTCTGGCTGTCGGGCATCGACCTGCTGGACGGGACGCCGGTGCTCGACATCAAGCCCTACGTGCCCTACGCCGACTGCCAGCTGGACGCACGCAACGGCATCGCTGCGGCCCCGCCGGAACTGATTCCGGTGGAATGGACGCCCGAAGCCCTGGCCCAGGCCCGACTCGAAGGCGAGCGCCTGGGTGAGCCGCTGGTGGCGCTGGTGGAGCAGTGCCTGGCACAGGACCCCCGCCCGGCCTACCAGAAGCCCCAGCCGGAGCGCCGCTATGGCGCGCGCCTGTGGGACGTGGACGTGCGCTGGCACTACCCCGAGGCTGGCCGCATCCGCGTGCTGGAGATCGCACGCGGAGCGGACGCCTGAGGCGACTCAGCGAAAGGGGTTGAGGGCCAGCGCATCGGCCTCGATGCAGTCCTGCCGGAGAATCAGCGGCTCCACCAGCGGTCGGCTCGCCAGGAAGTGCGGCGTCTGCATGTGGGCCTCGAACGCCGCTTCGTCGGTGTACACCTCGTACAGCCACACCCGATCCGGATCACTGCGGTCACGCAGCACGTCGAACACCAGGCAACCCGGTTCATCCCGCACGGAGGCGGCGGCATTGATGCGCATCGCTTCCATGAAAGCGTCCAGGCTTCCGAGTTTCAGTTGGGTCTTGAGCAGCAGGCAGTACATGGGTGAGTCCTTTTGTCTTATATTCTCGAAAAATTGTATACAAAAAGGAGTGCCACCACATGTCCAACCGCCCTGCCCGGCTCAACGGCCTGCGCCACATCGCCCTGCTGGTTCCGGATCTCGAGGCGTGCGAGCGCTTCTACGTCGACGTGCTGGGCATGGAGGTGCTGCACCGTGCCCACGAGGACCTGGTCTACCTCACCTGCGGCAACGATAACCTGTCCCTGGGGCGCGCCACGGTGCCGAGCCACGGCGCGCAGGCGGTGGACCATTTCGGTTTCGTGGTGGACAGCCTGGAAGACCTGGAGGCCTGGTACCGCTACCTGAAGGACCAGGGCGTCACGCTGCTGGACCGCCCCTTCGCCCATGGCGACGGCACCCACAGCTTCCACCTGCTGGACCCGGCCGGGAACAAGGTCCAGCCGATCTACCACCCTGCCCTGTCCGGCCAGCGCTTCAGCCTGCCGGGCTGAAACGAAAAAGCCCGCCGGATGGCGGGCTTCTCGTCAGGCGCAGCGCGGGATCACTTCTCGACGAAGGCGCGCTCGATCAGGTAGTCACCCGGCTCACGCATGCGCGGCGATACCTTCAGGCCGAAGCTGTCGAGCACCTGGCTGGTCTCGTCGAGCATGCTCGGGCTGCCGCAGATCATGGCGCGGTCGTCCTGCGGGTTGATCGGCGGCAGGCCGATGTCGCGGAACAGCTTGCCGCTGCGCATCAGGTCGGTCAGGCGGCCCTGGTTCTCGAAGGGCTCGCGGGTGACGGTGGGGTAGTAGATCAGCTTTTCTTTCACCGCCTCGCCGAAGAACTCGTTCTGCGGCAGGTGCTCGGTGATGAACTCGCGGTAGGCCACTTCGTTCACGTAGCGCACGCCGTGCACGAGGATGACCTTCTCGAAGCGCTCGTAGGTCTCCGGGTCCTGGATCACGCTCATGAAGGGCGCGAGGCCGGTGCCGGTGCTCAGCAGGTAGAGGTGCTTGCCCGGGTTCAGGTCATCGAGGACCAGGGTGCCGGTGGGCTTCTTGCTGATGATGATCTCGTCGCCTTCCTTCAGGTGCTGCAGCTGGGAGGTCAGCGGGCCGTCCGGCACCTTGATGCTGAAGAACTCCAGGTGCTCTTCCCAGTTCGGGCTGGCGATGGAATAGGCACGCATGAGCGGACGGCCGTTGGGCTGCTGCAGGCCGATCATGACGAACTGGCCGTTCTCGAAGCGCAGGCCAGGGTCGCGGGTGCACTTGAAGCTGAACAGCGTGTCGTTCCAGTGATGAACGCTGAGGACGCGCTCGGAGTTGAAGTTGCTCATGTTTCCGGAAGCTCCGAAGAGGGAATGTCGCCAGCGCCGCTTGGGCGCAATTGCGCGGCATTGTAGTGATCGCCACAATATCTGTTAACTGGATTATCAAGATATAGGTTATCGGTTATATCGATATGCGTTTCACACTCCGTCAATTGCAGGTTTTCGTCAGCGTCGCCCAGCAAGGCAGCGTCTCTCGCGCAGCCGAATCGCTGTCCCTTTCACAATCGGCGGCCAGCACCTCGCTGACCGAGCTGGAGCGGCAGTCTGGCTGCCAGTTGTTCGACCGTGTCGGCAAGCGCCTCAGCCTCAATGCGCTGGGCCACCAGTTGCTGCCCCAGGCGGTCGCCCTGCTGGATCAGGCCCGGGAGATCGAGGACCTGCTCAACGGCAAGAGCGGCTTCGGTTCGCTGGCGGTAGGCGCCACCCTGACGGTGGGCAACTACCTGGCGACCCTGCTGATCGGCAGCTTCATGCAGCGCCACCCGGAGTGCCAGGTGAGCCTGCACGTGCAGAACACGGCGAATATCGTCCAGCAGATCGCCCACTACGAACTTGATCTGGGTCTAATCGAAGGCGATTGCCAGCACCCGGACATCGAGGTCCTGCCCTGGGTGGAGGACGAACTGGTGGTGTTCTGCGCCCCCGGCCATCGCCTGGCCCAGCAGCAGCCGGTGAGCCTGGACGAGCTGTGCCGGGAGGCGTGGATCCTCCGCGAGCAGGGCTCCGGTACGCGCCTGACCTTCGACCAGGCCATGCGTCATCACCCGGTGCCGCTGAACATCCGCCTGGAGCTGGAGCACACCGAAGCGATCAAGCGGGCGGTGGAGTCGGGGCTGGGCATCAGTTGCATCTCGCGCCTGGCGCTGCGCGATGCCTTCCGCCGGGGCAGCCTGGTGCCGCTGGAAACCCCGGGGATCGACCTGCGTCGGCAGTTCTATTTCATCTGGCACCGGCAGAAGTACCAGACGGCGGCCATGCGCGAGTTCCTCGAACAGTGTCGCGAACTCACTGTGGGGGTACGGCGCAGCGACGAGATCGTGCTGCCCGAGATTCCCTGATCAGCCCAGCAGGATGGTGGCCCAGACCGAGCCGATGAGCGTCAGGGCGACGAACTGGGCGGCGCTGCCCATGTCCTTGGCGTTCTTGGACAGCGGGTGGCGGTCCAGGGAGATGCGGTCGATGGCCGCCTCCACCGCCGAGTTGAGCAGCTCGACGATCAGGGCCAGCAGGCATACGCCGATCATCAGCGCCCGCTCGCCGCGGCTGACATCGAAGAAGAACGCCACCGGAATCAGCACGACGTTGAGCAGCACCAACTGGCGGAACGCGGCTTCACCGGTGAAGGCGGCACGCAGGCCATCGAAGGAATAGCCGGCGGCGTTGAGGATACGTTTGAGGCCGGTCTGGCCTTTGAATGGCGACATGGGAAGGCTGGCTGTTTGAAAGGAGCGCGCAGCCTAGCGCGGCGCGTCTCAAATTTGCGTGAAAAGGCCGGCGTCAGGCCGGCGGAATCGATTCCATCTGTTGCAGCAGCAAGGCGGCCTGGGTACGGGTCCGCACGCCGAGCTTGCGGAAGATCGCCGTGACGTGGGCCTTCACCGTGGCCTCGGACACATTCAGCTCGAAGGCGATCTGCTTGTTCAGCAGGCCTTCGCAGACCATGGTCAGCACGCGGAACTGCTGGGGCGTGAGGCTGGCCAGGCCGGCACTGGCGGCACGGGCCTCGTCGGATACGACCACCGCCTCGTCTGCTTGCGGCGGCCACCAGGCATCGCCATCGAGCACGGCAC
Source organism: Metapseudomonas otitidis (assembly GCF_900111835.1). Taxonomy (GTDB): domain Bacteria; phylum Pseudomonadota; class Gammaproteobacteria; order Pseudomonadales; family Pseudomonadaceae; genus Metapseudomonas; species Metapseudomonas otitidis. The sequence continues at coordinate 162,220 of NZ_FOJP01000015.1, forward strand.
GCACGGCCGACTGGATGACCTCGAGCGGGCTGGACTTGGGAATGAAGCCGCTGGCACCGAACTCCCGCGCCCGCACCACGACCGATGCCTCCTCCTGGGCGGAGATCATCACCACCGGGATCTGCGGGTACTGGCCGCGCAACAGCACCAGGCCGGAGAAGCCGTAGGCGCCGGGCATGTTCAGGTCCAGCAGGACCAGGTCCCAGTCACTCTTCTGCGCCAGGCGCTCCTCGAGTTCGGCAATGCTGGCCACTTCCACCAGACTCACATCCTGGCCCAGTCCCAGGGTCAGGGCCTGGTGCAGGGCGCTGCGAAACAGCGGGTGATCGTCGGCGATGAGGATGTCGTAAGCGGCCATCGAGGGGTCCTTTTCTGGCGGGCCCCACCGCCCTGGCGGCGATTGGAGGGCCCTGGCGGCTAATGGGCGGCCGTGGAGCGGCGCCCAGCATGCCGACCCTCGGCGGGGTGGTCAAGCGGCCATCTTTGCGTCAGAGTCTTGGCCTTTTGACTGCCGAGAAGTCCCATGCGAAGCCAAGCCCTGCGCGCCGACATCCTGATGCTGATCACCGCCGCCATCTGGGGCGCTGCGTTCGTGGCACAACGGCTCGGCATGGATGCCATCGGCCCCTTCCTCTATACCGGCCTGCGCTTCGGACTCGGTGCCCTGGTGCTGCTGCCGCTGCTCTACCTGCTGCCACGTGGCGAACACCATGAGCCGATGAACCGGGGCCTGCTGCTGGGCGGTGTGCTGATGGGGCTGGCCCTGTCCCTGGGTATCAACCTGCAGCAGGTGGGCCTGCTGTTCACCAGCGTGACCAACTCCGGCTTCATCACCGGCCTGTACGTGATCATCGTGCCGCTGCTGGGGCTGTTGCTGGGCCATCGCACCGGCATGGGCACCTGGATCGGCGCGCTGCTGGCGGTGGGCGGCATGTTCCTGCTCAGCGTCGGTGACAACTTCCAGGTGGCGCGCGGCGACTGGCTGCAACTGGCGGGTGCGGTGGTCTGGGGTGTGCACGTGCTGCTGGTGGGGTTCTTCGCCAGCCGCCACGACCCGGTGCGACTGGCCATCCTGCAGTTCATCACCTGCGCGGTGATCAGCCTGGCCCTGGCCCTGGTGCTGGAGGACATCCGCCTGGACGCCATCGTCTCGGCCGGCCCGGCCATCCTCTATGGCGGGGTGATCGCCGTGGCCATCGGCTACACTCTGCAGGTGGTGGCGCAGAAGCACGCGATTGCGTCCCACGCGGCCATCATCCTTTCCCTGGAGGCGGTGTTCGCCGCCATCGCCGGCGCCCTCATGCTCAGCGAGTCCCTGCATGCGCGGGGCTATCTGGGCTGTGCGCTGATGTTCGTCGGCATGCTGGTGGCGCAGCTCTGGCCGCAGCGCCACGAGGCTCAGAGGTAAGGACGCAGCGCCTGGTGCGCCGGGCTCTCCAGGTCCAGCGGCAGGGCGTGCTTGGCGCCCAGGTAACGTTCGGTGAACAGGTCCAGGTACGCATCCAGCGCGCCGGCGGCCTGTGAGTCACCGCCCAGTTCCAGGCACAGCGCGGCCACCTCGGCCGTGCACAGGTGCTCGTCACGCTTGGAGCGGCGCAGGCGGTAGCGGGAAATCTGTTCCGGGCGCAGGCTCAGCACCGGGAAGCGGTCCAGGTACGGGCTCTTGCGGAACATCTTGCGAGCCTCCGTCCAGGTCGCATCCAGCAGGATGAACAGCGGTCGCTTGCCTGGCTCGACCGCCACCTCCTCCACCACCCGCTCCGGCTCGGCGTATTCCCCCGGGAACACCACGTACGGCTGCCACTGGGGATCATTCAGCAGGGCCTCGGCTGCCGGGTCGAGGGCGATCCGCGACCATTCGAAGGCGGCGGTATCGGCCACCACATCGGCGATCAGCCAGCCGGTATTGCTCGGCTTGAGCGGCTCCGAGTAGTACATGAACAGGCACATCCCGGCGTTGGCCGGCACCTGCGGACGCTGGTCGCAGAAGCAGTAGGCGGGAATCACCCGGCAACGCGGACAGCGGGGTGCGCGGGAGCCGCGGGCAACGAACGGGCGGGTGGCGCGGGCCAGGCATTCGGCGCGCAAGCGGAAGACGGCGTGGGTCATGGAAGGCGTGAAACCAGGGCTGTGCGGAAACGGCGCGCAGTGTACCCCCGCCCGGTCATCGATGGGCAGCGGGACGGACGAGCCGTTGCCCACTGCCCATCGCCCCACTCAGAAGGTGTGGTTGAGGGCCAGCCCGATGAAGTGGATCTGGGTCTTGTACTCGCCCTTGTAGTTGCCCCCATTGCCGGTGCAACGCTGGCCGCTGTCGACGTAGAGGCCGCCGCTGCCGGGTACCCAGCCTGCGGGGGAGCAGTTGTCGGTGTAGTCCATCTTGCCGGTGTCGAACTGCACGAAGCTGTAGGCCAGGTCCACCGAGGTGTCCTTGAACAGCTGGTAGTTGGCGCCGAACGACAGCCAGTAGCGATCCGCGTCGGGGAAGCCGGGGTGGCGCGTGCTGGCGCCGCTCACCGGGCTCTTGTCGTAGGCGACGCCGGTGCGCAGCAGCAGGTCATCGCTGTACTGGTAGTTCATCCCCAAGGAGATCTTGTAGGTGTCGTTCCAGTCCTGGCGGACGTTGAGGTCGCCCTCGGTGACGCCGTTGAAGTAGGGGTAGCCGGCCACCTGGTCCAGGCCGACGCCGATGGTGCCGAGCCGGGAGTGACGGGTCCAGGTGACGTCGGCCATCAGCGCGACCTTGTCGTTGAGCTGGTGGAAGGCGTTGATGGAGAGCGACTCGGGGGTGTCGATGGAGGTGCTGGCCTTGGAGTTGGGGTGCAGGCGGGTGGCGGCGAAGTCCCCCGGGTTGACCCAGTTAGCCGGATCCAGCACCAGTTCGAGCTGGTCCTTGGGCGGCAGGGTGATCACGCCCAGGTCGATCCCGCCGCTGAGGTCCGCGGTCGGCGAGGGCACGGCGCCCTGGACATCGGCGAAGCTCCACTTCGACTCGCCCTTGAGGGTGTGCTTGATGTGGGAGCGGTAGGCGATGCCGAAGCGGGTCGACTCGGTGGGCTCCCAGAGGTAGCCGATGTTCCAGCCGAAGCCCCAGTCGTCGCCCTTGGCGCGGAAGTAACCATCGCCCTGGACGTTGTCGGCGAAGTTGGAGGCTACGCAGTCGACGAAGGCATCGCCGCTCTGGCCGTTACAGCGGGTGATTTCCTCCGGCACGCTGACGCCGTAGAGCAATGGGATCGCGGCCTGGCCGAGGGGCGAGGCGGCCAGCTCGGTGACCTGCTGGTTGGCCGCGACGAACTGCCCGGCTAACTGGCGGGACGCGCCCTTCACATCCGCCGCCCCACGCTGGACCGACTTGATGTACTGGGCCGAGACGCCGAAGCCGATGCTGTGATGCTCGTTGAAGCGGTAGGCGATGCTGGGGTTGAAGTTGACCGTCTCCAGGCTGGCCGACTGGATGCCGTAGCGGCCGCTCCAGTCCTCCTCGTAGTCGAGCTTGGCGCCGTAGGGCACGAAGATGCCGAGGCCGACGGTGACCTGGTCGTTGATCTGCCGGGAGAAGTAGAAATTCGGCGCCGCAGCGGCATCCGGCAGGTAGGAGCCGGCATCACCGTCACCGCTGCCGGTGGGGTTGCCGAAAACGTCGGTGCTGCCCTTGTCCTCGTATTCGCCACGGGGGATGAGGATGCTCATGCCGGTGGTCATCTGGGTACCCTTCAGACGCGCCAGGCCGGCGGGGTTGTAGAAGATCACCGAGGGGTCGGCTGCCTCGGCTCCATTGGCGTGTGCGGTGCCCTGGGCGGACACCGACTGGGATCCGAAGTGGTAGCCCGAGGCCAACGCCGGGACGTGGAAGGCAAGCACGAGGCTGCCGCCGCAGAATGCGGTCAGCCAGCCGGCAGGACGAGTTGTTGTCATTGTTCTCGACTCCGAACTGTAGCGGCGGGGAACATGGCCCCGCCCTTTGTTTTCAATGACCCGCACGCAAGGCCTGGGGTGGCCGGGTCATTCCTCACTGGACACCGGAAGGCATCACGGGTTTTGGGACAGTTCGTGTTTTGCCGTCGATCCCCATCCTTAAGTCGAGGTGGGCCCTGCCTCGTGGTCATCTGCCGGTAACAGAACGCAGCCGCGACGCAGGGGCCAAGCGAAGCGGCAACCGGGCCCGCGCCCCTTGTGACGGGGTTCGTTCAGGTAGGGCGGGTTGTTACGCATGACCACAGGCTGGCAGGCCGCCAGCACCGGGGGACCGCTCGTCGGCACGGTCCTGCGCTGGGAACGCCGACGGACCTTGATCTGCGGGCGGCGCTTGTTCAGGATGCGCGCACCAGGCTCCCGGGCCATGAACACTCGGCCGCAGCCAGAGTCAAAGGCTGCCCCACCCTCGGAGATTCGTATGCAACGCCTAACCCTCGCCGCCCTCGTCCTTCTCGCGCCCATCGCCGTGCAGGCGGCCTCGCTCAAGGATTTCGAGCTGACCAAGATGCTGGAGAAAGTGGCTGAGGAGAGCAGCGTCGGCACGCCCCGCGCCATCAACGAGGACATCCTTGACCAGGGCTACACGGTGGAAGGTACGGAGCTGATCAACCACCTCAGCGTCCGCCCCGCCCACGCGGCCCAGATGCGTGCCAACCCCGACTCGGTGCGCGCCCAGCTGGCCAACAGCGTGTGCCGCAACAATGGCTACCGCCAGTTGCTGGCCCGTGGCGCGGCGCTGCGCTATGCCTTCACCGAGTACAAGAGCAATCGCCCGGTCACCAACGAACGCTTCATTGCCAGCGACTGCGGCCTGAAGGCCTCCACGGCCAAGTAACACCGCCTTCCCCTCCTGCCTGCGGCTGCTGGCCCCCGTGTCCTACAGGGGGCTGGGGTCGAGGCTGCGTCTTGCGGCTGGAAAAGCCCGAGGCACTCGCGCAAGCTGTCCCAGCGTCCTGCATCCGGGTCGATTGCCCCGTTGGCAGGGCTCTGGCGCGCCCACCCCGGGCGTGCCGTGCAGTTGCTGAGCAAGGAGAACGCTATGCCTTTCGAACCGGATGACTACCTCTCCCGGCACTTCCAGACCAGCGGGATCGACCTGGCGCAAAAGGTCGACGAACTGGTCGGGCTGGTGGTTCCGCACGAAAGCCCCAACCTGTCCCTCTACCGCGAGATGGTGACCACCGTGGTGCGCATGGCCCAGGCGGATCGCAACCGCTGGGACGCCAAGATCATGCTGCAGACCCTGCGCGAGATGGAGCACGCCTTCAGCGTCCTCGAGCAGTTCAAGCGCCGTCGCAAGGTCACCGTGTTCGGTTCCGCACGCACGCCCGTGGAGCACCCGCTGTACGACCTGGCCCGCCAGTTGGGCGAGGCCATCTCCCGGCTCGACATGATGGTCATTACCGGTGCCGGGGGCGGCATCATGGCCGCCGCCCACGAAGGCGCCGGGCAGGAGAACAGCCTGGGCCTGAACATCACCCTGCCCTTCGAGCAACGCGCGAACGCCACGGTGGCGGGCACCGACCACCTGCTGTCGTTCCACTTCTTCTTCATCCGCAAGCTGTTCTTCGTCAAGGAAGCCGATGCCCTGGTGCTGTGCCCGGGGGGCTTCGGCACGCTGGACGAGGCCCTCGAAGTGCTCACCCTGATCCAGACCGGCAAGAGCCCGCTGGTGCCGGTGGTACTGCTGGACGAGCCCGGCGGCAGCTACTGGAAGGATGCGCTGGACTTCCTGCACCGCCATCTGGAACTGAACCGCTACATCCTGCCCAGCGACCTGCGCCTGGTTCGGCTGGTGCACAGCGCGGAAGACGCGGCCATGGAGATCGCCCGCTTCTACGGCAACTTCCACTCCAGCCGCTGGCTGAAGAGCGACTTCGTCATTCGCATGAACCACCCGCTGACGGAATCGGCCCTTCACACCCTGCACGAAGAATTCAAAGGCCTGTGCCTGCAGGGCGGCTTCGAACAGCGTCCCTACTGCGAGCCTGAGCGGGACGAGCCGGAGTTCTGCCACCTCATCCGCCTGGCGTTCCGCTTCAACGGCCGCGACCACGGGCGTCTGCGGGAGCTGGTGGATTTCATCAACCTGCCGGAACACTGGGTGCGCTGACGCCCAATGAAAAAGCCCTGCCAGGTACGCCTGGCAGGGCTTTTCAGTACGAACAACACCTCAATCGTCCAGCGACGAGCCTCTCAGCAAGCGGCTGATCATCTCCATCGAATACCCCCGGTAGGCCAGGTAGCGCCCTTGCTTGGCGCGCTCCTTGGCGTCGAGGGGCAATCGCGCAAACTTGCGCGTCCAGGTTTCACGCAGGTGCGCGCCCCAATCGATATCGGCTTCACGCAAAGCCGCCTCGATGGCCGGACGGGGCAAGCCACGCTGGGCCAGGTCTTCACGGATACGGGCAGGCCCGTGACCGGAGCGTGCACGGCTGGCAATGAAGCTTTCGAGGTAACGGGATTCATCGAGAAGGCCCTCGTCGGCAAGCCGGTCGAGGGCACTTTCGATCAGTTCAGGCGGGGCGCCGCGCTGACGCAGCTTGCGCGTCAGTTCGACGCGACCGTGCTCGCGCATCGCCAGCAGGTCCATCGCGGCCCGCCGCACGGCGGCGGGGCTGTCGAGCACGACGGGCACGGGATCAGGCGTCAGCGTCGGCTTCAGCGGCTTCTTCGGCGGTGGGGACGAAGTCCTGCTTGCCGTTGTTGCGGTTCAGCAATTGCTCGCGGATCAGCTTCTCGATGGCCTTGCCGGTTTCCGGGTTGTCCTCGAGGTACTTGGCGGCATTGGCCTTGCCCTGGCCGATCTTGTTGCCCTGGTAGCTGTACCAGGCGCCGGACTTCTCGAGGATGCCTTGCTGCACGCCGAGGTCGATGACTTCGCCGCTGCGGTAGATGCCCTTGCCGTAGAGGATCTGGAACTCGGCCTGGCGGAACGGCGGAGAAACCTTGTTCTTGACGACCTTGACGCGGGTCTCGCTGCCCACCACTTCCTCGCCTTCCTTCACCGCGCCGATACGGCGGATGTCCAGGCGTACGGAGGCGTAGAACTTGAGCGCGTTACCACCGGTGGTGGTTTCCGGGCTGCCGAACATGACGCCGATCTTCATGCGGATCTGGTTGATGAAGATGACCAGGCAGTTGGCGTTCTTGATGTTGCCGGTGATCTTGCGCAGGGCCTGGGACATCAGGCGGGCCTGCAGGCCGACGTGGGAGTCGCCCATCTCGCCTTCGATCTCGGCCTTGGGCACCAGGGCGGCAACGGAGTCGACGATGATCACGTCGACCGCGTTGGAACGCACCAGCATGTCGGTGATTTCCAGGGCCTGCTCGCCGGTGTCGGGCTGGGAAACCAGCAGGTCGTCGACGTTGACGCCCAGCTTGCCGGCGTAGTCCGGGTCCAGCGCGTGCTCGGCGTCGACGAAGGCGCAGGTGGCCCCCATGCGCTGGGCTTCGGCGATCACGGACAGGGTCAGGGTGGTCTTGCCCGAGGATTCCGGGCCGTAGATCTCGACGATACGTCCCTTGGGCAGGCCGCCGATGCCGAGGGCGATGTCCAGCCCCAGGGAGCCGGTGGAAATGGCCGGAATGGCCTGGCGCTCATGGTCGCCCATGCGCATGACCGCGCCTTTGCCGAACTGCTTCTCGATCTGGCCCAGGGCAGCCGCCAAAGCACGCTTCTTGTTCTCGTCCATTGAAGTCCTCGCTCATCAAGAGGGCCTGACGGCCACCAACAACTGTATAAGTAGACAGTATTATTTCACAGGAAACTTTCGCTCGCCTACCCCTCGAACGGTTTTTCTCCTGCAGCTAGTCGGATGACACCGTGGAGGGCCGTTTCCACCGTTTGCCGACGCACCTGCTGGCGGTCGCCCACGAACTGGTAGCGACGACTGTGGCGCGCGTCTCGATCGGCCCAGGCGATCCAGACGGTACCGACCGGCTTCTCGGGCGAGCCCCCATCAGGCCCCGCAACGCCGCTGACTGCGACGGCGAATCGCGCACCACTGCGGGCCTGTGCGCCTTCGACCATGGCCAGGACCACCTCGCGGCTGACCGCACCGACCTGGCTGAACAGGGCTTCCGGCACACCCAGTTGCGCCGTCTTCTGGGCATTTGAATAGGTGACATAGCCGGCTTCGAACCAGGCGGAGCTGCCCGGGATACGGGTGATCGCTTCGGCGATGCCACCTCCGGTGCAGGACTCCGCCGTGGTGACCTGCGCTTTTATGGCCGCCAGGGCCTTGCCAAGGCGGGCGGCAAGTTCGGTCAGGGAGAGATCGGTGTCGGGCATGTGCAACTCCGGGGTTAAAGCAGGCAAGCCGGATACCGTACACTAGCGCCCTTCCCATGCAAGACCGGGCATCGGTTCATGGCAATCGGAATGCCCGGCCCCACCTTCAGAATCGCGAAGCACCGATGGCCAAAGATACCCAGGACCTTTCCGAACACACGCCCATGATGCAGCAGTACTGGAAGCTGAAGAATCAGCATCCGGACCAGCTGATGTTCTACCGCATGGGCGACTTCTACGAGATTTTCTACGAAGACGCGAAGAAGGCGGCCAAGCTGCTGGACATCACCCTGACCGCGCGCGGGCAGTCGGCCGGCAAGGCGATTCCCATGGCAGGCATCCCCTTTCACTCGGTGGAGGGTTACCTGGCCAAGCTGGTCAAGCTCGGTGAGTCGGTGGTCATCTGTGAACAGATCGGCGACCCGGCCACCAGCAAGGGCCCGGTCGAACGCCAGGTCGTTCGGATCATCACCCCGGGTACCGTCAGCGATGAGGCCCTGCTGGACGAGCGTCGCGACAACCTGCTCGGCGCCGTGCTGGGTGACGAGCGCCTGTTCGGCCTGGCCGTGCTGGACATCACCAGTGGCCGCTTCGCCGTGCAGGAAATCAAGGGCTGGGAAAACCTCCTGGCCGAGCTCGAGCGCCTCAACCCGGCCGAACTGCTCATCCCCGACGACTGGCCGCAGGGGCTGCCGGCGGAGAAGCGCCGGGGCGTGCGCCGCCGTGCGCCCTGGGACTTCGACCGGGATTCGGCGAAGAAGAGCCTGTGCCAGCAGTTCGGCGTACAGGACCTCAAGGGCTTCGGTTGCGAGAACCTGACCTTGGCGATCGGCGCGGCAGGCTGCCTACTGGCGTACGCCAAGGAGACCCAGCGTACCGCCCTGCCCCACCTGCGCAGCCTGCGCCATGACCGCCTCGACGACACGGTGATCCTCGATGGCGCGAGCCGTCGCAACCTGGAACTGGACGTCAACCTTTCGGGCGGGCGGGACAACACCCTGCAATCCGTCGTCGACCGCTGCCAGACCGCCATGGGCAGCCGGCTGCTTGGGCGCTGGCTGAACCGTCCGTTGAGTGACCGGGCCGTGCTGGTAGCACGCCAGGACTCCATCACCGCGCTGCTGGACGGCTACCGCTATGAAGGGCTGCAACCGCAGCTGAAGGAGATCGGCGACGTCGAACGGATCCTCGCCCGTATCGGCCTGCGCAACGCCCGCCCCCGAGACCTCGCTCGCCTGCGCGATGCCCTGACTGCGCTACCGGCCCTGCAGGACGCCATGAGCGGTCTGGATATCCCTCACCTCCAGACCCTGGCCGGCAGCATCCGCACCTATCCGGAGCTGGCTGACCTGCTCACGCGCGCCATCATCGACAACCCGCCGGCGGTGATCCGCGATGGCGGCGTGATCAAGACCGGATACGACGCGGAACTGGACGAGCTTCAGGCGCTCAGCGAGAACGCCGGCCAGTACCTGATGGATCTGGAAGCCCGGGAGAAGGCCCGAACCGGGCTGCCGAACCTCAAGGTCGGCTACAACCGCATCCACGGCTACTACATCGAACTGCCACGGGTGCAGGCCGAGCAGGCACCTGCCGACTACATCCGGAGGCAGACGCTGAAGGGTGCCGAGCGCTTCATCACCCCGGAACTCAAGGCCTTCGAGGATAAGGCGCTGTCGGCCAAGAGTCGCGCCCTCGCCCGCGAGAAGATGCTCTACGAAGCCCTGCTGGAACTGCTGATCGAGCAGCTCGCGCCTCTGCAGGACACCGCAGCCGCGCTGGCCGAACTGGACGTGCTGAGCAACCTGGCCGAGCGTGCACTCAACCTCGACCTGAACCGCCCCCGCTTCGTCGACGAGCCCTGCCTGCGCATCACCCAGGGCCGCCACCCTGTGGTGGAGCAGGTGCTGGAGACCCCCTTTGTCGCGAACGACCTGACCCTGGATGACAGCACGCGGATGCTGATCATCACCGGACCGAACATGGGTGGTAAGTCGACCTACATGCGCCAGACGGCCCTGATCGTGCTGCTGGCCCATATCGGCAGCTTCGTGCCGGCAGCACGGTGCGAGCTTTCCATGGTGGATCGCATCTTCACCCGCATCGGCTCCAGCGACGACCTGGCGGGCGGGCGCTCGACCTTCATGGTGGAAATGAGCGAAACCGCGAACATCCTCCACAACGCTACGGACCGCAGCCTGGTGCTGATGGACGAAGTAGGCCGCGGGACCAGCACCTTCGACGGCCTCTCACTGGCCTGGGCGGCTGCCGAGCACTTGGCCAAGCTGCGTGCCTACACCCTGTTCGCCACCCACTATTTCGAACTCACGGTGCTGCCGGAAAGCGAGCCGGTGGTGGCTAACGTGCACCTGAACGCCACCGAGCACAATGAGCGGATCGTCTTCCTGCACCATGTTCTGCCAGGCCCTGCCAGTCAGAGCTATGGGTTGGCGGTGGCGCAACTGGCGGGCGTCCCGGGTGGCGTGATCCAGCGCGCTCGCGAGCACCTGGCACGGCTGGAAACCACCAGCCTGCCCCACGAATTGCCCCAGGCAGCGCCAGGGAAACCCGTGCCGCCGATGCAGAGCGACCTGTTCGCCAGCCTGCCCCACCCCGTGCTGGAGGACCTGGCCAAGGCCGATCCGGACAACCTCACACCTCGGCAGGCACTTGATCTGCTTTATGCACTGAAATCACGAATCTAACGCCGAGGCAAACAAGCTGTTAGAATCCCGCGCGCTCTGGACGAGCTTCGGTCGCCAGCCTGAGCCGGGATAGCCGATCCAGAGCAGGAAGCCCATGAAGTCGGGCTTCCATGCCGCCGCTTGAGGAGAGAATCAGAATGACCTTCGTCGTCACCGACAACTGCATCAAATGCAAATACACCGACTGCGTGGAAGTCTGTCCGGTAGACTGCTTCTACGAAGGCCCGAACTTCCTGGTGATCCACCCGGACGAGTGCATCGACTGCGCGCTGTGCGAACCCGAGTGCCCCGCACAAGCCATCTTCTCCGAGGATGAAGTACCGGAGGACATGCAGGAGTTCATCGAACTGAACCGCGACCTGGCGGAAGTCTGGCCGAACATCACCGAGAAGAAAGAAGCCCTCTCTGATGCCGAAGAGTGGGACGGTGTGAAAGGCAAGCTCCAGCATCTGGAACGCTGAAAAGCACCAAAAGAAAAGGCCCGCCAAAGCGGGCCTTTTTCATTTCTTACGGGCAAAAAAAGGGGCGGTTGCCCGCCCACTCTTTTGTCCCTATCCCTTTGTTTCCCAATCATCATCCTGATGAACCGCATCCTGCGGCGTTCCTGGCAGAAATCCGTCTCTGCCTGCAACCATTCCGTGTCGCGTGGAAATGATATTAACGGCTTCCCTGAACGGGACAAGCTCACCCCATGGCGCTGAAGAACAGTGCTCTCGCTTTTTATCTCAAAAAAATATTCTTTAATTTCAATTAGATAGAAAAAAGAGAAACCTAAAACCCCCGTTCACGTCGCGCTCTCTACACACTTCACTTACGCCACATGTAAGCGATAGCTTACAAAATCTCTATCACTTCGGCCGGACACTTGCTGAGACCCCTCAATAAAAAACCCGGCCGAAGCCGGGTTCTCAAGGGCAGCTCGCCTTATTGGAAAAGTGCGTCGCTGGAAAGCCCATTCTTTTCAAGGATTTCACGCAGGCGCTTCAGGGCCTCAACCTGAATCTGGCGCACGCGCTCTCGGGTAAGGCCAATCTCCTGGCCTACCTCTTCCAAGGTGCAACTCTCATGACCACGCAGACCGAACCTGCGCACCACTACCTCCCGCTGCTTGTCCGTCAGGTCGGAGAGCCACTGGTCGATGCTCTGGGACAGATCATCGTCCTGCAGAAGCTCGCAGGGGTCGGTGGGGCGGTCGTCGGTCAGTGTATCCAGGAGGGTCTTATCGGAGTCTGGACCAAGGGAAACGTCAACCGAAGTCACCCGCTCGTTCAGGCCGAGCATGCGCTTGACCTCTTCGACAGGCTTCTCCAGCAGGTTGGCGATCTCTTCGGCCGATGGTTCGTGGTCGAGTTTCTGGGTCAGCTCACGAGCCGCACGCAAATAGACGTTCAGTTCCTTGACCACGTGGATCGGCAGCCGGATGGTCCGGGTCTGGTTCATGATCGCGCGTTCAATGGTCTGACGTATCCACCAGGTGGCATAGGTGGAAAAACGGAAGCCACGCTCGGGATCGAACTTCTCAACCGCCCTGATCAAGCCGAGGTTGCCCTCTTCGATCAGATCCAGCAGTGAGAGACCGCGATTGACATAGCGTCGGGCGATCTTGACCACCAGCCGGAGGTTGCTCTCGATCATGCGCTTGCGTCCGGCGGGGTCGCCCCGCTGGGCCAGTCGCGCAAAGTGGACTTCTTCTTCTGGAGTAAGGAGAGGGGAAAAGCCGATTTCGTTGAGATAAAGCTGGGTCGCGTCCAATGCGCGGGTGTAGTCGATGTACTTGTGTTGCTTGGGTGAGTTCGACTGCCTCGAACGCGTGCCAGACGAAGTTGCCTCGGGCTCCTCGGTCAGCACGTCATCCACGATGCCCGGCTCAAGAATGAGCAGGTCGTCATCGACATCAAACTCCGGCGCTTCTTTGTTGAGTGCCATTGTTGTTGTCCCTTGCTGAGTTCGACAACAAGCCCTGGCGATACCATTTCCCTGGCTGCGCCTGAGCCCGTCCAACCTACGAGGACGACGGGCTGAACAACGATCAGCGAGGCGGCAGATATTGCAGCGGATCTACAGGCTTGCCCTGGCGGCGAATCTCAAAGTGCAGCTTCACCCGGTCGGTACCTGTGGAGCCCATTTCTGCAATGGTCTGGCCAACCTTGACCTGCTGTCCCTCCCGAACCAGCAACCTGCGGTTGTGACCATAGGCGCTCACGTAGGTATCGCTGTGCTTGATGATCACCAGTTCACCGTAGCCCCGTAATCCACTTCCGGCATACACAACGGAACCATCAGACGCAGCTAAGACAGGCTGGCCTAATTCCCCGCCTATATCAATGCCTTTATTCAAACTTCCGTTTGAGGAGAATCGGGCAATCAACGGACCGCCCGCCGGCCAGGCCCAACCTGCCGCAGGGCGCCCGGCTGGCAGGGCTGGAGGGGGCTGGGAGACACCCGGAGCAGGCTGCGGCCTGGAAGTGGCCGGCGGCGTCTTGGTAGTCGAAGACGGCGGAACCGGTCGGGTCGACGGCGACGTCGTAGGAGCCGTTGCCACAGTACGAGTGGGAGTTGAGCCGGTCTGGCCGTCGAAACGGATGACCTGGCCCGGGCGGATTACGTAGGGAGCCGGAATGCTGTTGCGTGCCGCAAGGGCCTTCCAGTCCCAGCCGAAACGGAACGCAATGGAATAGAGGGTATCGCCCCGCTGGACACGGTACTGCCCGGAGGTGGTCGGCTGTCGCTGCGTGCCGGAGGCCGACGGGTTGTTCCGGTCCACGACCTGGACACCACCCTTGGGCGAGCTGGCGCACCCCGCCACCAACCAGACGATGACGACCATCGCTGCCAGTGCGCGCATGCTTCCAGTGCTAATCCCCTGCCGAATGGCCAGGCTCATTCCCGTCCCCTTTCCCTACGTCCCAAGGTCATGCTTATTGTTGCCGATTATATCTGAGGGGCACGTTATCCACTGCGCACCGCGGCGCAAGACTACGCCCGGCTAACAGCCAATCAGAGAGCCGACTGGCCTTGCAGGTTCCCTGCTGGCCGCATCAGGCCAGCGGACCGCTCAGCAAGGGTACGAACCGCACCGCGTCGAGGATGTGTCGGGAGAAACCGTTTTCCTCGCGGACGATCAGAATCAATTGCTGGACGTCCCCTGCCCCAACCGGAATCACCAGCCGCCCACCCGGTGCCAATTGGTCCAGCAGCGCTTGCGGAACTTCGGCGGCAGCCGCCGTGACGATGATGCCGTTATAGGGCGCCAGTGCAGGCCAGCCTTCCCAGCCATCGCCCCAACGGAAAACCACGTTGCGCAGGTTCAGCTCGGCCAGACGTTCCTTCGCACGATCCTGCAGTGCCTGGATCCGCTCGACGGAGAACACCCGCTCCACCACCTGCGCCAGGATCGCGGTCTGGTAGCCGGAACCGGTGCCGATTTCGAGCACCTTGTCCAAGGGCCCCGCCGCCAACAGAAGCTCGCTCATGCGCGCCACCATGTAGGGCTGCGAGATCGTCTGGTTGTGGCCGATGGGAAGCGCTGTGTCTTCGTAGGCCCGGTGGGCCAAGGCCTCATCGACGAACAGGTGGCGCGGGGTCCGACGGATGCTTTCCAGCACATGGGCGTTGGACAGCCCTTCCTCATAGAGGCGCTGGATCAGGCGTTCGCGGGTGCGCTGCGAGGTCATGCCGATGCCCCGGCGCAACAGATCATCCTGCTCGCGAGCCATCAGGACAGGCCTCCCAACCAGCTATCCAACGAGTCGAACGCCTGGGTGAAGGTGCGATCGAGCTGGAGCGGGGTGATCGAGACATAGCCCTGCATGACTGCATGGAAATCAGTCCCGGGTCCACCATCCTCCGCGTCCCCGGCGACCGAGATCCAGTAGCCCTCCTTCCCCCTCGGGTTCACAACCTTCACCGGTGCTGCTGCACGAGCGCGATGGCCAAGGCGGGTGAGCTGGATGCCACGGATATGGTCCAGCGGGAGGTTGGGGATGTTCACGTTGAGCACGGTGCGGGGCGGAAGGTCGAGCTGCTCATGCGCCTCCACCAGCAGGCGGGCGAAATGCGCCGCTGTCGGCAGGTTGTCCGGCTGCCGCGAAAGCAACGAGAAGGCAAAGGCCGGACGGTCGAGGAAACGCCCCTCCAAGGCAGCAGCCACCGTCCCGGAATAAAGCACGTCATCCCCAAGGTTGGCGCCCAGGTTGATGCCGGAGACCACCATGGCAGGGGCCTCCTCCAGCAATCCGTTCAGGCCGAGGTGCACGCAGTCGGTCGGGGTGCCGTTGATGCTGATGTAACCGTTGGCCAGGACCTGCGGATGCAGGGGGCGGTCCAGCGTCAATGCACTGCTGGCGCCGCTCCGGTCCTGGTCGGGCGCGATGACCACACACTCGGCATAACCCTCGAGCGCAGCATGGAGGGCGGCGATACCGGGTGCGTTCACCCCGTCGTCGTTGGAAATCAGAATACGCATGGATTGTCCGTGTGCCCCACCGGCACCAGATCGACAAGCTCGCGCACCACTGCGGTAGCGAAGCATCCGGCCGGCAGGACGAATTCCAGTTGCAGAACGTCAGGCCCGGGATAATGCCACGTAAGTCCCCCGATGGGGAGGCGCAGGATGCGCCGTTCGTGCGCCATGCCCGCCTCGACGAGCCAGTCACGCAGGGCCGGCTCGGCCAGCGCCATGGATTGCTCCAATGCCTGCGTCGAACCGCCGGCCGGAGAATCACCCTGGCCCCACAGCGGGCCGGTGGGATGCAGATCGAGAATCGCCAACCTCGGGTCGGCGCACTCGGCCTCTCCTGCCGGGAAGAAACTCCGGCTGTCGGTGAAGGCCAGGAGATCGCCGACCTGCGCCTGGTTCCAGTTGCCATTGGCCACACGCGCAGCCAGTACCCGGTTGAACAAGTAACTGCGGCCTGCCGAGAGCAAACGGGAGCGCAGGTTGCGCTGCTCGGGCAGTACCCGCTGCTCGGCGAAGTGCCGGGCCTGCAGCAGGTTGCCGCCCTCGTGGCCAAAGCGCTGCAGGCCGAAGTAGTTGGGCACGCCGACGGCAGCCAGCGTCTTCAGCCGAGCCTCCAGGGCTGCCGGGTCGGCCTGCAAGGCCGTCAGCCTCAAGGTGAAGCCGTTGGCCGAGTGGGCACCCCGCTGCAGCTTTCTCTTATGGCGGACCTGGCGCAGGATGCGCAGGGTCTCGCCTTCTGCCGAAGCAAGGTCCGGATCGGACTTGCCCGGCAGGTGCAGGCTGAACCACTGGCGGGTCAGCGCCTGGCGATCCTTCAGGCCGGCGTAGCTGATGGCCCGCAGGGGAACGCCCGCAGCCCGCGCAATGCGCCGGGCCGCTTCCTCGGTATTGAGGCCGCGCTTTTCCACCCACAACCACAGGTGTTCACCTTCACCCGCCAGGGGAATGTCCAGCACCTCGTCCACCTGGAAGTCTTCGGCCACCGCCTTGAGGACGGCCTGGCCGAGCGCTTCGCCATGGGCCCGGGGCCCCAGCAGTTCGAGTTCGGTCATAGCGGCAGCAGCAGGGCAACAGCGTGGACGGCGATGCCCTCTTCACGCCCGGTGAAACCGAGCTTCTCGGTGGTGGTCGCCTTGACGTTGACCTGGTCGATACCGACCTCAAGGTCAGCCGCAATGGCAGCGCGCATCGCCTCGATGTGCGGCGCCATCTTCGGTGCCTGGGCCACGATGGTGGCGTCGACGTTACCCACCTTCCAGCCCTTGCCCTTCACCTGGGCCAGGACATGGCGGAGCAGCACGCGGCTGTCCGCTCCCTTGAACTGCGGGTCGGTGTCCGGGAAGTGCTTGCCGATATCACCGAGTGCCGCCGCACCGAGCAAGGCGTCGGACAGTGCGTGAAGCACCACGTCGCCGTCGGAATGGGCCACCAGGCCGAACCTATGGGGGATGCGTACCCCGCCGAGGGTGATGTGATCACCGTCACCGAAGCGGTGTACGTCGTAACCGTGTCCAATGCGCATGAGAGGAGTGCCCCGTAAGAACAGGGGCGGGATTCTACCCGAAAGCGGAGCGACCGATGGCCGCCCCGCCTTGGTAACGCGTCAGCCCCGCAGGGCCGAAGCGTGATGGCGCAGGTGATCGTCGATGAAGCTGGCGATGAAGTAGTAGCTGTGGTCGTAGCCCGGCTGCAGGCGCAGGGTCAGCGGATGGCCACAGGTGCGGGCGGCAGCCTGCAGCGCGTCCGGCTTGAGCTGACCCTCCAGGAAGTCATCGCGGTCGCCCTGGTCAACCAGGATCGGCAGGCGCTCCTGGGCTTCGACCAGCAGTGCACAGGCATCCCACTCGCGCCAGCGCGAACGGTCATCCCCCAGGTAACGGGAGAACGCCTTCTCGCCCCAGGGGGAAGCCATTGGATTGCTGATCGGTGCAAAGGCCGAAACCGACTGGTAGCGCCCGGGGTTCTTCAGCGCGCAGACCAGCGCGCCGTGCCCGCCCATGGAGTGCCCTGCGATGCCGCGGCGGTCCGAAACCGGGAAGTTGGCCTCCACCAGCGCCGGCAGCTCCTGCACCACGTAGTCGTACATGCGGTAGTGACGGGCCCAGGGCTCCTGGGTCGCATTGACGTAAAAACCGGCACCCAGGCCGAAATCCCAGGCCTTGTCCGGGTCATCCGGCACACCCTCGCCCCGGGGGCTGGTGTCGGGCGCGACGATGATCAGCCCAAGCTCGGCCGCCAGGCGCTGGGCGCCGGCTTTCTGCATGAAGTTCTCGTCGGTGCAGGTCAGCCCGCTCAGCCAGTAGAGCACGGGCAGCTTCTCGCCCTGTTCCGCCTGGGGCGGCAGGTACACCGCGAACACCATGTCGCAGTTCAGGCAGGTCGAGCGATGGCGGTAGCGCTTGTGCCAGCCACCGAAGCTCTTGTTGCTGGAAACGATCTCGAGGGTCATGGGGGCCTCCGGGTCGTCCTCAGGGCAACGCACAGGCGACAGGCAATCCCTGCCGCCCTGCGCCAGCCGAAAGGGCGCTCAGTAGTGGATGACGGTGCGGATGCTCTTGCCTTCGTGCATCAGGTCGAAGGCCTCGTTGATGCGATCCAGCCCCATGGTGTGGGTGATGAAGGTGTCCAGCGGGATCTCGCCCGACTGGGACTTCTCCACGTAGGTCGGCAGCTCGGTGCGGCCTTTCACCCCACCGAAGGCCGAGCCACGCCACACGCGACCGGTGACCAGCTGGAACGGACGGGTCTTGATCTCGGCACCGGCCGGGGCCACGCCGATGATGACCGACTCTCCCCAGCCCTTGTGGCAGCACTCCAGCGCCGCACGCATCAGGTCGACGTTGCCGACGCACTCGAAGCTGTAGTCCACGCCGCCATCGGTCATCTCGACGATCACGTCCTGGATCGGCTTGGCGTGGTCCTTCGGGTTGACGAAGTCGGTCGCACCCAGCTCGCGGGCCACGTCGAACTTGGAGGGGTTGATATCGATGGCGATGATGCGCGAAGCCTTGGCCATCTTGGCGCCGATGATGGCGGCCAGGCCGATGCCGCCGAGGCCGAAGATGGCGACGGTAGCGCCCTCCTCCACCTTCGCGGTGTTGAGCACGGCGCCGATGCCGGTGGTCACGCCACAACCCAGCAGGCAGACCTTCTCCAGCGGGGCTTCCTTGGGAATCTTCGCCAGGGAGATTTCCGGCAGCACGGTGTACTCGGAGAAGGTCGAGCAGCCCATGTAGTGGTAGATCGGCTGGCCGTTGTAGCTGAAGCGGCTGGTGCCGTCGGGCATCAGGCCCTTGCCCTGGGTCGCACGGACCTTCTGGCACAGGTTGGTCTTGCCGGACTTGCAGAACTTGCACTCGCGACATTCGGCCGTGTAGAGCGGGATCACGTGGTCGCCCACCGCCAGGGAGGTGACGCCTTCGCCCACCGCCTCGACGATTCCGCCGCCTTCGTGGCCGAGGATGCACGGGAACACACCCTCGGAATCCGCGCCCGACAGGGTGTAGGCGTCGGTGTGGCAGACACCGGTGGCGACGATACGCACCAGGACTTCACCCGCCTTGGGCGGCGCGACATCGACTTCGACGATCTGCAGGGGTTTGCCAGCCTCGAAGGCAACGGCGGCGCGGGACTTGATCATGGCGCTTCTCCAGCGATGTGAACGGTGGCGGGAGTGTAGATGACCTCGATTTGGTAAATAATCCGCCGCAAAGCAAAACTTTATTGCCACACAGGGATAATCCAATGAACCGCTGGGAAGGCCTGGACGAATTCATCGCCGTCGCGGAAACCGGCCAGTTCACCGCCGCGGCCCAGCGCATCGGCCTCTCTTCATCCCAGGTGAGCCGCCAGATCGCCCGCCTGGAAGAACGCCTGCAAACCCGCCTGTTCTACCGCAGCACCCGCAAGGTGGCGCTGACCGAGGCAGGGCAGACCTTCCTGCAGCACTGCCAGCGCTTGGTAGATGCGCGGGACGAGGCCATGCGCGCCATCAGCGACCTGACCGGCGAACCCAAGGGCCTGCTGCGCATGACCTGCGCGGTGGCCTATGGCGAGCGCTTCATCGTGCCGCTGGTGAACGCCTTCATGGCACGCCACCCGCAGCTGCGGGTCGACATCGAGCTGAGCAACCGCCCGCTGGACCTGGTGCACGAAGGGCTGGACCTGGCCATCCGCCTCGGCCGCCTGCAGGACTCGCGGCTGGTGGCGACGCGCCTTGCGCCCCGCGTCATGTACCTGTGCGCCGCCCCGAGCTACCTGGAACGCTATGGCCGGCCCCACAGCCTGTCCGAGCTGGCCCGGCACAATTGCCTGGTGGGCAGCTCGGACCAGTGGACCTTCCAGCAGGACGGCAAGGAACAGAGCCTGAGGGTACAGGGCAACTGGCGCTGCAACAGCGGCCAGGCCGTGCTGGATGCCACGCTACGTGGCTTCGGCCTGTGCCAGCTCCCCGACTACTACGTGCTGGACCACCTGAAGAGCGGCGAGCTGGTGTCCCTGCTGGAGCAGCATCGCCCGCCGAATACCGCCGTCTGGGCGCTGTACCCCCAGCAGCGCCACCTGTCACCCAAGGTCCGCCAACTGGTGGATGCACTCAGGGACGGCCTGGCGTCGACCCACCCGGCGGCGTAGGCGTGGGGGCCCGCCCATGGCGATGCAGGAAGCCGTGGACGTGCCCGGGGAAGCGCGAAGCCACCCAGGCGAACCCCAGGTACTTGAGGACCTTGCCTGCCAGGATGGCGGCGAACGCTCCCGGGTAGGCCAGCGGCACGGTGGACAACGCCAGCAGCGCCGGCGTCTGCGGCAGGGGCAGCAGGGCCACGGCGAAGAGCGCCAGCAGCCCGTACTCATGGGTCCAGCCCATCACCCGCAGCCAGGAAGGGTCAGTGGCCATGGCCGGGAACCAGGCGTACAGCTGGCTCCAGCCCAGGTAGTGGGCGATCAGCATCATCCCCAGCGCACCGCAGCTGCTGCCCAGGGCGGCGAACAGGCTGACCACGCCCCAGCGCCGGGGCGCCATGAGCACGGCGGGAACCACGACGGAGGTGATGGGATAGGCCGCCGTCAGGGTGCCGACGAAAGCCAGCCCCAGACACAGCCAGGGCAGCCGCCAGCCGTCACCGGCCCAGCGCAGCACCCGGTGCAGGTAGCCTTCCAGGCGGGGCAGCAGGCGTCCCAGGCGCTTCATGGCAGGGCTCAGCGGTCGAACAGGCCACGCTGCAGGCGCAGCAGGTCTTCGGGGGTGGTGACCTTGATGTTGTCGGCGCGCCCTTCCACCAGGCGAGGCGCGGCGCCCGCCCACTCCATCGCCGACGACTCGTCGGTGATCGCCACGCCGGCGACCAGTGCATCGGCCAGGGCCCGGTGCAACGCACCGAAGCGGAACATCTGCGGGGTGTAGGCCTGCCAGACCTGGCTGCGGTCGATGGTGTCGGCGACTCGCCCATCAGGGCCGATCCGCTTGAGGGTGTCCCGGGCGGGGACCGCCAGCAGGCCGCCCACCGGATCGTCGGCCAGCTCCGCCAGCAGGCGATCCAGGTCGAAACGGGACAGATTGGGTCGGGCCGCATCGTGCACCAGCACCCAGTCGCGCGGTTGCGCGCCGAGTTCGGCCAGACGCAGGAGTGCATTGAGCACCGAGTCCGCACGCTCCCGGCCACCCTCGGCGCGCTCGATGCGCGGGTCACGGGATGCAGCAAGGCTCGGCCAGTACGGGTCCTCAGGGCTCAAGCTGACCACCAGGCGCTTGAGCCGTGGGTGGTCGAGAAAGGCTGCAAGGGTATGTTCGAGCAAGGTGCGCCCGGCCAGCTCCAGGTACTGCTTGGGCCGGTCGGCACGCATGCGGGCCCCCACGCCGGCGGCGGGGATCACGGCCCAGAATTCGGGGAGCTCGGGTGGGGTCATTCGGTGATCTGGTAGAGGGTCTCGCCCTCTTTGACCATGCCCAGCTCATGGCGGGCACGCTCCTCGACGGTTTCCGTACCCTTCTTGAGCTCCGACACCTCGGCCTCGAGGATGCGATTGCGCTCGAGCAGGCGCTCGTTCTCGCCCTTCTGCTCGGCGATCTGCTTTTCCAGTTCGGCGACTTGGGCGAGGCTGCCATCACCCACCCAGAGGCGATACTGCAACCCGGACAAGGCCAGGATCAGTACAACGAACAACCAGTAGGGGGATTTGGCCATCGAAAGAGAAGTATCCATACGAAAAGGGCAGCTTTCGCTGCCCTTTTTATCATCCCCGGCTTAGCCGCGGAACTCGGCACGACCGCGGTAAGGGGCCTTTCCGCCCAGTTGCTCTTCGATACGCAGCAGCTGGTTGTACTTGGACACGCGGTCGGAACGGCACAGGGAGCCGGTCTTGATCTGGCCGGCAGCGGTGCCTACGGCCAGGTCGGCGATGGTGCTGTCCTCGGTTTCACCGGAACGGTGGGAGATCACCGCAGTGTAGCCGGCAGCCTTGGCCATCTGGATGGCTTCCAGGGTCTCGGTCAGGGAACCGATCTGGTTGAACTTGATCAGGATCGAGTTGGCGATGCTCTTGTCGATGCCTTCCTTGAGGATCTTGGTGTTGGTCACGAACAGGTCGTCACCCACCAGCTGCACCTTCTCGCCGATCTTCTCGGTCAGGGACTTCCAGCCGGCCCAATCGGACTCGTCCATGCCGTCTTCGATGGAGATGATCGGGTAGCGCTGGGTCAGGCCGGCCAGGTAGTCGGCGAAACCGTTGGCGTCGAACACCTTGCCTTCGCCGGCCAGGTCGTACTTGCCGTCCTTGAAGAATTCGCTGGAAGCGCAGTCCAGGGCCAGGGTCACGTCGGTGCCCAACTTGTAGCCAGCATTGGCGACGGCTTCGGCGATGGCGCCCAGAGCGTCTTCGTTGGAGGCCAGGTTCGGGGCGAAGCCGCCCTCGTCACCCACCGCGGTGTTCAGGCCACGGGCCTTCAGCACGGCTTTCAGGTGGTGGAAGATCTCGGCGCCCATGCGCAGGGCGTCGGCGAAGTTCTTGGCGCCGACCGGCTGAACCATGAATTCCTGGATGTCGACGTTGTTATCGGCGTGCTCGCCGCCGTTGATGATGTTCATCATCGGGACGGGCATGGAGTACTGGCCCGGAGTGCCGTTCAGGTCGGCGATGTGCGCGTACAGCGGGACCCCCTTGGCCTGGGCAGCCGCCTTGGCAGCCGCCAGGGACACGGCGAGGATGGCGTTGGCGCCCAGCTTGGCCTTGTTCTCGGTACCGTCGAGCTCGATCATCGCGCGGTCCAGGGCCTTCTGGTCGGTCGCGTCCTTGCCCAGCAGCAGGTCGCGGATCGGGCCGTTGATGTTGGCCACGGCCTTCAGCACGCCCTTGCCCAAGTAACGGCTCTTGTCGCCATCACGCAGTTCCAGCGCCTCGCGGGAACCGGTGGATGCACCGGACGGCGCGCAGGCGCTGCCGATGAAACCGTTCTCGAGGATCACGTCGGCTTCCACGGTGGGGTTACCACGGGAATCCAGAACCTCGCGGCCCTTGATGTCGACGATCTTTGCCATTGTTGTTAGCACTCCAAAGTTGACGATAACGCTGCAGCGAAATTAGAGGGGCGGGCCGTCCGGATGTTCATTCGGCAGTTCCGGCGAAAACATGACCGACTGGTCAGCTTGCGCCCGCCCGGCACTTTACCGGAGAACTGCCGGCTCAGGCAGTCTCGATCGGCGGAAAAGCCTTGACCAGGTCATCCAGGCGCTTGAGCTGGTCGAGGAACGGCTCAAGCTTGTCCAGGCGCAGGGCGCACGGGCCATCGCACTTGGCGTTGTCCGGGTCCGGGTGGGCCTCGAGGAACAGGCCGGCCAGCCCCTGGCTCATGCCCGCCTTGGCCAGGTCGGTGACCTGGGCACGACGACCGCCCGCGGAATCCGCGCGGCCGCCCGGCATCTGCAGGGCGTGGGTGACGTCGAAGAACACCGGGTAGCCGAACTGCTTCATGATGCCGAAGCCGAGCATGTCGACCACCAGGTTGTTGTAGCCGAAGGACGAACCGCGCTCGCAGAGGATCAGGCGATCGTTACCGGCTTCTTCGCACTTGGTCAGGATGTGCTTCATCTCCTGGGGTGCGAGGAACTGGGCCTTCTTGATGTTGATGACTGCATTGGTCTTCGCCATCGCCACCACCAGATCGGTCTGGCGGGAGAGGAAGGCCGGCAGTTGGATGATGTCGCAGACCTCGGCCACCGGAGCAGCCTGGTAAGGCTCGTGCACGTCGGTGATGACCGGCACGCCGAAGGTCTTCTTCACCTCTTCGAAGATCTTCATCCCCTCTTCCAGGCCGGGGCCACGGAAGGAGTTGATGGAGGAGCGGTTGGCCTTGTCGAAGCTGGCCTTGAACACATACGGGATGCCGAGTTTCTCGGTCACCCGCACGTACGCTTCGCAGACCTTCAGCGCCAGGTCACGGGACTCCAGCACGTTCATGCCACCGAAGAGCACGAAGGGCTTGTCGTTGGCAATCTCGATGTCGCCGACGCGAACGATCTTCTGCTGCATGCTCAGGCCTTCTTCGCTTTCTGGGCCAGGGCGGCCTTGACGAAGCCGCTGAACAGCGGATGGCCGTCACGCGGGGTGGAAGTGAACTCCGGGTGGAACTGGCAGGCGACGAACCACGGATGGTCCGGTGCCTCGACCACTTCGACCAGGGCCCCGTCGCCGGAGCGGCCGGTGATCTTCAGGCCGGCGTCCTTCAGTTGCGGCAGCAGGTTGTTGTTCACTTCGTAGCGGTGGCGGTGGCGCTCGACGATCTCATCCTTGCCGTAGCAGGCGTGAACCTGGGAGCCGGCCTCCAGCTGGCAGGCCTGGGCGCCGAGGCGCATGGTGCCGCCCAGGTCCGAGGCTTCGGTACGGATCTCGGTGGCGCCGGTGGCGTCCTGCCACTCGGTGATCAGGCCGACCACCGGATGGCCGCTGGCCTTGTCGAACTCGGTGGAGTTGGCGTCGGTCCAGCCCAGTACGTTACGGGCGAACTCGATCACGGCCACCTGCATGCCGAGGCAGATGCCCAGGTAGGGGATCTTGTTCTCGCGGGCGTACTTGACGGTGGTGATCTTGCCTTCCACGCCGCGCAGGCCGAAACCGCCGGGGACCAGGATGGCATCGACGCCTTCCAGCAGGCTGGTGCCCTGGTTCTCGATATCTTCGGAGTCGATGTAGCGCAGGTTCACCTTGGTGCGGTTCTCGATGCCGGCGTGGCTCATCGCCTCGATCAGCGACTTGTAGGCATCCAGCAGCTCCATGTACTTGCCGACCATGGCGATGGTGACTTCCTTCTCGGGGTTCAGCTTGGCGTCAACCACGCGATCCCACTCGGACAGGTCGGCACCGCCGCACTGCAGGCCGAAACGCTCGACGACGAAGTCGTCCAGGCCCTGGGCGTGCAGCACGGAAGGAATGCGGTAGATGGTGTCGACGTCCTGCAGGGCGATGACCGCACGCTCTTCCACGTTGGTGAACAGCGCGATCTTGCGGCGGGAGGACAGGTCGACCTCGTGGTCGGAACGGCAGATCAGCACGTCGGGCTGCAGGCCGATGGAACGCAGCTCCTTCACCGAGTGCTGGGTCGGCTTGGTCTTGGTCTCGCCGGCGGTGGCGATGTAGGGCACCAGGGTCAGGTGCATCAGCATCGCGCGCTTGGCGCCGACCTCCACCCGCAGTTGGCGGATGGCTTCGAGGAAGGGCTGGGACTCGATGTCACCCACGGTGCCGCCGATCTCCACCAGGGCCACGTCGGCATCGCCGGCGCCCTTGATGATGCGACGCTTGATCTCGTCGGTGATGTGCGGAATCACCTGGATGGTGGCGCCCAGGTAGTCACCACGGCGCTCCTTGCGCAGCACATCGGCATAGACGCGGCCGGTGGTGAAGTTGTTGTTCTGGGTCATGGTGGTGCGCACGAAGCGCTCGTAGTGGCCCAGGTCCAGGTCGGTCTCGGCGCCGTCCTCGGTGACGAACACTTCGCCGTGCTGGAACGGGCTCATGGTGCCCGGGTCCACGTTGATGTACGGGTCCAGCTTGAGCATGGTGACCTTCAGGCCCCGCGCTTCCAGAATGGCGGCCAAGGATGCCGAGGCGATGCCTTTCCCCAATGAAGAAACAACACCACCCGTGACGAAGATGTAGCGCGTCATGAATAACCCTAGAAGTCAGCGTTTAGGCGGAAGGCCGCCGGAGAGAGCGAATCGGGCCTGGGCCCGGAATCTGGAACAGTGCCGAAACGGCAAGCACCTGCCAGTTCCGAGGGAATCGGCAGGTGCTCTGTAAGACGGGAGCGTAGTCTACCGGAAAGACCCTTTCAGCTCAAACCTTGGTCATTCGTCGGGGGTGTCCAAGACAGGGTCCAGCCCCCCTCCCGAGGGCCCTCCAGCCCTTGAAGATTGGGCACCGCAAGCAGTTCGTCGCCTCGGTAGAGCAAGGGCAGACGACCCCGGGCAAAAGCCGGGAAACCCCGTTCATTGAGCAGCCGCTTGAGGTCACGTCGCCCCCGTCCCTCCATCTGCATCGACTCCCCGCCTTGGCGATAGCGCACCCGCAAGGGACCTTCCGGTCCCCGCCCTTCGATCCACACCACACCATTGCCGTCCAAGGCCAGGGGATGCTCGGGGTTCGGCCAGGGCTGGGCCGTCGGCACGGTTTCCAGCCAGGCGTTGCCGAGCCACCAGAGCCGGCCACCGGCGCGGCGCAGTTCGCCACCAGCCAGGCGCCAGACCGGTTCGGCATCCGGTGCGGCATCACGCAAGGCCACCCAGCCCGCCCAGTGATCGCTGTCGGGCATGGCCGTGAAGGGGGCGAGCCAGTGACGCAGGGCATTGCGCTGCCGTGGTTCGGACAACGCCAGCAGCGGATCGAGGGAGAGGGTCGGCAAACCCAGCCAGGGGAATACCTCGGTGTCTCGCGCGGCAGCCAGGTCGATGGCCGCCAACTCCCCCAGCAGCGCCTCACCCTCGGCCAGGTGCGCAGCACTGCGGACCATCCCGCCGAGCGCGCGCGGCCAGCGTGACACCAGGGCAGGCAGGACGATCTGTCGCAGGTAGTTGCGGTCCAGCCGGGTGTACTGGTTCGACGGGTCCTCGACCCAGTCCAGCCCTTGCTCCCGCGCATAGGCCTCCAGGTCCTGACGGGCCACGTCCAGCAACGGCCGCAGCAAGTGACCGTCGCCCAGAGCGCGGCTCACCGGCATCCCCGCCAGACCCCGCACGCCAGCACCGCGCATCAACCGGAACAGCAGCGTCTCAGCCTGATCGTCACGGTGCTGAGCCAGCATCAGCACCTGCCCCCCCTCAACGGCCTGCTCGAAGGCGCCATAGCGCGCCCGACGAGCGGCATTCTCCAGGCTGGCGCCCTCCTCCACGACAACGGAGGCATGCATCAAGGGCACACCGAGTCGGTCACATACGGCCTGGCAATGGGCCGGCCATGCCTCGGCAGCCGACTGCAGGCCGTGATGGACATGAAGTGCGCTGAGCGGCGGCACGTCACCCTGGCGGGAGAGCACAACCAGCAGATGCAGCAGGACGGTGGAGTCGAGGCCGCCGGAGAAGGCGACCGTCCACCCCGGCGCGGAGCGCCAGGGCAGGGTGCGGGACAGCAGGAGGGAATGGAGCGAGCGGGCCAGTGGCGAGCCCTCATCGGCCCGCCCCGGCGCGTGGCCCTCAGGCCACGCCATAACTCATCAGACGCTCGTAGCGACGGGCCAACAGGTCGTCGACCGACAGCTTCTTCAGGGTCTTGAGCTGGCCAAGCAGCTCCTCGCGGATCGACTGAGCCGCAATGGCCGGCTCGCGGTGGGCACCGCCCAGCGGCTCGGAAATGACCTTGTCGACGATCCCCAGGCCTTTCAGGCGCTCGGCGGTGATGCCCATGGCCTCAGCCGCGTCGGGCGCCTTCTCGGCGGTTTTCCACAAGATGGAGGCGCAGCCTTCCGGCGAGATCACCGAGTAGGTGGAGTACTGCAGCATGTTCAGGCGATCGCACACGCCGATGGCCAGCGCACCGCCGGAACCACCTTCGCCGATCACGGTGGCGATGATCGGAGTCTTCAGACGCGCCATGACCCGCAGGTTCCAGGCGATGGCCTCGCTCTGGCCGCGCTCTTCGGCATCGATGCCCGGGTAGGCACCAGGGGTGTCGATGAAGGTCAGGATCGGCATCTTGAAGCGCTCGGCCATCTCCATCAGGCGGCAGGCCTTGCGGTAGCCCTCGGGACGGGGCATGCCGAAGTTGCGACGGACCTTCTCGCGCACTTCACGGCCTTTCTGGTGACCGATCACCATCACCGGCTGGTCGTCCAGGCGGGCTACGCCGCCGACGATGGCCGCGTCGTCGGAGAAGTGGCGATCGCCATGCAGCTCGTCGAACTCGGTGAAGATGTGGCTGATGTAGTCCAGGGTGTAGGGCCGGCGCGGATGGCGGGCCAACTGGGCGATCTGCCAGCTGGTCAGGTTGCCGAAGATGCTTTCGGTCAGGGCGCTGCTTTTTTCCTGAAGGCGGGCAATCTCGTCGCTGATGTTCAGCGCATTGTCGTTGCCGACCAGGCGCAGCTCCTCGATCTTGGCTTGCAGGTCAGCGATCGGCTGTTCGAAATCCAGAAAGTTCGGGTTCATAGGCTTCCGTCGTGCGCGTGGGGCCAGGCGGCTGGGTCCATTTGGCGCCCTACCTTAATGGAAGGGCGCATGTGGGTCGAGAGAACGCGGCACGTCAGCCGCGTCTCACCGGTAGTGCAGGAAGACGTTGTCGCGCCCGAACTGGTCACGCAATGCCTGAATCAGCGTATCGGCCGGGTCGATGCACCACTGCTCGCCGAACTGCAGCAGGGCACGGGCACTGGGGCCTGCGTAGTCGATGGTGATCGGGCAGGAGCCCCGGTGGCGCCCGCACAGGTCGGCGAGCCAGCGCAGGCGGTCGCCTTGCAGGGCGCTGTGATCCACCTTCATCCGCAGGCTCTCGGCCAGCCCGGTACGGGCCTCCTCCAGGCTCATGACGCGCTTGGCACGCAGGCGCAGGCCACCGGAGAAGTCGTCGTGGCTCACCTCCCCTTCCACCACCACCAGCGCATCGGTCTGCAGCAGGGTATGGGCGGAGGCGAAGGCATCGGCGAACAGGGAGGCCTCGATACGCCCGGAGCGGTCGTCGAGGGTGATGAAGCCCATCTTGTCGCCCTTCTTGTTCTTCATCACCCGCAGGTTGACGATCAGGCCGGCGATGGTCTGGGTATCCCGCGCGGGCTTGAGCTCGACGATGCGCTGACGGGCGAAGCGGCGCACCTCGCCCTCGTATTCGTCGATGGGGTGGCCGGTGAGGTAGAGCCCCAGGGTGTCCTTCTCGCCCTTGAGGCGCTCCTTGAGGGTCAGCTCCTTGGCCCGACGGTGGTTGGCGTAGACGTCGGCGTCGGGCTCGGCGAAGAGCCCGCCGAACAGGTCCATGTGGCCGCTGTCGTGGCTGCGAGCGGTCTGCTCGGCGGCCTGGATGGCTTCCTCCATCGCTGCCAGCAGCACGCCCCGGTTGCGGTCGATGCCAGCCTGGTAGGCCTTGGGCTCGTCACTGAAGAACGGCCCGAGGCGATCCAGCGCACCGCCACGGATCAGCGCTTCCAGCGTGCGCTTGTTGATGCGCTTGAGGTCGACACGGTTGCAGAAGTCAAACAGGTCCTTGAACGGCCCGCCCTCGTCACGGCATTCGACGATGGCCTCCACCGGCCCCTCGCCCACGCCCTTGATCGCACCGAGGCCGTAGATGATCTGCCCGGCGTCGTCGACGGTGAAGCGGTAGTCGGAGTTGTTCACGTCCGGCGCGACGATGCGCAGCTTCATGCTGCGGCACTCTTCGATGAGCGTCACCACCTTGTCGGTGTTGTGCATATCCGCCGTGAGCACCGCTGCCATGAAGGGCGACGGGTAGTGGGCCTTCAGCCACGCGGTCTGGTAGGAAACCCAGCCATAGGCGGCGGAGTGGGATTTGTTGAAGCCATAACCGGCGAACTTCTCCACCAGATCGAAGATGTTGCCCGCCAGCTCGGCATCGATGCCATTGCTGGCACAACCTTCGATGAAGCCGCCGCGCTGCTTGGCCATTTCCTCGGGCTTCTTCTTGCCCATGGCACGACGCAGCATGTCCGCGCCGCCGAGGGTGTAGCCCGCCATCACCTGGGCGATCTGCATCACCTGCTCCTGATAGAGGATGATGCCGTAGGTGGGCTTGAGCACCGGTTCGAGGCCGGCGTACTGGTAGTCCGGGTGCGGGTAGGAGAGCTCGGCACGGCCGTGCTTGCGGTTGATGAAGTCGTCCACCATGCCGGACTGCAGCGGCCCCGGACGGAACAGGGCCACGAGGGCAATCATGTCTTCCAGGCAGTCGGGCTTGAGCTTCTTGATCAGCTCCTTCATGCCGCGGGATTCAAGCTGGAAGACCGCGGTGGTCTCCGCCTTCTGCAGCATGTCGTAGGTTTTCTTGTCATCCAGAGGGATGCGGTCGATGTCCACCAGCGGCAGGCCATTCTTCTCCTGCTCGCGGTTGATCATCTCCATGGCCCACTTGATGATCGTCAGCGTGCGCAGGCCGAGGAAGTCGAACTTCACCAGGCCGGCCGCCTCCACGTCGTCCTTGTCGAACTGGGTCACCAGGCCGCCGCCTTCCTCGTCACAGGCGATGGGCGCGAAGTCGGTCAGCTTGGTGGGGGCGATCACCACGCCACCGGCGTGCTTGCCGGTGCCCCGGGTGATGCCTTCGAGCTTGAGGGCCATGTCCCAGATTTCCTGGGCTTCCTCGTCGGACTTGAGGAAGTCCCGCAGGACCTCTTCCTGGTTGTAGGCTGCCTCCAGGGTCATGCCCACCTCGAAGGGGATCATCTTCGACAGGCGATCGGCCAGGCCGTAGGACTTGCCCTGCACCCGCGCCACGTCACGCACCACCGCCTTCGCCGCCATGGAGCCGAAGGTGATGATCTGGCTCACCGCGTTGCGGCCGTACTTCTCGGCCACGTAGTCGATCACGCGGTCGCGGCCGTCCATGCAGAAGTCGACGTCGAAGTCGGGCATGGAGACCCGCTCGGGGTTGAGGAAGCGCTCGAACAGCAGGTCGTAGGCCAGCGGGTCGAGGTCGGTGATCTTCAGCACGTAGGCGACCAGCGAGCCGGCACCCGATCCACGGCCAGGCCCCACCGGGACGCCGTTGTTCTTCGCCCACTGGATGAAGTCGGCAACGATCAGGAAGTAGCCGGGGAAGCCCATCTGAATGATGGTGCCCAGCTCGAACTCCAGGCGGTCGATGTAGAGCTGGCGCTTCTCTTCGTAGTCCGGGGTCGTCTCCTTCGGCCAGAGCACCGCGAGGCGCTCTTCGAGGCCTTCGTAGGAGGCGTGGCGCAGGTAGTCGTCGATGCCCATGCCATTGGGCGTCGGGAAGTCGGGCAGGAAGTGCTTGCCCAGGCGCACGTCGATGTTGCAGCGCCGGGCGATCTCGACGGTGTTCTCGATGGCGTCGGGGAGGTCGCTGAACAGCTCGGCCATCTCTTCCGGCGACTTCAGGTACTGCTGGTTGGAGTAGTTGCGCGGCCGGCGGGGGTCATCGAGGGTCCGGCCTTCGCCGATGCACACGCGGGTCTCGTGGGCCTCGAAGTCGTCGACCTTGATAAAGCGCACGTCGTTGGTCGCCACCAGCGGCGCTCCGCAGCGATCCGCCAGGGCCACGGCCGCGTGCACATGTTCCTCGTCATTGACGCGGCCGGTGCGTTGCAGCTCCAGGTAGAAGCGATCCGGGAACACCGCCTGCCACTCCGCCAGCAGTCGTTCGGCGGCTGCCGGGTCGCCGTTGAGCAGCGCCATGCCGATCTCGCCTTCCTTCGCGCCGGACAGAGCGATCAGGCCTTCGGCGGCTTCCTTCACCCAGTCGCGCTGGATGATCACCAGGCCGTTGCTCTGGCCATCGGACCAGCCACGGGAGATCAACTCGGTGAGGTTGCGATAGCCCTTGCCGTCCATCGCCAGCAGCGTCATGCGGCTGAGGGGGCCGTCTTCGTCCAGGCTCGCCAGCCAGATGTCGGCGCCACAGATGGGCTTGATGCCGCCACCCTGGGCCGCCTTGTAGAACTTGACCAGGGAGCACATGTTGCTCTGGTCAGTGACCGCCACCGCTGGCATGCCGGCAGCCGCCACGGCCTTGATCAGGGGCTTGACCCGCACCAGGCCGTCGACCAGGGAGTACTCGGAATGGAGACGGAGATGCACGAAGGAAACGGTCATGACGATCCTTTGGAAGAGGCAGAAACGGCAGGGCCCGGATTGTACCGGGCCCGATGGTAAAGCTACAGGTTTGCGCTCAGCGCCGAACCGGGGTCAGCGGCGATCGTCCCAGATGCCGGGTTCCAGCTTGTCCTGGATCTCCGGGTACTGGTTGGCATCGAAGGTCGGCAGCTTGCCGGCCTTGCGCTGGGCGTTATAGTCCCGGGCCAGCTTGATGGCCAGGTTGGAGAGCAACAGGATGGCGATCAGGTTGGTGATCGCCATCAGCCCCATGGACACGTCCGCCAGGTTCCAGACGAAGGGCAGCGACGCCAGGGCGCCGAACATCACCATCCCCAGCACCGCCAGGCGGAAGACCAGCAGGCCGCCCGGGTGGTTGTGCTCGAGGAACACCAGGCAGTTCTCGGCGTAGAAGTAGTTGGCGACGATGGAGGTGAAGGCGAAGAACAGGATGATCACCGCCAGGAAGTACTTGCCCCACAGGCCCACCTGGCTGGTCAGCGCGTTCTGCACCAACATGATGCCCTCGCCTTCCTGCGGGCCGGCCAGGAGGATGATGGCCGCCGACGCGGTGCAGATCAGCAGGGTGTCGATGAACACACCGGCCATCTGCACGTAGCCCTGGGAGGCCGGGTGCGGCGGATAGGGCGTCGCCGAGGCGGCCGCGTTGGGCGCCGAGCCCATGCCCGCCTCGTTGGAGAACAGGCCACGCTTGAAGCCGTTCATGATCGCCGCGCCAATGCCGCCGGCCGCCGCTTCGTGCCAGCCGAAGGCACTCTTGACGATCATCACCAGGATGCCGGGCAGTTCGCTGGCCTGGGTGATGATCAGCACCACGGCCACCAGCAGGTAGGCGACCGCCATGAAGGGCACTGCCAGCTCGGAGAAGCGGGCAATGGAGCGCAGGCCACCGAAGATGATCAGCGCCGTGATCGCCACCAGGGCGAGGCCGCTGATCCACAGCGGCACGCCGAACGCACCCTGCATGGCGCCGCTGATGGTGTTGGCCTGGACCGAGTTGAAGACGAAACCGAAGGCCAGGATCAGGAACAGCGAGAACAGCACGCCCATCCAGCGAGCACCGAGGCCTTTCTCCATGTAGTAGGCCGGGCCACCGCGGAACTGCCCCTTGTCGTCACGGATCTTGAACAGCTGGGCCAGGGTCGCCTCGACGAAGCCGGTGGCCATGCCGACCATCGCGATCATCCACATCCAGAACACTGCGCCAGGGCCGCCCAGGGTGATGGCGACGGCCACACCGGCGACGTTGCCGGTGCCGACCCGTGCGGCCAGGGAGGTGCACAGGGCCTGGAAGGAGGAAATGCCGGAATCATCGGCCTGGCGACTGCCCTTGAGCACGCTGAAGGTGTGCCCGAAGTGGCGGAACTGGATCAGCCCGAGGCGGACGGTGAAGTACAGGCCGCAGCCCACCAGCAGCCAGATCAGGACCTTGCCCCAGATAAAGCCGTTGAGCGAGTTGACCACCAGGTTGGCCATGTCTTGCATGAGGAACTCCTTGGGCCGCTTATGGCGGCACTCAGTGAAACGCTGGAATACCCGGATGAAGTATCGCAGCGGAAAGATGATCTCGCTGGGGCGCCCGGTTGCCGACTGAGAGGCAGCGCATGGCGTCCGCGAAGCCACGCGGGCCTTGAGACGAGATCAGACGATCAGGGTGGCGGATCAGTGCCCGGTTTCGAGCAGCTCCCGGACGGGCGCGAACGAACGCCGGTGGATCGCCGTAGGACCGAGGCGTTTCAGCGCCTCGAGGTGCACCGGGGTCGGGTAACCCTTGTGCCCGGCCAGGCCGTAGCCCGGGTAGAGCGCGTCCAGCTCGGCCATTTCACGGTCCCGGGAGACCTTGGCCAGGATGGACGCGGCCGCAATCGCTGGGACTTTCGCATCACCCTGGACAACAGGCGCGCTGGGTACGGCGAGCCTGGGGCAACGGTTGCCATCGATGAGGGCCAGCTTCGGGGTCACGGAGAGCCCCTCCACCGCACGCTGCATGGCCAGCATGGTGGCGTGCAGGATGTTCAGCTGGTCGATTTCCTCGACCTCGGCCCGGGCGATGCACCAGGCCAGTGCCTTCTCGCGAATCTCATCGAACAGCGCCTCGCGGCGTGCCTCGGAGAGCTTCTTGGAGTCGTTCAGGCCCAGGATCGGGCGGGCCGGGTCGAGGATGACGGCAGCCGTCACCACCGGACCGCACAGCGGGCCACGACCGACTTCGTCGACGCCTGCCACCAGCTCCTCGACCAGGTCGAAATCCATGCCCATTTGCATCAGCGCGCCTCCGCCAGTTGCAACACCGCCTGGGCGGCTTCTTCGGATGCATCGCGACGCAGGGCGCGATGAATGGTGTCGAAACCCTCGGTCTGCGCCTCGCCGCCGTCGAGCAACGGCGACAGGGTCTGGGCCAGGGCTTCGGGGGTTGCGGCGTCCTGGATCAGCTCCGGCACGAGCAGGCGCTGGGCCAGCAGGTTAGGCAGCGATACATAAGGACTCTTCACCAGGCGCCTCAGGATCGTGTAGGTGAGTGGCGCCAGCCGGTAGGCCACCACCATCGGGCGCTTGTAGAGCAGCGCCTCCAGGGTGGCGGTGCCGGATGCGATCAGAACGGCATCGCAGGCGGCCAACGCCTGGTGCGAGCGTCCATCGAGCAGGGTCAGCGGCAGGTCGCGCCCAGCCAGCATCTGCTCCAGCTGCTCACGGCGCGCGGCATTGGCGCACGGCAGTACGAACCGGATTCCGGGACGCAGCGTGCGGAGCTGCTCGGCAGCATCGAGGAACAGCGCACCGAGCTTGCCGACTTCGCCACCCCGGCTACCGGGCATGAGCGCGACGACACTGCCCTCGGCAGGCAGGTCAAGGGCCTGCCGGGCGGCGGCGCGGTCCGCCTCAAGGGGGATGGTGTCCGCCAGCGGATGCCCGACGAAGCGGACCGGCACCTGGTGCTCTTCGTAGAAGCGCGCTTCGAAGGGGAACAGGGTGAGCATGAGGTCGCAGGCGTCGCGGATCTTCAGCACGCGCTTCTGCCGCCACGCCCATACCGAGGGGCTGACGTAATGCACGGTGCGGATACCCGCCTGGCGCAGCTTGAGCTCGACACCCAGGGTGAAATCAGGCGCATCGATGCCAATGAAGACATCGGGCCGTGCCTCGATCAGGGTACGGATGAGGTGCTTGCGTCGACGGAGCAGCTCGGGAAGGCGTCCGAGCACCTCCACCAGCCCCATCACCGCCAGGCGCTCCATCGGGAAGTAGGAAACCAGGCCCTCGGCCTCCATCAAGGGACCGCCAACGCCGATGAACTCGATATCGGGGCGGTGGGCCTTGAGGGCCTTCATCAGGCCGGAGCCGAGGATGTCACCGGACGCCTCGCCAGCGACCAGCGCGATGCGCAGGGGACGGGCCATGGCTCAGCGGGTGATGCCGCGGGTTGAAGACTGGATGGAGTCGCGGAACACGGCCACCTCGGGGAACTGGGCGGCGGACTCGGCCAACTCGGCCAGGGCCTGCTCGACCGTCAGCCCCTGGCGATAGACCACCTTATAGGCCCTGCGCAGGGCCTGGATGGCCTCGGCACTGAAACCACGACGGCGCATGCCCTCGAAGTTCATGCTGCGAGCTTCGGCAGGGTTGCCGAAGACGGTGACGTAGGCCGGGACATCCTTGCCGATGGCGGTGCCCATGCCGGAAAAGCTGTGGGCGCCGATGCGGCAGAACTGGTGGACCAGGGTGAAGCCGGAAAGGATCGCCCAGTCGTCGACATGGACATGCCCCGCCAGCGCGGTGTTGTTGACCAGGATGCAGTGGTTGGCGATGACGCTGTCATGCCCGACGTGTACATAGGCCATCAGCAGGTTGTGATCGCCGATGGTGGTCTCCGCTCGGTCCTGGATCGTGCCGCGATGGATGGTGACGCCTTCGCGGATCACATTGTGATCGCCGATCACCAGGCGAGTGGGCTCGCCCTTGTACTTCAGGTCGGGGGTGTCCTCCCCGACCGAGGAGAATTGGTAGATGCGGTTATGCCTACCAATGCGGGTCGGCCCCTTGATGACCACGTGAGGACCGACCACGGTACCCTCGCCGATTTCCACATCGGGTCCAACGATCGACCAGGGGCCGACCTGAACGCCATCCGCCAGCTTCGCCGACGGATCGATGATGGCGCGAGGGTCAATCAAACTCATAGCTTGCGTTCCGCACAGATGATCTCGGCCGAGCAGACTTCCTTGCCATCGACGTTGGCCTTGCATTCGAACTTCCAGATCCCGCGTTTGACGCTGAGGAATCGCGCCTCGAGGATCAACTGGTCACCCGGCAGCACTGGCTGGCGGAAACGCAGCTTGTCCGAACCGACAAAGTAGTAGAGGGTGCCGTCGGCCGGCTTGACGTCGAGCATCTTGAAACCAAGGATCCCCGCCGCCTGGGCCATTGCCTCGATGATCAGCACGCCCGGCATGATGGGGTGCTCAGGGAAATGGCCGTTGAAGAATGGCTCGTTGATGCTGACATTCTTGTAGGCGCGAATGCGCTTGCCTTCGATATCCAGGTCCACGACCCGATCCACCAGAAGGAAAGGGTAGCGGTGCGGCAGATATTCGCGAATCTCGTTGATGTCCATCATATTCCTGGAGCCTTGAATGGGGATTTGGGACGCGCGGCGCTGCGCGGGTCACGCATCAGATGAAGCATCCCCGCCCGGGGTCACTGCCGCCAGGCGCTTTTCCAGCTGTTGCAGACGACGCGCCATGTCGTCCAGTTGACGAATCCGGGCGGCGCTCTTCTTCCAGTCCGCTGCTGTCTGCATGGCGGTACCGGAGGAATAGGCACCCGGCTCAGTGATGTTGCGGGTCACCATGGTCATCCCGGTGACGAACACGTTGTCGCACACCTCGATGTGCCCGACCATGCCGACGCCGCCTGCGATCATGCAGTTGCGGCCGATCTTGGTGCTGCCGGAGATGCCCACGCAGCCGGCCATGGCGGTATTGTCACCGACCTGCACGTTGTGGGCGATCATGATCTGGTTATCCAGTTTCACGCCGTTGCCGATGAGCGTGTCGGACAGGGCGCCGCGGTCGATGGTGGTGTTGGCACCAACTTCGACATCGTCGCCCAGGGTCACGCCGCCGATCTGCGCGATCTTCTGCCAGACACCCTTTTCCTTGGCGAAGCCGAAGCCTTCACCGCCGATCACGGCACCAGACTGGATGACCACGCGCTTGCCGATCTTCACGTCGTGATAGAGGGTCACACGCGGAGCCAGCCAACCGCCTTCACCGATGACGCTGCGCGCACCGATGACGCTGTAGGCACCGATGGTCACGCCTGCCCCGATACGGGCTCCCGACTCGATCACCACACCCGGCCCGATGCCCGCGCTGGGGTCGACCTGCGCATCCGCTGCAACGACGGCAGACGGGTGGATGCCCGCAGCGGCAACCGGCTTGGGATCGAACAGGTGCGACAGGCGCGCATAGGCCAGGTAGGGGTCCGGCACCACCAGCGCATCCCCCGCAAAGCCTTCGGCATCGCCTGCAGTGAGCAGGACGGCACCAGCACGGGTTTCTGCGAGGAACTTGCGGTACTGGGGGTTGGCCAGGAAGGTCAACTGATCCGGGCTGGCATCCTGCAGGGTGGCCAGCCCACTGATCACGCGCGCTTCGTTGCCGCGCACGGCGG
Organism: Metapseudomonas otitidis; assembly: GCF_900111835.1. Lineage (GTDB taxonomy): Bacteria > Pseudomonadota > Gammaproteobacteria > Pseudomonadales > Pseudomonadaceae > Metapseudomonas > Metapseudomonas otitidis. The sequence continues at coordinate 199,609 of NZ_FOJP01000015.1, forward strand.
CACCGAGGCGCTCGGCCAGTTGGCCGAGGGTGTAAGAGACGGCTGTCATGTTCAGCGCAGCTGGTTCATGCGCTCGATGACCTGGCGGGTGATGTCGAACTGAGGCTTCACGTCAATCACGGCACCACGCTCCAGCACCAGGTCATAGGAGCCCTTCTTCAGGACCTCCTCGACGGCCTGGTCCAGCTTCGGCTTCAGCTGCTTGAGCATGTCGCGGTCAGCCACGGCCTTGGCTTCGTTCAGTTCCTTGGACTGGAACTGGAAGTCACGGGCCTTCTGCTTGAATTCGAGCTCGAGGCGCTCGCGCTCGGCCTGCTGCATCTTCTCGCCTTCCTTGACCAGGCGGTCCTGGATGCGCTTGGCGTCGCTTTCCAGGGTCTTAAGCTTGTTCAACTGAGGACCGAACTTCTTCTCGGCGTCGACGGCGTACTTCTTGGCAGCGTCGGACTCCAGGAGCGCCATTTGGTAGTTCAGTACCGCGATCTTCATTTCGGCGAACGCCGGGGTGGCCATCATGGCCGCGGCTACCAGAACGAGTTGAGTCAACTTACGCACGATGCACTCCTGCAACAAATACTGTTGTCGTCTTGATCAAAACACTTAGAAGGTCTGGCCCAGGGAGAACTGGAACACCTGGGTGTCGGCATTGTCGGGCTTCTTGATCGGCATGCCCAGGCTGAAGCTCAGCGGGCCCAACGCCGTGATCCAGGTCAAGCCCACACCCACCGAGCTGGCAAGCTCACCCAGGTTGATGTTGCTGCAGTTCTTCGCCGTGGACGAGCAACTGGTGTCGAACACGTTGCCCACATCCCAGAACAGCACGGTACGCAGCTGGCGCTGATCCTTCACGAACGGCAGCGGGAAAAGGTACTCGACGCCGCCCTGCACCAGCACGTTGCCACCGAAGGGCAGCGGATCCTGGTCCGGGTCAGCCAAAGTACCGGGGTTGGTGCCCTTGCTCGGCGTACTGCGCGGGCCGAGGCTGCTGTCCTTGAAACCGCGTACGGAGTTGAAGCCGCCCGCGAAGTAGTGCTCGTAGAACGGCAGTTCAGAGGTGGAGCCGTAGCTGTCGCCGTAGCCCAGCTCGGTGTGCCAGCGCAGCGCGGTGTTCTGGGTCAGCGGGGTGAAGACCTGGCCACGGTAGTCGAGCTTGTAGAACGACAGGTCGCTGCCGGGAATGGTGGTTTCCAGCACCAGGCTCTGGGAGTGGCCACGGGTTGCCATCACGCCCTTGTTCAGGGTGGACTCGGACCAGCCGATCGATCCCTTGAAGTTCAGGTACTTGTCGCCTTCGTTCTTGATGAAGTTGAAGATCTCGTCGACGGTGTAGCGGCCGGTGCCGATCTCGTCCTGCTGTACGGTCAGGCCGAAGGTCAGGCGGGACGTCTCGCTGATCGGGTAGCCGACGCTCACACCACCACCCAGGCTGTCCACGGAGTAGCTGGAAACGTCCACGTCCAGCTTGTTGTAGTCAGTGGTGCGGTAGAAGGCGTTGTAGCCCAGGCTGACGCCATCGACGGTCCAGTAGGGGTCGACGAAGCCGAAGTTGTAGCGGGTCTGGTACTCAGAACGGGTCAGGCCGATGCTGACCTTGTTGCCGGTACCGAGGAAGTTGTTCTGGCTGATGGAGCCGCCCAGGATCAAGCCCGCGCTCTGGGCGAAGCCCACGCTGGCGGTGATGGAGCCGGAAGGCTGCTCTTCGACGGTGTAGTTCACGTCAACCTGGTCATCGGTACCCGGCACCTGCGGGGTCTCGACGTTCACTTCCTTGAAGAAGCCCAGGCGCTCGAGGCGGGTCTTGGACTGGTCGATCAGGTAGGTCGACGCCCAGCCACCTTCCATCTGGCGCATTTCACGACGCAGCACCTGGTCTTCGGTCTTGGTGTTGCCACGGAAGTTGATGCGGTTGACGTAGGCACGCTTGCCTGGGTCGACGGCGAAGGTCACGGAGACGGTGTGGTCTTCGTCGTGGGTCTGGGGGATGCCGTTGACGTTGGCGAAGGTGTAGCCCTCGTTGCCCAGGCGACGGGTTATCAGCTCGGAGGTGGTGGTCATCACCTTGCGGGAGAACACCTGCCCTTCCTTGACCAGCAGCAGCGCCTTCACTTCCTCCTCGGGCACCTTGAGGTCGCCAGAGAGCTTCACGTCGCGAATGGTGTATTTCTGGCCTTCATCGACGTTGACGGTGATGTAGACGTGCTTCTTGTCGGGGGTGATGGACACCTGGGTGGAGGAGATGTCCATGTTGATGTAGCCGCGGTCCAGGTAGTAGGAGCGCAGGCGCTCCAGGTCACCGGAGAGCTTTTCGCGGGCGTACTTGTCGTCGTTCTTGAAGAAGGACAGCCAGTTGGTGGTCTTCAGCTCGAACAGATTGATCAGGTCTTCGTCGGGGAACACGGTGTTGCCGACGACGTTGATGTGCTGGATCGCAGCGACCGTACCTTCGTTGATGTTGATCTTCAGCGCGACGCGGTTGCGCGGCTGGGGAATCACGTCAGCCTCAATCTCCGCGGAGTAACGACCCTGGGCCACGTACTGGCGCTGCAGCTCGTTACGCACGCCCTCGAGGGTCGCACGCTGGAAGATTTCACCCTCGGAGAGGCCGGACTGCTTGAGACCCTTCAGCAGGTCTTCGGTACTGATGGCCTTGTTGCCCTCGATCTCGATGCTGGAGATGGACGGACGTTCGACTACGCTGATGACCAGCACACCGCCGTCGCGGCCGAGCTGGATGTCCTGGAAGAAACCGGTCTTGAACAGGGCACGGGTGGCTTCGACCAGGCGGCGATCATCAGCCTGGTCGCCTACGTTCAGCGGCAGGGCGCCGAAGACGCTGCCTGCGGATACACGCTGCAGGCCGTTGACGCGGATGTCGGATATGGTGAAGGACTCGGCGTGAACTTTGCCGATCATGAGTGCGGCAAACACCGCGGTTAGCAGCAGGCGTTTCATGAAGTCCTTTTTTTCCAACTGATAATAAGGAATCTGCCGCATAGGGCGGCAGATCCGGAATTCAGTGACGCGTTACAGCCGGCTCAGATCATTCACTAAGGCCAGTAGCATGACCCCGACGACCAGACTGATACCGATCTGTACCCCCCAAGCTTGCACCCGTTCTGACAATGGCCGGCCACGCGCCCATTCGATCAGGTAGAACAGCAGGTGCCCCCCGTCCAGGACGGGAACTGGCAGTAGATTGAGAACCCCCAGGCTTATGCTCAGGTAGGCCAGGAAATTCAGGAAATCCCCCACGCCCGACTGGGCCGAAGCGCCCGCCACTTTAGCAATGGTTATCGGCCCGCTCAAGTTTTTTACCGAGAGCTCGCCGAGCAACATTTTCTTTAGGGAATCCAGAGTTAGCAGACTCATGGACCAGGTGCGTGCCGCCGCCTCGGCGACCGCATCCAGCGGCCCGAAAGCCACTTCGCGCAGCATCTCCGGCGGCCAGTCGACCGGCTTGACGCCTACGCCCATGAAGCCGCGGCGCGCCTCGCCTTCCCCGGCACTGCCCAGGGTGATGGAGACGTCGGCCACCTGCCCGGCACGCTCATAGCGGACCAGGACCGCCTGACCGGCACGGGGGCGGACGTAGTCCACCAGTTGCTGCCAGTCGTCCAGACGAACATCGTCCAGCGCGAGAATGCGATCCCCCACCTGCAGCCCGGCGGCCTTGCCGGGGCCGTCCGGAACCTCGCCTACCACAGGCGACAAGGCCGGGCGCCACGGCGTGATGCCGAGCGAGCCGATGGTGTCAGGCTCTTCGGCCCCCTTGAGCCAGTTGTCGAGCCGCAACTGCACGGACGTATCCACAGTCGAGCCAGCCTCGCGAACCTGCACATCCAAGGTCCCGGACTCGCCCAGACGGCGCACGAGCTGGAGATTGACGCCGCCCCAGCCGGTCACTGCCTTGCCGTCCACCGAGACGATTTCCTGTCCGGGCACCAGGCCGGCACGCGCCGCGATGCTGTCCGGCGCTACGGCACCGATCACCGGGCGAACCTGCTGACTGCCCAGCATGGCCAGCACCCAGAAGAACACCAGCGCCAGGATGAAGTTGGCCACCGGCCCTGCCGCAACGATGGCGATGCGCTGGCCGACGCTCTTGCGATTAAAGGTTTGACCGAGCTGTTCGGGCGGAATCTCGACGTCGGTCTCGCGCTCGTCGAGCATCTTGACGTAGCCGCCCAAGGGGATGGCTGCGATGACGAACTCAGTGCCATGGCGATCATGCCAACGCACCAGCGGCGTACCGAAGCCGACGGAGAACCGCAGCACCTTGACGCCGCAGCGGCGCGCCACCCAGAAGTGACCGAACTCGTGGAAAGTCACCAGCACCCCGAGTGCCACCAGGGTGCCCACGAACATGTAGAGCGCGTTCATCGAACCACCTTCGGGCTCAGCGCCCGTTCCGTACCAGCCATTGCTGAGCCGCTGCACGAGCGCGGGCGTCCGCCTCGACCACGGCGTCGAGCGATTCGACCGCCAGCGCCGCCTCTCGGTTCAGCACCTCGTCGATGATACTCGCGATCTCGGTGAAGCGAATCCGCCGCCCGAGGAAGGCCGCAACGGCGATTTCGTTGGCGGCATTGAGCATGGCCGGCGCACTGCCACCCGCCTCGGCCGCCTGACGAGCCAGGCGCAGGCAGGGAAAGCGCCCCTCATCGGGCTCCTGGAAGTCGAGCCGACCGACACGGAAAAGATCGAGCGGCGCGACACCGGAATCCACACGCTCCGGCCATGCCAGCGCATGAGCGATCGGAGTGCGCATGTCCGGGTTGCCGAGCTGCGCCAGCACCGAACCATCGACGTAGTCGACGAGGGAATGAATGACGCTCTGCGGGTGGATCACCACCTCGACCTGGGATGGCGCCGCATCGAACAGCCAGCAGGCCTCGATCAACTCCAACCCCTTGTTCATCATGCTGGCCGAATCGACGGAGATCTTCCGCCCCATGGACCAGTTGGGATGGGCGCACGCCTGCTCCGGCGTCACATTAGCCAGCGCTTCCAGAGGCGTCTCGCGGAAAGGGCCTCCCGAGGCCGTGAGCAGGATGCGGCGCACACCGACCTGTGCAAGGCCACGCCCATAGTCACCGGGCAGGCACTGGAAGATCGCATTGTGCTCGCTGTCGATCGGCAGCAGCACCGCACCATGGCGACGCACTGCCTGGATGAACAGGGCGCCGGACATCACCAGCGCCTCCTTGTTGGCCAGCAGTACACGCTTGCCTGCCTCGACCGCCGCCAGGGTCGGACGCAACCCTGCCGCACCGACAATGGCGGCCATCACCGCATCCACCTCCGGATGCGCGGCGATTTCACACAGTCCCGCTTCTCCCGACAGCACACGGGTGTCGAGACCAGCCCTAATCAGCGCGTCCTGCAGGACGCGCGCGGCCGATGCATCGGGTACCACCGCGAAACGCGGTCGGTGCCGGATGCACAGGGCTTGCAGCTCCGCCAGGCGGGAAAAGCCGCTGATGGCGAAGGCTTCATAACGCTGGGGATGGCGGGCAATCACATCCAAGGTGCTGAGCCCGATGGAGCCCGTGCCCCCCAGCACTGAAACGCGCAGAGGACGATTCACAATGCGCCCCAGCCCGCGACCCACAACAGGGTGGCGAACACCGGAATGGCAGCGGTGAGGCTGTCGATGCGATCCAACACGCCACCATGGCCAGGCAGCAGGTTGCTGCTGTCCTTGATGCCGGACTGGCGCTTGAACATGCTCTCGGTCAGGTCACCCACCACCGAGATCAGCACCACCACTGCCGCACCCAGTAGCCCCAGCACGAGCTCACCGCCGGACCAGCCGCGGTAGAGGCCGACACACAACGTGATGAGGAGGCAGGTGAAGAGCCCACCGATCAGCCCCTCCCAGCTCTTGCCAGGGCTTACTGCCGGGGCCAGCTTGCGCTTGCCGAAGGCCTTGCCGGAGAAGTAGGCACCGATGTCCGCTGCCCAGACCAGCACCATCACCGCAAGGATGAGCAGGTTCGCCAGCGGCCACTGCTTGAACAGCACCAGCCCTTGCCAGGCCGGCAGCAGGATCAGCAGACCGATCACCCATTTGCTGGCCTGGGCCCGCCAATGGCGACTGCTCTCGGGGTAGCCCAGCACCAGGACGGTGGCCGCCCCCCACCAGAGCACACCCAGCAACAGGACCAGCGGCGCCAACGCCGGCAATTGATAAAGGGCCAGCAGCGCCACGGCGACGACAGCGGCATAGCCGACACGGACGCCCTGGGACTCGTGCCCTGCCAGGCGCGCCCACTCCCAGGCTCCAAGCGTCACCACGGCACCGATGAACAGCGCAAAGGCCGCACCATCCAGGAGGAAGAAGCCCCCAAGGGCGATCGGCAGCAGCACGAGAGCGGTGATGATTCGTTGCTTGAGCATCAGGGACGGGCCTCGGCCTCTATTTGTTCACTGGTCTTGCCGAAGCGGCGCTGGCGCGTGGCGAAGTCCGCCAGGGCCTTGCGCATGGCGTCGTGCTTGAAGTCGGGCCAGAACAGGTCGGAGAAATAAAGCTCGGCGTATGCCAGCTGCCAGAGCAGGAAATTGCTGATGCGGTGCTCGCCACCGGTGCGGATGCACAGGTCGGGAAGCGGCAGGTCACCCGTGGCCAGGCAGTTCTGCAAGAGCCCGGGCGTGATCTCGTCCACCTGGAGGTGGCCGGCCTGGACTTCACGCGCCAGCCGTTGGGCAGCCTGGGTGATGTCCCATTGCCCACCGTAGTTGGCGGCGATCTGCAGGGTGAAACGATTGTGCCCCGCTGTCAGCAGCTCGGCCTCGCGCATGGCGGCCTGCAGCTCGGGGTGAAAGCGGGAACGGTCGCCAATGATACGCAGGCGGATACCGTTGTCGTTGAGTCGCCGCGCCTCGCGCCGCAAGGCACCGAGGAACAGCTCCATGAGCGCACTGACCTCGTCGGCCGGGCGCTGCCAATTCTCACTGGAGAAGGCGAAGAGGGTGAGCACATCCACCCCTGCATCCGCGCAGACCTCGATGACCGCACGGACCGCGTCGACACCGGCCTTGTGGCCGGCGACGCCGGGGAGCAGGCGCTTCTTGGCCCAGCGATTGTTGCCATCCATGATGATCGCCACATGCCGCGGGACCGCTGGAGAAACGCCTTTCTTTTCCATTTCAGAACGCCGTCAGACCGCCATCAGGTCGGCTTCTTTGGCCTCCAGGGCCTTGTCGATCTCGCCAACGTACTTGTCGGTGAGCTTCTGGACCTCATCAGCAGCACGACGCTCTTCGTCTTCGCTGATTTCCTTTTCCTTCACCAGGTCCTTCAGCTGGGCGAGCGCATCACGACGGATGTTGCGCACGGCCACGCGGGAGTTCTCGGCTTCGGCACGGGCCTGCTTGGTGTAACCCTTGCGGGTTTCCTCGGTCAGGGCCGGCATGGGAACGCGGATGGTGGTACCGGCGGTGGCCGGGTTCAGGCCCAGGTCGGAGGTCATGATGGCCTTCTCGACCGCCTGGATCATGCTCTTGTCGAACACGGTCAGGGCGAGGGTGCGGGAGTCCTCGGCCACCACGTTGGCGACCTGGCGCAGGGGAGTATCGGCGCCGTAGTAGGAGACCATCACGCTGTCCAGGATGCTCGGGTGAGCGCGGCCGGTGCGGATCTTGGCGAAGGCGTGATCCAGGGCCTCCAGGGTTTTCTTCATGCGCTCCTGCGCGTCCTTCTTGATCTCGTTGATCATTGTTCGCCCTCCTCGATCAGGGTTCCTTCGGCGCCGCCCACCACGATGTTCAGCAGGGCACCGGGCTTGTTCATGTTGAAGACCCGCAGCGGCATCTGCTGGTCACGGCACAGGCAGATGGCGGTCAGGTCCATCACCCCCAGCTTGCGATCCAGCACCTCGTCGTAGGTCAGGCGCTCGAACTTCTCGGCATTGGGGTCCTTGAAGGGATCGGCAGTGTACACGCCATCCACCTTGGTCGCCTTCAGCACGACGTCGGCGTCGATCTCGATGGCCCGCAGGCAGGCAGCCGAGTCGGTGGTGAAGAAGGGGTTGCCGGTGCCGGCGGAGAAGATCACCACTTCGCCACTCTTGAGGTGGCGCATCGCCTTGCGGCGGTCGTAATGATCGGTCACGCCGACCATGGAGATGGCCGACATCACCAGCGCGGGAATGTTGGAGCGTTCCAGGGCATCGCGCATGGCCAGGCCGTTCATCACGGTGGCGAGCATGCCCATGTGGTCGCCGGTCACCCGGTCCATGCCGGCCGCACTCAGGGCCGCACCACGGAACAGGTTGCCGCCACCGATCACCAGGCCGACCTGGACACCGATGCCGACCAGTTGACCGATCTCCAGCGCCATGCGGTCCAGGACCTTCGGATCGATGCCGAACTCCTCGGACCCCATCAGCGCTTCGCCGCTGAGTTTGAGCAGAATGCGTTTATAGCGAGGTTGACGACCACTCACCTGCTGAGCCATTACGAGTCTCTCCTGCGGCGTTTTTCGAATTCATGGGCCAGAGGCCCGGTACGCGGGGTATGGCGCTGGCCATGCCGATGGCGAACGCCAGGCGCACGCCACGGAACCTGCCCCAAATGGGTTCCCCAGTTTGACGAAGAGGCCGCGCGCGTGAGCGGGCAGCCTCTTGCGGGGCGACAGCCGAGGCCGTCTTATTGCTGGGTGGCAGCGACCTGGGCAGCTACTTCGGCAGCGAAGTCCACTTCCACCTTCTCGATGCCCTCGCCCACTTCGAAGCGAACAAAGGAAACGATTTCGGCACCGGCTTTCTTGGCCAGCTCACCAACCTTGACTTCCGGATCCTTGACGAACGGCTGCTCGACCAGGCTGGCTTCGGCCAGGAACTTGGAGATACGGCCCTTGACCATGTTCTCCACGATGTTCTCCGGCTTGCCGGCGATCTTGTCGGCGTTCAGGGCCAGGAAGATTTCCTTTTCCTTGGCGATGGCTTCTTCGGAAACCTCGGAAGCGTTCAGGAACTGCGGGTTGCTGGCAGCGACGTGCATGGCGATGTCTTTGGCCAGCTCGACGTTGCCGCCCTTCAGGTTCACCAGAACACCGATGCGGTGGCCGTGCAGGTAGGCACCTACTACGTCACCCTCGACACGGGCCAGACGACGGATGTTGACGTTCTCGCCGGTCTTGGCAACCAGGGCCAGGCGGGCTTCTTCGCGGGAGGCGACCAGCGGAGCAGCGTCGGTCAGCTTCTCGTTGTAGGCCTGCTCGACGGAGGCGGCAACGAAGGCCTTGAAGTCGTCCTGCAGAGCCAGGAAGTCGGTCTGGGAGTTGACTTCGATGATGACGGCAGCCTTGTTGTCGTCGGCAACCTTGACCGCGATGGAGCCTTCGGCAGCGATGTTGCCGGACTTCTTGGCGGCCTTGATGGCGCCAGCGGCGCGCATGTCGTCGATGGCCTTCTCGATGTCGCCGTCAGCGGCGGTCAGGGCCTTCTTGCAATCCATCATGCCCAGGCCGGTACGCTCACGCAGTTCTTTCACCAGGGCTGCAGTAATCTCTGCCATGTCGCAATCCTCTTGAATAGGTTTTCAACCATTCAGCCCGGCAACCCGGGCAAACAATTCTGTGAGGTGGCAAAAAGGGGGCCTAGCCCCCTTCCTGCGCACCGGGTAACGCTGGAGCGCTCCGAAATCAGCCTTCGGCTGCCTCGGAAGCGGCTTCCTCGACGAACTCGTCCGGACCGCCAGCGGCGTTCTGACGGCCGCGGATGACGGCGTCGGCCATGGCAGCCAGGTACAGCTGAACGGCGCGGATGGCGTCGTCGTTACCGGGGATGACGTAGTCAACGCCTTCCGGGCTGCTGTTGGTATCGACAACGCCGATGACCGGGATGCCCAGCTTGTTGGCTTCGGTGATGGCGATACGCTCGTGGTCGACGTCGATCACGAACAGAGCATCCGGCAGACCGCCCATGTCCTTGATACCACCCAGGCTGCGCTCGAGCTTCTCGAGGTCGCGGGTGCGCATCAGGGCTTCTTTCTTGGTCAGCTTGGCGAAGGTGCCGTCCTGGGCCTGGGTTTCCAGGTCGCGCAGGCGCTTGATGGACTGACGGATGGTCTTGTAGTTGGTCAGCATGCCGCCCAGCCAGCGGTGATCGACGTACGGGGAGCCGCAACGAGCAGCTTCTTCGCGGACGATCTTGCCAGCGGAACGCTTGGTGCCGACGAACAGGATCTTGTTCTTGCCTGCAGCCAGCTTCTCAACGAAGGACAGGGCCTCGTTGAACATCGGCAGGGTTTTTTCCAGGTTGATGATGTGGATCTTGTTGCGCGCGCCGAAAATGTACTTGCCCATTTTCGGGTTCCAGTAACGGGTCTGGTGGCCGAAGTGCACACCGGCCTTCAGCATGTCGCGCATGTTGACTTGGGACATCTCAATTCCTCGATAAGTCGGGTTAGGCCTCCACGTATCCCGATATCCAACCCTTGCGGGCACCCAGGAGACCGTGTCGATACGTGTGTGGGTTTGAGCCTTGCGGGCACCACTGCCCGTAAAGCGGCGCGTTTTATAGCATAAAAAGTGGCGGCAAGCTACATGAAACCGGCAAGCCGGACAGGGCACGCAGCGCCCTCGCGGCTTCTGGCTTGCCGCTCGAAGCTGATAAGATTGCCGCCTTCATACGGATACGCCTGAGAACCGCCATGACCGTCACCATCAAGACCGCCGACGAAATCGAGAAAATGCGCGTGGCAGGCCGCCTGGCCGCCGAAGTGCTGGAGATGATCGGCGAGCACGTCAAGCCCGGGGTGACCACCGAAGAGCTCGACCGCATCTGCCACGACTACATCGTCAACGTCCAGAAGGCGGTTCCCGCCCCGCTGAACTACAAGGGCTTCCCCAAGTCCATCTGCACCTCCATCAACCACGTCGTCTGCCACGGCATTCCCAACGAGAAGCCGCTGAAGGATGGTGACACCCTGAACATCGACGTGACCGTCATCAAGGACGGCTACCACGGCGACACCAGCCGCATGTTCCACGTCGGCAAGGTGCCGGTCTGGGCCGAGCGCCTGTCCCAGGTGACCCAGGAGTGCATGTACAAGGCCATCGAACTGGTCAAGCCGGGCTGCCGCCTGGGCGACATCGGCGAGGTGATCCAGAAGCACGCCGAGAAGAACGGCTTCTCGGTGGTCCGCGAGTTCTGCGGCCATGGCATCGGCGCCGTGTTCCACGAAGAGCCCCAGGTCCTGCACTACGGCCGTGCCGGCACCGGCATGGAGCTGAAGGAAGGCATGACCTTCACCATCGAGCCGATGATCAACCAGGGCCGCCCCGAGACCAAGGTGCTGGGCGACGGCTGGACCGCCATCACCAAGGACCGCAAGCTCTCCGCCCAGTGGGAGCACACCATCCTGGTGACCGCCGACGGCTACGAGATCCTCACCCTGCGCAGCGACGACACCCTGCCGCGCACCGCCCCCTGATCGTTCCCTCTATATAAGGAAGGCCGTAGATGCCGCAGGTTGATCCCGAGCTTTTCGACCGCGGCCAGTTCCAGGCCGAACTGGCGCTGAAGTCCAGCCCCATCGCCGCGTTCAAGAAGGCCATCCGCCAGGCCAAGGATGTACTCGACGCCCGTTTCGCCAACGGCCGGGACATCCGCCGCCTGGTCGAGGACCGCGCCTGGTTCGTCGACCAGATCCTGCGTGAGGCCTGGGCCCGCTTCGACTGGAGCGAAGACGCCGACATCGCCCTGCTGGCGGTCGGTGGCTACGGCCGGGGCGAACTGCACCCCTACTCCGACATCGACCTGCTGATCCTGCTGGACAGCGCCGACCACGAGACCTTCCGCGAACCGATCGAAGGCTTCCTCACCCTGCTCTGGGACATCGGCCTGGAAGTCGGCCAGAGTGTGCGCTCGGTGGACGAATGCGCCGAAGAGGCCCGTGCCGACCTCACCGTCGTCACCAACCTGATGGAAAGCCGCACCATCGCCGGTCCGGAATCCCTGCGCCGGCGCATGCAGGAGGTCACCAGCCCGGAACGGATGTGGCCCAGCAAGGACTTCTTCCTCGCCAAGCGCCAGGAGCAGAAGGCCCGCCACGCCAAGTACAACGACACCGAGTACAACCTCGAGCCCAACGTGAAGGGCTCCCCCGGCGGCCTGCGCGACATCCAGACCATCCTCTGGGTCGCCCGCCGCCAGTTCGGCAGCCTCAACCTGCACGCCCTGGTCAAGGAAGGATTCCTCGTGGAGAGCGAATGCAGCATGCTCGCCTCCAGCCAGGAGTTCCTGTGGAAGGTCCGCTACGCCCTGCACATGCTCGCCGGCCGCGCTGAAGACCGCCTGCTGTTCGACCACCAGCGCAAGCTCGCCGGGCTGCTCGGCTTCCACGGCAGCGACGCCAAGCAGGCCATCGAACACTTCATGCAGAAGTACTACCGCGTGGTCATGGCCGTCGCCGAACTCAGCGACCTGATCAACCAGCACTTCGAAGAGGTCATCCTGCGCAGCGGCGAGAACGCCGTCGCCCAGCCGCTCAACAGCCGCTTCCAGCTGCGTGACTGCTACATCGAGGTGGCCCACCCCAACGTCTTCAAGCGTACCCCCTTCGCCCTCATGGAGATCTTCGTGCTGATGGCCCAGCACCCGGAGATCAAGGGCGTGCGCGCCGACACCATCCGCCTGCTGCGTGACAGCCGCCACCTGATCGACGACGACTTCCGCAGCGACATCCGCAACACCAGCCTGTTCATCGAGCTGTGCAAGTCCCCCCAGGGCATCCACCGCAACCTGCGCCGCATGAACCGCTACGGCATCCTCGGGCGCTACCTGCCCGAGTTCGGCCACATCATCGGGCAGATGCAGCACGACCTCTTCCACATCTATACGGTCGACGCCCACACCCTCAACCTCATCAAGCACCTGCGCAAACTGAAGTGGCCGGAGCTGGCGGAGAAGTTCCCCCTCGCCAGCAAGGTCATCGACAAGCTGCCCAAGCCCGAACTGATCTACATCGCCGGGCTCTACCACGACATCGGCAAGGGCCGCGGTGGCGACCACTCAGAACTGGGTGCCATCGACGCCGAGGCCTTCTGCGCCCGCCACCAACTGCCGGCCTGGGACTCGCGCCTGGTGGCCTGGCTGGTGCAGAACCACCTGGTGATGTCCACCACCGCCCAGCGCAAGGACCTCTCCGACCCGCAGGTGATCCTCGACTTCGCCCGCCTGGTGGGCGACCAGACCCATCTCGACTACCTCTACGTGCTCACCGTGGCCGACATCAACGCCACCAACCCGAGCCTGTGGAACTCCTGGCGCGCCAGCCTGCTGCGCCAGCTCTACACCGAGACCAAGCGCGCCCTGCGCCGCGGCCTGGAGAACCCCCTGGACCGCGAAGAGCAGATCCGCCAGACCCAGGTCGCCGCCATCGACATCCTCGTGCGCAACGGCATCGACCAGGACGACGCCGAGCAGCTCTGGGCCCAGCTCGGCGACGACTACTTCCTGCGCCATACCGCCAGCGACGTGGCCTGGCACACCGAAGCCATCCTCCAGCACCCGGACGGCAACGACCCGCTGGTGCTGATCAAGGAAACCGCCCAGCGCGAATTCGAAGGCGCCACCCAGATCTTCATCTACGCCCCCGACCAGCACGACTTCTTCGCCGTGACCGTGGCCGCGATGAGCCAGCTCAACCTGAACATCCACGACGCGCGGATCATCACCTCCACCAGCCAGTTCACCCTCGACACCTACATCGTGCTGGACACCGCCGGCGGCTCCATCGGCAACGACCCGGCGCGCATCCAGGAGATCCGCGAGGGCCTGATCGACGCGCTGAAGAACCCCGACGAGTACCCGGCCATCATCCAGCGCCGCGTCCCGCGCCAGCTCAAGCACTTCGCCTTCCCGCCGGAGGTCACCATCTCCAACGACGCCCAGCGTCCGGTGACCGTGCTGGAAGTGATCGCCCCCGACCGCCCCGGCCTGCTGGCGCGCATCGGGCGCATCTTCCTCGACTTCGACCTGTCGCTGCAGAACGCCAAGATCGCCACCCTCGGCGAACGGGTGGAGGACGTCTTCTTCATCACCGATGCCGACAACCAGCCGCTGTCCGACCCCGAGCTCTGCCAGCGCCTGCAGGCGGCCATCGTCTCCCAGCTCTCCGAGGCCAGTGGCCAGAACGCCCAGCTCGGCCGCATCAGCATCTGACGCGCCCGACCGCACCACCAGGAACCGCACATGAACGACGCCCTGAACCAGTTGCAGCCCTACCCCTTCGAAAAGCTCCGCGCCCTGCTCGCCGGCGCCCAGCCCCCGGCCGACAGCACGCCCATCGCCCTCTCCATCGGCGAACCCAAGCACCGCTCCCCGGACTTCGTCGCCAAGGCCCTGGCCGACAACCTCGACCAGCTCGCCGTCTACCCCACCACCCTGGGCATCCCCGCCCTGCGCGAAGCCATCGCCGCCTGGTGCGAGCGCCGCTTCAAGGTGCCTGCCGGCTGGCTCGATGCCGCGCGCCACGTGCTGCCGGTCAACGGCACCCGCGAAGCGCTGTTCGCCTTCACCCAAGCCGTGGTCAACCGCGCCGACAACGGCCTGGTGGTCAGCCCGAACCCCTTCTATCAGATCTACGAAGGCGCAGCCCTGCTGGCCGGAGCCGAACCCCACTACCTGCCCTGCGAGGCGGAAAACGGCTTCAACCCCGACTTCGACGCCGTGCCGGTCGAGGTGTGGAAACGCTGCCAGATCCTCTTCCTCTGCTCCCCGGGCAACCCCACCGGCGCCCTGGTACCGGTGGAGCAACTGAAGAAGCTGATCGCCCTGGCTGACGAGCATGACTTCGTCATCGCCGCCGACGAGTGCTACAGCGAGCTGTACTTCGACGAAGCCAACCCGCCAGCCGGCCTGCTCACCGCCTGCGCCGAGCTGGGCCGCAGCGACTTCGCCCGCTGCGTGGTGTTCCACAGCCTGTCCAAGCGCTCCAACCTGCCGGGCCTGCGCTCCGGTTTCGTCGCCGGTGACGCCGCCATCCTCAAGGCCTTCCTGCTGTACCGCACCTACCACGGTTGCGCCATGCCCGTGCAGACCCAGCTGGCCAGCGTCGCCGCCTGGAACGACGAGGCCCACGTGCGCGCCAACCGCGACCTGTACCGCGAGAAGTACGACGCCGTGCTCGACATCCTCGGTGGCGTGCTCGACGTGCAGCGCCCGGACGGCGGCTTCTACCTCTGGGCCAAGACCCCGGTGGACGACACGACCTTCACCCGCGAACTCTTCGCCCGCGAGCACGTCACCGTGGTGCCCGGTTCCTACCTCTCCCGCGAAGTGAATGGCATCAACCCGGGCGCCGGCCGCGTGCGCATGGCCCTGGTCGCCCCGCTGGCCGAGTGCGTCGAAGCCGCCGAACGCATCCGCCGCTTCGTCCGCCGCCTCTGACCCGACCGCCCGGTCATCAACCGGGCCAATGTCACAAAGCGGGACATCCGGGCTTGCCTCCAGGCGCCCGGCCCCCGACTATCCGAGCGTTCATCCAGGGACGGATGGGCAAGCAGCCCCGGCAGATGCCGGGTGCAGCCACCATGGAACGGGAGTCAGCATGAAAGTCTTCGAAGTCACCATCACCGTCGGCGGCGCCGTCGGCCACATCATCATCGGCGGCGGCATCTTCAACGCCAAGGTGCGCGATACCAGCAACAACCGCACTTCGCTCTACACCATCTACATGGCCGGCATCGGCGTCGGCCTGCCCGCCTTCCGCGCCACCTCCAGCACCTTCCGTTTCACCGATGACGACAGCAAGTCCTCCGACAGCTTCGAGGGCTACGGCTACATGGGCGGCGTCTCCGTGGAGGCCGGTGCCGGCGTCAAGATCGGCGGCGGCATCAAGATCCCCAACGGCCCGCTGATCCCCACCACCGTTTCCACCGACTACGGCGGCGTCGACATCAGCGTGTCCCACAACGTCACCCGCTGGGCGCTGTGAAGGAGGCTGCATGGACCTCGCACTCAGACTGATCATCGCCGCGCTGTTACTGGCCCTGGCGCTCTACCTGCTGCTGCGCCCGGCCCAGGCCGGCGCCGCGCTGGCGCGGTTCTACGGGCGCTACCCGCTGGTGCGCCTGGCACCGACCGAGCAGCTCGCCTCGCGCCCCGCCCTGCTGCGCCTGCTGGGGCTGGGTCTGGCTGTGCTGGGCGCCGCTGCCCTGCTCCTGTAGCACGCTCCCACGCGGCGCCGGGCGTGGCATAATCGCCGACCGACGCCGCGCGGCCCCTCGCCGCGCGCCCCATGGCCCACCGCGAACCGAGCTGCTCAATGACCATTACCCTCTATGGCATCAAGGCCTGCGACACCATGAAGAAAGCCCGCACCTGGCTCGACGAGCAGGGCGTGAGCTACGCCTTCCACGACTACAAGACCGCCGCCATCGACCGCGCCAGCCTGAAGAAATGGTGCGACGAGCACGGCTGGGAAACCGTGCTGAACCGCGCCGGCACCACCTTCCGAAAGCTCGACGACGCGCAGAAGGCCGACCTCGACCAGACCAAGGCCATCGACCTGATGCTGGCCCAGCCCTCAATGATCAAGCGCCCGGTGCTCGACCTCGGTGACCGCACCCTGGTCGGCTTCAAGCCGGACTTCTACGCCGCCGCGCTCAAGTAACCCCGAACACCGAACGGACGTCCGACAGCCAGGCACGCGACCGGCAGCGGGCGTCCGAACCACCCTTTCAGAACGAGGAATGTCCATGTCCCACGCACTCTTCAGCATCGCCTTCGGTGTTGGCACCCAGAACCGCCAGGGCAACTGGCTGGAAGTCTTCTACGCACAGCCGCTGCTCAAGCCCACCGAAGCACTGGTCGCCGCCGTGGCTCCGCTGCTCGGCTACACCGGCGGCAACCAGGCCATCGCCCTCAGCAACACCCAGGCCGCTGACCTGGCCAGCGCCCTGAAAGAAATCGACGCCGCCCAGGCCGCCCTGCTGACCCGCCTGGCCGAGAGCCACAAGCCGCTGGTCGCCACCCTGCTGGCCGAAGATGCCGCGCTGACCTCCACCCCCGAGGCCTACCTCAAGCTGCACCTGCTCTCCCACCGCCTGGTCAAGCCCCACGGCCTGAACCTCACCGGCATCTTCCCGCTGCTGCCCAACGTGGCCTGGACCAGCGAAGGCGCCGTGGACCTGGCCGAACTGGCCGAGCGCCAGCTGGAAGCGCGCCTGAAGGGCAACCTGCTGGAAGTCTTCTCCGTGGACAAGTTCCCGAAAATGACCGACTACGTCGTCCCCGCCGGCGTGCGCATCGCCGACAGCGCCCGCGTGCGCCTGGGCGCCTACATCGGTGAAGGCACCACTGTGATGCACGAAGGCTTCGTCAACTTCAACGGCGGCACCGAAGGCCCGGGCATGATCGAAGGCCGCGTCTCCGCAGGCGTCTTCGTCGGCAAAGGCTCCGACCTGGGCGGCGGCTGCTCCACCATGGGCACCCTCTCCGGTGGCGGCAACATCGTCATCTCCGTGGGTGAAGGCTGCCTGATCGGCGCCAACGCCGGCATCGGCATCCCGCTGGGCGACCGCAACATCGTCGAAGCCGGCCTGTACATCACCGCCGGCACCAAGGTCGCCCTGCTGGACGACCAGAACGCCCTGGTGAAAGTGGTCAAGGCCCGCGACCTGGCCGGCCAGCCCGACCTGCTGTTCCGTCGCAACTCGCAGAACGGTGCCGTCGAGTGCAAGACCAACAAGACAGCCATTGAGCTGAACGAAGCCCTCCACGCCCATAACTAAGCTGCACAGGGAAGCCGGCGTCGGACGCTCCACAGCCTCCGGCACCGGCTTTTCACTTCCCGCCGTCCGGCTTCAGGCCCATCGTCATGCTCCCATCTCCCTGGCGCTCCGACTTCCCCGCCCTCTCGGCCCTCGACGCCGAGGGCCAGACCTACCTGGACAGCGCCGCCACCTCGCAGAAGCCTCAGGCGGTGCTGGATGCGCTGCTCGGCTACTACGCCAGCGGTGCCGCCAACGTGCACCGGGCCCAGCACCTGCCGGGTGAGCGCGCCACCCGCGCCTTCGAAGGCAGCCGCACCCGCGTTGCGCAGTGGCTGAATGCCGAGCATCCGGCGCAGATCGTCTTCACCCGGGGTACTACCGAAGCGCTCAACCTCCTGGCGTACGGGCTGGAGCAGCAGTTCCGACCGGGCGAGCGCATCGCCGTCAGCGCCCTGGAACACCACGCCAACCTGCTGCCCTGGCAGCAACTGGCACGCCGACGCCAGCTCGAGCTGGTGGTGCTGCCGCTGGATGCACGGGGTGACATCGACCTCGACCAGGCCCGCCAGCTGATCGACTCGCGCACCCGCCTGCTGGCCGTCAGCCAGCTGTCCAACGTGCTCGGCCGCTGGCAGCCCCTCGGCGAGCTGCTGGCCATGGCCCGCCAGCAAGGCGCGCTGACCGTGGTGGATGGCGCCCAGGGAATAGTTCACGGCCGCCATGACGTGCAGGCCCTGAGCTGTGACTTCTACGTGTTCTCCGGGCACAAGCTCTACGGCCCGGAAGGCGTCGGCGTGCTCTACGGCCGCACCGAGGCCCTGGCCCGCCTGGCCCACTGGCAGTTCGGCGGCGAAATGGTGCGCCGTGCGGGCTACCACGATGCCGACTTCCACGACGCCCCGCTGGGCTTCGAGGCTGGCACCCCGGCGATTGCCTCGGTGATCGGCCTCGGCGCAGCGCTGGACTACCTCGGCAGCCTCGACGCCGCAGCGGTCAGCGCCCACGAGACGGTGCTCCACGCCAAGCTGATGGCCGGCCTCGCCGCCCGCGACGGCGTGCGCCTGGTGGGCGAGCCCCAGGTGGCGCTGGCCTGCTTCAGCGTCGATGGCGTGCACAACGCCGACCTCGCCCACCTGCTCACCGAACAGGGCATCGCCGTGCGCGCCGGTCACCACTGCGCCATGCCGCTGTACCAGGGGCTCGGGCTCAGCGGCGCGATCCGCGTATCCCTCGGCCTCTACAACGACGGCGCGGACGTGGAGCGCTTCCTCTCGGCCCTGGACAAGGCCCTGGAGCTGCTGCGATGAACCTTCCCCCCCAAGCCACCGAAGCCCTGGCAGCCTTCGGCGCCGCCGGCAGCTGGGAACAGCGCGCGCGCCTGCTGATGCAATGGGGTGAACACCTGGAGCCCCTGAGCGACACCGAGCGCAGCGAAGCCAACCGCGTGCACGGCTGCGAAAGCCAGGTCTGGCTGGTGGAGGAGATAAAGGAAGGGCGCCGCCACTTCCGCGCCGCCAGCGATGCGAGGCTGATCCGTGGCCTGCTGGCCGTGCTGCTGGCGCGGGTCCAGGGCCTGGCGCCGGAGGAGCTGGCCACGCTGGACCTCAGCGACTGGTTCACCCAGCTCGGCCTCTCCCGCCAGCTCTCACCATCTCGCACCAACGGCCTCAACGCCGTGCTCGACAGGATGCGCAAGGCCGCACCGTGAAGGGCGGGTTAATGAATCCGCTCGCGCCTGTAGGAGCGAGCTCTGCTCGCGAAGCCTCCGGCCCGGTTGCCCGGGCTTCAGCCCAGGAGCGGCGTGGCACGTCCCGGACTGAAGTCCGGGCTACGTCAGGGTCGCCCATGGGGCTGCAGGGGACTCCGATGGTGGGCTGAAGCGGAACGCAGCCCGGCCCACCCTTGTATCTCGACTACTGCCCCACCCCAGGGGCATAGTCCCCGACTGATCATCGGGGGAGGGATAGGAAGCCGTGTCCACCCTTAGGCCGCGAGCCTGCACCGTAGATAGTGCTCCGCCCCTCCACACTCACTCGAACAGCCCGAACGGTATCCAGAGCCACGAGCTCGCATTCACAAGGTTGGGCCGGGTGCAGTGATGATCGCGTCTGAACGGATCGAGAGGAGAATCCATGCCCAGCGTCATCGGCATCGACATCGCCAAACACACCTTTGACCTCGCCACCCTGCAGCCCAACGGCAAGTACCGCACCAAGGCCAAGCTGGCCAACGACAAAGCGGG
>NZ_FOJP01000016.1 GCF_900111835.1 Metapseudomonas otitidis
CCAGTTTTACGGTTGCATGCGGGAATAGCTCAGTTGGTAGAGCACGACCTTGCCAAGGTCGGGGTCGCGAGTTCGAGTCTCGTTTCCCGCTCCAGATAAACAAGAACGCCGCTCATCGAGCGGCGTTTTTGTTCGTGCCGTGAAAAGTGCCTGCCTCTTCACCTGCCTTACCGATTCCACCGACCGCCCCGAAGGGCGGCCAATGGTCATCGTTCAGTGCTTGCTGGCGTCGTCGCCCAGGGCGAGCAGCTGTTTTTCCTGGTTCCAGTCGAACGGTTAGTCGTTCTCTTCCGCCTCGAAGCGGCGCTCATCAAGGCGCTGGAACAGGGCGATCTCTTCATCCGGCATGAAATGCAGGCAGTCGCCGCCGAAGAACCACAGCAGGTCGCGCGGCACCAGGTGGGCGATCTGCGGGTAGCGGTGGAAGACCTGGCTGATCAGGTCCTGACCCAGGTACTGGCTGCCTTCCGGGTCGCGGGGCAGTTCGGTGATCAGCTCGTCGAAGCGCTCGACGAACAGGGCATGGTTCTCTTCGGGAACCTGCTCGGCCTCGCCCAGGGCGACCAGGATGCCGCGCAGGTGGTGGAGCAGGGCGAGGTGATGGTCGAGGTAGGGGTTGGACATGGCGGTACATCCTGGAACGAATCAATGAACGGGCGCGGAGTATAAGGCCCTCCGCGCCCGCTGTCCCGCCGGGGCTCAGCGCACCTTGCCTGCCGTTGGCAGCAGCTCCTCCTTGTCGAAGTCATCCACGTCGATCACCACCCGCCGCGCGGCCTCGGCGGCGCGCAGGCGCTGGGCCGCCTCGGCGTCCAGCACGCCGGCAGCCAGGGCGGCGTCCACCGGGTGTTCGCCGGCCGTCGGCTTGACGCGTCCATCCTTCAACGCCTTGTGCAGCTCCCGCTGCAGCGGCTGGACGTCGGCGAGCGCGTCCACGGCGCGCTGCAGGGCCGCTACTGGATCGCCCTCGGCGGAAGGCCGGAAGCAGCCGACCAGCACGCTTTCCAGCGCCGGGTCGCCCCGGTCGCGACCGAGGATTTCGGCCACTTCGGCATCCAGCGCATCCGACGGCCCCTTGTGGCGACGGCCAAGCGGGAACACCAGCACCTGCAACAGGCAGCCGAGGATACGGCTGGGGAAGTTGGCGAGCAGGCCCGCCAGGGCGTCCTCGGCCTTGCCCAGGGATTCCTCCAGGGACCAGCGCACCAGCGGTCGCAGGTGCTCCGGGTGGTCCAGGTCGTGGTAGCGCTTGAGCGCGGCAGAGGCCAGGTAGAGGTGGCTGAGCACATCACCCAGGCGGGCGGACAGGCGCTCGCGGCGTTTCAGCTCGCCGCCCAGCAGCATCATGCTCAGGTCCGCCAGCACGGCGAAGGCTGCGGCGAGCCGGTCGAGGCTGCGGAAATAGCCCTGGGCCAGGGCATCCCCCGGTGCGGGGCTGAGACGCCCTGCGCCCAGGCCCAGCAGCAGGGTGCTGGCGGCGTTGCTCACGGCGAAGCCGACATGGCGCAGCAGCAGGTCGTCGAACTCCTCCAGCGCACGCTCGCGGTCCTCGCGGGCGGCCAGGGCCATCTCCTTGAGCACAAACGGATGGCAGCGGATGGCGCCCTGGCCAAAGATCATCAGGTTGCGCGAGAGGATGTTGGCGCCTTCCACGGTGATGAAGATCGGCGCGCCCTGCCAGGAACGGCCCAGGTAGTTGTTCGGGCCCATGATGATGCCCTTGCCGCCGTGCACGTCCATGGCGTGGCCGATGCACTCGCGGCCCCGTTCGGTCAGGTGGTACTTGAGGATGGCCGAGAGCACCGAGGGCTTCTCGCCCAGGTCCACCGCGTTGGCGGTGAGCATGCGCGCGGCGTCCATCAGCCAGGCGTTGCCGCCGATGCGCGCCATGGCTTCCTGGATGCCTTCGAAGGCCGACAGTGGCACGTTGAACTGCTCACGCACACGGGTGTACTGGCCGGTCACCAGGCTGGTGTACTTGGCGGCGCCGGTGCCCACCGCCGGCAGCGAGATGGAGCGGCCGACGGAGAGGCAGTTCATCAGCATCATCCAGCCCTTGCCGAGCATGGCCTGGCCGCCGATCAGGTAGTCCAGCGGGACGAACACGTCCTTGCCGGAGTTGGGGCCGTTCATGAAGGCAGCGCCCAGGGGCAGATGGCGGCGGCCGATGTTCACCCCGGGGGTGTCGGTGGGGATCAGGGCCAGGCTGATGCCCAGGTCCTCCTCGTCGCCCAGCAGGTGGTCCGGGTCGTAGGCCTTGAAGGCCAGGCCGAGCAGGGTGGCTACCGGGCCGAGGGTGATGTAGCGCTTCTCCCAGGTCAGGCGCAGGCCGATCACTTCCTCGCCGTTCCACTGGCCCTTGCAGATGATGCCGGTGTCGGGCATCGCCCCGGCATCGGAGCCGGCCAGCGGGCCGGTGAGGGCGAAGCAGGGGATTTCCTCGCCGGTGGCCAGGCGCGGCAGGTAGTGCTGGCGTTGTTCGTCGGTGCCGTAGTGCAGCAGCAGTTCGGCGGGGCCGAGGGAGTTGGGCACCATCACCGTGGAGGCGAGGTCGCCGCTGCGGGTGGCCAGCTTCATGGCGACCTGGGAGTGGGCATAGGCGGAGAAGCCCTTGCCACCGTATCCCTTGGGAATGATCAGGCCGAAGAAGCCGTGGGCCTTGATGTGCGCCCAGGCTTCCGGGGGCAGGTCCATGCGCTGGCCGATGTCCCAGTCGCTGACCATGGCGCACAGCTCTTCAGTGGGGCCGTCGATGAAGGCCTGCTCCTCGGCGGTGAGCGTCGGGCGCGGGTAGTCGAGCAGCGTGTTCCAGTTCGGGCGACCGCTGAACAGCTCGCCGTCCCACCACACGGTGCCGGCCTCGATGGCGTCACGCTCGGTCTCCGACATGGGCGGCAGCACGCGCTGGAACCACGCGAACAGCGGGGCGGTGATCAGCTTGCGGCGCATGTCCGGCAGGGCCAGGGGCAGGGCCACCGCGAGCCAGAGAATCCAGAGGATCGCCAGCAGCCAGCCGGGCGAGTGGCTGAACACCCCCATGGCCAGCAGGTACAGGGCGACCGCTCCAAGGGCGGGCAGGGGAGCGGTGCGGCGGTGCGCCAGCCAGGCGACCCCCAGTACCAGAACGAGCAACCAGAGAAACACCATGCTTGATCCTCCTTGAGGACGACGCGGCCGCCGTCACGGGTCAGGGTGTCGCCAGGACGGCGACAGGGGCGTTCAGCTTGGCCGGATCGTCGTGCCGGCAGGGTGTCGCCTGCTTCTAGACTGGGGCCTGTCCCCACGGGAGCAACGCCATGCAGTCCAGCCTACGATCCGGTCGCTTCGTTGATAGTGACCACCCCCTGGTGGTTGAGTTCGCCTTGCGCAATCGCGGCGAAAGCCCGCACCCGCGTGACCAGGCGGTCAGTCTGTACCACGCCGTGCGCGACGGCATCCGCTACAACCCCTACACCTTCAGCCGTGACCCGGAGACGCTCAAGGCCAGCCATGCCTTGATGGCGGGGACGTCCTACTGCGTGCCCAAGGCCATCCTCCTGGCTGCGTGTGCGCGGGTCTGCGGCATCCCGGCCCGCATCGGCCTGGCGGACGTGCGCAACCACCTGGCCACGCCGCGCCTGCTGCAACTGCTGCGAAGCGAGGTGTTCGCCATGCACGGCTACACCGAATTGCACCTGGACGGCCGCTGGGTGAAGGCGACGCCGGCATTCAACCTGGCGCTGTGCCGGGTCTTCGGCGTGGAACCACTGGCGTTCGATGGGGTGCACGACAGCGTCTTCCACCCGTTCAACCGCCAGGGCGAGCGCTACATGGAGTACCTCGCCGACCACGGCCAGTTCGACGACCTGCCGGAGGCCCTGTTCTTCGGCCATCTGCAGCAGGTCTATCCGCACCTGTTCGAGCCGGGCGCCGCCTTCATGAGCGGCGATCTCCAGGCCGAGGCCGCGACGCCCGGCGTGCTGGATGCCGAGCCCTGAAGGCCGCGCCACCTCGCTCAGGTCGATAAACGTTATCAATGCAAATGCCTGGTCACCTGCCCGGGCAATGCCTCTAGAATGTCGGCCTGCCAAACAGCTGGAGCCGCGACATGTTGAAGATCTGGGGCCGGAAGAACTCCTCCAACGTGAGAAAAGCCCTCTGGGCCGCCGAAGAGGTCGGTGTCGCCTACGAGTCCGTCGACGCCGGGGGCGCGTTCGGCCTGGTCAACGAGCCGGCCTACCGGGCGATGAACCCGAACGGCCTGGTCCCGGTGATCGAAGACGGCGACCTGGTGCTCTGGGAGTCCAACGCCGTCGTCCGCTACCTGGCCGCGCGCTACGCAGCCGGCACCCTCTACCCCGAAGACCCGGCCGTGCGTGCCGTGGGGGACAAGTGGATGGACTGGACCAGCACCACCCTGGCGCCGGTATTCCGCGACCTGTTCTGGGGCACGCTGCGTATTCCGCCGGCCGAGCGCGACCCCGCGCGCATCGCAGCCGCCCTGGCGCGTTGCAGCGAGCTGCTGGCCCTGCCGGAGCAGGCCCTGGCGAAAAAGCCCTACCTCTCCGGCGAAACCCTGGCGATGGGCGACATCCCCCTGGGCTGCTTCATCTACGCCTGGTTCGAGATGCCCATCGAGCGGCCGCCGCAGCCCGCGCTGGCGGCCTGGTACGAGCGGCTCAAGGCGCGTCCGGCCTACCGCCGTGCGGTGATGACCCCACTGACCTGATGCTAGGCTCACCCCACCGAGCGCTGCGCCGGGCCTTGCCGCCTGGCGCAGCGTCTTTGCACATTCCTGACTGAAGGCACGTTCCCTCCATGACTTCCGCACTGTCCATCCGGCAGCTGACCAAGACCTATGGCAACGGCTTCCAGGCCCTCAAGGGCATCGACCTGGAAGTGGCCGAAGGCGATTTCTTCGCCCTGCTGGGCCCCAACGGGGCCGGCAAATCCACCACCATCGGCATCCTCTCCACCCTGGTCAACAAGACCAGCGGCACGGTGAGCGTGTTCGGCAACGACCTGGACAAGAACCCCTACGCCCTCAAGCGCTGCCTGGGCGTGGTGCCCCAGGAGTTCAACTTCAACCAGTTCGAGAAGGTCTTCGACATCGTCGTCACCCAGGCCGGCTACTACGGCATCCCGGCGAAGATCGCCAAGGAGCGCGCCGAGCAGTACCTGACCCAGCTGGGCCTGTGGGAGAAGCGCAACGCCGCCTCCCGCGAACTGTCCGGCGGCATGAAGCGCCGCCTGATGATCGCCCGCGCCCTGGTGCACCAGCCGCGCCTGCTGATCCTCGACGAGCCCACCGCCGGCGTCGACATCGAGCTGCGCCGGTCCATGTGGAGCTTCCTCACCGATCTCAACGCCCAGGGCATCACCATCATCCTCACCACCCACTACCTGGAGGAGGCGGAGCAACTCTGCCGCCACATCGGCATCATCGACCACGGCACCATCGTCGAGAACACCAGCATGAAGGCGCTGCTGAAGACGCTGCACGTCGAGACCTTCCTGCTCGACCTCAAGGACACCCTCGCCACGGCGCCGGCCCTGGTCGGCTACCCGGTGCGCTTGGTGGATGACCACACCCTGGAAGTGCAGGTGGAGAAGAGCCAGGGCATCACCGAGCTGTTCCGCCAGCTCTCCGCCGTCGGCATCGAGGTGCTGAGCCTGCGCAACAAGACCAACCGCCTGGAGGAGCTGTTCGTGTCCCTGGTCGAGAAGAACCTGTCGAAGGTGGCCATATGAGTTCGGAACTGCGCGCCAACCTGGTCGCCCTCAACACCATCGTCTATCGCGAAGTCCGCCGCTTCACCCGCATCTGGCCGCAGACCCTGCTGCCCCCGGGCATCACCATGGCGCTGTACTTCATCATCTTCGGCAACCTGATCGGCCGACAGATCGGTGACATGGGCGGCTTCACCTACATGGAGTACATCGTCCCGGGGCTGATCATGATGTCGGTGATCACCAACTCCTACAGCAACGTGGTGTCCAGCTTCTTCGGCAGCAAGTTCCAGCGCTCCATCGAGGAGCTGCTGGTCTCGCCGGTGTCGCCCCACACCATCCTCCTCGGCTACACCATCGGCGGCGTGCTGCGCGGCCTGGCGGTGGGAGTGATCGTCACCCTGTTGTCGCTGTTCTTCACCCACCTGCAGGTGCATCACCTGGGCGTCACCGTCATCGTGGTGCTGCTGACGGCGACCATCTTCTCCCTGGGCGGCTTCATCAACGCGGTGTACGCGCGCAACTTCGACGACATCTCCATCGTCCCGACCTTCGTGCTGACGCCGCTGACCTACCTGGGCGGGGTGTTCTACTCCATCAGCCTGCTGCCGGCGTTCTGGCAGAAGGTCTCGCTGATCAACCCGATCCTGCACATGGTCAACGCCTTCCGCTACGGCATCCTCGGCGTCTCCGACATCAACATCGGCGTGGCCATCGCGCTGATGCTGCTGACCACCCTGGTGCTCTACATCGTCTGCGTGCGCCTGCTGGTGAGCGGACGCGGCATGCGCCAGTAAGCACGGCGCACCTTGCAGGAGCGGCTCTGCGCGCGAAGGCTGATCACCGGCACGCGAGCGGAGCTGGGCAAAACGCGGTACCGGGCAGCATCTTCGTGGGAGCGAATTCATTCGCGAAAAAGGCCCCTTGCGGGGCATCGCGGTTGAAACCGCTCCCACACCGGGTGCCCGCGCTGATGCCGAGCCACCGCGCGGCATCCAGTTTGTAGGGTGGGTCGGGCGGCGTTCCGCTTCAGCCCACCATTTCCTGGCACTCCCTCATGGCAGGGCGGCGTCCACGAGCCCCGGGACCTGGCCTGTTTCGTGGGAGCGAATTCATTCGCGAATGAAGGCCCGTCCCGGGCATCGCGGTTGAACCGCTCCCACGCCGGCTGGCCCGCCTCCGAAATGCATCCCTCCCGATACAAACCGTCACAGACTGCCTGCATCTTTACGTGCCTCTGACAAAACTCCGCCGATACTCCCGGTAGACTTTTTCATTTTCGATAAAAACGACTCGAAAAGAGGCTGTAGATGATTGTTCGCCGCCGCGTCTGGCCCTTGCTGCTGTGTGGGTTGTTCACCTGCCCGGCGTTCGCCGCCAACCCGCCATTGGTCGAAGTGGCCGAGCCCCAGCGTGCCCTGGTCCGGGACGAACTGGTGACCTTCGGGTCCCTGCGCTCCGATGAATCGGTGACCCTGCGCCCCGAAGTGGACGGGCGTCTCGCCCGCCTGCATTTCCGCGAGGGGGAGGCGGTCAAGGCCGGCGACCTGCTGGTCAGCCTGGACGATGCCATCGCCCGTGCCGAGCTGGACCAGGCCCGGGCCAACCTCGACCTGGCGGAGAAGAGCTACCAGCGCGCCCAGATGCTCTACAAGCGCGGCGCCAGCAACGCCCAGGCCCAGGACGAGGCGCTGTCGCAACAGCAGGCCGCCCGCGCCAGCCTGGCGCTGGCCCAGGCCCGTCTCGACAAGACCCAGCTCCGTGCGCCGTACGATGGCGTGCTCGGCCTGCGCCAGGTCAGCCCCGGCGACTACCTCAGCGCCGGTCAGGACATCGTCAACCTCGAAGTGCTCGACCCGCTCAAGGTGGATTTCCGCATCCCGCAGAAGGCGGTGGCCCAGGTGCAACTGGGGCAGACCGTGGAGATCAGCGTGGACGCCTACCCGGGGGAGCGCTTCCAGGGGCGCATCGCCGCCCTCAACCCGCGGCTGGACGAGGTGGGGCGCAGCCAGGCGATCCGGGCCGAGATCGCCAATGCCGACCGGCGCCTCAAGCCGGGCCAGTTCGTGAAGGTCTCGGTGATCCTCGCCGAGCGCCCGGATGCGCTGCTGATCCCCGAGGAAGCGGTGATCCCGGTGGGGCGCCAGCTGTTTGTCGCCGTGGTGGTGGACGGCAAGGTGGCGCGTCTGCCGGTGCGCATCGGCCAGCGTCAACGCGGGCGGGCCGAGGTGGTGGAAGGCCTCGCCGGTGACGAGCAGGTGATCACCGCCGGTTGGCAGAAGGCCGCGCCGGGGCAGGAGGTCCGCACCGTCGCGCGGGGCGAGTCATGACCCTCTCCGACCTGTGCATCCGTCGGCCGGTGTTCGCCACCGTGCTGTCCCTGGTGGTGGTCCTGCTGGGGCTGATGGCCTACCAGCGGCTGACCGTGCGCGAGTACCCGAACATCGACGTGCCGGTGGTCACGGTCAATGTCATCTACCCCGGCGCCAGCCCGGAGATCATGGAGTCCCAGGTGGCGCAGCCCATCGAGGACGTGCTGTCGGGCATCCAGGGGCTGGACTTCGTGTCCTCCATCAGCCGCTCGGAAAACACCCAGATCACCGCGCAGTTCCGTCTCGGCAGCAACGCCAACGAGGCGGCCAACGACGTGCGCGACCGCCTCGGGCGGGTGCGCGGCCTGTTGCCGGACGAGATCGACGAGCCGGTGGTGCAGAAGGTCGAGGCCGATGCCCAGCCGGTGGTCTGGCTGGCGTTCTACAGCGACCAGCACAGCGCCATGGCGATCACCGACGTGCTGGAGCGGGTGGTGCAGGACCGTCTGCAGACCATCCCCGGCGTTTCCGAGGTACAGATCCGCGGCGCGCGCACCTACGCCATGCGCATCTGGCTCGATCCGGAGAAGCTCGCCGCCCACGACCTCACCGTGCAGGACGTGGAGGCCGCCCTGCGCCGGCAGAACGTGGAGATCCCCGCCGGCCGCATCGAGTCGGTGCAGCGTGAGTTCAGCGTGCTGGCGGAAACCGACCTGAAGACCCCCGAGCAGTTCAACGACCTGATCATCGACGACCGCCGTGGCTACCTGTTGCGCCTGTCCGACGTCGGCCATGCCGAGATCGGCGCGGCTGATGAGCGCTCCCTGGTGCGCTTCAACGGGCGGCAGGCGGTTTCACTGGGGCTGGTCAAGCAGGCCACCGCCAACCCGCTGGACATCTCCGACGGCCTCAACGCCGCCTTGCCCGACGTGCGCAGCCTGCTGCCGGAAGGCATGGAGATGGCCATCGCCAACGACAACTCGCTGTTCATCCGCGAATCCATCGCCAACGTCTACACCACCATCTGGGAGGCGGTGGTGCTGGTGGTGCTGATCATCTTCCTGTTCCTGCGCTCCCTGCGGGCGACGCTGATCCCGCTGGTGACCATCCCGGTGTCGCTGATCGGCGCCTTCGCCCTGATGGCGCTGATGGGCTTCTCCATCAACACCCTGACCCTGTTGGCCATGGTGCTGGCCATCGGCCTGGTGGTGGACGACGCCATCGTGGTGCTGGAGAACATCCACCGCCATATCGAGGCGGGCCTGTCACCGGTGCAGGCGGCGTTCAAGGGCAGCCGCGAGATCGCCTTCGCGGTGATCGCCATGACCCTCACCCTGGCGGCGGTCTACGCGCCCATTGGCTTCATGCAGGGCACCTCGGGCAAGCTCTTCACCGAGTTCTCCTGGACCTTGGCCGGCGCGGTGCTGGTCTCCGGCTTCGTCGCCCTCACGCTGTCACCGATGATGTGTGCCCAACTGCTCAGGCCGCACCGGGCGGAGCCGCGCCATGGCCGCCTGTACAACCTGATCGAAGGCTTCCTCAACGGCCTCACCTACAGCTACCGGCACCTGCTGGAACGGGTCCTGCGCGCCTGGGTGCTGATCGCGCTGTTCCTCGTCGGCGTGCTGCTGCTGTGCCTGTGGATGTTCAGCGGCCTGCGCAGCGAACTGGCGCCCACCGAAGACACCGGCACCATCGTCAGCACCCTCAACGGCCCGGATGGCGCCACCCTGCAGTACACCGCGCGCTATGCCCGGCAACTGGAGGAGGCCTACCGCAGCGTCCCCGAGGCCAACCGCTACATGGTGGTAGTGGGCTTCCCCACCGTGGCCCAGGGGCTTTCCTTCCTCAAGCTGGAGGACTGGAGCGCGCGCAGCCGCAGCCAGTTCGAGATCCGCGACGCCTTGCTGCCCAAGTTGCAGGACATCCCCGGTGTGCGGGCCTTCCCGGTGAACCGCCCGCCGCTGGGGCAGAGCGCGCGTAACCAGCCGGTGAACTTCGTCATCCGCTCGTCCCTGGAGTACGCCGAGCTGCAGCAGTACGTGGACCAGTTGCTGCAGCGGGTGCGCGACTACCCGGGGCTGGAGAGCATCGACACCGACCTCAAGCTCAACACCCCGCAACTCAAAGTCACAGTGAACCGCGAGCAGGCCACCGCCGTGGGCACCGACGTCGCCACCATCGGCCGCAGCCTGGAAAGCCTGTTTGGCAGCCGCCAGGTGACCCGCTTCAAGCAGAACGGCGAGCAGTACGACGTGCTGGTGCAACTGGCGGACGTCGACCGCAGCAACCCGGACGACCTCAACCGGGTCTACGTGCGCGGGCGCGACGGCAGCATGGTGCAGCTCTCCAACCTGATCGAGGTGGAGGAAACCGTCGCCCCCCGGGAGCTGAACCACTTCAACCAGCTGCGCGCGGTGACCCTTAGCGCCAACGTCGGCTCCGGCTACACCCTGGGCGAGGCGCTGGACCACCTGGAGACGGTGGCCCGCGAGGTGATGCCCGCCGAGACCCAGTTCGACTACACCGGCATCTCCCGTGACTTCAAGGCCTCCGGCGCGGGCGTGGCGCTGACCTTCGCGCTGGCGCTGGTGTTCATCTACCTGGTGCTGGCGGCGCAGTTCGAGAGCTTCGTCGATCCGCTGGTGATCCTCTTCAGCGTGCCGCTCTCCATGGCCGGCGCACTGCTGGCGCTGGAGCTGTTCGGCGGCACCCTGAACATCTATTCCCAGGTGGGGATGGTCACCCTCATCGGGCTGATCACCAAGCACGGCATCCTCATCGTCGAGTTCGCCAACCAGCAGCTGCGCGAGGGGCGTGGCCTGGATGAGTCGGTCATGGAGGCGGCCGTGCAGCGGCTGCGGCCGATCCTGATGACCACCGGCGCCATGGTGCTGGGCTCCCTGCCGCTGGCCATCGCCACCGGCGCCGGGGCGGAGAGCCGCCGGCAGATCGGCATGGTCATCGTCGGGGGGCTGCTGGTGGGCACGTTCTTCACGCTGTTCGTGGTGCCCACGCTGTACCGCAAGTTGCGCCAGTGGCGGCCGATCCGGCCGCTGGCGGAGCGGGAGGCGGGGGAGGCGCTGGGGGCCTGATCAGGCCCGCACGCGCTCCTGCTGGGTGACCTGCTGGCAGATCTCGATGATCTGCTCGCGCATCCAGCGGTTGGCCGGGTCCTGGTCGGTGCTTTCGTGCCAGTAGAGGTGGGTCTCCAGGGCGGGCACGTCGTTCACCGGCAGGTCGACGAAGTGCAGGTCGTGGCGGCGGGCGAAGCGCTCCGGCACGGTCATCGCCATGTCGGTGCTCTGCAGCACGGTGGAAGCCATCATGTAGTGCTGCGAACGCAGCGCGACCTTGCGCTGGATGCCCATCTTGCCCAGGGCCAGGTCCACGTAGCCCAGGCCGTTGCGGCGGCTGGAGATGTGGATGTGCGACAGCGAGAGGTATTCGTCCAGGCTGATGCGCTCCTTGGCCAGCGGGTGGCCACGGCGCATGGCGCATACGTAGCGGTCGTCCATCAGCTTCACGTGGCGCACCTGCGGGTCGGTGTTCAGCGGCGCGTCGACGGCGAAATCCAGGCGCCCGGCGGCCAGCTCCTTGGTGGTCTCACGGCGCTTGGCGAGGAAACTCTCCACCTGCACCTGGGGCGCCAGGCGGCGCAGGCGCTGGAACAGCAGCGGCAGGATCACCGCCTCGCTGAGGTCGGTCATGCTGATGCGGTAGGTCTTGTTGGCCTGCAGCGGGTTGAAGGTGCGGCTCTCCTGCACCGAGACCCGCAGCAGCTGCAGGGCGTTGCGCACCGGGCCGATGATGTTCTGCGCCATCGGCGTGGGCACCATGCCCTGGGCGGTGCGGACGAACAGGGGATCGTTGAAGGTCTCGCGCAGGCGGGCGAGGGCGTTGGACACGGCAGGCTGGGTGATGCCGACGATCTGCCCGGCACGGGTCAGGTTGGCCTCGGTGTAGATGGCGTCGAAGACGATGAACAGATTCAGGTCCACCTTGTTGAGGTTCATGCCGCACGTGCTCCTTGGATTGTTCTTGTCGAGGGATGCACCATATCGCTTATGAATGTTCATGCATATCGATAATAGGCTGGGTAAATCTTAATCCCTGTTCTAGCATTCTTGCCAGACCCTTCCGGTCATTCCTCACCCTCCTCAGAAGGTACGCCGCATGGATTTCGCCTATTCGCCCAAGGTCCAGGAACTGCGTGAGCGCGTCACCGCGTTCATGGACACCTACGTCTATCCCGCCGAGCCGGTGTTCGAGAAGCAGGTCGCCGAAGGGGACCGCTGGCAGCCCACCGCGATCATGGAAGAGCTCAAGGCCAAGGCGAAGGCCGAAGGCCTGTGGAACCTGTTCCTGCCCGAGTCCGAATACGGTGCCGGCCTGACCAACATGGAATACGCGCCCCTGGCCGAGATCATGGGCCGCTCGCTGCTGGGCCCGGAGCCGTTCAACTGCTCCGCGCCGGACACCGGCAACATGGAAGTGCTGGTGCGCTACGGCAACGAAGCGCAGAAGAAGCAGTGGCTGGAGCCGCTGCTGCGTGGCGAGATCCGTTCCGCCTTCGCCATGACCGAGCCGGGCGTGGCCTCGTCCGATGCCACCAACATGGAAGCCCGCGCCGAGCGCCAGGGTGACGAGTGGGTCATCAACGGCCGCAAGTGGTGGACCTCCGGCGCCTGCGACCCGCGCTGCAAGGTGATGATCTTCATGGGCCTGAGCAACCCGGATGCGCCGCGCCACCAGCAGCACTCCATGATCCTGGTGCCCACTGATGCCCCCGGCGTGAAGATCCTCCGCCCGCTGCCGGTGTTCGGCTATGACGACGCCCCCCACGGCCACGCCGAGGTGCTGTTCGAGAACGTCCGCGTGCCCTACGAGAACGTGCTGCTGGGCGAAGGCCGTGGCTTCGAGATCGCCCAGGGTCGCCTCGGCCCAGGCCGCATCCACCACTGCATGCGCTCCATCGGCATGGCCGAACGCGCCCTGGAACTGATGTGCAAGCGCGCCGTCAGCCGCACCGCCTTCGGCAAGCCCCTGGCCCGCCTGGGCGGCAACATCGACAAGATCGCCGACTCGCGGATGGAGATCGACATGGCCCGGCTGCTGACCCTGAAGGCGGCCTACATGATGGACACCGCCGGCAACAAGGTGGCCAAGAGCGAGATCGCCCAGATCAAGGTCGTGGCGCCCAACGTCGCCCTGCGGGTGATCGACCGCGCCATCCAGATCCACGGCGGCGCCGGCGTCTCCAACGACTTCCCGCTGGCCTACATGTACGCCATGCAGCGCACCCTGCGCCTGGCCGACGGCCCGGACGAAGTGCACCGTGCCGCCATCGGCAAGTACGAGATCGGCAAGTACGTACCGCGCGAGATGATGCGCAGCGGCCACTGATCGCCCGCGCAGCAACAGCGAGGCCCGCACGGGAAACCGTGCGGGCCTCGTGCGTTTCAGGGGGCAGAAGGCCTCAGCGGCGCGCGGCCATCAGGTGGCCCATGGCCTGGCGCAGGTAGTCCAGCAACGCGTCGCTGGCCCAGGAGCCCTGGCGCAGTTCCGGCTCGCGCACCAGCGCCTCGCGGATCTTCTGCTGGGTCACCGGATCGTCACCGGCATAGGAACGGAACAGCTCCAGCCAGCGGCGGGCGAGGGCCAGGGTGTCCGGGTCGGACGCCGGGGCGCCGGATTCCATCTGCTGGTGCACCTCGGCGATCAGCGGCGGCCATTCGTGCATGCGCGTGCCGTAGTGGGCCTTGAGGAAGGCGAATTCCTCGGGCGTCAGGTAGCGCTGGTAGATCGCCAGCTTGGTCTCGCTGAAGGCCTGGACCACGTAGGCCATGGTCTCCGGCGTGATCCCGGTCTGCGCACGCAGCGCCGGCTCCGCCTCGTGCATGCCGTTGAGCTTGGCGAACAGCACCGGGTTGCCGCCGGTGTCGTCCTCCAGCATGCGCATCCAGGTTCGTGACAGGGCCTGCGCCGCCTCGGCCTGGGGCGGCACGCCGGCCGCCATCAGCGCCTTCACCTGGCCGACCAGGTCAGCCCATTCGCGCTGGCGCTGTTCGTCGGCGTGCAGGCGCAGCCCCTGCAGTTCCTCGGGGGTGAAATAGGTGTCGTACATGTTCATCAGCTCCAGGGTCGTCAGCCATTCGGCGAGCTCCGGTTCCTCGCCGCTGCGCAGTTGCTGGCCGAGGCTGGCCAGGCGTTCGCGCAGTCGCTGCCGGTGGGCGATCTCCCGGTCGAGCTGGCGGATCTGCTGCTCGATCAGCGGAGGCAGCGCCACGGGCGGGCCGTCCAGCCAGTCGCCGATGGCCGCCAGGGACAGGCCCAGCTTGCGCAGGACCTGGATCCGGTGGAGGCGGGCGATGTCGGTGCGGTCGTAGAGGCGGTAACCGGAGTCCGAGCGCGCGGAAGGCCGCAGCAGGCCGATCTGGTCGTAGTGGTGCAGGGTGCGCACGGTCAGGCCGCAGCGCCTGGCCAGTTCACCGACTTTCAAGGGCATGTCCTGGGTCTCCTCGCGTGCCGGCTGGCATCTTCGGGCCTGACGTGGCGTGAGGGTCAACGGGGTGGGTCAATCCTGGTGGGGCTGGGAGGGTTCCGAGGGGCTGCTGGCGGCCTCGCGCTGTGCGCGCAGCCACTCCAGGCGCTGGTGCAGCTGGGCGGCGAAGGTGCGGGCGGCCAGTTCTTCGTGGAAGCTCACCGCCCGCGCACCCATGCGCACCTGCCAGATCACCCGACCCCGTTGTTCGAGTACATCGATCCGCACGTCCTTCATCGCTGCCCGCGCTCCTTCTGATGGACCGGCTGCGGCTTGCGCGTGCGGATCAGCGAGATCAGCACGCCACCGGCCAGCAGGCCACAGGTTACGCCAAGGGAAACCAGGGCGGGAATCTTGCCGATGAAGCTCTGCAGGAAAATCTTGCCGCCGATGAAGATCAGCACCAGGGCCAGGGCGTACTTGAGGTAGACGAAGCGGTGGATGAGCGCTGCCAGGGCGAAGTACAGCGAGCGCAGGCCGAGGATGGCGAAGATGTTGGAGGTGTAGACGATGAACGGGTCCTGGGTGATGGCGAAGATCGCCGGGACGCTGTCCACCGCGAACACCAGGTCGGCCAACTCGATCAGCACCAGGGTCAGGAACAGCGGCGTGGCATGCAGCAGGGTGCCGCCGCTGGCGGTGGGCAGCCGGACGAAGAAGCGCTTGCCGTGCAGCTCCCGGGTCAGGCGCAGGTGCCCCCGCAGGAAGCGCAGCACCGGGTTGCGCGACAGGTCGCGCTCGCCCTGGTCGCGGCTGAGCAGCATCTTCACGCCGGTGAACAGCAGGAAGCCGCCGAACAGGTAGAGCATCCAGTCGAAGCGCTGCACCAGCGCCGCGCCGACACCGATCATCAGCGCCCGCAGCACGATCACCCCGAGAATCCCCCAGAACAGCACGCGGTGCTGGTAGAGCCGGGGTACGGCGAAGAAGCCGAAGATCATCGCCATGACGAACACGTTGTCCATCGACAGCGACTGTTCCACCAGGAAGCCGGTGTAGAACTCCAGCGCCGGCTGCGCCCCCAGCTCCCACCAGACCCAGCCGCCGAAGGCCACCCCGGCGGTGAAGTAGCCACTGTAGAGCAGCAGGCTCTCGCGCACACCGATCTCACGCTCGTGGCGATGCAGCACACCCAGGTCGAACGCCAGCAGCGCCACCACGACCAGCAGGAAGCTCAGCCACAGCCAGGTGGCGGTGCCGAGGAAATCGGCGAACAGGAATGCGTGCAGGGCCTCCATCGGTACTCCTTGTCCCGGGCAATCGACGCACAGCGCGTGGTGCACTGTGCACGGATAACTATGGACCCGGGCAAGGGGCGGAGGTGCGGTAAAACAGCGCGTCAGTAGACCCAGACTTCGACGCGACGGTTGCGGATGCGGCCTTCGTCGCTGTCTGCCGCCACTGGCAGTTCGTCACCAAGGCCGACGATGTCACGGAAGCTCACGCCGCCCTTGGCCAGCTCGCGGCGCACCGCCATGGCGCGCAGCTTGGAGAGCAGGGCTGCGCGGTTCGGGTCCGGCTTGGCATCGCCGAAGCCCACCAGTACCACCTGGTTGGCCAGCTTGCCGCTGTCCTTCAGGTAGGCCAGCACCCGCTCCACGTCACGCAGTGCCTTGTTGTCGAGGTTGGCGCTGCCCTCCTGGAAGCGGAAGTTCACCGACAGGCGCTGCGCCTCCCCGGTCAGTTGGCGATAGGCCTCGGGCATGCCGGCCTGGGGTGTCACCTTCACCGCCTGCACGGTCTGCGCGACGAACCCGGTCTGGGCGACGAGGGCCTGGCCGCGCGGGCCCTGGGCGAAGCGCACCAGCGCCTGTGCCCAGGCGTTCTTCTCGCCGGGTTTCACATAGAAGAACAGCCGGCGGGAGAGGGGGTAGTCCTCGGTGGCGATCAGCGTGGTGGACGGTGCCATGGCCTGGGAGTCTCCATCGGCAATCGCCAGGGTGTGCGCCTTGCCCACCGACGCCAGCCCGACAAAGCCGATGCCCTGCGGGTCGGCAGCCACCGCCTCGGCCAGGCGGTCGTTGGATTCGAAGCGGTTGGCGCCGGCGGCCAGGGCCTTGCCGTGGCTGGCCAGCACCAGTTCCTTGAAGGTGTCGAAGGTGCCGGACTTGTCGTCGCGGGCGTAGAGGTGGATCGCACCGCCCTTGCCGCCGATCTCTTCCCAGGTCTTCACCTCGCCGGCGAAGACGCGGGCCAGCTGGGTGGTGTCCAGCTTCGCTAGCGGATTGGACGGGTGCAGGATGATCGCCAGGCCGTCGATAGCGATGACGTTCTCGCTGTACTGGCTGCGCAGGTCGCCGAAGGTCTTCAGGTCCGCCGCTTCGGCGTCCTTGATCGGGCGGGAGGAGGCGGCCAGGTCGGCGCTGCCGTCCTTGAGGGCGACGAAGCCGGTGCCCGAACCGTGGGCGGCCACGTTGATCCGCACCTCGCGTCCGCTCGGGGCGCGGCCGATCAGTTGCACTTCGTTCTCCTGGCTGCCGGCTTCCTGGCGGATGTTGCCCAGGCCTTCTTCCTCCATCAGACCGCGCACCAGGGCCGGCCCCAGCTTGGCGCCAATGGTGTTGGAGCCCTGGATGCGCAGCGCCGGGGAGCGGTCGGCCGGAATGGGCAGGGCGGCGAACACCGACCAGGGCAGGGCGTAGCAGACGAAGCCGAGCAGCAACAGGCTGAGGGTACGGCTCCAGATTTCTCGTTCGGTGACGTCGCGCGTCATGCAGCGGTGCCTTCTATTGGGCGGGAGGAGCCGCGAGATTAAGTCAGCGAGGTGACGGTGATGTGACAGAGCGGCTCTGGCGTGGGCCTCTTCGAAGGCCTAGGACGTTTCGCCCGACCCACCCGTCCGGCGCCTACCCCGGGTGCAGGTTCCCCCGGCATACGGGCCCCGGGGGCGCCGGTATGGTGCGCGTTTCGTTCGCCCAGGCCCCGCCGGGGCGAGCAAGGTCGCCCCGCGGGGGCAATGAAGCTGCAAGGAGTGAGAGACATGCCAGGCTTTTTCGAGCTGAAGAAATACGGCAGTGGCGAATACCGTTTTCGCCTGAAGACACGGGAGGCCCAGGTGATGGTGGAGAGCGGGCGCTACCCCTGCCGGGACAGCGCCGAGAAAGCCATCGCGCTGTTCCGCACCCATTGCGTCAACAGTGATCGCTTCGAGCGTCGCATGTCCTCGGGCGGCAAGAACTACTTCCGCCTCAAGGCCGCCGGCGAGGTGATCCTCGAGAGCCACCTGTACGACTCCGAGCCGACCCGCGAAGAAGCCATCGAGGCCATCATGCGCGTGGGCGTCACCCCGCACCTCGAAGAAGCCTGACGCGCCGGGTGAAATGAAGAAGCCCGCGCATCCGTGAGGATGCGCGGGCTTTTTCATGCCCGGCGCTTGCCGGGGATCAGGCGTTGCGGGCGAGGAGGGCGCGGGCAACCCGCGAGCCGTTTTCCTTGCCCAGCACGGCGCAGATGCGTTGCCCGGCAGCGGCGAGCCGGTCGAGGTCGATGCCGGTCTCGATGCCCAGGCCGTTCATCAGGTAGAGCACATCCTCGGTGGCGACGTTGCCGGTGGCGCCCTTGGCGTAGGGGCAACCGCCGAGTCCGGCGACCGAGCTGTCGAACACGCTGATGCCTTCCAGCAGGCTGGCGTAGATGTTCGCTACGGCCTGGCCGTAGGTGTCGTGGAAGTGGCCGGCCAGTTGCTCCCGGGGGATGCGCGCCCCCACCACCTCGAACATCCGGCGGGTGCTGCCAGCGTTGCCGGTGCCGATGGTGTCGCCCAGGGAGACCTCGTAGCAGCCCATGGCATGCAGCTCGGCGGCCACTGCTGCCACCTGCTCGGCGGCCACTTCACCCTCGTAGGGGCAGCCCAGCACACAGGACACATAGCCACGCACGCTGACGCCCTGGGCGCGGGCGGCCTCCACCACCGGCACGAAGCGCGCCAGGCTCTCGGCGATGGAGCAGTTGATGTTCTTCTGCGAGAAGGCCTCGGACGCGGCAGCGAACACCGCCACCTCCTTCACCCCGGCCTCCAGGGCGGCTTCGAAGCCCTTCATGTTCGGTGCCAGGGCGGCGTAGGTGACGCCCGGCTTGCGCTGGATCTGCGCGAACACCTCGGCGGAGCCGGCCATCTGCGGCACCCACTTGGGTGATACGAAGCTGCCCACCTCCACATAGCCGAGGCCGGCGGCGGTGAGGTCATCCACCAGGCGCACCTTGTCGGCGACGCTGATGGGCTGCTTCTCGTTCTGCAGGCCGTCACGGGGGCCGACTTCGACCAGGCGGACCTTCTTGGGGATCGTCATTGCGTCATCTCTCTCATTCATCGGCGTTCGGTGCCCGATGGGTTTCGCTTCGCTCGCGGAACGCCGTCCGACCCATCCTGCGGGTTGTTTCTGCGCAGGGTGGACATCGCTTTTCATGTCCACCGGCGGTGCTGGGCCGGGCCAGGTTGGTGGATGTAAGGAGCGACATCCACCCTACGGGGCAGCGCTCTCTCAGGCCTCTTCCAGCTCCACCAGCGCGGTGCCTTCGGCGACCAGTTCGCCTTCGCTGCAGTACAGCGCCTTGACGGTGCCAGCGTGGGGCGCGCGGATGCTGTGCTCCATCTTCATCGCCTCCAGCACCACCAGGGCGGTGCCGGCTTCCACGGCCTGGCCGGCTTCCACCAGCACGCGCACGATACTGCCGTTCATCGGCGCCGTCAGCCCGCCCTGGTGGGTGTGGCTGGCCTCGGCCTCGGCGATGGGGTCGACGCGGGTGACGGTGTGCAGCGTGCCGTTCCATTCCAGGTAGAGGGTTTCGCCCCGGCGGATGGCCAGCAGCGTGCGGCGCACGCCGTCCAGCTCCAGGGTCAGCCGCTCGCCTTCCAGGCGGATCGGGCTGTCGACCCGGCCGCGCAGGCGCACCACCTGGCGTTCCTCGCCACAGGCCAGGTGCAGGTCGGTTTCGCTGGGCAGCCCGGCACGCCAGCCGCTGTTGCCGCTCCAGGGCGAATGCGGGTCGTCCTGGCGTATCCGCGCGGCATCACCCTGGCGGAAGGCTTCGGCAGCCAGCTGCCAGACCTGCTCGGGCAGGGCGGCATGGGCGGGAAGCAGCTGTGCCTGGTGGCGCTCGATGAAGCCGGTGTCCAGTTCGGCCGCGGCGAAGGCGGGGTGGCCGAGCACGCGGCGGAGGAAGGCCAGGTTGGTGCGGAAACCGCCCACGGCGGTGTCTTCCAGCATGGCCAGCAGGCGCTGGCGCGCTTCCTCGCGGTTCTCGCCCCAGGCGATCAGCTTGGCCAGCATGGGGTCGTAGAAGGGCGATACGTCGTCACCCTCGGCCACGCCACTGTCCACCCGGCGGCCCTCGCCGGGCGCGGGTTCGCGGTACAGGTCCAGGTGGCCACTGGCGGGCAGGAAGCCGCCTTCCGGGTCTTCGGCGTACAGGCGCACTTCGATGGCATGGCCCATCAGCGGCACCTGCGCCTGGGTGATGGGCAGGGCTTCGCCCCGGGCGACGCGGATCTGCCAGGCCACCAGGTCGAGGCCGGTGATGGCCTCGGTGACCGGGTGCTCCACCTGCAGGCGGGTGTTCATCTCCATGAAGAAGAAGTCACCCCGCGCATCCAGCAGGAACTCCACGGTGCCGGCACCGACGTAGCCGATGGCCTGGGCCGCGCGCACGGCGGCCTCGCCCATGGCGCGACGCTGCTCGGCCGAGAGGCCGGGGGCGGGCGCTTCCTCCACCACCTTCTGGTGGCGGCGCTGGATGGAGCAGTCGCGTTCGTTGAGGTACAGGCAGTTGCCGTGGCGGTCGGCGAAGACCTGGATCTCCACATGGCGCGGCTTGAGCACGTACTTCTCCACCAGCATGCGGGCGTCGCCGAAGGCGGCCTGGGCCTCGCGCTGGGCGGAGGAGAGCGCCTCGGCCAGGTCGGCCTCGCGCTCCACCACCTTCATGCCCTTGCCGCCACCGCCGGCGGCGGCCTTCAGCAGTACCGGGTAGCCGATGCGCTCGGCGGCGGCGCGGAAGGTCTCCAGGGCCTGGTCCTCGCCGTGGTAGCCGGGCACCAGTGGCACGCCGGCTTCCTCCATCAGCGCCTTGGCGGCGGACTTGCTGCCCATGGCGTCGATGGCGCTGGCCGGCGGGCCGAGGAACACCAGCCCGGCGGCCTCGATGGCACGGGCGAAGCCGGCGTTCTCCGAGAGGAAGCCGTAGCCGGGGTGGATGGCCTGGGCGCCGCTGGCCTGGGCGGCGGCGATCAGCGCGTCCACCCGCAGGTAGCTCTCCGCCGGCTTGGCGCCGCCGAGGTTGATGGCCATGTCCGCCTCGCGCACGTGGCGTGCATTGCGGTCGATCTCGCTGTGGACGGCCACGGTGCGAATGCCCAGCGCCTTGGCGGTGCGCATCACCCGGCAGGCGATCTCGCCACGGTTGGCGATCAGCAAGGTGGTGATCATGGTCATTGCTCCTGCCAGGAGGGTTTGCGTTTTTCCAGGAAGGCATTGAGCCCTTCCTGGCCTTCGGCGCTCACGCGGATGCGGGCGATGGCGTTCTCGGTGTAGCGGCGCAGGTTGGGGCTGAGCACCCCGCTGCCGACTTCCCGCAGCAGGTCCTTGCTGGCGCGCATGGCCTGGGGGCTGTTGAGCAGCAGGTTGGCGGTCCAGCTCTCCACCGCCTGGTCCAGGTCCTCGGCCGGGTAGCACTCGGCCAGCAGACCCAGCTCACGGGCCCGCTCGCCGTTGAAACGCTCGGCGGTGAGGGCGTAGCGGCGCGCGGCGCGCTCGCCGATGGCCTGGACCACGAAGGGGCTGATCACCGCCGGTGCCAGGCCGATGCGCACCTCCGAGAGGGAGAACTGCGCGTCGATGGCGCCGATGGCCATGTCGCAGCAGCTGATCAGGCCCAGGGCACCGCCGAAGGCCGCGCCCTGGACCACCGCCAGGGTCGGCACCTTGAGCTGGTAGAGGGCGTACATCAGCTCGGCCAGCTCGCGGGCGTCGTCCAGGTTGGCGTTGTAGTCCAGGCGGGCGGACTCCTGCATCCAGGCCAGGTCCGCCCCGGCGGAGAAGTGCCGGCCACGGCCGCGGAGGATGAGGAAGCGCACCTGGCCGTGTTCCTTGACGGCATCCAGGGCGAGGATCAGCTCGCGGATCATCCCGGCGTTGAAGGCGTTGTTCTTGTCCGGACGGTTCAGCCAGAGGGTGGCGACGCCGTTGGCGGCGATGTCCAGTTGCAGGGTGTTGAAGTCGGTCATATGGGCTCCGGGAGAGGGCTACATGCGGAACACGCCGAAGCGGGTCGCTTCGATCGGCGCGTTGAGGCTGGCCGAGAGCGCCAGGCCAAGCACCTCGCGGGTCTGTGCCGGGTCGATGACGCCGTCGTCCCAGAGCCGCGCGCTGGAGTAATAGGCGTGGGCCTGGCGTTCGTACTGTTCGAGGATGGGCTGCTTGATGCGCGCCTCTTCCTCGGCGCTCAGGCTGTGGCCGGCGCGTTCGCTCTGCTCGCGCTTGACCTGGGTGAGCACGCCGGCGGCCTGCTCGGCGCCCATCACGCCGATCCGCGCGTTGGGCCACATCCACAGGAAACGCGGGTCGTAGGCCCGGCCGCACATGCCGTAGTTACCGGCGCCGAAGCTGCCGCCGATGATCACGGTGAACTTCGGCACCCGCGCGCAGGCCACGGCGGTGACCAGCTTGGCGCCGTGCTTGGCGATGCCGCCTTCCTCGTACTTCTTGCCCACCATGAAGCCGGTGATGTTCTGCAGGAACAGCAGCGGGATGCCGCGCTGGCAGGCCAGCTCGATGAAGTGCGCGCCTTTCTGCGCAGCCTCGGCGAAGAGGATGCCGTTGTTGGCGAGGATGGCGATGGGGTAGCCGTGCAGGTGGGCGAAGCCGCACACCAGGGTGGTCCCGAACAGGGCCTTGAACTCGTCGAAGGCGGAGTCGTCCACAAGGCGTGCGATCACTTCGCGCACGTCGAAGGGTTGCTTGGCGTCCGCCGGAATCACCCCGTACAGCTCCTCGCTTGCGTAGCGCGGGGCGATGGGGGTGCGCAGGTTCAGCTCGCCGGCCTTGCGCCAGTTGAGGTTGGCGACACTGCGGCGGGCCAGGGCCAGGGCGTGCTCGTCGTTCTCGGCGTAGTGGTCGGCCACGCCGGAGGTCTTGCAGTGCACGTCGGCGCCGCCCAGCTCCTCGGCGGTCACCACCTCGCCGGTGGCGGCCTTCACCAGCGGCGGGCCGGCGAGGAAGATGGTGGCCTGGTTGCGCACCATGATGGTCTCGTCGCTCATGGCCGGCACGTAGGCGCCGCCGGCGGTGCAGGAGCCCATCACCACGGCGATCTGCGGGATGCCCTGGGCGCTCATGTTGGCCTGGTTGAAGAAGATGCGGCCGAAGTGCTCGCGGTCCGGGAAGACCTCTTCCTGGCGCGGCAGGTTGGCGCCGCCGGAGTCCACCAGGTAGATGCAGGGCAGGCGGTTCTCCTGGGCGATGGCCTGGGCCCGCAGGTGCTTCTTCACCGTCAGCGGGTAGTAGGAGCCACCCTTCACCGTGGCGTCGTTGGCCACGATCATGCATTCCACGCCTTCGACGCGGCCGATGCCGGCCACCACGCCGGCGGCGGGGACCTCTTCGCCGTAGACCCCATGGGCCGCCAGCTGGCCGATTTCGAGGAAGGGCGAGCCCGGGTCCAGCAGGCGGTTGATGCGTTCACGCGGCAGCAGCTTGCCCCGCGAGGTGTGGCGTTCCTGGGCCTTGGCGCCGCCGCCTTCGTGGATGCGGCCGAGCAGGCGGTGCAGGTCGTCCACCTGGGCCTGCATGGCCTCGCGGTTGCGGGCGAATTCCGGGGTGCGGGTGTTGATCTGGGTATGCAGGATGGCCATCTGGGGCGCTCCGAGTCGTGCGTTTCGCGCCCCTCCCGGAGGGGAGGGGCGTCGGTCGAGGATCAGCGGGTTTCGTTGAACAGCTCGCGGCCGATCAGCATGCGGCGGATCTCGCTGGTGCCGGCGCCGATCTCGTAGAGCTTGGCGTCGCGCAGCAGGCGCCCGGTGGGGAACTCGTTGATGTAGCCGTTGCCGCCGAGGATCTGGATCGCCTCCAGGGCCATCTGGGTGGCACGTTCGGCGGTGTAGAGGATCACCCCGGCAGCGTCCTTGCGGGTGGTCTCGCCACGGTCGCAGGCCTGGGCCACGGCGTACAGGTAGGCGCGGCTGGCGGCCAGCTGGGTGTACATGTCGGCCACCTTGCCCTGGATGAACTGGAACTCGCCGATGCTCTGGCCGAACTGCTTGCGGTCGTGGATGTAGGGCACCACCACGTCCAGGCAGGCCTGCATGATGCCCACCGGGCCGCCGGCCAGCACCACGCGCTCGTAGTCCAGGCCGCTCATCAGCACCTTGACGCCGCCGTTGACCGCGCCGAGGACGTTTTCCTCCGGCACTTCCACGTCATCGAAGAACAGCTCGCAGGTGTTGGAACCGCGCATGCCGAGCTTGTCGAACTTGCTGCCACGGGAGAAACCCTTCCAGTCGCGCTCGACGATGAAGGCGGTGATGCCGTGGGGGCCCTTGTCCAGGTCGGTCTTGGCATAGATCACGTAGGTGTTGGCGTCGGGGCCGTTGGTGATCCAGGTCTTGCTGCCATTGAGGACGAAGCGGTCGCCCTTGCGGTCGGCGCGCAGCTTCATGGAAACCACGTCGGAGCCGGCGTTGGGCTCGCTCATGGCCAGGGCGCCGACGTGCTCACCGCTGATCAGCTTGGGCAGGTACTTCTGCTTCTGCTCGTGGGTGCCGTTGCGCTTGATCTGGTTGACGCACAGGTTGGAGTGGGCGCCGTAGGAGAGGGCCACCGAGGCCGAGCCGCGGCTGATCTCCTCCATGGCGATGACGTGGGCCATGTAGCCCAGGCCGGCACCGCCGTATTCCTCGCCGACGGTCACGCCCAGCAGGCCCATGTCGCCGAACTTCTTCCACAGGTCCATGGGGAAGGCGTTGTCGCGGTCGATCTCGGCGGCGCGGGGCGCCAGTTCG
Source organism: Metapseudomonas otitidis (assembly GCF_900111835.1). Taxonomy (GTDB): domain Bacteria; phylum Pseudomonadota; class Gammaproteobacteria; order Pseudomonadales; family Pseudomonadaceae; genus Metapseudomonas; species Metapseudomonas otitidis. The sequence goes on from NZ_FOJP01000016.1 coordinate 24,560, forward strand.
GCGGCGACGAAGGCTTGCACCTGTTCGCGCAGCATGTCGAGGGTGTCGCCGAGGGCGAAGTTCAGGCTCGAGTAGGTCATGGTTCCACCTGTGCTTGTGATTGTCGGTGAGTCGGGGAGGGGATCAGGCCTTGGCGGCCTGCTTGCGTTCGGTCTCGGCCAGGGCTGCCAGGCAGCGTTCCTCGGCCGTGTCCAGTTCCAGCTGCATCTGCTGGATGTCCAGCAACTGCTGTTCGAGTTGTGCGCGGCGGGCGGCGATCTTCTCCATGAAGGTTTCCAGCTGCTTGCGGTTGCCGCTGCTGGGGTCGTAGAGGTCGATCAGCTCCTTGCACTCGGCCAGGGAAAAGCCGATGCGCTTGCCACGCAGGATGAGCTTCAGGGCCACCAGGTCCTTGGGGCTGTAGATGCGTTCCTGGCCCCGGCGCTCGGGGAAGAGCATCTCTTGCTCCTCATAGAAGCGGATGGCGCGGGTGGTCACATCCAGTTCGCGGGCCAGGTCGGAAATGCTGTAGGTCTTGGACATGGGGGAGGGGGCTCGGCTTGTTTACCTTTACGTTAACGTAAACCTGGGTAAACTCGCTGTCAACTCGGCGCCGGGCAGCGGCAAATAGCCCCTGTGGCCCGATACTTGCTGGCTTCCAGCCTGCGGAACCGGCGCTCTTTACGGCACCGGCCGGGGGGTGTAGACAGTCAGGGCGTGCAGTCCGCCACGGCCAGGCCGGGCGGTTGCTGGAGCGAGAGATGGCGCAGGACATTCGAATAAAAATGGCGACCGATCCACTTCACCAGTCGTACCAGGCACGGCTGAAGCTGCTCAACGAAGGCGAACTGCCCCGCGGTGTGCTCCGCGAGGAGATCGATGCCTCATGGCGGCGCAGCCTTGGCCACGGGCTCAACTGCCTCGAAGGCGAGCAGCCCGAACTCCGTCATCACGACCTCGGCCTGCTGCTGGAAGGCAACCGCCTGCTGATCGATGCCGCCACCCCCGAGCTGGAGTACCTGGTCAGCCAGCAGGGCAAGGGCGGGTTGATCATCCTCGGCGACGCCCAGGCCAACCTGCTGGCCATCGAAGGCCAGACCGAATTCCTCAAGGGCTCCGGCCTGCGTGACCTGCGCCCCGGCAGCTGCTGGAGCGAATCGAGCCGGGGCACCAACGCCATCGGCACGGCGGTGGTGGAAGGCCGACCGACCCTGATCAACTGCGGCGAGCATTATCTCGACCGACTCAGCCCGTTCTCCTGCACCTCGGTGCCGCTGCGTGATCCCCAGGGGCAGGTGGTGGGCGTGCTGGACCTGACCCGGCAAGGCGTCATGGCCCAGCCCGAGGACAACCTCGCCACCCTGATGCTGGCCGCCGGCAATATCGAGAGCCGCCTGTTCGCCCTGACCTACGGCGATCACCTTGTGGTGGCCTTCCACAACCGTCCGCAGTACCTGGGCAGCGCCTGGCACGGGCTGCTGGCCCTGAGCCTGGAGGGCGAGGTGGTCGCCGCCAACGAGCGGGCCTGCGAACTGCTGCGGGTCGGCCGGGATGCCCTGGTGGGCCGCCGTGGCAGCGACCTCATCGGCGAGCGCGCCGCTCCGTTCATTGCCCGCCTGCTCAAGGGCGGCGTCAGCAGCGTGCAGACCGCCCAGGGCGAATTCTTCTTCCGCGCGCTCCAGGTGCCCCGCCACAGCCCCCTCGGCCACACTGCCCCGGCGGCGGCCAAGGTGCCCAGCCATGCAACATCCCAGGCCCTGGAGGCCCTGGCCGGCCACGATGGCCGCTTCGCCCGCGCCCTGCGCATGGCCCGCCAGGCCCTGGCCAGCGACCTGCCCGTGCTGCTGCTGGGGGAAACCGGCACCGGCAAGGAGGTGGTGGCCCGCGCCCTGCACCAGGCCAGCCCGCGTGCCGAGAAACCCTTCGTGGCGGTGAACTGCGCGGCCATCCCCGAGGGACTGATCGAGTCCGAGCTGTTCGGTTATCGCGAAGGCGCCTTCACCGGCTCCCGCCGTGGCGGCATGGTCGGCCGCTTGATGCAGGCCCACGGCGGCACGCTGTTCCTCGACGAGATCGGCGACATGCCCCTCGCGCTCCAGGCCCGCCTGCTGCGGGTGCTGCAGGAGCGCCGGGTGGCCCCCCTCGGCGCCGCCGAAGAGCAGGCCATCGACGTGGCGGTGATCTGTGCCACCCACCGCGACCTGCGCCGCCTGGTGCAGGACCAGCACTTCCGCGAAGACCTCTACTACCGCATCAACGGCGTCAGCCTGCGCCTGCCGGCCCTGCGCGAGCGGGACGACCTGGCCGGGATGATCGCCAGCGTGCTGGCCCGCTTCGGTGCCAGCGACGTCAGCCTGGACAAGGACCTCGCCGAGCTGTTCAGCGGCTACGACTGGCCGGGCAACATCCGCCAGCTGGAAATGGTCCTGCGCGCGGCCCTGGCCATGCGCGAACCGGGGGAGACCGTGCTGGGGCTGGACCACCTCACCGACAGCCTGCTGGACGACCTCACCGCCACCACCCGCCAGCCCGGCAGCATCCGCGAGAACGAACTGGAGCTGATCCGCGCCGCCCTGGAGCGGCACCAGGGCAATGTCTCCGCCGCCGCCGATGCCCTGGGCATCAGCCGCGCCACCCTGTACCGCAAGCTCAAGCAGCTCAGGGGATGACGCCCTTGAAGGCGCTGTGGGAGCGAATTCATTCGCGATGCCGTGTGCCTGGGCAGACCCGGGCTGAAGCCCGGGCTACGGCTGCACCTACGACGTTCCGGTATGCCCGGGTGACGGCATGACCCGCCTCCTGCTCAAGCTCGTCGACGCCCACGATCCCGAGCTACTGCGCCGCGCCCTGGCCTGGCTCTACGGCTTCGTGCGCCCGCAGCTGCGCGCCATCGCCGTGTTGCTGGGGTTGTCCCTCGGGGCATCGCTGCTGGTGCTGGCCCAGCCCTGGCTGACCAAGACGCTGATCGACGAGGGCCTGCTGGCCAAGGACTTCGGCCTGCTGGTGCAGGTGGCGGTGGCGATGATCGCCGTCGGCCTGATCGGCACCGCGCTCTCGGGCATCAACCGCTACCTGCACACCCGGCTTTCCGGGCGCATCCTCTTCGCCCTGCGCGACGACCTCTACCGCCACCTGCAGCAGCTCTCGCCGGCCTTCTACGGGCGCAAGCGCATCGGCGACATCCTGTCGCGCCTGGATGGCGACGTGGCGGAAATCCAGCGTTTCGCCGTGGATTCGCTGTTTTCCGCCGTCTCCAGTCTCATCGGGCTGATCGGCGCGGTGAGCCTGATGCTGCTGCTGTCCTGGCAGCTGTCCCTGCTGCTGGCGCTGCTGATCCCCGTGGAAGTGCTCTGGCTGCGCTGGATGCGCCGCAAGGTCGAGCGCGAGGTGCGCAGCCTGCGGGAACGTTCGGCGGATGTGTCGTCCTTCCTGGTGGAAACCCTGCCGGCGATGAAGTTCATCCAGGCTGCTGGCCAGCAGGCCCGCGAAGCCCGCCGCCTGGAGGGCCTGGGGCAGGGCTACATGCGCCAGCTGCTGCGGGTGCAGGTCACCGAGTTCTTCACCCACGCGGTGCCGGGCACGCTCACCTCGTTGTCCCGCGCCTGCGCCTTTCTCATCGGCGGCTACTGGGTCATCCAGGGCACCTGGCAACTGGGCGCGCTGATCGCCTTCTCCACCTACCTCGGCATGGCCGTGGGGCCGGTGCAGAGCCTGCTCGGCCTCTACGTTGCGCTGCAGCGCATGACGGTCAGCCTCGGGCGGGTCATGGAGCTGCAGCAGGAGCCGGTGCCGGTGCGCCCGCCCGTCACGCCCGTGCCCCTGCCGGACGGCCCCGGCACCCTGCGCCTGGAGGGCGTGCACTTCGCCCACGAGCAGCGTGCCGGCGCCGTGCTGGAAGGTGTGGACGCGGAGATTCCCGCCGGGCTCAAGGTGGCCATCAGCGGCGCCTCGGGCGTCGGCAAGTCCACCCTGATCGACCTGCTGCAGCGCTTCTACGACCCCGACCAGGGGCGCATCCTGCTGGACGGCGTCGACCTGCGCGAGCTGGACCTGCTGGCCCTGCGCCGGCGCATCGCCGTGGTCAGCCAGGACATCGTCCTGTTCCGCGGCACCCTGGCGGAGAACCTCGCCTACAGCGCCCCCGACGCCAGCCGCGAGGCCCTGGAACGGGTGGTGCGCCTGGCCCGGCTGGACGGCCTGGTGGCCTCCCTGCCGCTGGGGTTGGACAACCCCCTGGGCGAGCGTGGCCAGCAGCTTTCCGGTGGGCAGAAACAGCGCATCGCCATCGCCCGCGCGCTGCTGCAGGCCCCGCTGATCCTGGTGCTGGACGAAGCCACCTCGGCAGTGGACGAAGCCACCGAGCGCGAGGTGATCGCCGCCATCGACCAGTTGTTCGCCGGGCGCACGCGCATCCTCATCAGCCACCGGCCGTCCACCCTCGCCGAGGCGGACCTGCACCTGCGTCTGGAGCAGGGGCGCCTGCGTCCACTGGCAGCCGAGATCGCCCTCGATGGCCGCTGACGTGCGCATCGGCCTGATCGACAGCGGCTTTGCCCCGGAGCAGGCCGACGGCGTCAAAGCGTCCCGGCGCTTCTGGCTGGAGGACGGCGAACTGCGCGAAGGCGACGTCCAGCTCGACAGCCTCGGCCACGGCCAGGTGGTGCTCGACACCTTCCGCCGCCAGGCCGGCCCGGTGGGCGTCTGCATGGCCCAGGTATTCGGCGAGCGGGGTCAGACCAGCCCGCTGCAGATCGCCGCCGCCCTCTGCTGGCTGCTGGAGCAGGAGGTGAGCCTGGTGAGCATGAGCCTGGGCCTGCGCACGGACCGGCCGGTATTGCGTGACGCCTGCGCCCGGCTCCAGGCCGCCGGCGTGCTGCTCTGTGCCTCCAGCCCGGCCCAGGGCGAGCCGGTGTACCCGGCCAGCTACCCGGGCGTCATCCGCATCACCGGCGATGCCCGTTGCGCGCCGGGGCAGTGGTCCTGGCTCGGCACCCGCCAGGCCGACTTCGGCGCCCATGTGGTGGCCCACAACGGCGTCGCCGGTGCCAGCGTCGCCTGCGCGGCCCTGGCCGGCACCCTGGCTGCGCACCTGGCGCGCCAGCCGGGCATCAGCCGGGACGCACTGCTGCAGGCGCTGCGCCAGGGCGCCGCCTACCACGGGCCGGAGCGGCGCGGCCATGACTGAAATCCTCATCCTCGGCGCCGGCCCGGCCGGTGCCGCCGTCGCCCTGGGCCTCACGCGCCTGGGTTACCCGGTGCGGGTGGTCAGCGAGTGGCGTCGTTTCGCGGCGGTGGAGGGCGTCTCCCAGCGGGTGCTGGAGGGGCTGCGCCAGGCCGGGCTGCACCGGGCGCTGGCCACTGCAGCGGCACCCTCGCCGCGTCGGGTGCAGTGGAACGGCGAGGGACAATCCATCAACCAGGAATGCCTGCTGGATCGGCCGGTCTTCGACGCCGCCCTGCGCGACGACCTGCAGGCTGCCGGTATCGAGGTGCTGGAAGCGCGGGTACTCAAGCTGGCGCACGGCCCCGACGGCCACGCCGTGCACCTGGAAGGCGGCGAGGTGCTGCGGGCCGGCTTCCTGGTGGAAGCGCGCGGACGCTCCGCGCCCCTGGCCGGCGGACGGCTGCGCGGGCCGGAGACCCTCAGCCTGCTCAACCAGTGGCACGACGCCCCCGGCCTGGCCGGCTCGGCGGTTGAAAGCCTGGCCGACGGCTGGGCCTGGATGGCGCGGCTGGCCGACGGCCGCTGCTATTGGCAGATCACCCTCGACGCCACCGCCAGCGACCTGCCGCCCCGGGACCGGTTGCCGGCCTGGTGCGCCGAACGTCGCCGGCAGTCCGCTCGGGTGCGCGAGCTGTTCGGCGAGGCTGCCCTGCAACCCGCCAGCCTGCATGCCCGCAGCAGCACCGCGATCCTCTTCCACGAGGCCAGCGGCCCTGACTGGCTGCGGGTCGGGGATGCGGCGATGGCGGTGGACCCGCTGTCCGGCAACGGCATCTTCCAGTCCCTGTCCTCCGCGCTGCAGGCCCCGGCGGTGATCAACACCCTGTTGCGCCACCCGGAGCGCGCCGCCTTGGCCCGAACCTTCCACCAGCGCCGGGTCGAGCACCTGTTCCAGCGTTTCGCCCGTACCGGCCGTGACTTCTATGCCCTGGAGCAGCGCTGGCCGGAGCAGCCGTTCTGGCGTGGTCGCCGCACCTGGCCCGATGCCGCGCCGCTGCATGCCGAGGCGGACATCCGCCAGGTGCGGGTGGAGTCGGCGCCGGTGATCCAGGGCGAGCTGATCGAGGCGCGGGAGGTGGTCATCACCGCCGACCAGCCCCTGGGTGTCTGGCACCTGGACGGCACCGAGCTGGCGCCCATCGTTCGCGCCCTGCAGGCCGGTCGGCTGGACGCAGCCCTGGCCGCGCTGGCGCCCGAGCCACGGCGCAAGGTGCAGGGTTGGCTGCTGGCGCAGGGGTATCGGCCCTGACAAGGGGCCAGCATTGTTCCGCCGGGTGCGGTGATTAGAATGTGCGGCTCGCATTCATCGCACACGAAGGAACCGCCATGCACCTCGACCTGATCCAGACCCTCAGCCTTGCCGGCAAGGCCGCCGTTCCCAACGACGACCGCGTCGGCTGTGCCGGGCGGCATGCCTGGGTCATCGACGGTGCCACCGACCTGGGCGAGCCGGGCCTGATGGGGCAGCGGGGTGGTGCGGCCTGGCTGGCCGACGCGGCCCATCGCGGCTTCATGGCTGCTTCGGGCCCCCTGGCCTCGCTGTGCGAGCAGGTGTTCCAGGCCGTCGCTGCCGACTACCGGCGTGATCGCCAGCGCGAGCCCGTCGCTGCCTGGGAACTGCCCCGTGCCTCCCTTGCCGCCATCGCCCTGGAAGGCGACCGGCTGGCCTGCGGCTTTCTCGGCGACTGCACCGTGATCCACCGCAGCGCCCAGGGTGTGGCCTTCCTCACGCCGCAGCCGGATCGCTGGCAGGAGCAGGCCGAAGCCCAGGCCCTGGGTCCTGGCATTGGCGCCGACAACGTCCGCAGTGCCCATGTCCTGGCCGACCGCCGCGCCGCCCGCGAGCGGCCCAAGGCGGTGCTGAGCGTCGACGCCGAGCAGGCGAGGGCCGCCCTGCAATACACCCAGGCGCCCCTGGCCGCCGGCGACGACCTGCTGCTGATGAGCGACGGCTTCGCCGCATTGATCGACACCTACCACCACTACGACGCCCCGACCCTGATGGCCCAGGTACTGGAAAGCGGCCTGCTGCCGCTGGCCGAGGAGCTGCGCCGCATCGAGCGCGAGGACGCCGCCTGCCTGCGCTACCCGCGCTTCAAGGCCAGCGACGATGCCTCGGTGATCTGGTTGCGGGTGGGTGGCTAGCCGGAGGAGCGACAGCCGACTCACCCAAGCGCGCGTCGCACCACCGGCACCCACACTTCCACGAACCCCGTCCCCTGCATCGGCTCGAAATCGGCACTGTATTGCTCGAATTCCGGGGCGTTGGCGAAGGCGTACCCGGACGCCGGCAGCCACCTGTTGAAGATGGTGAGGAAGGTCTGGTGGATGGTGGAGATGTGGCCCAGGTGGCGGAACACGGCGTAGTCCTGCTGGCGCACCTTGAAGTGGCGGAAGGTGGGCGGAAGCCCGTCGATGCGGGGCACTTCGACGCCGGCGATGTATTCGAAGCTGCCGTCCTCGCCCGGGTTGCAGCACAGGCCGTAGGTGACGTCGCTGGACTGGCCGGGAATCTGCCCCATATAGGGGGCGAAGGCCTGCCACAGGCCGACGATGCCTTCGTTGCGGTCGAAGGTGAAGCGTTCGCCCAGGCCGGCGATGAGGAAGTCGGAGCGGGTTTCAAAGCGGGGTTCGGACAGCTCCACGAAATTCATGGCTTTCATGCGCAAGGGCTCCACCAGGTGCAGGTTGCCGTGCCCCTGTTCGCGAACCTGCCGGGGCGTGACCCCGAACAGGTCGCTGAAGGCACGGGTGAAGGCTTCATGGGAGCCATAGCCGGCATCCAGCGCCACCTGCAGGATGTCCCGCGTGCCGTCGCCCAGGGCATGGGCCGCCCGGGTCAGGCGGCGGGCACGGATGTAGCGCATCACCGACCAGCCGGTGGCGAGGGAAAACAGACGCGACAGGGCGAATGGCGACAGCCCGGCGTGGGCCGCGACGGACCCGAGGTCCAGGCTGGCATCCTGTTCGGACTCGATGAACCACAGGACCTGTTCGATGCTCGGCATGGGGCACTCCTTGAAGACGGCACCGACCTTAGCAAGAGGGCGTCGAGGCGATTTGATCGTTCTTGCGCGGCTGGCGCCGCCCGCCTTCAGCGCGCGTAATAGAACGCCTGGCTGAAACCGAACACCAGCCCTTGCGCCTCGCACCACTCCGGGAAGGAGGCCGACGTGTCGGCTGAGCGATAGCGGCTCCAGGCGTCCAGCAGGGCGCGGCAGTGGCGTTGCTCCTCTGCCAGCCATTTCGGTGTCTGCTCGGGGGCGAGCCGGGCGATCAGTTCGCCGGCCCGGGCGAGGGCGGTTTCGGCATGGGCTTCGTCACCGATGAAGAACGACTCGCCGAGGTGGTGGGTCTGGTAGTCCACCTGGCCCAGGTAGGCGACCGCCAGCCGGTAGAGGGCGATGGCGTCGTTGGGGTCCTGTTCCAGCGCCTGGTGGAAGTAGGCGGTGTCTTCCTTGATCACCGCGGCCCAGCGGTAGGGCACGGGTGAGGGCGGCGCCTCCTGGCACCAGGCTTCCAGTATCTGACCGAGGTACACCCGCAGCGGCTGCGCCAGGAGCTGGTGGGCGGCAGGCGTGTGGTAGTGCAGCGCCGCCAGCTCGCAGGCGCGCTCGCGCTGCACGTCCAGGGGCGCGTGGCGGCAGGCGGCGATGAAGCCGGCCAGGGCCTGCAGGGCCGGCTTCTTCAACCCGCGCTCGCGCAGCTGGCAGTACGCGGCGAAGCCTTCGTAGCCGGGCGTGTCGGCGTAGGCTTCGGCGATGGCCGTGAGGCTCTGGAAGTTGTCCTGGTTCCAGTAGTGCATGGGCTGTTCTTCGGCTGAGCTTGGCGTGTCTTGTCCGTGTGTCTACACGACGCCGGCTCGGGTGAGCAGGCTGCGGTGCCCAATGCCGGCTGACTGCAGGCGCTGCAGCAGGTCCTGGCGCGCGGCCTGGCCGCCGGAGCGGATGTAGTCCAGCTCGGCGGCGGTGATGAGCACCACCGGTACCAGGGTGACCGGCGACAACGGCATGTCCTCCAGGCGGGTGGCGAAGTCTGGCGCGGGGCCGCCCAGCAGGATGCCGACGCAGTCGTCTTCGGTGATGAATGCCGGGGGCACCTGGCTGCCCACGCAGTTGGACTGGCTCACGCCGGGCAGCTCCAGGGAGAGGGCGCCGTAGCGCTCCAGCTGGGTCGTGATGCCACCTGCGTCCGCAACGGTGTCGGCCACGCTCTTGAGCACCTCATAGGCCCAGCTGTTGCGCAGCGGGTCCACGTCGCCAGGGGCACCTTGTGCGTGCTCGGGAATATCCGGGGTGTCGATGAACAGTTCCAGTTCGAAGCCGTTGACCGGCTCGTCACCGTCGTCGAAGGGGTAGCAGAGGCCGTCGGTGGCCAGGATGATGCTGCCGTCACGGCGGACGACCCGGTAGGACTGGCGGGTGGAAGGCCAGTACGGCCCGCCGGTGAAGCTGGGGCTGATGAGGAAGGTCAGCACATCGCGCTCGACGGCACCGATACCTTGCCAGTGCCGGTCCAGGCGCTCGCCACTGGCCTCCAGTGCGACTTGCCGGGCCTGCTCGGCCGGTGTCATGCCTTCCTGGTCTGAATCAGAGGGGGTATCGGGGGTGCCTGCTTGCGATGAGCCGAGCAGCTTCTTGAAGAACTCCATGGGCATTCCTTGCGTGGGGTGGGGTGTATCAGGCGTGCATTCTGGCGGGCCCTTGAGCTTCGCGAAACCACGGAGACGATGTTTCATGACCGGCCACTCAGGGCCGGATGCCAGAAGCAGAAGGAGCTGGAAGGCCAAGGTGCTTTTCCTGGCCCCGGCGTCAGCGATTGCCTCCGGACATGAGTGCCGAGCGTACCGGTAGGGCCGAGTGTTCAGGATGCTCTTTGAGGAAGCTGCGTAGAGCCGACTCCTGACGGTTCACGATGCAGATGCGTGCTGAGGCGTAAGTGACCTCGCAAGTGCCCAAGGCAAAGAGGCCGCAGTGCTTGACGCCATAGCGTGCTGCCGACTCGATGGGTTCCGGGCAGTTGTAGAGCAGCTCTCCCAGGTAGTTGATTTCACCCTGCTTCACGGTGAAACGCAGGGGCGCGCCAAACGGGCCCATCGTGCCTCGGCGAGAGCCCATTTCCTGCACTTCGTAGTCGCCAGCCGGCAGCCAGGCTGAATAGAGGTCCTTGGCTCCCCACCCCATGACCTGGCCTGTCTGCAGGTGACGGAAGCCGATCCAGGTGCCGTAGGGGCCGCTATCGACCAGGGAACCGACGATCAGGCCCGCATCCCGGGCGGAGCGAGGGCTGCTGTCCAGGGACATCTCTGCTGGCATGGGGGCGCAACCGACCAGCAGGGCGAGAAACCCTCCAATGGTGAGCGGGCGGAAAACGAACATTGAGAGCCTCAGGTGATGAATAGGTGAAGTGATTGGCAGTCGAGTGGCTGGACGCTGGAGGGGGGCTTCATTAGGATCGCCGCCTTTGCGCTTGCCTCAAGGATGAACCGTGATTTCGCCAGATTTTCCCCCATTTCGCTCATTGATGGCGCTGACTTCGTTCGCGCTTCTGCTCACGGGCTGCAGCATCAACGGCTCTTACTCTGACGCCACGCAGCCCGACGCGGCCAAGTTGCGCTTCGTCAGCGACATGGAGAACGCGACCCTCGACGTCTTCGACGAAGCGCATTGCGACGGGGCGACAACGGGAATCCTCAACAACATGCTCACGGGCAACACCCGTCGCCGGGCAGGCATGACCATCGCTCCCGCGAAGGAGTCGGATGCGTACCTGGAGATACGCTTGAAACCCGGCAAGGAAGTTTTCCTGCGGAACAACTCCAGCGGCAGCTCCCACGTGTGTTCCACCGGCTTCAACTTCACGCCTGAGGCGGGTGCCGAGTACGAACTGACCTTTTCTTCCAACGGGCGGCAGTGCATCTCGTCGATGGCACGCCTCAGTCAGGACGGTGGGCGAGTTATGCGTCATCCGTTGGTGTTGCTTGAAAAGGGGCTGCCCGGTTGCGCTGGAAGCAACGCGATTTTCCCCGAGGCGCCGGCCGTCCTACCGGCCACACCTGAACGAACGGCGATGATCGACCAGATCATCGCCGACAGCCTCACGCCTGAAATGAAGCGAAGCGTTCAGCCCCTATCAAAGGCCGATCAGCTCAAAGTGACCGAGGGAATGGTTGCGGAGCGCAAGACGTTGATGGGGCTGACGTTGCCTGACGAGTATTGGGTGCAATACCAGGCCGCCTTGATGAGCTTCCTGCAGGACACCATGGCGATGGGCGAAACCGTATTGAAGAAATACAAGGACGACTACAGTGCCCGCCTGAGTCCGTTGGAAACCGACGAGTTGCGCACCTATGTCCCGGACAGCCCGGAGTTGGACCGTTCCAAGGCGGCTGCTTTGAACGCCTTGATGCTCAAGCGCTACTACGACTGGCGCACGGTCGCTCGCAAGGAAGGCCTCGCCGCGCATTTGAGCCGAATGGCTGAACTGGATCGCCGCTTTGGCGTATGCGAACGCTACGCCCGCTGCTGGCGTAATTGAGCGTCATGGGTGATCCCCTGCCCGTTGCAGCATTCAACTGACAGGGGATTTTCTCGACGCATCCTGCGCTGCTCTTGGGTGGTTCTTGGCTGCGCTTTGCTATCCGGCGACCGTACTCCGACCCGCCATCCTGCTTCCCCTGCACTGACCTTCCACCGCATTCAACCGCCGCGACCTGCTTCTCAGGCGCGGCGGCAGCTTTGCCTTAGGATGCCGGGCTTTGGGCCGTGTCGATCCCGGCCCCCATCCCAGGACCGCCAGAGGCCGCCATGAACCCCTTGAGTGCAATCGATTACGCCCGTATCCAGGCGCTGCTGGAGACCGACTACGTGCAGGAGCACTACCTGCGCTACGAGGCCGGTGGCGACAGCTATGACTGGCTGGAGTTGGAGGACGGGGAGGGCGACAGCGTCGAGCTGTACGTCGAATTCCTCCCGGACCGATTCCGCATCGCGGTGGCCAACGAGTCGGGCCCCGGGCCGGACAACGGCTTCGATGACCACCGGCATTTCATCTTCAAACTGGTGGATGTCGAGGCGCAGCGCCACGAGCTGCTCTTCCAGCCCATGGAGGTGGACGGCGAGGGAGCGGACTGCCTGGATACCTTCCCGCTCGCGGAACAGGCGCCGGCCGTCCAGGCCAGCGCGGTGCGTTACCTGGGGATGCTGGAGGCCTACATCCGTGCGGCGGACCAGCGCCTGGCCGAGCTGAAGGCCGACCTGCCGCCGGACATCATCCTCAATGTGCTGGGCACCTTCGACCGCTTCGACGCGCTGCGCGATACCTTCGAGTCGATGACGGCCTCCATGGGGCTGGAGACCTTCCGCCTGGACGAGGCCTTCAGCGAGCTGGAGCACGACGACCGCATGCCGCGCTCCTACCGCATCTGTGCCGACCGCACGGAGCCGTCCATGACCGAGGAAGACGAGGCGGCCATCGAGGCGCATACCGCCACCGCCTATTTCGTGATGCCGCGCATTCACCACGAGCGCACCCGCATCGTTGCGGCGATGGCGGCGGCGCGGGCCCTGGGGCGCCTGATCGAGCAGGGGCTGGTCACGGCCGCCAAGGTCGAGACGGCAGGCCTGGCCCATGGCCTGGCGCGCTGGAAGGAGCTGATCGACGCGCTGGAGGCGTCGGTGGAGGCTCGTGACCAGCGGCGCATGCTGCTGACGCTGTACCGCCTGTTCGTGCGCAAGCCCATCGGCCACGAGAACCTGCTCTACACCTGTGGCATGCAGCACCTGGGCCTGCCGGACTTCGTGATCCGCTTCGCCGAGGACGAAGAGGTCGACCTGGAGGCCCAGGAGGCGGCGGTGGCGCGCTTCGAGCAGGCCTTCCTGGCCGCGTTCGGGGTCGAGCCCGCCGCCGAGCCGTCGAGCCCGTACCTGGCGCGGCCGGACTTCGGCTACGAACTGGGCGATATCCGCCACAACCCCTTCGGCTACATCTGCATCGGCCAGTCCGCCCAGGGCTGAGGCGGGCAGGGCAGTGGTCAGCTGAACGCCGGCTGACACCGCCCCTGATGGATGTTCCGACGCGGCCGGTGCTGTTTATACTGCGCGCCGACACAGCGCCACCGCCTCGCTTCGGTGGCCTGGGGCGGGCTCCGGCCCGACCGCGTCGTCCCCTTCCCCCGAAGCACGGATACCCAGCATGGAAATGGATTGGAGCAAGGCCCTGCAGGAGAGCCTGAGCTGGCTCGCTGTCGCGTCCCTGGTCACCATCGTTGCGTTCTCCGCCGCCGCTGCGCTGGCGGTTCGATTCACCCGTTGGGGCAGTCAGTTCTGGCAGGTCGCCGGCCCCTACCTCAGCCCCAAGCGCAGCTGGAAGCCGCTGCTGGTCTTCACCCTGCTGCTGGTGATGGCGCTGTTCTCGGTGCGCATGAACGTGCTGTTCTCGTTCTGGTACAACGGCTTCTACAGCGCGTTGCAGGGCCTGGACCAGACGGCGTTCTGGTACTTCCTCGGCATTTTCGCGGTGCTGGCGGCCATCCACGTGCTGCGGGCGCTGTTCAACTACTACCTCACCCAGGCCTTCAACATCCGCTGGCGGGTCTGGCTCACCGAGCGCCTGACCGGCGACTGGATGAACGGCGATGCCTACTACCGCGGGCAGTTCCTCGACGAGCCGGTGGACAACCCCGATCAGCGCATCGAGCTGGACGTCAACGCCTTCGTCACCGGCTCGGTATCCCTGGCCCTGGGGGCGGTGAGTGCCCTGGTGTCGCTGGTGGCCTTCACCGGCATCCTCTGGGGCCTGTCGGCACCGCTGACGGTGGGTGGGGTGGAGATCCCCCGGGCCATGGTCTTCGCGGTGTACATCTACGTGATCATCGCCACCTGGATCGCCTTCCGCCTCGGCCGGCCGCTGATCCGGCTGAACTTCCTCAACGAAAAGCTCACGGCGAACTTCCGTTATGCGCTGATGCGCCTGCGCGAGTACGCCGAGAACGTGGCCTTCTACCAGGGCACCGCCATCGAGCGCGGCACGCTGCTGGGGCGCTTCAGCGCGCTGATCGGCAACGTCTGGGCCATGGTCTACCGGAGCCTGAAGTTCGACGGCTTCAACCTGGTGGTGAGCCAGGTGGCGGTGGTCTTCCCGTTCATTCTCCAGGCGCCGCGCTTCTTCAGCGGGGCGATCAAGCTGGGTGATGTGATGCAGACCTCCCAGGCCTTCGGTCAGGTGCAGGATTCGCTGTCGTTCTTCCGCACCTCCTACGACACCTTCGCCCAGTACCGCGCGACCCTGGACCGTCTCACTGGCTTCCTCGATGCCAACCAGCAGGCCCGCGAGTTGCCCAAGGTGGACACCCATGAAGCCGCCGATGGCCTGCGCATCGAAAGTCTCGACGTGCTGCGCCCCGACGGGCACCGCCTGCTGGCCGACCTGGCGCTGGAGCTGGTGCCGGGCCAGGCGCTGCTGATCAAGGGGCCCTCGGGCAGCGGCAAGACCACCCTGCTGCGGGCGCTGGCGGGGCTCTGGCCCTATGCCGAAGGCACCGTGTACCGCCCCGGCGGGCACCAGGCGCTGTTCCTCTCCCAGCGCCCGTACCTGCCCCTGGGCGACCTGCGCACCGCCATCGCCTACCCCAATACCGCCGTGGCCGAGGATGACGAACGCCTGAAGCAGGCGCTGCGCCAGGTCAACCTCGCGCACCTGGCCGAGCGCCTGGAGCTGAGTCAGGACTGGACGCGCATCCTCTCCATCGGCGAGCAGCAGCGCCTGGCCTTCGCCCGGGTGCTGTTCAACCGGCCCCGTGTGGTGTTCCTCGACGAGTCCACCTCGGCCATGGACGAAGGCCTGGAGCACGCCCTCTACTCGTTGCTGCGCGAGCACCTGGACGAGACGCTGCTGGTCAGCGTCGGCCACCGCGCCACCCTGGCGCAGTTCCATACCCACCGCCTGGACGTGGACGGGCAGGGCGGTTGGGCCCTGCGCGAGCAGGCCGGCGACCTCGCCTGACCCCTCGCAGCCCCGGGAGTCAGACGGCTTCCGGGGCGTCCTAAGGCCGCCGCGCAGCGGCTTACACGCAAAAAATCCAGTCACTCCATCCGGGCCGTCTATGCTGCTGGCATTGGGCCTTGTCCAGGATGAGTGCTATGGACTTCTTCGCCGATTCTCCCTCCTCAACCCATTCACCGCCGCCTGCTCCCCGGCCGATCCCGCCGTGGTGCGTGCTGGTGGTGGACGATGATGCCGAGGTACACGCCGTCACCCGGCTCGCCTTGAGCGGCTTCGAGTTCCAGGGGCGACCCCTGGAGCTGGTTCCCGCCTATTCCGCCGCCCAGGCCCGTGACATTTTCAAGTCACGGGATGACATCGCCCTGGCGCTGATCGACGTGGTGATGGAAACCGAGCACGCCGGGCTGGACCTGGTGCGGTACCTGCGGGAAACCTGCAACAA
Source organism: Metapseudomonas otitidis (assembly GCF_900111835.1). Classification (GTDB taxonomy): domain Bacteria; phylum Pseudomonadota; class Gammaproteobacteria; order Pseudomonadales; family Pseudomonadaceae; genus Metapseudomonas; species Metapseudomonas otitidis. Next base: position 40,207 of record NZ_FOJP01000016.1, read on the forward strand.
CCGCATGACGCGCCTGGTGCTGCGCACCGGGCAGGCCGGCCAGGCTCCGGAGGACCGGGTCATCCGCGAGTACGAGGTGGATGACTACAAGGAAAAGACCGAGCTCACCACCCAGAAGCTGCGCACGCTGTTGTATTCGATGCTGCGGTCGTACCGCGACCTGGGGGTGATCGAGGCCCAGCGCCGGGGCCTGAGCCACGTGCTGGAGGCCTGCGCCAAGGTGCAGAACGCCGCGACCCTCAAGGTGTTCTCCTCCACGGTGCTGGAGCAACTGACCACCCTGCTGCACCTGGGGCAGTCGGCGCTGTATTGCATGGTCTGCCCGGGGGAAGGGCACGAACAGACCCGCACCCTGGCCGCCACCGGCGAGTTCCACAGCTACCAGGCCGACGACTCGCTGCAGACCCTGCCTGGTGATGTCGCCGAGCGCTTCCGCCAGGTGCTGGAGGCCAAAGCCTCGTGCCACTACGACGACGCCTACGTGCTCTATCACAGCAACGAGCGCGGCGGCGCCAGCCTGCTCTACGTCACCCACCTGGAGCCGCTGAGCGAGCTGGACCGGCAGTTGCTGGAAATCTACATGCGCAACGTGGCCATCACCTTCGAGAACATCAACCTGCTGGAAGACCTGCAGGAAACCTCCAAGGAGCTGGTCTACACCCTGGCCAACGCCGTGGAGGTGCGCAGCAAGGAGACCGGCGCCCACGTGCAGCGCGTTTCGCTGTTCAGCGAAATGCTGGCGCGGCTCTACGGCCTGCCGGAGCGCGAGGTGTACCTGATCCAGCACGCCTCGCCGCTGCATGACATCGGCAAGGTGGCGATTCCCGACGCCATCCTGCACAAGCCCGGCAAGCTCGACCCCGACGAGTGGGTGGTGATGAAGAAGCACGTCGACTACGGCGTGGCCATCCTCCAGCGTTCCCGCCGGTTGCTGATGCAGGTGGGCGCGCAAATCGCCGGCAACCACCACGAGCGCTGGGACGGCAACGGCTACCCCCAGGGCCTGGCCGGGGACACCATTCCACTGGCTGGGCGGATCATCGCCCTGGCCGACGTCTTCGACGCCCTGTGCTCCCGGCGCGCCTACAAGGAGCCCTGGCCCCGGGAAGAGGTGCTGGAGTTGATCCGCTCCGAGCGCGGCCGGCATTTCGAGCCTCGCCTGGTGGACCTGCTGCTGGAGCACCAGGACGCCTTCTTCGCCATCCGTGACCAGTACCCCGACGACCCGGACGAGCACCACTCATGACCGCCGCGCCACCTGTCGGCCCCGAGCAAGGCCAGGTTGTGGTCGGGCGCAGCCTTTCCGCCAGCCTGCTGCGCCTGACCCTGGTCTGTGCGGTGGCGCTGGGCCTGGTGGTCAGCCTGGTGCAGATCGCGCTGGACTACGAGCGCAGCCGTGACCTGCCGGACGCGGACGTGCAGGCCCTGTTCGGGCTGGTGCGCGACCCGGCCACCACCGTGGTGTTCAGCCTCGACCAGAGCACCGCCGACGACCTGCTCAAGGGCATGCTCGAGCAGCGCGGTGTGGTCGGCGCACGGATCATGCTGCCGGAAGGCAAGCTGTTCGCCGACCGTTCCCGCAGCTTGACGCAGACCGAAGGCCGCGCCCTCAACGACATGCTGTTCGGCATGACGCGCCACTACCAACTGCGCCTGTCCACCGAGAAGCTCGGCATCGGCGCTGCCGGTTGGCTGGGTGACCTGCTGGTGGAAGTGGACACCTTCCCCTACGGTGGCGAGTTCCTCCACCGCGCCGTGGTGACCCTGGTCAGCGGCCTGGTCTACGCTCTGGCCATCTCGCTGATCCTGCTGCTGATCTTCTATATCTGGGTCACCCGCCCGTTGCGCCAGCTGATCTTCTCCATCGCCCGGGTGGATATCGCCGCCCCGGAGAACGCCCGCCTCAGCGAGCCCGCCGGACACGCCGAGAACGAGATCGGCGTGCTGGTGCGCGCCACCAACCAGCACCTGCAGGCCCTGGGTGACAACCTGCGGCAGGTGCGCGAAGGGGAGGAGAAGCTCAAGGCCTACTCCGACCAGCTGGAGTCCACCGTCGCCGAGCGGACCCGCGAGCTGACTGAAAGCGTGTGCCAGCTGCGCGAAGCCCAGGGGCAGCTGATCCAGTCCGAGAAGCTGGCGGCACTGGGCGGCCTGGTGGCAGGGGTGGCCCATGAGGTGAACACCCCGCTGGGCATCGCCGTCACCGCCTCCTCGGTGCTGGGAGAGGTGCTGGGCGAGTTGCAGAGCCAGTTCCAGGCCCAGACCCTGACCAGCGACGCCTTCCGCAGCCTGCTGCAGCGCGCCCAGGACAGCAGCACCATGCTCGACCACAACATCGGCCGCGCCGCGCGGCTGATCGCCAACTTCAAGCAGACCGCCGTGGACCAGGTGTCCGAAGCCCGCTGCCAGTTCCAGGTGCGCCAGGTGCTGGAGGCCCTGATAACCAGCCTGCACCCCGAGACCCGCAAGGTGCCGGTGGAGCCGGTGCTGGACTGCGACGCCGAGCTGACCATGCAGAGCCTGCCTGGCGTGCTCACCCAGGTGGTGGCCAACCTCATCATGAACAGCGTGCGCCACGCCTTCTCCGAGACCCAGGCCGCGCGCATCGTCCTGTCCCTGAAGGCTGAGGGCGACGAGGTGCTGCTGGACTACCGTGACAACGGCAGCGGCGTACCGGCGGAGCTGCACGAGCGCATCTTCGAACCTTTCTTCACCACCAAGCGCGGCGAGGGTGGGACCGGCCTGGGCCTGAACATCGTCTTCAACCTGATCACCCGCAAGCTCAACGGCCGGTTGAAGTTCGAGTCCGCTCCCGGTGCCGGCGTGCACTTCCAGATCTGGATGCCCCGCGAGCTGCCGAGCCAACTGGTGGAGGCCAATAGCGGGCCCGCCGGCCCGCGCCAATAGAGGAGGGGCGTGATGAAAGCATGGCTCCTGGCAGTTGTGCTGGCTGCCTGCGTCGGGCCGGTGGCGGCCGAAACGGTGGTGATTGCCGCCGAGGACGACTGGGCACCTTATTCTTCCAAGCGTTTCGACAGCAACGAGCCCGAAGGCTTTGCACCAGAGCTGGTGCGCGAGGCGTTCGCCACCCAGGGTGTGGAGGTGCAGTTCCTCACCGTGCCGTTTTCCCGCTGCCTGCTGCTGGCAGAGGTGGGCCAGCAGGCCGTGGCCTGCTTCGACGTCACCATCACCGACGCCAACCGCGACCAATACGTTTGGCACCCGACCCCGCTATTCAAGGAAGGCCTGGCCATCTTCGGTCGCGCCGACGAACCCCGGCAGGACCTGAAGACCGCCGACCTCGACGGCCACAGCGTCGGCATCACCAACGGCTACACCTACCCGACGGCCTTCATGGAGAACCCGGCCATCGAGCGCTTCACCGCCAACTCCGATGCGCAGCTGCTGCAGATGCTGGCGGCGGGGCGTGTCGACTACATCCTGATGAACACCATGCCCGGCTTGATGCGCATCCAGCAGAGCGGCGAATTTCGGGGCAGGGTGAAACAGGTGGGGTTGATGCAGGAGGATGGCTTCTGGCTGGCCTTCTCCAAGGTCAACCCGGATGGGGCGCGGCTCGCGGCTGTGTTCGAGCAGGGCCTGCAGGCGCTGCGCAGCACGGGGCGCTACCAGAAGATGCTCGCCGACTTCCAGCAGCGCTACCGGGAGTGAACGCCGGCCTCGCGCAGCCCAGGGCGGCTCGCTAGACTGGCGCCTCGCGCCTGCCCTGGAGCCCCACCCGATGGCCTTGCATACCTGGTTGATCTACCTGCTGGCCGTCCTCGGCCTGTCCCTAACACCCGGCCCCAACGCCTTGCTGGCACTGTCCCATGGCGCCCTCCATGGGCACCGTCGGGCGCTGTTCACCATCAGCGGCGGCGCGCTCGGCTTCGCCCTGCTGATGGCGCTGTCCATGTTCGGCATCGGCGCGCTGCTCAAGGCCTCCGCCCAGGCACTGACCCTGCTCAAGGTGGCCGGCGGCCTGTACCTGATCTGGCTCGGCATCCAACTCTGGCGCTCGCCCGGCATCCAGCTGGACGCCGGCACCGAGGTCGGCCGGCGCAGCAACCTCAGCCTGTTCCGCCAGGGCATGTTCTCGGCTCTGTCCAACCCCAAGGTGATCCTGTTCTTCGGCGCCTTCGTCTCCCAGTTCCTCGACCCCGCACGGCCCCTGTGGCTGCAGTGCGTGGTCATGACCCTGACCTTCGTGAGCATCGAATGCGTGGTGGAGTACCTGCTCGCCCGCCTGGCCCACCGCGTCCGCCCCTGGCTGGCGCGCAGCGGCCGGCGCTTCAACCAGGTGTGCGGCGGGCTGTTCGGGATGGCGGGCCTGGCGTTGCCGTTGACGCGTTGAGGCGAGGATAAGAAAAGGCGGCGGTAGACCCGCCGCCTGAAGGCCCCGGGCCGGCGAGGGGCCGCCGGTGGGGCATCGAGGGTAAAGCGTCAGCCGCGGTAGTAGCGCTGCGGCACGAAGGGGGTGCGGGCGACCTTCATGGGCACGCGCTTGCCGCGCACCATGGCCCAGACGTCGGTGTCCAGCGTGGCCTTGTCGGCGGGCAGGTAGCCCATGGCCACGGGGCCGCCCAGGCTGGGGCCGAAGCCGCCGCTGGTGACGCGGCCGATCACCGCGCCGTCGGCATCGACGATTTCCGCGCCTTCACGCACCGGTACGCGTTCCTGGGGCAGCAGCCCGACGCGCTTCTGCGCCACGCCATCGCGCTGCTGGGCGTAGATGCGCTCGGCACCCGGGAAGCCGCCGGCGCGGGCGCCATCGGCACGGCGCACCTTGGAGAGGGCCCAGCCGAGGCTGGCTTCGATGGGGGTGGTGGCGCTGCTCATGTCGTGGCCGTACAGGCACAGGCCGGCTTCCAGGCGCAGCGAGTCGCGGGCGCCGAGGCCGATGGGCTGGACTTCGGGCTGGGCCAGCAGGGTGCGGGCGAGGGCCTCGGCCTTGTCGGCGGGCACGGAGATCTCGTAGCCATCCTCGCCGGTGTAGCCGGAGCGGCTGACGTAGCACTCCACGCCTTCCAGGCGCACGCTGCCGAACTGCATGAAGGTCATCTTCTTCACTTCCGGGGCCAGGCGGCCCAGCACCTCGGCGGCAGCCGGGCCCTGGAGGGCCAGCAGGGCGCGGGACTCGAACAGCGGTTCGATCTCGCACTGGCCACCGATGTGCTGGCGCAGGTGGGCCAGGTCCTGGTCCTTGCAGGCGGCGTTGACCACCAGCATCAGCTCATCCGGGGCCAGGCGCGCCACCATCAGGTCGTCGAGGATGCCGCCGTTGGCATCGGTGAACACCGCGTAGCGCTGCAGGCCCACCGGCAGGTCGATGATGTCCACCGGCACCAGGGTTTCCAGGGCCTGGCCGGCGTGGTTGCCGCGCAGGCGGATCTGGCCCATGTGGGAGACATCGAACAGCCCAGCCTGGCCGCGGGTGTGCAGGTGCTCCTTGAGCACGCCCAGGGGGTACTGCACCGGCATGTCGTAGCCGGCGAAGGGCACCATCTTCGCGCCGAGTTCGAGGTGCAGTGCGTGCAGCGGGGTCTTGGCGAGGGTTTCAGTGGTCATTCCGTCTTCCTGTAGGTGCGCCGCGCGCACCGATTGAGGGTCCGTGGGCGCTGGGCGCCCGACGGACCGGCACTCAGCATTCGATGATGTTCACGGCGAGGCCGCCGCGAGCGGTTTCCTTGTACTTGCTCTTCATGTCGGCCCCGGTCTGGCGCATGGTGCGGATCACCTTGTCGAGGGAGATGAAGTGCTGGCCGTCGCCGCGCAGGGCCATGCGTGCGGCGTTGATGGCCTTCACCGAGCCCATGGCGTTGCGTTCGATGCAGGGCACCTGGACCAGGCCGCCGACCGGGTCGCAGGTCAGCCCCAGGTTGTGTTCCATGCCGATCTCGGCGGCGTTCTCCACCTGTTGCACGCTGCCGCCCATGACTTCGCAGAGCGCGCCGGCGGCCATGGAGCAGGCCACGCCCACCTCGCCCTGGCAGCCCACTTCGGCGCCGGAGATGGAGGCGTTCTCCTTGTAGAGGATGCCGATGGCGGCGGCGGTGAGCAGGAAGCGCTCCACGCCCTCGTCATTGGCGCCCGGGACGAAGCGCGTGTAGTAGTGCAGCACCGCCGGGACGATGCCCGCCGCGCCATTGGTGGGCGCGGTGACCACGCGCCCGCCGGTGGCGTTCTCCTCGTTCACCGCCAGGGCGTAGAGGTTGACCCAGTCCAGCACCGTCAGGCTGTCGCGCAGGGCGGCTTCCGGGCGCTCGCTGAGCTGGCGGAACAGCGCGGCGGCGCGGCGCTTGACCTTGAGCCCGCCGGGCATGATGCCCTCCTTGCGGCAGCCTGCTTTCACGCAGTCCTGCATAACCTGCCAGATGCGCTGCAGCCCGGCGCTGGTCTCCTCGGGGCTGCGCCAGGCCTTCTCGTTCTCACGCATCAGCGCGCTGATGGAGAGGCCGCTGGCGGCGCAGTGGGCGAGCAGTTCCTTGCCGGTCTTGAAGGGGTAGGCGAGGGGCGTCTGGTCCTCGACGATGCGGTCGCGCCCGGCGGCCTCGTCGTCCACCACGAAACCGCCGCCCACCGAGTAGTACTCGCGGGCGCGTAACTGCAGGCCGGCCGCGTCGAAGGCGCGGAAGATCATGCCGTTGGGGTGGAAGTCGAGGGGTTTGCGGATCAGCGCCAGGTGCTCCTTCTCCACGAAGCGGATGGGCTTCTCGCCACCCAGGCGCAGCTCGCCGCTGTCGCGGATGGCCTTCAGGCGGGCCTCCACGGTTTCGGTGTCGATGCTGTCCGGTTGCTCGCCCTCCAGGCCGAGCAGCACGGCCTTGTCGCTGCCGTGGCCCTTGCCGGTGGCGCCCAGGGAGCCGTACAGCTCCACCTTGAGGCTGGTGGTGCTGGCCAGCAGGTGCTCCCGCCGCAGGCCGTCGACGAAGCGGGCAGCCGCCCGCATCGGGCCGACGGTGTGGGAGCTGGAAGGGCCTATGCCGATCTTGAACAGGTCGAAGACGCTGAGGGACATGGTGTCGCTCCTGAGCCTGGTTCGTGCTCGTTGTTATTGGGTCAGCGTAGACACTTGGGGTGGCCGGGCCATGCGGCCCGACCGTTGAAGCGCAAGGCGGTGCGTGGGAGAGAATTCATTCGCGAATGAACTCGCTCCCACCTTCACGGGCCGGTCAGGCGTCCTGGTAGGCCTCGATGGACGGGCAGGCGCAGACCAGGTTGCGGTCGCCATAGACGTTGTCGACCCGGCCCACCGGCGGCCAGTACTTGCCTTCCACCAGGCTGGCGGTGGGGTACACGGCCTGTTCGCGGCTGTAGGGGTGGGCCCACTCGCCGACCAGTTCCGCCGCGGTGTGCGGGGCGTTCTTCAGCGGGTTGTCCTCGGCGTCGAGCGCGCCGGTCTCCACCGCGCGGATCTCGTTGCGGATGCGGATCATGGCGTCGCAGAAGCGGTCCAGCTCTTCCTTGGACTCGCTCTCGGTGGGCTCGATCATCAGCGTGCCGGCCACCGGGAAGGACATGGTGGGGGCGTGGAAGCCGAAGTCGATCAGGCGCTTGGCCACGTCGTCGACGCTGATGCCGCTGCTGTCCTTGAGCGGGCGCAGGTCGAGGATGCACTCGTGGGCCACCAGGCCGTTGGTGCCGGTGTAGAGCACCGGGTAGTGCTCTTCCAGGCGACGGGCGATGTAGTTGGCGTTGAGGATCGCCAGCTGCGAGGCGCGACGCAGGCCGGCGCCGCCCATCATGCGGATGTACATCCAGGTGATGGGCAGGATGCTGGCGCTGCCGAAGGGCGCGGCGCTTACCGCGCCTTCCTTGCGCGCCAGATGGCCGTGGCCGGGCAGGAAGGGAGCCAGGTGGGCCTTGACGCCGATCGGGCCGACGCCCGGGCCGCCACCGCCGTGGGGGATGCAGAAGGTCTTGTGCAGGTTCAGGTGGGACACGTCGCCGCCGAACTGGCCCGGGGCGCAGAGGCCGACCATGGCGTTCATGTTGGCGCCGTCGATGTACACCTGGCCGCCGTTGGTGTGGATGATCTCGCAGATCTCGCGGATGCCTTCCTCGAACACGCCGTGGGTGGAGGGGTAGGTGATCATGATCGCGGCGAGGCGCTCGCGGTGCTCTTCGGCCTTGGCCTTGAGGTCGGCGATGTCGACGTTGCCACGGGCGTCGCAGGCGGTGACCACCACGCGCATGCCGGCCATGTTTGCGGTGGCCGGGTTGGTGCCGTGGGCCGATTGCGGGATCAGGCAGATGTCGCGCTGGTCGTCACCACGGCTCAGGTGGTAGGCGCGGATGGCCAGCAGGCCGGCGTACTCGCCCTGGGAGCCGGCGTTGGGCTGCAGCGACACGGCGTCATAGCCGGTGGCGGCGCAGAGCATGGCTTCCAGCTCCTGGGTCAGCTGCTGGTAGCCCTGGGACTGCTCGGCCGGGGCGAAGGGGTGCAGGTTGCCGAACTCGGCCCAGGTGATCGGGATCATCTCGCTGGCGGCGTTCAGCTTCATGGTGCAGGAGCCCAGCGGGATCATGCTGCGGTCCAGGGCCAGGTCCTTGTCGGCCAGCTTGCGCATGTAGCGCATCAGCTCGGTTTCCGAGTGGTAGCGGTTGAACACCGGGTGGCTGAGGATCGGCGACTGGCGCAGCAGGGCGGCCGGCAGGCGGCTGGCGGCGGTGCCGGCCAGGGCGTCGAACGCCGGCATGGCCTGGCTGTCGCTGAACAGCGCCCAGAGCTCTTCCACATGGGCCTGGGTGGTGGTCTCGTCCAGGGACAGGCCCAGGCGCTGGTCATCGATCTCGCGCAGGTTGATGCCCTGGGCGCGGGCCTTGGCGTGCAGCTCGGCGGTACGGCCGCCGGTGGCCAGGGTCAGGGTGTCGAAGAAGTGCTGTTGCTCGACGCTGTGGCCCAGCTGGGCCAGGCCCTCGGCGAGGATGGCGGTGAGCTGGTGCACGCGCTTGGCGATGCGGGTCAGGCCCTGGGGCCCGTGGTAGACGGCGTACATGCTGGCGATGTTGGCCAGCAGCACCTGGGCGGTGCAGATGTTGCTGGTGGCCTTCTCGCGGCGGATGTGCTGCTCGCGGGTCTGCATGGCCAGGCGCAGGGCCGGCTTGCCGTGGCGGTCGATGGACACGCCCACCAGGCGGCCCGGCATGTCGCGCTTGAACGCATCGCGGGTGGCGAAGTAGGCCGCGTGCGGGCCGCCGAAGCCCAGCGGCACGCCGAAGCGCTGGGCGCTGCCCAGGGCCACGTCGGCGCCGAACTCACCGGGCGGGGTCAGCAGGGTCAGGGCCAGCAGGTCGGCCGCGACCGCCACCAGGGCGTTGGCGCCGTGCAGGCGCTCCACCAGGTCGCGGTGGTCATGGATGTCGCCGTCGGTGGCGGGGTACTGCAGCAGCGCGCCGAAGTAGGCGGAAACGTCGCTGATCTCGCGCTCATCGCCCACCACCACCTCGATGCCCAGGGGCTCGGCGCGGGTGCGCAGCACGTCCAGGGTCTGCGGGTGGCAATGACGGGAGGCGAAGAAGGCGTTGCTGGCCTTGTTCTTCGACAGGCGCTTGCAGAAGGTCATGGCCTCGGCGGCGGCGGTGCCTTCGTCCAGCAGGGAGGCGTTGGCGATGGGCAGGCCGGTGAGGTCGCTGATCAGCGTCTGGAAGTTCAACAGGGATTCCAGGCGGCCCTGGGAGATCTCCGGCTGGTAGGGGGTGTAGGCGGTGTACCAGGCCGGGTTTTCCAGCAGGTTGCGCAGGATCGGGCTCGGCGTGTGGCAGGGGTAGTAGCCCTGGCCGATGTGGTTGCGCAGCAGCTGGTTCTTGGCGGCGATGGCCTTGATGGCCGCGAGGGCCTCGGCTTCGCCCTGGCCGGGCAGGGCCAGGTCGAGCACGCTGCTGTCCTTGATGGACTCGGGGATGACGCTGGCGGTCAGGGCTTCCAGGTCGCTGTGGCCGAGCAGGTCCAGCATGGCCTGGATGTCGGCCTCACGCGGGCCGATGTGGCGGGCGATGAACTCGTTGGCGGTGTCGAGGGAACGGGTCTGGATGGGCATGGCGGGTGTTCCTCAGGCGTTCTTCACCAAAGCATCGTAGCCGGCCTGGTCGAGCAGGCCATCCAGTGCACCGGCATCGTCCAGGCGCATGCGGAAGAACCAGGCCCTGCCTTGCGGGTCCTCGTTGACCTGCTCGGGGGTGTCGGGCAGCTCGCCGTTGACTTCCACCACCTCGCCGTCCAGCGGCATGACGATGTTGCTGGCGGCCTTGACCGACTCCAGCACGGCGACTTCCTCGCCCTTGGCGTAGCGTTGCAGTTCGGGGAGTTGAACGAAGACCACGTCGCCGAGGGCGTCCTGGGCGAAGTCGGTGATGCCGACGGTGACCAGGCCGTCTGCGTCCAGGCGCAGCCATTCGTGATCAGCGGTAAAGCGCAATTGGCTCATTGGTAACTCCTCGATGCGGTGGCCCGGTTCTTTGCCGGGCGCTGATAGGGACCCCCGGCACGGAGCGTCGCCCCGTGCTGTCTGGGCGCCTCATAGCAAGGCGGATGCCATTGAATAAAAATTCAATAAAAACAAATAGATATAATATTTTGTTGATGTGAAATCTTTTGGTGCGTGTAGCGAAATCGCTACGGCTCTCGCGGTGACCGACCGGCCATGTGCGCGAAATCCAGGCGTGATGGGGCTTTCAAAGGATTTGTTGCGAATTCGATACGCTGTATCGAAATCGATACGTTCGAGTAAAAAACCTAAATAAAATCCAATAAAAACAATTAGATAGGATGTTTATCTAATGTGAATTATTTGTTTTGAGCGCTGCGAGCCCCCCGAGGCTGCCAGGCGCGTGCTCGCAGCCCCAGGCAGGCGGCCGCCAGCGGCGGCGAAGGTCGCTCTTGAATGGTGGTTTTATTATTTGAAAATCAATCGCTTACGAGTGATTCGCAAGGTCGCTCATGCGTTCTTGCCCGGGATGCCGTACTTGCGCAGACGATGGGCAATGGCGGTGTGGGAGGTCTTGAGCCGGGCGGCCAACTGGCGGGTGGAGGGGTAGCTGGCGAAGAGCTTCTCCAGCAGGCCGCGCTCGAAGTTCTCCACGGCCTCTTCCAGGCTGTTCACTTCCCCGTCGCTCTGCCGGGCCACGGCGGTGCCGGCGATGTCCAGGTCGCCGATCTCCACGATGTTGCTCTCGCAGATGGCGGCCGCACGGAAGATCACGTTCTGCAGCTGGCGCACGTTGCCCGGCCAGCGGTTGCCCAGCAGCGCCGGGTAGGTGCCGGGCGCCAGCCGGCACGGCGGCCGCTGGATCTGGGTGCAGGCCTGCTGCATGAAGAAGCGCGCCAGCAGGAGGATGTCCTGCTCCCGCTCGCGCAGCGGCGGCACGTCCAGGCTGAGCACGTTGAGGCGGTAGAACAGGTCCTCGCGGAAGCTGCCCTCGGCCACCATCTTCTCCAGGTTGCGGTGGGTGGCACTGAGGATGCGCACGTCCACCTTCACCTCGCGGTCGCCGCCCACCCGGCGGAAGCAGCCATCGCTGAGGAAGCGCAGCAGCTTGGCCTGCAGGTAGGGCGACATCTCGCCGATCTCGTCGAGGAACACCGTGCCCTGGTTGGCCAGCTCCAGCAGGCCCGGCTTGCCGCCTCGCTGGGCACCGGTGAAGGCGCCCGGGGCATAGCCGAACAGCTCGCTCTCGGCGAGGTTCTCCGGCAGGGCCGCGCAGTTCAGTGCCAGGAACGGCTGGTTGCGCCGGGCGCTGACGGCGTGGCAGGCCCGGGCCACCAGTTCCTTGCCGGTGCCAGTCTCGCCGGTGATCAGCAGGGGCGCATCCAGGGCCGCCACCCGCAGGGCACGGGCCTTGAGGGTGCGGATGGGCTGGGAGTCGCCCAGCAGCGAGTCGAAGCCCTCGGCGTGGTCGTGGTGCAGGGCCGAGAGCCGCTCGCCGATGCGGTTGGGCAGGTAGAGGGTCAGCAGCGCCCCGGTGAGCCGCTCGCCCTCGTTGATCGGCACCGCGTCCAGCAGCAGCGCCTGGCCCTTGAGCTGGATTTCCCGCAGCGGCAGGCGGAAGCCCTGCTCGCGCAGCACCTCGTGCAGGCTCTCGTCGCCGAACAGCTGGGCCAGGGTGATGCCGGCCGGTTCCTCGCCGTACAGCGCCACCAGCGCCGGGTTGGCCAGCAGCACGCGGCCATTGCCGTCCACCGCCAGCACCGGGTCGGTCATCGCCGCCAGCAGCGCATCCAGCTGCAGGCGGTGGCGCTGGCCGGGGAGGATGTCCACCACCGTCACGTCCTGCACACCGTGCACCTTGTGCAGGGCCTCGCGCAGCTCGTCCAGCACCTCGGGGCTCAGGGTCGGTGCGTCGATGTAGACGTTCGGCGGCACCATCTCCACCGCATCCAGGTTGAGGTTGCGTCCGCCGAGCAGGGCGAGCACTTCCTGGGTGATGCCGACGCGATCGATGAAGGTGACGTGAATGCGCATGGAAACCGGGCCGTACGAAGGAGCGGGGATTATGCCGCTCCCGCCGGGCCGGAGCCATGCCCGGGTGGTGCCGGGGTGGCGCAATCAGTTCGAACTTTGCCGACGGCCCGGGCTCGGAACTAGCAGATTCCCGCCAACCGGCGCGGCCGTGGGTCGGCCCGCTGCGCGCCGGCCACAAGGAGCCCGTCCATGTTTCCCATGCACCCTGCCGAATCCGTGGCGCGCCTGACCGGCGCGCTGTCCCTGGAAGAAGCCCTGGCCTGCCCGCGCATCGCCATCGAGGCGGTGGAGCCGGTGGTGGATGGCGGCCGTTTCGCTGCCAAGGCCATCGCCGGCGAGCCGCGCACGGTGAGCGCGGTGATCTTCGCCGATGGCCACGACAAGCTGGCGGCCCACCTGCTGTGGCGCGAGTCCCGCGAGGCCCAATGGCAGCGGGAGCCCATGCTGCCGCTGGGCAACGACCACTGGCAGGCCCGCTTCGTGCCACCCGGTGTCGGCCGCGTGGTGTTCGCCGTGGAGGCCTGGTGGGACCTGTACGCCAGCTATTGCGACGAACTGGCGAAGAAACACGCCGCCGGCGTCTCCATCGCGCTGGAGCTGCGCGAAGGAGTGGCCCACCTGGAGCGGGTCGCCGCCCAGGCCCCGCCGGACCAGGTGGAAGCGCTGCGCACGCTGATCGAGGCGGTGGAGGCCACCCAGTCGGTGGAGGAGCGCGTGGCGCTGCTGCTGGCACCGGAAACCCGCGCCGCCGTGGACCGGGTCCAGGCCCACCCGCACCGGGTGTGCAGCCCGCTGTTCCCCCTGGAGGTGGAGCGCAAGCGGGCGGAGTTCGCCAGCTGGTACGAGCTGTTCCCGCGCTCCGCCGCCAACGACGGCCAGCGCCACGGCACCTTCCGCGACGTCATCGAGCGGCTGCCGGCGATCCAGGCCATGGGCTTCGACGTGCTCTACTTCCCGCCCATCCACCCCATCGGGCGCACCCACCGCAAAGGGCCGAACAACGCCCTGGAGGCCGGCCCGGACGACCCCGGCAGCCCCTACGCCATCGGCAGCGCCGAGGGTGGGCACGAGGCCATCCACCCCCAGCTCGGCAGCCGCGACGACTTCCTCGCGCTGGTGCAGGCAGCCCGTGACCACGGCCTGGAGATCGCCCTCGACTTCGCCATCCAGTGCTCCCCCGACCATCCCTGGCTGGCGCAGCACCCCGGCTGGTTCAGCTGGCGCCCCGACGGCACCATCCGCCACGCCGAGAACCCGCCGAAGAAGTACGAGGACATCGTCAACGTCGACTTCTATGCCCGCGAGGCCCAGCCCGACCTCTGGCTGGCCCTGCGCGACGTGGTGCTGGGCTGGGTGGAGGCGGGCGTCACGCTGTTCCGCGTCGACAACCCCCACACCAAGCCGCTGCCGTTCTGGGAATGGCTGATCGCCGAGGTGCGCGGTCGCCACCCGGAGCTGATCTTCCTCGCCGAGGCCTTCACCCGCCCGGCGATGATGGCGCGCCTGGGCAAGCTGGGCTTCTCCCAGAGCTACACCTACTTCACCTGGCGCACCACCAAGGCCGAGCTGGCCGAGTACCTGCTCGAACTCAACCAGCCGCCGCTGCGGGACTGCTACCGGCCCAACTTCTTCGTCAACACCCCGGACATCAACCCCTTCCACCTGCAGGGCCAGGGGCGCGCGGCGTTCCTCATCCGTGCCGCGCTGGCGGCCATGGGCTCGGGGTTGTGGGGGCTGTATTCCGGCTTCGAGGTCTGCGAGTCCGCCCCCGTGCCCGGCAAGGAGGAGTACCTCGACTCGGAGAAGTACCAGCTGCGCGCCCGGGACTACCAGGCGCCCGGCAACATCGTCGCCGAGATCGCCCAGCTCAACCGCATCCGCCGGGAGAACCCGGCCCTGCAGAGCCACCTCGGCCTGCAGGTCTACAACGCCTGGAACGACCAGATCCTCTACTTCGGCAAGCGCAGCGCCGACGGCGAGAACTTCGTCCTGGTGGCCATCAGCCTCGACCCGCACCAGGCCCAGGAGGCGCACTTCGAGCTGCCGCTGTGGGAGATGGGCCTGCCCGACGACGCCATGACCCAGGGCGAAGACCTGATGAACGGCCACACCTGGACCTGGCACGGCAAGGTCCAGTGGATGCGCATCGAACCCTGGCGCCTGCCATTCGGCATCTGGCGCATCCGTCCCCAGGACTGAGGACACCGCCATGCCCAGGCCCGAACCGGCTCCCGCGACCCCGCCCGACCTGCCCACCCTGACCCTGGACGGCAGCCTGGCCGACCTCCCACCGGCTGCCCTGGAGGCGGCCCTGCAAGGCTGGCTGCCGAGCCGCCGCTGGTACCCCGGTACCCGTGCCGATGCCGCCCGGCTGCTGTACCTGTTGCCCTGTGGCAACGCAGAGCTGCCGGCCGTGCTGGCGGAGGTGGAGGTGCCCGGCGACCCCGCCAGCTACCCCGTGCCCCTGGTCTTCGTGCCGTTGGAGCAGGCCGCCGGCGCCTCCGATGCCCTGCGCGGCGCCGTGGCCCGCCTGCGCCTGGACGGGCGCGACGGCGTGCTGATGGAGGGCTTCGGCGTGCCGGCGTTCATCACCCGCTGGCTCGATGACCTGGCCCGCGAGCCCGTGCGCGCCGTGGCCGGCGGCGAGCTGCACTGGCTGCCGGTGGCCGCTGCCGGCGCCTTGCCCGGCTGGCAGGGGGCGCCGGTCAAAGTGCTCTCGGCGGAACAGTCCAACAGCTCGGCGGTGATCGACGGGCGCTACATGTTCAAGCTGCTGCGCCGGGTGCTGCCCGGCCTGCACCCGGAGGCGGAGATGGGCGCCTACCTCACCGCCCAGGGCTTCGCCCACGTCCCGGCGCTGCTGGGCCAGGTGCGCCGGGTGGACGCCGACGGCGCTGCCCGGACCCTGGCCGTGCTGCAGGCCTTCCGGCCGAACCAGGGCGACGCCTGGCAATGGACCCTGGAGCACCTCGACCGCGCCCTGCGCAATGCCCTGGCGGCGGATGCCGGGGGTGAGCAGGCCGCCGAAACCGAACTGCGCACCCTGCAGGCCTTCGCCGGGGTGCTCGGCCGGCGCCTGGGCGAGCTGCACAGCGTGCTGGCACGCCCCGCCGACGAGGCTGACTTCGGCCCGCTGGAAAGCGATGCCGCCACCACCGAGGCCTGGGCCCGCAGCGTGGTGGCCCAGCTGGACGCAGCACTGGCGACGCTGGAGGACCACCGCGCCGCCCTCGATCCCGAGGCGGCGGCCCTGGCCGCAGGGCTGTTGCAGCGTCGCGATGCCCTGCACCAGCAGGTGGAAACCCTCGCCCGGCGCAGCGCCGGCGGGCTGCTGATCCGCGTCCATGGCGACCTGCACCTGGGCCAAGTGCTGGTGGAGGACGGCGACGCCTGTTTCATCGACTTCGAAGGCGAACCCACCCGCAGCCTGGCCGAACGCCGGGCCCGCCACAGCCCCTTCAAGGACGTCGCCGGCCTGCTGCGCTCGTTCGACTACGCCGCCGCCATGCTGGTGCGGGGTGACGGGGTGGCGGACCACGCGCCCCAGGCCGCAGCCCTGCGTCGGCAACTGGCCGAGCGCTACCGGCAGCAAGCCGGCCGCGCCTGCCTGGAGGCCTACCGCATCGCCGCCGCCGGGCTGCCCCACGCCTGGTTCGAACGGGACGGCGAGCAGGCTGCCCTCGCGCTGTTCGGCATCGAGAAGGCCGCCTACGAAATCCTCTACGAAGCCCATTACCGCCCGCACTGGCTCGCCGTGCCGCTGCGCGGCCTGGTGGCGCTGACCCAAGACCCCGGAGTGACCCATGAGTGAGACCCTTGTCGGCGCGGATGCCGAACGCAACGCCATCCAGGCCCTGGTGCGGGCCGAGCAGGGCGACCCCTTCGCCTGGCTCGGCCCGCACCCCGTGGCCGATGGCTGGCGGGTGCGGGCCTACCTGCCCGGCGCCCTGCAGGTGGAGCTGCTGGACGAGCAGGGCGCCGTGCCCATGCAGCCGGCCGCCACCCCCGGCCTGTTCAGCGCCCCCTGGAGCGGCCAGGGCCGCTACCGCCTGCGCATCCACTGGGCCGGCGGCGTGCAGGAGACCGAGGACCCCTACAGCTTCGGCCCCTGCCTGGGCGAGATGGACCTCTACCTGTTCGCCGAAGGCAACCACCGCGAACTCGGCCAGGTCTTCGGCGCCCAGCGGGTGGAGCACGAAGGCGTCGAGGGCGTGCGTTTCGCCGTGTGGGCGCCCAATGCCCGGCGCGTCTCGGTGGTGGGCGGGTTCAACGGCTGGGATGGCCGTCGCCACCCCATGCGCCTGCGTCACCCCACGGGCGTGTGGGAGCTGTTCGTGCCGCGCCTGCAACCGGGGGAGGTCTACAAGTACGAGATCCTCGGCAGCCATGGCGTGCTGCCGCTGAAGGCCGACCCGCTGGCCCTGGCCACCGAGCACCCGCCCGCCACCGGCTCGGTGGTGGCCGAGCCCCTGGCCTTCCACTGGCACGACGAAGCCTGGATGGCCGAGCGCAGCCGCGCCCAGGCCCATGACCGGCCGCTGTCGATCTACGAGGTCCACGTCGGCTCCTGGCGCCGCGAGGGCGGGCCGGAAGGGCCGGTGCTGCACTGGAAGGCCCTGGCCGAGCAACTGATCCCCTATGCCCTGGAGATGGGCTTCACCCACCTCGAACTGCTGCCGATCATGGAGCACCCCTTCGGCGGTTCCTGGGGCTACCAGCCGCTGTCGCTGTTCGCGCCCACCGCCCGCCACGGCAGCCCGGCGGACTTCGCCGCCTTCGTCGACGCCTGCCACCAGGCCGGCCTGGGGGTGATCCTCGACTGGGTGCCGGCGCATTTCCCCACCGACGAGCACGGCCTGGCGCGCTTCGACGGCACCGCGCTCTACGAGTACGCGCACCCCTTCGAGGGCTTCCACCAGGACTGGGACACCTACATCTACAACCTCGGTCGCCACGAGGTGCACGGCTTCATGATCGCCTCCGCGCTGCACTGGCTGCGCGTCTACCACATCGACGGCCTGCGGGTGGATGCGGTGGCCTCCATGCTCTACCGCGACTACTCGCGCAAGCAGGGCGAATGGATCCCCAACCGCCACGGCGGGCGGGAGAACCTGGAGGCCATCGACTTCCTCCGCCACCTCAACGACGTGGTCGCCTCCGAGGCGCCCGGTGCGCTGGTCATCGCCGAGGAGTCCACCGCCTGGCCGGGCGTGAGCCGCCCGGTGCGCGAAGGCGGCCTGGGGTTCACCTACAAGTGGAACATGGGCTGGATGCACGACAGCCTGCGCTACATCGCCGAAGACCCGCTGCACCGCAGCCACCATCACCACCAGCTCACCTTCGGCCTGCTCTACGCCTTCTCCGAGCAGTTCATCCTGCCCATCTCCCACGACGAGGTGGTCCACGGCAAACGCTCGCTGCTGGACAAGATGCCCGGCGACCGCTGGCAGAAGTTCGCCAACCTGCGGCTGTACCTCAGCTTCATGTGGACCCACCCGGGCAAGAAGCTGCTGTTCATGGGCTGCGAGTTCGGCCAGTGGCGGGAATGGAGCCATGACGGCGAGCTGGACTGGTACCTGCTGCGCTATGCCGAGCACCAGGGCGTGCGCGACCTTGTGGCCGCACTCAACCGCCTGCACCGCGAGGAACCGGCCCTGCACCAGTTGGACGGCCAGGCCGAAGGCTTCCAGTGGCTGATCGGCGACGACTCGGTCAACAGCGTGTACGCCTGGCTGCGCCGCGACCGCGAGGGTGGCCCGCTGCTGGTGGTGCACAACTTCACCCCGGTGCCGCGCCCGGGCTACCGGGTCGGCGTGCCCGTGGGCGGGCGCTGGCGGGTGCTGCTCAACAGCGATGCGGATGCCTTCGCCGGCTCCCATGCCGGCACCCTGGCCGAAGCCGCCACCGTGGAGGGCGGCAGCCACGGCCAGGCCCATGCGCTGGTGCTGGACCTGCCACCCCTGGGCAGCCTGGTGCTCAAGCCGGCCTGAGCCTGCCGGCACGTCGCCCGGGCGGCGTGCCGGCGGGGGCAGGGTGGGTCAGTCCGCCAGCAGGTTGAAGCGTTCGTCCCGGGCCCCGGCGCCGATCAGCGCCTGGGCCTGGTCTTCGGTGAGCAGGGCGGTGCCCGCCGTGCAGTGGATCACCGAGGCGCGCAGCCCCTCGTCGGTGGTGACCACCACGTCGCGGATCGGCAGTTCGCAATGGTTGCCGTTGAGTTCGATGGAACAGGTACCGGCGTCGACGTCGTAGCTGATGCTCATGTGAGCCTCCTTCAGCAGGCCTGGGAGCCGCACCGGCTGTGGGCGGCTCTGGAACGGGGTACGGATGCCCTGGCGCGGGTCCAGCACGGGGTGGTCGCCCGCTGGCCGGGCCGGCCGGGTTGGCGGGGTGGCCGCCCGGTAGAGCGCGGCGGCGCCCAGCACGGCCTGCAGCAGCCCCAGCGGGCCGCCACGCAGGGCGCCGCGCACCAGCAGCCAGCCACCGGCGCCGCACAGCGCCAGGCGGCCAGCCGGTGATGGACGGCGCGGCTCAGGCCGCATGGCGGATCGCCTGGATCAGCTCAGCCTTGCGCATGCGCGAGCGCCCGGCGATGCCCAGGTCCCGGGCGCGCATCATCAGGTCCGCGCGGGTGCTGTCTTCCAGGGACTGGCCCGGACGCGGCGCGCCCTGGCGGGTGGCGGCCGCCTGGCGGGCCGAGGATTGCCGCGCAGCGCGCTTGGCCGTGGCCGGCTTGCGGGTGCCGGAGCCGGACTTCTCGCCGCCGCCGGACTGCTTGTTCACCGTGGCCCAGGCGCGGGCCTCGGCTTCCCTGGGCGCCACGCCCTTGTCCTCGTAGCTCTGCTCGATGTGCTCGGCCTTGCGCTTCTGCTTGTCGGTGTAGGCGTCTTTGCTGCCGCGTGGCATGGCGGTCTCCTCCTGTTTCCGGGCCTCCGGGGCGAGGCCCGCTACAGGGTGGGAGCGGTGGCGCTGCGGGCGAGTTCCGGTGATCTGCGGCGCCGCTCGACCGATGGTCCCGCCGCCCTGAAAGCAGGTTGAACCTTCCGGCGCTGCAGGGGGACTCACCCAAGGGAGCCGCGAAACCCCGTGATTCGGCAGAAGGAACTTCACCATGAAACGAGACTGGGACCTCATCCGCAGCCTGCTGATGGCCGTCGAGACACTGGAGGGCGGGCGGCACTTCGCGCCGCGCGCCTGGGACGGGCACTCGGCCGCGCAGGTGGCCCATCACCTGCACCTGCTGGCCCAGGGCGGGCTGGTGGTATGCGCCACGCACCACCCCTGGAATGGCGAGCCGGTGATGATCGCCACCGGCCTGACCCTGGCCGGGCACGACCTGCTCGACCGCCTGGGTGACGACGCCACCTGGGCGGCGCGCAAGGCCGACCTGCTGGCCCGCGAAGGCGCCATCACCCTCGACGGCCTGCTGGCCCAGGGCTTGCCGCCCCGTATCCCCGAGGCCCGCCGCCTGCGCGTGGCCCACGCCGACGCCCGCATCGACTGACCCGGGAGAGCCCCCATGAGTGCAGAACAGGACGCCCCGGCCACCCGCCCGGAGGTGGACGCCTTTCGCCAGCGCATCCTCGACAAGCTGCGCTACGCCGTGGGTAAGGACCCCGGCAGCGCCTACCGCCACGACTGGTTCGAGGCCCTGGCCCTGGCCGCCCGCGACCACCTGGTGGACAACTGGGAGGAAGCCGGCACCGGGCAGGCGCGCCGGGATCACAAGCGCGTCTACTACCTCTCCCTGGAGTTCCTCATCGGCCGCCTGCTGGTGGACTGCCTGAGCAACCTCGGCCTGCTGCAGACCGCCCGCGAAGCCCTCGACGGGCTCGGCGTGTCTTTTGACGAAGTGCGCCAGGTGGAGCCCGACGCCGCGCTGGGCAACGGCGGCCTCGGCCGGCTGGCCGCGTGCTTCATGGAGAGCATGGCCACCCTCGGCCTGGCCGCCCACGGCTACGGCATCCGCTACGAGCACGGGCTGTTCCGCCAGGTCATCACCGACGGCTGGCAGCAGGAGCAGACCGAGACCTGGCTGGACTTCGGCAACCCCTGGGAGTTCGAACGGCCCGAGGTGAGCTACGGCATCGGCTTCGGCGGCAGCGTGACGACCCTCGAAGAGGAGGGCGGCACCACCCGCCAGGTCTGGCAGCCCGCCGAGACCCTGCGTGCCATCGCCTACGACACCCCCGTGGTGGGCTGGCGCGGCGCCAGCGTCAACACCCTGCGCCTGTGGCGGGCCCGGGCCATGGAGGACCTGCAACTGGAGCGGTTCAATGCCGGCGACCACTTCGGCGCCGTGGCCGACGTGGTGCGCGCCGAGAGCATCTCGCGGGTGCTGTACCCGGCCGACAGCACCGAGGCCGGCCAGGAGCTGCGCCTGCGCCAGGAGTTCTTCTTCGTCTCCGCCTCCCTGCAGGACCTGCTGCACCGCCACATGCAGGCCCACGGTGAGATCCGCAGCCTGCCGCAGAAGGCGGCGATCCAGCTCAACGACACCCACCCGGCCATCGCCGTGGCCGAGCTGATGCGCCAACTGGTGGACGAGCACCGCCTGCCCTGGAACGAGGCCTGGGGCATGACGGTGGCGACGTTGTCCTACACCAACCACACCTTGCTGCCCGAAGCGCTGGAAACCTGGCCCGTGTCGCTGATGGAGCGGCTGCTGCCGCGCCACATGCAGATCATCTACCTGGTCAACGCCTTCCACATCGACGCCCTGCGCGCCGCCGGCGAGCATGACTTCGCGCTGCTGCGCGCGGTGTCGCTGATCGACGAGGAGCACGGTCGGCGGGTGCGCATGGGCAACCTGGCGTTCCTCGGCTCCCACAGCGTCAACGGCGTTTCGGCGCTGCACACCGACCTCATGCGCGAGACGGTGTTCCGCGACCTGCACCGGCTCTACCCCGAGCGCATCAGCAACAAGACCAACGGCATCACCTTCCGCCGCTGGCTCTACCAGGTGAACCCCGGGCTCACCGCGCTGCTGGTGGAAACCCTCGGCGAATCCCTGCTGGACCAGCCCGAGCACCAGCTGCGCAACCTCGAGCCCTGGGCCGCCAAGCCGGGCCTGCGCAAGCGCTTCGCCGCCCAGCGGCAGCAGAGCAAGGCCGCGCTGGCGGCCCTGGTGCAGGAGCGCCTGGGCATCACCCTGGACACCACCGCGCTGTTCGACGTGCAGGTCAAGCGCATCCACGAGTACAAGCGCCAGCTGCTCAACCTGCTGCACACCGTGGCCCTGTACCAGGCCATCCGCAACGAGCCGGCCACCGACTGGGTGCCCCGGGTCAAGGTGTTCGCCGGCAAGGCCGCCGCCAGCTACCAGCAGGCCAAGCTGATCATCAAGCTGGCCAACGACATCGCCCGCACGGTCAACGCCGACCCCACGGTGCGTGGCCTGCTGAAGGTGGTGTTCCTGCCCAACTACAACGTCAGCCTGGCGGAGACCATCATCCCCGCCGCCGACCTGTCGGAGCAGATCTCCACCGCCGGGCTGGAAGCCTCCGGCACCAGCAACATGAAGTTCGCCCTCAACGGCGCGCTCACCATCGGCACCCTGGACGGCGCCAACGTGGAGATGAGCCAGCTGATCGGCGCCGAGCACATGTTCATCTTCGGCCTGACCGCCAGCCAGGTGGAGCAGCGGGTGCGCGCGGGCGACCTGGAAATGCAGGCCGTGGTCGCCGCCGACGACCGCCTCGCCGCCGCCCTGGAGGCGATCCGCAGCGGGGTCTTCTCACCGGACGACCCGAGCCGCTACCAGGGCCTGGTGGACGGCCTGGTGCACCACGACCGCTTCATGCTCTGCGCAGACTTCAGCGCCTACTGGCACGCCCAGCGCCGGGTCGACGCCGCCTGGCAGGACCCGGACCGCTGGTGGCGCTCGGCGGTGCTGAACACCGCGCGGGCCGGGTGGTTCTCCTCCGATCGCACCATCGGTGAGTACGCAGCGGACATCTGGCAGGTGCCGACCCGGCGGGATTGATTCCTGCGGGTGTTACCAGAAGCCCGCCTGGCGCCGCTCGGCCGTGTAGTCCAGGGACAGCCCGAAGGCTTCGCGGAAGAAGGCCGCCAGGCGGGTATCCAGCACCGTCTCGTTGACCGAGGCCGGCGCCGCTTCCAGGCGCCGGGTTTCCCCCGCGTCGGCGAAGAAGCACTCATGGCGTACCCGTGCAGCTGCCGTGTCGCCCAGCAGGCGGTAGCGGCTGGGCCGCTCGCCGGGGCGTGCCACCTCCAGGCACAGGGCGGGCCCCACGCTGTTGGCTTCGTAGCGCACCACCGCTTCCAGCCCTGCCTGGCGGGCGTGGCGTGCGGCGTCTTCGAACAGCGGGCGGGCGATCTGTTGCAGGAGGGCATGCAGGTCGTGCGGGGGCTGATCCATGGGGCGGCTCCTCTCGGCGTGGCGGGTCCGAACGGTAGAGCCGCCGGGCCGGCGCGGGGTTTCAGCCGGCCGCCGGGTGGTCGCCTAGCCGCGCTGCCCCGACGACTTGCGGTACGCCCCCGGCTGCACCCCGGTGACCTTGTGAAAGGCGCGGGTGAAGGCCGCCACCGACTGGTAGCCGACGGCATCCGCCACCTCGGCCACCATCCGCCCGTTGTCCAGCAGGCGACACGCCTGGCGCATGCGCAATGCCAGCAGCACGTGGCCTGGTGACTCCCCCGCCAGCTCCTGGAAGCGCTTGAAGAACGCCGAGCGCGACAGCCCGGTGCAGGCCGCCATCTCCTCCAGGCTCCAGGCCCGGCCGGGCTGGGCGATCAGCTGTTCCAGCAGCCCGGCGAAGGCCGGCTGGCGCGCCAGCGCGGCGAGCCCGCCGAGGCGGGTGTTGTCCGTCACCTGCTGGCGCAGCACGTAGAGGAACAGCAGGTGGCTGAGGCGCTCCAGCAGGGCCGGCGAGGGCGCCGGAAGGCGCGCGCACTCCTGCAGGATCAGCTCGAACAGGCTGCGCGCAGCGGCCAGGGAGGGGTCGCCCCTGCGCAGCACGATCCACGGTGGCAGCGACTCGACGATCAGCGCCGACAAGCCCTGGCGGAAGTGGAAGAACCCGCACACCAGCCCCACGCCATCCCCGGCGGCCGGCTCCAGGGCCTGCATGGTGCCCTTCGGCTGGGCGCGGGCGGCCTCCGCCGTCGCCTCGCCGGAAAGCCGGTAGGCCAGGTCGCGCAGCAGGAACACCGCGTCGCCGCTCTCCAGGCGCAGGGCCTCGCTGCCGTCGTCCAGATGCAGCCAGCAATGCCCCTGCACCACCAGGTGGAAGCTGGCGCGGGCCAGGCCCTGGGTGCTGGCGTGCCAGCCGCCGCAGTAACGGCCGACGTGGAAGAGGCTGGTGTCGAGTTCGAGGTTCTCTAATAACCAATCGACCAGGGGGCTGGATGAATTCATCTAAGGGAAAGACTCAGGAGCAAGTGATAGCGACTTTAGAATATTGAACGGGTTTCTTATTACCAACAGACTTTTCGGCACCCGAACCGACCCAGGAGAAGACTCCATGTCCCGTGTGCCCGTACAGACCCTCGACAGCGCCCCCGAAGCGGCGCGCCCGCTCCTCGAAAACGCCCTGAAGAACTCCGGTTTCATCCCCAACCTGCTGGGGGTGCTGGCCAATGCGCCGGCGGCCCTGGAAACCTACGTCACCGTCTCGGCGCTGAACGGCAAGGCTGAGCTGAACCTGGCCGAAAGGGAAGTGGTGCAACTGGTTGCGGCAACTCGCCACGGCTGCGATTTCTGCGTAGCCGGGCACACTGCCGTCGCTACCAACAAGGCCAAACTGCCGGCCGAGGTGGTCAGTGCCCTGCGGGAAATGGCGCCCCTGCCCGAGGCGCGCCTGGAGGCCCTGGCGGCCTTCACCCAGGCCGTGATCGCCACTCGCGGCGATGTCAGCGACGCTGACTTCGCCGCCTTCCGCGCAGCCGGCTTCACCGACGGCAACGCCCTGGAGGTGATCCTTGGCGTGAGCCTGGCTACGCTTTGCAACTTCGCCAACGTCTTCGCCCGTACGCCGCTCAATGACGAGCTGGCCAGGTACCGCTGGCAACGTCCGGGGGCCTGAGCCCCGGACGCCGATGATCAGGAGATCGACATGCTGGACCCCAACCTGAGCCACTGGCTCGACAGCCAGGCCGAGGCGCTCGACACCGGCGCCTGCGACCCCGACACCCTGCTGCACGCGCTCAGCCAGGCCGGCCTACCCAAGGTCGGCGTGGATCGCGCCCTGGGCGGCGATGGCGGCACCCTGCACGACGCCATCGAGACGGTCGCCGCCGTGGCTGGCCACTCGCTCACCGCCGCCTTCGTGCTGTGGGGGCAGCGCGCCTTCATCGAGTACGTGCTGCACACCCCCAACGAGGCCCTGCGCGAGCGCCTGCTGGGCGACCTGCTGGCCGGCCGCGTGGCCGGTGCCACGGGCCTGTCCAACGCCATGAAGTTCCTCAGCGGCGTCGAGGCGCTGCAGGTGCGCAGCCAGGCCACCGAGAGCGGCTGGCGCCTGGACGGGCGCCTGCCCTGGGTGACCAACCTGCGCCGCCAGGGCTTCCTGGTGGCCGCCGCCGTGGAAGCCGGGGAGGGCCAGCCGCCGCTGGTGCTGGCGATCCCCGACGGGCTGGCGGGCCTGGCGCGCTCCGCCGACCTCGACCTGCTCGGCCTGCAGGGCAGCAACACCGCCGCCCTCGACCTGGCCGGGGTGGAGCTCGACCGCGCCTGGCTGCTGCACGAAGACGCCCGGCGTTTCCTCCCGGGGGTGCGCCCGGCCTTCCTCGGCCTGCAGTGCGGCATGGCCCTCGGGCTGGCGCGGCGCTGCCTGGACGAGGTGCAGGCGCACCTCGGCGACGGCGGTGGCCGGGCCCTGCTGGAGGCCGAGCTGGGCGCGCAGCGCACCCGCCTGGAGGCCCTGGCCCGCGAACTGCACCAGGGGCTGGACGAAGGCCGCTTCCTCGCCCAGCCGGCTGCGCAGTTCCGCCTGCGCATCGGCCTGGCGGAGAGCGTCGCCGACGCCATCCAGCTGGAGCTGCAGGCCAGCGGCGGCAAGGCCTACCTGAGTGAGCACGGTGCGGGCTTCGCGCGGCGCTGGCGGGAGTCGGCCTTCGTGCCCATCGTCACCCCCAGCCTGGTGCAGCTGCGTACCGAACTGAACCGCCAGGCCCGCGAGGTGGTGGCGTGAGCGACGGGTTGCTGACGGCCGAGGGCATCCGCCTCGGCTACCTGCGCGGCAACCAGCGCCAGGAGGTGCTGGCGCGCTTCGACCTGCAGCTGGCGCCGGGGGAGGTGGTGTCCATCCTCGGCCCCAGCGGCGTCGGCAAATCCAGCCTGCTGCGGGTGCTGGCGGGCCTGCAGCAGCCCTGCGGTGGGCAGGTGCGGCTCCACGGCGAGCCGCTGGACGGCCCCCACCCGCGCGTGGCGGTGGCCTTCCAGGACCCGAGCCTGCTGCCCTGGCTGAACCTGGAGAAGAACGTGGCCTTCGGCCTGGATTTCGCCCGCCAGCCCAAGCTGGCTGCCGCCGAACGCGAGGCGCGGGTGGAGCAGGCCATCGCCGCCGTGGGCCTGGCCCACGCCCGTGGCCACTTCCCCGCGCAGCTCTCCGGCGGCATGGCCCAGCGCACTGCGCTGGCCCGCTGCCTGGCACGGCGCCCCGAGGTACTGCTGCTGGACGAACCCTTCGGCGCGCTGGACGAGGTGACCCGCGCCGACATGCAGCAACTGCTGCTGCGACTGATCCACGAGCAGCGCACCGCCGCCGTGCTGATCACCCATGACATCGACGAGGCCCTGCTGCTCTCCGACCGCATCCTGCTACTGGGCGACACCCCGGCGCGGATCCTCGGCGAGTGGACCCCGGACCTGCCCCAGCCACGGGCGGAGCGGGTGGAGGAACTGGGGGCCTTGCGCGTCGACATCCTCAAGACCCTACGGCGGGCCAGCCGCGGAAACGGAACCCCAACCCCTGATACGGAGGCCCACGATGTGCCTGGACGATCCCTCTCATTCCCGACGTGACATCCTCAAGCTCGGCGCGCTGCTGACCGCCGCCGGCGCGCTGCCGCTGCTCACCAGCCTGCAGGCCCGCGCGGCCGCCGAGCCCGACGCGCCGGTGCGCATCGGCTACCTGCCGATCACCGACGCCACGCCGCTGCTGGTGGCCCACGCCAACGGCCTGTTCGAGGCCGAGGGCATCAAGGCCGAGCGCCCGGTGCTGCTGCGCAGCTGGGCGCAGGTGATCGAGGCCTTCATCTCCGGCCAGGTGAACGTCATCCACCTGCTGTCGCCGATGACCGTCTGGGCCCGCTACGGCAGCAAGGTGCCGGCCAAGGTGGTGGCCTGGAACCACGTCGGCGGCTCCGGCCTCACCGTGGCGCCGGGCATCGAGCAGGTGGCCCAACTGGGCGGGCGCACCGTGGCGATTCCCTTCTGGTACTCCATCCACAACGTGGTGGTGCAGCAGCTGCTGCGCGACAGCGGCCTGGTGCCGGTGAGCAAGCCGGTGGGCGCGGCCCTGGCCGCCAACGAGGTCAACCTGGTGGTGCTGCCGCCCTCGGACATGCCGCCGGCCCTGGCCAGCAAGCGCATCGACGGCTACATCGTCGCCGAGCCGTTCAACGCCCTGGCGGAGAACCTCAAGGTCGGCCGGGTGCAGCGCTTCACCGGGGACGTCTGGCGCAACCACGCCTGCTGCGTGGTGTTCATGCACGAGCACGACCTGAACAACCGCCCCGAGTGGTCGCAGAAGGTGGTCAACGCCATCGTCAAGGCGCAGCTCTGGACCCGCGAGAACCGTGCCGAGGCGGCGAAGCTGCTGTCCAAGGACGGCGCCAACCGCTACACCCCCCACGCCCCCGAGGTGCTGGGCAAGGTGCTGGCCCCGGCGGCCGGCGAGCGCGACGGCTACGTGAAGAGCGGTGCCATCCGCCATGCCGCGTGGGACGAGCAGCGCATCGACTTCCAGCCCTATCCCTTCCCCAGCTACACCGAGGAGCTGGTCAGCCGCCTGAAGGACACCCTGATCCAGGGCGACAAGTCCTTCCTCGCCGGGCTCGACCCCAAGGCCACCGCCGCCGACCTGGTGGACGACCGCTTCGTGCGGGCGGCCCTGGCCGGCGTCGGCGGGCTGGAGGCGTTCGGCCTGGGCGGCGGCTTCGAGCGCACCGAGGAGATCGCCGTTTGAACCTGAACCGCCTGTTCCTCGGCCTCGGCGGCCTGGCCGCCCTGGGCCTGCTGTGGTGGCTCGGCGTGGCGGCCGGGGGCGGGGACGACGGCCTGGCCGCACGCTTCTCGCCCCAGCAGACCCTGGCCAGCCTGCAGGAGCTGCTGCACCGTGGCGAGCTGTACGAGCACGTGTGGGTGAGCCTCAAGCGCATCCTCGTCGGGCTGTCCCTGGCGCTGCTGGTGGGCGTGCCCCTGGGGCTGCTGGTGGGCAGCTCGCGCAACCTGGAGGCCGCCACCACGCCGGCTTTCCAGTTCCTGCGGATGATCTCGCCGCTGTCCTGGATGCCCATCGCGGTGATGCTGATGGGGGTGGGCGACCAGCCCATCTACTTCCTGCTGGCCTTCGCCGCCGTCTGGCCGATCCTGCTCAACACCGCAGCCGGGGTGCGCCAGCTGGACCCGCGCTGGCTGCAGCTGGCCCGCAGCCTGAGCGCCACCCGCCGGGAAATGCTGCTGAAGGTGATCGTGCCCGGCGTGCTCGGCCACGTGCTGACCGGCGTGCGCCTGGCCATCGGCATCCTCTGGATCGTGCTGGTGCCCTGCGAAATGCTCGGGGTCAGTGCCGGGCTCGGCTACTACATCCTCGATACCCGCGACCGCCTGGCCTACTCGGAGCTGATGGCCATGGTGCTGCTGATCGGCGTGCTGGGCTTTGCCCTGGATGCCGCCGCGCGGGGGCTCTACCAGCGCTGGTCGCACACCTGAGGCGCTGGATGCTTCATGCGTGGGAGGCGAGGCGGGCCTGGTTTCGACCGGCCTGCTTGGCCTGGTAGAGCAGCTGGTCGCAGCGCGCCAGCAGGTCCTGGCGATGGGCCAGCCCTGGCGCGCTGGAGAGGCCGCCGCCGAGGCTGATGGTGAGGTGGTCCAGACCGTCCGGACGGTGGGCATGGTCGATCCCCAGGTCCGCCACCTCGCGGCGCAGGCGCTCGGCGATGGCCAGCAGCTCCTGCGCGTCGCTGACCTGCAGCAGCACCACGAACTCCTCGCCGCCGTAGCGGAAGATCTCCGCCTGACCACTGCGCAGCGCACTGCCCATGGCCTCCGCCACCTGGCGCAGGCACTGGTCCCCGGCCGGGTGGCCGTAGTGGTCGTTGTAGGGCTTGAAGTAGTCGATGTCCGCCATCAGCAGGGCGAAGGGGCGGCCGTTGCGGCCCATCTGCTGCCAGTGCTCGTCCAGGTGCTGGTCGAAGGCGCGGCGGTTGCCGACCCGGGTGAGGGCGTCGGTGCTGGCCATCTCCTGCAGGCGCTGGTTGAGCAGCGCCAGCTCCTCGCGCTGGCGGCGCTCCTCCTGCTCGGACAGGAAGGCCTGGCGCACTCCGGCGATGTTGGTCCAGCTGATGGCCAGGCTGAAGATCAGCACCGGCACGAACACCAGGGCGAAGATCATCACCGCCTTGGGGTTCCCCGGGTGGAGCAGCCACACGTTCCAGAAGATCACCCCGGTGATGATCATCGAGCAGGTGAGGATGCCCCGGAACGAATAGCGCACCCCCAGGTTGCCGAGGACGATGAACACCACCGAGGCGTAGAGGAAGGTGGGCACGTCCGGCGAGCTGCTGGCCTTGAGCAGCTCGAACCAGGCGACGGTGGAGACGATGTCGTGGAACGGCATCAGCATGTCCCGCACCAGCACGCTCCGGCAGTAGCGGAACACCAGGAAGATGTTGAGCAGCCCGATCAGGCTCAGGCCGCCGCGCAGCAGCAGCGAGTTCCAGGCCATGTCCGGGATCAGCAGCGCGTCGGCCAGGACGTAGGAGTCGTAGGCGATCATCGCGATGAAATTGATCGCCAGCAGGAAGCGCCCGTGGCGTTCGAGCACGTAGCGGCGGAAGGCCGGCATCTGG
The DNA here is from genome assembly GCF_900111835.1 of Metapseudomonas otitidis. Lineage (GTDB taxonomy): Bacteria > Pseudomonadota > Gammaproteobacteria > Pseudomonadales > Pseudomonadaceae > Metapseudomonas > Metapseudomonas otitidis. The sequence continues at coordinate 69,702 of NZ_FOJP01000016.1, forward strand.
CCGGGCGGGATGTGGCGCGTACGCGGCCGGGCAGGGGATTCGAAGGGTTCGAGTCGGGTCATGGGCCGCGCGGGGAGTGATGGCGAGCGGCCAGTTTAGGGGGCGCCCGCGATGCCGTCCATCGCCTCGCGAGCGCCTTTCAAGGGGCTACAGCCAGCGTCGGACCTGCTCGCGGTAGGCCAGGTAGTCGGCGCCGAAGAGCTGTTCGAGCATGCGTTCCTCCGGCGGGATCTGGTAGCGCTCGATGTACAGCATGAACAGCACCACGCCCGCCAGGGCGAAGGGCGCGGCGAGCCACAGGCCCCAGCCCAGCAGCATCAGGGCGAAGCCCAGGTACATGGGGTTGCGGGTGCGGTGGTAGATGCCGCGGATGACCAGGGCCGAGGTGCGCTCGGGGTGGATCGGGTTGACCGTGGTGCGGGCCTGGCGGAAGGCCAGGGCACCGGCCAGGCAGACCGCCACGCCGGCGGCCAGCACCAGCAGCGCGAGCAGCAGCCGCAGCGCCGGGGGCAGGGCGAAGGGCAGGCCCGGCGTGACCTGGGCCAGGCCGTACATCAGCGCGGCACAGGTCAGCCCCACCAGCGGCGGCGGGATGCGTCGTTCCAGCCAGCGGGCACGGGGGAGCGCGGTGGGGGTCTGGGTCATGGGGCTGTCCTTGCGAGGTGGGGGAGGCGGCATCATCAAGCCTGGAGTGGCTACAGAGTCAAGCACGCCTCCTGCGTCTCACTGGTCCCGTTCGAAACGCACGCCGGGCTTGGCGCGTTCGTCCACCCGCAGCTCGAAGACGTCGGGGCGGGCGTAGTGGCCGACCACGTCGAAGTCGTAGCGGGCGCGGGTCAGCTGGTCGGTGTCCACCTCGGCGCAGAGCAGGCCGGTGGCGTTGCGCAGCGGGCCGGCGAGCACCTCGCCCAGCGGGTCGACGATCACGCTGCCGCCCTGGATCAGCGGGCGGTCGTCATCCCAGCCCGGCACCTCGATGCCCAGCTCGCGGGGCGAGGGCTGCACCTGGCAGGCGCTGATCACGAAGCAGCGGCCCTCATGGGCGATGTGGCGCATGGAGCATTGCCACACCTCGCGCTCGTCCACCGTCGGTGCGCACCACAGTTCCACGCCCTTGGCGTACATGGCGGTGCGCAGCAGCGGCATGTGGTTCTCCCAGCAGATGGCGGCGCCCAGGCGGCCGGCGGCGCTGTCCACCACCGGCAGGGTGGAGCCGTCGCCCTTGGCCCAGATCAGCCGCTCGGTGCCCGTGGGCATCAGCTTGCGGTGCCGTGCCACCAGGCCTTCGCCGGGCTCGAAGAACAGCGCCGTGCAGTACAGCGAGCTGCCCGCGCGCTCGATCACCCCCAGCACCAGGCTGGCGCCGGTGCGGGCGGAGAGGCCGGCCAGGGCCTCGGTCTCGGCCCCCGGCACGTCGATGGCGTTGGCGTGGTAGCGGGCGAAGGCCTCGCGCCCCTCCGGCAGGCGATAGCCCAGGCGGGTGCCGAAGATCTCGCCCTTGGGGTAGCCGCCCAGCAGCGCCTCGGGCATCACCACCAGGGCGGCGCCGGCGTCGCGGATGGCTTGTTCGTAGGAGAGGATGAGGTCCAGGGTGGCCTGCTTGCCTTCCGGCAGGGAGCCGATCTGCAGGGCGGCGACGGTGCGGCGGGGCATGGCGTGGGTCCTTGCTTGGTGAGGGATGACGGGGATGCTATAAGCCCCGCTTCCCGCAATGAATGGCGATTCGCTGCTAATCGATATGAAGCGCATGAATATCGAACAGGCCGACCTGAACCTGCTCAAGGTCTTCGAGGCCCTCCACGAAGAAGGCAGCGCCAGCCGCGCCTCGGTGCGCCTGGGGCTGACCCAGTCGGCGGTCAGCGCGGCCCTCGGGCGCCTGCGCCTGCTCTACGGCGATGCGCTGTTCCAGCGCACCGGGCGCGGCCTGGCGCCGACCCTGCTGGCGGATCAGCTCAAGCCGGTGATCAGCGAGGCCCTGGACCGGGTGCGCCAGAGCCTGGACCTGGTGGCCCCGGAGGGCGGCGACTTCAGCGGACGCTCGGTGACGGTGGGGCTCTCCGACGACTTCGAGATCGCCCTCGCACCCCGGCTGCTGGCCCAGGTGGCGCGGCGGGCGCCGCAGCTGCGGCTGATCTTCCGCCAGACCCACAGCCAGATCGTCAACGCCGCGCTGATGGAGCGCCAGGTGGACCTGGCGATCACCTCCGGCGGCATCACCAGCCAGGGCCTGAGCCGCGCCTTGCTGGGGGAGGGCGGCTACGCCTGCGTGGTCGACCCCGAGGGGTTCGGCGATGCCGGGGCGCTGGACCTGGAACGCTTCGTCGCCAGCCCGCACCTGCTGATTTCCTCCGGCGGCTTCATCGGCATCGTCGACGAGGCCCTGGCCGCCCTCGGGCGCAGCCGCCGGGTGCTGGCCTCCACCACCCACTTCGCCGCCTTGCCCTATCTGCTCAAGGGCACGCCGGCCCTGGCCACGGTGCCGGCCCATGCCGCCGAAGCGGTGGCCCGCGTCAGCGGCCTGCGGGTGCTGGCCTGCCCGCTGGCGCTGCGGCGCTACCCCATCGAGCTGGGCTGGCGACCCCGCGCCCTGGAGGACCGCGCCGTGGCGCTGGTCCGCGAGGCCATCGAGGCCTGCTTCCCCCTGACCCCGTCCCAAGGAGCCTGAGATGGACAAGTTGCTGGCCCTCAAGCTGTTCGTCGCCACCGTCGATTGCCGGGGCTTTTCCGCCGCCGCCCGCCAGCTGGGGCTGGCCACCTCCTCGGTGACCCGCGCGGTGGACGGGCTGGAGCGCGAGCTGGGCGCGGTGCTGCTGAACCGTTCGCCGCGCCAGGTCACGGTGACCGAGGCGGGCACCAGCTATTACCTCAGCGCGCGGCAGATCCTCGAACAGCTGGCCGAGGCCGATGCCGCCGTGAGCGATGGCGGGGACGAGCCCAGCGGGCCGCTGCGGGTCTCCGCGCCGGTGTCCTTCGGCCGCCACCGGCTGTCGCCGCGCCTGGGCGCCTGGCTGCAGCAGTACCCGCGCCTGGAGCTGGACCTGGCACTGACCGACGAGATCGTCGACCTGCTGGGGGAGCGTGTCGACGTGTCCATCCGCCTCGGCGCGCCGGCGCCCATGGACGGCGTGGTGGCGCGGCCCCTCGGGCAGTTCCGTCGCCGCGTGGTGGCCAGCCCCGGCTACCTGGCCCAGCGCGGCACGCCGGAGCACCCCCGGGAGCTGGCCGGGCATGACTGCCTGCGCTTCGACTTCGGCCGCGCCCGGCAGTGCTGGACCTTCCACGACGCCGCCGGGACGCGCCTGCAGGTGCCGGTGCACGGCCGTCTGCGCAGCAACAACATCGACGTGTTGCGTGACGCGGCCCTGGCCGGCGCCGGCCTGGCGCTGCTGCCCGACTGGCTCGCCGAGGCGGAGCTGGCGGACGGGCGCCTGTGCGAACTGCTGCCCGGCTGGTCGGTCAACCCGGACGACTCGCAGCCCCAGGTGACCGCCCTGTACCTGCCCAATCACCGGGGCTCGCGGCGCATCGCCGCGTTCATGGCGTTCGTGGCGGAGCAGGTGTGAAACTCCGTTGCGCCGCACGCAACGCCATGTTGCGGCGGGGGCGGATTCAGTCGCTGGGGCAGGGCGCATAACCTTGGCGCCAGGTTCCCTGCCAACCCGAGGATTGCGATGAACACCCAGACCCTTGCCCACCCACCCGTTGCCCATGCCCTGGGGCGCGGATTGGTGATGCTCTTCGCGCTGTGCTGCGGCGCCATCGTGGCGAACATCTACTACGCCCAGCCGATCATCGAGCTGATCGCCCCGGATGTGGGGCTGTCCAGCCACGGCGCCAGCCTGATCGTTTCCCTCACCCAGGTCGGCTATGCCCTGGGGCTGTTCTTCCTGGTGCCCCTGGCGGACCTGCTGGAGAACCGCCGGCTGGTGCTGGCGACCCTGGCGGTGACCTTCTTCAGCCTGCTGGCGGTGGGCTTCACCGAGCGGCCGGGCGGGCTGCTGCTGGCCTCGGCGCTGATCGGCTTCAGCTCGGTGTCGGTGCAGATGCTGATCCCCCTGGCGGCGCACCTGGCACCCGAGGCCAGTCGTGGCCGGGTGGTGGGCGGCATCATGGGCGGCCTGCTGCTGGGCATCCTGCTGGCGCGGCCGCTGTCCAGCCTGGTGGCGGACCACTTCGGCTGGCGCACGGTGTTTTTCGCCGCGGCGGGCCTGATGCTGCTGATCGCCGGAGTGGTGCGCGTGGCGCTGCCCGACCATCGCCCGGCCCACAAGGCCAGCTACGGTCAGTTGCTGGCCTCCCTCTGGCACCTGCTCCAGCGCGAGCCGGTGCTGCGCCGCCGGGCGTTGTACCAGGCGTTGCTGTTCGCCGCGTTCAGCCTGTTCTGGACCACGGCGCCCGTGGAACTGGCGCGGGTCCACGGCCTGTCGCAGTCGCAGATCGCCCTGTTCGCCCTGGTGGGGGCCATCGGCGCCATCGCGGCCCCCATCGCCGGGCGCCTGGCGGACGCCGGGCACACCCAGCGCCTGTCGTTCCTGGCGATGGGGCTGGCGGTGCTGAGCTTCATCCCCGGCTTGCCGGGCCTGCCCCTGGGCGTGGTGGGGCTGGCGTTGACCGGGGTGCTGCTGGACTTCGCCGTGCAGATGAACATGGTGCTCGGCCAGCGCGAGGTCTACGCCCTGGACGCCAGCAGCCGCGGACGCCTCAACGCGCTGTACATGACCAGCATCTTCATCGGCGGCGCCCTGGGCTCGGCGGTGGCCAGCCTGGCCTACGAACAGGGCGGCTGGTTGCTGGTCGCCGGGCTTGGCGCGGGGCTGCCGGCGCTGGCGCTGCTGGCCTTCGTCCTGGTGGGCCGGCCCCGGGTGACCCCCGTCTGACTGGCGGACCAGTGCCAGCGGATTTCCTTGAACCAGCCGACAACATTCCGCTACCGGCTGGCCTAGGCTTCTGTATCCCGACCCGCCGGGTCGGCTCTTGAAACGATCGCAGGGAGCGAACCGATGAAACTGGCCAAGGACGACATAGCCCGCTTGTTCACCCTCCATTTGCCGGACTACCGCTGCGAGGTCTCCCGCCACGGCGTGGCGGAGCTGGCCCTGCAATTCACCCACCGCGCCCTGGGCGACGTGTTCACCCTCTGCGTACCGGCCCGCGAGCTGGATGGCGCCCCGGCGGTGCGGGCCCTCAGCCGGGCCCTGGCGGAGGAGTTCGAAGGCGCCGTGGGCGCGCGCCTGTGCTTCGGCAACCTGCGTCGCCGGGCCTGAGCGCAATAACGTACAAGACCGGCCCGCTGGCGGGCGGCACCTTCGGCGAGTCCCTCCTGCCCGAGCGTTGCCATGGCCTTGCACATCGAAACCCCGTTGATCCACTCCCACCCGCTCTCCGCAGCCGCCGGACGGCGCGTCCGGCTCAAGCTGGAGGCGCTGCAGCCGCCCGGTTCGTTCAAGATCCGCGGCGTCGGTGCCGCCTGCGAGGTGCACGCGCGGGCGGGCAAGCGGCGTTTCATCTGCTCCTCCGGCGGCAATGCCGGGCTGGCGATGGCCTTTGCCGGGCGCCAGCTGGGCGTCCCGGTGACGGTGGTGGTGCCGGAGAACACGCCGGAGCGCGCCCGCGAAGCCCTGCGCCGCGAATGCGCGGACCTGCGGGTGCACGGCGCCGCCTGGCACGAGGCCAATGAACTGGCGCTGTCCCTGGTGGGCCCGGAAGACGCCTTCATCCACCCCTTCGATGACCCGCTGCTCTGGAGCGGCCACGCCAGCCTGGTGGACGAGGCCGTGCGCCAGGGCCCCCGGCCCGGCGCCGTGGTGCTCTCGGTGGGCGGTGGCGGCCTGTTCAGCGGCGTGGTGGAGGGCCTGCGCCGCAACGGCTGGGACGATGTGCCGGTGGTGGCGGTGGAAACCCGGGGCGCCGCGTCCTTCGCCGCCGCGCGGGAGGCCGGCACGGCGGTGACCCTGGACACGCTGGCCACCTGCGCCGGCTCCCTGGCGGCGCGCCGCGTGTGCGACCGTGCCGTCGAACTGGCCCGGCTGCACCCGGTGCGCAGCCATCAGGTCAGCGACCGCGAGGCACTGCAGGCCTGCGAGCGCTTCCTCGACGATCACCGCCTGCTGGTGGAACCGGCCTGCGGCGCAGCGCTGGCCGCGCTCTACGGGGAATGCCCGGCGCTGGAAGATCTCGACGACGTGCTGGTGGTGGTCTGCGGCGGGGTGACCGCCAGCCTGGAACAGATCCGCGCCTGGCACGCCCAGGCCGCGAACTGAGGCTGATAGCAGGTCGTGACATGGGGTGCTGGCCTGTCTGGTGTTGAACGGCTTGGCCATAACCAATTGGTTGGCCTGAGACCCATCTGGCGCTAGGCTTGCGCGCATTGCCCTGCCTGGACCTGCCCGTGAACATCGACACCCGCATCAAGTTCCGTCACCTGGTGTGCTTCCTCGAAGTGGCACGCCAGGGCACCCTGGCGCGCGCGGCGGACAAGCTGGCGGTCAGCCAGCCGGCCATCTCCAAGACCCTGCGCGAGCTGGAGGACCTGCTGGGCGCCAGCCTGTTCGTGCGTGGCCATGGCGGGGTCACCCTGAGCGAGGCGGGGGTGGCCTTCATGCGTTATGCCGGGCCCTGCGTGCAGGCCCTGCGGGACGGGGTGAACAGCCTGCGCAGCGGCGAGCACGAGTCGGCCACGCTGCGCCTGGGGGTGCTGTCCACCGTGGAGAGCCTGCTGGTGCCCGAAGCGGTGCGCCGCCTGCATGCGCGCCACCCGTCCCTGGTGGCCAGCGTGATCACCGGCCCCAGTGCCTGGCTGCTGTCGCAGCTGCACCTGGGCGAGCTGGACCTGGTGGTGGGGCGCATGACCGACAGCCCGCAGATCCAGGGGCTGGTGTTCGAGCACCTGTACAGCGAGTCGATGACCCTGGTGGTGCGCCCCGGCCACCCGCTGCTGGCGGCGCCCGGGGTGCGCGAGGCCCTGCAGGGCTTCCCGCTGGTGCTGCCGCTGGCCGGGACCACCATCCGCAAGTACGCCGATGCCTTCTTCGTGCAGTGCGGTGTGGCGCAGCCGCGCCAGCGCCTGGAGACCCTGTCGGTGGCCCTGAGCCGGCGCTACGTGCAGACCGGCGAGGCGATCTGGATCGCCCCCTACGACGCGGTGCAGCTGGACCTGCGGCGCGGCGAGCTGGTGGAGCTGGACCTGGGCATCCGCGAGCCCGGCGGCTCGGTGGGCATCTGCAGCAACGCCGCGCTGCCGCTGCCCCTGGCCGCCCACTGGTGCGTGGAGGTGCTGCGGGAGCTGGGGCAGGACTACCGGGACGGCCAGTACCCGGAGTCGGGCGGTGCCTGATTCACCCATAACCCAGCGGTTATGCCTGGCGGTGTTCTTTTCAGTTCACGGGCCGTGTCCCAGCGGCGAGACTGCCAACCGCCCGCTGCCTGGCAGCCTCCACAACTCGAACAACAGGAGACCGACATGGCCGATCTTCCCTCGGAAAGCCGCTTTGTCATCCGCGACCGTAATTGGCACCCCAAGGCCCTTACCCCCGACTACAAGACCTCCGTGCCGCGCTCTCCGCGCCAGGCGCTGGTGAGCATCCCGCAATCGCTGTCGGAAACCACCGGCCCGGACTTCTCCCACCTGAAGATGGGCGAGCACGACAACGACCTGCTGCTGAACTTCAACCACGGCGGCCTGCCCATCGGTGAGCGCATCGTCGTCTCCGGCCGGGTCATGGACCAGTACGGCAAGCCGATCCCCCACACCCTGGTGGAGATGTGGCAGGCCAACGCCGGCGGCCGCTACCGCCACAAGAACGACCGCTACCTGGCGCCCCTGGACCCCAACTTCGGCGGTGTCGGCCGTGCCCTGACCGACAGCGAGGGCCGCTACATCTTCCGCACCGTCAAGCCGGGCCCGTACCCCTGGCGCAACGGCCCGAACGACTGGCGCCCCGCGCACATCCACTTCTCCATCAGCGGCCCGTCCATCTCCACACGGCTGATCACCCAGCTGTATTTCGAAGGCGACCCGCTCATCCCGCTGTGCCCCATCGTCAAGAGCATCGCCAACCCCGATGCCGTGCAGACGCTGATCGCCAAGCTGGACATGGGCAACGCCAACCCCATGGACTGCCTGGCCTACCGCTTCGACATCGTGCTGCGCGGCCAGCGCAAGACCCACTTCGAGAACCGCTGAGGAGACACCCGCATGCCCATCGAACTGCTGCCGGAAACCCCTTCCCAGACCGCTGGCCCCTACGTGCACATCGGCCTGGCCCTCGAAGCCGCCGGCAACCCGACCCGCGACCAGGAAATCTGGAACCGCATGGCCAAGCCCGGCGCGCCGGGTGAACACATCGTGCTGATCGGCCGCGTCTACGACGGCAACGGCCACCTGGTGCGCGACTCCTTCCTGGAGTTCTGGCAGGCCAACCACGAGGGCGTGTACGACACCGCCTTCGACCTGGAGAAGCCGTTCAACAGCTTCGGCCGCACCGCCACCACCTTCGACGCCGGCGAGTGGACCCTGCACACCATCAAGCCCGGCGTGGTGAAGAACGCCGCCGGGGTGCCCATGGCGCCGCACATCAACGTGTCGCTGTTCGCCCGGGGCATCAACATCCACCTGCAGACCCGCCTGTACTTCGAGGACGAGGCCCAGGCCAACGCGGCGGACCCGGTGCTCAACCTGATCGAGCAGCCGCAACGCCGCGAGACGCTGGTGGCGCGCCGCTGCGAGGTGGAGGGGCGCCTGGCCTACCGCTTCGACATCCGCATCCAGGGTGAAGGGGAAACGGTGTTCTTTGACTTCTAGGGAACCGGCCCCCGTGCCCGATGCGCTGACCGAACCCATCGGCCAGCGCATCCAGCGGCACTTCGAGTCGGCGCTGGAGGCCCGGGGCTACCGGGCCGACCCCGCGCAACGCACCGCCATTGCCCGTCTCGGCCAATGGCTGGAGGCGTTTGTGGCGGGGCGCAGCGGCTGGCTGCGGCGGCTGCCGGCCGGCCTCTACCTCTGGGGCGGCGTGGGGCGCGGCAAGAGCTTCGTGATGGACGCCTTCTTCGACGCGGCCCCGGTGCCGGGCAAGCGGCGGGTGCATTTCCACGCCTTCCTGCAGGAGCTGCAGGGGCGCATCGCCGCCTTCGCCGGCCAGCCGGACCCGCTGGCCCTGGCGGCCCGTGCGCTGGCCGGGGAGGCGCCGCTGCTGTGCTTCGACGAGTTCCACGTCCATGACATCGGCGATGCGGTGCTGCTCGGGCGCCTGCTCAAGATGCTGGTGGAGGAGGGCGTCGGCCTGGTGTGCACCTCCAACTACCACCCGGACGGCCTGTGCCCGAACCCGCTGTACCGGGAGCGCTTCAAACCCGCCATCGCCCTGATCGAGAAACGCTTCGAGGTGATCCACCTGGACGGCGGCGAGGACTACCGCCAGCGTGGCGGCGAGCGGGAGGCCTGGGGCGAGTACGCCTGGCCGCAGTCGGCCTTTGGCGAGGGCTGGATCACCGCCCGCCTGGGGCTGGAGGCGGCGGATGGCCAGGTGCTGACGGTCAACCACCGCCCGCTGCCGGTCCGGGCTGCAGGCGCTGACCGGGCCTGGATCGCCTTCGACAGGCTCTGCCGGGACCCGCGCTCCAGTGCTGACTTCCTCTGGCTGTGCCGGCAGTTCCGCCACCTCGCCATCAGCGAGGTGCCGTGCCTGGGCGAGGAGGCCATCGACGTCCAGCAGCGCTTCGTCAACCTGGTGGACATCGCCTACGACGCCGGCACGCGCCTGCTGCTGACCAGCGAGGCGGACCTCGACGCCCTCTGCCGGGGCAAGCCGCACATGGACTTCTCACGAACCCGCAGCCGGCTCGGGCAGCTGCGCCCGCTGCACCCCGACTTTCCGGATTGAACATGCTGCAGATACTTGCCATCACCGCGCCGATCTTCATCCTCATCGGCCTGGGCTTTCTCTCCGCACGCTTCGGCCTGGTGACCCAGGTCCAGGCCCAGGGCATGGGCCGCTTCGTCATCACTTTCGCGCTGCCGGCGCTGGTGGTCCACGCGCTGCTGCAGCGGCCCCTGGGCGAGGTCCTCGACCTGGGCTACCTGCTGGCCTACGGGCTGGGCTCGCAACTGGTGTTCTGGGGCGGCCTGCTGTTCACCCGGCTGGTGCGGGGCGAGCCGCTGAGCGCATCGGCCATCACCGCGCTGGGGATGTCGGTGTCCAACAGCGGTTTCATCGGCTACCCCATCGTCGCCCTGGTGGTCGGCCCCACGGCGGGGGTGGCCCTGGCGCTGAACATGCTGGTGGAGAACCTGCTGATGATCCCCCTGGCCCTGGGCCTGGCCGAGATGGGCCAGCAGGGCGGCAGCCGCCTGCGTGATGCGCTGCGTGACACCTTCCTGCGGCTGTTGCGCAACCCGGTGATCATCGGCATCAGCGTCGGCCTGCTGCTGGCGCTGCTGGAGGTGCGGCTGCCCGCGGTGCCGGCGCGGGTGGTGGACATGCTGGCCTCGGCTTCCGCCCCGGTGGCGCTGTTCGTCATCGGCGCCAGCCTGCTCGGCCTGCGTGCCGGCGGCCTGCTGGCGGACGTGGCGCAACTGAGCCTCGGCAAGCTGGTGCTGCACCCGCTGGTGGTGCTGCTGTGCTTCCAGCTGCTGCCGCCGACGGACCCGATGCTGAAGGTGGCCGGGGTGCTCTTCGCCAGCGCGCCGATGATGAGCATCTACCCCATCCTCGGCCAGCGCTTCGGCCAGGAAGGGCGCTGCGCAGCGGCGCTGGTGGCCTGCACCGTGCTGGCCTTCGGCAGCATCAGCCTGTTCATCGGCCTGATGCACTGAGCGCTGCGCAGTGCCAGCCCCGGGCGCGCGGGTGGCGCGCCGGGGTGGTGGCGTCTGCGGGGGGAGGTGGGCACTGCCTTGTGGGCAGGGCCCTGCCCGGAAGGGCGCGGCACCTGACCGAACCGCGCGCTCCCCGGCGGCGCAGAACGTACGGACGGCCGCGCCGGGGGTCAATTGCGATTATCGAACTTCGGTTCGATAATCGACCGCCTGCTGCGACTCCACACAGGACAACAACAATGACCGAAGAAACGCGTGCACCCCTGACCCCCCTGGCGCCGCCCATCGTCGCCTCGCCGGCCAAGCGCATCGAGGCCTTCACCGGGGACCCCAACTTCATGACCTCCCTGGCGCGTGGCCTGGCGGTGATCCACGCCTTCCAGGAGCGCAAGCGCCACCTGACCATCGCCCAGATCAGCCACCGCACCGAGATTCCCCGCGCCGCCGTGCGCCGGTGCCTGCACACGCTGATGAAGCTGGGCTACGTCACCACTGACGGGCGCACCTATTCGCTGCTGCCCAAGGTGCTGACCCTGGGCCACGCCTACCTGTCCTCGACGCCCTTGGCGGTGACGGCCCAGCCGATCCTCGACCGCCTCAGCGAGCAGCTGCACGAGGCCTGCTCCATGGCCACCCTGGAGGGCGACGAGATCCTCTACATCGCCCGTTCGGCCACGCCCCAGCGGCTCATCTCGGTGGACCTCAGCGTCGGCAGCCGCCTGCCGGCCTACTGCACCTCCATGGGCCGCATCCTGCTGGCCGCCCTGGACGACGCGGCCCTGGATGACTACCTGGAGCACGCCGACCTGCAGGTGAAGACCAGCCGCACCGTCTGCACCCCCGACGGCCTGCGCGCCAGCGTCGAGGAGATCCGCCGCCAGGGCTGGGTGATCATCGACCAGGAGCTGGAAATGGGCCTGCGCTCCGTCGCGGTGCCGCTGAAGGACTCCGCCGGCCAGGTGCTGGCCGCGCTGAACGTGGGCACCCACGCCGGCCGGGTGTCCCGCCAGGAGCTGGAGAACCGCTTCCTGCCGGTGCTGCTGGAAGCCAGCAAGGAACTCAGTACCCGCCTGTTCCACTGAGGTGAAGGGGCGCGGCCGGGGAGACCGCGCCCACCCGGCTGAACCTGTTCGACTATCGAACGCTTTGCCGATTATCGAATTGAACCCCTGGGGCGCTCTCCGTAACGTCTGCACAGCCCGCCGCCTGGCGATCGGGCCCATAAGAACAATGAGAGACCGTTCCTGCCGCCACCGAGCGGCCGTGCACGCCCTCATTCCTGTCCAGTCCGAGCCGGTCCCGGTCGTCACCTTGCAAGAGGTCGCGGGTGCCAGGCCCCAGCAGGAATCCTTGCATGACCAGCCAAGCCCACGTGCCCGTTGCGGGCACCCTCGATGTCCAGCACTTCATCAATGCCCAGCCGTTGTCCGCCTACCAGTGGCGCGTCGTCCTGCTGTGCTTCCTCATCGTCTTCCTCGACGGCCTCGACACCGCCGCCATGGGCTTCATCGCCCCGGCCCTGACCCAGGAATGGGGCATCGACCGCGCCAGCCTCGGCCCGGTGATGAGCGCCGCGCTGATCGGCATGGTCTTCGGCGCCCTCGGTTCCGGCCCGCTGGCCGACCGCTTCGGGCGCAAGCTGGTGCTGGTGGGGGCGGTGTTCCTGTTCGGGCTGTTCAGCCTGTTCTCCGCCTTCAGCGCCAACGTCGACCAGTTGCTGGTGCTGCGCTTTCTCACCGGCCTGGGGCTGGGGGCGGCGATGCCCAACGCCACCACGCTGCTCTCCGAGTACACCCCCGAGCGCCTCAAGTCGCTGCTGGTGACCAGCATGTTCTGCGGCTTCAACCTGGGCATGGCGGGCGGCGGTTTCGTCTCCGCCAAGCTGATCCCGGCGTTCGGCTGGCATAGCCTGCTGCTGATCGGCGGCCTGCTGCCGCTGCTGCTGACCCTGGTGCTGCTGCTGTGGCTGCCCGAGTCGGCGCGCTACCTGGTGGTGCGCAACAAGGGCGATGAGCGCGTTCGCCGCGTGCTGGCGCCCATCGCCCCGAGCGAAGTGGCCGTGGCCAGCGGCTTCAGCGTGCCGGAGCAGCAGACGGTGCAGAGCCGCAACGTGTTCCGGGTGATCTTCTCCGGCACCTACAGCGCCGGCACCCTGCTGCTGTGGCTGACCTATTTCATGGGGCTGGTGATCGTCTACCTGCTCACCAGCTGGCTGCCGACCCTGCTGCGCGACAGTGGCGCCAGCCTGGAGCAGGCCGCCTCCATCGGGGCGCTGTTCCAGCTGGGCGGGGTGCTCAGTGCGGTGGGCGTGGGCTGGGCGATGGACCGTTTCGACCCGCACCGGGTGATCGGCGTGTTCTACCTGCTGGCCGGGGTCTTCGCCTGGCTCGTCGGCCAGAGCCTGGGCCAGATGACCCTGCTGGCCACCCTGGTGCTGGTGGCGGGCATGTGCATCAACGGCGCGCAGTCGGCCATGCCGTCCCTCGCGGCACGCTTCTACCCGACCCAGGGCCGCGCCACCGGCGTGTCCTGGATGCTCGGCATCGGCCGCTTCGGCGCCATCCTCGGTGCCTGGATCGGCGCCACCCTGCTGGGCCTGGGCTGGAACTTCGAGCAGGTGCTCACCGCCCTGGTACTGCCGGCCGCCCTGGCCACCGCCGCCGTGCTGGTGAAGGGCCTGGTCAGCCACGCCGACGCCACCTGATCCCGCCTCAGCCCTCGGGCGGCTGCCAGCCGCCGCCGAGGGCCTTGTAGAGGCTGACGCTGGCCTGCAGTTGCGCGAGGCGCACCTGCACGGCGGCGTCTTCGGCCTGGAACAGGCTGCGCTGGGTCTCCAGCACCGTCAGCCAGGTCTCCGCTCCCGCCCGGTAGCGGCGTTCTGCCAGTTCGAACGCCTGCCGGGCGCGGTCGCGTTCTTCGGCTTGCCAGCGTTGCTGGTGGGCGCTGCCTTCCAGGGCCAGCAGGGCGCGTTCGACGTCGGCGAAGGCGTTGACGATGGCGCCCTGGTAGGTGGCCAGCAGCTCCGCCTGGCGCGCCTGGCGTTGCTGGTGCACGGCGTCCAGGCGGCCGGCGTTGAAGATCGGCGCGCTGAGGGCCACGCCCAGGTTGGTGTAGGGGTTGCGCAGCAGGTCGGGGAACTGGTCGGCGCCGCTGCCCAGGGCGGCGGTGAGGCTGAGGCTCGGCAGCAGGGCGGCGCGGGCCACGGTGATATCGGCCTCGGCGGCGGCCAGGCGGGCTTCGGCGGCGGCGATGTCGGGGCGCCGGGCCAGCAGCGCGCTGGGCAGGCCGGGGTCGAGGGTTGGGTTGGCGAGGCGTTCGAAGCCCTGGTCGCTGACCTGCAGCTGCTGCACGGGCTGGCCGAGCAGGGCGGCGAGGGCGACCCGGGCCTCCTGCTGCTGTTGCCGTAGGCGTGCGTGCTCGCGTTCGCGGGCGGCCAGCAGGCCCTGCTGCTGGGCCAGCTCCACGGTGCCGGCAGCGCCGGCGGCATGCCGGGTCTGCACCAGATCCAGGACCTGGCGGGCGTTGTCGCGGTGCTGCCGGGCGATCCGCTGCTGCTCCGCCAGGGCCTGCAGCGTGAGGTAGGCGCTGGCCACGGCGCTTTCCAGGGTCAGCTCCAGGGCGGCCTGGTCGAAGCGGCTGGCGGCGTAGCCCTGTTCGGCGCTGGCCAGGGCGGCGGCCTTGCCACCCCACAGGTCGAGTTCGTAGCTGGCGTTCAGCAGGCCGCCGAAGCTGTGGTAGCGCGGCTGCTCGCGGCTGGCATCCAGCTGGCTGTAACCCGGGCCGCGCAGCAGGCGTTGCTGGTTGGCGCTGAGGTCGGCCTTGAGTTCGGGCAACAGCGGTGCGCGGGCCTGGGTGACGGCGGCCCGGGCGTGGCGCAGGCGGGCGCGGCCGGCGGCCAGGTCGTGGCTGCCGGCGCGTGCCGTCTGGACCAGGCGCTCCAGGGCCGGGTCGTTGAAGTGACGCCACCAGTCGCGGACGCTGACGGCCGCATCCGGGGCGGCTGCCTGCCACCGGGGTGGCGGGGTGAGGGCAGCGGGTTCGACCGGCGCCTGGGGGGTGCAGGCGGCCAGGGTCAGGCACAGCAGGGCGAGGAGGGGCTTGGCGTCGGTCATGGTTGGGTGAGTGCGGTTACCGGGTCGAGGCGCGCGGCCTTGCGGGCCGGCATGTAGCCGAACAGGACGCCGGTGGCCAGGGCGCAGCCGAAGGCGCCGAGGGCGGCGAGCAGGGAGAAGCCCAGGGCCACGTCGGTGAGCAGCAGCAGGCCGCCCACCAGGCCGGCCAGCAGCAGGCCGAGCCCGCCGCCGGTGACGGAGAGCAGCGAGGCCTCGGTGAGGAACTGGCGGAGGATGTCGCGCTGGCGGGCGCCGGTGGCGATGCGGATGCCGATCTCGCGGGTGCGTTCGCGCACGGTCATGAGCATCACGTTCATCACGCCGATGCCACCCACCAGCAGGGAGATGGCGGCGATGGCGGCGAGCATCAGCGAGAGGCTGTTGCGGGTGCTGGCCTCGGCCTGGATCAGGGCGGCGTTGTTGGTCAGCTCGAAGTCCCGTACGCCCCGGTGCAGGCGCAGCAGCAGGCGGTCCAGCGCCGCTTCGGTGGCCTGCACCCGGCTGGCATCGGCAGCGGCGACCACGACGAATGCCGGGTCGGGCTTGCCGAACAGGCGGATGCTGGCGGCGGAGTAGGGCACCACCACCTGGTTGTCGGCATCTTCGTCGCCGGAGCTGGCGCCCTTGGCCACCAGGGTGCCGATGACGCGGAATGGCACCTGGCCGATGAGCAGGTCACGGCCCACCGGGTCGAGGCCGGGGAACAGGGTGTCGCGCACCTTCTGCCCGATCACCGCCACCGGCGCCGCTTCGGCTTCTTCCCGGGCGTCGAAGTAGCGCCCGCTGGCCACCGGCCAGTTGAGGATCTCGGGGAAGTCCACGCCGTTGCCGCGCACGTAGGGGGTGATGTCGCGGTTGCCGTAGCGCACCAGCAGTTCGCCGCCGATCACCGGCATGATCCGCCGCACCTGGGGCAGGGTGGACAGCGCGGCGATGTCGTCGAGGGTGATGACCCCCTCGGGCAGCCGAGGCGCTGGGGGGTAGCCGGAGAGGTAGATGATGTTGGAGCCGAAGGCGCCCATCTGCGCCATGACCTGGCGCTTGCTGCCCTCGCCGATGGCCAGCATGACCACCACCGAGGCGACGCCGATGACGATGCCGAGCAGGGTCAGTGCGGTGCGGAAGCGGTTGACGCCCATCATCCGCCAGGCGGCGCGCAGGGCATCGAGCAATTCGCCGGCCCAGGCGCCGGCGGGGGCGAGGCCGGGCTGCTCCAGGCGTTCGCGCAGCTGGCTGGCGGGCCGTGCCCGGGGGCTGATAGCGGGGTCGGTGCCGCTGTCGCTGATGATCTGCCCGTCGCGCACCTCGATCACCCGGCGGGCCCGTGCCGCCACCTGGCGGTCGTGGGTGATCAGCAGCAGGGTGTGGCCTTCGGCGGACAGGGCGTCGAGCAGGTGCATGACGTCTTCGCCGCTCTGGCTGTCCAGTGCTCCGGTGGGTTCGTCGGCGAGGATCACGTGGCCGCCGTTCATCAGCGCACGGGCGATCGAGACTCGCTGCTGCTGGCCCCCGGAGAGCTGGTGCGGGCGGTTGTCGCTGCGGCTGCCCAGGCCCAGGCGCTGCAGCAGGTCGCGGGCGCGGGCGGCGCGTTGCGGGGCGGGGGTGCCGGCGTAGAGGGCGGGCACTTCGACGTTTTCGCGGGCGGAGGCGGCGGGGATCAGGTGGTAGCCCTGGAAGACGAAGCCGAAGGCTTCGCGGCGCAGCCAGGCCAGGGCGTCGGCGTCGAGCTGCGCCACGTCGCGCCCGGCGAAGCGGTAGTGCCCGTCACTGGGGCGGTCCAGGCAGCCGAGGATGTTCATCAGGGTGGATTTGCCGGAGCCGGAGGCGCCGACGATGGCGACGTATTCGCCGGCCTGGATGCGCAGGGAGACGCCGCGCAGCACCTCCACCTCGGGGGCGCCGTTGCCGCCGTAGCGCTTGCGGACGTCCTGCAGCTCCAGCAGGGGCGGTTCGCCGTTCATCCTTCGTGGGCCTCGTCGCCTACCAGCAGCCGCTCGCCTTCGGCCAGGCCGGTGAGCACCTGGACGCGCATGCGGTCCCGCAGGCCGATGCGCAGCTGGCGTTCCTCGACGGCGCCGCGCTCGTTCACCACGCGCACCCGGTCGCCGTCGCGCAGCGCCGCCAGGGGGATGGTCAGGGCGTTGCGGGCATGGCCTTCGACGAACTGCACCTGGGCGGTCATGTCGGTCATCAGGGCGCCGTCGGGGTTGTCCACGTCCAGCAGTACGGTGTAGAGCACCACGCGGCCGCCACCGGCGGTGGGGCTGCCGCCGCCCTGGCTGAGCTGCTCCAGGGGCCGTGGCGGCAGCGGCAGGATCTGCCGCACCTTCGCGTCCCAGCGCCGTCCGCCGCCGCCCAGGGTGCTGAACCAGGCGGGCATGCCGGCCTGGATGCGGCCGATGTCGGCTTCGGACACCTGGGCCCAGAGGGTCATGGGCGAGAGCTGGGCGATTCGCAGGATGAGCGGGGTCTGCTGCTGGGCGTTGAGGGTCTGGCCGACCCGCGCGTCCAGGGCCACCACGGTGCCGGAGAGGGGCGCGTAGATGCGCGTGTAGCCCAGCTCGGCTTCGTCGCTGCGCAGGGTGGCGCGGGCCTGGTCGATCTGGGCGCGGATCATGTCGATGCGGGCGCGGGTGGCGCGGACCTGGGCCTGGGCCACCTGCAGGTCTTCTTCACGGCCGGCGCCGCCGGCGAGCAGGGTGCGCTGGCGGGCGTGCTGCTGGTTGGCCAGGTCGTGCTGGGCGCGCTGCTCGGCGAGCTGGGCTTCGAGGGTCTGGATGGAGTAGCGCCCGGCATCCACCTTGGCCTGCTGGGTGGACGGGTCGATCTCCACCAGCAGGTCGCCCTGGCGCACGCTGTCGCCGGGCTCCACGTGGAGCTTGAGGATCTGCCCGGAGGCCTGGGCGCCGACATCGACGTAGTGCCGGGGCTGCAGGGTGCCGAGGGCGCTGACGCTGCTCTCCAGGTCCGCCAGGGTGACGGCGACGCTGTCCGGGTGGGCCGACCGTGGGGCTTGGGTCCAGGCCACCAGGGCCAGCAGGGGGAGGGCGAGCAGGGGCGCGGCGAGCAGCTGTCGAGGTGTGGGCATGCGGGGCTTCCGGGCTGGCTGACGACCCGCGACCGCCGGTGCGACGACCACGGAGGGCTGCCTGGGAAACGGATGGAGGCCCGGGGGATTTAGTCCGGAGGGATGGCCAGGAGTGCCGGCTCAGCGGGCGTGGATCACCACGCGGCCGTCGTCCTGGGTGGCCAGGCGGATCGGCAGCACCTTGGGCAGGGCCTTGACCAGGTTGCCGATGTCCTGGGTGCTGTAGATGCCGCCGATGCGCTGCTCGCCGACGCTGGCATCGCCGAGCACCAGGGGGTGGTCGAGGTAGCGGTTGATCAGCGGCAGGGCGTCGGCCAGGGGCAGGTCGTCCAGCACCAGCTTGCCGTCGCGCCAGGCCAGGGCCTTGCCGGGGTCTGCCGCGCCGACGCGGGGCTGCAGGTCGCCGGGGCGGAAGGCGGCCTGCATGCCGGGGGAGAGGTTGCTGTCGTTGCCGTGGCGGGCGCTGCGCACCTTGACCGAGCCTTCGGTGACGGTGACCACCACGTTGTCCTGGTAGGTCCAGACGTTGAAGCGGGTGCCGGTGACGGTGATCGAGCCGGCCCCGGCATTTACCACGAAGGGGTGCTGCGGGTCGCGGCTGACGTGGAAGTAGGCTTCGCCACGGGACAGGTCCACCCGGCGCTGGTCGATGAAGCTGGCGTAGCTCAGGCGGCTGCCGAGGTTCAGCTCCACTTCGCTGCCGTCGTCCAGGGTGAAGCGCTGGATGCTCGCGTCGGCGCTGTAGCGGTGGTAGCTGTCCGGCACCCAGCCGGCCAGCCAGCCGCTGTAGGCCGCCAGGGGCAGGCCGACCACCGCCAAGGCCAGGGCGCGGGCGTGGCGGGCAAGGAAGCCGCGCCGCCGCACGGGCGTGGCTGGGCGCTGCTGCGGGGCCGGGGCGGGCCGGGCTGGCGTCGGGCGTGCAGCCTTGCCGAGAGGTGCGGTGCTGGGCGGCAGGTGGGCGCTGAGCTCCCAGATCTCCAGCATTTCCGCGTATTCCAGGGCGTTGGCCGGGTCGCTGTCGATCCAGGCCTGGAACCCGGCGCGCTCCTCGGCGGTGCAATCCTCGGCGTGCAGTCGCATGCACCAGTGGGCGGCGACTTCGACCAGGGGATCGCTGGGGGCGGGGGAGGTGGCTTTATTCATCGGGCTTACCGGTTTGACCTGGGTTCCATGGTGATCTGAAGGCGATCCGTCGTTGAGGCTTAAATCTTGATGAGAATTATTATAAATTTAGTTCATTTCAGACTGCCAGCATCGTAGGACGATGGGCGTTGATCTCGCTCAACTGGTGTGGCCGCGTGGAACGCGGCCGGGGGACGCCTTGGAAAACTACTATCGGGAGCTGCTGCGTTTCCTCCAGTCCAGGCTCGGAGACCGCCAGGCAGCAGCGGATGTCGCCCATGACGCGTATTTGCGGGTGATGGAGCGTGCGAGTCAAGAGCGCATCGAGTCGCCACGGGCCTTTCTCTACCGCACGGCACTCAACCTGGTGGTGGATGAACACCGGCGCAGCGTCATCCGCCGCAACGAGCCGCTGGAGGTGCTGGACGAGGAGGAGCGCTTCCACGCGCCGTCGCCGCAGCGCCTGCTGGCCCGTGATCAGCGCCTGTCGATGCTCGCGCGGGCCCTGGACGAACTGCCCCAGGCCTGCCGCGATGCCTTCCTGCTGCGCAAGCTGGAAGGCCTGTCCCACGGGGAGATCGCCGAGCGCCTGGCGATTTCCCGCAGCCTGGTGGAGAAGCACATCGTCAATGCGATGAAGCACTGCCGGCTGCGCATGCGCGAGTGGGAGGCCGGTTGAGCCGCCGGTAAATTTCCCCGCCCAGTCCTCGTTCCTTGTCAGCAGGCGGCCACCGGGCCGTCCCCCCATGACAGCCGCGGTCCGCGACGGCCCGCCAGCAGAGGACACAGGACATGACCCAGCCCCTCAACACCGCCATCCACGACCTGATCGGCATCGGCTTCGGCCCTTCCAACCTGGCCCTGGCCATCGCCCTGCAGGAGCGTGCCGCCAGCGGGCAGGGCGCCCTGGACGCGCTGTACCTGGACAAGCAGGCCGACTACCGCTGGCACGGCAACACCCTGGTGAACCAGAGCGAGCTGCAGATTTCCTTCCTCAAGGACCTGGTGACCCTGCGCAACCCCACCAGCCCGTACTCCTTCGTCAACTACCTGCGCCAGCACGACCGCCTGGTGGACTTCATCAACCTCGGCACCTTCTACCCCTGCCGCATGGAGTACAACGACTACCTGCGCTGGGTCGCCGGCCAGTTCGCCGACCAGTGCCGCTATGGCGAGGAGGTCCAGGCGGTGGAGCCGCTGCTGGAGGGCAACCAGGTGCAGGCGCTGCGGGTGGTCTCCCGCGATGCCAACGGCCAGTCCCAGGTACGCACCACCCGCGCGGTGGTGCTCAGTGCCGGCGGCACCCCGCGCGTGCCCCAGGCCTTCCGCCACCTCAAGGGCGATGCGCGGGTGTTCCATCACGCCCAGTACCTGGAGCGGATCCAGCAGCAGCCGTGCGCCAGCGGCCAGCCGATGCGCATCGCCATCGTCGGCGGCGGGCAGAGCGCTGCGGAGGCCTTCATCGACCTCAACGACAGCTACCCGAACGTGCAGGTGGACGTGATCCTGCGGGGCTCCGCCCTCAAGCCGGCGGATGACAGCCCCTTCGTCAACGAGGTGTTCTCCCCCGAGTTCACCGACCTGATCTTCAGCCAGCCCACCGCCGAGCGTGAGCGGCTGATCCGCGAGTACCACAACACCAACTACTCGGTGGTGGATCTGGACCTGATCGAGCGCATCTACGGCATCTTCTACCGGCAGAAGGTCTCCGGCTCGCGCCGCCATGCCTTCCGCAACCTCAGCGCCGTGGAGCGGGCTACTGCCACCACCGATGGCATCGAACTGGTGCTGCGCCACATCGCCACCGGCGAGCAGAGCAGCCACCGCTACGACGCGGTGGTGCTGGCCACCGGGTACGAGCGCCAGGCCCACCGCGAGCTGCTGGAACCCCTGGCGCCCTGGCTGGGCGATTTCGAGGTGGCCCGCGACTACCGCCTGCGCACCGACGACACCTTCCGCCCCGCGCTGTACATGCAGGGCTTCTGCCAGGCCAGCCACGGCCTCAGCGATACCCTGCTGTCGGTGCTGCCGATCCGTGCCGACGAGATCGCCGCCTCCCTGCACCAGCACCTGGAGCCCGCCGGTGCTGCCGGGCGTACCGCGCCGAGCTACGCCATCGCCGGCTGACCACCCCCGCGCCGGCTTCGTCCGGCGCGTTCCCTTTCTCCGCGAGAACCCCCGATGCCCATGCGCACCCTTGTCGCCGGGGCCGCAGCCTTGCTGCTGGCGCCGTGCCTGTCCCATGCCGCCGATGCCGGTGGCGACACCCTGATCCGCTGGACCGCCCACGGCGTGCCGCATATCCGCGCGGCGGACGAGCGTGGCCTCGGGCGCGGCATCGGCTATGCCTACGCCCGCGACAATGCCTGCCTGCTAGCCGAAGAGATCATCACGGCGCGAGGCGAGCGGGCCCGATGGTTCGGCGCGGACGGGCAGTCCTCCGCCGGCCTGGCCAACGTCCCGTCCGACCTCTTCTTCACCTGGCTGAACGCCCCCGAGCGGGTCTCCAGCTTCCGTCGTGCCCAGACCGACGAGGTGACTGAGCTGCTGGTCGGCTATGCCGAGGGCTTCAACCGCTACCTGGGCGAAGCCGACGCCGGCCGCACCCACTGCCTCGGCCAGGCCTGGCTGCGCCCCATCGAAGCGGATGATCTGGTCCGCCTGACCCGGCGCCTGCTGGTGGAGGGCGGTGTCGGCCAGTTCGCCGAAGCCGTAGTGGGCGCCGCACCGCCCGGGCGGCAACAGGCTGATCGGGACAGCGGCCACACCCTCGCGCGGGTGGAAGGCTTCCGCCTGGACCGGGGCAGCAACGCCGTGGCCGTGGGCCGCCAGCGCAGCGCCGATGGCCCGGCCATGCTGCTGGCCAACCCGCACTTTCCCTGGAGCGGGGCGCTGCGTTTCTGGCAGCTGCACCTGACCATCCCCGGCAAGCTCGACGTGATGGGCGCCGCGCTGCCCGGCCTGCCGGTGGTCAACATCGGCTTCGGCCAGCACCTGGCCTGGACCCACACCGTGGACACCTCCGCGCACTTCACGCTGTACCGCCTGGAGCTGGACCCGAAGAACCCGACCCGTTACCGCGTCGACGGCCGCTACGAGCCCATGATCCGCACGCGCCTGCAGATCCGGGTGCGGCAGCCGTCCGGTGAGCTGGTCACCCAGTCCCACGACCTCTACGAATCCCGTTTCGGCCCGCTGCTGAACTGGCCCGGCAAGCTGGACTGGTCGGCCGGCGAAGCCTGGGCTCTGCGTGACGCCAACCTCGGCAACACCCGCGTGTTGCAGCAGTGGTACGCGATGAACCAGGCCCGCGACGTGAACGCCCTGCGCGCCAGTGTCGAGCGCCTGCAGGGCATTCCCTGGGTCAACACCCTGGCGGTGGATGACCGGGGCCGCGCGCTGTACATGAACCAATCCGTGGTGCCCCACCTGCAGCCCCGGCAGCTCGCCGAGTGCGTCATCCCGCAACTGGCGGAGCAGGGCCTGCCTGCCCTGCAGGGCAATCGCAGCGCCTGCGAATGGCAGCGGGAAGCCGGGGCCGCCCAGGCCGGCATCACCCCGGCCGTGCAGTTGCCCGTGCTGCTGCGCGAGGACTTCGTGCAGAACTCCAACGACAGCGCCTGGCTGACCAACCCGGCGAGCCCCCTGGTGGGCTACTCGCCCCTGGTGAGCCGGGAAACGCCGATCTCTCCCCGTGCCCGCTTCGCCCTGGGGCGCTTGCAAGGCCAGCAGCCGCTGCGGGCGGACGACCTGGCGGCAATGGTCACCGACAACCAGGTGGGCCTGGCCGGCGAGCTGCTGCCGGAACTGCTGGCGCTGTGCAAGGCACACGCCGGCGAAGCGGACCTGAGCCGTGCCTGCGGCGCCCTGGCCGACTGGGATGGCAAGGCGCGGGTAGACAGCGGCCTGGGCATGCTGGTGTTCCAGCAGGCGGCCCAGGCCTTTCTCGAACTGGACGACGGCTGGCAGCACCCCTTCGACCCCGCGCGCCCGCTGGACACCCCCACCGGCATCGCACCGGCCGCCCGCGAACCGCTGCGCCAGGCCCTGGTGGCCGCCAACGAGGCCCTGGCCGCCTCGGGCGCCCCCGCCGATGCCCGCTGGGGCGACCTGCACCAGGTCACCCGCGGCGCCCGAACCTTCCCCATGCCCGGCGCCGACGGCCACCTGGGCGTCTACAACGCCATGCAGAGCGAACACCAGGGCGACCGCCTGGAAGTGGTCAGCGGCACCAGCTACCTGCAACTGGTCACCTTCGACGCCAACGGCCCCCGCGCCCGAGGCCTGCTGGCCTTCTCCCAGTCCAGCGACCCCGGCTCGCCCCATTACGCCGACCAGATCACCCTGTTCGCCGATAACCCCTGGCAGCCGCTGCCCTTCAGCGACAGCGATATCGATGCTGACCCGGCACTGGAGCGCAAAGTGCTGCAGCGCGAGTGATGCTTGGCGGCACGTTCTGGTAAAACCTCGACTCAGCCAGCGCTATGCGCTGGCTGAGTTTTTTGTGGGTACGCATTGGGCGGGACTTTGTTGGGGAGTGAGTTTTCGAGCTTAGTGGTGAGGGATTTTGCGGGTCACCAAATGCAAGTCAGACTATGTGGCTTGAGTTCTTAAGGATGGTCTGAAGTAGTCCGATATTTTTGGCCGACTTCAGTACCTGCTGTTTTTGAAAGCAGGGGCTCGATCAAAAAACGACCAAATCACCCGCTCACTTCTGTGTTTTTAGCCGCCGTGGACACCTCTCGGCGGCCATCCTCTGCATTACAGGCACATCTCTCCCGTGTTCGTCAGCAAGTGCCGGCGCGCCATCCACAGATTTGAAAGAGCGAATAGCGTGACCAACTGAGCAGTGTTTTTTGCTAGGCCACGGAAGCGAACCTTGGTGTAGCCGAACTGGCGCTTGATCACGCGAAACGGATGCTCGACTTTGGCGCGCGTCTGCGCCTTGGCTCTCTCGATCTTGCGCTTCATTCGGTACAACAGGCTGCATTTTCCGTGCTGCTTGTAGGTGCTGCGGCGCGCCGCAATCTGCCAGATGACTTGGCTTCCTTCGTGCTCGGGCCGTTTTTCCACCCCGGTATAGCCAGCATCGGCATGCACCGCCTTCTCTTCGCCATGCAGCAGCCGGTCGACTTGAGTGACGTCCGCCACGTTGGCCGCTGTGCCTACCACGCTATGCACCAAACCGGACTCGGCATCCACGCCGATATGGGCCTTCATGCCAAAGTAATACTGGTTTCCTTTCTTCGTCTGGTGCATTTCCGGGTCGCGCTTGCTGTCCTTGTTCTTCGTCGAACTGGGAGCATGGATCAGCGTGGCGTCGACGATGGTGCCCTGGCGCAGCAACGGGCCACGATCTCCCAGGTAGCCATTGATCACGCCAAGGATGCCGGCCGCCAACTCATGTTTCTCCAGCAGACGGCGGAAGTTGAGGATGGTGGTTTCGTCGGGAATGCGCTCCAGGCTTAGCCCGGCGAACTGACGCAGGATGGTCGTCTCGTACAGCGCCTCTTCCATCCCCGGATCGCTGTAGCCGAACCAGTTCTGCATCAGGTGCATACGCAGCATCGCCATCAGCGGGTAGGCCGGGCGGCCGCCTTCACCCTTTGGGTAGTGCGGCTCGATCAAGGCAATCAATCCCTTCCATGGCACCACCTGATCCATCTCGATCAGGAACAGTTCCTTGCGGGTCTGTTTGCGCTTGCCGGCGTACTCGGCATCGGAAAAGTTCATCTGCTTCATCGTGAAACTCGGGCAACAGGATCGGCGTATTTCACCAGATTCGGGAAGTCTTCTTCAGGATTTTCCAAGGTGATCAAGTGCATGGCCTATTGCTACTAGGACAGCGAATTCTTCTTCATGAAGATCAAGGCCGCTTCCCCCCCCTGAGAAAAAGGCTTGAAAGCTTTACAGCGGAAAAATCATTTGCTAGGTTCGGGGTGCTCAGTTTTATGGCAAGGAATGCCTGATGAATAATAACTCGGATGCTGTCTTCGTTGTGTCTATTGCATTTGGTGGTCACTCACCAGAGCACGATGCCTCAATCGACTCCTTCTCCTATGTTTATGAATGCCTGAGGGAAAGTAGGGTATCCATAAATAACGTTTATTTTTTCGATATGCACGGTCGCGTGCATCGGCACGCCTACGACAAGCACCTATCGACCTCGGACTACATGCGGCCACAAGCGGCAATGACTTATATCGAGGCGTTGGCTTGCTGGAAGGAAGAAAAAACATACATATTGAATCTTCTCCATGGGCGTCATGGTGAAGATGGAAACTTACAGGGTGCTGCGTCGCTTCTGGGGTTACAGGGAAGTTTTGGTTCGGTACTGGCGTCGAGTCTGTCGATGAGTAAGTTTCACATGGGGCACTATGCAAGAGGCGTCTGCCCCTCCCTGCAGATTCCACCCTCTGCCCTGCTGAAAGGTGGGGTATCGTTGACCCAAGCCTTGCGGGATGGTATCGATCCTGAGCGAAGCATTGTGATCAAGCCCAATGCCTCTGGAAGCTCTATCAACACCGAGCGCTATCCAAGTGCCATTGGCCATGAGGCCCTGATGGACATCCAGTTGGAGCGGATGCGCGCCGACGGCGACGATGCCCTCATCCAGCAGTACATCGAAGGTGTTGAATATAGTGTCGGCTGCATAAAGACCGCGAACGGTGAGATCCGGGCGCTGCCCGTTGTGCGCATCACGTCAGAAACTGGATTTTTTGGATACCTCGAAAAAAATACGGTGGGCTCGGTAGTCAAGGAGTTGGTTAATGATGATGATGTCTTGGCTGAGGAGTTGCAGGTAATCGCTAGGACTCTTTTTGCTACTGTGGGTTTCTCCAGTATGTGCCGCTTCGATTTTATTGTAAGAGCCGATGGCAAAATCTACTTCCTTGAGGCCAACTCCATCCCCGGCCTCATGAAAAATAGCCTATATCCAAAGATGCTGCGAGCCGCCGGTATCGGTATTGTGGATCTAGTCGCCGGCATGGCGTAGTCAACTTTATTTTTGCAGACTCTGGTGCGCATTTAATGCGTGAATCCCTATCGCCTACTAATTGTGGCGTAGTTATGCGGGGTGGCTTGTGGGGCACGAAAAAGTAGCAATCATAGGAATGTTTGGTCGACTCCCTGGGGCTGAAAATATCCATGAGCTGTGGCACATGTTATTGGAAGGAAGAAACGGTACTCGCCGCTTCTCGTCTGATGAGTTGAAACAGCAGGGTGTTGCCGGCGCACTTTTGAGTGATGAGCGTTATGTACCTGTCCGAGGTGTTATCGGTAACGAAGAATATTTCGACTCCTCATTCTTCGGCTTTGCCGCGTTGGAAGCGGACTTGATGGATCCTCAGGCACGGCATGCACTTGAATGCGCTTATGGCGCTCTCGAGGATGCCGGGTATGCTGATCCGGCTTACCGAACTGTCACCTCCACCTACGTATCGGTCAGTCGTTCCGAGTATGAGCATCATCTGCTCAAGACGCTGCCAGCCGAGATGCTAGCGGCACCCTATACGCTGGACGGAACCCTTCCTGACTTCGTCCCTTTGCGAATTGCCAACCGGTTGGGGCTGGAAGGGCAGAGCGTGCTGGTCAAGTCTGCTTGTTCAAGCTCGCTTCTGGCTGTACATCTGGCTTGCCAGGAAGTTCTTGGCGCAGAGGCACCGATGGCGTTGGTCTGCTCCTCGGCGATTTCCTGGCCAACGCGGTCAGGGCGTATGGCTGTCTCGGGAGGTGTCATTTCCCGGGATGGCCTATGCCGGCCTTTTGACTCGGAAGCGAACGGCACGGTCAGTAGCGATGCCGTTATTGCCATATTGCTCAAGCGCCTGGATCTGGCACAGCGCGATGGCGACAGAGTCTACGCGGTCATTAGTGCAACGGCCGCCAACAACGATGGAAATCGAAAGAGCAGCTTCACGGCACCCAGCGTTGAGGGGCAGAGGGATGTGGCCTGCGAGGCATTGAGGAAGGCGGGATGCACTCCTGATGACGTCGGTTACATCGAAACACACGGTTCGGCGACGCTTGTCGGTGATCCTATCGAACTGGCAGCATTGGCTGAAGCCTATGTCACGGCGAGTGACGAAAAAATACCTATTGGTTCGCTGAAGTCGAATATCGGCCACACAGATACGTCCGCTGGCTTGGCGGGTTTGGTAAAGACAGCGCTTTGCCTGTATCACAGGACGCTCGTTCCTACTATCAATTACCACAATGCCAATCCGTTGATCGACTTGCCAGATATCCCATTTACGGTGAATACCCAGCGGCGAACCTGGCATGCAAAGCACAAGGCTGCCGTGCACTCGACAGGAATGGGGGGGACCAATGTCCACTGTATCTTGGAAGCCGTGCTACCGCAGCCCCAGGTTGTATCGTCCCCGCTCCCCTCCGAGCTGTTGGTTTTATCGGCGAGGTCTGCGGTGGAGCTTGAAAGGCTCACAGAGGCGCTGGCGACGCACCTGCGCAACACAGCACCATTGAATGTAGCCGATATCGCCAAAACCTTACAGATGGGCCGTGAGGATTTCAGGTATCGGCGCAGGATCGTTGCTGTCTCGCTGGACGACGTACTGATGAAACTCACCCAACGGGAGAGCCCCGCAGTGAAGTCTTTCGATGAAAACGCTCGACGGGACAAGATAGCGTTCCTGTGCCCGGGGCTTGGCGTCAATGATTTTGCGCTCGCGCGGGCATTACTGAACACATCCAGTGTCTTCCGCGAGAGCCTGGAAGGTAGTTTCAGAATCCTCGATGTCCAATTGGGTATAGACCTAATGGATGTGCTGAATGATGTTGCTGCCACGCAGGGTGCGCAGTCACTGGCATGGGGCAATGAGCAGAAACCTAGTCAGGTACTGAATGTCACTTATGCTCACCCGCTGATATTCTGCATTCAGCTTGGGCTGGCAGACCTGTGGGCTTCTGTAGGCATTGTGCCGGATTACATTGTTGGCTACAGCCTGGGCGAATACGTGGCCGCCACATTGTCCGGGGTCTTTTCGCGGGAGGATGCACTGACCCTGGTAGGCAAAAGAGCTCGCCTGATCGATCAGCAACCTAATGGCATGATGGTGGCTGTGGCGTTGCCCTACGCTCAGTTGCTTGATTACTGCATCGAAGGAGTGTCGATTGCCGCCGAGAACGCGAGCAGCCTGAACGTTATCGCTGGTAGTGAATTGGCCGTCGGTGAAGTGTTGGAACAGCTTAGACAGCATCGTGTGTTCTTCAGCGTCATCCAGGCCGAGCACGCATTTCACACGCCCTGGATGTCACCTGCCGCTTTTGAGCTGGAGCGCTTGGTGGCCAGCGTCAACAGGCACCAAGTGCAGATACCGTTTGTTTCGAATGTTACAGGTGACTGGATCGATGATGAGCAGGCCCGCAGTGTCCATTATTGGGCAAAGCACCTGACATCGCCGGTGCGGTACTTGGACTCACTGAGAACCCTGGCTGGTGAAAAGGATCTTGCCTGCATCGAGCTTGGCTCGTCGGGGTATCTGGCCGATCTGGCCAAGTTGGTAACGCCGGCAAATGCCAGCCACATCATGACGACTTTCGACAAGTCGGTTCAGGACGGTGTCTACGGACAATGGCTTGCCACATTGGGGGCTCTGTGGGGGAGTGGAGCGAGCGTCGATTGGCAGGGCATGGAGCGTTGTGCGGATGCGCGACGAGTCTCGCTGCCGACCTACCCCTACAGCCGCAAGCGGCACTTGATCGAAGCAAGTAACGTCACCTCAGGTCAGACTGTCAGTCATCAACGCCTTGCCCAGGTTTCGTGGTCTCCAGTGGAAAACACCGAGGCTCAGGTCAGGGCGATGCGCGATGAAAAAGACAGTGAAGCGAGTGTTTCCTCGCATGTCCGCACTATCTGGGCGCGAGCCTTTGGACGTGACGATCTTTCCAGCCAGAGCGACTTTTACGAAATCGGCGGTCACTCGCTGCTCGCCGTACAGCTTCTTTACTACATTCGGGAGTCGTTGAGTGTTGACCTGAACGTGGGTGATCTGCGCGCGAATCCGACACTGGGTGAGTTTATTCGGTTCGTCGAGCTGCGGCATCAGCGGCAACGTGACGAACACCTTGCGAAAGGGCACATTGCAGCAGAGGTTCTGGCCGCGCCCGAGCAGGATCGAGCTGCAGTGATCAGAAACTATGTGGTCGAAACGCTGCGGAGCCTTGCGGCCGACTGCGCCATTTCAGATGGTGCCAAAATAGAAAATCATGTTGTGTTGATACCGGACCTGACTCGGGTGTTCAAGCACGACCTAGGCCGTCCGGTGTATGCCCACGAGCTGGTAGCGCGAAATACCGTTGCTGAGCTTTGCAAATTGGTGCAGTCAGTTATCGGGGTTGACGAAGGTGACGAGCACGGCGCCGAAACCACCGGCACGACGGCGACACAAACGCTCCGGCAAGGCACAACGGCTGCAGGGCTCAATCTGGGGGGGGGAGGGGCAAAGAATCCCCAGGCAGCCTTCATACTGTCATCGGCGCGCTCTGGGTCCACCCTGTTACGCGTCATGCTCGCAGGGCATCCCAAATTGTTCTGTCCACCAGAACTTCACTTGCTGGGCTACCCAACGGTCAAAGTACGTAACGAACATTTGAAGTCGGAACATTTTGGCAAAGGGCTGCAACGAGCGATCATGGAGTTGTACGGTATCGGTCCATCTGAGGCCGATTCAAAGGTGCGCTGCCTGGTCGAAAACAATGTTTCGATTGCTGAAACCTTTGCTCTGCTGCAAAGACTGGCCGCACCGCGGCTTGTCGTAGACAAGTCTCCAGACTATGCCGGCGACCCTGAAATTCTCAGAAGCACTCAGGACATGTTCGAGTCCTGCAAGTACATCGTGCTGACAAGGCACCCGGCCGCCGTGATCGAATCCTATGTGCGCAATCGAATCGGTGCGATTGCAACGCAGCGCTGGCGTGATCCCGTGGCGCAGGCGGAAGATCATTGGTTCCGCTATTACAGCAATATCATGAACTTCGTCGGTTCACTCGCCGGGAATTATGTAGTCGTCAGGTATGAAGACCTAGTCGAACAAGCCGAAATGACGATGCATCGACTTGCAGACTTCCTCAATGTCGATTTTCATCCGGCGCTGCTTCAACCTTACTCAGGAGGGCGGATGGTCGACGGGGCGGGTGATCCCAACTTCCATGAACACGATCAGATCGATAAATCGCTGAGCTATCGGTGGAAGGATGGCGGACTTGACTATCGCTTAAGCGATAAGGTCAGGGCATTGGCAAAAACAATGGGCTATGCAGTCTGACGGAGTCTATCTAAATGGATCTTATTGGCGTTGTAGGTGCAGGCACCATGGGCACCGGGGTGGCAATCAATGCAGCACTCGCAGGATTTGAAGTCGTCCTTGTGGAAAAGGATACGCAAGCGTTTGAGGCTGCGCCAGGCAGGCTGCGCACGGCACTGCAATTGACTGCTTTGCTCGACAGGAGCAAGGTCGAGCATCTCGACAGTCAGCAGGATGCTCTTCGACGAATATCCATTGAGTCCTCCCTCGATAGGCTCGCGCAGGCCATGGTCGTGTTCGAGTGTATCTCGGAGAGCTTGCAGGAAAAGCAGGAATTGTATGAGGAACTTGATCGCATTTGCGCAAGGGATACTCTATTTGCCTCAAACACATCCTGCATAGAAATTAATGTACTGGCGCAGTTCACCCATCGCCCGAGTAAAGTGCTTGGTGTTCATTTCATGAACCCTGCCTCGTTGCGCCCCTTTGTTGAAATAACAAAAGGGCGCAGCACCTCCGAGCAGACATTGAATATCGCGACCAAGGTGCTAGCAGCGCTTGGCAAGGACCATGAAATAGTCAACGACTCGCCGGGGTTTGTAATCAATCGCGTGTTGATGCTGGCAATTAACGAAGCAATCGGGGTTGTTGAAGAGCAAGTAGCCGATTGCAGGCAGGTCGACAACCTGTTCGAGAAATGCCTGGGTCACAAAACGGGCCCGCTGGCCACTGCTGACTTGATTGGTCTTGATGTAATTGCCGATAGTCTGATTGTGCTGAGGAATCGTTTTGACAATGGCATATATGAGCCGAAGAGCCTGCTGAAGGAGAAAGTGGCTCGCGGCGAGCTGGGCGTCAAGAGCAAGCAAGGGTTTTATAAATATTAAGCACAGGAAACCCAGAAATGGATAGGAATACTATAGAGCAAAAAATCATGTGTTATGTGTGTGAGTTGGCGGGTGTCGAACGGATAGGAAAAACAGATGAACTGTTTTCATCCGGACGTTTGACCTCGCTGAAGGCGTTGTCGTTGATCCAGTGGATGGAATCTACGTTCAGTATCGCAGTCGAAGGACATGACATCTCGCCCGACAACCTGAGGAGTGTCGAAGCCGCTTCCCGTTTCATTGAACTTAAGACTTCCAGATAGCCTTTGGAACTTTATCGGGCGAGCCCTGTCATGATGCATCATTCAAAATTTGACCGCTTGGTTAATCTCAAGCCAGGTGACCGTGGCCCAGTATGGATCTGTATTCATGCCCTGAGTGGCTTTGTCGAGCCCTATCGAAATCTTCCCGATTTCATGGGCGATGCAGACGAGTGCTGGGGCATAGAAGCGAAGGGTATTGATGGAGAAGTCTTGCCCGAGCGCAGCGTCACGGCGATGGGGCTGGAGTATGCGCAAGGCATAATTGAGACGTTCGCGGCGCGCCCCTGCGTAATCATTGGTTGGTCGTTCGGAGCATTGATCGCACACGAAGTTGTTACACGGTTAAGAGCGCTGGATATTCAGGCCCTGTTAGTAATCATTGACTCGCAGAAGTTTAGCGATACATCACCAAAGCAAATCGTTCCGCTCAACATCATGGCGGGGTTTGTCGAAACACTTTCCAACAAGCGCAGGCCGCTGGTGACGGAAATCGAAGAAAAACTGGGCGCCTTGCCGGAGAACCAGAGACTGGCAGCACTGCTGCAGTGGGCAGCTGAGGGCAGTTCGATCGACTCGATCGAACTGCTGCACCACCTGTATGAGGTCTACAGGGCTAACTCAATGGCCATGGTGAACTACCAGGTGCCTGAGCGGCATGGTGAGTATGCCTTGCTGGTTCGCGCGGTGAATCAAGAAGACGTATCAACTACGCACGATCGCGGGTGGGGGCGCTGCTTTGTTGACGGCATGGAGGTAGTGGACTGCCCGGGCGACCATTACTCCATCATGAATGCGGAACATGCCGAGCGCTTGTCAGAACATATATACAGATTTGCTGAGCGACATGGATTGTATTGAACAGTGTTGAGTCCGCCAAGACCATGAAGTTCTGCCGCACGTGAGGCAAAAGGCAGTCACGCCGATTGTTCAAGGAGTGTACAATGGAAGTACCAGGGTGCAACAATGATGTTTCTACTGTCTTCGATCGGTTTCAGCAGTACGTCGCTACTCATCCTCATAGTCCGGCACTGGTCTGCGACACTTGTGCCTGGAGCTATAAAGAGCTGTTTCGGCGTGTCGAGGCGCTGGGCTCCTGCATTTGCGAAGCCGGGATCAGTGCCTCAGGTAACGTAGCGATATTCATTGAACAGCGTTCTCAGGCTGTTCTGGGGATTCTAGCCACGATCTTTGCAGGACGCACTTGGGTCGCGTTGGATGCCAAAGCCCCTGCCGCTCATCTTCAACGCGTCGTCGCGCACGCCGAAATCAAGCTGATCATCACCGACACATCGCTCTACTCAAGTGCAGCGGCACTGGCAGGTGACAGCGTGAAAATAATGCTGCATGACCAGTTGCCAGTGGGCTCGGTAGTGCCGAGACCAGCCAATGACATTGCCTATATCATTTACACTTCGGGATCGACCGGCGTGCCAAAAGGGGTGTTCCAGAGTCATCAAAATTTGCTACGGCACATAGACGCTTACAAGCAGTCTATCCACATCACCCGTGACGACCGGGTGTCGTTATTACCTTCGACCAGTGTCGATGCCGGGTTGATGGACATCTTTGGTGCATTGACATCAGGTGCTGCGCTTCACCTCTTTGATGTTCATGCCCAGGGCATAGAAGCATTGCCCGCGTGGTTGAACCATCGAGAAGTCACTGTCTATCACTCGACCCCGACGCTGTTCAGGGGACTCTGCACTGTCGCACCCGCCGATATGGTTTTTCCGACCATTCGAGTGGTGGTTCTCGGTGGCGAAATGGCCTATGAAACTGATTTTCGTCATTTCAGCAGACGCTTTACGGCTGACGCTATGTTGATCAACGGACTGGGCCCAACCGAATCGACTATTGCATTGCAGGCTTTCTATCACACTCAGGACAGAGTCCCTGAGGGAACGCTATGTGTCGGTACGCCAGTGCCGGGTATGAGCGTCCTGCTGATGGATGCGAACAGAAAGGTCGTTGCCCATGAGGGGGAGCTTGTCCTGTGCAGTGACGCATTGGCGCTGGGCTATTGGAATGATCCCGAAAGCAGTGAAAAAGCTTTTGTCAGTACACATGATCCTGATGGCAAACGCCTTTATTTCACCGGTGATATGGCCAGAAAACTGAATGATGGGACCTTCCTTCACCTGGGACGTAAAGATAATCAGATCAAGCTGCGGGGACACCGTATCGAGGCCGGAGAGGTGGAAGCTGCCATACGCCGCCTTGAGTGTGTCGCGGAGGTTGCTGTCGTCAAATATCGATTCGCCAGTGGCCTCGAGTCACTGGTAGCAGTGGTCACTTCTGGTGAGCACGCACCTGTTTCAACCACTTCCATCATTTGTCGACTCAAGCAGGTGTTACCCACTTACATGGTGCCTCACAATATTGTGGTCGTGGACATGCTGCCGTTGACCCTCAGCGGCAAGATTGACCGCAGACAAGTGCTGGAGGAGCTCACCCTTGATGAGCTTCCTTCGATTGAGGTGGCCAGCGCCAATCTGACACCCTTGCAGCAGGAAGTACTTGACTTCTGCCAAAAGGAATTAGGGGCTGGGGTGGGTATCGACAGTAATTTCTTTGCGGTGGGAGGGGACTCACTACTTGCCAGCAGACTGCTGTCGGTGATCAGGAAGCGCGTTAACGCCAGCTGTTCTCTCTCGGCGTTTTTTGACGCCCCGACGTTACGTCAATGGACGTCACTGATGGAAGAGTCTACCAGCAACGTAGATGCATCAATGTCGGCGCCCGTGTTCGCTCAAGGCAAGGCACCTCTCTCATTCTCCCAAGAGCAGATCTGGATCTCCCAACAGTTCTCTACCGAAAAAAGCTTATACACACTCCTTTACGGACTGAAGCTCGACGGCCCTCTTGAAATCACGCTTCTGACCCAGGCCTTTGCACTGCTGGTCCAACGACACGAGAGCTTGCGGGGCAGCGTCGAAGTCTGTGAGGGCATGCTTTTCCAGAGTGTCCGGGATGCCGCTGATCTTACGTTCGAACTCAAAGTCATCGATACAGAACCTGAGCTGCACCCACAGCGGTTGAAGGAGGAAATAGCGCTTATCTCCTTTGCCCCTCAGCACGAGCTCGACGGCCCACTGATAAAGGCCTGCTTGATATCAAACCACTCATCCGAACACTATCTGATCATCGCACTTCATCATCTGGCGGCAGACGGCCTCGCCGCCAATACGCTGTTCAAGGACCTGGGGTCGATCTACCGCGACCTGCTGGCAGGCGCCGAGATCGAACCTTTGGTTCAGCCGTCAAGCTACCTCGATTATTGCCGGTCGCAACGCCGGTGGATGAACAGCCAAGATTACAAGAGACATCAGCAATGGTGGCTCGAACATCTGGACGGTTTACCGGCATTGGCCCTACCAACCGATTTTCCCAGGCCGTCCATCCCGACGTTTTCAGTTGCGCTTCACCGATTCAAGCTCCCTGCCCACCTGCAGGCAGAGTTGAAGCAGGTCGCCGCCGAGTGTGCCGTGACTCCGTACATGCTTTATCTCGCGGCATTTGCACTGATGCTTGCCAGGTGCTCAGGGCAGGAAGACTTTGCCGTTGCCAGCCCAGCTTCGGGACGTCTGTCCATGGAGCACGTGGATGTGGTGGGGACGTTCGTCAATCCGATTCTCGTGCGAATTAGAGTAGATGAAGACTTGGCGCCATCAGTGTTCATTTCCCACATCAAGCAGGCCGTCCTGGCGTCGCTCGACCATCAGCAATTTCCTGTTTCTCATCTGACCGCGACGTGCTCGGACAGCCGCCAGACTTTTTCCAGCAGTCTGTTCAATGTGATGCTCGCCGTTCAGAAGCGGCCGGAGTGGGGACTGAGTTCGGATCAGTTGAGCGCCACCGACCTGTGTTTGAACCAGCAGACGATTGTCAGTGACCTTTGCCTGACACTGTACGAAGGTAGCGCTGAGGTTGAATGCGAGTTCGAGTACGCGAAAGACCTGTTTAGACAGGAAACCATCGAGCGCTATACCGACTACTTCCAACGACTGCTCAGCGGCATTGTGTCAGGTCAAAGTCTCCAAGTGGACGCCCTACCCATGCTGAGCGAAGCAGAAATCAGACGCCTACTGGGGCGGGCTGATCATTCAACCGCTGCGGGATATGGAAACCAGTCGCTGTATGACAGGTTTACGGATTTCGTGCAAAACCAGCCCCGCGCGATGGCCATCTGGTCTCCCGAAGGGAATATTACCTACAAGGAGCTCCATTCGGAAGTGGTCTCGCTTGCCCACCTACTCAAGGAGGCAGGGGTCGGTCCTGGGCGGCTGGTTCCGGTCATAGCCTCGGACAGCAGGCATGTGGTCACCGCGTGGATAGCGATAAACAGCATCAGTGCGGTGTTTGTCCCGATTGAAGCCACATGGCCGGAATCAAGAGTGCTTGAAGCGACTGCCAGGTGCGCGGCGGACGTGGTAGTCGTAGCGGCCAAGCTTAAGTCTCGGCTGCAGGAACAATACTTGGTCATTCAATTGCCACTCCAGCCGGAACAAGTGATGGAGTCAACCGCCATCGATGCTGTGAGCTACGATCCGGAGGCGGCGATCTACGGGGTTTTCACATCTGGGTCCACCGCGGCTCCGAAGTTGGCGATTGTCCCGCAACGAGGCATTAGCAACCGTTTTGACTGGATGACAGCAGAGCTTAGCGCAGGTCAAGCGCCAATCACCCTGCAAACCACGACACATGTGTACGACAGCGCAGTCTGGCAGTTGCTGTGGCCACTGACGGTCGGTGGACAAGTTGTGATACCAACTGAAAACCTGGCGTTTGATATCGAGCGATTGTTGAGTCATATCGCGACGTTCAAGGTGAGCATCATTGACTTCGTGCCTTCGGTATTTGATGTGGTTGTTCAACAACTCATAGCGCGTGGTCAGCCGCTGCAGGCACTCAGTACTCTCAAGCACTTGATACTCGGAGGAGAGTCATTGCAAGGGGCAGCGCTCAAACTCTTCGCCGAGCGCTATCCCGAAGTAACCCTGCTCAACCTGTATGGTCCAACGGAAGCCTCCATCGGCTGCATCTTCAGCACACTGCGCGACGTCGATCCACCGTACCCGATCGGAAAACCTATTCCCAACGTCAGTGCGTTTGTACTGGATCGTCGGCAACGCCTTTCTCCCCAGGGGACGGCAGGTGAGTTGTACTTAGGCGGAGCTTGCGTCGGTCTGGGGTACTGGGGCGATGAGTCAGCCACTCAAGCGGCATTTATTACCAATCCCTATCGACTCTTTTCAAATTCTCCAAAAATCTACAGGACGGGCGACCAGGTCAGGTGGCAAGGGGACGACCTATATTTCCTAGGGCGCTACGACGATCAAGTCAAAGTTCGCGGGCTACGCATTCAACCAGCTGAAATAGCTGAAAAACTGCTGGCACATCCGGATATCGACGACGTGGTGGTCGATGTGCGTCCTGTGAAAGGCAAACCCGCATTGTGTTCGTGGATTCGCCCGGGTGTGCCCGAGGACATCAGACAGTATTGCCTGGGCTGCTTGCCGATTTCACTGATACCCGAGTACTTCATTGGTTGCGAGAATTTTCCAATTGCAGCCTCGGGCAAACTGAACAAGCGTGAACTGCCCGATCCGCCGGTGGTGGTGCCGTCTGAGAGACATCGTTCAGCTCGGCGCAGCACGGCAAAAATAGAGGTGCTCGCCGCACTTTGGGCTGAGGTGCTGGGAGTCGATAAATCAACGATTGATCATGATAAAAATTTCTTTGAGCAGGGTGGCAACTCGCTGTTGGCCATACAGTTGCTGCACCGCCTGAAAAAAAACTTTGGGATCAAGTTGTCGATCGCCGACATCTTCAGGTTCAGCCAACTCGAAGCATTTGCCAAACGCTACCTAGGAGATAACTGACTTGTCAGGACTCAAGAAAATCAAGTGCGTCATCTGGGACCTCGACGAAACCCTCTGGCACGGTGTTCTGGTGGAAGGCGGGGGTATTCATCTGAAGGATCAGATCCTCAAGATCATTCAGGAACTAGATCGCCGAGGAATTCTGCAGTCGGTAGCCAGTAAAAATGATTCCGAGTTAGCCATGGCAGCAATTGAGCGTCATGGGCTGGCAGACTATTTCCTGTTTCCACACATCAACTGGGGCTCCAAAGCGCATTCACTGGAGCGCCTAAGCCAGCAGCTGAACCTGAGTCTCGACACCTTCCTGTTTGTCGATGATCAGGCCTATGAACGAGACGAAGTGAAGATCGCCCATCCCATGGTCCGCTGTATCGATGCAGCGGAGTATCTGGCACTGCCTACACTGCCGGCAATGATGCCTGAGTTCATCACCGAGGACAGCGCG
Organism: Metapseudomonas otitidis; assembly: GCF_900111835.1. Classification (GTDB taxonomy): domain Bacteria; phylum Pseudomonadota; class Gammaproteobacteria; order Pseudomonadales; family Pseudomonadaceae; genus Metapseudomonas; species Metapseudomonas otitidis. The sequence continues at coordinate 107,581 of NZ_FOJP01000016.1, forward strand.
TTGCGCCGCAGGCGGTATCAAGAGCAGCAGCGACGTGACCGAGACGAGCAAAACTTTAAAGGGCCGAGCGAGGCGTTCCTGGCATCGTTGAATATGGAAGTGGTCGTTTCGGTGGCTACTGAGCAGGATCTGCGTCGGGCGGAAGAGTTGACGGTCAGGACCAACCAGTTAAATGCCACTGGTGTTACGTACAGCTACGATGAACTGAACGACTTTTGTGATTCGCCCGACCATCGACTATTGGTTTGCGAGTTGACAGACATTTATGGTTCCTATGGAAATATCGGCTTGTTGTTGTTCGAGCATGTCAACGACACGCTCTTCATAAAGATGCTGCTCGTCTCTTGTCGGGTAATGAGCCGGGGTATTGGTTCGATACTCTTGACCTACGCGATGAAGTACGCAAAGAGCAGAAAATTGAAGTTAATAGCCGAGTACAGACCAACCGGGCGAAACAGGATCATGCAGGTGACCTACGGCATGGCCAATTTCAAAACGTCAGGTGAGCGTGGCGATACGTTCTTGCTCGTCAACGACCTGGATAGCGTCCCTGACTATCCTGGCCACTTGAAAATCACCACGCCCACAGGCATTTGAATCCACTGCGTGCGTGTCTTATTTATGCTCGTGGTTTTTAGTTAACAAACTTTCGGGTATGGGTGATGACCGCAACTTGATCCGGAGAAGGACCATGCAACCAGAAGCACCAGTGGCGGGAATCAAAAACAACGTCTCGCCGACCCCGGCAATGACGCTGTGGTTCACTGGCCTGTCCGGAGCTGGCAAAAGCACCTTGGCACAGGCCCTTCACACGCGCCTGCTTGATCAGGGCAGAACCTGCGTGATACTCGATGGTGATCACTTGCGGCAGGGTCTCAACAGCGACTTGGGATTTTCGGCTGTTGATCGCAGAGAAAATATCAGGCGCGTGGCTGAAGTGGCGAAGATCTTCAACAACGTCGGGGTCACAGTCATTACTGCATTGATCTCGCCGATGGCGGACGATCGTCGGTTGGCAAAGTCCATCATCGGTGCAGCACATTTTCGTGAATTGTATATCTGTGCCAGCCTGGAAGTTTGTGAGGCGCGGGATCCCAAGGGCCTGTACGCCAAAGCCAGGTCGGGCTTGATTCCCGACTTTACGGGTATCTGCGCGCCTTATGAGCCTCCAAAGTACGCTGCGTCGGTAGTTCGTACGGATGTCGTGTCGATTGATCATGCAGTCGAGCAGTTGCTGACGATGGTTATCTCAAGCCCGCAGGATGATGCTGAATCGTTGCGCTGCGTGTATAACCGGTAAAGAGACAGTGAGCATGAAGGATGATAAGGGAGAGATTGAGCGGTACTTTCAGCAGTTGGGGATCAGCCGATCGATCATCGAAGAAAAAAAGCTTTCGTTGTGGTTGCCGCCCGACGAACTAATGGAAATAAAGGGGAAGGAGGCTGGCAGGTGTTATCTGCTGGACTCAAATGCTGCACAGGCCTGGCTCGATATGCAGGAGGCAGCCAATAAGGCTGGTGTGCAGCTTTATGCAATCTCAACCTATCGTAGTATTAGCTATCAAGCGGATATAATAAAAAGAAAGTTGAAACTTGGCCAGGAGATGAAAGACATCCTGAAAGTCAGCGCCCCGCCCGGTTACAGCGAACATCATTCAGGAAGAGCAATTGATATTGGTACACCAGGATACACTGATCTTGAGGTTGAATTTGAATTGTCAGGTGCATTCAAGTGGTTGTCGAGGCATGCATCTGACTTTAATTTTACGCTGTCCTTTCCACGGAATAATGTCCACGGTTACTCCTATGAACCTTGGCATTGGCTGTTCAGCTGAACCTGCCCAGATAGTTACACAAGGAAATGTGCATGAGGATTAGTGACGAAGGACTGTCGTTTTTGGTCGAGGCAGGCATGTTCATTGATGAGCATATCCGGCCGCACGCGGGTACATTTGACAAGAAACGGATAATGCCCCGGAGCCTTCTGAAGTCGATGGCACGACAGGGATATTTTGGTCTCAACATTCCAAAAGAAGACGGCGGTTCAGGGCGCAACGCACTGGAGTACGGAGAGTTTACGGCACTGCTCGGTAGAGCATGTTCCTCCGTGCGGACTCTGTTGACCGTACATTGCTCGCTGGTTGCCGAGTCGATTGCCCGATGGGGGACGCAATGGCAAAGACGTGAATGGCTACCCGGCCTGCTCAGTGCAGAGACAATCTGCGCGTTTGCCATCAGCGAACCCGCGCACGGTTCTGATATCAAGGGTATTGCAACCCACTATAGAAAATGTGGATCGGACTATGTGATCTCCGGCACAAAGAAATGGATCTCTTTTGGCGCCATTGCCGATTGTTATCTGTTGTTCGCAAGGTGCGAAGGGAAGATGTCGGCGTTCCTGGTTGATCGTGCGGCCACGGGGGTGCATGTGGAACCGATTGATAACCTGCTGTCGCAGCGGGCCTCACACTTGGCGCAGATCACCTTTAATGAGGTGGCTGTCAACAAGAACCAATTACTGGGAACAGAGGGCGGGGGAGACTTGCTGCTCATGTCTGCCCTTGATCACGGCAGGTTCAGCGTTGCCTGGGGGGCCGTGGGGCTCGCTAAGGAGGCTCTGGTGCAAATGATTGACTATGCCGAGTCGCGTGAACAATTTGGCAGCCGATTGGCGGACTTTCAGTTGATACAAGGTCTCATCGGCGATGGGGCGACTGCGGTGCATGCTGCTCAAGCCATGTGTGAACGTGCGGCATCACACCGGATGGCGCGTTCGTGCGATGCGGTCTATGAAACAACAATTGCCAAGTATCTTGCCGCCAGCACAGCGGTAAAGGTCGCGGAGCAGGCGTTACAGGTTCACGGAGCAAACGGCTTGAGCGGTGATTTTAGTGTCGAGAGGTTGTTTCGCGATGCCAAGGCACTGGAAATAATCGAGGGGAGTTCGCAGATGCAAAAGCTGATGATCTCCAGCTACGCCATGACCGTGGAGAAATAAAACCTGTCCTGACTAGGCGGCGTTCTCATTTGATGTTGAAGGTGCTGACCGGTAGTCCCGTCGCTTTTTGGAGTAGGGATGTGCCGCTATTGGCTGCGTGATGATCAGTGGCAGCGAATCAAGGAATTATTGCCTGGCAAATCCAGTGACCGTGGCGTGACGGCCAGAGATAACCAGAGGTTCGTCGAGGCGGTGCTTTGGATTGCTCGAACCGGCTCGCCTTGGCGCGATCTCCCAGAAGCCTATGGTCATTGGCATCGTGTGTATGTGCGGTATAGCCGCTGGTCCCGTAAGGGGGTGTGGCTACAGGTGATGGAGTCGCTTGCGGCTGACGCAGACGTTGAACACCTGATGGTAGATGGCAGCATCGTGCGGGTTCATCAGCATGGTGCGGCAAAAAAACCGATCAGGATGCCGAGGCCATGGGCAAATCCCGAGGCGGATTGAGTACCAAGATCCATGCGGCCGTAGACGCACTGGGAAATCCGGTACGCCTCCTGCTGACGCCAGGGCAGGCCTCGGAATACGGTCAAGCCCAAGCGCTGCTCGATGGCTTTAGCCCTGAGGCGGTATTGGCAGACAAGGGCTATGACTCGGATGCCTTCGTTGAAGCCATCCAGAACCTGGGCGCCAAGACGGTCATCCCTTCAAGAAGAGACCGTTTGGAGCCTCGCGACTTGGATCTGCATCTCTACCAGGAACGTAACTTGGTCGAGCGCTTCTTCCAGAAGCTGAAACAATTCCGTCGGATCGCAACCCGGTTCGAACGACTGGCAAGAAATTATCAGTCGATGCTCAGCCTTGTATCCATCGTCATATGGCTAGCCTGATTGAGAACACCCCCTAGGAGCTAACATGAAAACACTGAAGGACGAGGTACATGTCTGGTATTACCAAGGCCCGCCTATTGAACTCCAGATGAACGAGACGCTCACCCTGAGCGAAGAAGAACAGTCTGTCGTGCGTGGACTATCAAGTGTGCAGGCGAAGTCGCAATACAGGCTTGCACATGGCTTGTTACGCATGCTCATCGGCCTGCACTTGGATGTTGATCCGCGCCGTTTCCAGTACAGCAATAATGAATATGGTAAGCCGGAAGTCGTCGGCCATGACATTCATTTTAGTCTCAGCTACACACGAAATTGTTTTGTGCTTGCGCTTAGCAGGGCACATGATATCGGCGTAGATGTGGAATGGCTAGACCCGCATTTTAATTATACCTCGATTGCTCGGCGGTTTTTCACCATGGAAGAGCAGTCCATGATGAACCCATTATTAGAGCCTCAGCGGCGCACGTTGTTTTTTGAGCTCCATACGTTGAAGGAGGCTTATGTAAAGGCGCTGGGAAAAGGCCTCTCGTATGGGATCGAAAATGTCGGGTTCGCGCCCTGGCCGCACCAGCAGTCCGTGTTTTCATGTGACGATCCGAGCAATGCAAAGGTCAACGAGGCATGGACGTTCAGGAAGCTTCAGCTCATTCCTGATGTGATTGCAAGCGCTGCCGTCAAGGGGGCGCAGCCCATAGCAATCGAGGTATTTCGTTTATGCAAGCGCGGGTACTTTCAGCTGTTGAATCGCTTTGCGAGGGATGCATCTAGTGCATACGCTTAGCAGAATCATTCGCTCGCCACGGAACCATATAGTCGCTGGGCTGTTCATCGTTTCACTGGGCACCTACCTAGTCGCCCCTCTCTACGTGGTTCATCTGGTCGGGTCCCTTGGCTTGAGTGCGGCAGATGTTGGCACGCTCCTGATCATCACTGCCATTGCGCAGCGTGGGCTTACATTGCCAGTTGGCATGGCGATCGACAAAGTCGATGCACGCTGGTTTCTGCTTGCCGGGCTTGGTTTCAGGGCGCTGTCATTTTTCGCCTTGGGGATGGCCGACTCATTTTCATTGTTGGCAATTTCCGCCGCGCTAGCTGGCAGCGGCACGGCCGCCTTTCAGGCGGCGGGGAAAACAGTGCTGTTGGAGCTCGACCCTGACAAGGCGCTGTCGTTATCCTTGCGAAACATGGCCATCAATGCCGGTATCGCCCTTGGCCCTCTGGTCGGACTGCTGTTGACGCGCTACGACTTTTTCACCACCTGCATGATTACCAGCAGCCTGTACATGGCGGTCATGGTTACCGAGGCTATTTCTTTGAGGCGCATGAAAGTGCGTGCGCTAGCATTGCCGAATGGGCGCTACCGTGATCTCTTCCTGCCTTTGAAGTCCCACCGCGCGAGATTCCTGCTATTTGCCAACTTCTGTTTTTTTGGGATTTTTTCCCTGTTTGAACTGGTACTGCCCCTGCACATCAAAGCGTCATATCCCGCCTTCTATGTTGGGGTTTTGTTTGCCCTCAATGCCATCGTGGTGGTGGCTTTTCAGCTTCCGGTTTCCCGTGTGATCACCAAGCATGATCTTGCGATTGGGTACGGCTTCAGTCTCTTGCTTTGCTCTTTACTGGTGTTTTTCCTGTCCTCAATCTGTCCAGCGTCGTGGTCCCTTACATTATTTTTCTTCGGTGTTATTCTGTTCAGCCTTGCTGAGGTCTATCTGATGTTCATTATCGAATTACGTTTAGTTGCTTCGATAGGAGACGCTCCGACCGGCACGGCCCTGGGATGTTCTTCTTTAAGCGCAATGCTCGGGCTGTCATCAGGTCTGCTGCTGTTCGGGTGGATTTACGACCAATGGGCAGTGCAACAGGAACACTTCTTCTGGATGCTGCTTTCGTTGATCTGCCTTGTCATCGTCTTGCTGATCAATTTAGCTGAGCGCTGGACGAGCAAAGCCCCCAGAGGGGTGCTGCAGAAGGACTACTGACAGGCCTTGATCAAGTGCGCGGCAAACCACGCCTGAATCGTCCCGTGTTTTGTGGAGGCCGTTTCGTTTAAGTCAGGCCGCCATGGCCTGACCTGCTTGTTGCTGGTGGAAGTTTGCCTCAGCCTCCGCAGGCGGGATATAGCCGATTGAGCTCAACAGGCGCTGGTGGTTGTACCAGTGCACCCACTTCAAGGTCGCCATCTCAACAGCTTCGCGGCTCTTCCATGACTGATGATAGATCAGCTCGGCCTTGTACAACCCGTTGATGGTCTCGGCCAAGGCGTTGTCGTAGTTATCGCCCTTGCTGCCAACTGAGGGCTCAATGCCGGCCTCTGCCAGCCGCTCGGTGTAGCGAATAGAGACGTACTGGCTGCCACGGTCGCTGTGATGGATCAGAACACTCGTGCAATGCGGCTGGCGGGCATACAGGGCTTGTTCCAGAGCATCCAGCACGAAGTCGATCTTCATGCTGATACTGACTCGCCAGCCAACGATCCGCCGCGCAAACTCGTCGATCACGAAGGCCACGTACAGCCAGCCTTGCCAGGTCGACACATACGTGAAGTCCAACACCCACAGCTGATTTGGGCGGTCGGCATGGAACTGGCGCTGGACGCGATCCAGCGGGCAGAGCGACTTTTCGCCGGCCACCGTTGTTCGCACGACCTGGCCGCGCCTGATGCCCTGCAATCCAGCCCGGCGCATCAACCGCTCAACCGTGCATTTGGCTACCTCGATGCTCGCCGATCATGTCCCAGCGAGTGGTGTAACTGAGGGAAACTCTGAAGAAGACTTCCCGAATCTGGTGAAATGCGCCGATCCTGTTGCCCGAGTTTCACGATGAAGCAGATGAGCTTTTCCGATGCCGAGTACGCCGGCAAGCGCAAACAGACCCGCAAGGAACTGTTCCTGATCGAGATGGGTCAGGTGGTGCCATGGAAGGGATTGATTGCCTTGATCGAGCCGTACTACCCAAAGGGTGAAGGCGGCTTGCCCGGCCTACGGCGGCTAAAAACACAGAAGTGAGCGGGTGATTTGACGGCCTTCCCCAAATGAGAATGCACCATGAAAAATGATTTGCTTAGTGCTTTTTTGGAGCAGGAGCTTAGCGACTCCGTAAGAGAGGTGTTTGCAGCCGCTGTGAGAGAGTCTATAAATCCAGAGGCGCAGGTTGCTATAAGAAATTTTGAGTTTAACTGTTTTGATGTTGCTTTGGACTTTGAGTTTGGTACGGCTACTTTAGGAGATGTCTTATCTTCAGGGGCTGGCAGTGAGCAAGTGATTTCGCTGCAATTTTTCCTAGAAGCGTGCGGCTTGAGCTAATGGTCCAAAAGGAATATGAATCGCCCGGCCTCCCTAGACACTCTCCAAACTTTGGAAATAACGCTTTTCATACTCCATCGGCGATAGCTGCATAGCGCTGCTCTCCGTTACCGCGTTGTCGTGGCAGTTACCGCGTCGGCTCACTATTTCAGACCATCCCTGAAACCAAATTTTCGCCCACGCCATAGCCCCCCATCTATTTCACTCCGAAAATCTCGTGGCCATCTTGAGTCGTGGAGTCAAATGGAAAAATCAGCCCCTTCTGATTCATCAACCGTTCAGCCTCTCAACAAAATCTTCCAAGATCTTTTTAACTGGTAGTGAAGTCTCGCCTAAGAAATATTCAGCCCTAGACGACAACGCTTCTCTTGTACGCTCATCCACTCCTGAAAGATCCAGCATTCTTAGTGTATCAAAACAGCAAGTCTGCAAATCTTCATCGTCCGTACTGATAACACGCAGAATGATTTCAATCTCGCACAAAATCTTCAAATCCCCCAAGCACTCCACAAGCCTCTTTTTCCAGAACACTCCCTTATCTTCTAAATCATCTAAGAGCAACCCCCAGTCCTTCTCATCAAACTCCCTCAAGACATCGGTAGCCTCCAAAATTCCACAGTCATACCAATAATCACCGGGGTGTCGCTCCAAGGAAAAATCAACTATGCAACCCTCAAATTTCCCATACAAGCTATCAGTTTTATTCATGTAATCTCAGACCATCCTTAGCGTTCTTGGCTATGTATTGCTGGTGATGAGTGGGATGTCTTCGTTTGCGAGTAATAAGAGATTTGCGCATTTCCATATTTCTCCCGATGCAAATCTGAAAAAGAACTTCGAGTGGGGCTGATGAAGCTGAAGTTTCTGGCTGCGTGATCGCTTGGTTCGCGAGCCTACTCCCGCCCCGACCCGCTAAGATAGCCACCCTTCAAACGCCTGGGGATTGCCATGGATATCGACCTGGCACGCACCTTTCTCGAAATCGCTCGCAGCGGCAGCTTCGTCTCGGCGGCGGAGCGTTTGCATGTGACCCAGACCGCCATCACCGCGCGGGTGCAGAACCTGGAGGGGCAGCTTGGCTGTCGGCTGTTCGTGCGCAACCGGGCCGGGGCGCGGTTGACGCCGGAGGGGGAGGTGTTCGTCGGGCACGCCACGCAACTGGTGAAGACCTGGGAGGCCGCCCGGCGTGACCTGCCGCTGCCCAAGGGCTACCGCGACCTGCTGGCCATCGGCGGTGAGGTGAGCCTGAGCAACCCGCTGTTGCTGGGCTGGATGACCCGCCTGCGTGAACGGATTCCGTCCCACGCAGTACGGGTGGAGGTGGCCGCCGGCCAGCACCTGCAGCAGCAGATCGAACTGGGGCTGCTGGATGCGGCGCTGGTCTACCAGCCCGAGTACTGGCCGGGCATGCAGGTGGAGTTGCTGCTGGAGGAGAAGCTGGTGCAGATCCGTTCCAGCCGTGCGCCCGAACCCTACGTGCAGGTGGACTGGGGCCCGCGCTTCCGCCAGCAGCACGATGCGGCGCTCCCTGACCTGGCGCGGGCGGCGGTTTCGGTGAACCTCGGGCCGCTGGCCCTGCAGTTCATCCTGCAGAACGGCGGCTCCGGCTATTTCCGCACGCGGGTGGTACAGAGCTACCTGGACGACGGCGTGCTGGAGCGGGTGGAGCGGGCGCCGGAGTTCACCTACCCGACCTACCTCGTTTACTCCCGTGACCGTGATTCGGCGCTGTTGCAGCAGGCCATCGGCGTGCTGCGCGAGGTGGTGGCCGACGATATCGACTGGTCCCAGCGCTGGGATGCGGTGCTTTGAGCGCCGGGTTCAGGCCCGCCGCGCGAGGGGATGGGCATCGCTGACGTCGTCGCGGTCTTCGAGGAACTCGGTGGGTGCGGTGCCGTTGGCATTGAGCTGGAACACCCGCGTCGGCCGCCCCTCGGCATCGAAGAACACCTGGCCCAACCCGGCGCCGTTCCACAGGCGTTCCCCCGCGCGGCTGTGGGCCGGTGTGTGGGGCACCACCTTCATGCGGCGACGCTGGGTGAACCAGTTGAGCGGCGAGCGGGGCGCGTAGAGCCAGCGGTTGAGGCGGTCGAACAGGTCCAGCAGGCGGTGGGGGAATTCGTTCTTCACGCCGCTGCTGGTGATCTGCCAGATCTGCGGGCCCTGCTGGCGATGGCGGATGAGCACGCGGTAGACGAAGGAGTAATGCACGTCGCCGGAGAGGATGGTGTAGCTGCCCGGCGTGCGTGAGTGACGGAAGATGTTGAGGATCACCTGGGCGGCACCGCGATGGGCCATCCAGTTTTCCGCGTCCACCAGCAGCGGGTGGCCGAGCCAGGTGAAGACCCGCTGCACGGCCTCGATCAGCTTCACGCCGAACACCGGGGCCGGGGACACGACGATGGCCGAGGGGTGCCCCAGCAGCGCCTGTTGCAGTTCGCACAGGGCCTCCCAGTCCAGCAGGCCGGACGGCCGCTTGAGGTCGACTTCGCTGCGCCAGCGGCGGGTGCGGGTGTCCAGCACCCGCAGGGGTGGCTGGGTGTCCAGCTCGTACTGCCAGCCGTTGAAGGCCAGCAGGCGGCCGATCAGGCCGTCGAGCCGCGTGCTGTCCAGCCGGCTATGGGGATCTGGGCTGTTGCACAGCGCGGCGAGGTCATCCTGCAGCTCGTCGAAGGCGTCCGGGTCGTTGCCCCAGCCCTGGCAGAGCAGGTAGGCGAGCAGGGCGTTGCCGATGATGCGGCGGGAGAAGGGGTGGCCGTAGGCCGTCTGCTCCCACTGGGCGGAGAGGTTCCAGTCATCGGTCACGTCGTGGTCGTCGAAGATCATCAGCGTCGGCAGGTGCGCCAGCACCCGCGCCACGCCCGGCAGGCCGGCGACGAAGCCTTCGAGGCGCGTGGCTTCGAGGTGGTAGCGCTCCGCTTCGGACGTGCCGAGTGCGGGCATCTGCGGTGCCACCAGCCTCCAGGGCACCGGCGACCAGACCAGCAGGTACATGGCCAGCACCTCGGCGAGGGTGACGAGGTGGTTCTCGGCGTTGCTGCTGGTGAAGATCGGCTTGCGCGCGCCGCCGAAGAAGCGCTCGCGCAGGGTTTCGTTGCTCTCCAGGGCGGGTAGCAGGTCGGCGCGCCGGTAGTAGCTGGCGGGGTGCTGGTAGAGCGCTTCGCTGTCGCTTACCACGGCGCCCTCCAGGTACTCCCCGTACAGGCCCAGGCGCTCGATTAGCGAGTGGATGGCGCACAGCATCGGCCCGGCCACGTCGTCGGCGTAGATCTGGTCCCCGCTGAGCATGAGCAGCGCCGGGCGTTGTTCCGGCAGGGGCTTTTCGGCCAGCAGGCGGTCAGCGCAGAGCAGCCCGTCGGGGGCAGGGTGATGAGGCTTGCGGCAGGAGCCGTGGAGCAGGTGGTCGATGCGCGAGCGCAGCACGAAGTCAGGCCGGGTGGCCTCGCCGTAGAGCAGGTGCGGCGCCCACTCGGCAATGCCCTGGCCGTCGATCAACAGGTCGTAGGCGATGGGCGTGTCCCGGGGCAGGGGCGCCTCCAGGCGCAGGTCGATCAGGTGCACATGCGCGTGCCGGCCCACCGCAAGGATGCGGCATTGCCGGGCGTCCAGGCTGTGGCGCTGGGCCTGGCCGTCGGCCTCCAGCAGCAGGATGGGTTGCAACGGGCGCGTGGCCACCAGCCAGAACACCAGGCGCCGGGGTTCGGCGCGGCGCAGCAGGGGGCCGGCCAGGACGGTGGGCAGGGCGGTCAGGGGAGCATCGGCAGGCATCGGTACCACGGTTTTGGGAAAGCGGTTGGGCATAGTACGACAGCGAAGCGGCGTGTTCATCGCCGCTTGGACCGCATCGAGCCACCCGGGTGCCGTGGTCAGGCGGACTTGCGTGATGCCCCATGTGTCAGCGGCGCCGGGGCCGCATCCTTCAACCAGTGCCGGTAGAGCCCGCCGATGAGGTCACTCTGGGTCACCAGGCCCACCAGTCGGCCGTGTTCGTCCTGCACGGGCAGGCCGTGCAGGCCCTGGTCGGAGAGCAGGGAGACCAGGGCGCCGATGTCGGTGTCGGGGCGCACGCTGCGCACCTCCCGCGTCATCAGCTGGCGCACGCGTACCTGCTGCGGGCGCAGGCGGGCGAGCAGCGAGACGGATGGGTCGCGATGGCCGTGGTGCAGCAGGTCGGTGGGGGTGACCACGCCCACCAGGGTGCCGTCGGCGTCCAGCACCGGCAGCAGCTTGATGCGGTGCTGGCGGAACAGCTTCCAGGCGTCGGCGAGGCTCGCGTCGCGGGACAGGGTGCGCAGGTCGCGGGACATGATGTGTTCGGCCGTGACCCGGCCCATGCCGCGCCGCAGGGCGACCCGTTCGGTCTGGCGCAGCAGGCGTTCGAGGTCGTCGCGGGTGATGTCGACGAACTCGCCGAAGTCCGCCAGGGCCTGGTCGAGGTCGGCTTCGGCGAAGGCGGCCCGCTCGCTGGGCAGCGGGTCGTCCGTGAGGTGGCTGTCGTTGCGCGGTTGCGCCGGGGCGTTGACCAGGGCGCCGCGGGTCAGGCGGTTGTAGGCCAGGGCGCTGATGATCAGTACCGCCGAGCCCATCAGCACCGGCCAGGCCACGCCGAAGCCCAGGGCTTCGAATGCCGGGCCGCCCAGGGCCACGGCCACCGCCAGGGCGGTGCCCGGCGGGTGCAGGCAGCGCAGGCTGTACATGGCCAGGACGGTGAAGGCCATGCTCAGGGTGGCGGCCAGCACCGTGTGGTCGATCCACAGGCCGCAGGCGGTGCCCACCAGGGCCGCCACCAGGTTGCCGAGCAACACCGACCAGGGCTGGGCCAGGGGGCTGCTGGAGACGGCGAACAGCAGCAGCGAGCTGGCGCCCAGGGGTGCGGCCAGGCGCAGGGTGACGTCGAGGCTGAACAGGTGGCTGGTGACCAGGCAGCACAGGGCCAGGCCGACGCAGGCGCCAAGGGAGGCGCGCAGCCATTCGGTGGGCGGTGCGCTACGGGGGAGGGGGGCGAGGCGCCTGGACCAGCGGCGCCAGCGACTTTCCGGGGGCATGACGAGTCTCGTAAAAAAGGGGGCCGGAGCGGCCCCCAGGGAAGTCCCACTGCGTGCGCGGGATCGGTGGCCTCGCCGGAGCGCGACGAGGCGAACGGGGCGCATCCTACGGGGGCGTGATCCATCGATGCCAATGAATGTTATTGCAGCTTGAGTGCAGTTTTTTTGAATTCAAATGCCCGGCAAGGCGAGCCGTGGCGGCGTAGCATGCGATGCGAACCAGGTAGAGGAGGGGCGTGATGCGGCGGCTTGACGTGGAGGCGGGGTTGGCAGCGGAGCGTGCGCTGCTGGAGCAGGTACACCGAGGGGAACGGGACGCGGGCGTACTGCTCTGGCGGCCGTTGCACCGTGCCCTGGTGATGCCCGCGCTCATGAGCCGTCTGCCGGGCTTCGAAGCGGCGCGGGCGCGCTGCGAGGCGCTGGACTGGCCGGTCTCGCTGCGGGATACCGGCGGCGAGCCGGTGCCGCAGTCACCTGGCGTGCTGAACATCGCCCTGGCCTATGCGGTGCCGACCGGGGAGAGCGAGCTGACCCGGATCGAGACCGCCTACCTGCGCCTGTGCCGCCCCTTGTGTGACTGGCTGGCGGGGCATGGGCTGGAGCCGGGCATCGGCGAGGTGCCCGGGGCCTTCTGCGATGGGCGCTACAACGTGCGGCTGGGCCCACGCAAACTGGTGGGCACGGCCCAGCGCTGGCGCCGCCGCAGCCAGGACGGGCGCCACGTGGTGCTGGTGCATGGGGCGATGCTGGTGGAGGACGAGCGTGAAGCGATGGTGGCGGTGGTCAATGCCTTCTATGCGGGGTGTGGCCTGCCGGATCGCTGCGAGGCCGCGAGCCACGTGGGGTTGGCCGAACAGCTGGAGCGTCCCTGGGATGCCCTGTCGACCTTGTTGCCCGGTATGCGGCGGACGCTGGCGGAAGGCGGAGTTGCCCTGCCGGAAGCCTGATGTGAAAAAAGTTGCTTCAGGGCCTTCCCAGCCCCCACCGGGTAGGCACTATCATCGCCGCTCCCCAGTGCCCGCACTGCAGGCTGCCTGAAGGCGCCGCACCCGCCGCCGCTGTGCCGGACCCGCTCGGAGCATCCGCTACAACCGCCAGGACGGCGCCGCATGGGTTCCTGCCAGCCGCTGCGCGTGACGCCTTCACCCAACCCGCCGGGCCCGTTCGCATTCTCTCGATGGATGGACACCGCCCCCATGAGCTCAAGCCGTAGCCCGATCGGGCCGTATCGCCCCACGCTGCGCAGTCACCTGGCCTTCACCGTCTATTCCGGCCTGGTCTTCCTGGTTCTCTATACGCTGCTGCGCGGGGCCTTGCTGATCTACAACCGCGAACTGATCGGCAGCACCCCGGCCTCGACCTTCGTCGAGGCCTTCATCAACGGCTTCCGTTTCGACCTGCGCCTGACCATCTACGCCCTGGCGCCGCTGCTGCTGTCCATCCCCTTCGTCACGGCCATGTCGCTGCGCCGGCTGCACCTGGCCTGGCTGACGGTGTTCGCCAGCCTGACGCTGTTCTTCGGCATCCTCGAACTGGACTTCTACCGCGAGTTCCACCAGCGCCTGAACAGCCTGGTGTTCCAGTACATGAGCCAGGACCCGAAGACCGTGATGAGCATGCTCTGGTACGGTTTCCCGGTGGTGCGTTATCTGTTGGCGTGGGCCTTGGTGACCTGGCTGCTGTTCAGGCTGTTCAAGCGCCTGGATCGCGCCACCCGGCCCGCCGGTGCCGCGCTTGAGGCCTCGCCCAGTCTGGGCGGACGCAGCCGGGTAGCGCCCTGGTACGTGCGTGTCGGCGTGTTCGGCCTGTGCCTGGTGCTGGCCGTGGTCGCCGCCCGTGGCACCCTGCGCCAGGGCCCGCCGCTGCGCTGGGGGGATGCCAATACCACGGATTCGGCCTTCGCCAACCAGTTGGGCCTGAACGGCACGCTGATGCTGGTCAACGCCGCCCAGGCGCGCTTCTCGGAGACCAACGAGAACGTCTGGAAGGCCACCCTGCCGGATGAGCAGGCGCTCTCGGTGGTGCGCGAGATGCTGCTGACCCCGCAGGATCGCCTGGTGGACCCGGCCACCGCTGCCGTGCGCCGTGTGCTGACGCCCGAGGCCGAGCGCACCCTGCCGATCCGCAACGTGGTGGTGATCCTGATGGAGAGCTTCGCCGGCCACTATGTCGGCGCGCTGGGTGGCAAGGGCGACATCACCCCGAACTTCGACCGCCTGAGCAAGGAAGGGCTGCTGTTCACCCGCTTCTTCTCCAACGGCACCCACACCCACCAGGGCATGTTCGCCACCATGGCCTGCTTCCCCAACCTGCCGGGCTACGAGTACCTGATGGAGCAGCAGGAGGGGACCCACAAGTTCACCGGCCTGCCGCAGCTGCTGAGCGCCCGCCAGTACGACGACCTGTACGTCTACAACGGTGATTTCGGCTGGGACAACCAGATGGGGTTCTTCGGCAACCAGGGCATGCGCAACTTCATCGGGCGTAATGACTTCGTCAACCCGGTGGTGTTCGACCCCACCTGGGGCGCCTCCGACCAGGACATGTTCGACCGCGCCGCCCAGGAGCTGCGTGACAACTACGGCAAGAAGCCCTTCTACGCGCTGCTGCAGACCCTCTCCAACCACACGCCCTATGCGCTGCCCAACCCGCTGCCGGTGCCACCGGTGACCGGCTTCGGCTCCGGCGACGAGCACCTGACGGCCATGCGCTACTCCGACTGGGCCCTGGGGCAGTTCTTCGAGAAGGCCAAGCAGTCGCCGTACTACAAGGACACCCTGTTCGTGGTGGTGGGCGACCATGGTTTCGGCGCGCCCGAGCAGCTCACCGATATGGACCTGTACCGCTTCAACGTGCCGCTGCTGCTAATCGGCCCCGGTATCCAGGAGAAATTCGGCGCGCGCACCGACGTGGTGGGCAGCCAGATCGACATCGTGCCCACCATCATGGGCCGCCTGGGGGGCGAGACCCGCCACCAGTGCTGGGGCCGCGACCTGCTCAGCCTGGCGCCGGAGGACAAGGGCTTCGGTGTGATCAAGCCCTCCGGCAGCGACCAGACCGTGGCCATCGTCAGCGGTGACCGCGTGCTGATGCAGCCCCGTGGTGGCGAGCCGCAGCTGTTCCGCTATCAGCTCAACAGCGAAGGCCAGAACACCGGCCGCATCGAGGACCCGGCAGCTGTCAAGGCCCTGAGCGAGCGCCTGGAAGCCTTCCTGCAAGTGGCCACCAAGAGCCTGCAGGGCAATACCGCCGGCCTGGAGGACCCGAAGCGCTAGCCGGCCGTTGCCAAACGACCTGCCTGTGCGCTTCGTCGGTTGCCGCGCGTTCAGCGCGCGGGCGGGCCTAAGGTGAAGGTCCGGCGTCCACCCGGCGCCGGACCCACCGGGAAGGCTCCACCGGGCCTTCCGCTCCAGAGGAGGCCGCGCCATGAACGCCAGCAACCGCTGCACCTACCGTGACCATGTGATCACCGCCCACCTGATCGAGCACCCCGGCATTCCCACCCCCTGGGCCGGCGGGGTGCACATCACCGCGCCAGACGGCCACCGCACCCGACGTATCCCGCTCCCCGCCGATGCCGCTTTCCTGGCCGAGGAGGACAACGCCCGCCGCGCATCCATCGCCCACGGCCGCTGGCTGGTGGACCGCAGCCTGGACCAGGGCATGCGCCTCGGCTGAGGCGCTTCGTCCCGTTGCCTGAACCGGAACGGGCTTCGGGCGGTCGTTGAGAAGGAGGGCGCCGGATTCGCCGGTGCTGCCTGTCTGGACAACCGCCCGGCATGACTTTGCCCGGGCCAGGAGGATCGACCATGGTCGCTTTCGAGCCGCAATCCCGTGATACCGCCACCCCTGATGCCGGCAACGTGCAGGGCTGGGAGCGGATGTTCTGCATCGGCACCGGCGTGGCCATGCTGGGTTCCGGCGTGCACCGGGGTGGGCCGGCAGGCTGGTTGCGCGCCGCCCTGGGCTCTGTGGTACTGGTCCGGGGCCTGAGCGGTCACTGCCCGGTCAAGCGGGTGATCGCCGAGCGCCATTCAGAGCTGGAGGCACTGCGGGCTCGCATCGAGGAAGCCGCCGGCAAGCTGGCAGCCTGGGAGAAGGCACAAGCGAAAGGGTGATGGCAGCCTCCAGGGCCGGAAACGAAAACGGCAGCGCCAGGGCGCTGCCGTTACACCTCTGGTGGGTGCTTACTTGCCGTAGTTGCGGCGGAACTGGGCGATCAGCTTCTCGGGCTTGGGCTCTTCCTTGATCAGCACGTACACCACGCGCTGGCCATCGGGGCCGCCGCCGATGTCGACATAGCTGAAGGTGGGCTCGCCGATCTTGTACATGTCCATCATGTCGCCGTAGCGGCTGAACACGTAGATGATGCCTTCTTCGTCGCGCAGCTCGCCGTAGAAGGGCTGGGCCGGCGGCAGGCTGACATCCAGGAAGCGCTGGGCGCTGGTCTTGGCTTCCTTGCCCTGGTCCTCGGCCTTGAGCACCAGGATGATCTCGCGACCGAAACCGTCCTGCTTGCCGGTGTCCTTGCGCACGGGGGCGGCACCGTTGGCGACGTAGTTGCGGTAGGTGGTGTAGTCGTCGAAGACGAACAGTTCCTTCTCGGTACGGATCTGGTACCAGTCCTCGTTGTTCAGGGCCTCCACCTTGGCCGGCGCGGCCGGCTGGGTGGCGCAGGCGCCGAGCGCCGCGGCCACCAGGGCCAGGCTGAAGCTGCGGATGAAGGTCTTGGTGTTGGGCATTGCGGTTCCTCCCCGGTAATGGTGAGACGCGAATCTGCCCGAGTCCTGTGACGACCACATGACAGCCAGGTGCACGCGCTGTGACAGCCTCACCGATACCGGGAACAGAGGCTGCACCTGCTCGGTGGCTGCAACAATCATTTGATCCTTTCGGGTTTTATCTACCGAAGCAGAGCCAATACAGTGGCGCACCCCGGCCAGAAGGCCGTCTTTCCCGATCTCGGAGGTGCCCATGGCCACTGCCACCCTGCATTACTTTCATGACCCGTTCTGCGGCTGGTGCTACGGCGCCGCGCCCCTGGTGGCGGCTGCCCGCGCGGTGCTGCCGGTGCGCGCCCACGGCGGCGGCATGCTCGCCGGCCCGGCCCGCCAGCACGGCGGCGAGCAATGGCGAGGCCATGTGCTGCCCCATGACCGCCGCATCGCCCAGATGACCGGCCAGGTATTCGGCGACGCCTACCTGAACGGGCTGCTACGGGACCCGGAGGCGGTGTTCGACTCGCTGCCGGCCATCGCGGCCGTGCTGGCGGCCGACACCCTGGCAGGCAAGGGCCTGGACATGCTCGCGCGGCTGCAAGTGGCCCACTACGGCGAGGGACGACGCATTGCCGAGGCGGCGGTGCTGGTGGCCCTGGCGGCTGAACTCGGCCTGGAGCCGGAAGCGTTCCGCAGCGCCCTCGACCAGGCGCTGGCCCATGACGTGGCCGGGCACATCAGCGAAGCCCGTCGCCAGATGGCGCGCCATGGGTTGAGCGGGTTCCCGTCCTTCCTGCTGGAAGTGGACGGCCGCTTCGAGCGGGTGGATGTCTCGGCCTTCCTCGGCCAGCCGGCCCAGTGGCGTGCGTGGCTGGCCCAGCGTCTCCAGGCGCAGGGGGCTGCCTCGGTCGCCGAGGCGGTGGATGGCCCGAGCTGCGGGCTCGACGGTTGCGTGTGAGGGGCGAACGATGAAGAGCAACCTGCAGATCATTGCCGACCACTACGAGGCTTCGGCACGCGGCGACCTGGCCGGCATGCTGGCGGAGGTCGCGTCCAATGTGCGCTGGACCGAGATGGACGGCTTCCCCTGTGCCGGCACCTGGGTCGGCCCGGAGGAGGTGGTGGCCCAGGTGTTCAGCGTGCTGGCGCGGGACTGGGAAGGCTACCGCTTCGAGCTGGATGCCCTGGTGGATGGCGGTGCCAGCATCGTCGGCATCGGCACCTACCGGGGCGTGCACCGCACCACCGGCAAGGCCATGGCGGCGCGTGTGGCCCACCACTGGCAACTCGAAGGCGGCCGCATCACGGCCTTCGAGCAGTTCACCGACACCCTGCGGGTGGCCCAGGCCATGGCCTGACGCCTCGGGGTGGCGCATTCGTCGAAGCCGGCCACACTTGGATTCACGAGCAAGGGGTTTGACCGTCCGACGATTGACGCCATCAAAATGACATCGCTGGACTACGCTCACTCACAGGGACCTCTCTCCACTGGAGGCACGTGTATGAAAGTCCTGATAGCCGATGATTCCAGCCTCTCCCGCAAGCTGGTGCTCAAAGCCCTCCCCGAGCTGCTCACGGAGGAGGTGAGCCAGGCCGCCAACGGCCAGGAAGTGCTCGCCGCCTACGAGGCCGGCCAGGCGGAGATTATCTTCCTCGACCTGACCATGCCGGTGATGGACGGTTTCGAAACCCTGGAGCACCTGCGCAAGTCCGAGGCGGAGGCCATCATCATCGTGGTCAGCGCCGACATCCAGCCCCTGGCCCGGCAGCGGGTGATGGAGCTCGGCGCGGCGGCCTTCATCAAGAAGCCGATCACCAGCGAAGCGATGCAGGCTGTTCTCCATGAAATCGGAGTCGTGTAATGGACATGCTCACCGAGGACCAGCGCGACGCGCTGCAGGAGCTGATGAACGTGGCCATGGGACAGGCCGCCGACCAGTTGGCACGCTTGACCGACACCTTCGTGGTGCTCTCGGTGCCGCGCATCCACAGCGCCTTCAGCCTCAGCGATGCCCAGGTGCCGGAAGAGCTGGGCGGCTGCCAGGTGGTGGACGTCACCCGCCAGTCCTTTCTCGGGCAGATGCGCGGCGAGGCGTTCGTCTGCTTCGGCTGCCACGGTGCCGACCAGCTCGCCGACCTGATGGGCTATGACGAGCACGACACCCAGCAGCGTGAGGAATTGATGCTCGACGTCACCAACATCCTCAGTGGTGCCTGCATCAACAGCCTCGCACAGCAGTTCGAGATCCCGGTGAGCTATGGCGCCCCCTCGGTGTTCTCTCGCCACGCGTCCTTTCAGGACGCCTTGGGCGCCAAGTCCCTGCAGGACCACCGGGCGCTCATCATGGAGATCCGCTTCGAGGTCGAGGCCTGCGAATTCAGCTGTGACCTGCTGCTGTGCATCGCCGAGGAGACGGTGGGCAGCGTGCTGGCGGTCATCGACCGGTTGCTGAGTGAGCTGTGACATGAGCGCCCCAGGCTCCCCGGGTCCGTCCTCCTCGGTGCTGGAAACCGTGCTGGAGAACATCAACCTGGGGGTGCTGGTGGTGGACGCGGATTGCCGCGTGCTGTTCTGGAACCGCTTCATGGTCATCCACGGTGGGCGCATGCCGGAGGATGCGGTCGGACGCTCGCTGTTCGAGCTGTTTCCCGAGCTGCCCGAGCGCTGGTTGCGGCAGAAGGTGCGCGGGGTACTGACCCTGCGCAACCTGGCCTTCACCACCTGGCAGCAGCGCCCGCACCTGTTCCCCTTCGGCGGCACCCGGCCGATCACCAGCCAGCTGTCGAGCATGTACCAGAACTGCACCTTCTTCCCCCTGGAGAACGAGCAGGGCGAACCGGCGGCGGTGTGCATCACCGTTGCCGATGCCACCGACACCGCCGCTCGCCAGCAGGACCTGGAGCGCCTCAATGCCCTGCTGGAAGTGGAGAAGGAGCAACAGGCGCAGTTGATCCGCCGCCTGGAAGAGGCCCAGGCGCAACTGCTGCAATCGGAGAAGATGGCCGCCATCGGCCAGCTTGCCGCCGGTGTGGCCCACGAGATCAACAACCCGGTGGGCTTCGTCTATTCCAACCTCAACAGCCTGCGCGGTTACCTGGAGCAGCTCATGGGGTTGGTGGACGGCTTGCAGGCGAAGATCGAGACCTGTGGTGATGCGTCCCTGGTGAGCGAGTGCCGGGCGTTGAAGCAGGCCGCCGATTACGACTTCCTGCGCGAGGACACGCCGATCCTGCTCAACGAGTCCTGCGATGGGCTGGAGCGGGTCAAGCGCATCGTCAAGGACCTGCGGGATTTCTCCCACGTGGACAACGGCGAGTGGCAGATGGCCGACCTGCATCATGGGCTGGACAGCACGCTGAACGTCATCTGGAACGAGATCAAGTTCAAGGCCAAGGTGGTCAAGCACTACGGCCAGCTGCCGCCGGTGCAATGCATCGCCTCGCAGATCAACCAGGTGTTCCTCAACCTGATCGTCAATGCCGCCCAGGCCATCGTCGATCACGGCACCATCACCCTCACCACCGGCACCCAGGGCGACGCGGTGTTCATCGACATCCAGGATGATGGACCCGGTGTGCCGGAAGACCTCCGGCGGCGCATCTTCGAACCCTTCTTCACCACCAAACCGGTGGGCAAGGGCACTGGGCTCGGGTTGTCGGTTTCCTACAACATCATCGAGCGCCACCACGGCACGCTCAGCGTGACGTCGCCTGCCGAGGGCGGCGCCTGCTTCCGCGTCGTGCTACCGGTGCGCCAGCCCCCCGGCGAGTTGCCGGCCTCGCCTCAGGTCTCCAGGTAGGGCGCGAACAGCTCGCCCAGCATCTCCTCCGGTGATTGCAGGTTCTCCAGGGTTTCGGCCGCCAGTACATCCAGCAGCACCAGGCCATTGACGCTCTGTTCTGCACGACTGGCGGAACGCAGGCGCTCGGCCAGTCCCAGGTTCACCTCGCGCAGGGCTCGGTACATCGTCAGCAGGCCGTCGATGTCGTAGTTCGCGCTCAATCCATGCCGTTGACGCAGGTACTGCCCGATGAAATAGGTGCCCAAGGCCCGGAACAGAGTCTCTCCCGCACCGCTGAAGGGCTGGTGGAAGTGCGCCATCGGGGCCAGCAGCCGGGTGCGCGGGCATCCCGAGGTCGCACCGATCAGGCCGATCAGCGAGCTGAGCACCCGCTGCAGTGAGGTCACCTGCTCCAGGTGGCGGCCGTGCCAGTCTATGCTCACTCTCACCATGTCGAACGAACGCCTTCCCTCCAGCGCACGCAAGGGCGCCGTCAGGGCCAGGGCAAAGGGGCAGTACGGAGTGACCTCGGCACGCAGGGGGCAGTTGCGACACTGGCAGTGTTCCAGCCGCGCCCATTCCGGGGCGGGGTCCGGCTGGGGGGAGGGCGCCTCCAGCGACACTTCGGCACCGTCCTCGAACGTCAGGTGGTAGTGCGCTAGGGAATTCGTCGCGTGCATGGGACCTCCCGGCGTGAAACGGTTTCCGACGAAGTGACAGTAGTCTGACGTCAAATTGCCATCATCTACAATCCGCGTGCCTATACTCAGCTTAGGCCCGATGTGAACAGGTGCTCTCCCATGAGCTCGACGGTTCTCCAGCAACAGATGGTCGCAGCGGTGGAGCAGATCCCCGCCGGCTTCCTGCTGCTGGACGGGTCGCAACGGGTCCTCTACTGCAACCCCTTCATCCACCAGCGCTGCTCGCGTGACCTCTCCGGCATCGTCGGCATGCACCTCGTGGAGGCCTTCCCCGAAGTCGACACGCCGCGCTGGCACGGTCTTTTCGACCAGATCCGGCAGGGTGGGCAGCCGGTGCAGACCATCTGGCACGACCAGCCATACCTGATCCTGCTCAGCACCCAGCCGGACGATGACGAGCCGACACCGCTGCCGATGCTCCAGGCCACCCTGCTGTACCGCATCGAGTCCGACCCCGGCGAGGCGCTCTACGGTCTGGCGATCTTCGACAGCAGCCGCGCGGCGGCCAACCCGGCGCTGCAGCATGCCCTGATCGCACTGCGCAGCAAGCATGGCGAACTGCACGAGCTGAGCATCAAGCTGCAGGCCGCCAATCGCCAGCTGCTGCAGTCGGAGAAGATGGCCGCCATCGGCCAGCTCGCCGCCGGCGTCGCCCACGAGATCAACAACCCGGTGGGCTTCGTCGCCAGCAACCTCAAGACCCTGGTGGGTTACGTGCATCAGCTGCTGCAACTGGTGGACCAGATGAGCGAGTG
This sequence comes from Metapseudomonas otitidis, assembly GCF_900111835.1. Taxonomy (GTDB): domain Bacteria; phylum Pseudomonadota; class Gammaproteobacteria; order Pseudomonadales; family Pseudomonadaceae; genus Metapseudomonas; species Metapseudomonas otitidis. The sequence continues at coordinate 129,715 of NZ_FOJP01000016.1, forward strand.
GGGCGGCCTGGAGCTGGAGCGCTTGAAGAGCCAGTTCGACTACGACTTCATCCGCGACGACATCAACGGGCTGCTGAGCGAGTCCGCCGATGGCGTGGAGCGGGTCAAGCGCATCATCTCCTCGCTGCGCGACTTCTCCCACAGCGGGGACGAGCGCTTCGTGCCCGCCGACCTGCACGATGGCATCCGCAGCACCCTCAACGTGGTCAACAACGAGGTCAAGTACAAGGCCGAGGTGGTGTGCGACTTCGGTGAGCTGCCGCTGGTGGAATGCATACCCGCACAGATCAACCAGGTGGTGATGAACCTGCTGGTCAACGCCGCCCAGTCCATCGAGAGCTTCGGGCACATCGTCATCCACACCGAGCGCATCGGCGACGAAGTGCTGATCGAGGTCAGCGACAGCGGTTGCGGCATCCCCGAGAGTCAGCTGATGCAGATCTTCGACCCGTTCTTCACCACCAAACCCGTCGGCAAGGGCACCGGGCTGGGACTCGCGCTATCGTTCAGCATCGTGGAGAAGCACGGCGGCAGCCTCACCGTCACCAGCGAGGTGGGCCAGGGCTCGACCTTCCGTATCCGCCTGCCGATCCACCAGGGAGAAACCAGTGGAGGAGCACACCATGACTGACGTACAAGACAGCCTGCCGCGCCCGCGCGTCATGCTCGTCGACGACGAGGAGAACATCCTCAACAGCCTCCGACGGTTGCTCCGGGGTCAGCCCTACGACCTGGTCATGGCCCACAGCGGTGACGAGGCACTGCAACTGTTCGAGGCCCAGCCCATCGACCTGGTGGTGTCCGACGCACGCATGCCCGGCATGGACGGCGCCACGCTGCTGGCCGAGATCCACAAGCGCGACCCGGGCTGCATGAGCGTGCTGCTCACCGGCTATGCCGATATCAACACCATCATCACCGCCATCAACGAAGGGCAGATCTACCGCTACCTGAGCAAGCCCTGGAACGACGAAGAACTGCTGCTGACCATCCGCCAGGCCCTGGCCTACCAGTTCGCCGAGCGTGAGCGCGAGCGCCTGCAGCAACTGACCCAGGAGCAGAACCAGCAGCTCAAGAGCCTCAACGAGAACCTCGAGAAGCGCGTCCAGGCGCGCACCGCCGAGCTGCAGCAGACGGCCGACATGCTCGACCTCGCCTACGAGGAGCTGCGCCGCAGCTACGTGCTCAGCACCGAAGTGTTCTCCCTGCTGGTCAACCAGCGCCTGCCCCGGGAGAAACAGACCAACCAGCAGATCATCGCCCTGATCCGCGCCTTCGCCGCCGACCTCGGCATGCCCGAGGACCAGGCCCGCGACCTGAGCATGGCCGCCGCCCTCTACAACATCGGCAAGCTGAGCCTGCCGGACGCGCTGATCACCGGCCCCTCGGACCTGATGCACAGCAAGGACCGTGACCTCTACCGGCGCTACCCCTCCCAGAGCGAATCGGTGCTGATGGCCCTGGAGCCGCTGCACGACGCCGCCCGCCTGATCCGCCACCACCAGGAGCGCTGGGACGGCTCCGGCTTCCCCGACCACCTGCGGGGCAACGACATCCCCCTGGGCTCGCGCATGCTCAAGCTGGCGGTGGACTTCGTCGAACTGCAATGCGGCCTGGTGCTGGAGCGCCGCCTCAATCGCGACGAAGCCCTGCTGTTCATCCGCAAGTACGCCGAGCGGCTCTACGACCCGGAACTGGTGGAGCGCTTCGTCACCATCTGCTCCACGGTCATGCCCGACGTCACCATCGGCGACCCAGGCGTGCGGGCGGTGGACACCCGGCATCTGGAGCCCGGCATGGTGCTGGCGCGCAACCTCCACGCCGACAACGGCATGTTGCTGCTCAACGAAGGCAAGGTCCTCTCGGACCTGCTGATCCGCAAGCTGATTGCCTTCGAAGGCATCGAATCGGCTTCCTACACCTTGTTCGTCCGTGAGCCTGAAGCGGCCAAGCCCCGCGCTCACCTGGAGTGATGCCATGTCCAGATTGCTGCTGCTGGATGACGAGCCCGCCGTGGTCAATGCCATCTGCCGCGAACTGCGCGGAGAGGGCTGGCAACTCGACGCCTTCACCGACCCCCAGGTAGCCCTGGAGGCGTTGTCGCAGAACACCTACGAGCTGATCCTCTCCGACCTGCGCATGCCCGAGCTGGACGGCATCGCCTTCCTCCAGTTCGCCAAGCAGCTGCAGCCCGACGCCCTGCGCCTGCTGCTCAGCGGCGACAGCGACCGCGAAACGCTGGTGCGCGCCATCAACCGGGCCGAGGTCTACCGCTTCATCTCCAAGCCCTGGGACGCCTACGAGCTGCGCAGCACCCTGCACACCTGCCTCGAACTGCAGCACAGCCAGGTCGAGCGCAAGGCGCTGCTCGAACGGGTCAGGCAACAGCAACATGCCATCGACGCCCACGAGGCGCACCTGCGGAAGATGCGCCAGGAACACCCCGAGATCTTCGCCGTCGCCCGGAGCGAGGACGGCGCCATCCTGCTCGAGGACGAGAGCGAACCGGAGCCTCGCTGATGGACATCCAAACGCCTGCTTCCGCCTCCCTGGCGGACAGGATTGCCGCCCAGGGACCCTGCGCCCCGGGTGCCTTGCTGGCATTGATCGACCTCGACGACTTCCACATCCTCAACGCCCACCACGGCCTGGAAACCGGCGACCTGGTGATGCTGCACCTCGAGGACCGCCTGCGAGAGGCCCTGCGCGATGGCGAATGGCTGTGGCGCAACGGCCCGGACAGCTTCCTGCTGGGCGTGCCGGATGGCCGCGACACCCCCGACCGCCTCGGCGCCTCCCTCTGCGCCCTGGTGGAAGCACCGCTGGAACTGGCCGGGCAGGTGTTCCACCTGCGTGCCAGCGTCGGCCTGGCGGTGGCCTGGGTACGCGACCGCACCTTCGCCAGCCTCTACAGCCGCACCGAGCTGGCCCAGCGCGAAGCACGCCGCGAAGGCGGCGGGCGCTACCGCTACCTCGACGAAGCCCGCCTGGTGGCTGCCCGACGCGAGGCCGAACTCTGTGGCCAACTGCGCGCCGCCCTGCGGGAAGAGCAGCTGGTGCTGCACTATCAGCCACAGATCGATTGCCAGACCGGCGAAGTCTGCGGCTACGAAGCCCTGGTGCGCTGGCAGCACCCCACCCGCGGCCTGCTGGGGCCGGACAAGTTCATCCCGGTGGCGGAGCGGCTGGGGCTGATGGTGGGGCTCGGGCAATGGGTGCTGGGCCGCGCCATCGCCGATGCCCGCGCGCTGCTGGCGGAGAAGCACGCCACCCTCGCAGTGAACCTGTCGCCCTCCCAGCTGCGGGACCGCCAACTGGTGGGTTTCATCCAGCGCACCCTGCAGCGCCACGGCCTGGAGGCCTCGCGGCTGGAGCTGGAGATCACCGAGTCCTGCCTGCTGAACGACGAAGCCCTGGTGCGCGAGCAACTGGCCGGCCTGCGCCGCCTTGGCGTACGCCTGGCCCTGGACGACTTCGGCACCGGCTTCTGCAACCTCGGCTACCTCCAGACCCTGCCGGTGGATCGGGTCAAGGTGGACCGGTGCTTCCTCAGTGGCACCGGCGAGGACGCACACGCCCTGGCCCTGTTCCGCGCAATGATGGCCATGCTCCAGCACCTGTCCGTGGAAGTGCTCTGCGAAGGTGTGGAGCAGGAAACCCAGATGCGCCTGTTGCAGAGCCTGCGCTGCAACCAGTGGCAGGGCTACTTCGCCGCCCGGCCGATGCCCCTGGACGCCGTCGTGCCCTGGCGCGGCCAGGCACGGCGCTGGTTCCCCCAACCAGCCTGCGCCGACCACCCCGACGCCCCCACGCTGCTGCTGGTGGACGACGAACCGGCCGTACACGGCGCCCTGCGACGCGTATTGCGGGGTCGTGGCTGGAACGTGCTGTGCGCCGGCAACGCCGAGGAAGCCTTCGCCCTGCTGGCCAGCCAGCCCGTGCAGGTGATCATCTCCGACCACGCCATGCCGGGCATCACCGGGGTGGAACTGCTCAGCCGCGCACGCCAGCTCTACCCAGCGTGCCGGCGCATTCTCCTCACCGGCCACAACGACGCCCAGACGCTGATGCAGGCCATCAGCCAGAGCGCGGTCTGTCGCTTCATCAGCAAGCCCTGGAACGACGCGCACCTGGTCCAGGCGGTGGAGTTGGCGTTGCAGTAAAGGACGAGCGGCATGGATGCTGCGCTAAAAAAGGGGCCCTTGGGCCCCTTTGTCGTGTCGAGCGGTTGCTCAGATATCCCACACCAGATTGACCGCGAAATTACGCCCCGGCTGGGTCAGCCGATCGAGGTTGGCCGGGCTGGTCACGCCGGCCTCGCCCACACCGTCGTAGCCCCGCACGTCATCCCACAGCCAGTACTTCTTGTCGGTAAGGTTGTAGAGGCCCGCGTTCACCGTCAGGTCGTCGGTCAGCTTGTAGTAGCCGGTCAGGTCGAGCACGCCGAAGCCCGGGGTCTTGAACTGGCTGCTGCGGCCATCCGGGGCGTTGAAGTCACCCTGGTCGATGCGGGTCTTGCGTTTGACCAGGGTCCAGCTCAGCAGGGTGCCGTAGGTGTCCTGCTCGTAGCCCAGGCCGAACACGCCGGTCAGCGGGTTGACGCTGTTCAGCGCCGCGCCGGTGTCGTCGTCGCGGCCCCGTGCGTAGGCGATGGAGGCCTGGCTGTAGAGGCCGGTCGGGGCACCGAAGGCGTCCAGGTTCAGTCGGCCTTTGGCCTCGATGCCACGGATGCTGGCATGGGCGATGTTCACGCTCTTGAAGGTGGTGCCGCTGGTGGCGACGCTGGCGTTCTCGTCGATGAAGTCGCGGTACTCGTTGTAGAAGGCCGCCACGTCGAAGCTGCCGGCATCGAACTGGCCGCGCAGGCCCGCTTCCACGCCGCGGCTCTTCTCCGGCTCCAGGTTGGGGTTGGGCTCGACCACGTAGCCGCCGGCGATGTTCTCGAAGCGGCCGTAGAGCGCCTTGGCGCTCGGCGTACGGAAGCCCTCGGCGTACTGGCCGAATGCGGTGTAGTGCTCGTCGAAGTCGTAGGTGACGCCGAACTTGGGCGAGACGCGGTCCCAGGTCTGGGCCTTGTCGCTGAAGGCAGTGACGCTGGCGTTGCTGATGGTGGCGAGGAACTCGTCGGTCAGCTCGGGCTTGAGGCGGGTGTAGTCGTAGCGCAGGCCCGGCAGGAAGGTCCACTGGTTCCAGCGGATCTGGTCCTGCAGGAACAGGCCGTAGGTCTGGATGGTCGGATCCGGGAAGTCGCTCTGCGGGGCCAGGCTGTCGCTTGCGGTGGGGCTGGTCTGGCCGACGCGGTTGGTGCAGCTACCCACCGAGGCTACGCACACGGCGGTGCCGCTGCGCAGGCCGGTGACTTCCTCGCGCTTGAGGCTGGCGCCGTAGGTCAGCAGGTGCTCGGTCTCGCCCAGGGAGAAGGCCTTGTCGAACTGCGCATCGAGCACCCAGAGGCGGTCCTTGTAGGTGGTCTCGCGGTAGCGCATCACGTCACGCAGGGTGTTGCCGCCGAAGCCGGGCGCATAGCGCTCCTGGGTGCTCTGGTCGGTCTTGGCGATCTGGTAGTTCAGGCTCCACTTCAGGTTGTCCGCCAGCAGGCTGTCCAGGGCCAGGGTGTGCTCCAGGCCGAAGCGCTCGCGGGTGATGGTGTCGTTGCCGCTGCGGGCCTTGTAGTAGCCAAAGCCGCTGCCGGCGTTGAACGGCCCGCCCACGGCGCTGAGCTGGTTGGTGTCGCGGTCGTCCTTGTACTTCTCGTAGGTCAGCTGCAGGCGGTCGGTGTCGTTGTAGTTCCAGCCCAGCTTGGCCAGCAGGTTGGTGGTGCGCACGTCTTCCGGGTTGGCTTCGGTGCGGCCCAGGCCGGTGCCGCTATGGCCGCCGTAGGACTCGGTCTCGTGGCCGTTGCGCTGGGAGAGGTGCAGCAAGGCGTCGAACTGCTCGTGACGGCCGGCGACGGTGCCGGAGGTGAGCCAGCTGTCGTCGGCGGAGCTGTAGCCGGTCTTCAGGCGGGCGCCGGTGTCGCGGCCGGGCTTGATGATGTCGTCGGCGTCCAGGGTGAAGTAGCTCACCGCACCACCGATGGCGTTGCTGCCGTACAGGGCCGAGGCCGGGCCCCGGAGGATCTCCACGCGCTTGACGATCTCCGGGTCCACGTAGTTGCGGTGGGTCTGTGCGTAAGGGCCGTAGAAGAAGCTGTTGGGCACCTCGACGCCGTCCACCTGGGTCAGCACCCGGTCACCGTCGATGCCACGGATGTTGTAGCCGGTGATGCCGGCACGCTGGCCGGCGCCGCCCACCGAGACGCCGGGCTCGCCACGCACCAGGTCCTTGATGCTGTTGACGTTGCGGCGGTCCAGCTGCTCGCGGCTGGCCACGCTGACGCTGGCAGGCACCTCGCTGGCTCGCTGCTCCTGGCGGGTGGCGGTGACGGCCAGGGGTTGCAGTTCCATGGCCAGGCCCGGGGTCGCGGTCTTGAGCAGCACCACGCTGCGTTCGCCCACCAGCTTGTAGTCCAGCCCGGTGCCGTTGAGCAGGCGCTTCAGCGCCTGTTCGGCCGGTAGCCGGCCGTTGACGCCCGGGGACTGGATGCCGCTGGCCAGGTCCGCCGAGAGCCCCACCTGCCAGCCACTGGTGGCGCTGAAGGCATTGAGCGCATCCACCAGGGGCTGGCGGGCGATGGTGAAGCTGTAGCCGCCCTGGCTGGCCAGTTGGCCGGTTGCCTGGGGCGCAGCGCCTTGGGCGCTGGCGGGTGCGCTGCCCAGAGCGATGGACAGGGCCAGCAGCGACAGGCTGGCAGGGTGGGCGAGGCGACGCAGGGCGGGGGAGGTGGAACGCGTGGTCATGGGTTCGGCTCTCTTCGGTCCGTCTGGTGATGCGCATCTAATGCGAATCAGTTGCATTGGCATCTGACCAGACGAACGTCCCGCCGCAATCGCGTAAAAAAACTTTCAACCGGCTTTGCCGCAGAGCCGCCGCGTGCCTGGAACCGGCCTGAGCGACTTCCCGGAAACGGCAGCCGCGCCGCTGGCGCTTCGCGGATCAATCCGCTCCCACCGGGTGCCGCCAGGCGGGTTGGGACATTCCCTGCATGGCCGTCACGTACGGGGCATCGATGCGGTTCGCCGGGCTCACCGCATCCTGCGGGCTTCACACAAAAGGCAGCGCGCCATTGGCTCGGCGCGGATGACCCCGCCCCCCAGACTGGCGTGTCGCCGGTCGGGGCGCAGGGTGGATGGCGCTTTTTCCATCCACCAATTGCGTTCGCCGTGACCCCGCAGGGTGGACCGATGAAGCGCGGTCCCCCCTACGTCCTGGCAAGGATCACCTTTGCCGTGATGAGAAATCAGAAGCCCTATCGACCTCGCCTCGCTACGGCAAATGGACATGGAATTTCCCACGCGGGCACCAACGTAGCCCGGGCTTCAGCCCGGGGATTCCGCGCGCAAGACGCCCAACCCGTGCCGCCAGCAAGCGCGCAGGGGCCCGCATCCGAGGCGGTCGGAAGCCTATGGAAAGGAGCAGCGTGGAGGAGGGCGGCAGGGCGCCGGGATCAGTCGATGACCACCAGCGCGGGGTACTCGTGCAGGCGTGCGGCGGTGATGTCCGCCAGGGCGCGGACCACGGCGATGGGGTCGTCGAGGCGGTAGTTGCCGGTCACCGCACGTTCGCCCAGGCGCTCGTCGGTGTTGATGATCCAGCCGGGGTAGTAGCGCCGCAGCTCTGCCAGCACCTCGCGCAGTGGGCAGTCCTGGAACACCAGGCGACCACGTACCCAGGCCAGGTCCTCGGCGGCCAGGCGGCGCCGATCACTGAAGCCATCCGGGCCGATGCGCACGCTGTCGCCAGCGGCGAGGCTCATGCGCGCATCGCTGCGACGGGAACGCAGGTCCAGCTCGCCGCGTTCCACGCTGACCTCGGCTTCGTCCCCCAGGTAGCGCACGGCGAACGTGGTGTCGCGTACCGACAGGCTCACGGGGCCGGCTTCCACCTCGAAGGGGCGGCTGGGGTCCCGGGCCACGTTGAAATAGGCCTCGCCCTGCAGCAGGCGGGCGCTGCGCTGGGTCGGGTCGATGTCGGCGGCGAAGGCCGTACGGGTGTTGAGCAGTACCCGCGAGCCGTCGGCCAGCTCCACGGTCTGGCGCTGGCCGGTGGCGGTCAGGTGGTCGGCCTGCACGCGCAAGACCAGCTCGTTGTGAAAACCCACGCCCACCGCCAGCAGCACCGCGGCTGCCAAACCCCACAGCGGACGCAGCCGGCGGCCGGAGCGGGGACGGGCGAGGGTGGGTTCCAGACGGGCAGCGGCTTCGCCGAGCAGCGGGGCGTTCCACATCCGCCGCGCGGCCTCGAAGGCGCGGGCGTGCTCGGGTGATTGCGTGCGCCAGCACTCGAAGCGCTGGCGGCACGCGTCATCGGCTTCCTCCAGCAGGATCAGCCAGTCCAGCGCCTCGCCCAGGCAGGCCGGGTCCACCGGTGGGTGGGCATCGGAAGCAGGGCGGTGATCGTCGGGCACGGGCGCGTCCTCGGGGCGGGGGGCGCCTATTCTTGTCGAACCCGGGCAGGAGCGAAACCCCGTCATGCGGGCGGGTCCAGCCGGCTCATCAGGGTGAGGCAGAGGGTCATGATCAGTTTCAGTTCCTTCTGCACCGTGCTGGGCGAGACGCCGAGCTGCTCGGCGATCTCGCCGTAGCTCAGGCCATGCAGGCGGCTGAGCACGAAGATCCGCTGCTGGCGGGGCGTCAACTGGCCGAGGGTGTCGCCCAGGCGCTCCAGCAGGCGCTCGGCGTGGAGGCCGTCCTCGGTGGAGGAGGTGGGAGCCGCCACGGCCTCGATCACCGCCTCGGGCACGTCCTCCAGCAGCGTCCGCGATTGCATGCGCACGCGCCGCAGGTGATCCAGGGCCAGGTTGCGCCCGGTCTGGAAGAGGAACGGCTCCAGGTGGTCGATGGGCCGCTCGTGGAGGGTCCGCGCCACCCGCAGGTAGGTTTCCTGCACCAGGTCCTCGGCCACGCTGGGGCTCTTCACCATGCGGGCCAGGGTGCGCAACAGCGGCATACGCTGGGCGAGGAATACGGCATCGAGGTTGGAAGGGGTCACTGCGACATCCGGCCACCAGAAAGTCGCAAATGATAATTGCTTTTATTTGTGTTGGGTAGCGGCCCGCTCAGCCCCGCTTGCGCTGCCTTGGCGCCTCCGCCTCGGCCGTGCGCGCATCGTGCAGGCGGCGCGTGTCGCTGCGCACCTGGGCATGGCTGATCAGGGCGAAGATCAGGCTGCCGCCGACGATGTTGCCCGCCAGGGTGGGCCCGGCGAAGTCGAGCCAGAAGGCCGCCCAATCGAGGTGCCCGGCGAACACCAGGTAGGACACCTCCGCCGAACCGACCACGATGTGGGTGAAGTCCCCCAGGGCCATCAGGTAGGTGACGAGGATGATCAGCAGCGGCTTGGCGCTTTCCTGGGAGGGGATCATCCACACCAGGGTGGCGATCATCCAGCCGGAGACGATGCCCTTGGCGAACATCTGCCCGTTGTCGTTCTCCATCACCTTGCGGCCGATGTCGAGGAAGGCACGGTCCGTGGCGCCGTCGAAGATCGGCAGGTGCAGCATCACCCAGGCCACCAGCAGGGTGCCGGCCAGGTTGCCCGCCAGCACCACGCCCCACAGGCGCAGCAGGCGGCCGAGGTTGTGCAGGGTCGGCTGGCTCATCACCGGCAGCACGGCGGTCAGGGTGTTCTCGGTGAACAGCTGCTGGCGCGCGAGGATCACCGCCAGGAAGCCCGCCGAGTAGCCCAGGCTGGCGATCACCTGGCTGGAGGGGCTGTCCGGCAGGCGTGCATGCAGCAAACCCATCGCCATCAGCGACAGGCCCATGGTCAGGCCCGCCGCCAGGGCCGACCACCACAGCGCGGCGGCCTTGCGCTCCAGTTCCTGGTCGCCCTGGGTGCGGATGATCTCGTGGAGCACCGCCGCCCGGGGCGGCTGGTTCTCGTTCACGTCCTGGCGTTCGCGGGGGGACAGCCCCGGTGTCTTGCCGTCTTCGCTCATGGCGGGCTCCTGCAGGTGATGCAGGGTTGATCCTCGCAAGCGGCGTTTGGTTCGGCTGCGTTTCGTGCCGCTCGGCGGCTGGTGGAAGGGCCCGCCGCTGGCTAGGATGGCGGCCTGTTTTCGGAGGCCCGCGATGGACACGCGCTACCTGATCGACATGCGCCTGAAGGCCGACAAGGCCGAGGGCCGCAGCGACTACCCCTATTCGCTCCCGGCGGTCAGGCACCTGGGGCGCCTGGAGTTCAGCCCCACCGTGACCTTCCTGGTGGGGGAAAACGGTTCGGGCAAGTCCACCCTCATGGAGGCGCTGGCGGTGACCCTGGGCTTCAATCCCGAGGGCGGCACCCGCAACTTCAACTTCGGCACCTGGGCTTCCCACTCCGAACTGCACCAGGCCCTGCGGGTCGGCAAGGGCGTGCGCCGCGCCCGCGATGGGTTCTTCCTGCGGGCGGAGAGCTTCTTCAACGTCGCCACCGAGATCGAGCGGATGGACGCCGAGCCCGCCCCGGCGCCGCCGGTGATCGACTCCTACGGCGGGCTCTCGCTGCACGAGCAGTCCCACGGCGAATCCTTCTTCGCACTGATGATGAATCGCTTCGGCGGCAAGGGCGTCTACCTGCTGGACGAACCCGAGGCCGCGCTCTCGCCCCAGCGCCAGCTGGCGATGCTGGCGCGCATCAACGACCTGGTGAAGGACGACTCGCAGTTCGTCATCGCCACCCACTCGCCGATCCTCATGGCCTACCCGGGTGCCTGGATCTACCAGTGCGGCCCCCAGGGCTTCGAGCGGGTGGACTACGACGACACCGAACACGTGCGGGTGACCCGGGGCTTTCTCGCCAACCCCGCACGCACGCTGCGCACCCTGCTGGATTGAACCTGCCCACGACCCACGGACGGACCCGACCATGGACGACCTGTTGCCCAACCCCTTCCTGCTGGCCGGTGGCGCGCTGAGTGCGCTCGCCGCGCTGCTGCACCTCGGCTGCATCCGCTATGGCGCGCCCTGGTACCGCTTCTTCGGCGCCGGTGAGCGCATGGCGCGCCTGGCCGAGGCCGGCAGCCCGTTCCCCACGCGGGTGACCCTAGGCATCACCCTGGTGCTCGGCCTGTTTGCGCTGTACGCGTTCTGCGCCGGGCTCGGCCGGCCGCTGCCCCTGAGCCGCCTGGCACTGGGCGGGGTCGCCGCCGTCTACCTGCTGCGCGGAGTCGCCGGGCTGGCGCTGATCCCTGTCGGGCTCGGCCGCAGCCCGGCGTTCTGGCTGTGGAGTTCGCTCATCTGCCTGACCCTGGGTGGCCTGCACCTGGCGGGATTGCTGCAGGCCTGGCCGGCGCTCTGAGGCCGCCTCCAGGCGCGCCAGGCTGACGGCCCGTAGCGCGTGATGGCGGTGTGCCCACCCAGCCTTCAGCGGGAAATGCCGCCCCGCTGCGTCAGGTCGTTCGACCCGCCTGGCGCCGCTTTTCCTACAGGCTCGGCAGGGCCTGCGCCGCAGACGGCCCGGCAACGGCCGGCTGCCTCCGCTTCGGTTCCCACCCCTTCGCGTCGCCTCCTGAACAGGGCTGGGCCCTGTGCTAGAACCCGGAGCCAGTTCACTGACCGGAGGGGTGGGAAATGAAGGGATTGTCCATCAAGCAGAAGATCCTCGCGCTGGCCATGCTGCCACTGCTGTTGCTCGCGCTGGCCGGCGCCTGGACCGGCTTCGACCAGGCTCGCGACCTGCGCGACCTGGGGCGCGACACCCTGCGCCAGTCGCTGCTGGATGCGCGCCGCGACCAGTTGGCCAACTACATGGAGCTGGCCCTGTCCGCCGTCGAGCCGGCCCTCGCGCGGGGCGAGCCGGAGCGGGCCAAGGACCTGCTGCGCGCCCTGCGCTTCGACGGTGACAGCGGCTACTTCTTCGTCTACGACACCCACGGCGTGCAGGTGGTCAGTGGCGACAATCCCTCGCGGGAAGGCAACGACTACTGGAGTTCCAGCACCCCGGACGGACGCGCCCTGGTGCAGGAGTACATCGAGGCCGCCAAGCGCGGCGGCGACTACCTGGAATACGGCTGGACCAAGCCGGGCCAGGACGCCCCATCCCCCAAGCTCGCCCACGTCGTCCCCGTGCCCGGCACCGACTGGGTGCTGGGCACCGGCTTCTACATCGACGACCTCGACGCCCTGGTCGCCGCCCTCGACGAGGAGTTCGCCGGAGCCCTGCGCGAGAGCCTGATGCGCGGCGGCTTCTCCGTGGTGCTGCTGCTCGGGCTGGTGGTGGGGCCGGTGATGCTGCTGGTGCGCAGCATCCATGCACCGCTGGGCCAGGCCGTCTCCACCATGGAGGACATCGCCCGGGGTGAGGGCGACCTGACCCGCCGGCTGGACGAATCCAGCGGCCACGAACTCGGCGCCCTGGCCACCTCCTTCAACCGCTTTGCCGAGCAGGTGCGCCATCTGGTGCGGCAGACCCGCGAGTCCTCCGACACCCTGGGCCGCGCCAGCGAAGAGCTGGAGGCCTTCATGGCCGGCATCGGCCAGGGCATCGACACCCAGCACCGCGAGAGCGACCAGCTGGCCACCGCCACCGAGGAAATGTCCGGCGCGGCTCAGCAGATCGCCGGCAGTGCCTCCAGCGCCGCCCAGGCCGCCCGTGATGCCGAGCACCGGGTGGACGAGGCACGCAGCCTGGTGGGCGGCGCCACGGCGGAGATCCGCGGGCTGGAAGGCCAGGTGGCGGAAGGCGTCGCCACCATCCGCCAGCTCGGCAGCGAGTCCGAGAACATCGGCGGGGTGCTGGACGTGATCCGTGGCGTGGCCGAGCAGATCAACCTGCTGGCACTCAACGCCGCCATCGAAGCGGCCCGTGCCGGCGAGCAGGGGCGTGGGTTCGCCGTGGTGGCGGACGAGGTGCGCACCCTGGCCGGTCGCACCCAGAGCAGCACGGCGGAAATCCAGGGGATGATCGAGCGCCTCCAGGGGGGCGCCCGCGAGGCCATTGCCGTCATCGAGCAGATCCGCCAGGGCTGCGCCCGCAGCGTCGCCGAAGTGGCCCGGGTCGGTCAGGCCCTGGAGGCCATCAGCGAGGCCGCCGGCATCATCAACGGCATGAACGCCCAGATCGCTGACGCCGCGGCCGAGCAGACCCGGGTCTGCGAGTCGATCAACCACAACGTGCACCAGATCGTCACCATCGCCCAGCACACCGCCGAGAGCAGCCACACCGCCAACGGCATCACCCATCGCCTGGCCGAGATGGCCGGCGGCCTGCAGCGCCTGGTAGGACGCTACCGCGCCGACTGAGCGTTGCGCGCCGCCAGCGCCTCGATGGCCCGCACCCCGGCGCGCATCCGCGCCACGGCGGCGGAATTGGCCGAATGCACATGGATGTGCGGCGGCACGAACCCCCGCAGTGCCACCGCTTCCTCGATCCATAGGATCACGTCATAGCCGGTGCCACGCTGGTCATCGCCCAGGTCGTGGTCCAGGCTCAGTTCGCTGACCTGGCCGGTCTCCAGCAGCGCGATCACCTCATCCGGCCACCAGGCACGGACCCAGCCCTCGGGCGTCACGCGTTCGTCGTCCAGATAGACCTTCATTGCATCAGAACTCCGTTACCCATTGCTCGCTGGCTTCGCTCAAGGGTGGTGGCGGCTGGTTCAGGCGTACCGCCTCCTCATCGCCGCAGTTGAAGAAGACCAGGTAGTCACCGCCTTCCAGGGTGATTCTGAAACCCTCCAGCAGGCACGCCTCATGCTGCTGGTAAACGACGTGCAACCCCTCGACTCCGATCACCTGCCGGCCGATGAGATGCCTGGCGTCCAGCGTGGCGAGCAGGTCCTCGGCCCTCCAGTCGCAACGGGCGTCGTCGCTGATGTCGAACCCCTCGAGCACCTGGAGTGCGCGGCTCGCCGCCATGACACTCTCGCCGTCGGAGGCCAGTGACAGCGTCACTGCCTTGCCGCCTTCGCAGGTGAACTCCACCTCGCCGACGGCTTCCGGCTCGGGAGCACCGTTGAACAGGTAGCGGGCATTGCGGACCCGGACCAGCTTCCGCCCCAGCAGTGTGCGAACCGTTTCCAGGCTGGCGCGTGCCTGCTCCAGGGTTTGCATCGTGTCGTCCCACCTCGTTTCGAGGCGCGCAGTGTAGCGGTTCGTCCGCCGCTAAATCCCCATCACCCTGCAACGTCTTCTGTGCACACGGCCGGTATGCGCCACACGCACCGGCCCGGAGCCAGATGCCACTTTCATCGAGGGTCGAAGGATGCACGTCGCCACCAGCCTCACCACCAGCCAACCGCACGCCGTTGCCGAAGACGAGACGCTCTACCAGTTCGAAACCTCACCGCTGCTGGCCCGCCAGGCACGGCAGGAATCCAATGCCCGCAGCTACCCCCGGCGCATCCCCCTGGCGCTCAAGCGCGCGCGTGGGCTGTATGTCGAGGACGTCGAGGGCCGCACCTTCATCGACTGCCTTGCCGGTGCCGGCACCCTGGCCCTCGGGCACAACCACCCGGTGGTGATCGAGGCCATCCGCCAGGTGCTGGCCGACGAGCTGCCGCTGCACACCCTCGACCTCACCACCCCGGTGAAGGACCAGTTCGTCCAGGACCTCTTCGGCCTGCTGCCCGAGGGCCTGGCCCGCGAGGCGAAGATCCAGTTCTGCGGCCCCACCGGCACCGACGCGGTGGAGGCGGCGCTGAAGCTGGTGCGCACCGCCACTGGGCGCAGCACCATCCTCTCGTTCCAGGGCGGCTACCACGGTATGAGCCAGGGCGCCCTGGGGCTGATGGGCAACCTGGGGCCGAAGAAGGCCCTGGGCGCCGTGCTCGGCAATGGCGTGCAGTTCGCCCCCTATCCCTATGACTACCGCTGCCCCTTCGGCCTGGGTGGCGAGGCCGGCGTGCGCGCCAACCTGCATTACCTGGAAAACCTGCTCAGCGACCCCGAGGCCGGCGTGCTGCTGCCGGCGGCGGTGATCGTCGAAGCGGTACAGGGGGAGGGCGGCGTGGTGCCGGCGGACATCGAGTGGCTGCGCGGCCTGCGCCGCATCACCGAGAAGGCCGGCGTGGCACTGATCGTCGACGAGATCCAGAGCGGCTTCGGCCGCACCGGCAGGATGTTCGCCTTCGAGCACGCCGGCATCATTCCCGACGTGGTGGTGCTGTCCAAGGCTATCGGCGGCAGCCTGCCGCTGGCGGTGATGGTCTACCGCGAATGGCTCGACGCCTGGGGCCCGGGTGCCCACGCCGGCACCTTCCGTGGCAATCAGATGGCCATGGCCGCCGGCTCGGCGGTGATGCGCTATCTCAAGGACCACGACATCCCCACCCACGCCGCCGCCATGGGTGAGCGCCTGGCCGGTCACCTGCGCGAACTGCAGCGCGACTACCCGCAGCTGGGCGACATCCGTGGGCGCGGGCTGATGCTCGGCGTCGAGCTGGTGGACCCCTCCGGCACGCCGGACGCCCTCGGCCACCCGCCCACCTACAGCGCCCTGGCCTCGCGCCTGCAGGCCCAGTGCCTGAAGCGCGGGCTGATCCTCGAACTGGGTGGCCGCCACGGCAGCGTGGTGCGCTTCCTGCCGCCGCTGATCATCACCGCCGACCAGGTGGACGAAGTCGCCCGGCGCTTCGCCCGGGCCCTGGCCGCAGCGTTGCAGGAAGCGGCCTGAGGCCGCCGGGAGATCGTCATGAGCACCTTGCTGGAACTCCTCGCCCGGCCCCTGCTGCCGGGCGCGGGCAACCTGCCGCTGCTGGTCCAGGCCCCGGAGCCGGGGCTGGACCTGAACGAGGCGCTGGAGCCGATCCGCGAACTGGTGGACCGCCACCTGCTCAGCGTCGGCGGCATCCTCTTCCGTGGGTTCGACGTGGGCGGCGCGGAAGCCTTCCGCCGCTTCGCCGCCGGCTTCGGCCACCCGCTGCTGAACTACGAGTTCGGCTCCACCCCGCGCACCAACGTCACCCAGGGCGTGTACACCTCCACCGAGTACCCGCCGCACCAGAAAATCCCGCTGCACAACGAACAGGCCTACACCCGCGAATGGCCGATGAAGATCTGGTTCTACAGCATGGTCGCCGCCGAGACCGGTGGCGAAACGCCCATCGCCGACAGCCGCGAGGTGTTCCGCCGCATCGATCCACGCATCCACGAACGCTTCACCCGCCATGGGCTGATGTACGTGCGCAACTTCGGCAACGGCCTCGACGTGCCCTGGGAGCAGGTGTTCAACAGCGACGACCCGGCGGTGGTGGAAGCCTACTGCCAGCGCCACCGCATCGCCTGCGAATGGAAGGAGGACGGCGAACTGCGCACCCGCCAGGTGTGCCAGGCCGTCGCCCGCCATCCACGCACCGGGGAGGACGTCTGGTTCAACCAGGCGCACCTGTTCCACGTCTCCAACCTCCCCCCGGAGGTGCGCGAGAGCCTGCTGGAGATCGTCGAGGAGGAGGACCTGCCGCGTAACGTCTACTACGGCGACGGCTCGCCCATCGAGGACGCCATCCTCGACGAAGTGCGCGGTGTGCTCGACGACTGCACCATCGCCTTCCCCTGGCAGGAAGGCGACGTGATGATGCTCGACAACATGCTCGCCGCCCACGCCCGCAGCCGCTTCACCGGCGCACGCAAGGTCATCGTCGCCATGGCCGAGGGTCATGGAGCCGATTGATCGGCTCACCCAAGAGAAGGGTGAGAGCAATCTGGTGCGCATTCCGGGGTATTTCCGGGATGGAAGGGTTGTGCAGGGACAAGGGCCCCTTCAGAAGGCTGAGCGTAATCGTTGCAGAGGGGGTTGAGCGGCATGGATGCCGCGAGAGACGCGTCAGGCCATGGATGGCCTGTCGCGGCGTACCCCCGGCGCAATGATGTAGCGAGGGCAGTTTGGCGAAGCCAAACCCGCATGTAGGGGCCAGACCTTTTGGTTTCTTTTGGGGCGATTGCCAAAAGAAACTCGCCCGGCAAGGCGAAACAGAATGCTCAGGCAGTGCTCGCTAATCGGCTTGGCCTAGTGCTTGTCGAGGGCTGCAATGCCGATAGCCGGGTTTCATAAGTGGGTTTCTTCACCGGCTAAATGCAAAGCCAAATCGTTCGTTCATCTGGTATCGCGGAGCCCAGGGCTCCCTCCACCCGATCGGACGACCCATGACCACCCTCGATCAATCCCGCCTCCTGGCCCGTCGGTTCATCGACCTGCCCCCCGAAAAGCGCCACCTGTTCCTCGAAGCCCTCAAGGGCGAGCAGATGGACTTCGCCAGCTTCCCCATCCCCGATTGCAGCGGCAGCCCCAGCCGCGACCTGCTGTCCTACGCCCAACAGCGCATGTGGTTCCTCTGGCAGCTGGAGCCCACCAGCGCCGCCTACAACCTGCCCGGCGCCGTGCGCCTGCTGGGCCCGCTGGAGCGCAACGCGCTGGACCGCGCCTTCGCCGACCTGGTGGCACGCCACGAGTGCCTGCGCACCACCTTCCACGAGGCCGACGGCCAGGCCTTCCAGCGGGTCGGCGACGGTGCCGACGCCCAGGTGCGCCACCTGGACCTGTCCGCCCTGGCGCCCGACGAGCGCCTGCAATGCACCCGCGAAGCGGTCGCCCGGGAGGCCGGCCAGCCCTTCGACCTGGAGCAGGGCCCGCTGCTGCGGGTGGTGCTGCTGCGCCTCGCCGCCGACGAGCACGTGCTGCTGCTGACCATGCACCACATCATTGCCGACGGCTGGTCGATGAACATCCTCATCGAGGAGTTCATGCGCTGCCTGGACGCCCGCAGCGCCGGTGCCGAACCGCAGCTCCCGGCGCTGCCCGTGCAGTACCGCGACTACGCCCTGTGGCAACGCAGCTGGCTGGAAGCCGGCGAGCGCGAGCGCCAGCTCGACTACTGGCGCGGCCAGCTGGGCGAGGAGCACCTGCCCCTGGAGCTGCCCAGCGACCGTCCGCGCCCGGCGCAGCCCAGCCATGCCGGTGCGCGCATCGAGTTCGCCCTAGAGCCGACGCTGCACACCGGCCTCAAGGCCCTGGCCCAGCGCCAGGGCGTGACCCTGTTCGTGGTGCTGCTGGCGGCCTTCAAGACCCTGCTGTACCGCTACAGCGGCCAGGGCGACATCCGGGTCGGCGGGCTGATCGCCAACCGCAACCGGGGTGAGGTCGAGGGCCTGATCGGCTTCTTCGTCAACACCCAGGTGCTGCGCAGCCAGCTGGATGGGCGCCTGCCGTTCGCACAACTGCTGCAGGACCTGCGCCTCACCGCACTGGGTGCCCAGGCGCACCAGGAGCTGCCCTTCGACGCGCTGGCGGAGACCCTGCAGTCCAACCGCAGCCAGAGCCAGAACCCGCTGTTCCAGGTCATGTACAACCACCAGCCGCTGGTCACCGACATCCAGGGCATGCGCCTGGGCTGTGGCCTGCAACTGGCGCACCTGGACGCCGAGCAGAGCGTCGCCGGCGCCCGCCACCATGCCGCCGCCAGCGACCTGATGCTGGAGACCCGGGAGGAGGGCGAGCGCCTGCTGGCCGCCTTCACCTACGCCACCGACCTGTTCGACTGCACCACCGTCGAGCGCATGGCCGGTCACTGGCGCAACCTGCTGCACAGCGTGGTCGCCGACCCCAGTCGCCGTCTGGGCGAACTGCAGTTGCTGGCCGGCGAAGAAGCCCGCCAATTGCAGGCCTGGGCCCTGCGCGGCGCCGCTCCCCAGGCACCGGAGCCGGCCCACCTGCGCTTCCAGGCCCAGGCCGCACGCACCCCCGAGGCCATCGCCCTGGTGCTGGCCGGCGAAGGCGCCGGCGCCCAGCTGACCTACGCCGAGCTGGAGCGCCGCAGCAACCGCCTGGCCCACCGCCTGGTGCAACTGGGCGTAGGCCCAGAGGTGCTGGTGGGCGTCGCCCTGGAGCGCTCCCTGGACATGGGCGTGGCCTTGCTGGCGGTGCTCAAGGCCGGCGGCGCCTACGTGCCCCTCGACCCCCAGGCGCCCGGCGAGCGCATCGCCCAGGTGTTCGACGACAGCGGCCTGCGCCTGCTGCTGACCCAGGCCGCACTGCACGACACGCTGCCCCTCGGCGACGGCATCCACAGCCTGTGCCTGGACCAGGCCGGCAACGGGCTCGAAGACCAGCCGGAGCACGCGCCGAACGTGGCGGTGGCGCCCGGCAACCTGGCCTACGTGATCTACACCTCCGGCTCCACCGGCCGGCCCAAGGGCGTGGCCATCAGCCACGGCGCCCTGGCCGAGTTCTGCGTGCTGGCCGCCGACTACTCGCGCCTGCAGCCAAGCGACCGCGTGCTGCAGTTCGCCACCTGCAGCTTCGACGGCTTCGTCGAGCAGTTCTACCCGCCGCTGTGCGTCGGCGCCCGCGTGGTGCTGCGCGACGGCCGCCTGTGGGGCAGCGCGGCCTTCCAGCAGGCCCTGGTGGAGCACGGCATCACCCTGGCCGACCTGCCCGCCGCCTACTGGCACATGCTGGTGCAGGACTACGCCCGGGGTGCCCCGCAGGCCTTCGGCGCGCTGCGCCAGATCCACGTCGGCGGCGAAGCCATGGCGGTGGACGGCCTCGACCTCTGGCGCCGTGCCGGGTTGGCCGGGGTACGCCTGCTCAACACCTACGGCCCCACCGAGGCCACGGTGGTTTCCAGCGTCCATGACTGCAGCGAGCTGGCCTCGGCCGATGTCTCCTGGCGTGGCATCCCCATCGGCCAGGGCCTGGCCGGGCGCCGCCTGTTCATCCTCGACGGCGAGCTGCAGCCGGTGCCGGCGGGCGCCATCGGCGAGCTGTACATCGGCGGCCCGGGCCTGGCGCGGGGCTACCACGGCCAGCCGGGGCTCACCGCCCAGCGCTTCCTGCCCGACCCGCAGGTGCCCGGCGAGCGCCTCTACCGCACCGGCGACCGCGCGCGTTTCAACGCCAGCGGCGCCATCGAGTACATCGGCCGCGTCGACCACCAGGTGAAGGTGCGCGGCTTCCGCATCGAGCTGGGCGAGATCGAGATGCGCCTGCAGCAATGCCCCGGCGTGCGCGAGGCCGCCGTGCTGGCCCTGGACATGGCCGGCGGGCGGCAGCTGGTCGGCTACCTCGCCACCGAGCCCGACGGCAGCGGCCCCGACGCGCAGCGCCAGCGCATCCGCGAGGCCCTGCGCGCGACCCTGCCGGACTACATGGTGCCCACGCACCTGGTGCTGCTGGAGCGCCTGCCGCTGACCCCCAGCGGCAAGCTCGACCGCAAGGCCCTGCCCGAGCCCGACCCGAGCCAGCTGCAGGCCGCCTACCGCGCGCCGGCCAGCGAGCTGGAACAGCGCCTGGCCGGCATCTGGATGGAGGTGCTGCAGGTACCCCGCGTCGGCCTCGACGACAGCTTCTTCGACCTGGGCGGGCACTCGCTGCTGGCGGCCCAGGTCATCGCCCGGATCAAGTCCGAGCTGGGCGTCGCGCTGCCCATGCGCAGCCTGTTCGAACGCCCGCACCTGGCGGCCCTGGCCGAAGAGCTGGAGGCCCTGGGCGGCACCGCCGACGAGGACTGGGCCGACATGGAAGCGTTCATGAATTCACTGGAGGAGGTTTGAGCATGTCCCGCACCACCACGCTGCGCATCGCCGAGAAATTCATCGGCCTGCCGCTCGAACAACGCCGCCAGTTCCTCGACAAGCTGCGCCAGGACGGCAAGGACTTCGGCCTGCTGCCGATCCCCGTGAGCCGCCACGGCCAGGACGCCATCCCGGTGTCCTACGCCCAGCAGCGCCTGCTGTTCCTCTGGCAGCTGGACCCCGGCAGTGCCGCCTACAACATGGCCGCCGGCCTGCGCCTGAAGGGCGAGCTGGACGAAGCCCGCCTGCAGCGCGCCTTCGATGCCCTGATCGAGCGCCACGAAGCGTTGCGCACCGTGTTCCAGGTGGACGGCGAGCAGCCGCTGCAACGGGTGCTGCCCGCCGCGCCCCTGGCCCTGCGCCAGGTCGATCTCTCCAGCAGCAACGATCCCGAGACCGAGCTGGCCCGCGAGGTGGACGAGGAGGTGGCCCGGCCCTTCGACCTGCTGCACGGCCCGCTGCTGCGCGCCAGCCTGTTCCGCCTCGGCGAGGACATGTGCGTGCTGGTGGTGTGCATGCACCACATCGTCTCCGATGGCTGGTCCATGGACGTGATGGTCCGCGAGTTCGTCCAGGCCTACCAGGCCGGTGCCGAGAGCCTGCCGCCGCTGCCCCTGCAGTACGCCGACTACGCCCTGTGGCAGCGCCGCTGGCTGGAGGCGGGCGAGGGCGAACGCCAGCTGCAGCACTGGCGCGAGCAGCTGGGTGAGGAGCACCCGCTGCTGGAGGTGGCCCCCGACTTCCCCCGCCCGCCGGTGCAGAGCCTCAAGGGCGAGACGCTGCGGTTCGATTTCGGCACGGCGCTCTCCAGCCGTTTGCGCGAAACCGCCCGCGTCGAGGGCGTAACCCTGTTCATGCTGGCCCTGGCCGGCTACGCGCTGTTCCTCTCGCGGCATTCCGGCCAGCGCGACATCCGCATCGGCGTGCCCAACGCCAACCGCGGGCGCGAGGAGGTGGAAGGGCTGATCGGCTTCTTCGTCAACACCCAGGTGCTGCGCTGCGTCATCGACGAGCGCCAGTCGCTGCGTAAACTGCTGGCCCAGGTGCGCGAGGCCACCTTCGCCGCCCAGGCCAACCAGGAGCTGCCCTTCGAGCAACTGGTGGACGTGCTCGCGCCCGAGCGCAGCCTCGGCCACAACCCGCTGTTCCAGGCCAAGTTCAACCAGAACGTCGGCGTGCAGAAGCAGACCGCGCTGCAACTGCCGGGCCTCGCCGTCAGCGAGTATCCGCTGCGCAAGGAGGGCACCCACTTCGACCTGGCCCTGGACATCACCGATGACGGCGAGCGCATTCATGGCGAGATGACCTACGCCAGCGACCTCTACCAGCGCGCCAGCATCGAGGGCTTCATCGCCTCGCTGCGGGTGCTGTTCGAAACCCTGCTGGAGCGCCCCGACGCACCGTTGCACAGCCTGGCCGAACCCCCTGCGCCGCAGCCCGCCCCCGAGCGGCCGCAACCGGCCCTGGTGCTGCAGCGCTGGGACGAGCAGGTGCGCCGCCAACCCGAGGCCCTGGCCGCCGTCTGCGCCGACAGCCAACTGACCCATGCCGAGCTGGATGCCCGTGCCAACCGCCTGGCCCAGCACCTGCGCAGCCTCGGCGTCACCCCTGGCGTGCCGGTGGCGGTGCTGATGGAGCGCTCGCTGGACTGGCTGGTGAGCCTGCTCGGCATCCTCAAGGCCGGCGGCCTGTACATGCCGCTGGACGTCAAGGCACCCACCGAACGCCTGCAGGGCATGCTCCAGCGCAGCGGCGCCCGGGTGCTGCTGTGTGATGCGGGCGAGACGCGCCAGGCGGCACTGGCCGACAGCGGCTGCCAGGTGCAGCCGTACCAGCCCGAACACTGGGCTGTGCTGCCCGCCGAGGCGCCTGTGCTTGCGGCGTTGCCCGAGGCTCCGGCCTACGTGATCCACACCTCCGGCTCCACCGGCCAGCCCAAGGGCGTGGTGGTCAGCCACGGCGCGCTGGCCAGCTATGTCGACGGCCTGCTGCAGCGCCTGGACCTGCCGGCGGACGCCAGCCTGGCGCTGGTCTCCACCATCGCCGCCGACCTCGGCCACACCGTGCTGTTCGGCGCCCTGTGTTCCGGGCGGACGCTGCACGTGCTGCCGGAGTCCCTGGGCTTCGACCCGGATGCCTTCGCCGCCTACATGGCCGAGCAGCGCATCGGTGTGCTGAAGATCGTCCCCAGCCACCTCGGTGGCCTGCTGCAGGCGGCCAATGCGGCCGATGCGCTGCCCGAGCACGCGCTGATCGTCGGCGGCGAGGCCTGTTCCCCGGCGCTGTACCGCAAGGTGCGCGAACTCAAGCCCGGCTGCCGCTTCATCAACCACTACGGCCCCAGCGAGACCACCGTGGGCGTGCTCACCCACGAGGTGCGGGGTGAGCTGGCCGAAGGCGCCGGCATCCCCCTGGGCGAGGCCTTGCCGGGCGCCCGGGTGCAGGTGCTGGACGATGTGCTCAACCCGCTGCCGGCGCGCGTCGTCGGCGAGCTGTACATCGGGGGTGACAGCCTGGCCCAGGGCTACCTCGGCCAGGCCGCGCTCACCGCCGAGCGCTTCGTCCCCGACCCCTTCGGCGCGCCGGGTGCGCGCCTGTACCGCAGCGGCGACCGCGTGCGTCAGGACGCTGAGGGCCTGCTGCACTTCCTCGGCCGCGCCGACGACCAGGTGAAGATCCGTGGCTACCGCGTCGAGCCGGGCGAGGTCGCCCGCGTGCTGCGTGGCCTGCCCGGCGTGCACGACGCCGTGGTGTTGGCCGTGCCCCAGGGCGACGAGCAGGCGCAGCTGCAACTGATCGGCTGGTGCGTGCCCGAGGACGCCAACCTGAGCGCCCAGGCCCTGCGCGAACAGCTGCAGGCACGGCTGCCGGACTACCTGGTGCCGGCCCACCTGCTGCTGCTGGAGCGCCTGCCGCTGACCGCCAACGGCAAGCTGGACCGCCGCGCGCTGCCCCAGCCCGAGGTGCAGCAGAAGCGCCACGTGGCGCCGAGCACGCCGGTCGAGGAACAACTGGTGGCCATCTGGCAGGCGGTGCTCAAGCGCGAGGCCATCGGCGTCGAGGACAACTTCTTCGAGCTGGGCGGCGACTCCATCCTCAGCCTGCAGATCATTGCCCGGGCCAAGCGCCAGGGCATCAAGCTGACCCCGCGCCAGCTGTTCGAGAAACAGACCATCGCCCAGCTGGCCCAGGTCGCCAGGGTGGACAGCCGCCCGGCAGCGCCCCGTGCGCCGGCCCAGGTCAGCGGCGAGATGCCCCTGTTGCCGGTGCAGGCCCGTTTCTTCGAACGGGTGCAGGCCGAGCCCCATCACTACAACCAGGCGGTCATGCTGCAGCCGCGCCAGCCGCTGACTGCCCCCGTCGTCGAACAGGTCCTGGCGGTGCTGGTGGCCCAGCACGACGCCCTGCGCCTGGTCTTCCGCCAGCAGGCGGACGGCTGGCGTGCAGAACACCAGGCCACCGTGCCGGCCAGCCTGCTGTGGCAGCACCAGGCGAGTGACGCGGCGCAGTTGCAGGCGATGGCCGACGAGGCGCAACGCAGCCTCGACCTGGCCGACGGACCGCTGCTGCGCGCGGTGCTGTTCGACCTCGCCGACGGCAGCCAGCGCCTGCTGCTGGTGATCCATCACCTGGTGGTGGACGGCGTGTCCTGGCGCATCCTGCTGGAGGACCTGGAGCAGGCCTGCACGGCGCTGCTCGCCGGCCGCACCCCGGCACCGGCGGAGAAGGGCACCGCCTTCAAGGCCTGGGCCGAGCGCCTGGGCCAATGGGCCCGCGAGCCGGCCCGTGACGCCGAGCTGGCCTATTGGCAGGCGAGCCTCAGCGGCCAGGCGGATGACCTGCCGGGCGCACGCCGCGACGCCGGACTGCAGGTGCGCCACGCCCGCACCCTGCATTGCCGCCTGGACGCCGAGACCACCCGCCAGCTGTTGCAGCAGGCGCCCGCCGCGTATCGCACCCAGGTCAACGACCTGCTGCTCACCGCCCTGGCGCGCGTGCTGTGCCGCTGGAGCGGGCAGGGCAGTGCGCTGGTGCAACTGGAGGGCCACGGCCGCGAAGACCTGTTCGAGGGCGTCGACCTGAGCCGCACCGTCGGCTGGTTCACCAGCCTGTTCCCGGTGGCGCTGAGCCCGGCCGAGGGCCTGGCCGGCTCGATCAAGGCGATCAAGGAGCAACTGCGTGGGGTGCCCGACCGGGGCATCGGCCATGGCGTGCTGCGCCACCTGGGCACACCCGCGCAACGGGCCGCCCTGGAGGCGCTGCCACAGGCGCGGGTGACCTTCAACTACCTCGGCCAGTTCGACCAGGGCTTCGGCGACGAGCGCCTGTTCGCGCCTGCCGCCGAAAGCGTCGGCGCCACCCAGTCGGCCGAGGCGCCGCTGGGCAACTGGCTGAGCGTCAACGGCCAGGTGCTGGGTGGTGAACTGGAGCTGGGCTGGACCTTCAGCCAGGAGATGTTCGACGAGACCGCCATCGCCGCACTGGCCGCCGACTACGCCCGCGAACTGACGGCGCTGGTCGGACACTGCCTGGACGCCAAGGCCGGCGGCGCCACCCCGGCCGACTTCCCCCTGGCGGGCCTGACCCAGGCGCAGCTGGACGCGCTGCCGGTGGACCTGCGCGAGGTGGAAGACATCTACCCGCTGTCGCCCATGCAGGAAGGCCTGCTGATGCACACGCTGCTGGAGCCGGGCTCCGGCATCTACATGATGCAGTACTGCTACAGCGTCGAAACCGAGATCGACCCCGAGCGCTTCGCCCGCGCCTGGCAGGCCGTCGGTCAGCGCCACGACGCGCTGCGCACCACTTTCTCCTGGACCGTGGGCGAGCGCCTGCTGCAGATCGTCCGCCGCACCGCGCAGCCGGACGTGCAACTGCACGACTGGCGCGACGTGCCGGCCGCCGAACACGAGGCCAAGCTGCGCGAGATGCTCGCCGAGGAGCGCCGCCAGGGCTTCGACCTGCAGGGCGCGGTGCCTTTCCGCCTGCGGCTGATCCAGCTGGGCGAGCGCCGCTTCGGCTTCGTCCTGAGCAACCACCACATCCTCATCGACGCCTGGTGCCGCTCGCTGCTGGTGGACGAGTTCTTCGAGCTCTACGCCGCCCTCGGCGAAGGCCGTGAGGCGCGCCTGGCACCGGCCTCGCGCTACGCCGACTTCATCCGCTGGCTGAAGCGCCAGGACCTGCCGGCCTCCGCGCAGCTGTGGCGCGAGCAGCTGGCCGGCTTCGAGCAGCCCACCAGCCTGCCTTTCGACCGCCAGCCGCTGAAGGACGCCGGGCATTCGAGCATCGGCGACCTGCACGCCCACCTGGAGGCAAGCGAAGGCCGACAGCTGCGCGAACTCGCCCAGCGCCACCAGCTCACCGTCAACACCCTGGTCCAGGCCGCCTGGGCGCTGGTGCTGCACCGCTACAGCGGCTCCCGTGACCTGGTCTTCGGCGTGACCGTGGCCGGCCGCCCGGTGGACGTGCCGGACATGCAGCGCACCGTCGGCCTGTTCATCAACAGCATCCCCCTGCGCGTGCACCTGCCCGAGGCGGGCAGCGCCACGACGGTGAGCGGCTGGCTGCAGCAGCTGTTCGCCCTCAATCTGCGCCTGCGCGAGCATGAGCACCTGCCGCTGGTGGACATCCAGGCCTGCAGCGAGATCGGCAAGGGCCAGTCGCTGTTCGACAGCCTCTTCGTGTTCGAGAACGCGCCCATCGAGGACGGCGTGCTGACCCAGGTGGAGAACTTCAACATCAGCTCGGATTCCGGGCGCACCCACACCAACTACCCGATGACCGTGGTCATCTACCCCGGTGATGCCTTGGGCCTGCACCTGTCCTACGACCGCCGCTGGTTCGACGAAACCACCGTCAGCCAGCTGCTGGGCGACTTCAAGCGCCTGTTGCTGGCCCTGGGCGAGCACCTGGAGGCGCGTTTCGACGCCTTGCCGCTGCTCGGCCCGGACGAGCGCGAGCACCTGCTGCACACCTTCAACCAGTCGGACCGCGACTACCCGCTGGACGGCGGCTACCCGCGCCTGTTCGAGGCCCAGGCGGCGCAGCACCCGCAACGCATCGCCGCCAGCTGCCAGGGCGAGCGCTGGAGCTACGCGCGCCTGGATGCACTGGGCAATCGCATGGCCCAGGCCCTGCTGGAGGCCGGCGTGCAGCCCGACCAGAGCGTGGCGCTGCTGGCCGAGCGTGGCCTGCCGCTGCTGGGGATGATCCTCGGCACCCTCAAGGCCGCCGCCGGCTACCTGCCGCTGGACCCGCACCTGCCGGCCCAGCGCCTGCGCCACATCCTCACCCTCAGCCGTGCGCCGGTGCTGGTGTGCACCGAGGCGTGCCTGCCGACCCTGGCGCCGCTGCTGGCCGAAGTGGAGGAGGCCGCGCGCCCGCGCCTGCTGGTGTGGGAGCACGTGCAGGACGGCCATGCCTCTGCCGCGCCGTGCCTGCCCATCGGGCCGCGCCACCTGGCCTACGTGATCTACACCTCCGGCTCCACCGGCGCGCCCAAGGGCGTGATGGTCGAGCAGGCGGGGATGCTCAACAACCAGCTGAGCAAGCTGCCGTACCTGGGCCTCGGCATGGACGACGTGATCGCCCAGACCGCTTCCCAGAGCTTCGACATCTCCGTGTGGCAGTTCCTCACCGCCGGCCTCTGCGGCGCGCGGGTGGAGATCGTCCCGGACGAGATCGCCCACGACCCCGAGGCGCTGCTGAACCACGTCAACCAGGCCGGAATCACCGTGCTGGAGAGCGTGCCCTCGCTGATCCAGGGCATGCTCGAAGCCGCGCCCATCGCGCTGCCGGGCCTGCACTGGATGCTCACGACCGGCGAGGCGATGCCGCCGGAGCTGGCGCGCCGCTGGCTGCAGCGCTACCCCCGGATCCCGCTGGTCAACGCCTACGGCCCGGCCGAATGCTCGGACGACGTGTCGCTGACCCGCGTGGTCGAGGCGGACACCGGCAGCACCTACCTGCCCATCGGCCTGCCCACCGACAACAACCAGCTGCACGTGCTGGACGGCCAGCTGGAGCTGGTGTGCCCGCGCGCCGTGGGCGAGCTGTGCATCAGCGGCACCGGCGTCGGCCGGGGCTACGTCGGCGACCCGGTGCGAACCGCCCTGAGCTTCGTGCCCGACCCCTTCGCCCGGGTGCCCGGGCAGCGCCTGTACCGCTCCGGCGACCTGGTGCGGCGGCGCCTGGACGGCGTGCTGGAGTACGTCGGCCGGGTGGACCACCAGGTGAAGATCCGCGGCTTCCGCATCGAGCTGGGCGAGATCGAGGCACGCATCCGCGAGCAGGAGGGCGTGCGCGACATCGCCGTGCTCGCCCAGGACCTGGCCGTGGGCCGCCACCTGGTGGCCTACCTGGTGGCCGATGCCGCCAGCTGGGGCGTGCGTGGCGACAGCGAGGACGACCAGCGGGCCATCCGCGAGGCGCTCAAGGCCGCGCTGCGGCGCCAGCTGCCGGACTACATGGTGCCGGCGCACTGGGTGCTGCTGGAGAGCATGCCGCTGAACGCCAACGGCAAGCTCGACCGCAAGGCCCTGGCGCAACTCGACACCCGCCAGCTGCTGGCGGACTACGAGGCGCCGCGCAGCGAGCTGGAGCAGCGCCTGGCCGGCATCTGGGCCGAGCTGCTGCAGGTGGAGCGGGTCGGCCTGAAGGACAACTTCTTCGAGCTGGGCGGGCACTCGCTGCTGCTGGTGCGGGTGGCCTCGCGCCTGAAGAACGAACTGGGCATCGACCTACCGATGCAGGATTTCTACACCGCCACCTCCATCGAGGAGCTGGCGGCGCTGATCGAGAAAACGAGGGAGCTGGGCGGTATGGAAGACGATTTCGGCGCGATCTTCGAGGCACTGGACGAGCTGGAGGCCTGCGATGCTTAAGCAGGAATCGTCGCAGGCCCAGGTCCTGGTCGAGCGCATCAAGGGGCTGGACCACCCGCGTCGCCAGGCCCTGTTCCGCAAGCTGGCGGAGAAGGGCGTCAACCTCGCCCGGCTGCCCATCGTGCCGCTCAGCGAACGCGAGGGGCTGCCGCTGTCCTACGCCCAGCAGCGCCAGTGGTTCCTCTGGCAGCTGGAGCCGGACAGCGCCGCCTACAACATGCCCACGGCGCTGCGCCTGAAGGGCGAGCTGGATCTCGACGCGTTGCAGCGGAGCTTCGACGCGCTGGTGGCCCGGCACGAACCGCTGCGCACCACCTTCGTGCTGGAGGATGGGCAGCCGCGCCAGCACATCCACCCCCAGGGGCGGGTCGTCATCGAGCACGAGCCCCTGACGGGTGCCGACGAGGCGCTGCTGGCCGAGGCCATCGGCCGGGAGGCGCAGCGTCCCTTCGACCTGGAGCACGGACCGCTGCTGCGGGTGCGCCTGCTGGAGCTGGGTGAGGACGACCGGGTGCTGGTGCTGACCCAGCACCACATCGTCTCTGATGGCTGGTCGATGCAGCTGATGGTGGAAGAGCTGATCACCCTCTACCAGGGCTTCCGCCTCGGGCACGACGCCAAGCTGCCACCATTGGCCATCCAGTACGCCGACTACGCGGCCTGGCAGCGCCACTGGATGGAGGCCGGCGAACGCGAGCGCCAGCTGGCCTACTGGACCGCACAGCTGAGTGGCGAGCAGCCGCTGCTGGAGCTGCCAGCCGACCGCCCGCGCCCCGCACTGCGCAGCGCCCAGGGCGCGCGCCTGAGCCTGGAGCTGGACGGCGCGCTGTTCGCCCGCCTCAAGCAGCTGGCTCAGCGTGAAGGCTGCTCGCCGTTCATGCTGCTGCTGGCCTCCTTCCAGCTCCTGCTGCAGCGTTATTGCGGGCAGGGCGACATCCGTGTCGGCGTGCCGTCCGCCAACCGCAACCGCGCCGAGACCGAGCGCCTGCTGGGCTTCTTCGTCAACACCCAGGTGCTGCGCGCCCAGGTGGAGAACGACGCTTCCTTCGTCGACCTGCTGCAACAGACCCGCCAGGCCGCCCTGGCTGCCCAGGCCCACCAGGACCTGCCGTTCGAGCAACTGGTGGACGCCCTGCAACCGGAGCGCAGCCTCAGCCAAAGCCCGCTGTTCCAGGTGATGTTCAACTACCAGGTGAGCGCCGGTGAAGTGGGCGGCCTGGCGGCCGTGTTGCCGGGCCTGCGGGTGGAGCCGGTGCACTGGGCCATGCCCACCACCCAGTTCGACCTGAGCCTGGACTGCACCGAGCACCCCCGTGGCCTCAGTGCCTCGCTGATCTACGCCACCGACCTGTTCGACGCCGAGCGCATCCAGCGCATGGCGGTGCACTGGCAGAACCTGCTGGCCGCCATCGCCGAGCAGCCGCGCAGCCGCCTCGGCGACCTGCCGATGCTCACCGCCAGTGAGCGTGAGCGCGCGATCCAGGGTTGGAACCACACCGCCCGCGACTACCCCGGCAGCATCTACGTGCACCAGCTGTTCGAGCAGCGTGCGCTCAGCCAGCCGAATGCCCCGGCACTGACCTTCGCCGCGCGCACCCTCAGCTACGCCGAGCTGAACGCCGAGGCCAACCGCCTGGCCCATCACCTGCGCAGCCTGGGCGTGGGCCCGGACATGCTGGTGGGCATCGCCGCCGAGCGTTCGGTGGAAATGGTGGTGGGGCTCATGGCCATCCTCAAGGCCGGCGGCGCCTACGTGCCGCTGGACCCGGAATACCCCCAGGACCGCCTGGCCTACATGTTCGAGGACAGTGGCATCGCCTTGCTGCTGACCCAGTCGCATCTGCGCGCCGGGCTGCCGATTCCCGCCGGGCTGCCGGTGCTGGAACTGGATCAATCGATGGCTTGGGTCGATCAGGACGAAACCAACCCCGGTGTACTGCTGCACCCGGAAAACCTCGCCTACGTCATCTACACCTCCGGCTCCACCGGTAAGCCCAAGGGTGCCGGCAACCGCCATATCGCCCTGCACAACCGCCTGGCGTGGATGCAGGAGGCGTATCAGCTGGGCACTGAAGACAGCGTGCTGCAGAAGACGCCGTTCAGTTTCGACGTCTCGGTGTGGGAGTTCTTCTGGCCGCTGATGGAAGGGGCGCGCCTGGTCATGGCGCTGCCCGGTGACCACCGCGACCCGGCGCGCCTGGTGCAACTGATCACCGAGGAAGGCATCAGCACCTTGCACTTCGTGCCCTCGATGCTGCAGGCCTTCGTCGGTGACGAAAACGCCGCCCGCTGCACCTCGCTGCGCCGCATCGTCTGCTCCGGCGAGGCGCTGCCGGTGGAGCTGCAACGCCAGACCCTGGCACTGCTGCCCCAGGCGGGCCTGTACAACCTCTACGGCCCCACCGAAGCGGCCATCGACGTCACCCACTGGACCTGCGTGGAAGAGGGCAAGGACGCGGTGCCCATCGGCCAGCCCATCGCCAACCTGCAGACCTACGTCCTCGACTCTGAACTGAACCCGGTGAGCCCCGGCGTCACCGGCGAGCTGTACCTGGGCGGCATCGGCCTGGCGCGCGGCTACCACCGCCGCCCGGCGCTGACCGCCGAGCGCTTCGTCACCAGCCCCTTCGGTAACGGCGAGCGCCTGTACCGCACCGGCGACCTGGCGCGCCAGCGCGAGGATGGGGTGATCGAATACGCCGGTCGTATCGATCACCAGGTGAAGATCCGCGGCCTGCGCATCGAGCTGGGCGAGATCGAAGCCCGCCTGCAGGAGCAGGACGCCGTGCGCGAAGCCGTGGTGGTGGCTGCCGACGGTCCCAGCGGCAAGCAGCTGCTGGCCTACCTGGTGCCGGAGCCGGAATCCCTGGCCCGCGCCGAGGCGGAAATCCAGGGTGGCTACCTGCAGGGTGTCAAGGCACGCCTGCTGGAGGTGCTGCCGGACTACATGGTGCCGGCGCAGTGGCTGCTGCTGGAGCGCATGCCGCTCTCGCCCAACGGCAAGCTGGACCGCAAGGCCCTGCCCAAGCCGGACCCGACCCAGGCCCGCAGCGAGTACCAGGCACCGCGCAACGAACTGGAGCAGCGCCTGGCGCTGATCTGGCAGGACGTGCTGCGCCTGGAGCAGGTGGGCGTGGACGACAACTTCTTCGAGCTGGGCGGGGACTCCATCATCTCCATCCAGATCGTCAGCCGCGCGCGCCAGGCGGGCATCCGCATCGCCCCGCGCGACCTGTTCCAGCACCAGAGCATCCGCCGCCTGGCCACCGTGGCCCAGCTCAGCGAGGCGCTGCAGGTGGACCAGGGACCGGTCACCGGGGAAGCGCCGCTGCTGCCGATCCAGCAGGCGTTCTTCGACACCGGGATCCCCAACCGCCACCACTGGAACCAGTCCCTGCTGCTGGCCCCGAACGAGCCGCTGGACGCCGTGCTGCTGACTGGCGCCCTGGCCCAGCTGCTGCAGCACCACGATGCCCTGCGCCTGCGCTATCGCCAGGTCGAGGATGCCTGGGTGCAGGCCCATGCCGAGGCGGCCGCCGCCGATGAGCTGCTCTGGTGTGGTCAGCTGGACAGCCTCGATGCACTGCCGGCCTTCTGCAGCGAGGTGCAGCGCAGCCTCGACCTGGCCGCCGGCCCCATGCTGCGCCTGGCCCTGATCGAGCTGCCCGACGGCGGGCAGCGCCTGCTGCTGGCGATCCATCACCTGGTGGTGGACGGCGTCTCCTGGCGCATCCTGCTGGAAGACCTGCAGACCGCATACCGCCAGCTGCAGGCTGGCGAAACGCCGCGACTGCCGGCCAAGACCACGTCCTTCAAGGCCTGGGGCGAGCGCCTTCGCGACCATGCCCGTTCCGCCGCCATGGACGCCCAGCTCGGCTACTGGCAACAGTTGCTGCACGACGCGCCGGCGGACCTGCCGCGCGACAACCCGGCGGGCGCCCTGGACAACCGCCATGCCCGCAGCGTTGCCACCCGCCTGGACGCCACCCGCACCCGGCAACTGCTGCAGGATGCACCGGCCGCGTACCGCACCCAGGTCAACGACCTGCTGCTGACCGCCCTGGCCCAGGCCGTCTGCGCCTGGACGGGCGAGGCCTCGGCACTGGTGCAGCTGGAAGGCCACGGCCGCGAGGACCTGTTCGAGGACATCGACCTGTCGCGCACCGTCGGCTGGTTCACCAGCCTGTTCCCGGTGCGCCTGGAGCCGGCAGCCGACATCGGCACCGCCATCAAGCACATCAAGGAGCAACTGCGCAGCACTCCGGACAAGGGCCTGGGCCACGGCCTGCTGCGCCACCTGGGCAGCGACGAGGCCCGCGCCACGCTCGCCGGCCTGCCGCAGCCGCGCATCACCTTCAACTACCTGGGCCAGTTCGACGGCGACTTCGCCGAGGGCGCGCTCTGGGTACCGGCTGAGGAGGGCCGTGGCGCCGGGCAGGACCCGCAGGCGCCCCTGGGCAACTGGCTCAGTGTCGATGGCCAGGTGTTCGGCGGCGAGCTGAGCCTGAACTGGACCTTCAGCGGCGACGTGTTCGCCGAGGCCACCATCACCCGCCTGGCAGAGGCCTACCAGCAGGCGCTGGAGGCGCTGATCGAACACTGCTGCGACACGCGCAACGCCGGCCTGACGCCCAGCGACGTGCCCCTGGCCGGGCTCGACCAGGCCCAGCTGGACGCGCTGGCGCTGCCGGCCCGCGAAGTGGCCACCCTCTACCCGCTGTCGCCCATGCAGCAGGGCATGCTGTTCCACAGCCTGTACGAGGCCAGCGGGCGCACCTACGTCAACCAGATGCGCCTGGACATCCGTGGCCTCGATGTGGCGCGGTTCGCCAGTGCCTGGCAGCAGGCGGTCGACCGCCACGAGCTGCTGCGCGCCGGCTTCATCTGGGACGCGGGGCTGGACGCTCCGCGCCAGGTGATCCACCGCCAGGCGGCCCTGGAAATCCGTGTGGAGGAGGGCGCCGACGCAACCGCCCTGGACGCGCGTGCCGCTCACGAGCTGGACCGTGGCTTCGACCTGGCGCGGCCGCCGCTACTGCGCCTGTGCCTGCTGCGCACCGGCGATGACAGTCACCACCTGATCTACACCAGCCACCACATCCTCATGGACGGCTGGAGCAACTCGCGCCTGCTGGGCGAAGTGCTGCAGGCCTATGCCGGGCAGGACGTCGCCGCACCGGAAGGGCGCTACCAGGACTACCTCGCCTGGCTGCAGCGCCAGGACAGAGCCGCCAGCGAACGCTTCTGGTTGGAGCAGCTGGCGCCGCTGGAGGAACCGACCCGCCTGGCCCTGGCCTGTGGCCGCGTGGCCAGCCCCGAGCCCGGCCAGGCGCTGCACAGCGCACGCCTGGATGCCGGGCAGACCCGCCGCCTGCAGGCCTTTGCCCGCCAGCAGCAGGTCACCCTCAACACCCTGGTGCAATCGGCCTGGCTGCTCCTGCTGCAGCGCTACAGCGGCCAGCGCAGCGTGGCCTTCGGTGCCACGGTGTCCGGGCGCCCGGTGGAGCTGCCGGGCATCGAGCAGCAGCTTGGGCTGTTCATCAACACCCTGCCGGTGATCGGTGCGCCCGCACCGCAGCAGCGCGTGGCGCAATGGCTGGAGCAGGTGCAGGCGCTCAATCTCGAGTTGCGCGAGCACGAATACACGCCCTTGAACGACATCCAGCGCTGGGCGGGACAGGGTGGTGAAAGCCTGTTCGACAGCCTGTTGGTGTTCGAGAATTACCCGGTTTCCGCGGTCTTGCAGCAGGGCGCTTCGCAGGACCTGCGCTTCGGCGAGTTGGCCAATCACGAGCTGACCAACTATCCGTTGACCCTGAGTGTCAGCCTGGAAGACGGCCTGGTGCTGGAGTTCGGCTACGACAGGGCGCATTTCAGCGAGCCTGTCGTGCGGCGCCTGGCGGACCATCTGGTGAACCTCATCGGGCTCATGGCCGAGCAGCCGTATGCCACGCTGGGCAGCCTGGACTTCTTGGAGGCAGACGAGCGGAGCAGGCTGGTCGAGCAGTGGAGCAGTGCGACCATCGACTACCCGAGCGAGCGCTTCGTGCACGAACTGTTCGAGGCCCAGGCGCAAGCCAACCCGGACGCTCCGGCGCTGTTGTTCGAGGATTGCCAACTGTCCTACGGCGCACTCAATCTGCGTGCCAACCGCCTGGCCAGACATTTGAAGGCGCAGGGCATCGGCCCGGATATACGGGTCGGGATCGCCGTGGAGCGTGGGCTTGATCTGGTGGTCGGCCTGCTGGCGGTGCTCAAGGCCGGCGGCGCTTACGTGCCGCTGGACCCGAGTTACCCGGCCGACCGATTGCTGTGCATGATTGAGGACAGCGGCGCGGCGCTGGTCCTGACCCAGCAATCCCTGCTGGAGCGCTTGCCGATTCCCGCTGCGCTGCCGCGCCTGTGCCTGGACCGGGACGTCGCCTGGAGAGCGCTGGATGGCCAAGACCTACAGGTACCGTTGCACCCGTACAACCTGGCCTACATCATGTTCACCTCGGGTTCGACCGGGCGGCCCAAGGGCGTTGGCATCAGCCACCAGTCTTTGGCCCGGCATGCCTGGGTGGCGCTGGACTTCTTCGACCTCGAAGAATCCGACCGTGTCCTGCAGTTCTCCACCTTCAACTTCGACGGCTTCGTCGAGCAACTCTACCCGGCGCTGATCTGCGGCGCCTCGGTGGTGCTGCGCGGCAACGAGATCTGGAGCAGCGAGACCTTTTATCAGGAGCTGATCGAAAAGCGCATCAGCGTCGTCGATCTGACCACTGCCTACTGGTACATGCTTGCCCGCGACTTCGCCCAGGCCGGCCCGCGCAGCTACGGGGCGCTCAGACAGGTCCACAGCGGTGGTGAGGCCATGCCGCCGGAGGGTTTGGCGGCATGGCGCCAGGCTGGGCTGGGAGACATCCGGCTGCTTAATACTTATGGACCTACCGAGGCCACCGTCACTGCGACCACACTGGACTGCGCGCCCTATGTGCGAGAAGAGCGGCCCCTGCCGCTGACCATGCCCATCGGTCGGGTGCTTCCGGGACGCAGCATCTACCTGCTGGACGAAATAGGCATGC
This sequence comes from Metapseudomonas otitidis, assembly GCF_900111835.1. Lineage (GTDB taxonomy): Bacteria > Pseudomonadota > Gammaproteobacteria > Pseudomonadales > Pseudomonadaceae > Metapseudomonas > Metapseudomonas otitidis. The sequence continues at coordinate 165,256 of NZ_FOJP01000016.1, forward strand.
CCGTGCCGGTCGGCCTGGTCGGCGAGCTGGTGATAGGTGGTGAACTGCTGGCGCGCGGCTATTTCAATCGCCCCGGCCTGACTGCCGAACGCTTCATTCCTGATCCCTTCTCCGCGCAGCCCGGTGCACGCCTCTACCGCACGGGCGATCTGGCGCGCTACAGCGCGGAGGGCGAGATCGAGTACGTCGGCCGGGTTGACCATCAGGTAAAGATACGTGGGTTCCGCATCGAGCTGGGCGAGATCGAGGCGCGCCTGCAAGAACAGGAGCCGGTACGCGAAGCCTTGGTGGTGGCCGTCGACGGTCCCAGCGGCAAGCAACTGGTGGCTTATCTGGTGCCGGAGCCGGCATCCCTAGCCTGTGCCGAGGCGGAGGTCCAGGGCAGTTACTGGCAGGGCGTCAAGGCGCAGTTGCTGGGCTCGTTGCCGGACTACATGGTGCCGGCGCAATGGGTACTGCTGGAACGCATGCCGCTGTCGCCCAATGGCAAGCTGGATCGCAAGGCCCTGCCTACGGTGGACATGGTGCAGTCGAGTCGCGAATACGTGGCGCCGACAAGCGAACTGGAACAGCGTCTGTCGACCATCTGGCAGGAAGTACTGAGAGTCGAGCGAGTCGGGATCACCGACAACTTCTTCGAGCTTGGTGGAGATTCCATCGTATCCATCCAGATTGCCAGCCGCTCGCGCCAGGCCGGCCTGGAGGTGTCGCCGCGGCTGGTGTTCGAGAACCAGACCGTCGCCCAACTGGCCGCCGCCCTGGCTGGACTCGCGCCGGCAATCGAGCAGACACAGCCCGTCACCCGCGTGGAAGTCAGCGCGGAGCGCCGTGCGGCATTGCCGGTCGCGGAGAGCGAGATCGAGGACGTCTACCCGTTGTCGCCGATGCAGCAGGGCATGCTGTTCCACACCCTGGAGGACAGCGGCGAGGCGCTTTACATCAACCAGATCAGTCTGTCCGTGACCGGGCTGGATCTCGACCGCTTCGCCGATGCCTGGGCGTTCGTCACCGCCCGCCACGACGTGCTGCGCACCAGCTTCCACTGGCAGGCCGGCGATCCCCTGCAGGTGGTGCATCGCCATGCGCAGATGCCGATCCAGGTGCTCGACTGGCGCGACCGCAGCGTATCCGATGAGGCCCTGAAAGCGCTGGCACGCGAGGAAGCCCAACGCGGCTTCGACCTCGCTGCGGCGCCCTTGCAGCGCATGCTGTTGGTACGCATCGACGACGCCAGTTACCAGATGGTCTGGACCGGTCACCACATCCTCATGGACGGCTGGAGCAGCTCGACTCTGTTCGCCGAGGTGCTCGAACATTACGTGGGCAAGCCGCTGGAGGAGCGGGCGGGGCGCTATGGCGACTTCATCGCCTGGCTGCAGAACCAGGATGCGAACGCACTCGAAGGCTTCTGGCGCGAGCGTCTGGCCGAGTGCGAGCCTACTGTCCTGGCACAGGCCGTCCACCCGCGTCACGATGGCCAGGGCCGCGGCCACCATGCGCTGTATTCCAACTGGGACGCGCAATGGACCACACGCATGCAGCAGTTCTGCCGGCAACTGCGGATCACCCCGAACACCTTGATCCAGGGCGCCTGGCTGCTCTTGCTGCAACGCTACACCGGGCAGCGCCGCGTGGCCTTTGGCGCCACCGTGGCGGGGCGGCCGGAGAGCCTGCCCCATGCCGACAGCATGCTGGGGCTGTTCATCAACACCCTGCCGGTGATCCAGGAGCTGGAGCCGACGCAGCGGCTGGACGACTGGCTGCGCCAGTTACAGGGCTACAACCTGGATATCCGCGCCTGGTCCCATGCGCCGCTGGCGGATGTGCAGCGCTGGTCCGGTCTCGGCGGCCAGGCGCTGTTCGACAGCATCATCGTGTTCGAGAACTACCCGATCGACCAGCGCCTGCGCGAGGCCGAGGCGGCCGGGCTGACCTTCGGCCAGTCCGACGACTTGGGGCTGACCAACTTCCCCATGGACCTGGCAGTGCACCTGGGCGACAGCCTGATGATCGAATACATGTACCTGCGCGCGAGCTTCTCCGAGGCTGCGGTGGAGCGCATCCGCCAGGTGATGGAGGACACCCTGGAGGCCATGCTGTGCCAACCCGAGGAGCGTCTGGGCAACCTGCAACGCCTGTCAGCTGCGCAACTGCAGGTGGCCATGGACTGGAGCCTGCCGGGCGAGGCGAGCCACTCGCCGACTTTGCTGCCGGGGCTGATCGCGCAGCAGGCCGCCCGCCGGCCCGAGGCGACCGCGCTGGTCTGTGGCGGGCAGCGCCTGAGCTACGGCGAATTGGAGCGCCGCGCCAACAGCCTGGCCCGTGAGCTCTTGGCCAGGGGCGCAGGGCCCGAGACCGTGGTGGGGGTGGCGCTGGACCGCTCTGTGGAGCTGGTGGTCGGCCTGCTCGCGGTGATGAAGGCCGGCGCCGCCTATGTGCCGCTCGACCTGGAGTACCCGGCGGAGCGCCTGGCCTACATGATCGAGGACTCCTCGATGGCCCTGCTGATCACCCGCAGCGACCTGCGTGCAGGTGTGCCCACCGCCGATGGCCTGAAGGTGGTGGAACTCGACGGACTGGCGCCGCTGGGCAACGGCGAGCCGCTGCCCAGCCGTCTCGACGCGGGCAACCTGGCCTACCTGATCTACACCTCGGGCTCCACCGGCCGGCCCAAGGGCGTGGCGGTGACCCACGGGCCGCTGAGCATGCATTGCCAGGCAATTGTCGGGCTCTACGAGATGGGCGATGACACCCGCGAGCTGCATTTCATGTCCTTCGCCTTCGACGGTGCCCACGAGCGCTGGCTGAGCACCTTGTCCAGCGGCGGCACCCTGGTGATCCGCGATGGCGGCCTGTGGACGCCGGAGCAGACCCTGCACGCCCTGCACGAACACGGCATCACCATCGCCTGCTTCCCGCCGGCCTACCTCAAGCAGATGGCCGAGTTCGTGGAAAGCAGCGGCATGCCGGCGCCGCCGGTGCGCATCTACTGCTTCGGCGGGGATGCGGTGCCGGAGCAGAGCTTCGAGCAGGTCAAGGCGGCGCTGCGCCCGCAGTACTTCACCAATGGCTACGGACCCACCGAAACGGTGGTGACGCCGATGCTGTGGAAGGTGCCTGTGAGCGGGCAGTGCCAGGCGGCCTACGCGCCCATCGGGCGCGCGGTGGGCCAGCGCTCGCTGCACGTGCTGGACGAGAACCTCAACCCGTTGCCTGTCGGTTTCGCTGGCGAGCTCTACATCGGCGGCGAAGGCGTGGCCCGGGGTTACCAGGGGCGCCCGGAACTCACCGCCGAGCGCTTCGTCCCGGACCCCTTCGGCCAGCCGGGGGCGCGCCTGTATCGCACCGGCGACCTCGTGCGCCTGCGCGAGGACGGCATCCTCGACTACGTTGGTCGCATCGACCATCAGGTGAAGGTGCGTGGCTTCCGCATCGAACTGGGCGAGGTCGAGGCTTGCCTGCGCCGCCAGGAGGGCGTCGAGGATGCCCTGGTGGTGGCGCGGGACGCAGCTTCCGGCAAGCAACTGATCGGCTACGTGGTCTGCCCGCAGGTAGACGCGAGCGAGCGCCTGAAGGCCGCGCTGCGTCTTGAACTGCCCGATTACATGGTGCCAGCGCAGGTCATCACGATGGCGGCGTTCCCGGTCACGCCCAACGGCAAGCTGGATCGCAAGGCGCTGCCTGAGCCCAGCTTCCAGCAGGACGAGTACGTGGCCCCGCGCACCGAGCCCGAGCGGCTGTTGGCGGAAATCTGGGCGGACGTGCTGCAGGTGGAGCGGGTCGGCATCACCGACAACTTCTTCGAACTGGGTGGCGACTCGATCCTCTGCCTCCAGGTGATCTCCCGGGTTCGCGCGCGGCAGGATCTGCAACTGGACCTGAAGCTGCGCGACCTGATACGCCAGCCCAGCATCGCTGGTTTGCTGGAGGGGCTTGCGGAGTCGGTCGCCAAGGTCGAGGCGCGACCTGACATCGAGAATGGCCAGGATTTCTGCCTGCTGCCTGTGCAGGCACGCTTCCTGGAGAGGCAGCGGAGCAACCCCGCGCACTTCAACCAGGCGCTGCTGCTGCGCCCGCGGCAGGCCATGGACCTACAAGCGCTGGAGCGCGCAGTGCTGGCTGTGATTGCCCATCATGAAGCGCTGCGGCTGAGCTTCCGGCAACAGGACGGGGAATGGCGCCAGTCGGTGCTGGAGGTGCCACAGGCGGCGCTTTGGCAACGCCAGGTCGAGCATCCAGAGGCGGTCGTGGCCGTTGCGGAGGAGGCGCAGCTCAGCCTCGACCTACAGGCGGGGCCGCTGCTGCGGGTCGTGCACATCGGCTTGCCCGAAGGAGAGGAGCGGCTGCTGCTGGTGGTCCACCATCTGGCGATGGACCTGGTGTCATGGCGCATCCTCAGTGAGGACTTGCTGCAGGCCTATCGCATGCTGGTCGCGGGACAAGAGCCGCGCCTGCAGCCCGCTACGGACAGCTATCGCGCCTGGGCCGAGCACTGGCAGGCCCAGGCGGCCGAGCTGGCCGCCAGCCAGGGCGACTACTGGCTGGAAATGCTGGAAGGGGAGGACGGCGGGATTCCGTGCGACAACCCCAGAGGGCGCAACCTGACCTGCCACCTGACGACCGTGGAGCGCTTCCTGTCGGAGTCGTCCAGCGAGCGCTTGCAGCGCCAGGTGGTTGCGGCACTTGGCGCCTCACTCAACGAGCTGCTGCTGAGCGCACTGGCCAGGGCGTTGTGCAGCTGGGGCGGGCAGGCGTCGGTGCTGCTGGAGCTGGAGTACCACGGTCGAGGGAGCGAACGCAGCGATCTGGATGTCAGCCGTACTCTGGGCTGGTTTGCCACCCAGTACCCGCTGCGATTGGCGCCGGCCGGCCACACGCTGGAAGCGCTGCGCGCTGTCCAGGATCAACTGCGGGCGGTGCCGGACAACGGAATGGGCTACGGCGTGCTGCGCTACCTGGGCGAGGCCCCGCTGCGCCAGCGCCTGGCGGGCATGAGCCGTCCCAGGGTGAGCTTCAGCTACCTCGGCCAGTTCAATTCCGAGCAAACACTCGAACGGTTCGCCGTGGTGGCCGAGGGCACCGGGCGCGACCATGGCGCGGACGAGGTCCTGGCCAATGAGTTGGAGGTCATGGCCCAACTGCGCGATGGCCGCCTGTCGCTGCACTGCAACTTCAGCTGCCGCCGTTACCGGGTCGAGACCATTGAGTGCCTACTGGACGACTGCCTCGTGCAGTTGCAGGCCCTGATGGACCAGGCATCGGTGCACTGAGCAGGCGCAACTCGCCGGGGGCTGTGACGCCCTCGGCTAACTTCCTCATGCGAATAGGTTGAATATGTCGTTGAACCCCGAACTCGAAGCCTTTCTTGAGCTGGCCGAAGACGGCCGCAGCCTGAACGGCGCGCTGCACGAAATGACGGTCGAACAGGCCCGTTCGATCTTTGCGGAAACCTCCCGCCAGTTGCGCTGGGCGGCGCCGGAGGACGTCCAGGTGGATGAGCTGCGTTTTGCCACCCGGGATGGCGCACAACGGGACCTGCGGCTCTACCGAACCAGATCCGGCGGTACCGCTCCGGCGCCGGTACTGCTGTACCTACATGGTGGTGGCTACGTAGTCGGTAGCCTCGACAGCCACGACGGCGTATGCCGCGAGTTCTGCGCGCGGGTCGCCTGCGCCGTGCTGGCGGTGGATTATCGCTTGGCGCCCGAGGCGCGCTTTCCCACCGCCCTGGACGACGCGGTCGATGCGCTCGGCTGGCTGGCCAAGCACGGCCGTGAGTTGGGGCTCGATCCGCAGCGCGTGGTTTTCGCTGGCGACAGCGCCGGGGCCACGCTGGCCGCAGTGCTGGCAATACAGGCGGTCCGCCCGGCGCAGTCGCAGGCCATCGTCCCGATTGCCCAACTGCTCTGCTATCCCGTGGCTGACGCATCGCGTCGCAGCAGTTCCATGGAGTTGTTCAGCGAAGGCTACCTGCTGGAGAGTGACACGCTGGAGTGGTTCTACGGGCTTTATGCAAGGAGTCCGGAGGATCGCTATGACTGGCGCTTCTCGCCATTGCTGACCCCGAGCCTTGAAGGCGTTGCGCCCGCCATCGTCGCCCTGGCCGGGCTCGATCCACTGCTGGACGAAGGCCGCGCCTTTGCTCAGCGGCTGCAGCACGAAGGTGTGGCGGTGACGCTGCGCGAATACCCCGGTCTAACCCACGACTTCATGCGCCTGCGCGGAGTCACCCCGATCATCGACACAGTGTACGCGGAGCTGGCGGGGCTGTTGCAGGAGGCATTCGAGCGCCGCTGAGCGGAGTTTCATTACGCTAGGGGAGCCGGGCTTTTGGGCCGAAATGAAAAAGGCCGCTTCGAGTGAAGCGGCCTATTCGTTAGCCGAACCTTCAGTATTCCCAGCGCAGGCTGGCGGTCAGGCTGCGGGGGTCGCCGTACAGATCGCTGTAGACGCTGGTGCTGACGTAGTACTTCTTGTCTAACAGGTTGTTGACGTTGAGGCTGCCGGTGAAGTGCTCGTCGAAGCGGTAGCGTGCCAGCAGGTCCACGAGGGCGTAGCTGCCTTGGGTGGCGGTCGCGTTGATCTCCTTGTCGTAGTAGCTGGTGGCGCTCTCCCAGCGCACGCCACCGCCGACGGTGAGGCGATTGAGGTCGCCGGTCAGGTCGTAGGTGGTGAATAGCTTGAGGGTGTTGCGCGGGAAGCCCACGTTCACGTCGACGCCTTGGGGGTAGTAGGTGTTCACGTGGCTGTAGCCGGCCTGCACTTGCCAGCCCGGCATCAGCTCACCCGTGGCCTCCAGCTCGATGCCCTTGACCTTGATCTTGGTGGGCTTCACCAGTTCGTTGTCGAAGGCGTCGTACAGGCCGGTGCCGACCGCGTAGTTGCTGAGCTTGGACTCGAACAGGGCGGCGGTGAGGTTCAGCTTGCCGTCGTAGTACTCGGCCTTGGTGCCCACTTCGTAGCTGTCGCCTTCGGTGGGGTCCATGAAGTTGCCTTCGACGGTCCGGCTCGACTGCGGCTTGTAGATGCTGGTGTAGCTGGCATAGACCGAGTAGGTGTCGTCCAGGTCGTAAACGATGCCGGCGTAGGGGGTGACTTCGCCGGTCTCGCGCTTCTTCATGTGGGTGGGCTCGTAGCCGTAGTAGGCGGAGGTCTGGTCCACCTTGAAGTAGCTGAGGCGGGTGCCGAGGATCAGCGACAGGTCGTCGGTGGGCTTGAACCGGGCGGTGGTGTAGGCCGCGTACTGGCGCTGGCTGTACTTCAGATCGCCGATGCGGTTGAACGGCGGCTTGGTGATGTCGCCACGCCAGTCGTAGACGTTGGGGATGGCCGGGTCCCAACTGCCACCGGCGCCGTTGCGAAAGGCCCACAGCGGGTAGGCGCCGGTGTTGCTGCGATAGCGCATGGCGCTGGCGCCCACCACCAGTTCGTGCTCACGGCCGAACAGGCTGAAGGGGCCGGAGGCGTAGGCGTCCACCGAGTTCTGCTCGGGTTTGCTCGGCCACTTGGCGAAGTACAGGCCGGTGCCGGCGCCGGTCTGCTGGTCGGGGTAGCCGTTGCTGCTGAACCAGCCGTACTCCACGTCGTTGCGGTCGCGCACGTTGGTGACGGCGACCTTGGCCAGCCAGTCGTTGTCGAAACGGTGCTCGTAGGTGCCGAAGATCGAGGTGCGCTGGCGGTCCGCATGGCTCCAGTCGGCGGCGGAGTTGAACGAGCGCTTGAAGTCGGTGCGCTGGCCGTTGCTGTAGAACGCCGGGAAGCCGAAGTAGCCGCAGGCGTCGCAATTGCGCTCCTGGTAGTCGAGACCGAGGCTGATGGTGTCGCGGTCGCTGAGGTCGGCTTCGATGATGCCGTAGGCCACCTTGCGCTCGGTGCTGAGGCGGTCGACGAAGGAATTGGCAGTCTGGTACGCCGTCACCATGCGGCCGCGCAGGGTGCCTTGCTCGTTCATCGGGCCGGAGACGTCCACTTCGGTGCGGTAGTTGTCCCAGGAGCCGGCGCTGCCCTGGATCGAGGCGGCGAAGTCGCTGGTGGGGCGCTTGCGCACCATGTTGATGGTGGCCGAGGGCTGGCCGATGCCGCCCAGCAGGCCGGTGGCGCCGCGCACCACTTCGACCCGGTCGTAGACGGCCATGTCGTTGGACTGGCTGCTCATCGCCGGTTCGAAGACGGTGGGGATGCCGTCCACCTGGAAGTTCTCGATCTTCATGCCGCGGGAGAAGATGCCCACTTCGTCGTCCGAGGAGTTGCTCTTCTTCTTGTAGAGCACGCCAGGGGCGTTGGTCAGCACGTCTTCCAAGCTGTTCATCTTCTGGTCACGGATGCGCTGGCTGGTGATCACGCTGACCGATTGCGGGGTCTCGCGGATGGACAGCGGCAGCTTGGTCGCCGTGCCGGTGGCGCCGGTGGTGTAGGAGCCGGTGCCCTCGGTGGTGGCCCCCAGGCCGGTGGAGACCACGGAGGTGGCGCCCAGCTCCAGGGTGCTCTGGTCAGCGGCGCTGAGGGTGACGCTGTTGCCGTTGACTTGGTAGCTGATGCCCTTGCCGCGCAGCAGCATGTCCAGTGCGACCGCGGGCTCGTAGCGGCCCTTGATGGCCTGGGTGCGCTGGTTGTTGACCAGGCTCGGGCTGTAGAGGATCTGCAGGTTGCCTTGACGACCGAGCTCCTGGAGCGCGCTCGACAGGGATTGGGCGGGGATGTCGAGGTTGATCTCCTGGGCTTGCACCAGGCTGGCGTAGGGCGCGCTGAGCGCGAGGCCGATGCTGCTGGCGAGCAGGGTGGGGCGCAGTGAGCGATGAAGCATGACCTTCAAACGGGGTGAAAGAGACTTCGTCATCGAGATGGTCCAGTTTTTAATAGTGAGTAGTGTTCGCATTTAGTAGGACGGAAGACCGCCCGGAAACCGGAAAACTTTTTTTCACGCCGGCTGGCGGCTGCTCACGGCAGTGCCATTTCGCAGTTGGATGAGCTGATCGGCCAGCTCGAAATACCGGTCGTCATGGCTGATGACGATGATGGTCTTGCCCAGGCGTTTCAGCTCGGGCAGCAGCTCGGTATAGAAGATGCGGCGGAAGGTCGGGTCCTGGTCGGCGGCCCATTCGTCGAACACCAGCACCGGGCGCCGTTCCAGCCAGGCGTTGACCAGCGCCAGGCGCTTGCGCTGGCCGGTGGAGAGGTCGGTGGTGGTGAAGGCGCCGTCGCGGATCTGCACCTTGTGGGCGATCTCCAGGCGTTGCAGGTACTTGTCCGCATCCGCTGGGATGGCGTCGCCGCCGTGGAGCAGGTCGTCGAACAGGTAGTAGTCGGCGAACACCGTGGTGAACAGCTGGCGGTAGTCATCCCGGGTGCGGGCGGTGACGGCCTGGCCATCCAGCAGGATCTCGCCCTGGTCCGGGGTGTAGAGGCCCAGCAGCAGCTTGATCAGGGTGGTCTTGCCGCAGCCGTTCTCGCCGACGATGAAGAGGATCTCGCCCTGCTCGATGCGCAGGTCGATGGGGCCCAGGGCGAAGGGCGCGGCGCCCTCCACCGGCGGGAAGGCGAAGCGCACGCCCTTGAGCTCCAGGCTCTGTAGCTGCCGGTCCGGTACGTCGGGGGCCTCCAGCAGCAGGTAGGGCTCGGGGGAGGAGAACTGCGCGGAGAGTTCACCGATGCGGCGGAAGGCGATCTGCGCGCGGCTGACGATGGGCAGGGTGGAGACTAGGTGCTCCAGCGGGCCCTTCATGTACAGCAGCACCAGCACGAAGCCGCTGGTGGCCACGGCGTCCGCCAGGTTCCAGGCCTGCTGGATCACCAGCAGCAGCCCGATGACCACGAAGAACAGCATCGAGCCGAGGCTCTTGGCGATCACGAAGATGTTGATGGAGCGCACGTGGGTGTCGCGGATGTAGTCGGCGGTGCGCTGGATGCGCTCGCCGAACATGCGCTGGCGGCGCGGGCGGCTGATGCGCAGTTCCTTGGCGCCGGAGGCGATGCCGCTGTAGTGCTTCTGCAGTTCGTCCTCGGCTTCGCGCGCGGCGTTGAAGCCGTGGATGCCGCGCAGCCGGGCCAGGTACTGGATGGCAGTGCCCAGCAGCACGGCGAAGGCGGTGACCAGGAACATCGGCCAGGACAGCCAGGCGAGGTAGCCCAGGCAGCCGGTGGTGACCGTCAGCGAGATGGCCAGGGGGGCGAAGGCGAAGGCCAGGTCGCTGACGGTGTCCACGTCGTGGGTCAGCACCGGGATCAGGCGGTGGCTGCGGTAGCGTTCGATCTGCTCGATGGGCGCGCAGAGCACCTTGCGCCCCAGGTCCTGGCGCAGGGTGGCGATGACGTGCTGACCGACGTAGTTGGTGCCCATGTCCGAGCCGATGGAGCAGGCCAGCGCCAGGGCGCAGAGGCCGATGAAGGTCAGCAGGGTGCCGCTGGTCAGGCTGCCTTCGGCGTGCAGCAGGCCGTTGATGGTGGCCAGCAGCGCGGTGACGCTGAAGCCGCCGAGGATGCCGAGGGCGATGGAGAGGGCGACCAGGCCGCGATAGGGCCGGATCAGGGTGAGCAGTTCACGCAGGGCGCCGGGGGAATGTGTGTTCATGGGCAGGTCCGGATGGGGGCACGGGAAGGCGGGTCGGGCGACCCGCGACCGTGGCGTGTTCCGGGCGGCGCGACCTCATGGAGTAGACGCGCCGCAAGGCGCCTGATTTAGCCGCCGGTGGCGGCGTGGGCAGTAGCAGGCCGTTGAAAAACGTAGACGAGGCAGCCGATGCAAGGCGAAAACGGCCGAAAAAGCGCAGTTTACGTGGGGTAAATGAGCATTTTGAGGGCGTTTTCAACGCCGTAGCGGCAACGTAGTTAGTTTTTCAACAGCCTGGTAGTGCTCACAACTCCCGCGCCACTCGCAGCCCCAGCCAGTCGCCGCGCACGTAGGGCTCGCGGTAGTTGCGGTTGCCCGAGCGGGAGAAGATCGGCGGCTCGCTGTAGTCGTTGCCGCGGATGTGGCGGTACTCGCAGTTGGCTTCCTCCCACGCGCTGCCATCGCTGGGGGCGCCGACGTAGCTGTCGTGCAGGCAGTCGGCCACCCATTCGTAGACGTTGCCGTGCATGTCGTAGACGCCGAAGGCGTTGGCCGGGAAGCTGCCGGCCGGGGAGGTGTAGTTGAAGCCGTCGGCGGCGCCGTAGGTGTTGGCGTGCTGGGCGATGCTGTAGTCCTTGCCTTCGTCGAAGGGGAAGGGGAACGGGCCTTCGCTGCCGGCGCGGGCGGCGTACTCGCGCTCGGCTTCGCTGAGCAGGCGGTAGTGCTTGCCGGTCTTCTTCGACAACCAGGCGACGTAGGCCCGGGCCTCGTCATGGTCCATGCACACGGCGGGCTGGTCCGGGCCCTGGGGGTAGCTGGGCTTGCCGTTGGTGCAGCGGCGGCCGGGGCGGTCGTCGCCGTCGGGGAGGGTGATGCGGGCTTCCTTCATGTAGGCGTCCCATTCGCGGGCCAGCACCTGGAACTTGCTGATGGCGAAGGGCCTGGCGAAGGTCACGGTGTGCAGCGGGCCCTCGTCGGGCTGGCGGCCCACTTCGTTCTCCGGGGTGCCCATGGTGAAGCTGCCGGCGGGCAGCACCACCATTTCGGGGCAGTTCTTGCAGTCCTTGAACAGGCTGCCGGGTTGCTTGGCGTCGGCGGCCAGGGCCGGTGCGCTGACGAGCAGGGCGACGACCAGGGCCAGGGGTTGGGTTGCAGGCATGGCGATTCTCTCGAAGGGAATGGGTCAGGCGAGCTGGGGGGCGAGGAGGGCCATCACCCGGTCGATCTGCGCTTCGTCGTTGAGCAGGCTGGGGGCCAGGCGCACCACGGGGCCGACGTCGCGGTCCACGGCGTCGCTGATCACCTTGCGCTCCAGCAGGTAGCGGGCGACGGCGTCGCAGTCGCGGCCCTCGACACGGAAGAAGGTGAAGCCCGAGGACAGCTCGCGGCTGCGCGGCGTGACCAGCTGCACCTTGGGGTGCTCGGCCAGGCGCGCCTTGAGGTAGTCGTTGAGCTGGTGGATGCGCGACTGGACGTCGGCCTTGCCCAGTTGCAGGTGCAGCTCGAAGGCCGAGCCCACCGCCAGGCGATGGTCGAAGGCGTGGTAGCCACCGGGGGTCATCAGGGTGCCGAAGGTCTCGCCCTTGGTGAAGGTCGGCGTGCTGGGCACCAGGTGGGCCTGGGGCTGCGGGTCGCGGGCGATGATCACGCCGGTGCCACGGGGGCCGAACAGCCATTTGTGGGTGCCGGCGATGAAGTAGTCGCAGTTGAAATCGGCGAAGTTCAGGTCCTCGACGCCGAAGCCGTGCACGCCGTCCACCACGTAGAGGAGGCGGTCCGCTTCGTCGCGGCCCTGGTTGAGTTCCCGCACCAGCTGGCCGACTTCGCGCGCCGGCAGCTTCACGCCGCTGCCGGACTGCACCCAGGTCATGCCCAGTACGCGGGTCTCGGGGCGGATCGCCTGGCGGATGTTGTGGAGCATCTCGTCCACCGTGGCCAGGTGTGGGTCCTTGAACAGGGTGACGCGCCGCACCGGCGTGCCCATGAGGCGCTCGCGGTACTCCAGGCGGGTGTTGGTGGAGTAGTGCTCGTGGGCGCTGACGAGGATCTCCTTGCCAGGCGCCACCTGCAGGCCGCCATAGATCATCGCCAGGCCATCGGTGGTGCTGCCGGTGAGGGCCACCTGCGCGGGCTGCACGCCGAAGTAGCGGCCGGCCCAGGCGCGGACCTCGTCTTCATAGCCCCAGAGTTCCTCGCGGTCCCAGTCCAGCACCTCGCCGGGGTTGGCATCCAGCCGGGCGCGGAAGTGGGCGATGGCCTCGCGTACCACGCGCGGGTGGGAGGCCAGGAGGAAGGTGCAGAAGTGCAGGTAGTCCGGATCGAGGTCGAACTGCTCGCGCAGGGCCAGCCACTTGTCCGTGGCGGGGCGGTTCGGCGATGGGGCGGCCTGGGCGTTGCCGGCGAAGGCAGAGCCCAGTGGCAGGGCGGCGGCCAGCAGGCCGGCCTGCTTGAGGAAGGTGCGGCGGTCGCTCATGGGCGCACCTCCCCGGCGGGGGCCGGCGCGGCCAGGCGCTGCACCTCGCCCCACACCCGCAGGAAGTTGCCGCCCCATAGCTTGGCGATGTCGGCGTCGGAGTAGCCGCGCTGGATCAGCTCGGCCGTCACGTTGCGCGACTCGCCGACGTTCATCCAGCCCTCGACGCCGCCGCCGTCGTTGAAGTCGCTGGCGATGCCCACGTGGTCGATGCCGACCTTGCGCACGGTGTAATCGATGGCGTCCACCAGCTCCTTGACGCTGGCGCGGGGCTCCTCCTCGAGGATGGCGTAGAGCGCGCTGGCGTATTCGCCGAAGCGCTGTTCCGGCCAGATGGCGATGATCGGGTCACCCGGCATCAGCGCGTTGGCCAGGCCGTTGAGCGGCTGCAGGTCGAAGCGCGCGCGCAGGGCGTTGAGCTTGTCCAGGGTCGGTTGCGAGAGGGGCTTGAGGTAGGCGGGGAAGCCCACCACCTGGATCACCCCGCCGCTTGCCTTGATCCGCTGCATCTCCGCGTCGCTGAGGTTGCGCGGAATGTCCACCAGCGCGCGGGGCGCCGAATGCGAGGCGACGATGGGGGCGCGGCTGAGACGGGCGACGTCTTCCAGGGCCAGGGTGGACATCTGCGAAACGTCGATCACCACGCCCAGGTCGTTGAGCCGCTTCACCGCCTGCTTGCCGAGGGGCGAGAGGCCGCCGAGGGCATCGGCGGTGTCGTTGAAGAAGGGCAGCGGGCGCGAGGAGTCGGCCCAGGTGTTGTTGCCGACGTAGCTGAAGCCGAACAGGCGCATGCCGCGAGCGTGCCAGGCGTCCAGCGCGTTCAGGTCCTCGCCCAGCGGGTACGCGTTGAGCATGCTGATGACGATGGCGAACTTGCCTTCGCCATGCAGGCGGCGGAAGTCCTCGGGGCTGTAGGCGATGCCGACCTGGTTGGGGAAGTCGCGCACCAGGCCGCTGATGATCCTGTAGCGCAGCTCCTGCTGGTGGCGCGCCTCGTCGACGAAGGCGGCTGTAGGGCGATGGGGGGCGTTAGGACCGTTCCAGATCTCCGGCCAGCCGAAGATGGTCAGCGCCGCACCGGAGAGACGCCCGCGCCCGGCCTTGACCAGGTCGAACTGGCCTTCGCCGTCCTTGTCCGCCTCGTTGCCCTCGGTTCCGAAGTCGGTGGGCACGGTGATGTGGCTGTCGAAGGAGAGGATGCGCTCCTGCAGTTCCTCCGCGTGCTGCATCACGTCCCGGGGGTAGGGCGCGGCCTGCCGCAGGAAGAAGTGCCAGGTCGCTGCCGCGACCAGCGCCAGGAGGATCGCCAGGGCGATCAGGTAGAGGGCCTTGCGGGTCGTGTTCATTGCCATCCCGTTCGTTGCCAGGGGTTGATGCCGAGCGCACCCGGGGTGGGTGCCCGTGTCGGAAGAACGAGGGCAGGGTGGGGAAATTTAGAATCGGGTGCTGTTGATCCGTTGCAGGAAACGACCGGTGTCCGAAGCGCACTCCAGAGTTTTCCTGTGGCCGGGAAAGTGAGGCGGCGAAACCTGCCCCTTCAGGAGGCCGAGCGGAGTCGTTGCGCAGGGGGACGAGCGGCATGGATGCCGCGAGAGGCGCGCCAGGCCATGGATGGCCCATCGCGCCGGCCCCCGGAGCAACGATGGAGCGAGGGAAGTCCCGCGAAGCGGGGCCCGGATGTCGGGGCAAGCCCTTTTGGCTCCTTTTGGGGCGATTGCCAAAAGGGGCTCGCCCGGGAGGGCGAAATAGAAAACACCCGAAAACTCGGTAATCAACCTGATGCCGGACGTATCAGCAAAGCAGCCATAAATTTACCCCCCGTTACCTCGTTCTAGCGTGATAGGCGTGGCTGACACGGATGCGATGTAGCGATGAGGTTTTCCAGACGTGGGTTCATGGGGGCGCTGGCGGTGGCCGGCGCAGCGGTACCGGCGGTGTGGTACGCGCGGCGTGAGCCGGATTACGACGAAACCCTCGAACCGGACCAGGTGGAAACCCCGGGGGAGGCCACGGTGGATGCCGCCGATTGGGGCGGGTTGCGCCTGGCCACCCAGTTGCGCGGCATCTGGGACCTGCGTTTCGACGGCCTCGACGGCGGTCTGGACGGGCTGCCCCGCGAGGGCGTGCAGATGCTGCTGGACATCGGCCCCACCGGCCGGGCCCTGCGCGGTTGCGTCGACCAGGGCACCGCGCTGCGGGGCACGGGTGAACCCCGCTACCGGGTGCTCGGCGAGGTGGTGGACCAGGACGGCAAGCGCATCCGCTGGCGCCTGGTCCCGGCCGGCGGGTCGGCCCCCAGCCATGAACTGGAGGCCGTGCTGGACGAGGTCTGGGGCAACTGGGCCCAGGCCGGTGACGCCAGCCTGAGCGGGCGCATCCGCCGCATCGACCGGCCCCTGGTGCTGCCCGAGCCGGACAGCCGCTTCGTCGCCCGCAAGCGCGCCTTTCCCGAGGCGCGGCAGGTGACGCCCCTGGAGCCGGCGCTGCTGCAGTGGCTGGTGTCCCCCGAGCACCGCCTGTTCCACCAGCTCTGGCACGCCACCCGCGACAAGTGGCACCGCCTCGACGACCGTCGCCGCGATGCCCTGCGCGGTGCCGGCTGGCAACCCGGCCCACGGGATGCCGAGCGCGGCGCACGGGGCCGGCGAAAGCACCTCAACGGCTCCGGCGAGGACTTCCTCTTCATGCACCGGCACATGCTGGCCAAGGCGCGCCGCCTGCAGCCGGGCCTGCCCAACTGGAGTCGGCTGCCGTTGCCGTGCCCGTACCTGGAGCACGACCGCATCGGCTTCATCCGCTACCAGGAGAACCACGACGGCAACGCCGTGCCGCCGGCCTGGTTCGCCTGGGACGACGATGAACTGGGCCAGTGGCTGCACGACATCAAGTCCGCCCAGGCCTTCTACAGCAACTTCCAGGTCTGGGAGTCGCAGTACCAGGACCCGGACTACCTCGCGCGCCTGACCCTCGCCCAACTGGGCTCGGAGATGGAGCTGAACATCCACGACTGGCTGCACATGCGCTGGGCCACTGTCACCCGTGACCCGTCCAACGGCATGCCGCTGCCCGGCGACCGCGACCAGGTGGACTACGGCGCCCGCTGGTTCCGCGCCGACAACGACTACCTCGGCGACCCGTTCTCATCCCACGTCAACCCGGTGTTCTGGCGCTTCCACGGCTGGATCGACGACCGCATCGAGGACTGGTACCGCGCCCACGAGCGCGCCCATCCCGGCGAGGTGGTGGTGCGCGAGGTCCAGGGCATGCGCTGGTTCGCGCCGGGGCGCTGGGTGGAGGTGGGCGACCCCTGGCTGGGCGCGCTGACCCATGGCTGCGGCGGGCTGGGCGATGCCGGCGGCGGCGCCGGTGAACTGGAGGTGGAGGCCATGAAGCTGGCCCTGCGGATCACCTTCGGCGAGGACGACCTGGTCAGCCGGCTGCTGCCACGAACGCCCCGGCGGCCCTGGTATGCGCGCCACCTCAAGCGTCGCGAGGAGGGCCGCTAGCCCCGGAGAGGGCGAACATGGATTCGTTCGATTATCGAACGAATAGTCGATTATCGGATTGTTACACCCGGAGGCGGGGGGTACCTTGCTCCCCAGCCGACCCCGGCCCGGGCCCGCCGCACGTGGCTTCACCGGGTGTCGCCACGGGCGCGCCGCCAGGCCGCCCTGGACAACAACACGAGATCGACCATGGCTGAAATCATTTCCCTCCGCGAGGCCGTCGAGCGTTTCATCAACGACGGCGACAAGGTAGCCCTCGAAGGCTTCACCCACCTGATTCCCACCGCCGCCTCCCACGAGATCATCCGCCAGGGCAAGAAAGACCTGCACCTGGTGCGCATGACCCCGGACCTGGTCTACGACCTGCTGATCGGCGCCGGCTGCGCCCGCAAGCTGACCTTCTCCTGGGGCGGCAACCCCGGCGTGGGCTCCCTGCACCGCCTGCGTGACGCGGTGGAGAAGCAGTGGCCCAACGCCCTGGAACTCGACGAGCACAGCCACGCCGACATGGCCAACGCCTACGTGGCCGGCGCTTCCGGTTTGCCGTTCGCCGTGCTGCGTGCCTATGCCGGCTCCGACCTGCCGAAGGTCAACCCGAACATCCGCTTCATCGAGTGCCCGTTCACCGGCGAGACGCTCGCCGCCGTGCCGTCGGTGCGCCCGGACGTCACCGTGATCCACGCGCAGAAGGCCGACCGCAAGGGCAACGTGCTGCTCTGGGGCATCCTCGGCGTGCAGAAGGAAGCGGCCCTGGCGGCCAAGCGCTGCATCGTCACCGTGGAAGAGATCGTCGACGACCTCGATGCGCCGATGAACGCCTGCGTGCTGCCCACCTGGGCACTGACCGCGGTGTGCCACGTCCCCGGCGGCGCCAGCCCGTCCTACGCCCACGGCTACTACGAGCGCGACAACCGCTTCTACCAGGCCTGGGACCCCATCGCCCGCGACCGCGACACCTTCACCGCCTGGATCGACGAATACATCCGTGGCACCAAGGATTTCGCCCAGTTCCAGCAGAAGCTTGCGGAGGCCAAGTGATGAGCGCCCAGTACAGCACCAACGAAATGATGACCGTGGCGGCTGCCCGTCGCCTGAAGAACGGCGCCGTCTGCTTCGTCGGCATCGGCCTGCCGTCCAAGGCTGCCAACCTGGCGCGCCTGACCTCGTCCCCGGACGTGGTCCTGATCTACGAATCCGGCCCCATCGGGGCCAAGCCGAGCGTGCTGCCGCTGTCCATCGGCGACGGCGAGCTGGCCGAGACCGCCGACACCGTGGTCCCCACCGGCGAGATCTTCCGCTACTGGCTGCAGGGCGGGCGCATCGACGTCGGCTTCCTCGGCGCTGCCCAGGTGGACCGCTTCGGCAACATCAACACCACCGTGATCGGCGACTACCACACCCCCAAGGTGCGCCTGCCGGGTGCCGGCGGCGCGCCGGAGATCGCCGGTTCCGCCAAGGAGGTGCTGATCATCCTCAAGCAGTCCCACCGCACCTTCGTCGACAAGCTGGCCTTCATCACCTCCGTGGGCCACGGCGAAGGCGGCGACCACCGCCAGCAGCTCGGCCTGCCCGGCAAGGGGCCGGTGGCCATCATCACCGACCTCTGCATCATGGAGCCGGAAGCCGGCACCCACGAATTCATCGTCACCTCGCTGCACCCGGGCGTGACCCGCGAGCAGGTGGTGGCCAACACCGGCTGGGCCATCCGCTTCGCCGACCAGGTGGCCGAGACCGCCGCCCCCAACGAGGTGGAGCTGAGCGCCCTGCGTGCCCTGGAAGCCCGCACCGCGGCCGCCCACGGCCAGCAAGGGGGTGAGGAATGAGCCGCGACGTCTTCATCTGCGATGCCGCACGCACGCCCATCGGCCGCTTCGGTGGCGCCCTGGCCCCCGTGCGCGCCGACGACCTGGCGGCCATCCCGCTCAAGGCCCTGATCGAGCGCAACCCCCAGGTGCGCTGGAGCGAGGTCGACGAAGTCTTCCTCGGTTGCGCCAACCAGGCCGGCGAGGACAACCGCAACGTCGCGCGCATGGCGCTGCTGCTGGCCGGCCTGCCGGAAAGCATTCCCGGCGTCACCCTCAACCGCCTCTGCGCCTCGGGCATGGATGCGGTGGGCACCGCCTTCCGCGCCATCGCCTCGGGTGAAATGGAGCTGGCCCTGGCGGGTGGCGTCG
Organism: Metapseudomonas otitidis; assembly: GCF_900111835.1. GTDB lineage: Bacteria > Pseudomonadota > Gammaproteobacteria > Pseudomonadales > Pseudomonadaceae > Metapseudomonas > Metapseudomonas otitidis. The sequence goes on from NZ_FOJP01000016.1 coordinate 183,955, forward strand.
AATCCATGTCCCGCGCGCCCTACGTGATGGGCAAGGCCGACAGCGCCTTTGGCCGCACCCAGAAGATCGAGGACACCACCATCGGCTGGCGCTTCATCAACCCGCTGATGAAGGCCCAGTACGGCGTCGACGCCATGCCGCAGACCGCCGACAACGTCGCCGACGACTACCAGGTCTCCCGCGCCGACCAGGACCTGTTCGCCCTGCGCAGCCAGCAGCGCGCCGGGCGCGCCCAGGCCGAGGGCTTCTTCGCCGAGGAGATCGTCCCGGTGGTGATCAAGGGCAGGAAGGGCGACACCGTGGTTGATACCGACGAGCACCTACGCCCGGACACCACCCTGGAAGCCCTCGCCAAGCTGAAACCGGTCAACGGCGAAGGCAAGACCGTCACCGCCGGCAACGCCTCGGGCGTCAACGACGGCGCGGTGGCGCTGATCCTGGCCTCCGCCGAGGCGGTGAAGAAGCACGGCCTCACCCCGCGCGCCAAGGTGCTCGGCATGGCCAGCGCCGGCGTCGCGCCACGGGTCATGGGCATCGGCCCGGTGCCGGCGGTGCGCAAGCTGCTGGAGCGCCTCAACCTGGGCATCGACCAGTTCGACGTCATCGAACTCAACGAAGCCTTCGCCGCCCAGGGGCTGGCCGTGATGCGCGAGCTGGGCCTCCCCGACGACAGCGAGAAGGTCAACCCCAACGGCGGCGCCATCGCCCTCGGCCACCCCCTGGGTGCCAGCGGCGCGCGCCTGGTACAGACTGCCTTGCACCAGCTGGAGAGGTCCGGCGGCAAGCGTGGCTTGGCCACCATGTGCGTAGGGGTAGGGCAGGGCCTGGCCCTGGCCATCGAGCGTGTCCAGCAGTCGAAGTGACGCAGGGCGGGCTTCAGCCCACCACGACTGCGCCCCAGCACGGTCGAGTGGGCTGAGGCCCAACTGAAGCCCACTCGACAGACTGGATTCACTCCCATCGCCCTGCCAACCTAGGCCCACCCCCAACCGCTGCAACGAGGTCGCCTTGAGCAACCAACTCTTCGACGCCTACTTCACCGCCCCGGCCATGCGCGCGATCTTCTGCGACCAGGGCCGGGTGCAGGGCATGCTCGACTTCGAGGCCGCCCTGGCCCGTGCCGAGGCCCGCGTGGGGCTGATTCCCCGAGAGGCCGTCGCACCCATCGAAGCCGCCTGCCGCGCCGATTTCTACGACTTCTCCGCCCTGGCCCAGGCCATCGCCACCGCCGGCAACTCCGCCATCCCCCTGGTCAAGGCCCTGGGCAAGCGCATCGCAGCGGCCAGCCCGGAGGCCGAGCGCTATGTGCATCTGGGCGCCACCAGCCAGGACGCTATGGACAGCGGCCTGGTGCTGCAACTGCGTGCCGCCATCGGCCTGATCGAAGCCGACCTCGCGGCCCTGGGCGACGCCCTTGCCGAGCAGGCCGAGCGCCACGCTGACACCCCGCTGGCCGGCCGCACCTGGCTGCAGCAGGCCACCCCGGTGACCCTCGGCATGAAGCTCGCCGGCCTGCTGGGCGCCGTCACCCGCCATCGCCAGCGCCTGGCGGAACTCAAACCGCGCCTGCTGTGCCTGCAGTTCGGTGGCGCTTCCGGCAGCCTCGCCGCCCTCGGCGAACAGGCCTGGCCGGTGGCCGAAGCGCTGGCCGTCGAGCTGTCGCTGAACCTGCCGGACCAGCCCTGGCACACCCAGCGTGACCGCCTGGTGGAGTTCGCCAGCCTGCTGGGCCTGGTCGCCGGCACCCTGGGCAAGCTGGGGCGCGACCTCAGCCTGCTGATGCAGACCGAGGCCGGCGAACTCTTCGAGCCCGCCGCACCTGGCAAGGGCGGCTCGTCCACCATGCCCCACAAGCGCAACCCGGTGAGCGCCGCCGTGCTCATCGGCGCCGCCACCCGTGCACCGGGCCTGGTGGCCACCCTGTTCGCCGCCATGCCCCAGGAGCACGAGCGCAGCCTCGGCCTCTGGCACGCCGAATGGGAAAGCCTGCCGGAGCTCTGCTGCCTGGTATCCGGTGCTCTGCAGCACGCGCTGCTGGTGGTGCCGGGCCTGGAAGTGGATGCCGCGCGCATGCGCCACAACCTCGACCTGACCCAGGGGCTGGTGCTGGCCGAAGCGGTGAGCATCGCCCTGGCCCAGCGCATCGGCCGCGATGCCGCTCACCATCGGGTGGAGCAGTGCTGCCGCCAGGCGGTGAAGGAGGGCGCTCACCTGCGCGCCGTGCTCGGTGCCTGCGCCGAGGTTACCGCCGAGCTGTCCGCCGCCGAGCTGGACCGCCTGCTCGACCCCGCCCATTACCTCGGGCAGGCCCGCCGCTGGGTGGACCGTGCCCTCGCTGAACACACCACTTTCCCGCGCTAGGAGTTTTCCATGCCTGCCGTACGTCTCGCCGATGGCGACCTGAACTACCTCCTCGAAGGCCCGGCCGGAGCGCCGGTGCTGGTGCTGTCCAACTCCCTGGGCACCGACCTGCACATGTGGGACGCCCAGGTCCCGGCCTTTACCCGGCACTTCCGGGTGCTGCGCTACGACACCCGAGGCCATGGCCAGTCCCTGGTCAGCGAAGGCCCCTATCGCATCGAACAGCTCGGCCGCGACGTGCTGGCCCTGCTGGATGCCCTGGACATTCCCAAGGCGCATTTCTGTGGCCTGTCCATGGGCGGGCTGATCGGCCAGTGGCTGGCCATCAACGCCCCCGAGCGCATCCAGCGCCTGGTGCTGTGCAACACCGCCGCCAGGATCGGTACCCCCGAGGTGTGGAACCCGCGCATCGACGCCGTGCTGGCGGGTGGGGCCCAGGCCATGGCCGACCTGCGCGACGCCTCCATTTCCCGCTGGTTCACCCCGGACTTCGCCGAGGCGCAGCCGGAGAAGGTCGAGGCCATCGTCGGCATGCTGGCGCGCACCTCGCCCCAGGGCTACGCCGCCAACTGCGCCGCCGTGCGCGACGCGGACTTCCGCGAGCAGCTCGCTGTCATCCATGCCCCGGCCCTGGTGGTCTGCGGCAGCGGCGACCCGGTCACCACCCCCGAGCACGGCCGCTTCATGCAGGCGCACATCGCCGGCGCCGAACTCGTCGAGTTCCCGGCCGCCCACCTGTCCAACGTGCAGGCCGGTGAGGCCTTCAGCCAGCGCGTACTGGCCTTCCTCAGCGCCTGAGTGCGCGCCGGATTACCCCGGGCTGAAGCCCGGGCTACCGCTTTCCCGACGCGGATGCCGCGTCGCCTTTCCGCGACCCTGTTCGAGGCCCTCATCGATGGACGAAAAAGAACGCTACGAAGCCGGCATGCAGGTCCGCCGCGCCGTACTGGGCGACGCCCACGTCGACCGCAGCCTGCAGAACCTCACGCCCTTCAACCAAGAGTTCCAGGAAATGATCACCCGCCACGCCTGGGGCGACATCTGGACCCGCCCGGGCCTGCCGCGCCACACCCGTAGCCTGGTGACCATCGCCATGCTCATCGGCATGAACCGCGAGGGCGAGCTGAAGCTGCACCTGCGCGCCGCAAAGAACAACGGCGTCACCCGCGACGAGATCAAGGAAGTGATCATGCAGAGCGCCATCTACTGCGGCATCCCCGCCGCCAACGCCACCTTCCACCTGGCCGAAGCCGTGTGGGATGAACTGGGGGTCGAGTCGCTGCACCCCTGATCGCCGAGCGACTCCCGGCCCAGGCTCCAGAGCCTGCGGCCGGGCAGGCTCGGGTTCACGCCACTGTCATGTCCTGCCCGCCAGCCCCCGCCCCGAGCGGTCTCCCAGCCACCCTCCCGGAATACTTCCTTGCCGCAGCGCCCTGTCATGTCAGGCAGGTTGCACGCACCCCCGAACACTCCCGTTCTTGAGCGCCTCGTGCTCCCGAGGTTTTTTCCTTTGCCTGTCACCCGTGGCTGCGACTGTCAGTGCCATGGCCGAGCCGCACCGGGCTTCTGGAATGCGCCCGACCGGCCATGACCCGCTCGACAGCGAACCATCCACGTCCAGACACGATGAAAGGAGCTTCCTCATGTTCAAGCGCAACGTTCTCGCTGTTTCCCTGGCCGTCGCCGGCCTGTGTTCCGCCCAGGCCATGGCGGCCGTCGTCGGTGGCGGTGCCACCCTGCCGCAGAACCTGTACAACACCGCCACCGTGCTGCCGTCCGGCTTCAACGCCTACATCGGCGTGGGCAGCGGCGCCGGCAAGGCTGCCGTGCTGAACAACGACGCCACCAAGCTCAACCTGCCCAGCGGCACCACCGTCGACTACGCCGGCAGTGACTCCGTACTGAGCGCCGCCGAACTGCTGGCCTACAAGAATGCCCACCAGTCCCCGGCCGTGCCCGCTACCGATGCCAACAACTGGGGCCCGCTGGTACAGATCCCCTCGGCGGCCACCTCGGTCACCATTCCCTACAAGAAAGCCGGCGTCACCTCGCTGAACCTGACCAGCGCCCAGCTGTGCGGCATCTTCTCCGGCAACATCACCAACTGGAGCCAGATCAGCAGCGCCTCCGGCCCGATCACCGTGGTCTACCGTGGCACCAGCAGCGGCACCTCCGAGATCTTCACCCGCCACCTGAACAGCCAGTGTGCAGGCCAGTTCGGCGTCAGCAGCACCTTCACCAGCGCCGCCCTCGGCGGTGTGCCGGCCGGTGCCGTGGCCGTGAGCGGCAGCGCCCAGATGGCCAGCACCGTGGCCGCCACCGATGGCGCCATCGGCTACGTCGGCCCGGAAGACGTGGACGCCACCAACCCCGCCGTGGTCGCCAAGGTCAATGGCAACCTCCCCACCGTGGGCAACGTCACCATCGCCCTGAGCAACTTCGCGCCGCCCTCCACCGCAGCTGACCGTGCCGATCCCGCCAAGTGGGCCCCGGTCCTGGCCAACCCCGCCACCGGCTACAGTATCGTCGGCTACACCAACCTGGTGTTCAGCCAGTGCTACAAGGACAGCACCGACACCATCGCCATCCGCACCTTCCTCAACCGTCACTACGGCCTGAACGCCAGCAGCAACAACGATGACGAGATCGTCGCCAACAAACTGATCCCGCTCACAGCCGCCTGGAAAGACGCCATCCGCACCACCTTCGCGCTGCCGGGCAGTTCCCTGGCCATCGGCAACACCAGCGCCTGCAACGGCATCGGCCGTCCGCTCTAAGCCCCTCGCGGGTTCGCCCCAAGAACCGGCAATGGCCTCGCGCCATTGCCGGTTCTCCGGTTCGGTAGTCAAGGCTCAATGCCGATTGACCGCTGACCCTGCCGCCACGCGGCGGAAACGACCTTCAGGACGATCCCGGCCAGGTAGCCGCCTGCACCAGGCTTGGTCCCTGGCACCTAGAAAGGAATCCCTCATGCGCAATGCTCTCGCTGTTTCCCTGGCCGTCGCCGGCCTGTGTTCCGCCCAGGCCATGGCGGCCGTCGTCGGTGGCGGTGCCACCCTGCCGCAGGGCCTGTACAACACCGCCACCGTGCTGCCGTCCGGCTTCAACGCCTACATCGGCGTGGGCAGCGGCGCCGGCAAGGCTGCCGTGCTGAACAACGACGCCACCAAGCTCAACCTGCCCAGCGGCACCACCGTCGACTACGCCGGCAGTGACTCCGTACTGAGCGCCGCCGAACTGCTGGCCTACAAGAATGCCCACCAGTCCCCGGCCGTGCCCGCTACCGATGCCAACAACTGGGGCCCGCTGGTACAGATCCCCTCCGCCATAATCTCGATCGCCATCCCCTATAAGAAAGTCGGTGTCACTTCGCTGAACCTGACCAGCGCCCAGTTGTGCGGCATCTTTGCCGGCTACATCACTGACTGGATGCAGATCAGCAGCGCGTCCGGCCCGATCACCGTGGTCTATCGTGGTACCAGCAGCGGCACCTCCGAGATCTTCACCCGCCACCTGAACAGCCAGTGTGCCGGCCAGTTCGGCGTCAGCAGCACCTTCGCCAGCGCCGCCCTTGGCGGTGTGCCGGCCGGTGCCGTGGCTGTGAGCAGCGACGGCTATATGGCCAGCACCGTGGCCGCCACCGAAGGTGCCATCGGCTACGTTGGCCCGGCAGACATCGATGCCACCAACCCCGCCGTGGTCGCCAAGGTCAACGGCAACCTGCCGGCGGTTGGGCGGGTTAGTGTTCCTTTAAGCAACTTCGCGCCGCCCTCCACCGCCGCTGACCGTGCCGATCCTTCCAAGTGGGCCGCGGTCCTGGCCAACCCCGCCACCGGCTACAGCATCGTCGGCTACACCTATCTAGTATTCAGCCAGTGCTACCAAGACAGAGCCGACATGCTGGCTATCCGAGCTTTTCTCCTTCGCCACTACGGCCTGAACGCCCGCAACAACAACGATGACGAGATCGTCGCCAACAAGCTGATCCCGCTCACCACCGCCTGGAAGGACGCCATCCGCACCACCTTCGCGCTGCCGACCAATTCCCTGGCCATCGGCAACCCCAGCGCCTGCAACGGCATCGGCCGTCCGCTCTAAGCCCCTCGCGGGTTCGCCCCAGGAACCGGCAATGGCCTCGCGCCAATGTCGGTTTTGCATGTCAGGCGCCGGTAGGCCTCGTGAACTTTGCGTGACAAAAGTTCGGTCGCCCGCTGCGCCGACGGCCTTGGGGGTAACAGCCATGGCGCGCCCTTCGGGGCGCTGCGCCTCCACCCGAACAAGGACCCGTCGTGATGCGTTCCCAGCCCAAGCCGTCCGTCACCTGCACCGCCCGCCGCGAACACCCCCTCCTGCTCAAGCCCCTGGCCCAGGCCATCGCCCTGATGCTGCTGGCCGGCGGGGCCCAGGCCGCGCCGGCCTTCAGTGCCGGCTGGTTCGCCGAGAAGGGCGCCGCCCAGGCCGCCGGAGCCGCCCGGCCGGGGACCGTGCAGCCGGGTTCGCCACCGCCGCTGGCGCAGCAGCAGCAGGTGCAGCAGCGCCTGGGCCGCTCCTTCGCCAACCTCAACAACACCGTGGCCGCCATCGCCGCGGCCCAGGCAGCCCAGGCCGCCGGACGCGCGGCGGCCAGCGGCGCCCCGCAGACCCTGCACAACGGTCTCGGAGGCAACGGCCTCAACGTGGTGGTGGGGCCCGATGGCAAGCCGCTGTTCATCAACGCCGAGGCGCCGGTGCAGACCGACGCCAACGGCAAGGTGCTGGTGTCCATCAAGCAGACCGCCGACAAGGCCATCCTCAACTGGGAGACCTTCAACGTCGGCCGTGACACCACCCTGGCCTTCCAGCAGGAGGCCAGCTGGGCATTGCTGAACAAGGTGGGCAACAGCACCGCGCCCAGCCAGATCCAGGGCCAGATCAAGGCCGACGGCACGGTGATGATCCTCAACAGCAACGGGGTGGTGTTCAGCGGCACCAGCCAGGTCAACGTGCGCAACCTGGTGGCCGCCGCCACCGGCTTCAGCGACGAGCAGTTCCGCAGCGGCGGCCTCTACAACGGCAGCAACCCGAGCTTCACCAACGCCCAGGGCAACATCCGTGTGGAGCAGGGGGCGCAACTGAGCACGGCTGCGCCCAGCACCTCCACCTCCGGGGGCGGCTATGTGCTGCTGCTGGGCAAGGAGGTGGACAACGCCGGCAGCATCAGCACGCCCAAGGGCCAGGTGCTGATGGCGGCCGGGGACAGCTTCGTGATCCGCAAGGGCTATGGCAGCGACGGCAACCCCACCTCCACCACCCGTGGCAACGAAGTGAGCGCCAGCGGCAGCGGCCGTGTGCTCAACTGGGGCGTGCTGCTGGCCGCCAGCGGCGATGTCAGCCTGGTGGGCAACCAGGTGCAGCAGAACGGCGTGGCCCTGGCCAGCACCTCCGCAGACGCCCGTGGCACCGTGCACCTCACCGCCAGCGGCGCCAATGGCCAGGTGACCCTGGGCGAGGGCAGCACCACCGCGATCCTCCTCGATGCCAGCGCCACTGCCCTCGACAGCCAGCGCGATGCCCTGCTGGCACCGGCCCTCAAGCAGGACGGCGACGTGGTGAACGGCGACGTCTTCCGCCGCGACCTGTCCCTGGTGCAGATCGACAGCAGCGGCAGCGTGGACTTCCAGAAGGGCTCCATCACCCTGGCCACCGGTGGCCAGGTGGCGACCCAGGCCGCCCAGCGCAGCCTGGTGCGCGACGGCGCCGTGATCGACGTCTCCGGCGCCACCGGCGTGCAGGTGGCCATGTCGGCCAACAGCGTCAAGGTCAACCTGCAGGGCAACGAGCAGCGCGACGCCTCGGTCAACCGCGACAAGGGCGCGCTGAACAACAGCGACGTCTGGGTGGATGTGCGCGAGCTGGTACGGGTGCCAGCCGGGACCAACGGCTACGCCACCGACCGCTGGTACACCGCCGGCGGCCTGCTGGAGGTCAGCGGCTACCTCGGCACCCAGGGCCACAGCGTGGCCGAATGGATGGCCCTGGGCGGCACCGTCAGCTTCACCGGCGGCGAGGTGGTGACCCAGTCCGGTTCGCAGATCAACTTTTCCGGCGGCACCCTCGACGTCCAGGGCGGCAGCGTCCGGCAGACCTGGCTGAAGGGCGCCGACGGGCGCCTGTACGAACTCTCCAGCGCCCCGGGCGACATCCTCTACACCGGCATCTACCGGGGCTACGAGGACCACAGCCAGCGCTGGGGCCGTACCGACTACTACTACGACCCGCTGATCGCCCCGCGCGAGCGCCAGGAGGCCGGCTACACCGTGGGCCGCGACGCCGGCAGCCTGGTCATCGGCACCCGCAACGCGGTGCTTGAGGGCGCCCTGGCCAGCGACACCTACCAGGGCACCCGGCAGACCCAGGCGGCCCAGGCCGGCCTCGACGGCTACCGCCAGTCGCAGAAGGCGGCCGCGCGCGGTGGCCAACTGGTGGTGGGCACCTACGCCCCCCTGTACGTGAAGAGCAGCGGCACCCTGGAGCCCGTACTGGGGGCCAGTGCCAACACCCTGAAGCAGGTGGTGTTCGGCCAGGGCGCCGAACGCATCGCCGACGGGCTCGACCTGACCACCGCCCTGCCGGCGGGACGCCAGGGCACCCTGTACCTGGACAGCGCCCAGCTCAATGGCTTCAACCTCGGGGCCATCAAGGTGGCGGCCAGCGAGGGCATCCGGGTCGACAGCGCGCTGCAGGTGGCGCCGGCCGGCAACGTGACCCTATACGGCCCGCAGGTGGAGGTGAACGCCGACATCACCGCCCGTGGTGGCAGCCTCCAGTTGGGCAACGTGCTCAACCAGATGACCGCCCTGGGGCGTGCCGATACCGTGCTCACCCCCACCAGCGGCAGTGCCTCGGTACGCGTGGGGGCGGGTGTGCGCCTCGATGCCAGCGGGTTGTGGAGCAACCTGCTGCGCGAGCCCGACGACACCCGCGCGCTGCCCTACCTCAATGGCGGCAGCGTGTCCCTGCGCAGCAGCGGCAACACCCTGCTGGAAGCCGGCAGCACGGTGGATGTCAGCTCCGGCGCGGCGCTGCTCGCCAACGGCAGGCTGCAGGGCGGCAAGGGCGGCCACGTCACCCTGGCGGCCAGTGCCGGCAACCGGGGCGACAGTGGCGTGCTGAGCCTGGGCGGCGCTCTGCGGGGCGAAGGCGTCAAGGGCGGTGGCACCCTCAGCCTGCAGGCCGCTCGGGTGCTGATCGCCGACAACGCCCCGTCGGCGCCGGCCGGCGCCCTGATGCTGCGTGGGGATTTCTTCGACAAGGGTTTCTCCGCCTACGAGGTGAGGGGCAACCGGGGCCTGGAGGTGGCCGAGGGCACACGCGTCGAGGTGACCCAGCCGCTCTACCGCCAGGCCAGCGGCGCGGGCAACCTGGCCACCGGCGGTGCCCTGTCCGAGGCCCTGGAGCGCTGGTTGCCCCCCCTTTACCAGGAGGATGCCGGCCAGGGCGTGCTGACCCAGCGCCAGGGGGCCAGCCTCTCGCTGCAGGCTGGCAGCCCGGAGACCGCCGCCGCCGACATCGCCAGCACGGCGCTGGTGGTGAAGCAGGGGGCTCTGCTGCATGTCGACCCTGGCCAGGCCATCCGCCTGGCCGGGATCGGCCAGGTCACGGTGGACGGCACCCTGGAGGCCTGGGGCGGGCGCATAAGCATCCTCGGCCTGGGGAGCAACGGTGAGGCCCAGTCCGCGCGGCCGCTGGAAACCTACCGTTCCCTCTGGATCGGCGATCACGCCCGGTTGGACGCAGCCTCCCGCGCCGTCAGCGCGGTGGACGCCCGAGGCAACCGCTACGGCCAGGTGCGCCAGGGGGGCAGCATCGTCATCGGTGGGGAAATCGACGCCAACCTGGGTGACCTGACGGCCAGCGATGCCTTCGTGGTGGTGCGCCAGGGCGCGCGCCTCGATGCCTCCGGTAGCCAGGCATGGCTCGACCTGCCCGGCCAGGGCCCGCTGCGGGTGGCCAGCCAGGGCGGCAGCATTGCCCTGGCATCCACCAGCGGTTTGTACCTGGATGGGCAGCTCCGCGCTGCGGCTGGCGGCGAGGGGGCGGCAGGTGGCAGCCTCTCCGTGGCTCTGGGTGCGACCAAATACAGGTTCGAAGACCCCCGGGCCACTGACGCCGTGCGCCAGGCCCGGGAACTGGTGGTGGCCCAGCAGCAGGCGGCTCCCCTGGCCGAGGGGGCGGGCCCCGAGCAGGGGGCGTCGTTGCTGCGCTATGGCCAGGGCCGGCTGGCGGTGAGCCTGGTGGAGCAGGGCGGGTTCGACAACCTGGCGCTGCTCAGCACCGGGCTGCTGAGCTTCGATGGCAACGTGCGCCTGAACCTGGCCAATGCCCTCAGCCTGTATGCCGGGGCCTACGGCCTGGCCGAGTCCGCCGCGGCGGACAGCCGGGTCGAGTTGAGCAGCCACTACCTGCGGCTGGCCGGGGCCAAGCTGGTTGACGCGAACAGTGGCGAGACCAGCACGAGGATTGATATTGGCACCTCGATACGCCCTGCCACTGGTCAGTGGCGGCTCAGTGCCCGTGGCCTGCTGGACGTGCGCGACAAGGTGAACCTGGGGGCGCGCGGCAGCATCCGCCTGCTGCAGGGGCGCGAGCAGGTGGTGGACCGCCGTGCCTTCGCCCAGGTGCAACTGGACAGCCTGGGTGACCTGCGGCTGCTGGCGAGCCCGAGCAGCATAGCCAACGCCATGAGCCTGACGCTGCCCGGCGACCTGCGCATCACAGCAGCCCAGGTCTACCCCGGCACCGGGGTCAAGGCCTTGGTGCAGGCCACGCGCATCGACATTGGCCGCCCGGTTGGCGCGATCCCGGCGCAGCCCCTGTCGGCCTTTGGCGAGTTGAGGCTGCAGGCCGACGTGGTCAACCAGGGGGGCGTCCTGCGGGCGCCATTGGGCAGCCTGGAGGTCGGTTACGGCGGCAACAGCCCGCGGCCCGCCAGCCGGGTGAGCCTGCTGCCCGGCAGCCTGACCTCGGTGAGCGGTGCGGGCCTGGTGATTCCCTATGGCGGTACCGTGGACGGCAAGACCTGGCTCTACGACGGCGTGGCCCTCTCCACCACCCTGCTGAAGGAGGGGCAGAACAACATGCCCGGCAAGGTGGACCTGATCGGGCAGACCATCGACGTGGCCGAGGGCGCCGTGGTGGATGTGTCCGGCGGCGGGGTGGTGCTCGGTGCCGGGTTCGTCGCCGGTCGCGGCGGCTCCACCGACGCCCGTTTCAACCCGCTGGTGCAATACGGCCCGGACGGCTTCCTGCTGCCGGCCCTGAGCAGCAACCCGGTGTACGCCATCGTGCCCGGCGTCCAGCCGGGTTTCGCCCCCGGCAATGGCGAGGCCGGGGCCGTGGCACCGCTGGTGGGTCAGCAGATCACCGTCGGCGCTGGCGTACCGGGGCTACCGGCGGGCACCTACACCCTGCTGCCATCCACCTACGCCTTGCTGCCGGGGGCCTTCCGCGTGGAGGTCAATGGCCTGGCGGGGCAGGGCGGTGCCCTCGTCACCCAGGCCATGCGCAACGGCTCCTGGTCCACCGCCGGTACCCTGGGCCTGGCCAGCGGCGCCCGCGACAGCCTGGCCAGCCAGGTGATCCTCACCCCGGCCGACTTGCTGCGTCGCTACTCCCAGTACAACGAGACCACTCTCAGCCAGTACCTGCTGGCCGATGCCGCGCGGCTGGGCATCCCCGCCGCGCTGATGCCGCGGGACGCCAAGGCCTTCAACCTGAATTTCTCGCGCAGCGACGGCAGCCAGCCCAGCTTCCGCTTCGCCGGAACCCTGCTGAAGGGCCGTGAGGAGGGAGGACGGGGCAGCATCACCGCCATCGACGCGACATTCGGCAGCCACCTGGAAATCGTCAAGGCCGGCATCGGGGCCAGCGCCGGCTTTACCGGCATCTCCCTGAACGATGCCGACCTCAACGCCATCGGTGCCGGCAGCCTCTTCATCGGTGGTCTTGGCCGTACGGTCTACGGCCAGGGCGGCAACTTCATCCAGCTGGGTAGCACCAATGGGGCCAACGTGCGCAGCGTGACCCTGCGCAGCGGCGCGACCCTGCGGGCGCCGGAGGTCATGCTGATCAGCTCCGGCACGACGGGGGGCATCACCGTGGAGCAGGGCGCCAGCATCAACACCCTGGGCCTGGGGGCTGCCCCGCGGGACTCCCGCGACGGTTACCTGTACAAGCCGGGGCGCAACAGTGTGCTGGCGGTTTCCAACGGCTACCTCAGCCTGCTGGCCCCGGATGTGCCCGACCCCCGGTCCCCAGATGTGGCGCCCGGGCCTATTCGCATCGGTGTCTGCGACGGCACATGCAGCGGCACCACCGGGCTCTATTCCGACGGCACCATCGCCACGGCCACCGACAACCGCTTCGAGTTGAGCGATGCGGTGCGCTACGGCACCCGCAACCTGACCCTGGCAGTGGGCGGCATCAACGTCGGCAGCGCCGAGGTGCTGGCCGACCTGGCCAGCCGCAACCGCCTGCCCAACGGGCTGACCCTCAACCAGGCGGTGCTGGACCGCCTGCTGCGTGGCGATGCCCAGTTCGGCGCGCCCGCGCTGGAGACCCTGGTGCTGGGCGCGCGGGATTCGCTGAACCTCTTCGGCGACGCCAGCCTGGACACCTACGGTGCCGACGGCCGCTCGCGGCTCAAGGAGCTGGTGCTGACCACCCCGGCCATCTACGGCCAGGGCGAGGCGGGTGCGCGTGCACAGATCCGCACCGCCAACCTGGTGTGGAACGGTGCCCACAACGAGGCCGGAGCCATCATCGCCGGCGGTGCAGGCAGCGGCGCGGGCAGCCTGCTGATCGACGCCGAGCGCATCGAGTTCGGCTACCTGCCGGACAGCCAGCCCAGTGCCAGCCCGATCCGCGACCGGCTGGCCGTGGGCTTCGCCAACGTCGAGCTGAACGCCCGTGAGCGCATCACCGCCAACCACAAGGGCGGCCTGGCGGTGTACCAGCGGCAGGACGGCTACACCCCGGGCCAGGGCTTCCAGTACAGCGGCGGGCAACTGACCCTGCGCACCCCGGTGCTGACCGGCGGGGCCGGCTCGGTGAACCGCCTCAGCGCGGGTGGCGACATCCGCATCAGCGCTCCGGCCGGTTCCACGGTGCCGGCCATCGGGGGCGATGCTCTGGGGGCGGAGCTGTCCATTCGCGGGCGCAACCTGTACCTGGAGGGCGCGGTGGTGCTGCCCAGCGGCAAGCTGACCCTGGCGGCCGATGAGCAGCTGAGCCTCGGCGATGGTGCCCGCATCGACCTGGCCGGGCGCAAGGTCACCTTCAACGAGGTGAACAAGTACAGCTGGGGCGGCGACCTGACCCTGGAGAGCCGCCACGGCGACATCCGCCAGGCGGCCGGTGCGCTGATCGACCTGTCCGCGGTCAACAACCAGGCCGGCAGCCTCAAGGCCACCGCCCTGGCGGCCGGCGCCGGCACGGTGGCCCTGGAAGGGCGCATCCTCGGTGGCAGCAGCGGGGAATACGACGCTGGCGGCACCTGGATGCCGTACAAGGCCGGCAGCCTGGAGGTACACGCCCAGCGGCTCGGCGCGGGCAACCTCAGCGACGATTTCGCCGCGCTCAACCAGCGCCTCAACCAGGGCCAGGTGTTCGGCGCCCGCAGCTTCCAGCTCAAGCAGGGCGACCTGGTGATCGGCGATGGCCTCAAGGCCGGAGAGATCAGCGTGTCGCTGGACGGCGGGCACCTCACGGTGAACGGCACCGTGGACGCCAGCGGCGAGCGGGTGGGGGCCATCCGCCTGGCCGGCAAGCAGGGGCTCACCCTTGGGGGCGGCGCGCGGCTGGACGCCCATGGCAACCGCCTGCGGGTGGACAGCTACGGCGGGATCATCGATGCGCCCAACCGGGCCACGGTGGAGCTGAGCGCCGTCGATGGCCAACTGACCCTGGCCAGTGGCGCCCGCATCGACCTGCGCCACGGCACCGCCGCCAGCAGCGGCCACGACGGCCGGGCACGGGGCACCCTGGAGCTGAATGCTCCCCGGCTCGGCGGTGCCAGCGCTGGCGACATCGCCATCGATGCCAGCGGCCCCCTGGACATCCAGGGCGCCAGCCTGATCGCCGTGAACGGCGTGCAGCGCTACGACGATGCCCGCGACGGCAGCGACCCGGCCGCCAGCGGCCGGCCCTACCAGGTCATCGACCAGGCCTATCTGGACCAGAAGCACGCCGAGAGCCTGGCCTTCATCGACCACGCCCTGGCCAACGGAGCGCTGCTCAACGGCAAGCTGGCCGGCCTGAACAACGCCGCCTATGCCGATGCCTTCCACCTGCGGCCCGGGGTGGAGCTGGTCAGCCGGACGCCCGGTGGCGACCTGTTGGTGCAGGGCGACCTGGACCTGTCCGGCTACCGCTACGCCAGCCTCAATCCGCACACCCCCAGGACCGCCGCTGCGGGATCGGGGGAGGTGGGGCACCTGGTTATCCGCGCTGGGGGCGACCTGAGCGTGCTGGGCAGCATCAACGACGGCTTCCTCGCACCGCCGGCCACCCAGGACGACGACGGCTGGGTGCTGCTGCCCGGCAAGCAGCCGTTCAACGGGGATGTGGTGGTGCCCCGTGGCGGCATCGAACTGCAGGATGGCACCTCCTTCCCCGCCGGCACGGTGCTCAACTACGACCTGCCGATCAAGGCCATGACCCTGGCTGCCGGTACCCGCCTGCCGGCGGACGCGCGGTTGAACGGCCCGCTGCTGCTGGCGGCCGGTACGGTGCTGGCGGCGGAGGTGCGCAACGCCGACGGCAGCCTGGCCTACGCGGCCGGCACCCGCCTGGCCGAGGCCGTCACCCTGGCCCAGGGCATGCTCCTGGGGGCGGGGACCTGGCTGCCGGGGGACACTCCGGTAACGGCCATGACCTGGCCGAAGGGCGTGCCGCTGCCGAGCAACGCGCCCAGCACTATCGTCGGTGCGCCGGACAGGGTGGTGCAGGCAGGGAACCTGGTGCTGGCCCTGGGGGCGCTGATCCCGGCGGGCACCGATGTGAAGCTCGCCGCCGGGGTGGAGAAGATCAACCTGCGAGGCGGTGACGGCAAGGGACACAATTGGGCCGTGGCGCAGATGCTGCCCGAAGGCTCGCAGTCCTGGTCGCTGCGGGCCGTGGCCGGTGCCGACCTGCAGGCCGCCGATAGCCGCCTGGTCGACCCTTACGCCGAGCACGGCGAACTGCGCCTGGCCGACACTCACTATGGCTACCTGGCGACGCTCAAGCCGGCGCCATCGACCCGCCTCCTCACGGCGGAGGGTGCACTGGCATGGTATGGCGATGAGAGCTTC
Source organism: Metapseudomonas otitidis (assembly GCF_900111835.1). GTDB lineage: Bacteria > Pseudomonadota > Gammaproteobacteria > Pseudomonadales > Pseudomonadaceae > Metapseudomonas > Metapseudomonas otitidis. The sequence continues at coordinate 199,647 of NZ_FOJP01000016.1, forward strand.
GCCGGAAAGCCGGTAGCCGAGGTCATGGCTGAGTTCGGCTGGGATGAAGCGAGCATTTGCTATGAGGCCAGTCTATGTGCTCTACCGCCAGGCCCCAGGGTACTAAGCGATGAAGCTTCGCTGCTTTACTGGGGTGACCTGAGCTTTTCCGGGCGTCCAGTCGCAGAATTGGCATCCCTATGGGGTATGACCGACGACGAGTTCTGCGCAAAAGGGGCAACGCTCTGTATCGTCGAGGGGACACCTGAGCCCTTGCCCGAATACAACTACGCCCTGGGCAGCAGCCGCTTCAGCGTGCTGCGCACCGGCACCGGGGACCTGGACCTGGTGAGCGCCGGGGACTTCAATCTGCACTCCCTGTACGGCCTCTACACGGCCGGTACCTCTTCGCTGGGGCTGTCGCAGTCCGCGGCCTACAACCAGGCACGCGGTGTGGCCACGATGCCTGGCTCGACGAGGCCAGGCGACAAGGTACTGGGCTCCAACGGAGGCATCTACGAAACCCTGGTGGACGGCGGGGCCAGCAGCCTCTACCGCGCCTGGTACCCGGACCGGGGCGGCAACCTGTCGCTGACGGTGGGCGGTGACCTGACCGGCGACCTGATCGGGCGGCAGCAAAGTGCAGGCGGGGACAAGACGCAACTGGAGGGCAGCGCAGTCAGCAATTGGCTGTGGCGCCAGGGCGGCGGGCCTGACGCGGCATCCACCGTGCCCAGCGCCTGGTGGATCAACTTCGGCACCTATGTGCCGTTCAATGACAGCACCGAGGTGGCCCTGGCCGGCTTTACCGGCTTCGGCACCCTGGGCGGCGGCAACCTCGACGTACGCGTGGCCGGGGATGCCGGCCTGTTGGCGCCCCGGGGAGCCATGAAGTACGACCTCGCCAACCGCAGCCAGGGCCTGGTGCTGGCCGTGGGCTCCACCGGGCGCCTGGTGGACGGCCACCTGGTCACCACCGGCGGTGGCGACCTGAACCTGGTGGTGGGCGGTGCGCTCAACCCCGACCTGGAGGCCCGAGGGTTCCAGGACGATGCCAAGCTGCCCATCAAGCAGCGGCATGACCTCAATGGCAGCCTGGTCAATCTGCGGGGAAGCCTGCGCGCCAGTGCGGCCTCCTATGGCGGCATCGACACGATCACCGGGCCGGAAGCGCTCAACCATGACGCCCGGGAAAGCCGCGCCTACGACCCCTTCACCGCCACCAAGGCCTCCGCCACCGGCGGGCTGGTGCTGCTGCCGGGGGACGCCACGGTGAGCCTGAATGCCCGGGGCGACCTGGTGCTGGGGGGCGTGGGCGATGCCGGGCGCAGCCAGGCCCTGGGTGGTCAGGCCGTGGACTTGGCCGGTACCCGCAGCAGCGGCTTCGCCTGGTTCAGCCTGTGGACCGATCACACCGCCATCGACCTGTTCGCCGCCGGTGGCAATCTGACACCCTCGACCCAGTTGGGCGAGATGAGTTTGTTCGACCCGGATGTACGGACTGGCATGGACTACTCCGCTACCGACGGGCGTTTCGTCTACCCCTCCGTACTGCGGGCGGTGGCACCGGCTGGCAGCCTCTACTACGGACCTTCGGCGCAGGAGTACCAGCATGTTATCGGCGTGCTAACCCATTCCCTGCTACTGGCCCCGGGACGCCAGGCCCAGTTGGAGTTGCTGGCCGGAAACTCCATCTACGCCGGGGGTTATGCCCTTTCGCCGAGCAACGCTCCCCAGGACCACCTGGCCACGCCCTTCAAGCCGGGCTTCTACTACCTCGATGCGTCAGGCGCCAGCCATGGCGACCTGGGCTGGAGCGGCAACCCCGGGCGCAGCCTGTTCGCCTTCGGTGGCACCGGGGTCGAAGGCGCCTACCGTGGTGCCGACCAGCCGACGCGCATCTACGCCCTGCGGGGTGACATCGTCGGGGTGCGCACGGGCGAGATCCTGCAGTTTTCGGTCAATCCCCGGGCTGGTGAAACCTGGTACGAGGGTGCACGCCCGACCCGCCTCATGGCCGGGCGCGACATCGTCAACAGCGGGCAGATGGTCGGTCTGCCAAGCCCGAGAAAGATAGAAGGCTCTCCGCAGACCACCGGCAACCTGTTCGTCCACGACGCCCCCACTGACGTCTCGGTGGTGTCCGCCGGGCGCGACATCCTCTTCAGCAGCTTCAACGTTGCTGGGCCCGGCACCCTGGAGATCACCGCCGGTCGCCAGCTGCGCCTAGAAGACCAGGCCACGCTGAACAGCCTGGGAGCCATCGTGCCCGGCGACAAGCGCCCGGGTGCCGACATCGCCCTGCAAGCCGGTGCCGGCAGCGGCCCGGACTACCTGGCCTTCGCCCTGCGTTACCTGGACCCGGCAAACCGCCTCGCCCCCGGCGCCAGCCTGGGTGCGGGTGGCGTCGCGCAGACCTACGAAGCCGAGCTGGCGGCCTGGTTGGCCGAGCGCTTCGGCTTCAGCGGCAGCCGCGAGCAGGCGCTGGCCTACTTCACCGCACTGGCGCCGGAGCAGCAGCGAATCTTCGCCCGCCAACTGTACTTCGCCGAGCTGCGCGCAGGCGGGCGCGAATACAACGATGCCGGCAGCCCGCGTTTCGGCAGCTACCTGCGCGGCCGCAATGCCATCGCCGCGTTGTTCCCCAGCCATGACGTGGCCGGCAACCCGATCCGCTACGAGGGCGACATCACCCTCTATGGCGGTGCCGGGGTGCGCACCCTGTTCGGGGGCGGCATCCAGATGCTCACGCCAGGCGGGCAGCAGGTGTTCGGCATCGAGGGCGAGGCGCCGCCGGCCTCGGCCGGTGTCATCACCCAGGGGGCCGGGGACATCCAGCTGTTCGCCGAAGGCAGCGTGCTGCTGGGCCAGAGCCGCATCATGACCACCTTCGGTGGCGACATCCTGGCCTGGTCCGCCCGGGGCGACATCAACGCCGGACGCGGCTCCAAGACCACCCTGGTGTACACACCACCCCGTCGCGTCTACGACGCCTGGGGCAACGTCACCCTGTCGCCCAGCGTGCCCAGCACCGGTGCCGGCATCGCCACCCTGGCGCCCATCCCTGAGGTACCGCCGGGCGACATGGACCTGCTGGCGCCGCTGGGCACCATCGACGCGGGGGAGGCCGGCATCCGCGTCTCCGGCAACGTCAACATCGCCGCGCTGCAGGTGATCAACGCCGCCAACATCCAGGTGCAGGGCAAATCCAGCGGGATACCGGTGGTGGCTTCGGTTAACACCGGAGCACTGGCCTCGGCCAGCTCGGCGGCCAGCTCCGCCAGCGGCGCCGCCGAAGAGGCCGCGCGAGGGCAGCAGCGCGCCGCCCGCGATCGCCAGCCGTCCATCGTCACGGTGCAGGTGCTGGGCTTCGGCAACGAACGCCTGCAAGGCGGCGAAGAAGCCCGCGCCCCGGCCCCGACCGGCTACGACGCCAACCGCAGCGTGCAGGTGCTCGGCGCTGGCCCGCTGGACGAACAGGCCCGCAGCCGCCTGACCGAGGAGGAACAGCGCAACCTCACGCTTTGACCCCATCCCCGGCCGCCCTTCGGGGCGGCACCTCTTTCCCGAGGGCGGCAGGTGACTGCCGCTCTTTTTTCTGCGTTTAGGAAATTTCCCTACGTTCAGGGAACATCAGCGCTGCTTTCTGGTTTGCCTCTTTGACTAGGTTCTGTACGAAAAGTACTGCCGCAGGCATCGCAGCGTGCAAGCCAGCGTGACCATTGCGGCAAAACTCCTGGCGAGCTTGTCGTAACGGGTGACAATTCTCCGGTTTTCTTTTAGCCAGCCAAACATCCGCTCAATGATATTCCGCTGCCGGTATTTCGGACGATCAAACAGTCGGGGTAGTCCTGGCTTGGGTTTGCGCTTCATGGTGCGCTGTGGAATCACCGGCTGCATGCGGTAGCGGTCGCAGTACTGGCGCAGATGCTCGGCATCGTA
>NZ_FOJP01000036.1 GCF_900111835.1 Metapseudomonas otitidis
GCAAGATCAAGCAGTACGTCGACGAGCAGAGCATCGAGACCAGCATGCCGGTGCACGACGTGCGCGAAGGCGAGGACTACCTCCTGGGCGTGTTCCTGGTGGGCGCCTACCAGGAGATCCTCGGCGACATGCACAACCTGTTCGGCGACACCGACTCGGTGAACGTCTACCAGCGCGAAGACGGCAGCGTGTACCACGCCGGCATCGAGACCCACGACACCATCGAGGACATGCTGCGCTACGTGCACCTGTCCCCCGAGGAACTGATGGCCCTCTACCGCGACAAGGTGGCCAGCGCCAAGCTCAGCCCCCGCGAGCGCACCCACTACGTGGACGCCCTGCGCTTGGGCCTGACCCGCTCCTCCTACCTGTCGTCCTGATCGCCCCGCGACCCGAAAAGCCCCGGCCATGCCGGGGCTTTTTCATTCCGCCGCCAGCCAGGACGAAGCCAGCCATGTAGCCCGGGCTTTAGCCTGGGAGCGGTGCTATCCCCAGGCCCCATGCGCCAGGAATCGGTGGATGAAAAGGGCGTCATCCCCCCTACGCGAGCCTGTGTCACCGCCGCCCCGTAGGGTGGGCTTCAGCCCACCGCTCTGCCATGTCCACCCGCAAGAAGGGCCGCATCGCGGCCCTTTTCGTTCACTTCACCAGCCGTGCATCCAGGCTGTTCTGCGCCAGGCGCTGGGCCTGGTCCTGGGTCATGCCCAGGTGTTCGTGCAGGGCGAAGAAGTTCTCGGTGACGTAGCCGCCGAAGTAGGCCGGGTCGTCGGAGTTCACCGTGACCTTCACGCCGCGTTCGAGCATGTCGAGGATGTTGTGCTGGCTCATGTGGTCGAACACGCACAGCTTGGTGTTGGACAGCGGGCAGACGGTCAGCGGGATCTGCTCGTCGATGATGCGCTGCATCAGGCGCTCGTCCTCGATGGCGCGCACGCCGTGGTCGATGCGCTGGATCTTCAGCAGGTCCAGGGCTTCCCAGATGTATTCCGGCGGGCCTTCCTCGCCGGCGTGGGCGACGGTGAGGAAGCCTTCGGCGCGGGCGCGGTCGAACACGCGCTGGAACTTGCTCGGCGGGTGGCCTTGCTCGGAGCTGTCCAGGCCCACGGCGACGAAGGCGTCACGGAAGGGCAGGGCCTGGTCGAGGGTCTTCTGCGCTTCGTCCTCGGAGAGGTGGCGCAGGAAGCTGAGGATCAGCCCGGAGCTGATGCCGAGCTGCTTGCGGCCGTCGTCCAGGGCGTGGCGGATGCCGTTCAGCACCACTTCGAAGGGGATGCCGCGATCGGTGTGGGTCTGCGGGTCGAAGAAGGGCTCGGTGTGGATCACGTTCTGCGCCTTGCAGCGCTGCAGGTAGGCCCAGGTCAGATCGTAGAAGTCCTGCTCGGTGCGCAGCACGTCGGCGCCCTGGTAGTACAGGTCGAGGAACTCCTGCAGGTTGTTGAAGGCGTAGGCGCTGCGCAGGCTCTCCACGTCGCCCCAGGGCAGGGCGACCTTGTTGCGTTCGGCCAGGGCGAACAGCAGCTCGGGCTCCAGGGAACCCTCCAGGTGCAGGTGCAGTTCGGCCTTGGGCAGGGCGTTGAGCCAGTCGTACATGGTGTTTTCTCGTGATCAGGCGGGGGTGTGGCGGGCAAGTTTAACTTCCCGGACAGGTTTTCGCCGTACCCGCGCCCGAACACCCGGGCCGCGCGGCACGGCCCCTGACGAATGGCCCTGTTCCGCCGAGGGCCGGCCACTGGTCAGGCCGTTTCCTCCCGTCGGTAGGCGTAGGTGTCGGCAAAGCGCGAGAGCAGGTACTCGGCGCTGGTCACCGGTGGGTACTTCGGCGGGTTGTCGGCGCTGGAGCAGTTGGGCAGGCAGCTGATCTCGGTGTCCGGGTGCGGTTCGGCGAAGAAGGGCATGGAGTAGCGGTGCACCCCCAGCGGGCTGATGACCCGGTGCGGGGTGGAGGTGTAACGGTCGTTGCTCCAGCGCGCCATCATGTCGCCGATGTTGACCACGAAGCTGCCGGGGATCGGTGGCGCGTCGATCCACTCCCCGTGGACGTTGCGCACCTGCAGGCCGCCGGCGTCGTCCTGGTAGAGGAGGGTGACGCAGCCGTAGTCGGTGTGGGCGCCGGCGCCCGGCTGGTCGGCGCTGCGGGCGGTGTGGCGCGGCGGGTAGTGGATCATGCGGAACACGCTGATGGGCTCGGCGAAGCGCGCATCGAAGAAGTCGCGCTCGATGCCCAGGGCCAGGGCGATGGCCCGCAGCAGGGTCTGCGCCAGGGCCTGCATGTCGGCGTAGTGCTGCTCCATGAGCGGCGCCCAGCCGGGCAGGTCGGGGTGGCGGTTGGGCCCGCGCAGGGGCTTGCCGGCCAGCACCTCGGGGTGGTCGGCGGCCATGTGGAAGCCCATGTCGAAGGTTTCCTTCAGGTCGCTGGGCTGGGTCGGGTCGAGCTGTTCGGTGGCGATGGCGCCGTAGCCGCGGTGGTGGGCGGTGCGGGTGATGTCGATCTTCAGCTTCTCGGCCTCGGGCAGGGCGAAGAAGGCCTTGGCCGCTGCCAGCAGCGCGTCGATGCGCTCGGGCGGGATGCCGTGTCCGGTGATGTAGAAGAAGCCCCAGTCGCGGCAGGCGGCGTCGATCTGGGTGGCGACATCGCGCCAGGCTGCATTGTCTGTGCCGTAGAGCGGGGCGATGTCGATGAGGGGAAGCGTGTTCATCGGGGTGTCCTTCGGGTATGCGGGTCAGCACCCTCTCCTCGCGCACGGGGAGAGGGCGGGGCTTACTTCGGCAGTTCCGCCTTGATGCCTTCGACGTAGTAGTTCATGCCCGCCAGGTCGGCGTTGGTGGCGACCACGCCGTCGGCCAGCTTGAGGGCGCCGCTCTGGTCCTTGATCGGGCCGGTGAAGGGGTGGAACTCGCCGCTCTTGATGCGGGCGATGATTTTCTCCGCCTCGGCCTTCACGTCGGCCGGCACCAGGTCGCTGATGGGCAGCTGGATGGTGTCCTCGGCCAGGCCGCCCCAGTAGTCCTGGGACTTCCAGGTGCCGGCCATCACGCCTTCGGCGGCCTGGATGTAGTGCGGCCCCCAGTTGTTGACGATGGAGGTGAGCACGGCCTTGGGCCCGAAGTGCGCCATGTCCGAGGCGTAGCCCACGGAGTACACGCCACGGCGCTCGGCGGCCTGGATCGGCGCCGGGCTGTCGGTGTGCTGGAAGACCACGTCCACGCCCTGGTCGATCAGCGCGTTGGCGGCGTCGGCTTCCTTGCCCGGATCGAACCAGGAGTTGACCCAGACCACCTTGATCTCGGCCTGCGGGTCGTACTTGTTCAGCGCCAGCTGGATGGCGTTGATGTCGCGGATCACCTCGGGGATGGGGAAGGAGGCGATGTAGCCGATCTTGTGGCTCTTGGTCATCTTCGCGGCGAGGAAGCCGCCGACGTAGCGGCCTTCATAGGAGCGCGACAGGTAGGTGCCGAGGTTCTTGTCCTGCTTGTAGCCGGTGGCGTGCTCGAAGGTGACCTTGGGGAACTGCTTGGCCACCTTGGCAGTGGGGTTCATGTAGCCGAAGGAGGTGGTGAAGATCAGGTCGTAGCCGCCCTTGGCCATGTTGCGGATGACCCGCTCGGCGTCGGCGCCCTCGGCGACGTTTTCCACGTAGGTGGTCTCCACCTTGTCGCCCAGCTTGGCCACCAGGGCCTTGCGGCCTTCCTCGTGCTGGTAGGTCCAGCCGTGGTCGCCGATGGGGCCGACGTAGACGAAGCCGACCTTCAGCGGGTCGGCGGCGGAGGCGCCGAGGGTGGCGCTGAAGCCGATGGCGGCGACGAGGGTGCGCAGCAGGTTCTTCTTGGAATGGAACATGGGGGATGGGGCTCCTGGTCTGTTGTTCTGTGCTGTGCCCTGTGGGCTGACCAGGCGATTGCAAAAAATTGACCAACTGGACAGGCAGCGCGCAAAGCCCCGTGCCAGGCCGGTTGGTGCAGGCGGGCGGCGGCGCCCGCGAGCGCGGATGGTGCACGGCGGTGTCGCCGCGCCGCCTGCTGGTGCGTCACCAGGGCAGGGCCTGGCCCTTGTAGTCGAGGTAATGCTGGCCGCCGCGACCGGCGTGGGCTTCGATCTGGCGCAGGAGGCCGGCGGTGCTGGTTTCCACGTCGATGTCGGCGGAGTCGCCGCCCATGTCGGTCTTCACCCAGCCCGGGTGCAGGTTGAGCACGGTGGGGCGCGGGCCCTGCCATTCCGCCAGCAGGCTGCGGGTGAGGGAGTTGAGCGCGGCCTTGCTGGCGCGGTAGAGCGCCAGGCCGCCGCTGTCGTTGCCGGCCACGCTGCCGAGGGTGGAGCTCATGAAGGCCAGGGTGCCGCCGTCGCGCAGCTGGCCCTTGAGGCGTTCGGCCAGGCGCACCGGGGCGACGGCGTTGGTCATGAACAGCTGGGTGACCTCGGCTTCGCTGGCCTGGCTGGCCGACTGATGGGCGGGGCCGTAGATGCCGGCGTTGACCAGGATGAGGTCGAAGCGGCGACCTTCCAGCTGGCGGGCCAGGGCGTCCTGGCTGTCGGCCTGGGTCAGTTCAAGGGTGGCCAGCTCGACGCCGGGCAGGGCGGCCAGTTCACTGGCGTGGGCCGGGTCGCGCACGGTGGCGGTGACCTGCCAGCCGGCGCCGAGCAGCTGGCGCACCAGGCCCAGGCCGATGCCGCGGGATGCCCCGATGACCAGGGCGGAGTGTGGGGTGCTCATGGGCGGTCCTCCTTGGGATGAGGGGGCCAGCCTACTCGCTTCCGCCGTCGCCCGCGCGCTTCAGCTGGTGCCGGCCAGGGCGTCGAGGAAGCTCTCCAGCACCAGGTGCGGGCGCCGGCCCTTGCGGGTCACGGTGGCCAGGCTGAGGTCGTAGAAGCGGCTCGCCGGCTTGAGCGCGCGCAGGCGGCCCTGCTGCACCCAGAAGGTGGCGTAGTGGTCCGGCAGGTAGCCGATGTAGCGCCCGGTGAGGATGAGGAAGGCCATGCCTTCGCGGTCCGACGCGCTGGCGGTGCAGTTCAGCGCCTGGTACAGGGCCTGGATCTCGGCTGGCAGGCGGAAGGTGGGGGCGATGGCTTCCTGGTCGTTCAGGCGGGCATCGTCCAGCTGGGTGTCGTCGACGTAGAACAGCGGGTGCCCGACCGCGCAGTAGAGCAGCGAGCGTTCCTCGTACAGTGGCTGGTATTCCAGGCCGGACAGTGCCGCCGTCTGCGGCACCACGCCGACGTGCACGCGGCCGTCCAGCACCCCTTGCTCCACCTCGCTGGGGGGCGTCATGCGGATGTTGATCACCACGTCCGGCCCGCGCTCCTTGAGCCGCGCCAGGGCGTGGGTGATGCGCATGTGCGGCAGGGTGACGAGGTTGTCGGTGAGGCCGATGTTCAGCTCGCCGCGCAGGTGCTGGTGCAGGCCGTTGACCTCGGTGCGGAAGGTCTCCAGAGAGGCCAGCAGCTGCTGAGTGGACTGGTAGACCTCGCGGCCCTCCTCGGTCAGCGCGAAGCCGGCCCGGCCGCGCTGGCACAGGCGCAGGCCGAGGCGCTGCTCCAGGTCGCTCATCTGCTGGCTGATGGCCGAGCGGCCGATGCCCAGCACCGTTTCCGCAGCGGAGAAACCGCCGCACTCGACCACGCTGCGGAAGATCCGCAGCAGGCGGATATCGAAGTCACTGACCTGGCCGAGAGGCTCTGGGCGGCGGGTGCTCATTGTTTAGTGAACCCTGAAGTGAAGTTTTCAAAAGTTGGATTTTCCTGACTTTATGCCCGTGGCAATGTCGACTGCAAGAACCCCTCGGTTCCACCCATGACCTGAATTGCGAGGCAGACAGGAATGAACATGCCGCAGACCACCACCCCGTCCCTGGCCAGCCAGCTGAAGCTGGATGCCCACTGGATGCCCTTCTCCGCCAACCGCAACTTCCAGCGCGATCCCCGTCTGATCGTGGCCGCCGAAGGCAGCTGGCTGATCGATGACCAGGGCCGTCGCGTGTACGACAGCCTGTCGGGCCTGTGGACCTGCGGCGCCGGTCACTCCCGCAAGGAAATCCAGGAAGCCGTGGCCAAGCAGCTCGGCACCCTCGACTACTCCCCCGGCTTCCAGTTCGGCCACCCGCTGTCCTTCAAGCTGGCCGAGAAGATCGCCAGCCTGACCCCCGGTGAGCTGAACCACGTGTTCTTCACCGGTTCCGGCTCCGAGTGCGCCGACACCGCCATCAAGATGGCCCGCGCCTACTGGCGCCTGAAAGGCCAGCCGCAGAAGACCAAGCTGATCGGCCGTGCCCGTGGCTACCACGGCGTGAACGTCGCCGGCACCGCCCTGGGCGGCATCGGCGGCAACCGCAAGATGTTCGGCCAGCTGATGGACGTCGACCACCTGCCCCACACCCTGCAGCCGGGCATGGCCTTCACCAAGGGCATGGCCGCCACCGGTGGCGTGGAGCTGGCCAACGAACTGCTCAAGCTGATCGAACTGCACGACGCCTCCAACATCGCCGCCGTGATCGTCGAGCCGATGTCCGGTTCCGCCGGGGCCATCGTCCCGCCGGTGGGCTACCTGCCGCGCCTGCGCGAGATCTGCGACCAGCACAACATCCTGCTGATCTTCGACGAAGTGATCACCGGCTTCGGCCGCATGGGCAAGTGGACCGGCGCCGAGTACTTCGGTGTGACCCCGGACCTGATGAACGTCGCCAAGCAGATCACCAACGGTGCCATCCCGCTGGGCGCGGTGATCGCCAGCCGCGAGATCTACGAGACCTTCATGAACCAGGCCACCCCGGAATACGCGGTGGAGTTCACCCACGGCTACACCTACTCCGGTCACCCGGTCGCCTGCGCCGCCGGCCTGGCCGCCCTGGAGGTGCTGGAGAAGGAGAACCTCATCCAGCAGTCCGCCGAGCTGGCTCCGCACTTCGAGAAGGCCCTGCACGGCCTGAAGGGTGCCAAGCATGTGGTCGACATCCGCAACTGCGGCCTGGCCGGTGCCCTGCAGATCGCCCCGCGTGACGGCGACGCCATCGTCCGTCCGTTCGAGGCCGGCATGGCCCTGTGGAAGGCTGGCTTCTACGTCCGCTTCGGCGGCGACACCCTGCAGTTCGGACCCACCTTCAACGCCAAGCCGGAAGACCTCGACCGCGTGTTCGACGCCGTCGGCCAGGCCCTGCAAGGCGTCGCCTGATGAGCGGGCGCCCGCAGGCCGTGCCCACCGTGCAGGTGGACAACGCCGAGGTGATCGTCACCGAGTGGCGCTTCGCCCCGGGCGCCGAGACCGGTCGCCATCGGCATGGCTACGATTACGTGGTCGTGCCCATGACCGACGGCACCCTGCTGCTGGAAACCCCGGAGGGCGAGAAGCTCGCCCCCCTGGTGGCCGGGCAGGCCTACTTCCGCAAGGCCGGCGTCGAGCACAACGTGATCAACGCCAGCGACCACGACGTGGTCTTCGTGGAAACCGAACTCAAGTAATGCACGGTCCGCAGCGCCCGCTGCGGACCCACCGGACAAGAACCTGCAAGAGACCCCACCCATGAGCCTCATCCCGCACCTGATCAACGGCGAACGCGTCGCCGACCAAGGCCGCACCGCCGACGTGTTCAACCCGTCCACCGGCGAAGCCATCCACAAGGTCGGCCTGGCCAGCCGCGAAACCCTGCAGAAGGCCATCGACGCCGCCAAGGCCGCCTTCCCCGCCTGGCGCAACACCCCGCCGGCCAAGCGCGCCCAGGTGCTGTTCCGCTTCAAGCAACTGCTGGAGCAGAACGAGGCCGAGATTTCCCGCCTGATCAGCCAGGAGCACGGCAAGACCCTCGAAGACGCCGCCGGTGAACTCAAGCGCGGCATCGAGAACGTCGAATACGCCTGCGCCGCCCCCGAGATCCTCAAGGGCGAGTACAGCCGCAACGTCGGCCCGAACATCGACGCCTGGAGCGACTTCCAGCCGGTGGGCGTGGTCGCCGGCATCACCCCGTTCAACTTCCCGGCCATGGTGCCGCTGTGGATGTACCCGCTGGCCATCGCCTGCGGCAACACCTTCATCCTCAAGCCCTCCGAGCGCGACCCCAGCTCCACCCTGTTCATCGCCGAACTGTTCGAGCAGGCCGGCCTGCCCAAGGGCGTGCTGAACGTGGTGAACGGCGACAAGGAAGCCGTGGACGGCCTGATCGAAGCGCCGGAAGTGAAGGCCATCAGCTTCGTCGGCTCCACCCCCATCGCCGAATACATCTACAGCGAAGGCACCAAGCGCGGTAAGCGCGTCCAGGCCCTGGGCGGCGCCAAGAACCACGCCGTGCTGATGCCCGATGCCGACCTCGACAACGCCGTCAGCGCACTGATGGGCGCCGCCTACGGCTCCTGCGGCGAGCGCTGCATGGCCATCTCCGTGGCCGTGTGCGTGGGCGACCAGATCGCCGATGCGCTGGTGGAGAAGATCGTTCCGCAGATCAAGGGCCTGAAGATCGGCGCCGGCACCACCTGTGGCCTGGACATGGGCCCGCTGGTCACCGCCGCCGCCCGCGACAAGGTGGTCGGCTACATCGACGACGGCGTCGCTGCCGGTGCCAAGCTGGTGGTGGACGGCCGTGGCTACCGCGTCGCCGGTCATGAAGACGGCTACTTCGTCGGCGGCACCCTGTTCGACAACGTCACCGCCGACATGCGCATCTACCAGGAAGAGATCTTCGGCCCGGTGCTCTGCATCGTCCGCGTCGGCAGCCTGGAAGAAGCCATGCAGCTGATCAACGACCACGAGTACGGCAACGGCACCTGCATCTTCACCCGCGACGGTGAAGCCGCTCGCCTGTTCTGCGACGAGATCGAAGTGGGCATGGTCGGCGTCAACGTGCCGCTGCCGGTCCCGGTCAGCTACCACAGCTTCGGCGGCTGGAAGCGTTCGCTGTTCGGCGACCTGCACGCCTACGGCCCGGACGGCGTGCGCTTCTACACCCGCCGCAAGGCCATCACCCAGCGCTGGCCGCAGCGCGCCAGCCACGAGGCCGCGCAATTCGCGTTCCCCAGCAACGGCTGATCCGTACAGGCAAGGGGCATGACCGGTGACGGTCATGCCCCTTTTTCTTTTACCCACGTCCAGAGGTCCCGCTCCGCTCGTCCCCGCTGTTGAACCGCACCACGTGCGCTCGACTCGAACCGACTGTCATCGCCCTTCCAGATGGCAGCGCCACCAAGAACAATCAGAGAAGGAATCGCCCATGCCCTCTTCACCGCTCCTCGCCTCGCAACTGCCCCGCGACACCTCCGCGGCCCTCGCGCCCGGTCTCAAGCAACGCCACGTCACCATGCTCTCCATCGCCGGGGTGATCGGCGCCGGCCTGTTCGTCGGCTCCGGCCACGCCATCGCCGCCGCCGGCCCCGCCGTGCTCCTGGCCTACCTGTTCGCCGGCACCCTGGTGGTGCTGGTGATGCGCATGCTCGGGGAGATGGCCGTCGCCTCGCCCGACACCGGCTCCTTCTCCACCTACGCCGACCGCGCCATCGGGCGCTGGGCCGGCTTCACCATCGGCTGGCTCTACTGGTGGTTCTGGGTGCTGGTCATCCCGCTGGAAGCCATCGCCGCGGCGGCCATCCTCAACGCCTGGTTCCCCGCCATCGACACCTGGATGTTCGCCTTGCTGGTGACCCTGGCGCTGACCGTCACCAACCTGTTCAGCGTGGCGCGCTACGGCGAGTTCGAGTTCTGGTTCGCCCTGCTCAAGGTGCTGGCGATCATCGCCTTCATCGTGCTGGGCGCCGTGGCCCTCGCCGGTGGCCTGCCGGAACGCGAGGTGAGCGGCCTGGGACAGCTGATGGCGACCCATGGCGGCTTCCTGCCCAACGGCTATGGCGCCGTGGTCGGGGCCCTGCTCACCACCATGTTCAGCTTCATGGGCACCGAGATCGTCACCATCGCCGCAGCCGAGTCGCAGAACCCGGCCCGGCAGATCACCCGCGCCACTCGCTCGGTGATCTGGCGCATCGGCCTGTTCTACCTGGTGTCGATCTTCCTCGTCGTCTCCATCGTGCCGTGGAACGACCCGCAGCTCGCCGAAGTGGGCTCCTACCAGCGCGCCCTGGAACTGCTGGCCATCCCCCACGCCAAGCTGATCGTCGACCTCGTCGTGCTGGTGGCCGTCGCCAGCTGCCTCAACTCGGCGATCTACACCGCCTCGCGCATGGTCTTCTCCCTGGCGCGCCGGGGCGACGCGCCCGAGCGCCTGCAGCGCACCAACGCCAGCCAGGTGCCCCGTGCCGCCGTCCTGGCCAGCACCGCCGTGGGTTTCCTCACCACGGTGCTGAACTACTTCGCGCCGGAGAAGGTGTTCGCCTTCCTCCTCGCCTCCTCGGGGGCGGTGGCGCTGTTGGTCTACCTGGTCATCGCCGTGTCCCAGCTGCGCATGCGCCGCCAGTTGCAGCAGGCCGGGGACTCCCCGGAGTTCCGCATGTGGCTGTACCCCTGGCTGACCTGGGCGGTGATCCTGTTCATCAGCGCCGCCCTCATCACCATGCTGGCCATGCCCGCCCACCGGCAGGAGGTGCTGGCCACGGCCCTGCTCAGCGTCCTCATCGTCTGCCTCGGGCTGCTCAATGCCCGGCGCAAGCGACGCATCGAGGCCGGCATCCCCGCCAGCGCCTGACGGGCCCCGTGTGCAACGCAAAAGCCCCGGCATGGCCGGGGCTTTTGCATTCAAAGGGGCATTTCAGCGCTCCCCGGATCGGGTCTCCGCCATGTCCTCGCCGCCCGCCCAGTCCCGGGGCAGCGTGCCGCTCTCCACATAGCGATGGAAGGACGACCACGGCCAGTCCACCACCCGCGCTACGTGGCCATGCTTACGCGGGTTGTGGTGGATGTAGTCCACGTGCCGGGCGAAGTCGGCATCGTCGCGGATGCGGTGCTCCCAGAAACGGCGTTGCCAGATGCCGCGCTCCCGGCGTTCTTGACGGCTGGCCGAGAGAGGCTCCTCCGGCATCAGGGCGCGGGAGAAGTGCGCCTTGATCAAGCCCCAGCGAAGCCTGCAGCCGGCATCACCCGGCGGCAGGGTACAGAGCGCATGCAGGTGGTCGGGCAGCACGACGATGGCGTCGATCCGCCAGGGGTGGCGGCGCATCACCGCGCGGAAGCTCTCGCGCAGCAGGTCGATCTGCTCCACCAGCAGGCGGCTGCGGCGGTCGGCGAGGTTGACGGTGAAGAACCAGTTCGAGCCCGGCGTGAGGTCGCGTCGGTAGGCAGTCATGGGCAGGCATCCGTGCCAGGAGGGAACGCAGACCCTAGGGACCGTCCCCCCTGTCGACAAGGCCAGGCCAGTGAAGTCGGACCTTTCCACCGCAAAAGACGCAACGCCCGTAGGACGGGCTGAGCTATGCGAAGCCCATCGCTGGCGTGGCGCGGAGGTGGGGTTTGATGCGGTTCGCGTAGCTCACCGCATCCTACGGGTGCAGCCCATGACTGGCGGACTGGGTGTTGTGCATGGGCTCATCGATACGTGAATCGTGCAGGGGGTCAGGTGCCTATGTAGCGGGGCACTTTTTCCCAAGGCATCCACAATTCGCCCTGCCACTCCAGCAACGACAGCCTCTGGTTCTGCCAGCCGATCACGACACGGCGAGGCGTGTAGGTGCTGGTTGCCACTTGGTCACGCAACGTGGGGATGACTTCGCGGGTCAGCCATTCATCAAGGTAAAGACATTCCGGATGACCGAAGCGAATGAGGGTCTTGTAGAGGCCGGCTTCGTTGAGGAGATGAACGTCCTCTTCGTTGCCAGTGGCATAGACGAAACGAGTGGTCCGTGTCTCGAAGGGGCGCAGGCGCCGATGTAAAGCTTGAGGATGATGCAGCCCTAGCAGGCGAGCGAAATCGTAGGTGGAGAACCAGGGTTGGTTGTCGATCATCACCCCGCGTAGGGGGCGCTTGTGGCGGATGAAGGTGAAGGGAACATGTACGTCAGGCATCGTCTCTACCCGTAACCAGCAAGTGAATGCAGTGCCGTTGTCTGTTAACGGCAGTTCGTCGCGTGCGTATCAAACGCATGCGCGCATGGTTCAGGTCGTCAAGCCCGGTCGCGGGATTGACCGCGACCGGGCGAAGTTAGGGAGCGTGGCGGCGGCGAACAAGGTTGCGCGGACGGTTTCGGACGTTTCTTCCTCGGCGCGAGGCGTTTTACGTTGGCACGTGCGCTTGGCATGGTCAGTTCAGCCTTGGAGTGCCCACAGAATCTGTGGGTGGGGCTGTGGATAACGTTGGGAGAAGCGCTGGCAATGCCCGCCAAGCTTGGCCTGCTGGGCGTTGTTCGCTTTTTTGCCAGCCAATCGTCGATGACAGTGGGGTGGCGGTGCGGCCCGTAGGATGGGCTGAGCTGTGCGAAGCCCATCGCTGGCATGGCGCGGAGTTGGGGCTTGATGCGGTTCGCGTAGCTCACCGCATCCTACGGGGCGACGCTTTCGTCAATCCGTTGGGGATTGGCTGCGGGCGAAGTCGATGATGGCCTGGATGGCGGCGCGGGCCTGGGGGCTGTTGTGCCAGCAGGTGGAGCCCATCATCCGGGCGATCTGCAGGGTCAGGTCGGCGGCTTCGCAGCGGGCCAGTTGCGCCAAGTCGCGGAAGCCGATCTGTTCCAGGCGGCTGACCACGGTGGGGCCGACGCCCTTGAGGGCCACCAGCTGGGCGCGGGTCTCGGGGGTGAAGCCTTGGGGTTCGCTCATGGTCGGGTCTCAGCTTTCCGGTTGCGGTGAAGGCGCGTCTTCCATCTCGGCGATGCGTTGGCGAATCCTCGCGAGGTCGCTGACCGGGATGACGAAGGTGAAGGCCCACATATCGCCCATCCGCTGCGCCTGGCGGGACCAGATGAAGACGACAGCAGCTGGTAGGCCGCCCAGCAGGAAGGGGTTGGTTTCTACCAGACGGAAAGCGCTGCGAATCAGCACCTGGGTGAGGTGAGGCGGTTCGCCATTCGGGGCAATCACTCGAATACGGCAAATCCATTTCCCTGGGGTGAAGCCGCGCAGCAGCCATTCGCACAGCGGGAAGTACAGAGCCGCCGGCAGTATGGCGGCGAGCACCTGCCTGGTCGGCAGATAGAGGAGTGCGACCAGGCCGGCGATCAGGACGATGTCGAGGGTGAAGGCAATGCCGCGCAAGAGCAGCATTCGGGTGCGGGAAACTTCCATGTCGGGTAACCACAGGAGGATTGAAAGGTCGCCAGCATAAACCAGGGCCCTCCTTCCGACGGTGATCCGAGCGTTCGTGCGGTGTACCACTGCCCACAATTTCTGTGGGGCAAGCTGTGGATAACATTGGGGCGGATCGCTGCGGCCCCGGCCGTCCGCGGGGTTCAGGCGGCTGGTGGTTTTTCCGTCAGGCGCTGTATTCGCGGCACCAGGTTTCGCCGTATTCCGCGAGCAGGGCCTGGACCAGGCCGTTGGCCTTTGCGGCGTCGGCGAAGCGGAACAGCACCCAGACCAGGCTGCGCACCTGTTCGTCGCGGGTCTTGTAGTGGGGGATGTCCTGCAGGGCGTCGGTGGCCTGCTTGAACCAGGCGAACAGCAGGCGCTGGTCGGCGTCGTCGGCCCCGAGCAGGAAGATGAACAGCACGCCGATGAAGGCGAGGCTGAAATCCAGGTTGTCGCGGTCGAAGGCCAGCCGGGCGAACGGCACCGCCTGCAGCACGCGGGTGATTTCGCTGTGCAGCCAGGCGTCCTCGCCGAATTCGGCCCTGAGCTTGGTGGCCTTGGCCAGCATGCCGGGCTGGTGGGCGAAACGACCCACCTGGGCGAGCAGGGCCAGGCGGCGGGCGTGGGCCTCCAGGGTCATCTCGCCGCCGAACAGCAGGACCATCTCCCAGCGTTTGAGGCGGCAGCGCGGGTAGCCGTGTTCGGCCAGCACACGGGCCGCGTCCGTCGCTGCGGCGGCGATCAGGTCGAGGTGGCGCTGGCTCTCGACGGGCGGTGTGCCGCCGTTCAACAGCAGGTAGTAGTAGAAGGCCTGCAGGGTGGCGTCATCGAGCTCCTTCGGCGGCTTCTTCACCAGCGGGGTGATGCTTGGGTGGTGGCTGCAGTAGTAGGCGTTGGAGCTGTTGGCGGCGGCGAAGTCGGCTTCGCCGGAGGCGATGAACTGCTGGATGATTTCCGTCTTGCTGGACATGGGCATTCCCCGGTTGGCGGCGCCTCGCAGCATAGAGGGCCAGGCGGGACATTTCTGCGGGGGCGGTGGCGTTCCCGGCAGGTGGTGGCCCGGCGGCGCTGGTTTTTCAACGGATGCTGTGCGCAAATGCCCGCCGGTTTCCCTTTCACGACGACCCCTGTCATGCGCAAGGCCGATCGCCTGTTCCAGGTGGTGAACCTGATCCGTGCCCACCAGCCCATCAGCGCCCGACGCCTGGCGGAGCGCCTGGGCGTGTCGGTGCGGACCATCTACCGCTACGTGGACGATCTGTCCCTGAGCGGCATCCCGATCTACGGCGAGGCCGGCGTGGGCTATGCGCTGGACGAGCACTTCGAGCTGCCGCCCCTGGCGCTCAATGCCGATGAGCTGGACGCGCTGCTGCTGGGCGTCGAGCTGCTGTCGCGCACGGTGGGTGCGGAGATGGCCGGGGCAGCGCGCTCGTTGCTGAGCAAGATCCAGGCGGCGGTGCCGGCCCACGGGCTGGACCCGCAGGCGGCGCCGGTGCGGGCCTTCGTCAGCCCCTTCACCCAGGAGCAGATGCGCCACTGGGATGCGCTGCGCCGGGCGATCCGCGACCGTGCGGCGCTGCGCATCGAGTACCTGAGCCTGGACGAGCGCGCCTCCCAGCGGGTGATCCAGCCGGTGGGGTTGTTCTACTGGGTGGGCAAGTGGACGGTGGCGGCCTGGTGCGACCTGCGCGGGGAATACCGCGACTTCCGCGTGGACCGCATCCAGGCACTGGCGCGTCTGCCCGCTGCCGCGCCCGCAGGCGAGGCGCCGAGCCTGGAGGCCTACATGCGCCAGCGCTGCGCGCCGGAGCCGGCCACTGACAGCACGCTGTCAGCAGGGGGCCTCTAGGCTGCGTCGTCCCACCCAGCGGAAGGCGATCAACATGCAAGAGTCATCGGTTCTGGAACTGGTGCTGTTCACCACCAAGCCCGGTCGCGAGGCGCGGGTGGCGGAGCTGCGCGAACAGGTGCGCGAGGCACTGCGGGATTTCGACGGCTTCATTGGCCTGCGCGGCCTGGCCGCCGTAGAGGGCGCGCCGGTCTACGCCGACCTGGTGGAGTGGACCTCCCACGAGCAGGCCCTGGCTGCCGCGCGGGCCTTCAGCGAGCGGGACCTGCGCTTCCAGCCCTACCTGCGGGAGATCCAGGAAGTGATCTTCATGGGGCACTTCAGCCCGGCGTAGCCGCCAGCAGGGCTGCCAGGCGCTGGCGCAGGGCGGCCAGGTCATCGTCACGCAGGGCCAGGCGGAATTCGTGCTGCAGCACCTCCAGCACCGCGTCCGGGTCGGTGAGGGTGCGTTGGTGTGCCTGGCCATCGGGCGTGCGGCGGGTGAACAGGCCGTTGCGCAGGGTCAGGCGCTGTCCGTGCTCGGTGCGGGCGGCCACCAGCATCTGGCAGAACAGGCTGTCCGGGTGGGTGGAGGTGTACCAGTTGCGCGGGGTGTAATCGATCCAGGGCTGGGGCTGCAGGTCGAAGTGGTAGACCGGCAGCCAGGCCTCGCCGATGCGGGTCTCCAGGTGGAAGTCGCCCTGCGTTTCGCTCGGCGGCAGCAGCCGGAAGGGCAGGTCGCCCAGGCCCTCGCGGCCTTCCAGGGGCAGGGCGCGGGTCGGGTTGGCGGAGCCGAAGCCGACATCGGCGAGGTAGGCGCCGTCGGCCAGGTCGATGCGCAGCATCAGGTGCGAGGTGAGGGTCAGCGGCGCCTCGGCGGGCAGCCCCCAGCGCACCCGTGCCACCAGCGGCGTGACGCGGAAGCCCAGGCTCATCAGCAGCCGGCCGAACAGGCCGTTGAGTTCGAAGCAGTAGCCACCCCGGCCGCGTTCCACCACCTTGGCGAAGACCCGCTCGGCGTCGATGTGGATGGGCCGTGCCAGCAGCACGTCGAGGTTCTCGAAGGCCACCCGCGCCAGGTGCGCGGCGATCAGGGCATCCAGGGCCTCCCGATCCAGGCGTAGCGGTGCGGGGAGGCCGAGGTGGGCGAGGTAGGCGCGGGTCTGGTCGGGGGTGAGCGGGTGCATGCCGGGCTCCATGGGCGTGACCCGAGGATGCTAGCAGAGCGCCGTGAACCTGCCGCTTGTTCTGGTTATGAAACGGGGCTGTGAAATATACGCAACGTCGCCCGCCAGATTGTCTGACAAACTCCTGATTTATCAATTGCTTGTGTCGCGCCTACGACTATCGTTTGTCGCTTTTTGCGATCACCGGGCGCGTATCTGTTTGACATATTTGACGGGTTTGGCAGACTGCTCGCCCGTTGCGGCAGGTGGCCACGACCCCGGCAAGGCCTGCGCCTTCAGGGGGAGCACTCGCCGGTCGTGACGCGCCACGAAAACAAAAATTCTGTCAGTCCCGGCGGCCTAGCGGGCCCAGCCCACGCCGGATGACGGGCGAGCCACTGGTATTCATCCCATGCTGATCTGGTTTGTTGCGGTCTACCTGCTGATCACCGTCGGTGTCGGCTTCTACGCATCCACTCGCGTCAAGAACTCCAAGGATTTCGCCGCCGGCGGCAGGAGCATGTCCTTCCCCCTGGTCGCGGCGATGGTGTTCGCCACCTGGTTCGGCTCCGAGGCCCTGCTGGGCATCCCCGCCACCTTCATCGAGGAAGGCTTCGCCGGCATCATCGAGGACCCGTTCGGTTCCTTCGGCTGCCTGATGCTGGTGGGCCTGATCTTCGCGCGTCCGCTGTACCGCATGAACCTGCTGACCATCGGCGACTTCTTCCGCAAGCGCTACGGCCCGCACGTCGAGATCTTCACCAGCCTGGTGATCATCGGCTCTTACCTGGGCTGGGTGGCGGCGCAGCTGACCGCCCTGGGCGTGGTGTTCAACGTGCTCTCCGACGGCTCCATCAGCACCACCCAGGGCATGCTGATCGGCACCGGTATCGTGCTGCTCTACACCCTGTTCGGCGGCATGTGGTCGGTGGCGCTGACCGACTTCATGCAGATGATCATCATCGTGGTCGGCCTGGTGTACCTGACCTGGCTGATCGGCGGCATGGCCGGCGGTGCCGATGTGGTCATCAGCCACGCCGCAGCCGAGGGCAAGTTCACCTTCATCCACGGCTTCGAGCCACGGGACATCGTGGCCTTCATCGCGGCGGCGGTGACCCTGATGCTGGGTTCCATCCCGCAGCAGGACGTCTACGCTCGCGTCATGTCGGCCAAGACCGAGAACATCGCCGCCCGCGCCTCCATGGCCGGCGCGGTGTTCTACCTGTCGTTCTGCATGCTGCCGATCTTCCTCACCTATGCGGCCTCGCTGATCGATCCGGCGATGGTGCAGAAGTGGCTCGCCGAGGATTCGCAGATGATCCTGCCGCACCTGATCATGGAGCGGACCCCACTGTTCGCCCAGGTGATGTTCTTCGGCGCGCTGCTGTCGGCGATCATGTCCACCGCTTCCGGCACCCTGCTGGCGCCGTCGGTGACCTTCACCGAGAACATCCTGAAGAACTTCGTGCCGGCCATGAGCGACCGCCAGTTCCTGCTGGCCATGCGCGTGAGCGTGGTGCTGATGACCATCGCCACCTCGGTGTTCGCGCTGAACTCCAACGCCAGCATCTACGAGATGGTCGGCAACGCCTACAAGGTCACCCTGGTGGCCGCCGTGGTGCCGCTGTTCGCCGGGCTGTTCTGGAAGCGGGCGACCACCCAGGGCGCGCTGTTCGCCATTGCCTTCGGCCTGCTGAGCTGGGTGTCCCTGGAGCTGACCTACCAGGAAACCGACTTCTGGCCGCCGCAACTGGCCGGCCTGCTGATGAGCCTGCTGGGCATGGTGATCGGCTCGCTGATCCCGCAGTTCAGCCGTGACCGTGGCCAGAGTGTGCAGGGCATCACCGCCTCTGCATCGGCCCGCGCCTGACCCGGGCGCCCTCCCTGGACAGGGGAGGGCGCTCTGCCTGCCCGCCCGCGTTACCCCTTTCTCTTCGTACTGACTGACTCCGCGTGCCAGGCGGCGGCCCTGTGCTGCCCGAGGTGCGGCCGTGCCGAATCCGTGCCCTGGACGGGCCGGCGGGTGTGCGTGGGGAATGTGGTGGGGAGGTGAAGAGCAGAGAGGGCGGGTGCCGGGACCCGAGGCGCGCCGGCAGGACGCCGGCGCGCGGATGGATCAGAAGTGCACCTTGACCAGCAGGCTGGCGGTGTTCTGGTCGGTGCCGCCGAGGATCTTATCACCCAGGAAGCTGTTGTCGTCGATGCCGTACTTGTTGCTCCAGTAGTCGTACTCGACACCCACGTAGAGCTGCTTGGCGCCCAGGTCCAGGGCCTTGCCCAGGTCGTACTTGATCTGCGGGTTGAAGTGCAGGTTGGCGTGCAGGTCGTTGGGGCGGTTGGTGGTGGCGTCCTTGTTGTTCCAGACCCAGTCCATGAAGCCGTCGATGAGGATGTCGGACTTGCCCACCGGCACGGTGTAGGACCACACCGGAGTGACCTGCCACTGGCCGGACGGGTTCTTGGTGATGCCGTCGGGTTTGCGGTAGTAGAAGTTCAGCTGGAAGTAGTCGAAGCCGGGCAGGGCCAGGTCGAAGCCCGGGCCGAGCAGGTAGTTCTGGTTGCGGTTCTCGCCACGCTC
>NZ_FOJP01000012.1 GCF_900111835.1 Metapseudomonas otitidis
CATGCAGGCACACCCAGCCTCAGAGACCAACAACCCGCTGGTCGATATGCAAACCATGACACCAACGCATAAGTTGGACGACCCAGGTATTGGTTTGCGAGACAACGGCCGACGCGTCCTCACGTACTCTGACCTGCGCAGCACCTTCCTCGACCCGGATGGTCGCGAACCAAGTCGCACCATCGAGCTGCACCTTACCGGGCACATGGAGAAATTCTCCTGGTCCTTCGATGGCATCAAGTTCTCTGACGCCGAGCCTCTGCGCCTCAAGTACGGCGAGCGTGTTCGCATCACGCTGGTCAACGACACCATGATGACTCACCCGATCCATCTCCATGGCATGTGGAGCGACCTGGAGGATGCGAACGGCAATTTCCTGGTGCGTAAACACACCATCGACATGCCGCCAGGTTCCAAGCGCAGCTATCGAGTGACTGCCGATGCGTTGGGTCGTTGGGCCTATCACTGCCACCTGTTGCTCCACATGGAAATGGGCATGTTCCGTGAAGTTCGTGTGGATGAGTAAAGGAGATTTCTGATGAGCACTTTTATGAAGCGAAATGCCCTGGCTGGCAGCGCAGTCATGTTCAGCCTATTGGCTGCCCTGCACGCACCGGTTTCGTTGGCAGGTGAGGGGCACAGTGAGCACGAACAACATGCTGCCGAGTCGGCTGTGCCCAAGACCGCCAGTGGCAATCACGCAGATCAGTCGAAGGATAAGGCGGCTGGCCAGCATATGGATCATGGCGCCATGGATCACGGAGACATGAAGCATGACGGCATGAATCACGAAAACATGATGGATAAGCATGGCGGCACCGAAGCCGAAGCAGGTTCGAACCATGACCACTAGGTTTTCACGTCCATCTCTCTTGGCGCTGGCTGTGTCGCTGAGTGCGTTCAGCGGCGGCGTTACTTTGGCTGCGGAAGAAATGGATCATTCGGCAATGGGGCACGGCACCATGTCGATGGACCATAGCCAGATGAGCCACGGCGCTACCAAAGCGCAGATGGAGGGCATGGATCACAGCAAGATGGACCATGGTGCCATGCAGGGTGCTTCGGGCAGCATGGATCATAGCCAGATGGGCCACAGCCAGAGCCAGAGCCAAGAAAAGGCTCCAGCCATGGACCACAGCAAGATGGATCACGGCGCCATGCAGGGTGCTTCGGGCAGCATGGATCATAGCCAGATGGGCCACGGCCAGAGCCAAGAGAAGGCCCAGGCTATGGATCACAGCAAGATGGGGCATGGCGCCATGCAAGGACAGATGGAGGGCATGGATCATTCAAAGATGAACCATGGCTCCGCTGAAGCCCCGAGAACCACCAGCCGTACGCCGATTCCCGTTCTGACGGATGCTGATCGCCAAGCGGCTTTCCCGCCATTACCTGGCCACAAGGTTCACGACAGCGCCATCAACAGTTTTTTCCTGCTCGATCAGCTCGAATACCAGGACGCAGATGAGGGCAGCACCCTGGCCTGGGATGCGTCGGGCTGGGTAGGCGGTGATATCAACCGGGTCTGGTTCCGCTCCGAAGGCGAGCGTACCAACGGCGTGACCGAGGATGCTGAATTACAGCTGCTGTACGGCCGCTCGATCGGCCCTTGGTGGGATGTCGTCGCGGGCGTTCGCCAGGACTTCAAACCGGAGTCGCCGCAGACTTGGGCCGCCTTCGGTATCCAGGGCATGGCGCTTTACGCCTTTGAGGCCGAAGCCACGGCCTTCGTCGGCGAGAATGGCCAAACTGCTGCCCGACTGGAGGGCGAGTACGACATTCTGCTGACCAACCGGCTGATTCTCCAGCCAACTGCCGAAATGAACTTCTACGGCAAGAACGATCCTGAGCGAGGTGTGGGGTCTGGGTTGGCAAATACCGAGCTCGGCTTGCGTCTGCGTTACGAGATTGTCAGGCAGTTTGCCCCCTATATCGGGGTTTCCTGGAGCCGCTCCTATGGCAACACGGCAGACATGGTGCGCGACGAGGGCGGTGATGTAGACGAGGCGCGTTTTGTCGCCGGTATCCGGATGTGGTTTTGAGAACCTGACATGAAAAGAACAATTAAAACTTTGGTGGCGGCCGGCGTGGTCGGTAGCACAGCTGTCCTGGCCGGCGCCTACTTTGGCGTGGTCAACGTGGGGGCCGACGATCCCCATTTTCCTGCAGTGCATGCGTTTCTCACGATGGCCCGTGACCGCTCTATCGAAGTCCGTTCGCGGGACATCGAGGTTCCCAACCTGGATGATCAAGCTCTTATTCGCGCCGGTGCGGGCAACTACAACTCCATGTGTATCGGCTGTCATTTGGCGCCAGGTGTGGCGGAGACCGAGCTAAGCCAATCGCTTTATCCTGCGCCCCCCAACCTCGCCAAGATCGGTGTCGATGGCAATCCGTCAGCAGCGTTCTGGGTGATCAAGCATGGCATCAAGGCAACGGGTATGCCTGCGTGGGGCAAGAGCATGGGAGACGAGTACATCTGGGGCATGGTTGCCTTCCTCAACCAACTGCCGACGATGGATGCCAAGCAATACCAAACACTCGTCGCATCCAGTGGCGGCCATCAGCACGGTGGTGGGGAAACGCAGATGCATAACCATGAAGGACAGCACGGCGACAACAAGCCTGGCCATCATGACAATAGTGGCGGTGGCGATGACCATCATGGATCAGGTGATGCTGGAGAGCCTGGTCATCACGATGCCGCGGCTACGGATAGCGAGGGTGGCTCCGCACCTAAGGCAGGTCACCATTCGGATATGAGTGGCGATGACCACCATGCTGGGGATGAGGCGTCGTCCAACGGAGGTGATCATCACGCCGAGCAGGCTCCGAACGCCTCGCCCAAGACCCACACCCACGCCGATGGCAAAGAGCACGTGCATGAAAGCTAAATATCTGGCCTTGCTGGCCGCTCTCTCCGTCACATCTGCAGTTCAAGCAGCTGATGCCCTGACGATTGATGTCCATCGTGATGCCAATTGCGGATGTTGCAAGAAGTGGATTTCACACCTCGAAGCGAATGGCTTCAAAGTCGTCGACCATGTCGAAAGCAACATGTCGGCAGTGAAGCAAAGTCTGGGCGTTGCGCCGCGGTTGGCGTCTTGTCACACCGCGGTGATTGACGGCAAGTTCGTCGAAGGTCATGTGCCGGCGGCTCAGGTCATCGAGCTCACCAAGCGCGATGATCTCGTGGGCATCGCTGTTCCCGGGATGCCGGCGGGCTCCCCCGGTATGGAAGTCGATGGCGTACAGCATGCCTACCAGGTCATTGGCTTGACCAAGGCGGGGTCTGATCAGGTCGTTGCAGAATATCCCGCTCAGTAGTACTGCCTGCCAGCACGGCCGCTTGTGTGTAGTGGCCGACTCTTTTTCATACGCCCTTTAACCTAAGTAAAAAAGGCGCCCGAGGGCGCCAAGGGCTGTCTCCAAACCAAAGGAGCACTACGAGGGGACAGCAGGACCAAGGCGCGAGCGGGCAATCAACCCGCCCGCTTGCCAGGGTTAGAGAACTTCCAGCGGGTACTCGACAATCAGGCGGACTTCATCCAGATCCGACTCGTAATCGGTCGCGCGAGTGGTCATTTGGCGAACACGGAAAGACATATCCTTCAGTGATCCAGTCTGCACAACGTACTTGGCCCCGATGTCCCGCTCCCAGCGCTTCTGGTTGGTCAACGGATCGCCGTTGTCATCACGGCGCATATAGACTTCGTTGGCCTTGCTGTAGTCGGCATCCCAGCCTTGGGCATATCGAGTCATGAAGCTCAACCCAGGCACACCGAAAGGCTCCATATCCAGGTCATAGCGCACTTGCCATGACTTCTCCTTCGGCGAGTTGAAGTCGCTGTACTGGATGGAGTTGTCGAGGTAGATGGAGTCCGATTGGCGCAAGTAGTCGAAGTCATCATCGCCATTGTTGCGCTGGAGACCCACCAGCACTGTGTGAGCGCCGAATTGGATGCCGACCTTGCCGCTCCAGATGTTGTTATCGAAGCTCCCGAGGAGCTGCTTCCCTTCATCGACCGCCTTGTAGTAGTTCAGCCCGCCGATCAAGGCGACATCGTCCGCAAGCGGGTAGCTCAGCGTGGTGCCCGCGTAATATTGATTCCAGGCATCCTTGAGGCGGCTGGTGTAGAGACTAAAGCCGACGTTGTCATTAAGCGTGTAATCACCACCGAAATAGGCGATCCATGGCGAGTCCACTTCGCCTGCGTAGAAGGTAGCGAAGCCGTCGCGCATGCTGCTGGTATTGGGTTGGCTCATCGAGTGGAGGCGACCACCTTGAAGCGACAGTCCTTCCACGCTGCTGTTGAGCACGGTGATACCTCGGAAACTCTCCGGTAAAAGCCGCGCATCACCGTATTGGACGACAGGGCTGACAGGAAAGACGTCGCCTACCTTGATCTCGGTATCCATGAACCGAGCTTTCACCGCGCCACCCAGTTTGGAGTAGTTATCCTCAGCCTGCCCGAGGCTGTTGTAAGGCAGCACATCGACTGAGCCACCGGCTCCTGAACGGCCGTCGCCGGTGTCAAGTTTGAGTCCTAGCATGGCAAAGGCATCGACACCGAAGCCTATGGTGCCCTCGGTGAAGCCAGACTCGAATCGGCCTATCACGCCATGCGCCCACTCTTCCGAATAGCCATTACCCGAGCTGCTGGACTGGCCTTTGCGGAAGTCACGGTTGAAGTAGAGATTTCGATTGAGGATGGTCAGGCTGCTGCCTTCGATAAATCCCTCGCCTTTCTCGTCGGCGGCCATTGCAGCTTGCCCGGTACTGATGCTCAGAGCGAGTAGAGAAAGTCCTAACAGGGTTCTGTTATTCATAAATGCTCCTGATGTTATTGGCAGTTGTCATTGTGTGGTCGCATATATGTGCCAAGCGCGCCGTGCATAACCAGGCGCGCCTTGGCCATATTTCCACATGCCAAATAACGTCAGGGTGACTTGAAAATTACTTTTCAGTCAGCGCGATGTCATTTATTAGTTTTGGTTCCGGCAACCTGTTCCGGCTGCACGGTATTCAAGAATATTCAGATCGCCGTTGGAGTCCTCGTAGGTCATCTGGGCTGGCATCACATTGCAGCTAGAGTCCGTTGAGGTAGTGGCCACGACCCTGGCGATATCGAGCTTCATGCCGTAGCGGTAATGAATAACTTCAGGCGGATTCTTTCCGTTAGCGGCAGCATACTCTTGCATGGCCTGCTCATTGGCCTGAATCATCCGACCATAAACACGATCAGCGCCGCCTTCTGCCAGAGTGGCAGAGGAAACAACCATAGCGGCAAGGGCTGCAATAACTTTGAGGCTTTTCATGTTTAATCACTCCTTCAAGGTGGTGATTAAAATATATCCGCTCAACCTGTCATAAAAATGAAGTCAAAGTTACATCGCCGTAATGCTTCCTGCCGCGTTACCCGGGCGAGTCAGCTTGGCGCGTGGCTTGCCCGGGTTTGTAAAGCTATAGCTCCTGCGGTGCGCGAACCTTCTGTGTACGCTGCCTTCGCATCAGCCAGTACGCGGCCGGCAAAACCAACATGGACATCAGCGGCGCGGTAATCATGCCGCCGACCATGGGCGCGGCGATGCGCTTCATCACTTCAGATCCGGCACCTCCGCCCCAGAGGATTGGCAACAGGCCGGCGATGATCACGGCCACCGTCATCACCTTGGGCCGCACGCGCAGCACTGCGCCTTCACGAATTGCCTCCAGTAGTGCCGGGTCACCGCTGCGCCCGGCATCCATACGTGCATGCCAGGCATTCTTCAGGTACAGCAGCATGATCACCCCAAATTCCGCCGAGACGCCGGCCAAGGCGATAAAGCCGACCCCAGTGGCAACCGACAGGTTGAAGCCGAACCAGTAGAGCAGCCAGATGCCGCCCGATAGGGCGAAGGGCAGGGTTGCCATGATCAGTAGGGCCTCACCGAAGCGGCTGAAGGTCAGGTAAAGCAGCACGAAGATGATCAACAAGGTCGCCGGTACCACCCAGGCCAGCCGTGCATTGGCGCGCTCCAGGAACTCGAACTGACCGGAGTAGGAGACGGTCATGCCAGCATCGAGTTGTACCTGCTCAGCTACGCGTTGCTGCAACTCGCGCACGGTCGATGCCAGGTCGCGCCCACGGACATCGACATAGACCCAACCGGACAGACGCCCGTTCTCGCTGCGCAGCATTGGCGGCCCTTCGGTCAGACTAACCTGGGCGACGGTGCCCAAGGTGATCTGCTGGCCGGCTTGCGTGAGGATCGGCATACGCCGTAGTGCCTGCGGACTGTCTCGCCACTCCTTGGGATAGCGCAGGTTGATCGGGAAGCGGGCCAGTCCTTCAACCGTCTCACCAATATTGCTGCCGCCGATGGCGCCCGATACCACCGCCTGCACATCGGCGATGCTCAGGCCATAGCGCGCCGCGGCCAGTCGATCGATCTGGATGTCCACGTAACGGCCGCCAGTAAGGCGTTCTGCCAAGGCCGAACTCACCCCAGGCACCTCTTTGGCCACGGCCTCGATATCGCGCGTTATGCGCTCGATGTCGACCAAGGAGGTTCCGGATACTTTCACCCCAATGGGGCTCTTGATCCCCGTCGCCAGCATGTCGATGCGGTTGCGGATGGGCGGCACCCAGATATTGGACAGCCCCGGAACTTTTACCGCGCGATCCAGTTCCTCGATCAGCTTTTCGGGTGTCATCCCCGCGCGCCATTGATCGCGTGGTTTGAACTGCACCGTGGTCTCGAACATTTCCAGCGGTGCTGGATCGGTGGCGGTCTCTGCTCGCCCGGCCTTGCCGAATACCCGTGCCACTTCGGGCACCGTGAGGATCATCCGGTTGGTTTGCTGCAGCAGCTGGGTGGCCTTGCTGGCCGGCAAGCCGGGCAGGGCTGATGGCATGTACAACAAGTCGCCCTCGTCCATCGGCGGTAGAAACTCTCCTCCGAGTCTGCTGAGGGGCCAGAGACTGGACAAAAACACTAGCAAGGCCAGCGCTAGGGTCACCTTAGGCCAAGCCAGCACCCACTCCAGCACCGGCCGGTATGCACCGATCAGCCAACGATTCAAGGGGTTCTGTTGTTCGCTGGGGATATGCCCACGAATCCAATAGCCCATCAGCACCGGTACCAAGGTGATCGAGAGGCCAGCGGCGGCAGCCATGGCATAGGTCTTGGTGAATGCCAGCGGGCCAAACAGGCGACCCTCCTGGGCCTCCAGGGTGAAGACCGGGAGGAAAGACAGGGTGATGATCAAAAGGCTGAAGAACAGCGCCGGCCCGACCTCGGCCGCAGCTTCGCCGATCACCCGCCAGTGCGCCTCGCCCTGAAGCGGTTCACCGGGGTGTCGAGCCTTCCAGGCCTCGATGTGCTTGTGCGCGTTCTCGATCATCACCACGGCGGCATCGACCATGGCGCCGATGGCGATTGCGATCCCGCCGAGCGACATGATGTTGGCATTGACGCCCTGGTAGCGCATGACGATGAAGGCCATCAGGATGCCCAGGGGCAGGGTGATGATCGCGACCAGCGACGAGCGCAGGTGCCAGAGGAAGATCAGGCAAACCAGGGCAACCACCGCGAACTCTTCCAGCAGCTTGTAGCTGAGGTTATCGATGGCGCGGTCGATCAATTGCGAACGGTCATAGGTGGTGACCACCTCGACGCCGGCCGGCAAGCTGCCCTTCAGGCTGTCCAGCTTGGTCTTCACCGCGGCGATGGTATCGCGGGCATTCTTTCCGGAGCGCAAGATGACCACGCCGCCTACCACTTCACCCTGGCCATCCAGCTCGGCAATGCCACGACGCATCTCTGGCCCCAGCTGAATGGTGGCCACCTGACCCAGCAGCACCGGAACTCCGCTGGCCGAAGCCCGCAGCGGCACATTGCGGAAATCCGCCAGGCTCTCTAGATAGCCTGAAGCCCGCACCATGTACTCGCGCTCTGCCAGCTCCAGGATGGCGCCGCCGGTTTCCTGATTGGCGCTCTTCAGCGCCGCTTCGACCTCCTGCTGAGTTACCCCATAAGCCACCAGCTTCTGCGGATCGAGCAGCACTTGGTATTGCTTGACCATGCCGCCGAGGGTGGCCACTTCGGCTACGTTGGGCAGGCTCTTGAGTTCGTACTTGAGGAACCAGTCCTGCAGTGCCCGCAGCTGGGCAAGATCATGCTGGCCGCTGCGGTCGACCAAGGCGTACTGGTAGATCCAGCCCACGCCGGTGGCATCCGGCCCAAGGGTGGTGGTAACACCCTCGGGCAGGCGTTCCTGCGCCTGGTTGAGGTACTCCAGCACCCGCGAGCGCGCCCAGTAGAGGTCGGTGTCGTCCTCGAACAGCACGTAGACGAAGGAGTCGCCGAAGAACGAGTAGCCGCGCACCGTCTTCGCCCCCGGTACCGAGAGCATGGTTGTGGCCAGTGGGTAGGTCACCTGGTTCTCGACGATCTGCGGTGCCTGTCCGGGAAAGCTGGTTCTGATGATGACCTGGGTGTCAGATAGGTCCGGCAGTGCATCCAACGGCGTGTTGCGCAGCGACCAGAGGCCCAGGGCGGTGATGAACAGGGTGGCCAGCAGTACCAGGAAGCGGTTGCCGATCGACCAATGGATCAGGCGCGCGATCATGGCTGGTCTCCTTCCTTGCGGAGCTGCTCGATCAGCAGGCCGGAGTTTGTCTGACGTGCGGCGATGCGTACGTGATCTCCTGGCTTAAGTCCCACAGCTACTTCGGAGCTGACCAGAGGAAAAGCCATGGTCATACCTGGCATATTCAGGCTCTCGAAGGGGCCATGCTCCAGGGTGACTTGTTTCCCGTCCAGTGCGCGAATAACGCCGTGAGACACATGCAGCCCCTCCGTGCTGTCCTGTTCTGCATTGCCGGCCAGGATGCCCTGCAGGCTGGCTTCCGAATCGATGAGGAACTGGCCGGAGGTAACGACCGCCTGACCTTCCTCAAGACCGGAAAACACCTCCAGACGCCCATCGGCCTCGCGGCCCAAGGTGATTTCCTGGGGACGGTAGCGTCCGTCGCCTTCGGCCAGCATCACCAATGCACGCTTCCCGGTGCGAATCACGGCTTCACTCGGCACAAGAAGCGTGGATTGTTCGACGGCACTGTTCAGGCGTACGGCGGCGAACATGCCGGGGCGCAACTTACCGGCAGGGTTGGGTAGCTCGCTGCGTACCGTGAGCGTGCGCGTTTGCGGATCGGCACTCGGCAGCAAGGCTATGACGCGGCCCAGCAGCGGTCGATCAGGAAAGGCCGTCAGGTTGGCGCGGATCTCGTCCCCGACCTGGATACTTCCGGCCATGGCCTCGGGTATCGCCGCATCGAGCCAGACACTGGACAGCCCGTTGATCAACGCCAGATCCTGCCCGGCTTCAACGGTCATCCCGGCGCGTACCTGCAAGGCTTGGAGCTCGCCGCTGATAGGTGTGGTGAGGGTTTGCACTGCCCGCGGTTTGCCGCTGCGGCGAACCTGCTCTATCAACGCTTGTGGCATGCCGAGCAGGCGGAGGCGCTCTTGGGCCGCAGTGATCAAGCGGGCGTCACCGGTACGCAGTACCGCGAGGAACTCCAACTGCGCGGCGGACCACTCGGGAATCAGCAGGTCGACCAGGGGTGTTCCAGCTGGCAGTACATCGCCAGGGGCACGCCCGTAAACCCGCTCGACGAATCCGCCAGCGCGGGCCTGGAGGTTCGCTACCTCTCGCTGGTTATAGGCCAGGGAGCCGACCACCTCGATATCCGAGGGCAGTACACCGCGGATCACCGTCGAGGTCCGCATTCCGAGGTTCTGCACGGCTTGAGCGGGGACGCTCAGGACAGACGGATCTTGCTCGGATCCTGCGTATTTAGGGACAAGCTCCATATCCATGAAAGGTGACTTGCCCGGTTTATCGAAGCGCTGCTCAGGCTGCATCGGGTCGTACCAATAGAGCACCTTGCGCTCGTCCGTCGGTGCGGAGCTAGGCAGTAGCTCGTGTTTGGCTTGCCGCTGGGCCAGCCAGTAGCCACCGCCCGCCGCGCCAATGCCCACGGTCAGCACGGCGACCGCAAAACCAAATGTCGATATCTTCATTTCAGGCCCTCCACATAGGCGTAGTACAGGCTTGCGGAGAGCTGGCTCAACTTGCGCTGTTGTTCAATCTGCCGCAGTTGCGCATCAATCAGGTCGCGCTGGGCAGTAATAACGGATGTGAGCTGGCTGTTACCGGCTTGGTAGGCGGCCAGTTCGAGATCGGCACGTTTGCTTGCAAGCGGGATCAAGGTTTTTTCGGTGCGTGACAAGGTCCTGCGCAGTTGCTCAAGCTCGGCAATACCGCCTTCCAGCTCAGCCTGATGGGCGCGCAGTAATGCTTCCTGCTCGGCTTCCATCTGCGACACGCTTTGTTGTCTGGCGTTGATCTTGGGCCCCTGACGTGTGCCTACGAACAACGGCAGGTCGAAGGTAAATTGCACCATCACCATATCGCCGAACTGGTTGTCGCGATTGTTGTAGGCAAACTCAACACCCCAGTCGGGGGTCTTCTCGGCGATGGCCTCGTTCAGCTCGGCGCTAGCCTCGCCGACTCGGGCGGAGGCAGCGCGCAACTCAGGGTGTGAGGCAATGCGTTGCTGCAGGTGCGGTGCCACCAGGTTCAGACTGGGAACACCTCCTTGCAAAGGCTGGTCAGCCTCGTTGCCTATCCAGCGGCGCAGCTTGGCACGAGCTACTGCCACATCGCGATTCAGTTCATCTCGCCGATCTTGTAACGCCAAAGCTTCCTGGTCGGCCTGCAACAGCTCGCCAGGCTGAGCACTACCGCCGGCAATCAGCGATTGCACGGTCGAGCGGAGCATCTCGATCTGACGGTCCAGTTGATCGAAGAGGCCAACACTGCGTTCGGCGTAGTACACATCCAGCCAGCTCACTGCCGTCTGGCGCTTGATCTCCAACTGCATGGCACGCTGCTCGGCCTCGGCTCGGCCTACTGAAGCCTCGGCCAACTGGCGCCGAGCCTGACGCTTGTCACTGTTGGGGACTTCCTGCATGAACCCAATGCGGCGCATGGTCATGGAGTCACGATTAAGCGTGTAACGGTCAGGGCCTTCGATCGGCAGGTTGTCGATGCCTAGAATCAGCTTGGGATCGGGCAGGGCGTCTGCGGGCTCGACAGCCTGCTGTGCCGATGCCACCTGCGCCTGGCGCGCGAGGTTCTCAGGGGCACTCTGCTCGGCCAGAGCTTGGGCTCGTTCGAAAGTTAGGGGCTGCGCCTGCGCGGCAAGCCAGGGAGCTGCCCAGAATGCGGCAGCCAACACACCGAGAAAGCCACGGCGTGGAAAAAGGAAAGCGGACATGCTTTCGCCTCCAATGCGATTGATCGAAGTCGCGACTACGAAACGTGACCGCGACGATGCGCCTGACTGTAAGGCGCGGGATGATCACTGCATTAGACGAAACGAGGAGGGCGCCAGAGTCCTGCGGGCTCTCGCTTAATCACCGACTGGGTCAGCAATATCTCGGGGCGTGAGGGGAGAGGGGATATGCTCTTGATCACGGTGGTCTGGAGAAGTCCTCCGGTCTTGCATTCCTGGCCGGGTTTGCAAGGGGACTTCTTGGCCACCCCATCAGACTTGTCCATTTGCTCGCAGCACGGAGCATCGGCCATTGCATGGCCCTGATGATCGGCGCTCTGCATCGGGCAAGGTTGTGCCGGCATGCTGAAAGCCACACCGCCGAAGGCCGGCAGCACGAGGCTAGCAATCATTACCAGGATCAATCCAATCCGACGCACAGCAATTCACCAGGCGGGGCGATAGGGCGACGATAGCAGATTGCCCCGGGGCATGAACGCTCGTTTTGGCGATAACAGCACTTCGTTGATTTGGATCAAATAGAGTGTCATGCAGGGTAGGGTGCCAAAAGCAGAGGAACTGTCAGGTGATTGCATCACAGAGTGCCAGCTGGCACGGCAAAGCCTGGGTATCTCCAGGTTTCGGGGTGTTTTTAGGGCAGGTAGGCAATCATGATTGGCATCGCCACATGGCTCACCAGATCACCATTGGTATCAACCGCGACTTGACGGTGACTACATCTGACAGCCACGTCACGGCCCGAGCCATTTGCATTCACGCGGGCGTCACTCATCGAATCGAAGCAGTTGAGGTTATTTCGATTTACCTTGATGCACTTTCTGAGGAGGCACGGGCATTCAATGCCTCTACGAGCATCTTGCCTATCGATGTGCAAAGCATTGTGTCTCTGCAGAGACTGTTGGCAACTCCCTGTATCACCGCACAGCAAATGCGGGGAGCGGTTCGCCAATTTCTTAATCTCACCGATCTGCCGATCATCGATCCACGGCTGCAACTTGTCCTTGAAGCCTTGAACGAGCCCGCCAATGGCAGACAAGAACTGGCAGACCTGATGCACCTGTCGACGACTCGTTTTTCTCATTGGTTTGTTGAACAGACTGGCTTGCCATTGCGCAGCTACCGTAAGTGGCTTCGCCTAGTCGCTGCGTTACAGCTCATTACGGCTGGCCAAAGTCTGACAGGGGCCGCCCATGCTGCAGGATTCTCGGATTCCGCGCACTTTTCCCGCACCTTTCGCAGCCTATTTGGCCTCGATCCTTCGTCAGCTCTGAGCCAGGTCAGTCTCAGCAGCTGAGGTCAGCTTTTTTGTTCAAGCCAGAACCCTGGGGACCGCCTAACGTAGGGGCATCAAGAAGAGGGGGCTGCATGATGAGCAATTGCTTCAGGTTTCTGATCCGCTGGTTCAGCTATCCCGTCATATTTGGCGGTACGGCTGGCTGGATGATCTGGCAGCTTTACGAGGGCGTGCCATATTGGCCCAGCACAGCCCTGATTGCAGTAGTCGGAATTATTCCGGTCGCCATGCTGGAGCGTCTACAACCGTGCCGTCAGAGCTGGCTTACCGACCACGGCGACACACTGACCGATCTGCTTCACCTGATCGTGAATCTGTCCGTCATCCAGTTCACCGCTGCGATTCTGGCTCGACTGGGCGATTGGGTGCCTGATGCCGCTCGCACCTTTCCAACGACTTGGCCGCTCTGGATCCAGTTGCTCATCGTAGCCATGGTTTTGGATCTCAGTCTCTATGCCATGCACCGACTCAGCCACTATGTGCCGTGGCTATGGCGCTTACATGAGCCCCATCACAGTGCAGAGCGCCTCTATTGGATGAATGGCGAGCGTCGACATCCACTACACGCGGCGATCATGGCGGGCCCTGGACTCTTGGTGCTCTTCGCGATGGGGACACCTTCAGCTCTCGTCGCAACCTGGTTTGGCATCCTGACAGTGCATCTCGCATTTCAACATTCCAACCTGGACTACTCGCTAGGCTGGATGCGCAATGTGATTGGCGTCGCGGAGACACACCGCTGGCACCACAAACGGGAGTTCGAAGATGCCCAGGTCAATTTCGGCGAGTTCTTACTGCTGTGGGATCACCTGTTTAGAACCTTCTATGACGCGGCAGAAAAGCTCGGCGATGCCCAGGTAGGACTGCAAGAAGGTGACTACCCGACTGGGTATCGGGCTCAACTGGTAGCTCCGTTTAAGCGGGTTTCACAAGCTAATAGGATTCGCCGTACCCACTCGGCGGGCTAGCACAGGACCGACCTCGCTGGCCGTTCAGTCGAGCCCAAAGTGGGTGTTGGAGCCCAGGTCAAACAGCATGCCTAGCGGGAAGGCCTGAGCCAGCGGGACACAGGTTTTTGGATCTTCACTTCCGGATGCTGAAGAACAAAACAGGTAAAGCGTTCTCCATTTTTGAAGATTAGTGCTGGGAATTTTCTATTTTTAGTTCGGTGTACTTGAGGAGCCTATGAACATGCTTAACATGGGCTATCGTTTAACATAATCTACATTATGGGTTAATTGCGCGTTTCCTGGCTGAGTGATTCCCCAGTGCTTTCCACGCTGCGGATACGCTGGAAATCATCCTTGGCTCGCTCTTCGATCAGTCTTTCGGTTTCTGCGTCGTTACCACGCGGCGATCACTGCCCGGCGCGTTCCTTCATCTGCGCCAGCATGGCCACCAGCAAGTCCTGATGTTCGTCTGCGTCGGATGGCAACCCATCGGCGGCGTACCAGGAACTGTCCGCTTCGTAATGCGGGCCGATGAGGCCGACCGTGCCTTTGCCGTAGGACGAGATTCGCGCGGCGATGCGTCGGGATTTCGTGTAGTACGCCGTCGCCTGGGCGCCAGCCGGGAGCCGGCTGCCGAAATGCGGGCCGGCCTGGTAGTAGACGTCACGCTGCTGGTGGCCTGCGGGCAGCTGGATGGAGATGAACTGCGCCGCGTTGTCCTTCGGGATTTCCTGGTCGACCTCGGCCAGCTCGATCAGGCCAAAGGCCGGGACGCCTTCCTTCTCGTCGGCAAAGCGCCCAGCCAGGTAACCGCCGGCACAGATGCCCAGGTACTGGCCACCCTGGGCGACGAAGTCGCGGATGGCCTGCACCTGGCTGGCGGACAGCTCCGACAAGGTGTCCATGATGTCGTCCGAGCCACCCGGCTGTACGTAGAGATCGGCGTCCTCGAGCACCTCGGCGCCGAGTTGGTCTTCATCCACCAGGCGGACGTCGTAGCGTTCTTTCTGCAACAGTTCAGCGACGGTCTTCGCGCAGCCGTCGCAGGTGCCGGCACCGTCGAAGATCACCGCCAGTTCGGCCTTGGCCAGCAGCGGAAACACCAGGGCCACGGCGGCCAGTACAGTCTTTTTCATCAGCACAGTTCCTTTGTGTGGGAGTGGCACGGGCACTACATGTAACAAACCCGTATGGCGGTTAATCGGTTATGACAGCGTCAATTTACGCAAGCCTTGAGCGTCGACGAGAAGGGGCGCTCCCCTCCTCCCCCTGCCCGTTCACCCGTCTCAAAGGTGCGCGTCGACCTCACTGGCAATGCGCCCCAATGCCAGCCACACCGTGTACTCCCGCTGGAACGGCAGCGCCGCTTCGACGGTGATGTCCAGGCGCGTCAGCCCGCTGAGGATGTCCTTTCGTTCATCCCGGGGCAGGATCGCAACGTGCCGGAATGGCTGCCGAAAGCCCTTCGAGAGCACCAGTGTCGGGGCATCGCCAGTGATTCGAATGGGCAGTGATTCAGCTGAGGCGATGGGCTGCGCCAGGACCGAGAACACCGGGTCGATGCTCTTCTCCAGCTCGACGAAGCCCACCAGGACCAGCAGCACCTGGCGTTGGCTGGGCAATGCCAGCGAGAAGACCGAGCCCACAGGCGCCGTGGTACGAGGCTTCCTGGGCCTGGGCGGCGACACCTTCACAGGCTTTTCCGCCGGCTGAGGGGTCGCCAGCCTGGCTTCGAGCGCTTTGAGGGTCTTGCGACGAGCCGGCACATCCCCGGGCGCATCGCGCTCCCACACGAACAGGTCCCCGCCCGCGCGCAGCAGCGACAGCGCCTTGTCCTTGAGCGTCTCGTCCAGCCGGCCGTACTTCCAGGCCGTGTCGGCCAGGGCGACGTACACCAGGCAGGCCACCTCAGGCTCGCCCAGCCGTGCGGCATGGCGGCCCAGGACCTTCTCGCAGGCCTCACCGTGGGAAAGTCCGTGCTTCAGGTGTTGGACGTAGTCATCCCGCACATCACAGGTCGTGTCATCGGAATACAGCCCCGCCCCCCAGGTGCCCATGTTCGGTCACGCCTGCTCGATGGGGAACGCCAGGATCGCCAGGCGCAGCACGAGGGATGCCGGGCTCGACGTGCTGCCGTCCTTCTCCGTGGGGACATCGGTGGCCGGGGATTGGAAAGGGTTGTCCATGTGCTGCCGCTCCGTGATGAAAGCGGGAAATCTACCGCTCTTCGGCCTCGATCACCACGCCGGAGCGGAACGCCCGGATTGCAGTCCGGGGATTCCGAAAGCCTGGCCGCGCTAGGCGAAATGCCGGTTGGCGACGCGTTCCAGGCCGAGGTTTTCGCGCAGGGTGCGGCCTTCGTATTCGCGGCGGAACAGCCCGACACGCTGCAGCTCGGGGATCACCAGGTCGACGAAGTCCTCCAGCCCGCCCGGCAGGTGGGTGAACAGCAGGTTGAAGCCATCCGCCGCGCGCTCTTCGTACCAGCAGGCCATCTCCTCGACTATCTGGCTCGGCGTGCCCACCAGCAGGCGATGGCCGCCGGCACCGAGCGTGCGCAGCAGCTGCGCGGCGGTGGGCTTCTCGCGGCGGATCAGGTCGATCACCAGTTGCTGGCGGCTCTTGTGGCGCTCGGTGACTGGCAAGGGATCGGGCAATACCACGGGCGCGTCCGGTGGCAGGCGTTCCAGGTCGATGCCGATGTCCACCAGGAAGGACAGCGCCTTGAGCGCCGCCTCCGGGTCCACCAGCGCCTGCAGCTCCTCGTGCTTCTCCTGCGCCTCGCTGGCGGTGCGCCCCACCACCGGGGCCAGGCCGGGGAACACCTTGAGTTCACCCTCCTCGCGCCCGGCCAACGCCAGGCGCTGGTGGATATCGGCATGGAAGGCCTTGCCCTCCTCCAGGGTCTGCTTGGCGGTGAACACCAGCTCGGCGGTGCGCGCCGCCAGGGCGCGACCGGCTTCGGAGGAACCGGCCTGGGCGATCACCGGCCAGCCTTGCAACGGCCGGGGTGCATTCAACGGGCCGCGCACGCGGAAGTGCTCGCCTTCGTGGTCCAGCACGCGCATGCGCGCCGGTTCCAGCCAGGTGCCGGTGGCCTTGTCCAGGGGGAAGGCGTCGTCGGCCCAGCTGTCCCAGAGCCCGGTGACCACCTCGAAGAACTCCCCGGCGCGCGCGTAGCGGTCGGCATGCTGCAGGTGCTCGGCGCGGTTGAAGTTCTCCCCGCCGATCAGCGCCGTCACCAGGTTCCAGCCGGCGCGGCCGCCGGACAGGTGATCCAGCGAGGCGAACTTGCGGGCGATGGTGTAGGGCTCGTTGTAGCTGGTGTTGGCGGTGGCGATCAGGCCGATGTGCCGGGGCGTCACCGCCAGCGCCGGCAGCAGGGTCAAGGGGTCCCAGCGCAGGCTGTAGGCGCTGCTGCGCAGCACACGCGGGTCCAGCTCGCCCACCGCCACGTTGTCGTTGAGGAACAGCGCATCGAAGCGCCCACGTTCCAGGGTCTGGGCGTAGTGCCGGTAGCGCTCGAAGTTGATCGAGGCGTCGGCGTCCGCCCGGGGGTGGCGCCAGCTGCCGGCATGGGCGCCGGAGCCGGAGAGGAAGGCACCCAGGCGCAGGCGACCGTCACGCCTTGCCATGGCTGGGCTCCTGCTCGGCAGCCGCATCGGCGGGCGCGACCACCCGGGCCCGCAGCAGCAGGGCGACGCTGGCCCAGACCAGCAGCACGCTGGCGGCGAGGAACAGCATCACCGCCTGGTAGCCCTGGAGGAAAGCGCCGTGCACCCAGCCCTGCAGCACCTCCGGGGCCTGTGCCAGGTGCGCGCCCAGCAGTGCCACGCCCTGCTCCGGCGCGGCCGCCGCACGGGCCAGCCAGTCGGTATCGGCCGCCACGCCCGTGGAGCCGGCCAGCGCGTGGGCGGCGAATGCGCGGTAGAGGCCCACGCCGACCGCCAGGCCGAGGCCGCCGCCGACGTTGTGCAGGGTCATCAGCGAACCCATGGCCACCGAGCCCACCTGCTGCGGCACCGAGGAGATGCCCAGCACCGTGGACGGCCCGAGGATGCAGGCCCAGCCCAACCCCATCACCGCGAAGGCGCCCAGCAGGTACGGCAGCGAGGTGCCCTCGGCGAAGCCGGCCTGCAGCAAGGCCGACAGGGCGAAGAACAGCAGCCCGGCCTGGATCAGCAGCGCCGGGCCCTTGCGGTCCACCAGCCGCCCCACCACCGGCGACAGCAGCGCCACGCCCAGGGTGGTGGGCAGCAGCAGCAGGCCGCTGGCCTGCACGCTCTCGCCACGGATCAGCGACAGGTACAGCGGCATCACGAAGAAGGCCACGCAGTAGAACAGCGCCAGGCCGAAGCTGGCGGTCACCGCGGCGACGAAGCGGCGGTTGGCGAACAGGCGCAGGTCGACGATGGGCGCACGCACCCGCAGCTCCACCGCGACGAAGGCGATGAAGGCCAGCGCGGCCAGGCCGATCAGGCCCAGGGTGGTGGCCGAGGCCCAGCCCCAGGCGCCGCCCTGGACGATCACCAGCACCAGGCTCGGCAGGCCCGCCAGCAGCAATACGGCGCCGGCCCAGTCGAGTCGCGCGCCGTCCTGCTCGGCACGGGATTCGTCCGCCGCCAGTGCGATGATCGCCAGGCTGAGCAGCACGAAGGGCACGTTGACCAGGAAGATCCACTGCCAGCCGAAAGCGCTGGTGATCACCCCGCCCAGCACCGGTCCCACGGCGAGGCCGACGCCGTTGACGCCGAACAGGATGCCGAAGGCCTTGCCCTGCTCCTCGGCGGCGAAGGTGGCCGAGACGATGGCGCCGGAGGCCGTGTACAGCACCGCACAGGCCAGCCCCTGGGCCACCCGCGCGGCCACCAGGGCATCGATGCTGGTGGCCAGGCCGGCACCCAGGGAGGCCAGGCCGAACACCGCGAGGCCGATGTTCAGCACCCGCCGGCGGCCATGCAGGTCGGCCAGCCGGCCCACCAGCACCATGGTGCTGGAGAGCGCGAGGATGAAGCCGTTGATCACCCATTGCAGGCTTTCCACCGAAGCACCGAGGTCGGCCTGCAGGGCCGGCAGCGCGGTGTTGACGATGGTGAAATCCACGCAGCCGAGAAAACTGGCGATGCTCACACCGAGCAAGGCCCACCATTTGCGTTGCTGTTGCGCAAAAACGCTCATGGGAACTCCTTCCGTCATGACAGGGGGTGGAGGCCGTCGTCCGTGTGGCGTGGGGCCCTGGTTGGGGCGAATTCATTCGCCCAGGTAGACCGCAGGGCTGCGCCCTTTTCGCGGATGAATCCGCTCCTACAGCCGTTTCATCAACCCTCCGGCTGTGTGCCGGGTCGGTTGGCGATGCTGTGCATCGCTGGGCGAATGAATTCGCCCCTACAGGGAACGATCGTGCCGTGTGGGAGCGAATTCATTCGCGATGGGCGGCGCGAGCCGCCCCTAGATGACCTGGCCCTCAGATCGCAATCGCACTCCCCGCCCAGGCCGGGTGCACGGCGCCCGGGAGGGTGAAGGGAATCGGGATGCCACGCTTCTTGAACTTCAGCGGCAGCCAGTGCACCCGGTCCGGCGCGTGGGGCTCGATCAGCAGGCGCCGGGCAGTGGCCATGGCGTCAGTCATCTGCTGCGGGTAGATCACGTAGTCATAGCCCTCCTCCGCCCACAGCGGGAGGATGATCGGCACCTCTTCCAGGATGTACTCGCGGCATTGCGCAGCCGCGCGCTCGACATCGGCGTCCGGGTCGCGCAATCGCAGGCGCTCGATGAACACGCCGATGGTGGCCTCGATGGCGCCGCGCAGGTCCTCGCTCTCGCGATAGAGCTGGTCCACCTGCTGGCGCAGCTCCGCGTAGCGGTCGGAGGCCAGCTCCTGGTTCCAGCGGCTGACCGTTACCGGTGCTTCCAGCCCCGACAGGTAGCGGCGGTTGCGCGCCAGCCAGGCGTCGCCGTCGCGGATCGAGGCGGAGAGCGCCTCCCCCGGCGACTTGCCGTGCTTGTTGTGGCGCTGCAGGGTGTCGGCCACCACCACCTTCACCCGACTGAAGCCGGACTTGTTGATCAGGTGCACGGTGGAGCTGAGCTTCT
Organism: Metapseudomonas otitidis; assembly: GCF_900111835.1. Lineage (GTDB taxonomy): Bacteria > Pseudomonadota > Gammaproteobacteria > Pseudomonadales > Pseudomonadaceae > Metapseudomonas > Metapseudomonas otitidis. Next base: position 19,686 of record NZ_FOJP01000012.1, read on the forward strand.
GCCCCTCGTGGTACTCCTGCCCCACGCTCACCGCCAGCACGCAGCGCTTGCCGGTGAAGTCCAGCTCCTCGCCGCCCTTGTTGAAATAGGCTTTCAGGTTGATCGCTTCCACGTCACTCATGCTGCTTAGCTCCAATAGGCCAGGGGCTGGTCGTCGCCGAAATAACCGATGAATACGCCGAGGGTGATCCGTGTGGCGGTGGCCGAGGGGCGCACTGCGTGGATCAGCCGCGGGTTGAGCAGGATCAGGTCGCCCGGCTCGGGCTTGACCACCACCTCCGGCGGCGGCAGCAGGTGCCGTTCGATGCCGTAGGCACGCGAGCCGCGCAGCCGCTCGTATTCCGCCTCGTCGGGCTGCTGGCCCCAGAACTCCAGTTCGCCGCCGTCCTCCGGGATGGCCAGGTAGACGTTGGCGGACAACTGCGTCAGCAGCTTGGGCTCGTGGTCCTGGGGCGCGTTGCGCTCGAGGTTGTCGGTATGGGGGGTGAGGTCGGTGCCATTGCCGAGGAAGCGGGTGATGCCGACGAAGCACTTCTGCCCGTTCACATCCAGCAGGCGCGCGCCCTTGGGCCAGACCTCGTCGAGCAGCAGGCGCAGCTCGTCGATGGGCGACGCCAGAGGCCGGAACACGTCGCGCACGCGGCGGATGGTGGGCACGGCCTGGGCGTGGTACTCGGCGCGGCTGGCCTCGTCGCCGATCTCGATATAGGCCTTGCCCAGGCGCACGAACTCGTTCTGCTCGCTGAAGGCGCTGCGCAGTTCGTGGCGGCTGAGCCGCTCGCGGGCCAGTTCAACGGTGTCGGCCGGGGCAAAGCCCTTGATGAGGATGCCGTAGTGCCGGGCCTGGATCAGGCCGGCCAGGTGGTCGGCGGTCAGTTCGTCGACCGTGGTGGTGATCAGCATGGTGTTGCCTCGCATGTATCCCTGAAATGGAACGTCCGTTGTGGGTTCGGGGAAGGGGCGGCCCTGGAGGGGCATGGGCTTCGGGACGGGTCATGGATGCGCCTCCCCGTGGCTGTTGAAGCGCCGGTCCACCTGCTCGGCTGCCACGAAGCCGGGGCCGATCACACCCTCGTCCCGGTACAGCCGGGCGGTGTCGGCGAGGTCCTGCACCAGGGCCTCGTCCACGTCCACCCGCCTGGGTTGTGAGTAGCGGTTGGAGCGCAGGTGCACCTCCAGCGGCAGGCCGCTCTGGCGCGCCTGGATCGCCGAGAAGGCCTCGACATGGGCGTTGGCCCAGTCCCAGGCGCGGCCAACGCGCTGGAGGAAGTCCCGCAGTTGCTCCGGCTTGTCGCGGATCGCCGCCGGGTTGGCCACCAGCAGCATGTTGCCGGCGAACAGCCCTTCCCCGCTGACCAGCACCCGCGTGCCGCCTTCCAGCTGCACCATGCTGGTGTACGGGTCCCAGGTGGCCCAGGCATCCGCCCCGCCGTTGGCCAGCAGGCTGCGGGACTCCCCCGGCTGCAGGAACACGAACGTCGCATCGCGCCCGCTGCGGCCCACCGAGCGCAGCGCCGCGAGCGCCAGGTAATGGCCGATGGAGCCGCGCGTGGTGGTGATGCGCGTGCCCACCAGGGACGCCGCATCGGTAAGTGGCGAGCCCTCGGGCACGACGATGGCCACCGCCGTGGGCGTGACCTTCAGGCGCACCACGCCCACCGTCTTCAACCCGGCACCGGCCGAGGCGGCGAAGACGAAGGGCGCGACGCCCAGGGTGCCGACATCCACCGCACCGGCGCTCAGGGCCTCGGCCGTGGGCGCCGCCGCACCGAAGGCGGCGAACTCGATGGGGTACGGCACCGACTCCAGCTCGCCGGCGGCCTGCAGCAGCACCTGCAGCGAGTTCTTCTGGCTCGACACGCGCAGCGCCTCGGCGCCCAGCGCCGGGGCAGCCCCCAGCGCCAGGCACAGGAGGCCCGCCAGCAAACGTCCCGTGCCCATCATCAGAACGCCAGGCTCACGCGGCCGTAGTAGTAGCCGCCACCCAGCCCGTAGGGCGAGAACATCCCGTACTCGTAGGTACCGGCCCAGGGCACGATGCCGATCTTGTCCGGGTAGACGTCGAACAGGTTGTTCGCCCCCAGGGCCACGGTGAGGTTCTGGGTGACGTCGTAGGCGACGTCGATGTCGGTGATCCACTTGGCGCTGTAGGTGCGGTCGTTGGCCGGGATGTTCGAGCCCTCGGTGTATTCGCCATAGCGGGTCAGCGTCAGGTTCAGGGTCCAGTCGTCCACCTTGTAGTTGGTGTTGAGGATCCACTTGTCCTTAGGCGTGGCCTTGGTCAGGTCGGTTTGCTGCTGGCGGTCGAACAGCACGTAGCCGGAACCCAGGCTGGACAGCTCGGGCGGCGTGTCGGCGAGGTCGCGGATGGTGGTCTTGTTGTGGTTGTAGGCAAGGCTCCAGCGCACCGTGCCGTACTCGTCCAGCGGCTGGCGGTACTCGGCCACCAGGTCGACGCCCTTGGTGCGGGTGTCGGCGGCGTTGGCGAAATACTGGCCGGAAAGGTTCGGCGACAGGCCGTTGGCCACCAGGATCGCCGACACCGCCGGGCCGGTGAGCACGCCGGTCTGCAGAATGCGGTCGTCGATGTCGATCAGGTAGAAGTCGGCGGTCAGGCGCAGGCGGTCGGTGGGTTCGGCGGTGAAGCCCAGGCTGTAGTTGCGCGAGGTTTCCGGCTCCAGGGCCTTGGCACCGAGGGCGATGGCTTCCCGCGAGCCGGGGCGCATCTGCTTGGTGCGCGCGGTGGTGGTGGCGCCGCCGGCACCGAATATGGTGACCGAGCTGGTGGAGGAGAACACGTTCTGCGCCAGGGATGGCGCGCGGAAGCCGTTGCTCACCGCCGCCCGCACCGCGTAGCCCGGGGCGAACTCGTAGCGGGTGGTGAACTTGCCGCTGAGGGTCTCGCCGATGTCCTGGTTGTAGCGCTCGTAGCGCAGGGCGAAGGCGTTGTACCACTGCGGGGTGACGTTGAGGCCGAAGTCCACATAGGCGGCGCCGCTGTGGCGGATCATGTCGCCAGCGTCCTCGGGGGTGGTGCCGTTGACCGAGAACAGGCCCGGGTCGGGTCGGCGCCCGCCCAGGCTGCCGCTGGGAATCACGTAGTTGCCGTAGTTGTAGGAGTTGGGCTCGCCCTCGGTGAGTTCGTACTTCTCCCAGCGGTATTCGATGCCGGCGGAGGTTTCCAGGGGGCTGTCCAGGCCGATGTCCAGCGCACGGGTCAGGTCCAGGTTGGTGGTCCACTGGTCGAAGATCTCGTCGGTCAGGTGGAAACGCCGCTGACTGAAATCCGGCCCGTTGGAGAGGTTGAGGTTGTTGTCGGTGTAGAGCTTGGCCTTGTCGCGGCCGTAGCTGGTGGAGAGGTCCCAGTCCCAGTCGGCGGCCAGGCCCTTGAGCCCGGCGAGGAACTGGTAGTCCGTCTCGTTCACCTCGCGGGTGGCCTGGCCGCCCTTGGGGTACGGCTGGTTGGCCAGCCAGTTGGTGGCGGTGATGTCGGTGGGCGCGCGGTGGCCGAGCACCTTCTTGCCGTCGCGGTAGCTGAGGGTGGAGAAGGAGTAGAGCTTGAGGTCCTCGCCCAGCGGCAGCTCCAGGTTGTAGGCGCTGCTGTAGGTGCGGTCGCGGCCCAGTCCGTACTCCTCGCCCCAGCCGTGGCGCTGGGTGATGCGCGGGTCCGGCTGGCCGTTCTCCAGGGTGCCGAAGTTGCCGCGCACGGCGCCGGCGCGGTCATAGGGCTCCTGCACCTTGGCGTCGAAGGAAAGGTTGAAGAAGCCGCCCTCCCCCAGGCCGAAGCCGAAGTTGGCGGCCTCGTGGCCGGTGGTGCCGTCGCCGCTGTAGTACTGGCCGAGGGAGCTGTCCGAGGTGATCCCCTCGGCGTCCTTCTTGAGGATGATGTTGATCACCCCGGCGATGGCGTCGGAGCCGTACTGGGCGGCGGCGCCGTCGCGCAGCACCTCGATGCGCTCGATGGCGGCGGTGGGGATCAGGTCCAGGTCCACCGGCACGGCGGCGGTGCCGACCCGGGCGTTGTTGTTGATCATCGCGGTGTTGTGGCGGCGCTTGCCGTTCACCAGGATCAGCACCTGGTCACCGCCCAGGCCGCGCATGCTGATGCCACGCACCAGGAAGGCGGTGCCGCCGCCGTTGATGGTGGGTGCGTTGAAGGACGGCAGCAGGCGCGTGAGCATGTCCTTGAGGCCGTTCTGGCCGCTGGTCTTCAACTGCTCGCCGGAGATCACGTCCACCGGCGCGGGGCTGTCGGTCACGGTGCGCTGCTGGCTGCCGCGCACGCCGGTCACCACCACGGTGGACAGGGTCGGGTCGCTGGCGGCCAGCGCCTCGCCGCCCAGGGCGAGGAGCAGCGCGGCGCTGAGGGGGGAAAGCGAGAAGGTCTTGCTGAAGGCGTTACGCATCACGGGACTTCCTGTAGGCGACCGCAACCCGGCCGCATCTGGCTCGATCTGTGGGGGATTGGGTCAGCGGGCCTTGGCGGCCACCGCCTCGACTTCGATCAGCGCGCCGGGCAACACCAGCCCGGCCACCTGCACCGTGGTGCGGGTCGGCTTCAGCGGCTGCTTCTCGCTGCCGAAGAACTGCCGGAAGCCGCGCTGCAGGCCTTCGAAGTCCATGCGCCCGTCCAGCTTCGGGTCGCCCACCAGGTACACCCGCAGTTGCACCACATCGCCCAGGCCGAGGCCGCGCGGGGCCAGGGCGGCCTCCACCTTGCGCAGCACGGCGATGGTCTGCGCCTCGGTGTCGCCGGCGGCGCGCAGGTCATCCTTGGCGGCCTTGGGGTCGGCCGGGTCCGGGAGGATGCCGGAGACGAAGGTCAGCGCCGTGCCCGGCGGCAGGGTCGCCGACTGCAGGATCGGCGAGTTGGGATAGGTCGAGGGCACCCGCTCGATCTCCGCGGCCTGGCCGACGGTGGCGAAAAGGACCCCCAACCCCAGAAGGGCATGTTTGAAAGGCATCGCGAAAGCTCCAAGGTCTGTGTTGGCGCCAGCCTCGGAGGTCCGCTACCTGGCAGGTGGATCTGGTTATGGATGCGGCGCGGCGTGGTTCAGGCCGTTTGCCGGTGTTGCGACGTGCCTTGCGCACGCTCGAAGATGTTCCGCACCACGCGCCGGGCAGCGCCGGCGGCGGCTTCCTGCCAGATGCCCACGCCGCTGTGGGCGAGGCCGTCGCTGGTCAGGTGCACGCGGCCCTGGGCCTGGTTGAGCAGGCCGTAGTCCGGCTCCGCCACCTCGTGGCTGATCCAGGGGCCGAGGCTGTGGGGAATGCGGTTCCAGGCGATGGCCAGCGGCTTGCGCAGGTCCTGCCCGTGGCCGGGGTGCAGCAGCTCCACGGCCTGGCGCGACAGGGCGATCTGCTCGTCGATGGTTTTGTCGCCGAATTTGCGTGCCACCTCGCCGTTGTTGTACGCGGCTATGAGGATGCCCTCGGCCTGGTTGAAGCCGCCGCTGGGGTACCAGAGCCCAGAGGCCTCCTGGTTGATGAAGGAAAGCCCGCCGTAGATCTGGTAGTCGGTCTCCCAGAAGCGCCGCGACTGCCAGGCCACCTTGTTGGCGTAGCCGAACTGCACCGCCGAGATCGCCTGGCGCACCGGCGCGGTGAAGTTGCTGTCGATCCTGGCCAGCAGCGGCAGCGGCAGCGCGATCACCGCGTAGTCGCTGGTCACCTGCTGCTCGCGGCCGCTGCGGCGGTCGCGGTAGCCGATCTCCACGCGGTCCTCGTGGTTGCGGATGGAGCGCACCTCGGCCCCCAGGCGCAGGGACGGCTGCAGGTGGCGCTGGAAGGCCGCCGGGATGCGGTCCATGCCGCCCACCGGCTGGAACATGGTGGGCGAGAACTCCGGGTATTCGTCGATCATCAGCGCGGTGCCCAGGGCCGGGTTGAGCAGCGTGCGCAGCGGCAGCGGCTCGTTCTTCTGCGCCAGCTGGTCGCCGGCACCGGGCCACACCTTGTAGCCGGAGCGCGCCGAGCCGAGGTAGTCGAGCTTCTCCGAGAGGTCGCCCCAGGTCTTGAGGAAACCCAGCAGGTTCTGCCGGTCGGCTGCGTTCAGCTCCTGGTCCAGGGCATGGCGGTTGACCGCCTTGGCCAGCAGCTCGGCGATGTGGCCGCGGCTGTCGTTCACCGCCTGGCGGATCTGCATCGGCGGCGCGGACAGGTCCGGGCGCACCAGGGCGTTGCGGCTGGTGTTCACCAGCACCTCCAGCTCCACCCCCAGCTCGCGGCAGTAGCCGAGCATCAGCTGGTGGTGGCTGGGCAGGCGCGCGGGGCCGGCGTTGAAGTAGAAACCCTCGTCGAAATCGGCGACCTGGGTGGTGCCGTCGGTGTACTCGACGCGATCGCCACGGCGCAGCGTCCAGTTGCGCCCGCCGACCCGCTCGCGGGCCTCCAGCAGGGTCACGGCGAAGCCGGCCTTGCGCAGCTCGTAGGCCGCCACCAGCCCGCCGATGCCGGCACCGACCACGGTGACGCTGGCGCCCTGCCCCAGGCCGCTGGCCGGTTGCAGCGCCGCGTAGTTCTCCTGGCTGGCCCCCGTGGCCGGGCTCATCACCCCGAGCACACCCATGGCCGCCATGGCGGCGCGGTAGCCCCCAACGGCACCGATACGGGCGATGAGCTGTCGTCTGGTCAAAGGCATTGCAGGCACTCTCCTTGATTCCCTTCCACCAGGCACGGCTCGCCCGATGGCGCTCTTCCCTGGCTGCATCCGGATATCGCATCCGGTTATAGATTCACATCAAAGAGCTTCGAAATCGCTCTATGTGGAGCCATCCTATGGGGCGGAATTTGATAAGAGAAATACATTTTGAGCATATGCAAATATTAAAATGTTTCATTTTTATCAATCTGCATATTGCGTGAAACGCATAATCATCTTGAAACATCATGCCCACGTAGCCCAAGGCACGGGCGGCGCGGTGTTGGCGAGAGAGCGGGCCTGGCGAGACGGGATGGCTACCGTAGGAGGCGAAGGCGCAGGCACCGTCCGTAGCCCGGACTTCAGTCCGGGGGTAGCGGAAACCCCGTTCCCGGGCTGAAGCCCGGGCTACGGTTTGCCTGGACCTGCGTTTACCGCATGGGATGGCGCTGAGCGATTTCGTGTGGAGATCGGCGCCAGGGTGCATCTGGGTAGCCCGGACTTCAGTCCGGGGATGCCACAGGCTTCGCTCCCGGGCTGAACCCGGGCTACTTCGAGGCGGCGTTTGCTTCCGCTGCCGCCAGCACCCGCAGCAGGTTGCCGCCCCAGATCGCGGCGAGGTCCTGTTCGCTGTAGCCGGCGGCGAGCAGGCGTTCGCTGATGCGTGGCAGGTCGCTGACGTCGCGCAGGCCTTCCACGCCGCCGCCGCCGTCCCAGTCGGCGCCGATGCCGACGTGTTGCGGGCCGACCACGTCGAGGATGTGCAGCAGGTGCGCCATGAAGTCGTCCAGGCGCGTGGGCGGCAACGGGTAGCGGGCATCGGCCTCGCGGATACGCCGAGCGAGGTCGGCCACCTGTTCCGGGGAGAGGCTGGCGGCCAGGCGGAACTCGCGGTACAGCGGCGCCAGGACCTTGTCCCGCTCCGGGTTTGGCGGCCGGGGGACCAGGTCGCTGGGGAAGCTGTTGACCTGTATCACGCCGCCCTTTTCCGCGAGCCTGCGCAGCCGCGCGTCGTCGAGGTTACGCGGGTGCGGGCCGATGGCGCGGGCGCCGGAGTGGGAAGCGATCACCGGCGCGCGGGACAATTCCAGCACCTGGTCGAACACCGCGTCGGAGGCATGGGACACATCGATGAGAATCCCCAGCCGGTTGGCCTCCCCCACCAGTTCGCGCCCGGCCGGGCTGAGGCCGTGCCATTCCGGCAGCGCGGTGGCGGAGTCGGCGAATTCGTTGTTCTGCGCGTGCACCAGGCCGAGCATGCGCAGCCCCAGGCGCTGGTAGGTGGCCAGGCGGCCCGGGTCGGCGGCCAGGGGCTCGGCGTTCTCCATGCTGATCAGCACCACGCGGCGCCCCGAGGCGACGATACCGGGCACCTCCTGCGCGCGGGTGGCCAGGGCGAATTCATCGGGCCGTGCGGCGACCATGTCGCGGATGCGGGTGATCACCGCCAGGCCGTGTTCGCTGGCCAGGGTGCGCCCCTCTGCCGTGCGCGGGCCCTGGGGCGTGAATACGGCGAAGAAACCGCCATCCAGCCCGCCCTCGCGTATGCGCGGCAGGTCGACCTGGGACAGGTCGTCGGCGTAGCGGTGGCGCTGGCTGATGTCCCAGCCGGGCCGCGCCAGTTGCATGGGGGTGTCGAGGTGGCTGTCGAGCACCAGCAGCCGCTCGTGGAGGACGTGGATAGCGGGCGGGACGTCGGTGGCCTGGGCGCTGCCGGTGAGCAGTGCCAGGGCGATCAGGGTTGGCTTGAGGTGCATGGAACCGATCCTTGGATGTCTGGGATACGTGACGGGCTCAGCCCCAGCTGAAGCTCCGATCCCACAGCGGCGCCACGTCCAGCCGCTGCGGCAGCACGCCGGCCTCGAAGAAGGTGTCGGCCACGGCCTGCTGGGAGCGCACGGCGGCGTCGTCCACCGCCTGCAGCACGCGGGGCCCGCTCTGGGCCTTGTACTGGGCGAGGAACACCTCGCGGGGGATGCCGAGGATCTTCTCGCTCTTCGCCGCCCAGGCCTCCGGGTTGTGCTGCACCCATTGCCAGCTGCGGTACTCGCGCTGGACGTAGTCCTCGATGGCGGCGCGCTTGCCCGGGTCGTCGATGGCGCGCTGGTTGGCGGCGATCACGTAGTTGCCGGAGAGGTAGCCCTGCCCCGTGCGCAGCACCCGCGCACCGCTGCGCAGTTCGGCCAGCTGGATGAAGTAGCCGAAGGTCACCCAGACATCCAGGTTGCCGTTCTGGAAGGCGGCGAAACCGTCCTGGGGCGTCAGGGCGAAGGGCTGGATGTCGGCCAGGGTCAGGCCCTGCTCCTTCAATGCGCGCAGCAGCATGTAGTGCGAGGAGGTGGAGCGGATGTAGCCCACGCGCTTGCCCGGCAGCTCCGCCAGGGACTGCATGGCCGAGCCCTTGGGCACCACGAAGGCCTGGTTGTTGACGTCGCCGGTGAGCACGGCGATGAGCTTCACCGGCGCCTGGTTCCTGATGCCGAAGATCGGCGGGATCTCGCTCATGGGCGCCAGGTCCAGGGTGCCGCTGATCAGCGCTTCGAAACCGAGGTTGCCGCCGTTGAACTCGGCGTATTTCACCGCGTAGGGCGGACGCTCGATGCCCGCCTCGTCGAAGAAGGTGGGCGCCGCGCCCTTGTAGGTGGCGACGTTGAGGCCGATGCCGTTCCAGTCCCGGGCGAAGGCCGTGGGCAGCGCGCAGGCGAGCCCGGCCAGGGCGGAGTACTGGAGGAAGTGACGGCGATTCATGGGGGCTCCTTGCAATCAGTCGAGGAAGTCGGGCTCGTCGCGCAACAGGCGGTCCCAGTAGGGCTGGAAGCTGAACCAGCCGCCGAATTCGGTGCCCACCTGGCGCGCGGTGTGTTCGGCCACGGCCGGGGGAATGGGCCGGGGCGTGCCGGCGGCCTCGGCCAGCAGCTGGGCGTGGGCGGCGTTGTCCAGGGCGATGAAGCGCCAGACGGCGGCCTCCACGGTGCGGCCGACGGTGAGCAGGCCGTGGTTCTGCAGGATCAGCGCGACGTTGCTCGGCCCCAGGGTGGCGGCGATGCGTGCGCCCTCGCTGGCTTCCAGCACCACGCCGGTGAAGTTGTCGAACAGCGCGTGCTTGCCGTGGAAGGCGCAGGCGTCCTGGGTCAGCGGGTCGAGCAGACGCCCGAGGCTGGACCAGGCCTTGCCATAGAGCGAGTGGGCATGGGCGGCGGCGACCACGTCCGGCCGGGCCTCGTGCAGCGCGGCGTGGATGGCGAAGGCGGCGAGGTTGAGTGCGCCCTGCCCTTCGACGATCTCGCCGTGGGGGTTCACCAGCAGCAGGTCGGACACGCGGATATGGCCGAAGTACACGCCCACCGGGTTGACCCAGAAGTGGTCGGGGAACTCCGGGTCGCGCACGGTGATGTGCCCGGCGCCGCCCATGTCGAAGCCGTGGCGGGCGAACAGGCGGAAGGAGCCGGCCAGGCGCTGCTTGCGCAGCAGGCGCTCGGCCTCGACCGTGGGCTGCTGGGGCGGCTCCTGCCAGCGGAATACGGTGTGGCCGTCGCGGGGCAGCGAGTAGGCCGTGGGTTGCGGGGTGCCGGTGAGGCCGGTCAGCCTGGCGGTCATGCGGTTTCTCCTTGAAGGGCCGGCGGGCTCAGTAGCCACGCGTGGCCTGCACCAGGTTCTCCAGCGGTTGCCCGCTGTGGAAACGTTCGAGGTTGCGCGCCAGCAGCGCGGCGAGGTTGCGGTACACCTGCGGCGTGTTGGCCGAGGTGTGGGGGCTCAGCCGTACACGGGGATGGCTGTAGAACGGGTGCCCGGCCGGCAGCGGCTCGGGGTCGGTGACATCGAGGCTGGCGATCGCCAGGCGCCCGTCGTCCAGGGCCTGCAGCAGCGCGGCCTGGTCCACCAGGGCGCCGCGCGCGATGTTGATCAGGTGCAGGCCGGGGCGCGCCGAAGCCAGGGTCTGGCGGTTGACCACCTGGCGCGTCTCGGCGGTGGCCGGCGCGGCCAGCACCAGGTGATCGGCACGGGCGAAGAGTTCATGGATGTCGGCGGCGCGCTGTACGCCGTCCAGGCCGAAGGGCTGGGGTGAACGGCGCAGGGCGAGCACCTGCATGTCCAGCGCCAGGGCCTTGCGCGCCAGGTCCCGGGCGATGCTGCCGAAGCCGTAGAGGCCGAGGGTGCTGCCGGCCAAGGACGCCAGCGGGCGTTGCCGCCAGGCGTCGGCGCTGTCGATCCACAGCTCGGGCAGCTGCTTGGCGGCGGCGAAGATGGCCGCCAGGGCGAACTCGGCGATGCTGCTGGCGGTGGCGCCCCGGGCGCTGGCCACCGGCGGGCCGTCGAACAGCCAGGGCGGGAAGAAATCCAGCCCCGAGCTCACCAGCTGCACGAAGCCCAGGCCGAAGGGCCAGCCGGGCGGCGGCTCGGCGGCGTTGCGCCAATCGGCGTGGGGCGCGGCGAGCAGCACCTGTACGTCCGCCGGCAGCGTGCTGGGTACTCCACGAGGCAGGTCCAGCACCTCCACGCCCGGCAGGCGCGCGCGCAGCAGCTCGTTGAAGGTACCGTCCAGCTGGCTGGCGATGCGCGCCCGGCTCATGCCTGCCCGCCCCGGCTGGGCAAGGCGAACGCGGCACGGCCGGCGGCGCCGAGCACGGCGTCGTTCTGTGGGGTGTGGATGCGGCTGCAGAGCACATCGCGGTAGTGCCGCTCCAGGGGGTTGCCCCGGGCCAGGGCCGGGTTGCCGATGGCTTCCACGCCCAGCTCCACGGCGGTGATGGCCTGGGTGGTGACCAGGTACTTGACCTGGGTCGCCTCGCTGGCGGGGATGCGGCCTTCGGCGGCGGCGTCGAGCAGCACGCGGTTGGACAGCAGCAGTGCGTCGATGCGCCCCACCAGCTCCTGGAAGCGCGGCAGGCTGGAGAGCGGCGCGCCGAGGTTGGCCGGCGTGCGCTCGGCCAGCCAGCCCACCAGCCAGTCACGGGCGGCACGGGCGACGCCGTCATAGATGCTCGACAGCAACACGGCGAGCCAGAGCACGCCGCTGGAGTCCAGCTCCGAGGGGCGCGGCTGGCTGGCGGGGAGGATGTCCACGGCGTATTCGTCGGGCACCAGGACGTCGTCGAAGACCACGTCGTGGCTGCAGGTGGCGCGCATGCCCAGGTGGTCCCAGGTTTCCTCGATGCGGATGCCCGGCGTGTCGCGGTGCACCAGCCAGGTGCCGACGCGGGGTTCGGCTTCGTCGCTGCGCGCCCACACAGACAGCCAGGTGAGCCCGGGGATGCCGGTGGAGTAGATCTTCCGCCCACTGATGCGCCAGCCCTCGGGCACGCGCCGGGCGATGGTGCCCGGCAGGCCGCCACGGGCGGGGGTGCCCAGGTCCGGCTCCACGCGCAGGGCGTTGATCAGCGCGCCCTCTTCCACCGCCTCGCGGGCCAGGCGCAGGCGCAGGTGCTCGGGCCAGGCCTGGTTGGCCTGCAGGCGCGCGTGCTGCAGGTATTGCATCACCAGCACCAGGGCGGTGGACGGCTCGCCCCGGGCCACGGCGGCGATCACCCGGCGCGCCTGGGCCAGGCTGGCCTCGCTGCCGCCGAGGCGACGCGGCACGGTGAGGGCAATGAGGCCGTGTTCGTGCAGGCGGCGCAGGTTGGCGTGGGGGAATTCGCCGTGGCGGTCGTAATGGGCGGCGCTGGCGGCGAACTCGTCGCTGAGCTGGGCCAGCAGGTCGGCGAAGGCCGGGGAATCGAGGTCAGGCACGCGGGCCGTCTCCTTGGCGGTTTTCAGGTCGAGGCTCATCGTTGGGCGGTCCGTGCGAGGGTGTGGACGAAGGGGCTGGCCGGCGCTTCGACGCCGAGCAGGGTGAGCAGGTGCTGGCGCAGCTCCTGGAAGCCGCGGCTGGCCACCTCCCGTGGACGCGGCAGGCGCACGGGGATCTGCTCGGCGATGCACCCGGCCTCCAGCACGACGACGCGATCGGCCAGCAGCACGGCCTCGTCGACGTCGTGGGTGACCAGCAGCACCGAGGGCTGGTGGGTGCGCCAGAGCTCGATGATCAGCTGGTGCATGCGGATGCGGGTCAGGGCGTCCAGCGCGGCGAAGGGCTCGTCCAGCAGCAGCAACTCCGGCTCGCGCACCAGGGCTCGGGCCAGGGCCACGCGCTGCGCCTCGCCGCCGGACAGGGTGCCGGGCCAGGCGTCGAGGCGGTGGCCCAGCCCCACGTCCTGCAAGGCGGCCAGGGCGCGGGTCTGCGGGTTGGCGCCGCGCAGGCCGAGGGCGACGTTGCGCCAGGCGCGCTTCCAGGGCATCAGCCGGGGCTCCTGGAACACCGCCGCATGGGCCTCGGGCACCTCCAGCGTGCCGCTGTCCACCGCATCCAGCCCGGCCAGGGCGCGCAGCAGCGTGGTCTTGCCCGAGCCGCTGCGCCCCAGCAGGGCGACGAATTCGCCGGCACCCAGCTCCAGGTCGAGGCCGTCGAGCACGGCCTGGCCGGCGAAGCGACGGGTCAGCCCGCGCACGCGCACCGGTGGGCGCAGGCGTTGCAGCGCAACATCCATGGTCAGTTCCTTATGAAGGTGGGGCGCCAGGCCAGGGCCAGGCGTTCGAGCAGGCGCACCAGGGCATCGATGGACAGGCCCAGCACGCTGTAGACGATGAGGCAGATGACGATCACGTCGGTGCGCATGAAGTCGCGGGCGTCGTTGACCAGGTAGCCGAGGCCGGCGCTGGCGTTGATCTGCTCCACCACCACCAGGCCGAGCCAGCTGATGCCGAAGGCGTAGCGCAGGCCGACGAAGAAGGACGGCAAGGCACCGGGCAGGATGACGTGCACCACCAACTCCAGGCGGCTGAGGCCGAACAGGCGCCCCGCTTCCACCAGCTTGGGATCGACACCGCGGATGCCGGAGAACAGCGTGAGGTAGACCGGGAAGGTGGTGCCGAGGGCGATCAGGGCGATCTTCGGCGTCTCACCCACGCCGAACCAGAGGATGAACAGCGGCACGATGGCCAGGAACGGCAGCGTGCGCAGCATCTGCACGGGGGAGTCGATGATCAGCTCACCGCGGCGCGACAGGCCGGCCAGCAGGGCCAGCACGGTGCCGAGGGAGACGCCTATGGCCAGCCCGCTGAGGGCGCGCTTGAGGGACACCCAGAGGTGCCCGGCCAGCTCGCCACTGGCGATCATCTGCCAGAGGGTGTCGCCGATGGCGCTGGGCGCGGCGATGATGCGCGCCGGCAGAAGGCCCGTGCGTGAGGCCAGCTCCCAGAGCAGGAGCAGCACCAGCGGGCTGACCAGGCGCAGGCCGAGGTTGCTCCAGCCCTTCCAGCGCAGGGGCGCCAGCAGGGCCGTCAGTGCGGTGCCCGGGGGCACCAGGGCGTTGCTTCGCCGGGACATTCCTTCTCCTCGCTCGGGGCCTTTCCAATGGTCGGGGGCCGCAGGCGGGAGGTTGGATCGAGCCCGCTGCAGCCTGGCTTGATCCACATGCTATCCATCTAAAAAACCGCAGTGAAATTCGATCTGGTTCTAATCTAATATACAAATTGCGCATCTAATCCATGCAGCTACATGCAAGATGCTTTGTTTATGAGTCTGCCGCAGCCCCCTCCTCCGCCTGGTGCGCCACGCGCTGGGCCACGGTCTCGCCGAACAGCGCCACCGGCGCCTGCAGGTTGCCGAGGAAGCGTGGGTGGATCAGCCACAGGTCGATCACCGGCTTGAAGTCGCTCACCGGCACCACCTCCAGCCGCTCGCGGTGACGGCTGTTCTCCAGCAGCGGGCGCGGCACCAGGCCGAAGCCCAGGCCATTGGCGATCAGCCCTAGCTGCAGTTCGGTGCCGAAGGTTTCCAGGTTGATGCGCAGCGACAGCCCCTCATCGCTCAGGGCGCGTTGCAGGCCGGCGCGGAAGCCGCAGCCATCGGGGTTCAGCACCCAGCCGCGCTGGTAGCAATCGGCGAGCTTGCAGGAGCGCTTGCGCACCTCGCCCTTGGCCGCGACCACCACCAGGTCCATGCGCGCCAGGGAGCGCCCGACGATGCCTTCGGGGAACACCTTGCCCGCCGGGAACAACGCCGCTACGGCGTCCAGCTCGCCGTTCTCCATCTTGCCCAGCAGGTGGCTGCCCCAGCCGGTGGAGACCTGGGTCTGCAGGTCCGGGTAGAGGGTCTTGAGCTGACTGAGGGCGTCCAGCAGCACCACGTCGCCCACCGTCTGCGGCACGCCCAGGCGCAGCACGCCGCTGGGGGAGGAATCGCTCAGCACCAGTTCGCGCAGGGCGTCCATCTCGCGCAGCACCGAGCGGCACTGCTCGTACACGCGCATGCCCATGGGCGTGGGCTTCAGCGGCTTGGTGTTGCGGTCCAGCAGGCTGACGCCGAGGGCCTCCTCGAAGTTCTGCACACGCCGGGTGATGGCCGGCTGGGTGAGCTGCAGGGACTCCGCCGCCTGGCTGATCGACTGGCTGCGGATGACGGCCACGAATGCATCGATATCATCTATCTTCATTCTTTATTCGCATAATAAATGGCTGGAAGAATACGCAAGAAGAATAATATCTTTTGCCCCGGCACGGTAGCGGTTACCGCTGCGCACTCACGGACATCGAGGGAACCATGTCTCAAACGCCCAACCTCGGACGGCTACGCGGCTTCATCGTCGACCTCGCCGACCTCCTCGCCCAGGCACCGGACGAGCCACGGATACTCGACCAGGGCGCCGCGCTGCTGCGCGACCTGGTGAGCACCGACGACTGGCTGCCGGACGCCTACGCCCAACCCAGCCCGGAGCGTTACCAGCAGTACCTGCTGCACGCCGACTCGCGCCAGGCCTTCTCCATCGTCAGCTTCGTCTGGGGCCCCGGTCAGTCCACCCCGGTGCACGACCACCGCACCTGGGGACTGATCGGCATGCTGCGCGGCGCCGAACTCAGCCAGGGCTTCGCCCGCAACGCCGACGGCAGCCTGCGGCCCGAAGGCGCGGCCGAATCCCTGCAGCCGGGCGATGTGGTCGCCGTGTCGCCCCGGGTGGGCGACATCCACCAGGTGCGCAACGCCTTCGAGAACCGCACCTCCATCAGCATCCACGTGTACGGCGCCAACATCGGCGCGGTGCGCCGCGCCGTCTATGCCGAGGGCGGCGTCGAGAAGCCCTTCATCTCCGGTTATTCCAACCTCCACCTGCCCAATATCTGGGACCTGTCGAAAGAGAGCCTGGCGCCATGAGCCGTATCCCCCTTCGCCGTTTTGCCGACATCCGCTCCGCCCTCCTCGCCCACGAGGAAGTCGCCCTCATCGACCTGCGCGAGGAGGCCCCCTTCGCCGAGGCGCACCCGCTGTTCGCCGCCAACATCCCGCTGTCCAAGCTCGAACTGGAAGTGCTCGACCGCGTGCCCCGCCGCGACACCGCCGTGACCCTCTACGACGACGGCGAAGGCCTGGCCGAGCGCGCCGCCGAGCGCCTGCTGCAACTCGGCTACAGCGACGTGGCCCTACTGGAAGGCGGCCTGGCCGGCTGGCGCGAGGCCGGTGGCGAGCTGTTCCGCGACGTCAACGTGCCCAGCAAGGCCTTCGGCGAACTGGTGGAAAGCCAGCGCCACACGCCCTCCCTCGCCGCCGAAGAGGTGAAGGCGCTGCTGGACGCCAAGGCCGACGTGGTGGTGCTCGACGCCCGCCGCTTCGACGAGTACCAGACCATGAACATCCCCGGCTCCATCAGCGTGCCCGGCGCCGAACTGGTGCTGCGCGTACGCGAACTGGCGCCGGACCCGAGCACCCGTGTGATCGTCAACTGTGCCGGGCGCACCCGCAGCATCATCGGCACCCAATCCCTGGTGAACGCCGGCATCCCCAACCCGGTGGCCGCCCTGCGCAACGGCACCATCGGCTGGACCCTGGCCGGGCAGACGCTGGAGCACGGCCAGCAGCGCCGCTTCGCCGAGGTCGGCCAGCAAACCCGCGAGCAGGCCGCGCAGGATGCCCGCGCTGTGGCTGACAAGGCCGGCGTACACCGCGCTGGCCTCGCACAGCTGCACGACTGGCACGCCGAGCCCGGCCGCACCACCTACCTGTTCGACGTGCGCACCGAAGAGGAATACCGCACCGGTCACCTGCCCGGCGCGCGCTGGGTCGCCGGCGGCCAGCTGGTGCAGGAGACCGACCACTACGCCAGCGTGCGCGGCGCGCGCATCGTCCTGGCCGACGACGACGGCACACGCGCCAACATGACCGGCTCCTGGCTGGCGCAACTGGGTTGGGAGGTGCATGTGCTCGATGGGCTCACGGCAGCGGACTTCAGCGAGAGCGGCGCCTGGCGCCCCACCCTGCCCGCCCTGCCCCAGGTCGAAGCCATCGCCCCGCAGACCCTGGCCACCTGGCTGGAGCATGGCGACACGGTGGTGCTGGACTTCACCGCCAGCGCCAACCACGTCAAACGCCACATCCCCGGCGCCCGCTGGGTACTGCGCGCCCAACTGCGCGAAGCCCTCGCCACGGCTCCGAAGGCCGAACGCTACGTGCTCACCTGCGGCAGCGGCCTGCTGGCCCGCTTCGCCGTGGACGAAGTGGCGGCCATCACCGGCAAACCTGCCTTCCTGCTCGACGGCGGCAACACCGCCTGGGCCGACGCCGGCCTGCCGGTGGAAGCCGGCGAAAGCGGCCTGCTGTCACCGCGCATCGACCGCTACCGCCGCCCCTACGAGGGCACCGACAACCCGCGCGAGGCCATGCAGGCTTACCTTGATTGGGAGTTTGGGTTGGTGGAGCAGTTGGGGCGGGATGGGACGCATGGGTTCTTTGTGGTTTGAGGAAGGACCCTGAGTGCCTGCTCTCTGCCTGGAGCAGGCACTCACGTCAGTTGATTGGAATGGACACCAGTTGCCTATGGCAGCCCATCAACAACTCTCTCTGGCCTTCCCAAGCAGGACTTATCGCTCTGACGCCTCATATGTGTAGTTCTCGGCGATGATTCGGGTTGCAAAACCTACAAGACCCGCAGCACTGAACATCAGGACGAAAATCCAGGGCCATAGGAATCTGTACCAGTTGTCATGCCTCAGATTAAGCAGAGCCATGACCAGCGCGATCAGGGCAATCAGCCCGTACCCATTGATTGAAATGAAGAAAATGATAATGAAAAGAAAAGATGACTTGTGCCACGGGGTCTCTGCCCCAGCGCTTTTGGGTTCTTTAGCGCTCATAAGCGGTGCCAACTCCCTTGAGCACTGATTCTGGCGGGCGCTGGATGATGCCCGGCGAACGATCTGGACGCTACTGGCAGTTGGTGTTCTGAGGCGCCAGTCACTCTCGTCCCCACTGACTTGCCTGCGCAGACACGCTGCTGGTGCATACCGCTGGGAGTCATGTCGTCGCCCGCCCCAGCAAACCAGCCTCAGGCAGATTTACTGCGGGTTCGTAACTTCAAATCAGATATCCTTCCGCCCTCCTGGCAATTCCTGCCCCCCGGTATACGCAGCGGCTGTGAGCCTTTTCCGTCACAACGCTGGATATGCCACTCACCCACAATTTGGTACCGCACAGTTCCATGAAGAAACTCATAGCGATCTCCTTCATCCTTCTAAGCGGCTGTTCAATCTTTCCTGAAACCAAGGAAGAGCTGCTGCAAACGGGCAACAAAAGCCCGGAATACTGCTTCAACGACGAGAGCGAACGGGTTGCCGAGCGCGTCGAGACCTACCTGTCGAAGTGCTTTAGGCCAAGCTACGTTCGCACTGGGAACGTCACCGGCTTCGTAAATAACCAACAGTTGAAGAAAGAAGTAAGCAATGGAGCCACTGGGCTTTCTGTTTACTCGCCGTCAGGCACGGGAGCCGGCTATTTCTTGCATGCCCTGATTTCAAAAGGCGACGCCAGTTGCAAGACAAAAATGTCCATTACTGCTTACAACTTTGCGTGGGAAAGACATTTTGGAAGGCTGAAGGAAAGCGCTGAGGGAAACGAGCCGGGATGTGGCCTTTGAATCAACTACACATTGAGGATCCGTGTTGACTGCCTAATGGAAAATTTACTTACAAGAACAATCAAGGAGGAAATAGCAAAGTGGCATGCATTTCCTTGGTGGCCTACTGACCCAATGGATCCCGAATTTGACAGGGAAGCCAAGAGCATTGCAAAGCAGCTTGGACGTATTCACTCGGAAAGAGATGCCGCGCTCTGCCTTAGCCGTGTACTTACTTCGTCATTTCAGGCCTGCCCGCAGTTTTCACCTGAGGCATGTCTGGAAGCAGGCAGGTCGCTGTATACCCGACTGGTTGCGGAGAGGCTTATTTTCTGATGTCGATTTGTCAGCTACAACGGACAGCCCACCAAGCCGTCTTGCTGCTAATGCAGGCGTCCTGCTCTAACCGATAATTGTCACTCTCATCTTTGCGACATGCGCCTGGAACAGACCCGAGGCGCAGTTTGCAGCACCTTGAAGAATCAAGGTTGTGCGCCTGACCAAGTGATGCTTTCAAATTTACGGGCCCCAATCCAGCTCACGCTTAGCCAGAAATTTTCTGGCGGCTCAGGCAGTTCAGTTAATTTCGGTGAATCCTGGCAGAGGTCATCTTCGTCATAGATCATATGCTCGAAGCCGAAATCATTATTCTTGCCAATCACGTAGGTGGGGTGTGGTGCGTTGAGATCATAGTGAATTGAATAGACGTCGAACCGCATGCCTGACTTCCCACTCTTGTCATGCGCCCTCCAAAATTCAGGGAGCAGGCGACGTGAAAATTCCTCGGCAAAGCGAACTGCATGCTCGATGTCATTCCACACCGCTTTTACGGTCTCTTGCGCCTGCTCAACGTATGGCACGTATGAGTCGTCTTTCGGGTGCTGGACATAAATGAGTCGTTGACCGAACTGGTATTCACATTGCGAGACAGCAGAGGAGACATCCCAGTGGCCTAGGATTGGCCTGGAAACGAGATCAATGCACATGGTTTAACCGCCCTGCAAACGAAGAGAACCAATCTTGGCTCAATCCCTGCTCCTCACAATCGAGCCGATTGGACCAGCACCCCATAGCTGGCGCCTCAGACCTCTTTCCCATAAGGGCTGGGCAGATCGTTGCGTTCGAGCAGGTATTCCATCGAGTTGTTGATCGCCCACACCAGAAGCGCATCCAGCGTCATATCGAGGGGCTGGCCCTTCAGCAGCGGTTCGAGCCGCTGCACATTGCCGGGTAGTCTTCGGTGTGGAAGCGGAACCGCCCGTAGTTGCCGTGGCGGTCCACCAGGAGATAGGTGCAGTAGTGGTCATCGTCCGACCAGCGCCCGAAGCAGAAGTAGTTGGCGCTCAGGTGCGCGATCTGTTCTTCCGTCAACTCCTCCCTGGCGAAGTACTCGCCGAAGTTCCAGGCGATCGCCGGGCAGAACGCATGCAGGCACGGGTAGGAGGTTGAGGTCGAACGCCCATAGATCTCGAGGATGCGGCGGTCGCCCCAGCGGCCGCGATCCGCAATGACGTCGTAGATGGCGAAGCGCTTCCTGAACAACGCCTTCAACTCTTCCGGTATCGCGAACGCATGCTGCGTCTCGGCGCTCAGCAGATCCTCGTCGGATACAGCGCCCGACCACTCGAACAGCGTGCCGTCCTGGAAGTACTCGTCGAAGTACAGTTCATAGGTCTGCCCTTCCTCGTCGTAGAACGCATGCAGGCTCAGGCAGAACGACTCGAAACGGTTCAGGGCCTCAGGCCAGGTTTCGTCCGCCCCGCCACGGAGATGCTCGCCGTAGCTGTTTTCACCAGCGGGTTGGGGCTGGATGCCGAGGATGCCTTTGATTTTCTTGAACACGATGGGGGCCTTGACGAGGGGTTGGGGAATGATTGCAACCATAAATGCAGGAACATCCAACTGACGGCGGTGCAGGACATTAATTTGAAACTACGGATGTAGATATTCTGAAGTATGCGCGTAAAGCGAAAGCAAAAGGAGCGCCATTACAGCGCTCAATTTAAAAAATACCAATAGTTGCAAACTGATTACCTCACTCACCTTGCCCTCCACCACTACTAACTCTAATCCCTCCATTGCGCAACCTATGTATCGGAAAATTTATCTCACAAACCGAACAACTGCACCAAGCAGTTGCATTGTGATTCGCAGGCAGCTCTGCCTCAACACCACATCCACATACAGGGCAATCAACAAATTCTTTCTTCACCTGCGGGGGCTGGATAGTTTTTTCATACGGCTTATGGATGGTTATTCCATTTCTGGTTCTGTGTATATGAAAACCTCTATCACAACTAGAGCACCGCGGCTTGGCGGACGACCCCGGAAACTCCTCCAGCCTAGATGTAACAAATGAATTGCAGTACGGGCAATTAACGACTGCTGTATTTGCCTCCTGAACCCTCTCTTCCTCTTGTTTTATTTCAGCAACCGACGAGCTTTCAGCACTCAATAACTCAAGCAATTTACTAAGCTGAATTATATAAAATGCCTTGCCTTCCGAAGCTCGGCGATATTCATCAAGAAGTTCAAACCTGGGAAGAAATCCTGCCCCGCCTGCGCGATGTTGCCAGTCAGCCTTTTCATCCCCACTAACAAATATCAAATCTTTTTTGTTGGTCTTGCCAATTTCTAAAATTGTTTGCCAAATCAAAAAATCCCCAATGCCATGGTCATCTTTTCCTGAGTCTTTATAGCCTGGTGGAATCAATAGCCGCTGCCGCCTCAAAAGCTCTTTCAGTGCTTCCTCACGATCTAAAATTGGCTCTACTATTCGCCCATCCGCAAATATCTCCTTATAAGAGGTATTTACAGGATCGCTCCATTCCCAAGAATGTATTTTTGATAGAAGCGCCGAATTAGCTTCTCCTATCTCTTTTTTGAGCCCTTTCGTCCTGGCAAGTAACTCATTAAGCTTAACGTACTCAGCAATACCATCCAAAATTGGGTAGGAGATTTTCTCTATGGAGATAAATCGACTTATTTTATCCAAAAGCCCCTGATGAAGTTCCGATATTTTATTGGGCCTATTTTTCACAAACTCTCTAGCCACTTGAGCCGGCAAATATATGCGACCTTCATCCTTCAGTCGTTTAAATATCCCCATAATTTGCTGAAAACTATTAGCGCCGGCACCATAAGGAATTAGCAGGGCGTTTGTATCCAGCACTATGTCACCATTTTGCGCTGCGTCATCAACAGTATTCACCCGAGCAACAAAGGCATCAACTGCTGACGGCAGAACCGACGAAGCAAGAAAGACTCTTTCAATATCGCAGTCCTCTAGCTTAATTCCACCTTTTAGCTTGACCGTATCATTCATTTTAATTCTCGATCGAGAGTGGGCTTGAACGCAAAAAATAAATTTCCGCAAACGCAAAATGAATATAGCGTTACTGACCATAGCGTCAAATAGCACGCCCCCTCTCGACTTCCGTTGCTGTGTAGCTCTCTTCCGCTTTAGCTAGCGCGCCAGTGATACATATAGAAGAGGTTACAGCCGTCTGGGCACAGTCTAGGTGTCAACGAAGCCAACCACCTTGCCCTAAACCCTCACCATCCCTATCCTCCCCCAGCCACGATGAATCCCGTGGCCGGGTTTGACAGCCCGTTTACGTTGGCGAGTTTGCCCTTGGGGTCCTGCAAAACGATGAACAGCTTTTGCAGACACCGAACGGAGCAAGTAAATGGACCTTAATTGGAACTTCGCCATGCATGACGCATCCACCCCCATCACCTTTCAACGCCACTGCCATCAACTGCGCGCGGTGATGATCGACAACCGCCCCTGGTTCGTCGCCATCGATTTCGCGCTGATGATCGCCGCTGCCCGGCCCTATCGGCTGACCAAGCGCCTGTATCCCCACCAGCACCGTTTCGCGATGCTGCGTTTTGCCAGCGGTCGTTGCGAGGAGCTGGAGTTGATCAGCGAGGCCGGGCTTTACCGGGCGCTGTATCGCTTCGGCCACCCGGAGCATTGCGCGTTGAGCCAGTGGCTCAGCGATGAGGTGATTCCGGCGCTGTACGACTATCACCGCGAGGTCGATGCCAGCCCGCGACGCATCCTGATGACCTGGGCGAACCAGCGTGTCGGCGCCCTGCGTTGGCAGGGGGAGCTGTGGATCGCGCGGCGGGACCTGCCGCATTTCATGGCGGCGCAGGATGACCCGGCGCTGAGCGACGGGCCGAGCTGGAAGCGGTTTTTCTAGGGGCAGGACGGGAGCGCCGCATGGAGGTGCGGCGTTTTCGGCTCCGGCAGCACCCGCTGGCCGGCCAACTACCATTCAGCATGCCTATCCCCACCAATCCGGCCGTGAATGACGGTTCGGTGCAGTTTGACCTTGAACCGAGCTTGAACCTTAGGGTTCGGCCATGCGCTCCATGCCCTTCGCTTCCGGGCGAGCTACGGAGCTGCTGCCGCGCTACGAGCACGACAATCTTTTCGATTCGTCGAAGTTCAAGCAGCGCTTTCCTGCCTTCGAAGTGACTACCTATCGCCAGGGGCTCGAGCAGGTGCTCGCCGGCTTGGTTCGTCAGGCCTGAGCTCGCTGCATGATCCGTGTCGCATTCCAGTAATGCGTCGTATCCTGCCGACCGAGCTGGGGTGACTTCTCCATAAGGAAGAGAGATGGCTACAAGCGCCGTAACGTTTGAGGGCAGGCATGCATTTATCAATGATGCGAGCCTCTACGAGCTCATCAAGGCGATTGCCTTCAACTTAAAATCCAGAGTTGATGAAGGCTCTGAGCACAATTGGTTGATTCTGGCGTGCTGTTCCTGGATGGATGAGTACGAAACCATGCCTCCCGGCTTAAGAGATATTGATCTTGATAGATGGCTGATCACGCCTGAAAGAAAAGAGATGTTCAGAGCGTATTTGCAGTGGCTTAAGTCCGTGCCTATAGACAGGAAGCCCTACGACTCTGACGTGTTGATAAAGGTTATCGATAGGCTAGAGCTGGAGCTCTTTGATGCTGCCGGTAGCGCGTAGGACCTCTTGGGGCTCGTCGTGACGGTATAGAGACCTACCGGCAGTTCCTCGCGACGATGTGTACGGCACACCTTAAAGCATGGGTCATCCTGACGTCGCTCCCACTGGAGTTCGAATGAAAAGCGCCGCATGGGAATGCGGCGTTTTTCTGTGTTGCGCTCGCTGGGCAAGTTGGTGGGCTGAAGCGGAACGCCACCCGGCCCACCTTGCTGACTCAGGCCGCTCTGCCCTGCCCCGTGCGGCGGCGTGACGAGAGCGGCAGCAGGTGGCGCAGTTCTTCTTCGACGATGCGGTTTTCGAGGCGCATGTCGAGCATGGGGCAGCTGAGTTCCAGGCAGTCGCCATGTTGCAGGTGGGTGGCGACGATTTCGCTGTCGAGGCGGCTGAAGAGGTAGTGGACCATGCCCGGCTGGAGGAATTGCGGGTGTTGTTCCAGCAGGGCTTCGCCGGCTTCCCGCGAGGCGCGCCAGGCCTGCGGGTCGAGGCGCAGGTGGGTTTCGCTGAAGCAGGTGCCATTGCGTTCGATGCGTTGGCGCAGGTGCAGCGGTTCGTCCAGCTCGCCCAGCAGCAGTTCCGAGGCCACGGCGCATTCGAGCAGGTGGGCGCGGGCGGATTGGCCCTGCAGTGGGTCGTGCAGGTCGTGGCCGAGGGTGACGCCGACGTGGAGCAACTGGCCCCGCGAGCCCACCAGGTAGATGGAGACCAGGCAGGCGTCCGCCGCGATGGCCTGGACGTGGTACGGCACTTCCAGGTCGTCGCGGTCGATGCGCAGGACGCGGCCGTTGCCCTTGTAGAACCAGCCGGCGTCGTCCCGCGCGCCCAGCGGCAGGCCGCTGACGTGGGTGAGCAGCGGGTTGTCGGGCATGGCGGGCGGGCGCAGGCGGGTTTCCTGGCGCAGGGCCGGCAGCGTGTGCGTCGGGCCCGGCAGGTGGCGCAGGTGCGCCAGGTGGTCCTGATGGCGGCGGGCACAGTCCTGCAGGGTCTGGTAGAGGCCGCTGCTTTCGCCGTGCACCCGCACCGTGTGCGCGGGGTCGTCGCCCAGCAGGCCGATGCGCGGCCCGCCGCTGTGTTCGATGTCGAGGACTTTCAGGTAGTCGCCCATTTCAATTACTCCCTAATAAGCAGTGCGGCGTTGGCCGGCGGTGTGGCTTCGCGGGGTGCCTGCGCGCGGCCTTCCTTGAGCCCGAGCGCCAGGCACAGGCCGGCGAGGCTGCCGGCCAGGGCCAGGTAGAGGATCGATGGCAACCCGTGGTGGGTGGCGAGGTAGCCGGCGAGGATCGGCGCCAGGCCGCCACCGAGGATTTCGCCGAAGCCGATGACGATGCCGGTGGCCGCCGTGAGCAGGTGCGGCGCCACCGATTCGCCCGTGAGCGGGCCGACGGTGAGGCAGATGAGGCTGAAGTTGAAGAAGGTGATGAAGAACAGCACCCCGAACAGCAGCCAGGGCTCGGCGGGGGTGACGATCAGCGTGGCGACCAGTGCGGCGCTGGCACAGAACGAGAGCAGCACCACCGGTTTGCGCCCGAAGCGGTCGGACAGGCCGGGGATGATCAGTTGGCCGACGAAGCCGCCGAAGCCGATCGCCGAGATCACAAGCGCCATGGCCTCCAGCGACAACCCGAGGTGGTCGGTGAGGTAGCTGGGCAGCAGCGCGCATAGCACGAACTGGCAGGTGAGGATGCAGAACATGATGCCGATGTTGCGCCGCACGTTGCCGCTGCCGAGGGCCGCGAGCCACAGGCGCCAGGGCCGCTCCTGCCCGGCCTGGAGGGGTGCGGGGACGGGGCGGTAGGTGCGCTGCAGACACCAGGCGAGGATGAACCCGGGGATGGACACGCTGATGAACACCCAGCGCCAGGAGCCGAGCCAGGCCAGCAGGCCGGCGGCGATCAGCGGCCCGAGGCCGAGCCCGAGGATGGGGAACACGGCCTGCTGCACGCCGATGTTGAAGCCGGTGCGCCGGGGGTGCGAGACCTGGGTGGTGACGCTGATGCTGGTGGGGGTGAAGGCGCCCTCCGAGAAGCCCATGAGGCCGCGCAGGAGGATGAGCCCGAGCACCCCGCCGGCCAGGGCGGAGAGCCCCGAGAGCAGCGAGAAGGCGAGCACGGAGACGACCAGCACGCGCTTGGCGCCGAGCCGCTCCACCAGGCAGCCCATGCCCAGGGCGGAGACGCCCCAGGTGAGCGCCAGGGCCGCGGAGATGTTGCCGAGGTCCTGATAGTCCAGCTGCAGGTCGCGCATGATCAGCGGGAACAGCGGCAGGATGATGAAGCGATCCAGCCCCACCAGGCCGAAGCTCAGCGACAGCAGGATCACCATGCGTGTTTCGTAGCGGGCATCCCAGCCCGTGTCGCTTGCCTGCTCGCGCATGGCCAGCCCTCCTCTTCTAAGGAGCCGAAAAGGGTGGCGCGGGTTACCCCGCGCCACCGTGCCCGAGGGTACTCAGGCTGCCCATTCACCGAGTGCCATTTCGGCGGTGAAGCCCGGCCCGAACGCGGCGAGCAGGCCTTTGCTGCCGGGTTTGGGGGAGCTGTCGAACTGCCGGCGCAGGACGTCGAAGACCACCACGCTGGCGATGTTGCCGGCCTCGGAGAGGCTGGTGCGCGAGAGCGAGACGCGCTCGGACGGCAGGTCGAGGTGGCGGACCAGTTCGTCGAGGATCTTGCGGCCGCCGGTGTGGAAGATGAAGAAGTCGTTTTGCGCGCAGTTCTGCTGGTAGCCGGCCTGGTTGAGGCGCACGATCACCGGGGCGACGTCCTTGATGGAGTTCATCACGGCCTTGTCGAGGGTGAAGTGGAAGCCGGTGTCCTTCACGTCGTACTTGATGAAGTGCTCGCTCTTGGGCAGGAAGAACGAGTCGGTGGCCTTGATGCGGAAGCCCTTGGCCTCGTCGTCGGCGCGCAGCACGCAGGCGGAGACGGCATCACCGAACAGTGCCGCGGAGATGAAGGAGTGCAGCTTGGTGTCGTCCGGCTGGTAGCACAGCGAGGAGAACTCCAGGGAGACGATCAGCACGTGGTTGTCGGCCTTCAGGGTGGCGAAGTCGTGGGCGCGGTTGATGGCGGCGGCGCCGGCCACGCAGCCGAGCTGGGCGATGGGCAGCTGGATGGTGGAGTTCGGCAGGCCGAGGTCGTTGATCAGGTGGGCGGTGAGCGACGGCATCATGAAGCCGGTGCAGGAGGTGACGATGACCATGCGCACGTCCTCGGGCTTGAGGCCGGCGTTGTCCAGCGCCTGGCGGGCGGCGGCGGAGGACATCTCGCGGGCGGCACGCTCGTAGACGATGCTGCGGTGGGTGAAGCCGGTGTGGATGGCCAGCTCGTCGATGGGCAGCACGAGGTGGCGCTCGTTGACCTCGGTGTTGAGGATCATGCGCTTGGCCAGGGCCATGCGCGGGTGGTCACCGTGGAGGTTCTCCAGGTGCTCGATCATCTGCTGCTGGGTGATCTTGTGTTGCGGGAACAGTACGTGGGGTTGGCAAAGAGTCGACATGTTGAATCCTCGTTGATCGTTCAAAATTCGTTCATTCAGTGGGTAGGAACCCGTTCTTCAGGCACAGCCAAGCCCGTCAGCGCTGGCGTGGGCCAGCACTTCCCGGGGGGCAGCGGCAGGAGAAAAGGGCGTAAACCGCACGCCGGAAAATGACGTTCTTGTTTTAGCTGCCACGGAGCCCATCCGGGCCCCGCGGCAAGAGCCTCAGTGGTCGAGTACGAACTTGTAGGCGTACTGCCAGGCCAGGTTGCTTTCACGCACCTGCTTGCGCACCACCATCTTCACGCGCGCGCCGACCTTGAGCTGGGCCGGGTCGACGACGTCGACGATCTCGGAGGCGATCACCAGGCCGTCGTCCAACCGCACCATGGCGATGTGCCGGGGCACCACTTCGCCGTAGCCCATGGCCGCGAGGATCGGGTTCTCGGCATTGGCCATGACTTCGATATGGCCGGTGCGCTGGCAGCGGTAGGGGCTGACCTTCAGCGAGTTGCAGGCGCCGCAGACGGTGCGCCGGGGGAAGAAGATCTCGTTGCATTCATTGCAGCGAGTGCCTTCGAGCCGGTACTTGCCGCCGTGCTCGCGCCATTCGCGGAGCATGCTGGCGGTGGTCATCCGGTGGATCTGTTCGGGGTAGAGAGACATGGTCGACACTCCTCAGTCGTTGGCCAGGACGATCACCGAGTTGTGGGCGGCGTAACCCCCCAGGTTCTGCGAGACGGCGATACGGGCGCCGGGAACCTGGTTGGTGGACTCGCCGCGCAACTGGCGGAACAGTTCGGTGATGTGCAGGATGCCGTCGGCGCCGGAGGCGTGGCCGCGTCCGATGTTGCCGCCGTCGGTGTTCAACGGCAGTTGGCCGTCCAGGGCGATGCCACCCTCGCGGACGAAGTCGCCGGCCTGGCCGGGTTTGCACACGCCCATGGATTCCATCTGGATGAGCCCGGCGCCGAGCAGGTCGTAGACCTGGGCGACGTCGATGTCCTTGGCGGTGATGCCGGCCTTCTTGTAGGCGATCTCGGCGCAGGCGATGGAGTTGGCCGAGACGGCCATGCCGACGTCCTGGGGCAGGCCCGGGTACTTCAGTGTCGGGTTGTGGTAGCGGGTGCCGTAGTAGTGCGACACGCCGGTGTAGGCGCAGCCCCGCACGAACACCGGTTTGTCGGTGTACTTGTGGGCCAGGTGCTCGGCCACCAGGATCGCGCAGCCGCTGGCCTCGCCCCAGGCGAGCATGGAGCCGCAGGCCTCGGTGCGCTTGAGCTCTTCGAGGCTGGGGATGGGGTGACCATAGCGGGTGGAGCCGGGGGTGTTGTGGGCGTAGATGCGCATCTGCCGGCCGAAGCTGGCGAGCACGTCGGCCTCGCGACCGGCGTAGCCGTACTTGTGGAAGTACTCGGCGGTGGCCAGGGCGAAAGCGTCGGTGTGGGAGATGCCGAGGAAGTAGTCGTACTCGCACTCGGTGCTGGAGCCGATGTACTCGGCGTAGTTGAAGTGGTCGGTCATCTTCTCGAAGCCGCCGCACAGGACGATGTCGTATTCACCGGAGGCCACCATCTGGTGGGCCATCTGGAACGACACCGAGCTGCTGGTGCAGTTGGCGGTGCTCATGAAGGTGGGCGCGGGGCTGATGCCGAGGGCGTCGGACAGGGTCGGGCCGAGGCCGCCGTATTCGGAAATGCCCTCGCCGTGGTAGCCGTAGGCGACGCCCTGAATTTCACGCGGGTGCATCTTGGCGGCGTGGATGGCCTCGTAGGCGGACTCGACGATCATTTCCTTGAAGGTCTGCCGGACGCGGGAGTTGCCGGGTTTCGGCGTATGGGCGGCCGACACGATTGCAACGCGACGTGCAGTCATGGTTGTGCTCCTTGCAGTACGGGCGGTCAGAGGTAGGCGGTCAGGGCGTAGTCGGCGCGCAAATACTTGAATTCGTATTTGATCGACGTGCCGTAACCCACGTACACCTTGTTCTCCAGCACCTTGCGCAGCGGCTTGGCGCGCTGCTGGTAGGCGAGGATGGCGTCGGTGACCGTCAGCGCGATGGCATCGCTGCCGGCGCCGAACCCGTACGACGAGAGGAGGATCTTCTGCCCCGGCCGTGCCTGGTCGAGCACGTTGATCAACCCCAGCAGCGGGCTGGCCGAGCCGGTGTCGCCGACGCTGCCGGCATAGATGCCGGGCTCGATCTGGCGCGGCTCGAAGCCCAGGTGGCGGCCCAGCGAGCGGGGGGTGGAGACGAGGTTCTGCTGGAACACCGCGTAGTCGTAGTCATGGCTGGAGGTGCCGAGCTTCTTGAACAGGCCGTGCACGGCGCGGGCGGTCTGCTCTTCCAGGCCGATGCTGTTCTTGTCGGAGCCCAGGCCCATGCCGGAGCGGATGTAGCGCTCGCCTTGCGGGCGGATGTTGTCGGCCACGTCGGCGGCGCAGGAGAAGCTGCCGTCGAACTCGGCGATCAGGTTGTCGCGGCCCAGCAGCAGCGCGGCGGCACCGGCGCCGGCGTAGGCTTCGGTGAGGTCGCCCGGGGCGGTGTTGCGGTTGATGGTGTCGGCACCGATGGCCAGGGCGTTGCGGGCCATGCCGGAGGCGACCAGGGCGTGGCCGATCTGCAGGGCCGAGGTGCCGGACTTGCCGGCGAACTGGACGTCGGCGCAGAAAGCGTCGTAGCCGCTGCCGAGCATCTCCAGGATCACCGCCGCCGAGGCGCGGGATTCATAGGGGTTGGTGCAGGTTCCCAGGTACAGGGCGTCGAGCTCGGCGATACCGCCCTGCTCCACCGCCTGCTGGGCCGCGAGGGCACCCAGGGTGATCACATCCTCGTCCGGCTGGAGCACGGCACGTTCGGTTATCCCTAACTGATCCCTGACCAGTCTCAGGTCGGCGTTACGCCAGACGCTGAGCACCTCTTCGACTTTCAGGCGGCACACGGGCAGCCCGTAGCCGTAACTGACAATTCCTGTCTTATGCACGGTCGTATTCCTCTTGAGCATTTTCATTGAGACAAGCCATCCCTTGCCGTCCGGAATGGGCAGCACGCAAATCACATCGAAAAAGGCACTCCTGCTTTTGTTGTGTCGAGCGGGACCGCACGAGTCGTTCGGCTCGCTACAGGGTGTCCGCGACGTCCGCAGGTTGTCGCACGGGCACCGATAGCTCTCTCACGCATGGGGCGTGCTTGCGTTGCCAGCGCCAACGACGCTGTGCAGGGCATTGCGCAAACATCACCTTCTCGTCATCGACCCCCCTTTAAAATACGAAACGTTCCGTATCTATTTTATGAAACATTTGAATTTCATTTGCCCGTGAGAGAGAGGTACCGGTAGCCGTGGTTTCTTCTGCCGTGATATGTGACCGCCGACCCGATCCCCCCATCTCAAGAGGGAGTTTTGTTACAAATATACTGCACGAAACGGTCCGTATCGTTTCGCAAAATCAGCCTATACCCTAGAATTCGTTTGTCAACACATTTCCATGGGGACTTTTGCCTTGACTCGAACACGCTCACGAAGCTCCATCGGCTCGCTGCGTAGCCCGCATGCGCACAAAGCCATCCTCAAGTCGACGACCGAGATCCTAATGGAAAGCGGTTATGCCGGGTTGAGCATCGAGTCCGTCGCAAGACGGGCAAGCGCCAGCAAACCGACGATCTACCGCTGGTGGCGGAACAAGGCAGCGCTGATTGCCGAGGTGTACGAGAAGGAAAGCGAGCAGATCCGCATCTTCCCGGAACTTGGCTCGTTCCGCGAAGATCTCTCGTTTCTTTTGCACAATCTCTGGAAGATCTGGCGGGAGACCATTTGCGGCCTGGCCTTTCGGAGCGTCATCGCCGAGGCCCAGCTGGACCCGGAAACGCTGGAGGAACTCAAGGATCAGTTCATGGAACGGCGCCGGGAAGTGCCCAAGCGCCTGGTGGAAAATGCCGTGAATCGCGGTGAATTGCCGAAGGACATCAACCAGGACCTGCTGCTCGACATGATCTTCGGGTTCTGCTGGTACCGCCTGCTCACCGACCAGTTGCGGGCCGAAGAGGACATCGATGACTTCATCAACATGCTGACCAGCGGTGTCTGCGCCTCCCCCACCGCCTGACCAGCAAGACAAAGACCCGCAGGGAGCGCGGGTCGTCCAGGATCAGGCCGGTTGGCCTGAAAACTCGCGGTAGAGTTCCGGCAGGAAACTCGCCAGGTGATTGAACTCGCACAGGTCGTGCACCGCGAACTCGAATGCCAGCTCCTCCAGCCCGGCAGCATCCAGCCCCAGCCCCGCCAACAAGCCCTCCGCCCGTTCAGCACCGGGGAACCGCGCCATCGACGGGTGCGCGCCGACCCAGTAACGGCTGGTCAGCCACATCCCCTCCTCCGTTTCCTTGAACAGGTGGACCATCAGCGACACCGGCACGTCCGGCTCCTGGGCCAGGCTCATCAGCGCACTCACGCTGCCATCGATCTTCGCTTCGCGGTACAGCGCCGGGTCCAACCCCAGTTCCGACGGTTCACGGAAGTCGATCTTCAGGTCCATCAGGCGCGAGCCGACGTACTCCGTGGCGCAGAAGCTGTTGCCGTAGAGCCGCTCGGTGAAGCAGCAGCCGTCGTCACAGAGCTTGTGGGCATTCAGGCAGGGATTCTTCACGTGCGCATAGGGAAACCAGAGCATGTAGCGCTCGGCCTCCAGCGGGTGCCAGAGGAACCACCACTCGAACATGCGTGCGCTACAGCCCGGAAAGAACTTCCGGCTCTGGACATAGGCCATCGGCCCGCTCAACAGTGCGTACCCGGCTTCCGCACTGCGGTAGTCGGGATCGAGCAGGCGATTGATGTCGTCCACCGACGGCGTCAGGGTCTGCTCAAGGGGCAACGGTCCGCGCTGCAACAGTTGCACGGCAGATAACGGGACCTGCATTTCACCGCTGAAGAAGCGCGCGTAAGGCTTGCCGCGAATCGCTTCGCGGTTGCGCAGGAACTGCTTCTGCATTGGCAGGGAAAAATAACTGAATGGCACCATCACGCGTGTTTGCATTGAAGTAACCTGCATCGTTGGTTGCGATGGGGATCAGGCGCGGACGGATCACATATCTCACCTCCCTGCGGGAAGGTGTCGGCCCCAGAGACGCTAGGACAGGTCAAAAACAAAGTCAAATTTGAATTTAAACTAAGCCACACAGAGTCGGTTCCATGACAGCTACAGAGCAGCAGCCCGCCGGTCGCGCCTCTCGCCAGGACGGCCAGGCCACACGCCAGCAGATACTCGAGATCGCCGGGCAGGTTTTCGCTGAACGCGGCTTCGCCAATACCACCAGCAAGGAGATCTGCGCCCGCTCCCAGGCCAACGCGGCTGCGGTGAACTACCACTTCGAGGGCAAGGACGGCCTCTACACCGCCGTGCTGCTGGAAGCCCACCAGCGGATCATGAGCCTGGAGACGCTGGAGGCGCTGTCCACCAGCGAACTGTCAGGCCAAGACAAGCTGCGCCGGCTCATCGCCGAATTGCTGGGCAGCCTCGGCAGCCCCCGCCTGGCCTGGCCCGCCAAGGTGCTGGCGCGGGAGCTGCTCTCCCCTTCCCCGCTGCTGCCGGCCGTGCTGAAGATGGAGTCCTTCCCCAAGGCGCGTGCTGCCCGCCGCATCATCGGCGAACTGCTGGGCTTGCCGGAGGATGACCCGGCGGTGCTGCGCAGTGCGCTGAACATCTTCTCGCCCTGCCTGTTCCTGCTGATCGCCCACGACACTCTCAGCACCACCGTCCTGCCCGGCCTCGACACCCAGCCGCAACCCCTGCTGGAGCACATGCTCACCTTCGCCCTGGGCGGCCTCGCGGCCATTGGCGGACCGCACCGCGCCGGTTGAGACCGACCGGGCGGCTGCCCTGCCCTAGCGCTCTGCAGGCGGGCGCTCGTGAACCGCCCGGAGAAACTCGGCCGCCAGGTGATGCGCCCATGAGCGCGCGGTGAACCCGGCGAGGTAGGCGCAGTGGCTGCCCCGCCGGGTGACCGCCAGCACGGTCCTGGGCATGCGTGCCATGGCGTGCTGGTGGTCCCGCACGTTGCCCACCACGCACACCGGATCATCCTCGGCGTTGAGCACCAGCAGCGGGATGCTCACCGTCTCCATCACCGTGATCGGGTTGCAGCTCTCCAGGTAGGCCTGCTGGCTGGGGTAGCCCGCGCACTCGTACAGGTGACGGTGGAATTCATCCAGGCTCTGCGCGCCCTCCAGGGCGGCCAGGCTGGGCAGGTGCGCCAGCGCGTCGCGGTTGGGGGTGACGAACTGGCGAACCAGCTTGCGTGCCATCAGGCGGGTGTAGGGTGCGCGCGAACGGGCGAAGGCCACGCGGATGTCGTAGCCCGGGCAGTAGGCGAAGGCGCCGCGCAACGGTGTCGCCTCGCCCTCCTCGCCCAGGTAGCGGATCAGCAGCCCCGTGCCGGCGGAAATGCCCGCGGCGTAGAGCGGCGAGCGGGGGTAGCGTTCGCCGATCACGCGCAGCTGTTCGCGCAGGTCCGCCGTGTCGCCCATGGTGTTGAAGCGCGGGCTGGTCAGCGGTAGCCGGCCGTGGCCACGGCGCTCGCAGAACACCACGCGCCAGCCCGTGAGCCGCTGCAGGTCCCGCACGAAGCCGCGCATGCTGTGGGGCGAGCCGGTGATGGTGTGCAGCACCACCAGGGTCGGCACCTCCGCCGGCAGCTCGGCGCCGAGCCAGTGCAGCGCCGTGGTGCCGCCATCGGCCATGCGCAGGGTGTCGACCCGGTCGTAGGCCAGGCGCGGGGCGAAGGCCTTCTTCAGGCCCAGGCCGAGCAGTTGCAAGTGGCCGTTGAACAGCCAGGGCGTCGCCCAGAAGCGGCGGGTGAGGCGCGGCACCTGGGCGATCAGCGCCTGGTTCTCCGGGTTGGCCTGGTAGACCAGCTCCGGCTTGCGCGCCGCCGTGCGCAGGTAGTGGGCGCCGAGCCCGACCGCCAGCACGGGCAAGGCGGTGATCCAGATCGACATCGGAACTCCTCAATCAGAAAGAAACCTGCCCCGGCATGGGCCCACGCCCGCTCAGGTGCGCAGCTGGGCCCGGAGTATCTTGCCGATGGGCTGCTTGAGGCAATTGCATGTGGAAGTCGGTGCCCGCTTTGTCGACGGCCCCCTCAAGGGCCTGCGGTCAACGGTTACAGCTCAAGAGAACGCAAACGCACCAGACGGCTAGCACGCGCGCGTCCTGCCGGGGCTTTGAAAGGCAGGCTCTGATTGCCCTACCCTTGCCGCCCTGTCGAGGACGTACAGCGAGAAGGAGTCTTGATGCAGCGCGTGATGATCATCGGCCAACCCGGGTCCGGCAAAAGCACACTGGCCCGCAGGCTGGGCGAACTGACCGGCTTGCCGGTCGTCCACATCGACACCATCCATTGGCAGCCGGGCTGGGTGGAGCGCAACCGGGACGAGAAGACCCGCCTGTGCCACGAAGTCGAGGCCCGTGAGCGCTGGATCTTCGAAGGCGGCCACTCCGAAACCTGGGGCAACCGGCTCGCCCGGGCCGACCTGCTGGTCTGGATCGACCGCTCGGCGCCGCTCCGTTTCTGGCGCGTACTGCTGCGTACCCTGTCCCAGCGGGGCCGCACCCGCCCCGACCTGCCGGAGAACTGCCCGGAGCAACTGGGCAACCTCCCCGAGTTCTTCGGCTTCATGTGGCGCACCCGGCAATCGGCCCGGGCCAAGATGGAACAGCTCGCCGCCACCGCGCCCTCCACCTGCCGCGTCGTGCGCCTGCGCTCCAACCGGGATACCGAGCGTTTCCTGGCGGACATCCAGGCAAATCCTGGGTCGTCTCAGGTCTGCGCACCGACGCGCCGCTGAACGACTGAATCCTTCCACCACGCGAACCGGCCCTCTCACCCAGGCTCCTCGATGCCTGCTGCAAGCACAGCAGAGCCTAGGACTCTACGTGCCGGGCGGTCGCCTACATGCGCCGACTGGTTGAGCCCAAACCATCCCCACCCCGGATATGAAGGGATCACCTCGGTACTTCCCTGTTCATCAATCCTCGGCACTGCCAGCGGCATTGAGCAACGTACAAAGCAGCACTTCAGGGATTCAGCAGTCTTCTGAAGGAGCGCCCCCTACTTCGCAAAGCCTTCCACTGAATATCTACCAATGGTAGGTTACCAAAGGTAGGTAGAGTCTCCCTCCTCCTTTCAATCTCGAACCAGCCTTCACTGGAGTAACAACATGCACGCCCTTATCGTTGTAGCTCACCACAATCCTGACTCGCTGACGCACGCTGTCGCCCGGCGTATCGCGCTTGGCATCGAGGCTGGAACCCACCGACACACCTTCGAACTTGCAGACCTGGCGAGCGAGGGCTTCGACCCCCGTTTCAACCTGGCAGATCAGGCACTGTTTCAAGGACAGGCATCGCCGAGTACTGAGATTGCGATGGAGCAAGCACGGCTGGATCGGGCAGATGCACTGGTGCTGGTCTATCCCATCTACTGGTGGTCGTTCCCCGCCCTGCTCAAAGGCTGGGTTGACCGAGTGTTCACCAACGGCTGGGCCTATGAAGAAAACGGAAACGGAAAGGTGATCAAGAAACTGCGCCGACTGCAGGTCCACCTGGTTGCAGTCGGTGGCGCTGGGGAGGGAACATTTAACCGACATGGTTACGCATCAGCCATGAAGACCCAGATTGACCACGGCATCTTTGACTACTGCGGCGCCCAAGTACGCAGCTCGTCATTTCTACTGGCATCTGATGTTGGCTATCCGGAATCCGCTCTAGAGAAAGCAGATCAGATCGGTGCCAGCGTGTTTATGGAAGTGCAAGGGAGAAAGCTGGCCCGATGACCTCGTCTACTTTTCCGTCTTCACGCCGTCGCTTGACTAAAGAAGCGCGTACCCGCCAGTTGCTAGAGGTTGCATGGTCACTCATTGGCAGTGAGGGTACGGACGCCCTCAGTCTTGGTCGCTTGGCTGAGGCAGCCGGGGTCACGAAACCGGTGGTCTACGATCACTTCGGTTCCCGCAATGGCCTGTTGGTTGCACTCTACGAGGACTATGACGTCCGCCAGACAACTCTTTTTGATGCTGCGGTCCTGGAAGCCAAATCCACCTTGATGGATAAAGCTGGCGTGGTCGCTGGCGCGTATGTCGATTGTGTACTGACACAAGGGCGTGAAATTCAGGACGTATTGGCCGCACTGAGTGGAGCGCCGGAGCTGGCAGCGTTGAAGCGTCAGTATCAGGAGCTCTTCATCAAGAAGTGCGCAGGGATATTCATGCCTTTTGCTGGGGCCGAGGGCATTTCAACGGCAAGTCTCTGGGCAATGCTCGGGGCTGCTGATGCGCTCTCAGAAGCGGCTTTAGCGGGTGATATCACCGACGCAGAGGCAAAGGAGGAGCTCCGACAGACCATCTTGGGCATGGTTCAGCGAAGCACCTGACTTTGCTCCGCGCCACGCTGTGCGTGCTGATGAAGCCGACCGCATGGCAGGACCTTCGCGACCTGAACCAGTACATGAGCGGCGTGATTACGAGGAAGTGACCCCGTAAGTTTCACGATGAAGCAGATGAGCTTTTACGAATGAGGGAGATGGCCGCTACGAGGTGCTCGTGACGGCCAAAAACGGAGAGCTGAGCCGGCAAACTGATCGGTTTTGATTGGTTGGTGCATTCAAAATCGGCAGAGGCCGAATTCAACACGGAAATATAGGACTACTTCAGACCACTCCTAAAGTAGTGGCAAACCTTTTTTCAGCAAAGTGAAGTGCCGCCACATCGCCGATCACAAGATTCAAGCAAACAACTCCATTGGCCCATACACACACTCAATTCCATTTCTAGAGACCGGTTTACTGCCCTGCTCTAGAAAGTCACCATCAACACTATATAAATGAGGATATGTAGCCGGCCCATTATAGGACGAGATTGAGATCAGGCACTCCAGAACTCCCGAGCATCCGCCATGGTCAAATGAACTCATATCGCTATCAGGAACCGAAGTCGGTGTACACCCACACCTCAAACACTTTCCAGGGGCCTTTCTACGGGCTCTCCACTCTGCCCAGCCCACCAGCTCGCTCTCCACAGCCCGAAACGTCTCTTTCAAACTTTCGAACGTAAGGTTTTCTATAAAACTTAAACTGGATGGGTCCTGCACCAATTCGATCAGCGCACGCTTCTCTGCCAAAACCCCTTCAAGATACTCCATTTTTTCATCATCTCTTTCCAGCACCTCAGCAACCGAAATATCGTTACAAGAGGTGCACCAGAAATGTCTCTGAGCCATGGGAATCCTATGAGTTTCCGATAATAAATACTCTCTCGGCAGATATTTCATTTGGCGCTCGAATGAGCAGTAGGTGCACTTGTAATTCAACAGCATCTTTTCTTCACCAAATCAAGAGGATTAGCAAGTAAGCCAGCAAAATAGCCAAACGAGCATAAGACTCGACCTAGGCATCACTCAACAGCAGATTTCCAGGAAAATGCCCAACAGATGCCGTTTCACTACAAGACGGTAGTTCCACTGGTCATATCGCCAGCAATATCAGAGCAACAAAAGCTTGTACGTGCTGATGTAGCCGACTTCATCTATTGCTCTAGCTGTGAGAGTTCGTACGGCGATACCTGATAGTACAGCCGCAGAAAGATAGCACGGCAGAATCGTCCCAAACGCAGCAGAGCTGCGAACAATATCTCGCTATCGTCACTCGGGCCTTCCTGCAGGATGGCTGATCAAACTCGGAGTAAGGCCGAAGCAAGTTGCAAAAGTCCCCCCCCCGACCCGGCCCGCCTACGCGGGCCGGGTCACGCCTCAGAAGGTCAAGGTGCCCAGGCCCATCCCCGGATCACTGAAGCTCGGGCGGCCGTCTTCCAGGTGGCCGCTGAAGCGCCGCAAAAAGCCCTCCACACCCTGTGCGCTGACACTGAAGTCGTACCAGTTGCCGCTGCTGCGCAGCGAGTAGCGCACCTCGCGGCGCTGGCCCGGGGCGACGGTCAGGGTCTGGCTTTCGCCACGGTAGTAGACGTTGTCCTTCACGGTCATGCGCAGGGGCTTGAGGCCTCGGTTGACCAGCTGCACCACCAGCCTGCCGAACAGCGGGTCGTGGTCGATGCGCACTTCGGGCTGAGGCGCCCTGCGGTCGGCAGCCGCCACGCGCAGGTTGCCACGGAACACCCGCAGGAAGCCGTTGGGGCCATGCACTTCCAGGTGGTAGTCGCCGCTGGCGTCCCCCGTGAAGCGGTCATGCAGGCGCCGGTGGGCCCCGACCGTGTAGCGTTTCGGCGCGCGGACGCTGTCCAGCAGGTCATAGACCTGGAACACCGCGCCGGCCTTGCCGGTGTTGGCGAACGTCAGGCTCAGGGCTTCCTCGCGGACGCGATAGCGCGCGTGTACCGCCAGGTCGTAAGGCAAGGGGCGCGCACGGCGCAGGCCCATCTCTTGCTTGGGCATGGCGGCCACCGCTGGCGGTTTGGGCTTGGGCAGCTTCACCTGGCTGGCGACGATGGCGTCAGCCTGGCTGGTGTCCGGCAGCCCCGGGAGTGCCCCGGTGTCGGGATGGCTGAAGTCGAAGGCCGAGGTCAGGTCGCCACACACCGCACGGCGCCAGGGGCTGATGTTGGGCTCCATCACGCCGAAGCGCTGTTCGAGGAAGCGGATCACCGAGGTGTGGTCGAACACCTGGGAGTTGACCCAGCCGCCCTTGCTCCACGGCGAGATCACGTACATGGGCACGCGCGGGCCGAGGCCGTAGGGCTGGTTGTGGTAGCGGGTGTCGCCCAGGGTGTGCCATTCGAGGGTGGCGTCGGCGGTGGTCTTGCCGTGCAGCGTGCCGTCGGCGTTCAGGCTCGGCGCGGCAGGGGGTGCCATGTGGTCGAAGAAGCCGTCGTTCTCGTCGAACATCACCAGCAGCGCGGTCTTGCTCCACACCTCGGGGTTGGCGGTCAGCGCGTCCAGCACCCAGGCGGTGTATTCGGCGCCCCAGATCGGGCTCGACGGGCCGGGGTGCTCGGAATACTTGGCCGGCGCCACGATCCACGACACCTGCGGCAGCGTATTGGCCAGCACGTCGCGCTTCAGCGCATCCAGCTTCCAGGTGCTCAGACCGTTGACGATCAGCGGCGAGTCCGGCCCGGCCGCGCGGTACTGGCGGAAGCCGATCAGCGGGTTGTCGGAGAAGTTGTCCGCCATGTCCTGGTACACGCGCCAGCTGATGCCGGCGGCCTGCAGCCGTTCCGGGTAGGTGGTCCAGGTGTAGCCCTCTTCCACCGGGCCTTCGCTGTCGTGGTCGTTGGTGGTCACCGGGCCGCCGTGCTGGCCGAGTGCGTCGTTGGTGCCGGTCCAGAGGAACAGGCGGTTGGGGTTGGTGCCGCCCTGGAACGAGCAGTGGTACGCGTCACAGACCGTGAAGGCGT
Organism: Metapseudomonas otitidis; assembly: GCF_900111835.1. Lineage (GTDB taxonomy): Bacteria > Pseudomonadota > Gammaproteobacteria > Pseudomonadales > Pseudomonadaceae > Metapseudomonas > Metapseudomonas otitidis. The sequence goes on from NZ_FOJP01000012.1 coordinate 59,106, forward strand.
TGGCCAGGGCGAACTGGAAGGCGATGTCCTGCTCCTTGTAGTAGCCCAGGGAGCGCTCGGTCTTGGCCGGCAGCCACTTGTCCATGCGCCCCTCGTTCCAGGCCTGCTGGGCGTCGGGCCAGGTGTGCGGGGTGCCGTCCACGCGCTGGGCGCTGGTGGTGCGGGTGTCGAAGTGGTACGGCAGGACCTCGCCCTTGCTGCCCTTCTGGTGCCACACGCGCTGGCCGTCGGGCAGCGGGATCGGCACGCGGTCGCCGAAGCCGCGCACACCCTTGAGGGTGCCGAAATAATGGTCGAACGAGCGGTTCTCCTGCATCAGGATCACCACATGCTCGACGTCCTTGAGGTTGCCGTGGCGGCGGTGCGCGGGGATCGCCAGCGCCGCCTGGATGCTGGACGGCAGCAGGCTGCTGGCGACGGTGGCACCGACCGTGCCGGCCGCCAGCTGGATGAAGCTTCTTCTGCTTTTCGAAATCATCGGGGGAACTCACCAGGTCGTATGAGTGGCAAAAGGCTGCTGAGCGCTTCCATGACGCTGGCAGCGAGATGTTCGAACTCAGGCGACGCTAGTAACGGAAAAAGACGCTTTGGTTTCAGCGCGTCTTGCAACGCCCATCCATGCCAACCCCATCACGTTTCAACACCATGTTTTTGGTCTAGGCCAGCTTTTGCTTGACAGGCTCTGCCGACTGAACAGGTCCAAGATAGAGCGGTGGCTGAGATCGCCTTGCCAGTACGCAGCCTGCAGGTCGGGTGGTACAGACCAACGCCTTCAAAGGTGTCTGTCCTCTCCGGGTGTAGCAGTACATACAGGGTGAATGACGCTCTTTTCATCCACCCGGCGCAGTGGCTGGCAAGCACGCACGGTGGACCGATGAAGCGCGGCTCACCCTACGCCCTGCATCCGGTTGGGCGCTCAAGATTGACGCGTTGGATCATCCGATTGGCGTGGTCGGTCATGTCGGTGGCGCCGCTCTTGGGCACACTCGGGCTCATGGATCTTCACCCAGACTGAACCACTCGACCCGCAGGAGAGCACGATGTCCAGAGGCGCCCCCATTCCTCGCAACCCCGAGAACGACTACACCCGCGAGCAGGCCAGCCTGCGCCGTGACTTCATCAAGGAGCAGACCGGTGCCGCGCTGGACACGGTCGGCCAGTACGCCATCGACCCGGCTGTCACCCGCGGCAATATCGAGAACTTCATCGGCGTGGTGCAGATGCCCCTGGGGCTGGCCGGCCCGCTGCGGATAGAAGGCGAACATGCGCGCGGCGATTTCTACATCCCCATGGCCACCACCGAAGGCACGCTGCTGGCCAGCTACAGCCGGGGCATGCGCGCCATCAGTGCCTCCGGCGGGGTGAAGACCACGGTGGTCAAGCACTCCATGCAGCGGGCACCGGTGTTCTTCTTCGAGGACGCGCTGCAGGCCCGCGAATTCGGCGTCTGGCTGGTGCGCGAGTTCGAGGCGATCAAGGCGGCCAGCGAAACCACCACCCGCAGCGGCAAGCTGTTCGAGATCGAGCAGTACCCGGTGGCCAACATGCTCTACACCCGTTTCTGCTACACCACCGGCGATGCCGCCGGGCAGAACATGACCAGCAAGGCCACCTACGCAGCCTGCGAATGGATCAAGGCCAACCACCCGTTGCAGCCGCGCTACATCCTTTCCGGCGCCATCGACACCGACAAGAAGCACTCGGCCATGAACATGATCCAGACCCGGGGCAAGCGGGTGATCGCCGAGTTCACCCTCAAGCGCGAGGTGGCCCACGAGCTGCTGCGCGTCGAGCCCGCCAACCTCTACCGCTACCGGCAGATCGCCGCCGTGGGTGCCTTCCAGGCCGGTTCCGCGTACAGCGGCGCGCACTCGGCCAACGGGCTGGCGGCGATGTACATCGCCACCGGGCAGGACGCCGCCAACGTGGCCGAATCCCACGGCGGCATCACCTACGGGCAACTGCTGGAGAACGGCGACTACTACTGGTCGGTGACCCTGCCCGCGGTGATCTGCGCCACCCATGGCGGCGGCACCAACCTGCCGACCCAGCGGGAATGCCTGGAGCTGCTGGGCTGCCACGGTGCCGGCAAGGCGGACAAGCTGGCGGAGATCATCGCGGCCGTGGTACTGGCCGGCGATGTGTCCCTGACCTCGGCGATCCTGGCCGGCGACTGGGTCAGCAGCCACGAGGCGCTGGGGCGGAACCGCTGAGGGCGCAGGCCTGAGGAGCCTGGGAACTCGGTGAAGGTCACCTCACCGGGTTTCTCGAAACGCTCCATGGCGATTCATGGCAACTGCTGGGCAATACAGGGAGGTCAGGCAGTTTCGTCTTCAGGTTCCGGCGGCACCGGCTCGATGCGCCACGGGGCCTGGGCATCGTCCCGCGTCGCCTGCCAGCCGGGCTCGAGCCCGGCGAGTTCGGCCATGGAGGGATCCAGGTCGAGCACATGGCCAAGGCCGACGATGCACAGGTCTTCCAGGGCCTCGCTCTCGTTGTCGAGGAACTGCCAGCCGTGGTCGTCCTCGTCATGGACGACGTGAAGGATGTGCTTGCGTTTGTCGATCACGCTTTTCGAAACGATGGTCGCGCAGTTCGGCGGTTGGTCGAAGGGCCACATGGGGAGCCTGCCAGCAGAGTGGGAGCGCTGCAGTATGCCTGCCCAGCCACGACCGCACGAGGCGCGCCATCACGAATCCCCGACGTTCTTCCAGGGACGTTCTTCCAGGCAAGAAAAAGCCCGCCGAAGCGGGCTTTTCCATTTTCGCCATCAGCGTCCGCCGCCGTGGCTGTTCTGGCCACCCTTGCGGCCGGCCTCGGAGGCCTTCTCGCGGTCATTGGCGAAGTTGCCACCGCTGTTATGGCCGCCCTTGCGGCCGGCTTCGGAAGCTTTCTCGCGGTCGTTGGCGAAGTTGCCGGGGTTCTTGTTGGTGGTCATGTCTTCATCCTCTCTTGGCAGGCCGACGTTGGCCTCACAGAAGGTACGAACAGCCCCCTCGCGGATCGTTCTGAACGAATCGCGCTTCGCCGCGCTTGCTGCCCGACGAGCGGTGCCCGCTGATGGAGCGCTGATATCAAGCACCCCGCATCACCGGCCCGTGGTCAGGAACCTTGAACCCGTCCCGGCACCTCCGCTCCATACCTTCGTCATCCCGACATCAAGACGGAGACCACCCCGATGGAAAAGACCCGATCCCACCTGCTGGACTGGCTGCGTGATGCGCACGCCATGGAGCAACAGGCCGAGCAGATGCTCAAGGCGCAGTCCTCGCGGCTGGAGCACTACCCCGACCTCAAGGCCCGCATCGACCAGCACCTGGAGGAGACCCTGGGCCAGCAGAAGCTCCTGGAAGAAGCCCTGGCGCGCCTGGACAGCAGCCCGTCCACCCTCAAGGACATCGGCGGCAAGCTCATGGCCTTCGGCCAGGCCGTGGGCGGCATGACCGCCACCGACGAGGTGATCAAGGGCGCGATGGCCGGCTACGTGTTCGAGAACATGGAGATCGCCTCCTACACCGTGCTCATCGCCGCCGCCCAGGCCGCCGGTGACGTCGAGACCCAGCGTGCCTGCGAACGCATCCTGCCCCAGGAGGTGGCCATGGCCGACTGGCTGAGGGAGCACCTGCCGAGCCTCACCGAGGCCTTCCTGGCCCGCTCCGAAGCCCCCGAAACCCCGGCCAAGCGCTGAGCCCGGCTCGCCAACAGCCCACGACACGAGGAGACACGACATGAACCACGAGTACCAGAACGTCCACGGCATCGAACGCGCCCTGTCCCTGGGCACCGGGCTGGTGGCCCTGTGCACCGGCATCCACCGTGGCGGCACCGCCGGCACCCTCAAGGCCCTCACCGGCGCGCTGCTGCTGTGGCGCGGCACCACCGGCCACTGCGCCATGAAGGGCATGGTCACCAACCTGGAAGGCGAGCTGGAGTACCTGCGCCAGCGCATCGCCCGCCTGCGCGAGGCCCTGCCCAAGGTGGACAACGCCCAGGGCAAGGCACGCACGCCGACCGAGGCCAAGGTCGACAACGCCATCGAGGAAACCTTCCCCGCCAGCGACCCGATCTCGCCCTGACCTGCGAGGGCGCCCCACCCGGGGCGCCCCTTCGCCTAGGGTCGGAGGATCACCTTGCGACAGCCCTCCTCCTTCTTCTCGAACAGCCGATAGCCCTCTGCCGCCTCCGCCAGCGCCATGCGGTGGCTGATGATCACCTCCGGTTTCAGCGCGCCGGTCTGGATGTACTCCAGCAACGTGGGCAGCGTCGGGTGCACGTGGGTCTGGCCCATGCGGAAGGTCAGCCCCTTGTCGAAGGCGTCGCCTAACAGGAAGCCGTGCATGAAGCCGGCGTACACCCCGGGCACGCTCACCACCCCGCCCCGGCGCACCGCCGCGATGCACTGGCGCAGCGCGTAGCCGCTGCTGATCTCCAGCTTCAGCGTGGTCAGAATCGTTTCCGTGGTACTGCCCTTGGCCTCGAAGCCCACGGCATCGATCACCGCATCCACCCCCCTGAGCCCGGGTGTGTTCTCGATGATGGCCGCCGCCGGGTCGTCGATCCGCTCGAAATCGATGGGGATCACACCGTAGGTCTGGCGCGCGTACTCCAGGCGGTACGGGTGGTGATCGACCATGAAGATCAGCTCCGCCCCCAGCATCCGCGCGCAGGCGGCAGCCATCAGGCCCACGGGCCCGGCACCGAAGATCGCCAGGCTGCTGCCGGGGCCGATGCCGGCGTTGACCACCGCCTGGTAGCCGGTGGGCAGGATGTCGCTGAGGAACAGCACCTGCTCGTCGTCCAGTTCGTCCGGCACCTTGAAGGGCCCCACGTTGGCGCGGGGCACCCGTACCAGCTCGGCCTGGCCACCCGGCACACCCCCGTAGAGGTGGCTGTAGCCGAACAGCGCCGCACCCGGCGGGATCTGCTTCTTGTTGAGGATGGCGCCACGGCCGGTGTTGGTGGTCTCGCAGGCCGCGTGCAGGTTCAGCTGGCAGAAGAAGCAGCCGCCGCAGGCGATCACGAAGGGCACCACCACCCGGTCGCCCTTGCGCACGGCCGTTACCGCCGGGCCCGTCTCCTCGACAATGCCCATGAACTCGTGGCCGAAGATGTCGCCGTGCTTCACCTGGGGGATCTTGCCCCGGTAGAGGTGCAGGTCCGAACCGCAGATGGCGGTAGCGGTGACCCGCAGGATGATGTCGTCGGGCTGCTCGATCACGGGATCGGGCACCCGCTCGACGCGAACGTCGTGGCTGCCGTGGTAGGTCAAGGCCTGCATGGGGATTCTCCTGGTTGGGGGGCTACCCCTGTCGGAAAACCCGCCCGGGCGACTGTTCAGTGAATCGGGATGAACGGTCGGATGGGCCCGGAAGAGGCCGTCCGGGTCACCTGCGTCCCGCATGGGGCGCGGCTTTCCGACCGATGGTGTTTCGATACAGGAGTTGTACGGCGAAGGGCCATTGATAGCTAAATGCAACCCCAGGCGCCGTCGAATCTGTACAGCGCTTCGCCTGCGCCTTGCTGCGAGCCTTTCCCACCGATGACAAGGCCCTGCGCCATCATTTACAGCGCGTGCTCAGCCCCTAGTCTAGGAAGTCCGCACAGTGACCTTTTTGCTCGGAGGCTTCCCTTCCGTTGTTCTTCCGTCGCTGCACATTCGCCACCACCCTGCACCAGGGGATCCCATGTTCCTGAGCGAAATCAGTCGACTCTTCGAACTCAACATGCCCGGCTACAGCTGCAAGGCGATCCGCCAGGAGGATGGCTCGCTGTCCTGCCAGTTCACCGACCGCAACAGCCAGGCCACCATCACCATCACCGGGTTGACCACCGCCGAGGTGTGCACGCCTGAGGCCGTGGCCGACGTGAGCAAGAGCTTGCTGGAAGAAATTGCCTGCGCCACCGGTGACGTCCATTCCCTGCTCCCCCCGCTGGCATTGCCCCAGCGCTGGTAGCGTCCGTCCCGAGGCATGCGGGAGCCCGCCGGGCGGCGGGCTCCCAGGGAGGGTTACTCCCGGTCCTTGCCGCCGTGGCTGTTCTGGCCGCCCTTGCGGCCCGCCTCGGAGGCTTTCTCGCGGTCATTGGCGAAGTTGCCACCGCTGTTCTGGCCACCCTTGCGCCCCGCCTCGGCAGCGCGTTCCGGGTCATTGGCGAAGTTGCCGCCGCTGTTCTGGCCGCCCTTGCGCCCGGCTTCGGCAGCACGCTCGGGATCGTTGGCGAAGTTGCCACCGCTCACCTGGCCACCCTTTCGCCCGGCTTCGGCAGCGCGCTCCGGATCATTGGCGAAATTGCCGCCGCTGTTGTGGCCACCCTTGCGCCCCGCTTCGGAGGCTTTTTCACGGTCGTTGGCAAAGTTGCCCGGGTTGTTGTTCGACATGATGAATCTCCTGTGACAGGCAGGCCGGAATTGGCCTTGCAGAGGTTCTGAAACGGGCCGAAAGGAAGTGTTCGATCTTTTTAGGCTTCGCTAAGTCATTGAATGACAAGCGGTTATCGATGATTTCCAGGTGATATCAAGGCTCGCTACGACACCTGTACAACCCCGCTGCCGGTGGCAGCGGGGTTGTACAGGCAGGCCTCAGCGGGACTCCATGGTGGCGGCCTGGTTGCCACCCTCCTCGGCGATCTTGCTGAGCTTCTCGTCGGTGCTCTTCTCCTCGGCCAGGGTGTCCTTCAGCGGCCCGATGGCCTCCTTCAGCCCCAGGTGCTTGGCCATGGCGATCAGCGTGCCGTAGCTGGCGATCTCGTAGTGCTCCACCTTCTGCGCGGCACCGATCAGGCCGGCATCCAGCACCGGGCCCTTGTCGATCTCGTCGATGAGCTCCTTGCCCTCTTCCACCAGGCCTTCCATCGCGATGCACTTCACGCGCTTGAGCTTCAGCCCCAAGGCTTCCACCACCTGGTCGATACGCTCGATCTGGCCCTGGGTTTCCTCCAGGTGCGCCTGGAAGGCCTCGACGAGGATCGGGTTGCTGGCCGCACGGGCCATTTTCGGCAGAGCGCGGGTCAGTTGCTTCTCCGCGCTGTAGACGTCGGACAGTTCGTGGATGAACAGGTCTTGAACGGTTTTACGGGCCATGGGTTGCCTCCAGATGGTTTCGAGTCATGGGTCCGGGCCTCTCCAGAGGCCTCGGGAAAGTCGACTCGGGGGGTGGCAACCCGTTCCAGTTTTATCCCCGTGCGGTCACTGCGCGGGAATGATGGAGATCTTCCCGTTGCGCTCGACGATGGCGTAGCGGATCTGTTCCAGCCGCTCCAGGCCGTGCTTCTCGCGGGCGGCTTCGAGGATGTCCGCCTCGCGCAGGCGCGCCGCGTCCAACCGGCTCTTCAGGACCGCGCCGTGCTCCACCACGATCACCGGCGAGCCCTCCAGCCAGAGGTCGAGGCGCGGCCAGCGCCACTGCAGGCGGGTGAGTACCAGGTCGATGCTGATCAGCGTGACGATCACCAGCACCGCATTGGTGACCGAGAAATCGTCCCCCAGCAGCGCCTGCTGGGTGGCCTCGCCGATGATCAGCAGCAGCACGAAGTCGAAGATCGTGATCTCCGACAGGGAACGGCGGCCGGAGAACTTGAAGATCACCAGCAGAGCGAAGTAGATGGCGGCAGCGCGGAATACGGCGTCCATGGCGGGCTCCTCAGGGGTAGATGAACTGGCTGACCGGCACCTGCCGGTCACCCACGCGGACCTGGCTGCGGAACAGCCCCACGCCGTCGGCGCGCAGGGACAGGAACAGCCGCACCCGCCCCTGTTCGTCCGCCGTCACGTCCAGGGCCAGGCCGTTGCCCCCGGCGGTACGGCTTGCCGCCGGCTGCGGCTGCAGGCTTTCCAGGGTGGAGCCCTCCAGCAGCTCGCCGAGCAGTTCCACCCGGACCTTGGGGCCCACTCCATGCACGTCCACCACCAGGGTCGAGGTGGCCCCGTTGCGCAGGAAGCGTTGCCAGGTCACCTGCAGGCGCCCGTCCTCGGAAGCCGCCTCGGCATGGCTCAGCGGGCCCTTGGCGAACAGCCCGGCCACCGTGAGCAGCACCAGCGCCCCCAGTATCCAGACGCCCACCCGCTCCAGCGCCCACTGGCGCCGCTGCATGTGGAGGTTCTCCTGCACCGGGTAGTGGCGCTCCTGTTCATCGGACGGATCGAGGCGGGGCAGCATGGCGGCGCTCCTGGGTGATGGGCCTTGCTTCACAGACCCCGCGCCGTGCCGCCCGGTTCGAGTGATCGACGGCACCGCCCGGTCAGGAAACCGGAACCTCCGCCGCCAGCCCCTGCCAACCGCAGACACCCAGGCAACCGGAGACCACCATGCATATCCATCACCTCGACTGCGGCTGCATGTGCCCCCTGGGCGGGGCCCTCTACGACGGGTTCAGCACCGGTCTGCGTGCGCACCTGGTGTGCCACTGCCTGCTGCTGGAGACCGCCCACGACGGCCTGGTACTGGTGGACACCGGCTTCGGCCTGCGCGACATGCGCCAGCGCGGCGCCCGGCTCAGCGCCTTCTTCCGCCGGCTCAACAACATCCGCTACGACACCAGCCTCACCGCCGTGGCCCAGGTCCGCCGGCTCGGCTACCAACCCGACGACGTGCGCCACATCGTCCTCACCCACCTGGACTTCGACCACGCCGGCGGCCTGGAGGACTTCCCACGGGCCACCGTGCACCTGATGGAGCGCGAGCTGAAGAGCGCCGAGGCCAGCACCGGTTTCTTCGGCCGCCGGCGCTTCGTGCCCGAACAGTGGAAGCGCGTGAAGCGCTGGCAGATCTACCGCGAGCAGGGCGAGCAGTGGAACGGCTTCAATGCCGTGCGGACCCTGCGCGGGCTGGAAAGCGAACCCCTGTGCCTGCTGCCGCTGGCCGGGCACACCCTGGGCCATGCCGGGGTTGCGGTGCAGGGGCCCAACGGCTGGCTGCTGCACGCCGGCGACGCCTACTTCCACCGCGCCGAGGTTCGCCACGCCCAGCGGCATTGCCCGCCGGGCCTGCGCTTCTACCAGTGGATGATGGACACCGACGGCAGCGCCCGGCGGCGCAACCAGCAGCGCCTGCGCCACCTCTCCCTCAGCCGCCCGGACATCGAGCTGTTCTGCAGCCACGATGCCCTGGAGCTGAAGCGCCTGAAGCAACCGGCCTGACCCTCGGGCCAGGCCGGCACGGCACTACTTGCTGTGCTCCGGGGACGACGGGCCGCGGCCCAGGCCCCGGGGCCCGGCGATGCCCCAGTAGACCAGCCCCAGCACCGGGAACAACGAGATGCCCAGCGCCCACAGCGCCTTGGTTTCCACCGACTTGCTGCTGCGGAAGACGCTGATGATCGCCCACAGGTCGAGCAGGACCAGGATGCCGGCAACGGCGATCCAGAAGTACGTGACGGGATCGGACATGGGATGACCCTCCTCTGCTGAGTCCTGGTGTTTCGGGTCGCACGGGGCGGCCCGGGTTCAGACTTTCCGCCCCGGCGGCCTAGCCGTTGACCACCGTCCCGCCGTTCACGTGCAGCACCTGGCCGCTGACGTAGGAGGCATCCTCGCTGGCCAGGTACACGTAGGCCGGCGCCACCTCGGCCGGCTGCCCGGGGCGCCCCATGGGCGTGTCGGCGCCGAAGCGCGCCACCTGCTCGGCGGTGAAGGTGGAGGGGATCAGCGGCGTCCAGATCGGCCCCGGCGCCACCCCGTTCACGCGGATGCCCCGGCTCGCCAGGTTCAGCGCCAGGGAACGGGTGAAGGCGGTGATCGCCCCCTTGGTGGAGGAGTAGTCCAGCAGCGACGGGTTGCCCTTGTAGGCCGTGATGGAGGTGGTGTTGATGATGCTCGCCCCCTGCCCCATGTGCGGCAGCGCCGCCTTGGTGAGCTGGAACATGCCGAGGATGTTGGTGCGGAAGGTGCGCTCCCAGGTGGCTTCCTCCAGGGCCTCCAGGCCCTCGCAGGGATGCTGCTCGCCGGCGTTGTTCACCAGCACGTCGAGGCGCCCCCAGGTGTCCATCACGTCCGCCACCACCTGCCGGCAGAACTCGCCATCGGCCACGTCGCCGGCCCGGGTGATGACCTGGCCGCCCTGGCTCGCCACCGCCTCGGCGGTCTCGCGGGCGTCGTCCTCCTCGTCGAGGTAGACCAGCGCCACCTGGGCGCCCTCGGCAGCGAAATGCACCGCCACGGCGCGGCCGATGCCGCTGTCGCCACCGGTGATCAGTGCCACCTTGCCGGCCAGCTTGCCGGCGGCCTTGTAGCGTTCGGAGAAGTAATCCGGCAGCGGGTGCATGGCGCCCTCGCGGCCGGGCTGTTTGTCCTGGTGCTGGGGGGGAAGGGTCTGCTCGCTCATGGGGTTCTCCCTGTGGCCTGTGGTTGCTTCCGGCGGTCGCCGGGCGTTCACAGGGTGGGAAACCCCTCCCCGGCTTAGGTTCGACCTGTCTGGACGAACCGCCCGGGACATTCCCTTGAACTTGTCCGCGCCTGCCCGCTTCTACCGACCGTCATCACCCACCACGGAGACACCGCCATGACCCATCCCCTGAGACACCTGATGTTCGCCCTGCTCGCTGCCTTCGTCGCCTTCGGCGGCACCGCCCGAGCCGCCAACACCGTCGACCCGCAGGACTTCGTCGACCGCGCCTCCGAGTCCGGCATCGCCGAGGTGGAGGCCGGCAAGCTCGCCGAGAAGAAGGCCCAGCACCCGCAGGTCAAGGCCTTCGCCGAGATGATGGTCAAGGACCACACCGCCGCGAATGCCGAACTCAAGCAACTGGCCGCCACGCTGAAACTGAAGACCGCCGATGACGCCAGCCTGATGGAACAGGCCAAGGCCAAGCTGCTGGAGATGCGTGACGACTCCTTCGACAAGGCCTACGCCGAGAACCAGGTCAAGGCCCACCAGGAAGCCGTCGAGCTGTACCGCCAGGCCGCCCAGTCCGACCAGGCCCAGCTGCGCGACTTCGCCCAGAAGATCCTGCCCAAGCTGCAGGCCCACCTCGAGAAGGCCGAGAGCCTGGCCAAGGAGCTGGACGCCAAGCGCTGATCGCAGACCCCGGGCGCCCGCGCGGTTGCGGCGGGCGCCCCTCGCGCAAGAGGCCCCCGCCATGAACGACACCTACCGCTTCCAGACCTGCATCTCCGCCTGCAACGCCTGCGCCGCCGCCTGTGAAACCTGCGCCTCGGCCTGCCTCAGCGAGGAACATGCCCAGCAGATGACCCGCTGCATCCAGCTCTGCCGGGACTGCGCCGACCTCTGCCACCTGTGCGCCACGCTGATGATCCGCGGCAGCGAGTTCGCCCCCGGCCTGTGCCAGGTGTGCCACGCCGCCTGCACCGCCTGCGCCGAGGAGTGCCAGCAGCACAACAGCCAGCACTGCCAGGAGTGCGCCCAGGCCTGCCAGCGCTGCGCCGACGAGTGCGAACGCATGGCCGCCTGAAGCCCACCTGCAAGGAGTTCCCCATGAACGCCCAGCAACCGCATGCCCCGAGCACCGAAGAACCGATCCTCGACGACCCCGGCAACGAAGACCCGGGCTCCCAGCTCGACCGTGGCGACCCGCCGGTGGAACCGACGCCGCGCCAGGCCCCGCCCGAGGACGCGCCGCGTTGAGCCGCGCCCTCAGGCCTTGCGCCGGCGCGGCCGGCTGGCGTCGTCCTTCGCCGCCTTGGCCGGGGCACGCTTGCGCGGTGCCTTGGCCGGCTCGGCCTTCTCGGTCTTTTCCGGCTTTGCCCCCTTGCCGCCCAGGCTGCGTCGCAGCAGCTCGGTGAGGTCGATGATGTCCGCGCCCTGGGGCGCCTCCTCGTCCGGCCGTTCGACCCGCTCCACGTGGCCCTCCTGGGCCTTCTGTTCCACCAGGTCCATCACCTTCTCGGTGAAGGTGTCGCGGTAGTCATCCGGCTGCCAGTCCTGGGTCATGTCCTCGATCAGCCGCTTGGCCATCGCCAGCTCGCCCTTGGCCAGGGTCGGCTCGGTCACCTCGCTGCCCAGGTCGAGAATGCCCAGGCCCTTCACATCCGCCGGCCAGCGCAGCGTCACCAATACCAGCGCCGACTCCTGGGGCATCACCGCCGCCAGGTACTGGCGGGTGCGCAACACCACCTCCGCCAGGGCCACCTTGCCGCTGGCCGCCAGGGACTCGCGCAGCAGCGCATAGACCTTGCCACTGCGCCGGTCGGGGCTCAGGTAGTAGGGCGTGTCGATGTTCTGCAACGGGATCTGCCCGGCATCCACGAAGGCGAAGATGTCGATGGTCCGCGTCGCACGCGGGTGCGCCTGCTGGATCTCTTCCTCGCTCAGCACCACGTACTCGCCGGGGGCGTGCTCCACCCCCTTGACGATGTGCTCGCGGGGCACCTCCTTGCCGGTGACCTTGTTCACCCGGCGGTAGCCCACCGGCTCCATGGAGCGGTCGTCCAGCCAGTCGAAATCCACCCCGCCGGAGCTGCTGGCGGACACCAGGTCCACCGGGATGTGCACCAGCCCGAAGCTGATCGCCCCTTTCCAGATCGCGCGTGCCATGGGCTTCTCCTTCGTCATGCCGTCTTTCGATGACCGGCCCGCACGGCAGAAAGTTTCCCCTGGCGCAGGCGCCCGTGCCGCCCATCAAACACCCTGAACTCCCGGCGCGTACCGCTGCTCACAACCCAGGTACGGACGCGAAGGAGACACCGCCATGCGCCGCCTTCCCCTGCTCCTGCTGCTCGGCTGCCTGCCCGCCGGGCTCGCCCTTGCCGAGGGCTGCCACGTCAACAGCCGCACCTCCAGCGCGGCGGTCACCGGCATCGAGACCGAGAGCTGCTACGAATTCGTCGGCATGCCGGCAGAGGCGCTGGACTGGTCCTGCAGCAACGAGAGCAAGGACATGACCAGCACCCGCAAGCAGCGGGTCGCCCAGTGCCCCGGCGGCGAGCAGGCCCGCTGCGACGCCCCGCTGGACCAGGAGAGCCTGGCCAACCCACGCGCCAGTTCCCGTGGGCCGGACACGGCACGCCCGGCGGTGCCGAACGATGCCCGCGTGCTCACCCGCTACTACCAGATGACCGACCTCGGCCAGGTGCGCACCGATTGCGAGAAGAGCGGCGGCCGCTGGCAGGAGCAATGACATGGCCTGCCCTGCCGACGTGCGCCTGCTGCGCAGTGGTACCCCCCTGGCCGAGCACGAAGCCTGCGTGCAGCGCCTGCTCGGCGGACGCCTGGCGCGCCTGCTGGGCTGCCCCTTCGACCCCGCGCCCATCACCCAGGTCGAGGAGCCCGGGCGGCACTACCTGCTGCCCGACGACACCCTGGTGGGCCCGACCCAGCGTCACGGCCTGAGCCACATCGGGCAGCTCTTCGGCGGCTGGGTCGCCGAGCCCTTCATGGCCACCAAGGCCATCGGCCATCCCCTCGCGGGCCCTGGCGCCCAGGCGCCACGGGGCTGGTCCGACGCCTTCGCCGAACAGGCCGGGGATGCCGTGCTGGAGGGCTTCAGCGTGTTCAGCCCGGAGGACGCCCGGCGCGCCGGGCAGCGCCTGCTGGAACGCGGCCCGCTGCGGGCCAAACCGGTGCGCGCCAAGGCCGGGCGCGGCCAGCAGGTGATCCGCCAGCTGGCGGAACTGGACGCCCTGATGGCGCAGCTGCCGACCGATGAACTGGCCACCTGGGGCCTGGTGCTGGAAGAGCAACTGGAGGACGTGGCGACCTACAGCGTCGGCCAGGTGGAGGTGAACGGCCTGCTGGCCAGCTACCACGGCGTGCAGCACCTGACCCGCGACGGCGCCGGCGAGCCGGTCTACGGCGGCTCGGACCTGTACCTGGTGCGCGGCGGCTACGACGCGCTGCTGGCCGAGCCGCTGCCGGCCTCGATACGCCTGGCGGTGCAACAGGCCCGGCGCTACGAAGAGGCCGCCCTGCACAGCTACCCCGACCTGCTCGCCTCGCGCCGCAACTACGACGTGGCGCGCGGGCGCAATGCCGAAGGCCAGTGGCGCTCCGGGGTGCTGGAGCAATCCTGGCGGGTGGGCGGAGCCAGTGCGGCGGAGGTCTTCGCCCTGGAACTGTTCGACGCGGAGCCGGCGTGCCGGCGGGTCCACGCCCGCACCCGGGAAACCTATGGCGAGCCCCGGGTGCCGGCCGACGCCTGGGTGCTCTTCGACGGCGAGGTGCCCGGGCTGGGGCGCCTGTGCAAATACGTGGAGGTAATCGCTGATGACCGCCCATAGCCAGGCCCTGGAAATCATCGTCGAGGGCCAGCCCCTGTGCGGCACCCTGCTCTCCCCCGAGGCCCGCGTGCCGGGCATCCTCTTCGTCCACGGCTGGGGCGGCAGCCAGCAACGCGACCTGGCGCGGGCCAAGGGCATCGCCGGGCTCGGCTGCGTGTGCCTGACCTTCGACCTGCGCGGCCACGAGCGCACCGCCGAGGCCAAGGCCAGCGTCACCCGCGAGCAGAACCTGGCCGACATCCTCGCGGCCTACGACCGGCTGGCGGCACACCCGGCGGTCAACCCCGAGGCCATCGCGGTGATCGGCAGCAGCTACGGCGGCTACCTGGCCACCTTCCTCACCACCCGACGCCCGGTGAAGTGGCTGGCCCTGCGGGTGCCGGCCCTGTACTGGGACGAGGAATGGGACCGCCCCAAGCAGTCCCTCGACGTGGCCCGCCTGGCGCGCTACCGGCGCCTGCCCTGGAACCCCGACGAAAACCTCGCGCTGAAGGCCTGCGCCGCCTTCACCGGCGACGTGCTGCTGGTGGAGTCGGAGCACGACAGCTACGTCCCGCACATGACGCTGATGAGCTACCGCGCTGCCTTCGAGCAGGCCCACTCCCTCACCCATCGCATCCTCGATGGCGCCGACCACGCCCTCAGCGAGGACCATCACCAGCAGGCCTATACGCGCATCCTCACCAACTGGATCAGCGAGATGGTCATCGGTGCCCGCGTCGGCGCCTACCCGCACCACTCTTCCCGCTACTCCTGAGCATGGTCGGCACCGCCTGCGTCTCGCGAAAGCCACGATCCGCCCTTGCGGAGACTCCAGGGTGAGCTTCCAGCAGTGGCTGCTGGTCCTGGGCGGCCTGCTGCTGATCCTCGGGCTGGCCTCTGCCTACGTGCGCCTGCTGCCGATCACCACCTCGGCCCTGTACCTGGGCTTCGGGCTGCTGATCGGCCCCCTGGGGCTGGGCCTCTGGCAGCAGGACCTGCCCCAGGTTCGCACCTGGCTCGGGCACCTGGTGGAGGTGGCCGTGCTGGTGTCGCTGTTCCTCGCCGGGTTGCGCCTGCGCCTGCCGTTGAATGCCCGCCAGTGGCGCCCGGCCTGGCTGCTGGCCGGGCCGGTGCTGGTGGCCACCGTGCTGGTGTTCGCGCTCCTGCTGCAGGCGCTGCTGGGCCTGGACTTCGGCTTCTGCCTGCTGCTGGCGGCGATCCTCTCGCCCACTGACCCGGTGCTGGCCAACCTGATCCAGGTGAACCACGCCAGCGACACCGACCCGATGCGCTTCGCCCTCACCGGCGAGGCCGGGCTGAACGACGGCATCGCCTTCCCCTTCGTGATGCTGGGCCTGTTGTTCCTCCAGGGCTCCGGCCTGCCCGGGCAGGCCACCTGGCTGCACTGGCTGGCCAACGACGTGCTCTGGGCGGTGCCGGTGGGGCTGCTGGTGGGGTTCGGCTTCGGCCGCGCGGTGGGGCGCGGGGTGATCCGCCTGCGCGCCCGCCACACCGAGACCGCCGTGTCGCCGAACGATTTCATCGCCCTGGCGGTGATCGCCCTGTCCTACGTGCTGGCCGAGGCGCTGGGCGGCTGGGGCTTTCTCAGCACCTTCGCCGCCGGGCTCGGCATGCGCCACGCCGAAGCCCGCGCCAGCGGCCCGGTGCCGGCCGAGGAGTCGGCGCGCCAGGGCGAGTTGCGCGAGGACAGCCACACCCAGGCGCTGATCGAGTTCGGCGAGGACCCGGCGCGCCACCCGCAGATCGCCGCCAGCGCGTTGATGGTGGACATCCAGGCCTTCGGCAACCTGCTCGAACGCATCCTCGAAGTGCTGCTGGTGACGGTGCTCGGTGCCCTGCTCGCCCAGCACTGGCGCTGGGAAGCGGTGCCGGTGGCGTTGCTGCTGTTCGTCGGCGTGCGCCCGCTGATGGTGGCGCTGCTGCTGGGTCGCCACGGCATTCCCCGGTCCCAGCGGTACCTGGTGGGCTGGTTCGGCATACGCGGCATCGGCAGCCTGTACTACCTGTGCTTCGCCCTGGCCCATGCGCCCCGGGCGCTGGACCAGGACCGCCTCGGCGACCTGGTGCTGAGCGTGGTGGCGCTGAGCATCCTGCTCCACGGGTTGTCGATCCAGCCGCTGCTCAAGCGCTTCCACCCCGATCCCTGACCGCTCGCGAAGCGACCTGAACCTTCCG
Organism: Metapseudomonas otitidis; assembly: GCF_900111835.1. Lineage (GTDB taxonomy): Bacteria > Pseudomonadota > Gammaproteobacteria > Pseudomonadales > Pseudomonadaceae > Metapseudomonas > Metapseudomonas otitidis. The sequence goes on from NZ_FOJP01000012.1 coordinate 75,451, forward strand.
CCCCGCCGGCCACTCCCCTGCACAGGAGGACCTGCCATGAGCGACGCCCTGAACGACTACGCCCGCAAGCGCGACTTCGACGCCACCCCCGAGCCCGGCACCTCCGCGCGCCGGCGCGGCAACAAGAAGGCGGCCGGGCACGCGCTGCGCTACTGCATCCAGAAGCACGATGCGACGCGCCTGCACTACGACTTCCGCCTGGAGCTGGAGGGCACCCTGAAGAGCTGGGCGGTGCCCAAGGGCCCGAGCCTGGACCCGGCCGCCCGGCGTCTGGCCATCCACGTGGAGGATCACCCGCTGGACTACGCCGACTTCGAAGGCCACATCCCCGAGGGTCACTACGGCGCGGGCGATGTGATCGTCTGGGACCGGGGCGTGTGGATTCCCCAGGGCGACCCGGTGGCCGGCTACCGTGCCGGGCGCCTGCGCTTCGAGCTGCAGGGCGAGAAGCTCGCCGGCCAGTGGAACCTGGTGCGCACCCAGCTGCCGGGCAAGCAGGAGCAATGGTTCCTGATCAAGCACCGGGACGCGGCGGCCCACCCCGAGAGCGAGCTGAGCATCACCGAATCACGCCCGGACAGCGTGCTCAGCGAGCGCCGCCTGGTGCCCCGCGAGGCCAGGACCCAGGCCCCGCGCACCCGGCGCAAGGCGGCCAAGCCCAAGGCCGCCGCCCTGCCCGCGCAGCTCAAGCCGCAGCTGGCCACCCTGGTGGACCGTCCACCGGCCGGGGACTGGCACTACGAGGTGAAGTTCGACGGCTACCGCCTGCTGGCCCGCCTCGATCACGGCCAGGTGCAGCTGTTCACCCGCAACGGCCATGACTGGACCGCCCGCCTGCCGGCCCAGGCCCGGGCCCTGTCACGCCTCCCGGTGGACGAGGCCTGGCTGGACGGCGAAGTGGTGGTGATGGACGAGGACGGCCAGCCCGACTTCCAGGCCCTGCAGAACGCCTTCGAGGTGGGCCGCAGCGAGGCGGCGCTGTACTACCTCTTCGACCTGCTGCACCTCAACGGCAGCGACCTGCGCGAGACGCCGCTGGAGCAGCGCCGGGAAGCCCTGGCGCAGCTGCTGGAGCCGCTCGACGAGGACGGTCTGCTGCGCTATTCCCAGTCCTTCACGGAACCCGCCGAGGCGGTGCTCGACAGCGCCTGCCGGCTGGGCCTGGAGGGCCTGATCGGCAAGCGCGCCGGCAGCCTCTACGCGGGCCGGCGCAGCAGCGACTGGATCAAGCTCAAGTGCAAGCGCCGGCAGGAATTCGTCATCGTCGGCTACACCGAGCCCAAGGGCAGCCGCTCGCATTTCGGTGCCCTGCTGCTGGCGCTGCACGATGCCCACGGCGAACTGCGCTACGCCGGCAAGGTGGGCACCGGCTTCGACCAGGCCGTGCTCGCCCGCGTGCATGCCCGGCTCAAGACCTTGGAGACACGCCAGCCGGCCTGCTCCCAGCCGCCGCGCGGGGCCGAGGCGCGCGGCGTGCACTGGCTGCGTCCGGAGGTGCTGGCGGAAGTGGCCTTCGCCGAGATGACCCGTGAAGGCATCGTGCGCCAGGCGGTGTTCAAGGGCCTGCGGGAGGACAAGCCGGCCCGCGCCATCACCCGCGACGAGCCCGTCGCCGCCCAGCGCCTGCAGGGCGAGGAGACGGCCAATTCGGCGGCCGTGCGCATCACCCACCCGCAGCGGGTGATCGACCCGGCCAGCGGCCTGACCAAGGGCGATGTGGCCCGGTACTACGAAACCATCGCCCCCTGGCTGCTGCCGCACCTGGCCCAGCGCCCGGTGGCCCTGCTGCGGGTGCCGGAAGGCATCGAGGGCGAGCAGTTCTTCCAGAAGAACCCGGGCAGCCTGGGCACCCAGGCCATCGGCGTGCTGGACAAGGCCCGCGCCGGCCAGCCGGGCCTGCTGCTGGACAGCCCCGAGGCGCTGCTCGGCGCCGTGCAGATGGGCACCCTGGAGCTGCACACCTGGAATGCCACCACCGCCGACCTGGCGCACCCCGACCGCTTCGTGCTGGACCTCGACCCGGACCCGGCCTTGCCCTGGAAGACCATGCTGGAGGCCACCGAGCTGACCCTGGCGGTGCTGGACGAACTGGGCCTGCGGGCCTTCCTCAAGACCAGCGGCGGCAAGGGCGTGCACCTGATCGTGCCCCTGGCTCCGAAGCACGACTGGGACACGGTGAAAGCCTTCAGCCAGGGCATCACCCAGCACATGGCGCGCAACCTGCCCCAGCGCTTCGCGGCCAAGTCCGGCCCGCGCAACCGGGTCGGGCGCATCTTCATCGACTACCTGCGCAATGGCGCCGGCGCCACCACCGTCTGCGCCTACTCCCTGCGGGCGCGGGAGGGGCTGCCGGTATCGGTGCCGGTGGGCTTCGAAGAGCTGGCGACGCTCAGGAATGCCCAGGCCTGGTCCCTGCTCACCCTGCACAAGCGCCTGGACGACCTGGGCGAAGACCCCTGGCGGGACCTGCCCGGTACCCGCCAGCGCCTGACCGTGGCGATGCGCCGCAAGCTGGGCCTGGCCTAGCCGGGCTCAGCTGTGCACGCACCAGTTGACCGCCTCGGTGGGCATGCCGAGGCAGTCCACCTCGTGGATCAGCCCGGCGGCCAGGGCCTCGTCGACGTTGAAGATCTTCGGCGCGGCGGTCAGGCAGGCCAGCACGTCGATGGGCACGCGGGCGCCGTCGGTACGTGCCTGGACGATGGCGTCGTACAGGTGCAGGTCGTAGTCCAGGCTCATGGCGTACTCGGACATGCGCGCATGGTCCACCGCGCCGTTGAGGGTCCAGTGGAAGGGGTGGAACAGGAACTTGCTGTACGGGCAGGCCGTGCGCCGCTCCCCGGCCAGGAAGATGATGTTGCCCATGGATTCCACCGTGCCCAGGTTGTGGGTCTTCACCGGCACCGGCAGCGAGACGAGGAAGTTGTACAGGGAGAACCCGTAGCTGCATTCCCCACCCATGGTGGCGATCTTGATGATCAGTTCGTCCGCCCCCTGCTGGATCGCCTGGGAGCATTTGTCGATCAGCTGGCCGCACGTGTGCGAGTTGATCGGCGCCGTGAAGTGCACCACATGGCTTCTCATCCCGTCCTCCTCCGCAGTCGCCCCGCATCCACGCGGGTTCGCTGCCGTCCCGGCCCGGACCGCGCGTCCGGGCCCCTTCTGGATGGAGTGACACGGGTCGCCCAGGGTTCCCCCCAATTGGCCGCCGGGCCGGGGCACCGTGCGCAGGTGGCTGGCGGAAGCGGCGCGATGCACGCAAAATGCATAGCGCTATTAACTAATTCTGCCGAGTGAGACCCCATGGCCCGACGTGCCGCCACCCCCGCCGACGCTGCAATCGAAACCGCAGAGCCCGCTGTGCTCGACACTTCCCTGGATGAACTGATTGGCTACGCCATGCGCCGCGCCCAGCTGAAGGTCTTCCAGCACCTGGTGAACAAGCTGGCGGTGCATGACCTGCGCCCGGCGCAGTTCTCGGCGATGGCGATCATCGACCAGAACCCGGGGCTGATGCAGGCGGACCTGGCCCGTGCCCTGGCCATCGAGCCGCCGCAACTGGTGCCCTTGCTGAACAAGCTGGAAGCCCGTGCGCTGGCGGTGCGGGTGCGCTGCAAGCCGGACAAGCGCTCCTACGGGATCTTCCTCAGCAAGACCGGCGAGCAGCTGCTGAAGGACCTCAAGCAGGTCGCGGCAGAAAGCGACATCGAGTCCACCAGTGCCCTGAACGACGCCGAGCGGGACACCCTCCTGCAGCTGCTGCGCAAGGTCTATCGCGGCAGCTGATGCAGCGCCTGCCTCAGGCGCTGAGCCGCTCCCGCAGCCGGCCGAGCATGCCCAGCAGGCTCCCTACACGCTCCTTCTCCCGCGCCTCGCGCGGCAGTTCGGCCTGCCGCGCCGGCACCTGGGCCGGCTGCTCGCGCCAGTTGCGCGCCTGCTCGGCAGCCGCCTTAAGGCCCTTCTCGAACAGCCCCCGGCGGATCGGCTTGGGCAGGTAGCGGAAGATCTGCGCCTCGTTCACCAGTTGCAGCAGCGCCTGGGTGTCGCGGAACGGCGTCACCACCAGGCTGAGCAGGCGCGGGTGGGCCTGGGCCAGTGACTTGAGCAGCGGCGCGGTGTCTTCACCGCCGCAGCGCAGGTCGCTCACCAGCAGGTCGGCGCCCTCCTCGTTCAGCAGGCCGATGGCCTCGGTGAGGCTGCGGGCCCGCAGCAGGCGGTGGCCGCCGGCCATGCAGAAGTCGGCCACGCTGGCCAGGGTCTCCGGGTCTTCGTCCAGCAGCAGCACGCTCAGGCCACGGGGTTCGGCGCTGGGTGCGCTGGCCGAGGCGGCCTGCGGGCGGGTGGCGATCTCCGCCGCCTGGCGCAGGGTGAAGGCCATTTCCTGCGGGTCCCAGGGTTTGGTCAGGTAGCGGAAGATGCCGCCGCTGTTCAGCGCCTCTACCGCCGCATCCAGGTCGGAGTAGCCGGTGAGCAGGATGCGCAGGCAGTCCGGGGCGATCTCGCGGGCCTGGGTCAGCAGCTCGGCGCCGTTCATCTGCGGCATGCGCTGGTCGCTGACCACGATGTGGAAGGTCTCCCGCGCCAGGCGCTCCAGGGCGCGCAGCGGGTCGCTCTCGGTGACCACCTGGTAGTCCCGGCGGAACTGCATGGCCAGGCTGCGCAGGATGCGCTCCTCGTCGTCGACGAACAGGATGCGGATGGCGGATGTCATGGCTCAGGCACTCCATTTCAGGGCGCGGGCCTGCGCAGTCGGCAGGCGGATGAGGAAGCGCGTGCCGCGCCCCAGTTCAGAGGCCACGCGGATGCTGCCGCCGTGGTCCTGGATGATCTTGTAGCTGATGGACAGGCCCAGGCCGGTGCCCTCGCCCACCGGCTTGGTGGTGAAGAACGGGTCGAAGATGCGCCGGGCCACCTCGGGTGCCATGCCGCAGCCGCTGTCCTGCACCGAGACGCACACCCAGTCGCCTTCGGCCCAGCTGCGGATCTGGATGCGGCCGTGGCCGACCATGGCCTGGGCGGCGTTGGTCAGCAGGTTGAGCAGCACCTGGTTGATCTGCGAGGGCGCGGCGCTGACGGCGGGCAGTTCGCCCAGGCCCAGCACCACCTCGGCCTTGTCCTTGATGTGGTTGCGGGCGATCAGCAAGGCGCTGCGCACGCAGTCGTTGAGGTCCACGGCCTCGTCCATGGCGCGGTCGAGCCGGGCGAAGTCCTTCAGCCCCACCACCAGCTCGCCGATCTGGCCGAGGCCGTAGAGGGTGTCGTCGAGCAGTTGCCGCAGGTCGTCCGCCAGTTGCTCGGGAGCGGCCTGCTCGCGCATGGCGGCGGCAGCTTCTAAGGCCTGGGCCAGGCGCGCTTCGTCGCAAGTCGGGTCGGCCAGGCAATCGGCCAGCGCGGCCTGGCTGCGGGCCAGCTCCACCAGCGGGGCGCTGAGCTGGTCGAGCAGCTGCACGTTGTTGCGCACGTAGCCCAGCGGGGTGTTCAGCTCATGGGCGACGCCGGCGACCATCTGCCCGAGGGAAGCCATCTTCTCCGACTGCACCAGCTGCGCCTGGGACTCCTTGAGGTCCACCAGGGCCTGGCGCAGCACCCGGTTGCGCTGGGCGATGCGCAGCTCCATGGCCTTGAGCAGGTCGAGCACGGTGCCGAGGCCGCGGTACAGGCCGTCGCCGTCCACCAGGATGAAGTCCTCGGTGATGGGGTACTGCAGGCCGGCGGTGACCTGCTTGGCGGCCTGCTCCAGGTTGCTGTCCAGGCTCAGCACCAGGGGCTCGGCGTTCATCACGTCGGCCACCGGGCGGCGGCCCCAGAGGTCGCGGCCGAAGCGCTGCATGAAGATGTCCTGCAGGGTGTAGCGGCTCACCAGGCCGATGGGCCGACCGCCTTCCACCACAGGGAGGGACAGGAAGCGGCGGTGCTCGGGAGCCAGCAGCTGGTCCGCCACGTCGCTGATGCTCAGGCTCGGCGGCAGCGCCGCCACCGGTCTGAGCAGGCGTTCCAGCGCGTTTTCGGCTGCCATTGGCGACTCCCCCGAGCCCGTTGATTGGCGGCCATTGAAGCAATATCAGGTTGCCATCCTGTGACAGCTGTCTCATTCGCGTTACAGGCGCTGCGCGGCACGCGCCGACAGGCTGGCCAGTCGACAGGCATTGACCTGCGCGACCAGGCAGTCAGAATGGCGCCCCTTCATTTTCCGAGGACTGCGCCGTGCGTACCCTGACCCCCCTCGGCCTTGCCCTGCTGCTGGCCCAACCCGCCGTGGCCGCCCAGGCCGTCCTGCCGCAACTGCAGCCCTACACCGCCCCGGCCGCCTGGCTGACCCCGGTGGCACCGCTGCGCATCGCCGACAACACCTGGCACATCGGCACCGCCAGCATCACCGCGCTGCTGGTGAAGACGCCGGAAGGCGCCGTGCTGCTGGACGGCGGCATGCCCCAGGTGGCCGACCACCTGCTGGCCAACATGCGCGAGCTGGGTGTGGCGCCGGGCGACCTCAAGCTGATCCTGCACAGCCACGCCCACATCGATCACGTGGGCCCGCTGGCCGCCATCAAGAAGGCCACCGGCGCGCAACTGGTGAGCAACGCCGAATCGGCCATGCTGCTGCAGCGCGGCGACAGCCAGGACATCCACTTCGGCGACGACATGGTCTTCGCCCCGGTGCAGGTGGACCGCCTGGTGCAGGACGGCGAAACGGTGGAGCTGGGCGGCATGACCTTCACTGCCCACTTCACCCCCGGGCACACCCCCGGCAGCCTGAGCTGGACCTGGACCGACCGCCGCGACGGCAAGCCCCTGCGCATCGCCTACAGCGACAGCCTGAGCGCCCCCGGCTACAGCCTGTGGATGAACCCGCGCTTCCCGAAGATCGCCGAGGCCTTCCGCAGCGGCTTCGCCGCCGTCCGCGCCCTGCCCTGCGACCTGCTGATCACCCCCCACGCCGAGGCCAGCGGCTGGGACTACACCAACGCCGAACACCCCAACCCGTCGCCCATGAGCTGCAAGGCCTACGCCGACAAGGCCGAGGCCGCCTTCGACGCGCAACTGAAGAAGCAGCGCGGCGGCTGAGGTCTCTGATGACGCAGGTGGTTTTCTAGAAGCGCCCTTCAGGCCCGTACCCAGCGCTGGCGCATGCGGTCGCTGAGGGCATCCACCAGCAGCACCAGGGCCAGCATGGCGAGGATCACGGTGCTGGCCTGGCGCTCCTGGAACAGGCTGAGGGTGGTGTAGAGCATCTGCCCCAGCCCGCCGGCGCCGACGAAGCCGAGCACGCTGGCCATGCGGATGTTGTTCTCCCAGCGGTACAGCATGTAGGCCAGCAACTGCGGCCAGAGGTTGGGCAGCGTGCCGTAGCAGAAGGCCGCCAGGTGGCTGCCGCCCTCCAGGCGGATCGCGTCAGCGGGCTCCGGCGGGGCGTTCTCCAGGGCCTCGGCGAACAGCCGGCCGAGCACCCCGGCGGTGTGCGCCGCCAGGGCCAGGGCTCCGGCATTGGGGCCGAGGCCGGCCGCCAGCACCATCAGCGCCGCCCACACCAGCTCCGGAATGGCCCGCAGGGCATTGAGCAGCAGCCGCGCCAGGGCCTTGCCCGGCCAGCCGAAACGCCCGGCGGCGGGCAGTGCCAGGAGCAGGCCGAGCAGCGCGGCCAGGAGCGTGCCCAGGCCGGACATGGCCAGGGTTTCCAGCGCCCCCCGGCCCACCGCCTGGAGGTGCTCCAGCCCCAGGTCCGGCCGCAGGAAGCGCAGGGCGTAGTCGGCCATCTGCCCGCCCACGCCCTCCCCCAGCAAGGCCTGGAGGTCGAGCCCGAGGTAGCGGAACGACCCCACCACGGCCGCCAGCAGGGCGAGGACGATGGCCAGGTCGATCACCCGCTTCATGCCAGCCTCCCGCGCAGCAGGCGGCTCAACTGGTCCGCCAGCCACACCAGCAGCAGGAAGGTCAGCAGCATGCTGGCCACCTCGGCACCGGCGAACATGCGCATCGACAGGTCGATCTGCTGGCCGAGCCCGCCGGCACCGACGAAGCCCATCACCACCGAGGCGCGCACGGCGCACTCCCAGCGGTACACGGTGTAGGACACCAGCTCGCCGGCGGCGCTGGGCAGGATGCCGTAGAAGAACGCCGACAGACGCCCGGCACCGGCCTGCATCAGGGCATGGGCAGGCCGCTGGCCGACCGATTCGAAGATTTCCGCGTAGACCTTGCCGAGCATGCCGCTGTAGGTGATGGCGATGGCCAGCACCCCGGCGGTCGGCCCCAGGCCCACGGCGCGGACGAACAGCAGCGCCCAGACGATCTCCGGCACGCTGCGCAGGAACACCAGCAAGGCCCGCACCGGCCAGCGCAGCACCAGCCCGAGGGTGCTGGGTCGACCGCTGCGGGAGGCGGCCGACAGCGACAGCGCGCGGCTGGCCAGCAGGCTCATGGGCACCGCCAGCAGCAACGCCAGGGCCATGCCGGCGGTGGCCACGGCGAGGGTCTGCAGGGTGGCGTCCAGCAGCAGCTCAAGGAACTCGGCGCCATGGGCCGGCGGCCAGAACCCGGCCAGGAAGCCGCCCATGGCCTGGCGGCTGTCGGCCTGGAACAGCACGCGCGGGTCCAGTTCGGCCAGGCGGATGCCCGGCCACAGCACCAGCACCGCCAGCAACCCCAGCAGCAGGCGCGGCAGGAAGGCCGGATCGCGGGTGTCGCGGCTCAGCATCGGGGGATCTGCACCGGGGCGGGGGCCGCGTCGGCGGCCTGTGGCGAGGCGATACCAGCGTTGGCGTAGAGCGCGTCCAGGCGTTCGGGGGTGACCTGGGCGGCCGGCAGGTCGAAGGCCAGGCGGCCGTCGCGCACGCCGATCACCCGGGGGAAGTGCGCCAGGGCCAGCTCCACGGCATGCAGGCTGGCCACCAGGGTGACGCCACGCTCGCCGGCATGGCGGCAGAGGGTCTCCAGGGTGTGATCGGCCAGCACCGGGTCCATGGCCGAGACCGGCTCGTCCGCCAGCAGCAGTTCGGGTTGCTGGTACAGCACGCGGGCGATGCCGACGCGCTGCAACTGGCCGCCGGACAGCTGGCCGCACTGGGCGAAGAGCTTGTCCGCCAGGCCGAGGGTGGCCAGGGCCGCGCGGGCACCGGGCACATCCCGTGGGTGCAGCAGGCTGGCCAGCCCGCGCAGGGTGCCCCAGCGCCCCAGGCGCCCGGCGAGCACGGCGGTGACCACGCGCTGGCGCGAGGGCAGCGGCGGTGCCTGGTGGATCAGCCCGATGCGCGTGCGCAGGCGCTGGCGGGCACGGCCCGAGAGGCGCCAGGGCGCCTCGCCGAGCAGCTCCACCGTGCCGCTGTCGGGTTGCAGGGCGGTGGCCAGGAGGTTGAGCAGGCTGGATTTGCCGGCCCCAGAGGGACCGATGACCGCCACCCGCTCGCCGGCCTCGATGTGCAGGTCGATGCCGTCCAGGGCGCGGACCTGGCCGAGGCGCAGGCCCACGCCGGTGAGGCGGACGGTCATTTCAGCAGTTCGGCGGCCCGGGCGGCCTCCTCGATGCCCTTGTAGTTCTCGGGCTGGGTCTCGATGAAGCGGCTGGCGGCCTGCAGGTCGAGGATCGCCTTGTGCTCCGGGTTGGCAGGGTCGAGGGCGAGGAAGGCGGCCTTGATCTTCTCGGCCAGGGCAGGGTCGAGGGTGCCGCGCACGGTCCAGTTGTAGTCGTAGTAGGTCGGCGTGGTGGAGAGCACGCGCACCTTGGCGGTGTCCACCTTGCCGGCGGCCACCAGCTTCTCCCAGACGCTGGCGTTGAGCACGCCGCCGTCCACCTTGCCGGCCTGGACCCAGGCCACGGTGGCGTCATGGGCGCCGGAATAGGCCACGCGGCTGAAGTAGGTCTCGGGCTTGATGCCGTCCTTGAGCATGAAGAAGCGCGGCATCAGGCTGCCGGAGGTGGAGGACACCGAACCGAAGGCGAAGCTCTTGCCCTTGAGGTCGGCCAGGCTCTTCACCTCCGGGTTGGCGGTGATGAACTTGCTGGTGAACTGGGCGTCCTGCTCGCGCTGGACCAGGGGGATGGCATTGCCGGTCTTCAGGCGCACCTGGACGAAGGTGAAGCCGCCGAGCCAGGCCAGGTCCAGGCGTTCGGTGGCCAGCGCCTCGACCACCGCCGGGTAGTCGGCCACCGGCACGAACTGCACCTTCATGCCCAGTTGCTGCTCCAGGTAGGCGCCGAGCGGCTTGAACTTACGCAGCAGCTCGGTGGGCGCTTCATCGGGGATGGCACTGACCCGCAGGGTTTCGGTGGCCTGCACGGCCAGGGCGGAACAGGACAGGGCAAGGCCGGCAACGAGGGCCAGGGTGCGCTTGAGCATGCTGATTCTCCGGTTCAATAGCGGAAGGATCGGGGGAGATGGGCGGCCACTGCGGGCGCCGCGGCGGAATTATAGGAATCGCGGGCGCAAAGGCCAGCATTGCTGGGGCTTTCTATCTCGACTTTCAAAGCCCTTGGAGCCCCTTCCCGCCTCTCTTTCCGAAAGGAAGAAGACACGGGCGTACGCTGGACTTCTGCTTGGAGAGGAAGGTGAGGCAGGGAAAATGCCCCTTCAGGAGGCCGAGCGCAGTCGTTGCGCAGGGGGACGAGCGGCATGGATGCCGCGAGAGGCGCGCCAGGCCATGGATGGCCCATCGCGCCGGCCCCCGGACGCTGCTTGCAGCGAACGCACTTCAGTGCGGCCCGAAGGGCGAGCGAAGCGAGTAGCAACGATGGAGCGAGGGAAGTCCCGCGAAGCGGGACCCGGATGCAGGGGCGAGCCCTTTTGGTTACTTTTCTGGGCGTTTGAGAAAAGTGACTCGCCTGGGAAGGCGAAACAGGTGACATCAACAGAACTGGTTAAGCAGCATGAGCACACGGCTCGTTACAGGGACCTAACCCAATGGACATCCAGAGGATGTCTATTGCCGCAGCGGCGGCCCGGTGAGTTTCCCAGCGGCCTGATAGAATCCGCCGCCACGATTTCAGTGAGGTGCGACATGAGCGAACCCATCCGCCTGACCCAGTACAGCCACGGCGCCGGCTGCGGCTGCAAGATCTCCCCCAAGGTGCTGGAAGTGATCCTCGCCGGCAGCGGTGCGCAGAACCTGGACCCGCGCCTGTGGGTGGGCAACGCCTCCCGCGACGACGCGGCGGTCTACGCCCTAGACGAGGAGCGCGGGGTGGTCTCCACCACCGACTTCTTCATGCCCATCGTCGACGACCCCTTCGACTTCGGCCGCATCGCCGCGACCAACGCCATCAGCGACATCTACGCCATGGGCGGCGACCCGCTGATGGCCATCGCCATCCTCGGCTGGCCGGTCAACGTGCTGCCGCCGGAAGTCGCCCGCGAGGTCATCCGTGGCGGCCGCGCAGTGTGCGACGAGGCCGGCATCCCCCTGGCCGGTGGCCATTCCATCGACGCCCCCGAGCCGATCTTCGGCCTGGCCGTCACCGGCGTAGTGGACAAGCGCCACATGAAGCGCAACGACACCGCCACCGCCGGCTGCCGCCTGTACCTGACCAAGCCGCTGGGCATCGGCATCCTCACCACGGCGGAGAAGAAGTCCAAGCTGCGCGAGCAGGACCGCCACCTGGCCCGCGACTGGATGTGCACCCTGAACCGCCCGGGCAGCCGCTTCGGCAAGCTGGCCGGCGTCCACGCCATGACCGACGTCACCGGCTTCGGCCTGCTCGGCCACCTGGTGGAGATGGCCGACGGCAGCGGCTTGACCGCGCACATCCGCTACGACGCGGTGCCGCGCCTGCCCGGCGTGGAGCATTACCTGGCCGAGGGCTGCATCCCCGGCGGCACCCTGCGCAACTTCGACAGCTACGGCGAGCGCATCGCCCCGCTGGACGAGGCCCGTCGCCACCTGCTCTGCGACCCGCAGACCAGCGGCGGCCTGCTGGTGGCAGTGGCGCCGGAGGGCGAGGCGGAGTTCCTCGCCGTGGCCCGCGAACTGGGCCTGGACCTGGCGCCCATCGGCGAACTGGCCGAGCGACAGAGCCACGCGGTAGAGGTGGAGTGATGCGCGAAAACACCACCGACTACCGCCGCCTGTTCCTCGAGGGCGTGCCGATGATGGACGCCCGTGCACCGGTGGAATTCGCCAAGGGCGCATTCCCCGGTGTGGTCAACCTGCCGCTGATGACCGACATCGAGCGGCAGAAGGTCGGCACCTGCTACAAGCAGCAGGGCCAGCAAGCCGCCATCGCCCTCGGCCACCAGCTGGTCAGCGGCGCCACCAAGGCGGCCCGTATCGAAGCCTGGGCCGCCTTCGCCCAGGCCCACCCCGATGGCTACCTCTATTGCTTCCGTGGCGGGCTGCGCTCGCAGATCGTCCAGCAGTGGCTGAAGGACGAGGCCGGCATCCAGTACCCGCGCGTCACCGGTGGCTACAAGGCGATGCGGACCTTCCTCATCGAGACCCTCCAGGCCGCTGTGCACGAGTGCGACTTCGTGCTGGTGGGCGGCCTCACCGGCACCGGCAAGACCGACGTCATCCAGGCCCTCGGCAACGCCCTGGACCTGGAAGGCCACGCCAACCACCGGGGCTCCAGCTTCGGTCGCCGCGCCACCGCCCAGCCGGCGCAGATCGACTTCGAGAACGGCCTGGCCATCGATCTGCTGCGCAAGCGCGACAGCGGCATCGGTCAGTTCGTGCTGGAGGACGAGGGCCGTGTGGTGGGCAGCTGCAACCTGCCCCTGGAGCTGTACCAGGGCATGCAGCAGTACCCGCTGGTGTGGCTGGACGACAGTTTCGAGAACCGCGTGGAGCGCATCCTGCGGGACTACGTGATCGGCCTGTGCGCCGAGTTCGTCGCCCTGCACGGCGAGGAAGCCGGTTTCGAGCAGTTCGCCGCACGCCTGCGCCAGGGCATGGCCAACATCCTCAAGCGCCTGGGTGGCGAGCGCCACAAGCGCATGACGGCGATCCTCGACGAGGCGCTGCAACGCCAGCAGGCCAGCGGCGAGGTGGACCTGCACCGGGGCTGGATCGAAGGCCTGCTGCGGGAATACTACGACCCGATGTACGCCTTCCAGCGCGAAGGCAAGGCCGCGCGCATCGAGTTCGCCGGCGACCAGGCCGCCGTGCTCGACTACCTCCGCCAGCGCCCGTCCCGGCGCTGACCCCCTGCCCCGCGCCCGGCAACTTCGGGCGCGAGGCTCACTTCAGGCGAACGCGGTAGACACAGCGATTGGCATCGCTCAGCAGGTGCTGCTCGCGCTCCACCTCGGCGTCGGCGCCGATCACCTCGCGGAACAGCTGCAGCTCCGAGCGGCAAAACCCCTGGCAGACGGTGGCCGCTGCGCAAATCGGGCAGTGGTCCTCGATCAGCAGCCAGTCCGCGCCATCGGCTTCCACCCGCGCCATGTAGCCCTCGCGGGAGCGCACCTCGGCGAGCTGCTGCAGGCGCCCGACCACGCTGTCGGCCTGACAGGCCTGGCGGTAGAGCGCACGGGTCTCGCACTCGCGCTGGCCGATCAGGCGGTCCATGCCCTCCTCCCCGAACAGCTGCCGCACCGAGGCGATCAACTGCACGGTGAGTTGCGCATGGGCATCGGGGAAACGCCGGTGGCCGGCCTCGGTGAGCGCCCAGCGCTGGCGCGGACGCCCGGCCCCGCTGATGGGCGCCTGCTGGCCCTCCAGCAAGCCGCCCTGTGCCAGCTTCTGCACCTGCTGGCGGGCGGCCTCGGGGGTCAGCTCCAATTCCTCCGCCAGTTCAGCGGTGGCCAGCGGGCCCCGGGTCTTCACCAGCATCAGGATGCGGTCGGCCGTGGAGGTGGCGGAGTCGTCGGTCATCGGCAGGGCTTTAGGCAAGAAGGGGCTTGCATATTAGAAGGGCATTCCGGCCAGTGTCGAGCGCATTCCCTGTGTCGGCGAACGGCCTTCCCGCAGATTTCCTGACCGTTCGTCCAGCTTCACGGCCACGGGCGCTTTTCGGCCCTTTCAACGAATCCGCTCTGGAACGCAGGTTTCACGCGCTCCTACGCCAAAGCGCCGACTGGCCGGTCGCAAATCGCACACAGGGTGCTGAATTTTATGTATACAACCATCTGGAAACATTGAGACAAAAAGCACTACAGTGCGCGCACAACGACAAGAAGTGAGTGCACCTCCATGAAAAACACCGCTACGACCGCGCCCGCAGCACAACGGCCGGAAGATGAAAAACTCAGCGTCGGCGCCAACCTTGCGTACGGCATGCAGCACGTCCTGACCATGTACGGCGGCATCGTTGCCGTACCGCTGATCCTCGGTCAGGCCGCCGGCCTCTCCCCCGCCGAGATCGGCCTGCTGATCGCCGCCTCGCTCTTCGCCGGTGGCCTCGCCACCCTCCTCCAGACCCTCGGTGTTCCCTTCTTCGGCAGCCAGATGCCTCTGGTCCAGGGCGTGTCCTTTGCCGGCGTGGCGACCATGATCGCCATCCTCCAGAGCGGGGAAGGCGGCGGCATCCAGTCGGTGCTCGGCGCGGTGATGGCGGCCTCGCTCATCGGCCTGCTGATCACTCCGGTGTTTTCCCGCATCACCAAGTTCTTCCCGCCGCTGGTCACCGGCGTGGTCATCACCACCATCGGCCTGACGCTGATGCCGGTGGCCGCGCGCTGGGCCATGGGTGGCAACAGCCAGTCGCCGGAGTTCGGCAGCATGGCCAACATCGGCCTCGCCGGGCTCACCCTCGCGGTGGTCCTGCTGCTGAGCAAGGTGGGCAGCGCCACCATCTCGCGCCTGTCGATCCTGCTGGCCATGGTGATCGGCACCCTGGTGGCCATGTCCCTGGGCATGGCGGACTTCTCCAAGGTGTCCGAAGGCCCGCTGGTGGCCTTCCCCTCGGTCTTCCACTTCGGCATGCCGACCTTCCATGTGGCCGCCATCATCTCCATGTGCATCGTCATCATGGTGACCCTGGTGGAAACCTCCGCCGACATCCTCGCCGTGGGCGAGATCATCGGCACCAAGGTGGACTCCCGCCGCCTGGGTGACGGCCTGCGTGCCGACATGCTGTCCAGCATCCTGGCGCCGGTGTTCGGCTCCTTCACCCAGAGCGCCTTCGCCCAGAACGTCGGCCTGGTGGCCGTCACCGGGGTGAAGAGCCGCTACGTGGTGGCCACCGGTGGCCTGATCCTGGTGACCCTCGGCCTGCTGCCGGTGATGGGGCGCATCATCGCGGCGGTGCCCACCTCCGTGCTGGGCGGCGCCGGCATCGTGCTGTTCGGCACCGTGGCCGCCAGTGGCATCCGCACCCTGGCCAAGGTGGAATACCGCAACAACATGAACCTGATCATCGTCGCCACCTCCATCGGCTTCGGCATGATCCCCATCGCCGCGCCGACCTTCTACCACCAGTTCCCGGGTTGGTTCGAAACCATCTTCCACTCCGGCATCAGCTCCGCCGCGATCATGGCCATCGTGCTCAACCTGGTGTTCAACCACTTCACCGCCGGCACGCCCGACCAGCCTTCGGTGATCGCTGCCGGCCGCGAGCGCCAGCTGCGCTACACCGACATCGCCTGCCTGAACGAGGGTGACTACTTCCGGAACGGCAAGCTGTACGACGCCGCCGGCAATGAAGTGCCCCTGTGCGAGGACGACGACCACCACCCCGCGCCACGCAGTGCCGGGCGCAGCAGCAAGGCGGCGGAACCCAGTAGTGCGTGACGGCTTGCCTGCTCTGAAGAACCCCGTCCTTTGACGGGGTTTTTCATTGGCGGCAGGGCCCAGCGGGTTGCCGGGCCTGCTGGAAACGCCCGTTCATTTCCGTTCGCTGACCGCCCACTGCCCACCCCGCCTGATTGGTCCCGCCCCGGGAGCCTCCATAGAATATGGAACATCGTTCCATATTCAGGAATATCCCATGCCCACACCCGCTTCCCCTCCCCTCGAATGCGACCTGCTGGTCATCGGTTCCGGTGCTGCCGGGCTGGCGGCGGCGGTTACGGCGGCTCATCACGGCAAGCGCGTGGTGCTGGTGGAGAAGGACCCGGTGCTGGGCGGGGCGACGGCCTGGTCCGGGGGCTGGATGTGGGTGCCGCGCAACCCGCTGGCGCGCCGGGCCGGGATCGACGAAGCGCCCGGGCAGGCCCGCACCTACCTGCGTCACGTGCTGGGCGAGCACTACCGCGCCGAACTGGTGGATGCCTTCCTCGATCACGGCCCCGAGATGGTGGCCTTCTTCGAGCAGCACACCGCCCTGCAGTTCGCCGATGGCAACGGCATTCCCGACATGCATGGCGACGCTCCCGGCGCGGCCACCGGCGGACACCAGCTGATCGCCGCGCCCTACGACGGCCACGCGGTGCTGGACCTGCTGCCCCGCCTGCGCACGACGATGCGGGAAAGCTCGTTCCTCGGCATGCCGATCATGGCTGGCACCGACCTCGCCGCCTTCCTCAACCTCACCCGCTCGCCCCGTGCCTTCCTCCACGTGGCGCGGCGTGTGAGCCGCCACCTGTGGCACCTGGCCCGTCATGGTCGCGCCCTGCAGCTGGTCAATGGTGTGGCGCTGGTGGCGCGCCTGGCCCGTTCCGCCGAAGACCTGGGGGTCACCCTGCTGACCCAGGCCCCGGCCCGGCGCCTGCTGCTGCAGGCAGGCCGCGTCAGCGGCGCGGTGATCGAGCAGGACGGCGTCGAACACAGCATCCGCGCCCGTGCCGTACTGCTGGCCACCGGAGGCTTCGCCCATGACGCCGAGCGGCGGCGCGAGCTGGTGCCGCACGAGCGCAACGGCCAGGCCACCCTGGCCCTGCCGCCGCCCGGTTGCAGCGGCGACGGCCTGCGACTGGGCGAGTCTGCCGGAGGCGTGGTGGCCCGCGACCTGCGCGCACCGCTGGCCTGGGCGCCGGTGTCCGAGGTGCCGCACGGGGACGGCAGCACCGGGCACTTCCCGCACATCATCGAGCGCGGCAAGCCCGGGGTGATCGCCGTGCTGCCCAGCGGCCAACGCTTCGTCAACGAAGCCCACGGCTACTACGACTACGTCGACGCCCTGCTGCGCGCCACGCCGGAAGGCGAACCGGTGGTGTCCTGGCTGGTGTGCGACCACCGTTTCCTCCGCCGCTACGGCCTGGGCCACGTACGCCCGGCACCGCTGCCGATCGGCGCGCACCTGCGCAGCGGCTACCTGAAGCGCGGGGCCACGCCCGAGGCGCTGGCAGCCGCCTGCGGCATCGACCCCGCCGGCCTGGCCGCCACCCTCGCCACCTACAACCGCCACGCCCGCGACGGCCAGGACCCGGCCTTCGGACGCGGCAGCACCGCCTTCAACCGCCGCAGCGGCGACGCCAACCATCCCGGCCCCAACCCCTGCGTGGCACCCATCGAGCACGGTCCGCTCTATGCGGTGAAGGTGTTGCCCGGCTGCTTCGGCAGCTTCGCCGGGCTGCGCACCGATGGCCACGCTCGGGTGCTGGACGCCCAGGGCCAGCCCATCGCCGGGCTCTACGCCGCCGGCACCGACATGGCCAGTGTGATGGGCGGGCACTACCCCTCCGGCGGCATCAACCTTGGCCCGGCCATGACCTTCGGCTACATCGCCGGTCGCCACGCCGCCGGGCTCGATGCCCCGGCCCGCAGCCCGCGCGCAGTCACTGAACCAGCTGGTTGATCTCGATGATGGGCAGCAGC
The DNA here is from genome assembly GCF_900111835.1 of Metapseudomonas otitidis. Lineage (GTDB taxonomy): Bacteria > Pseudomonadota > Gammaproteobacteria > Pseudomonadales > Pseudomonadaceae > Metapseudomonas > Metapseudomonas otitidis. The sequence continues at coordinate 93,076 of NZ_FOJP01000012.1, forward strand.
ACGGCCATCACGATGGTCAGCACCACGCCGCCCATCACCACGATCATCAGCGGCTCCAGCAGCGCCGTCATGCCCAGGGCGCGCCGCTCGATGTCCCGCGACAGGGTCTGGGCTGCGCGTTCCAGCATCGGCGGCAGCGCGCCGGTCTTCTCCCCGCTGGCGATCAGGTGGATGAGGATCGGCGGGAACACCCGCCCCGCCTTCAGCGCCACCGCCAGCCCCACGCCTTCGCGCACCGCCAGGGAAGCCTGGGCCACGCAGGCCGCCAGGCGCGCGTTGGAGAGCGTCTCCCGCGCTGCATCCAGCGCCCGCAGCAACGGCACCCCAGCACCACCGAGGATGGCCAGGGTCGAGGCGAAGCGGGCCGTGTCCACCCCCAGCACGAAGCGCCCCACCAGCGGCAGGCGCAGCACCCGCGTGTGCCAGGCCAGGCGTGCCGCCGGGTTCTGCAGGTAGCGCCGCCAGCCCCAGCCGGCGGCCACCAGGGCCGCCGCGCAGGCCAGGCCCCAGGCACGCACGAAATCGCTGGCCTGGAGCATGGCGCGGGTCAGGCCCGGCAGGTCCTGGCGCGCCTGGGAGAAGGCGCTGACCACCTGGGGCACCACGAAGCCGAGCAGGAAGACCACGATGCCGATGGACACCACCCCCACCACCGCTGGGTAGATGAACGCCGTCAGCACCTTGCCGCGCAGGGCGTTGCGCTCCTCCACGTAGTCCGCCAGGCGCTCCATCACCTGGGCCAGGTCGCCGGACTCCTCGCCCGCCGCCACCAGCGCGCGGTAGATGGCGGGAAAGTCCCGTGGCCGCGCGCCCAGGGCATCGGCCAGGCGCACCCCGCTGCGCACGTCCGCCCGCACCGCCTCCAGGGCCTCGGCCACGTGGCGCCGTTCGGCCTGTTCCAGGGCCGCACTCAGCGCCGCCTCCAGGGGCATGCCGGCGCCCAGCAGGCTGGCCAACTGGCGGGTGGTGCCGGCCAGTTCGGTCTCCGACAGTCGCGGTGCCAGCCAGCCCGCCGTTGCGGCTGGCGCCGCCGGGGCCACCTCCAACGGCACCAGGCCGCGCCCGCGCAGGGCCGCCAGGGCCCCGCGCTCGCTGTCGGCCTCCAGCACACCGGTCTCGATGCGCCCGCCTGCATCGGCGGCTTCGTAGCGAAAGCGCTGCACGTCCATGTTCAGGTGTCCCGGGTCACGCGCAGGATCTCCTCCCGCGTGGTGGTGCCGTCGACCACCCAGCGCTCGCCGTCGTCGCGCATGCTGGCCATCCCCGCTGCCCGCGCGGCCTGGCGCAGCACCTGCTCGGCGGCGCCCTCGTGGACCAGCGCCCGCGCGCCGTCGTCCATCACGAACAGCTCGTGGATGCCGGTGCGCCCGCTGTAGCCGGTGTGGTTGCAGGCCGGGCAGCCCACCGCGCGCCAGCCGCCGGGTTGCAGCGGGTCGGGCGCCTTGCACTGCGGGCAGAGCCGCCGCACCAGGCGCTGGGCCAGCACCCCCAGCAGGCTGGAGGCCAGCAGGAAGGGTTCCACGCCCATGTCCACCAGGCGGGTCACGGCGGAAACCGCGTCATTGGTGTGCAGCGTGGCCAGCACCAGGTGCCCGGTGAGAGACGCCTGCACGGCGATCTGCGCCGTCTCCAGGTCGCGGATCTCGCCGATCATGATGATGTCCGGGTCCTGCCGCAGCAGCGCCCGCAGGGCCAGGGCGAAGGTCATGTCGATGCGTGCGTTGACCTGGACCTGGCCGATCCCCGGCAGGTCGTACTCCACCGGGTCCTCCACGGTGAGGATGTTGTGCACGCTGGCATCCAGCCGGGCCAGGGCGGCGTACAGCGTGGTGGTCTTGCCCGAGCCGGTGGGCCCGGTGACCAGCACGATGCCGTGGGGCTGGCGGATCAGCCCGTCCAGCCGCGCCAGCAGCCCCGGCGCCATGCCCAGGCGCTCCAGGCTGAGGCGCCCGGCCTGCTTGTCCAGCAGGCGCATCACCACCCGCTCGCCGTGGCCGGTGGGCACCGTGGAGACGCGCACGTCGATGGGCCGGCCAGCCACCCGCAGGGCGATGCGGCCGTCCTGGGGCAGGCGTTTCTCGGCGATGTCCAGCTGCGCCATGATCTTGATCCGCGACACCAGCGCCGGGTGCAGCGCCTTGCGCGGCGCCACCACGTCGCGCAGGGTGCCGTCCACCCGGTAGCGCACCACGGCGTGGCTCTCGAAGGGCTCGATGTGGATGTCGCTGGCGCCGTCCCGCGCGGCCTGGGTCAGCAGCGCGTTGATCATGCGGATCACCGGCGCACCGTCTTCCGCCTCCAGCAGGTCGGTCACCTCGGGGATGTCCTGCAGCAGGCGGTCCAGGTCCACCTCGCTCTCCACCGCGCCCACCACCGCCGCCGCACTGCCGGTGTCGGCGTAGGCCCGTGCCAGGGCCTGTTCCAGCTCGGCATCGCTGACCGGCTGCAGCCGCGCCCCGGCGAACCGCCGCAGCGCCTCGCCGATGGCCCAGCCGGGGGTGGCCTCGCTGATCAGCAGCACCGGCTCGTCCGTGCCGCCCTCCAGCAGCACCCGCTGGGCCCGCGCCCAGGCATAGGGCAGGCCGCTCACGGCTGCTCCCCCGGGGCCAGCGGCACGGCACGCATCGGCCTGGGCTGTGCCGGTGGCATGGCCTGGGCGGCCGGTGGCAGCTGCGGCGCCTGCATGTCGTCGAGGGACCAGCGCCGCACCGGTTGCAGCGCACCCTGGGCGCGGCGGATGTAGTCGTAGCGGTTGAGGGTGATGCCCTGGCCGGTGGCGGCATCGCGGACGATGTAGGGCCGCAGGAACACCATCAGGTTGGTCTTGCTGCGGGTGCGCCGGTCACTGCGGAACAGCGCCCCCACGCCCGGCAGCGCCGAGAGCCCGGGGATGGCGTTACTGGTTTCGGTATAGCCGTCCTGCAGCAGGCCGCCGAGCACCATGATCTGGCCGTCGTCGAGGAGGATGCTGGTGTCGATGGCGCGCTTCTGGGTCACCGTGCCGGCGTCGCTGGTGGCGCGCTCGTCCACGCTGCTGACCTCCTGGTAGATGTCCAGCTTCACCGTGCCGCCCTCGGAGATCTGCGGGCGCACGTTCAGCCGCAGCCCCACCTCCTCGCGCTCGATGGTCTGGAACGGGTTGTTGCTGTTGCCACCGCCGTTGGTGACGTAGTTGCCGGTGACGAAGGGGATGGTCTGGCCGACGAAGATGCTCGCCACCTCGTTGTCCAGGGTCAGCAGATTCGGCGTCGACAGCACGTTGGTGCCGCCCTTGGCCTTCAGCGCCCGGGCCAGCACCTTGAGGTCCAGCACCCGGCCGACACCGGGGATGTCCACCCCGCCGGAGGCCTTGCCGATGTTCAGCCCGCCGGGCAGCACGTCCAGACTGTTGCGCGCGGTGGTGGTGAGGCCGGAGCCGCCCAGCCTGGCGCCGCCGAACCAGCCGTTGGCGAGGTCGCCGGCCTGCCACTGGATGCCGAACTCGCTGGCGTCGTCCTCGCTGACCTCGACGATCAGGCTCTCGATCACCACCTGGGCGCGGCGCTGGTCCAGCAGGTCGATCACCTCCCGCAGGCTTCGGTAAAGCGGCTCGGGCGCGGAGATCAGCAGGGTGTTGGTGGTGGTGTCGGCCTGCACCGTGGCGCCCCCGGCGGAAAACGCCACCGGCGCTTCCACCCCATGGGCCTGGCCGCTGGCGGTCGGGGTGGTGGCGGTTGCCGCCTGGCTGCCGCTGCGGGACGGGGAGCCCGTGCCGGTGGTCTGCCGGGTGCTGCCGGCCTGGCCCTGGCCGCCCAGTTCGCCGCCGTTGAGCCGCTCGCGGGTGCCGTCGCCCTGCCCGCCGCCGGCCTCCGCCTCACCGGTGAGCAGCCCGCGCAGGGCCTGGGCCAGCTTGTTGGCCTGGGCGTTGCGCAGGTACACCACGTGGAGGTTGCTGGGGTTGCCCTGGGCGCTGTCCAGGCGGTCGATCAGCTGCCGCGCCAGGGCCGTGCGCTCCGGGCTGCCGGTGCGCAGGATGACACTGTTGGAGCGCGGGTCGCCCACCGCCCAGACCTTCTGCCCGGCATCGCCGCCGGGGGTGTCCATCAGTTCGCCGAGCATCGCGGCGATGTCGGTGGCGATGCCGTTGCGCACCGGCACCACGTCGGTGTCCACCGAGCCCGGCACGTCGATGTTGGCGATGATCGCCGCCACCCGGTCGAGGTTCTCCGCGTAGTCGGTGACCACCACGGTGTTGTTGCCGGGGTAGGCGTTGATCGGGTTGTTCGGCGAGACGATGGGCCGCAGCACCGGGATCAGGTTCACCGCGTTCTCGTACTGCAGGCGGTAGGTGCGGGTGATCATGCCGTTGCCCGCCGCGCGGTCGCCGTCGCCCACCGGCCCGCCCAGCAGCTTGGCGTCCGCCTCGGGCACCACCTGGCTGACCTCGCCCGCCTCCACCACCGAGTAGCCCTGCATACGCAGCGCCGCCAGCAGCATCCCGTAGGCGGTCCGCGCCGGCACCGGCCCTTCCGAGACCAGGGTCAGCTGGCCCTTGACCCGGGGATCGGCGAGAAACTGCCGGCCGGTGGCGCGGGACAGCGCCCGCAACACCGCCGGGATGTCCGCCTCGACGAAGTTCAGCTGCACCGGCTGCTCCCCCAGGCCGGACGCCCCGCTGCCCGCTGCCGGGCGCGGCGCCGACGGCCCTGGTGCGTGGGCCTGGCGCGCCCGTGCCTCGCGTTGCTGCTGTTCCAGCTGGGCCTGGCGCCGCTGGCGCTCGGCCAGGGTGTCCACCGCCGGTCCCGGCGCCACCAGCGGGCGCCCCAGTTCGCTCGGGGCCGGCAGCACCGGCGGCACCTGTGCGCCGCCCTGGCTGCAGGCGGCCAGGGCCGCCACCAGGCCGAGCAGCGCCGGGCCCTGCCAGCTGCGCCCATTACGTTTTGTCATGATTCTTCCCCTGTGCCTGGCGCCCTGTCCAATTCGATGACACCCGTGAGCCGGCCTTCCGCCGCCTCTCCATCGCGTTCGCCATCCCGCCGCAGGCTGACTTCGCGCACCCGCACCGGCACGCTGGGCAAGCCGCCCAGCAGCCACTCCATCAGGGCCGGCGCCGGGGCGCCGTCCAGTTGCACCTGCCAACGCCCCGGCTCGCCGCCGAGGCGCACGTGTTCCGTCAGCCCGGCCCGCTCCAGGGTCTCGCGCAGGCGGGCGTCGGCCTCCCCGGGGGGCAGCGCCTGACCCACGCCCGCCTCCGCCAGCACGGTTTCCAGGGTCTGCGCCTGGGCCCGCAGGCGTGGCAGCTCCGCCTGCCAGTGATCGATGCGCTGCAACGCCGGGTCCACCAGGGCGAACCACAGCAGCAACGGCGGCAGCACCAGGGCCGCCACGCGCAGCACGCGGCGCTCGCGGGGAGCCAGCCGCTGCCAGGCCTGGTTCGCCTCGTCGAAGCGCTGCTGCAGGGCTTCACGGTTCATCGCGGCGGGCCTCCGGGGCCGGTGCACGGCGCAGGGTCCAGCCATCGGCCACGGCCTCGCCCTCCAGGCCGGCGGGGGCCAGGGTCGCCTGCCAGTCGGCCGGCAAGGGGCTGGCGCTGCGCGCCAGGCGGATCAGGTGCAGGGCGCCATCGGCGTAGTCCAGCCCCTCCAGGCTGCCGGCCGGCAGCGCCAGGGCCAGGCCGGCCTGGCGCAGCAGGCTGTCGAAGCCGTCCGCCCCCGGCGCCTGCCCGGCCAGGCGGGCGTCGCGCTGCTGGCGGGCCTGCTGCAGCGGGTTGAGCACCACCGGCAGCTGCGGGAAGGCCTGGCGCACGCGCTCGTTCATCTGCCGGCGCAGGGTCTGGCCCTGCTCGGCGAGCTGCGCCGCGTAGAGGTTCAGGCCCAGGGTCCAGACCAGCGCCGCCAGGGCGCAGCAACCCAGGGCCCGCCCCCAGCGCGCCGTGCCGGCGTGGCGCGGGGCGGCACCGGCCGCCAGGTCGAGGGTGCCGGCCGGCCCTTGCCAGGCGGCTTCGACGGGCAGCGCGGCGACACCCTCGGGGCCGCCTGGCCCCAGCCAGTGCCAGCGGGTGGGGTCGGGCTGCTCGGCCAGGGCCAGCGCCGGCAGCGGGTGTACCCAGCCGTGGTCCGGCCCGCTGCGCGCCACCAGGTGGCCGTCCAGGCACTGGGCGCTGACCTGGCCGGGCGGCGGCAACGGCAGGAAGAACGGTGCCGGCACCAGGCGGAAGCGAACCCCCGCCAGCAGGCGTTGCAGCCGTGCCAGGGCCGGGCGTGCCAGCCAGGCCAGTTGCACCTGCCCGTCGACCTCGCGCGGGCCATGGGCCAGGTGCAGGGCATCGCGCCCTTCCAGGGCCAGGCCGTCCAGGGCACAGGCGGCAGCGGCGGCCAGGCGCGGGGCCGGCAAGGGTGGCAGCGCCACCCGCGCCAGCAGGCTGTCCTCGGGGTGCAGGCGCAGTTCCAGGGGCGCGCCGCGCAACGTGGCGGCCAGCGCCGGGAGCGCTACCGAGCAGGGCAAGGCCTGCCCGCGTGCTTCCAGCCAGAGGCCCTCCAGCACGCTGCCGGGCTCCAGCAGGCGCAGGGGCGGCAGGGCCAGGCGCAGGCGGCGCTTCATGCGCCCACCCGCGACCAGACCACCCGCGCCGCGCCGTCCTCGGGGCGGAACAGCAAGGCCTCCAGCGGCCACTGGCGGCTGCCGACGCGAACCTGGCCCTGCAGGCGGAACCATTCGCTGGTGATGCCCAGGCGCACCTGCTCGGTGTCCAGCTGTGGCAGGCGCAGGCGATTGAGCAAGTCGCCGCTGTTGATGAAGCCCTGGCCCCGGTCGCGCTCGGCCACCAGGGCGCGGGCCCGCTCCAGGCCGAGGCCGGGCACCCGCGCGGCGATCACTTCGGCCGGCGCGGTGTTGCCGTTCACCCAGCCGGGCAGCGGCAGCACGGTGACGAAGGGCGCCAGCCGCGCCAGGGCACGGGGCTCCACCCCCGGCGCGCTGGCCAGGTCCTCCAGGCTGCGCGGGCGCGGCAGGCGGGCCTCGCCGTAGGCGGCCAGCAGGCGCTGTTCCAGGGCGGCGAGGGTCGCCGGGGCGACGCCGAGGCTGGCCCCCAGGCGCCGGAAGGCGGCCTGCTCCAGCGGGTCGAGCTGGCCCTCGTGCACCAGGCTGGCGAGGTTGAACAGGCCCTGCTCGTCCAGCAGGCGCCCGTCGAAGGCGGCGCTGTCGGTCACCGGCAGCTGCCAGCCACGGGCCCAGCCCTGGTCCAGGCGCGTGGCCGGGTCCTGCTGCCAGGCCTGGCGCAGGCGCTGCAGGCCGAAGGCCGTGGCGCTGCGGGCCACCCACTGGGCCGCCTGGCGCTCGCCCTCACCTTCCGCCAGGCGCACCAGCCGTGCCTGGCGGGCCAGCAGGCCGGCGGCGATCACCGCCACCAGCGCCGCCACCAGCAGCGCGCTGATCACCGCCATGCCCCGTTGCCGGTCCACATTCAGAGCTGCCAGGAGCCGATGTCGGCGTTCACGCCCTCGCCTTCGGGCTGGCCGTCGGCGCCCAGGGAGAACACGTCCACTTCGCCGTTGGCGCCCGGGTTGAGGTACTGGTAGGGCCGGCCCCAGGGGTCGTTGGGCAGGCGTTCGAGGTAGGCGCGCCAATTGCTCGTGGCGGCGTCGGCAGGCTTTTCCACCAGCACCTTGAGGCCCTGGGCCTGGCTGGGGTAGCGGCCCTGGTCGAGGCGGTAGAGCTTGAGGGCCTGCATCAGCCCGGCGATGTCCTGGCGGGCGGCAGTGGCGCGGGCCTGGTCCGGCCGGTCGAGCACCTTGGGCACCACCATCGCGGCAAGGATCCCGAGGATCACCACCACCACCATGATCTCGATGAGGGTGAAGCCTCGCTGGGAGGCCAGGCGCACGCCATCCATATCCGTTACTCCTCGCTGCAGTCCTTGCCGGTCGGCGGGCTCTCGCCCGATCAGATGCAGCGGATTGTTCCAAGCGGATATGTCAGACCGATTGAAAATCCTCGGGAGCTTGGCGGCCCCGGCGGCCCTGGGATGCGGCTCCCGAGGCTGTGCCTGGCGCCCGGGGGCGGCCTCCTCCTGAGCATTGGTCGCCGTTTCGTCAGCTGCCCCGGCTAGGGTCGCGGACACAGCCTGGAGAACGCGCGATGACCCGATTCCACCGCCGCCACGCGGCCGGCTTCACCCTGGTGGAAGTGCTGGTGGCCCTGGCCATCGTCGCCGTGGCCATGTCGGCTGCGGTGCGCGCCGCCGGGGTGGCGACCCAGGGCAGCGGCCTGCTGCGGGACCGTTCGCTGGCGCTGCTGGCGGCCCGCAGTGAACTGGCCGAGGCGCAGTTGCAGGGCCGCCTGCGCGGCGGCCGCGAAGTGCGCGACTGCGACCAGGGCCGGCTGCGCCTGGCGTGCGTGCGCGAGGTGACGCGGGACGGCGAGCTGTTCAGCCTGCGCCTGGAGGTCCACCCCCGGGACGCCGACGGGCCGCCCTTGGTCCGCCTGAACGCCCGCCTGCCGGCGCAGGACGCCGGGGCGGTGCGCCCATGAGGCGCTCAGCGCAGGTCCGGCAGCTCCGGCCCCTGGGCCAGGCGCGGAATGGCCAGGCGCTCGCGGCGCTCGCCCCGGCGGATGACCACGGCATCGGGCTCGATGGCCTCCAGCCACACCCCCTCGGCCAGCGGCTCGCCGACCAGGAACGGCTGCGGGCTGCTGCCGTCCACGGCGAGGATCGCCACCCGCCCGCGCGGGCCGGCGAACAGCCCGGTCACCTTCAGGGTGATGCTGTCGCTGCGCCGGGCGAACCAGCGGGCCGGCTGTTCCGGCACCGCCACCTGCACGGCCGTGGTGCTGCTGGCGCGGGCCTCCAGGGGCGGCGGGTCGCTCAGCAGCAGGTACCAGGTGGCCAGCCCCGCCAGGGTGGCGAGGATGGCGGCGCCCTGCACCAGGGCGGCGGGGTCGGGTCGGCGGGTCCAGTGCATGGGGCGGTCCTCCCTGAGGTCAGGCAGCCGACCCTAGCAGGCGATCTTCACGGTTTTGTGTCACGGGCTCGGGGTTTCACCCTGGTGGAGCTGATGGTGGTGCTGGTGGTGATCGGTATTGCCAGCGCCGCCGTGGGGTTGAGCATCCGCCCCGACCCGGCGCGCCTGCTGCGGGACGAGGCGCGGCGCCTGGTGCTGTTGCTGCAGGTGGCCCAGGACGAGGCCCGCAGCAGCGGCGAGGTGATCGCCTGGGAAGCGGACGAGCGCGGCTACCGCTTCCGCCGCCTGGGTGCGTCGGCCGGCAGTGCCCTGGACGGCGATGCCACGCTGCGCCCGCGCTCCTGGCAACTGGCCGGCGCGCGGGTGCAGGCGACCCCGACCCGGCTGCTGCTGGACGCCGAATGGCTGGGCAGCCCGGCACGGGTGGAACTCTCCGACGGGCTGAACCGGGTCGCCCTGGTGCGCGGCGCCGACGGCCGCCTGGAGCTGGAGTGATGGCGCGCCAGCGGGGTTTCACCCTGATCGAGGTGATGGTGGCGATCCTGCTGATGGCGGTGGTGGCGCTGATCGCCTGGCGCGGCCTGGACAGCGTCAGCCGCGCCGACGAGCACCTGCGCCTGGCCACGGAGCGGGACGACGCCCTGCTGCGGGCACTGAACCAGCTGCAGCGGGACCTGGACCAGCGCGCCGGGGTGGAGCTGGAACCCCCGCGCCGGGCCGACGACCCGCCGCCCCCCGCCGAGCACCTGGCGGCGGTGCAGGTGCGCGGCGGCGGCCAGCTGCCCACCCGCCTGGAGCTGGTGCGCCGCGCCCCCGGCCAGCCCGGCGCCCTGCAACGGGTGCGCTGGTGGGTGGAAGGCGGCGTGCTGCGGCGCGCCACCTCCGCCCCGGCACAACGCTACCCGCTGCCGCCCCTGGGGCGCGCGGTGACGGTGCTGGAAGGCATCGGCGACTTCCAGCTGCGCACCTGGGCCGAGGGCAGCGGCTGGCACGCCCTGGCCGGTACGCCGGTGCGCAATCCCCGGGGCCTGGAACTGCGCTTCAGCCGCAAAACGCCCCAGGGGCGCGAGCGCTACCGCCAGGTGTTCGGCCCGCTGGACTGAGCCGCCCGCCCGGGCAGAAAACCTGAACCCCACCGCCCTGCCCCAGTCGGACTCATCAGGTGGCCGGGCACGACCCCGGCCGGTCCCGGAGCCAGACAGGAGCAGCCAGCATGAAGGCCGTGGTTTTCCATGACGTGGGCGACATCCGCCTGGAGGATGTGCCCGAACCCACCTTGCAGGCCCCGACCGACGCCATCATCCGCCTCACGGCCTCGGCCATCTGCGGCACCGACCTGCATTTCGTGCGCGGCAGCGTCAGCGGCATGGTCAAGGGCACCATCCTCGGCCACGAGGGCGTCGGCATCGTCGAGGCCCTGGGGGACGACGTGCGCAACCTGCAGGTGGGCGACCGGGTGGTGGTGCCCTCCACCATCGCCTGCGGCAACTGCAGCTACTGCCGGGCCGGCTACTACGCCCAGTGCGACGTCGCCAACCCCAACGGCAAGGAGGCCGGCACCGCCTTCTACGGCGGCCCCGCCGCCACCGGCCCGTTCCACGGGCTGCAGGCGGAGAAGGCACGCATCCCCCACGCCAACATCGGCCTGGTGCGCCTGCCCAGCGAGATCAGCGACGACCAGGCCATCCTGCTGTCCGACATCTTCCCCACCGGCTACTTCGGCGCCGAGATGGCCGAGATCACCCCCGGCGACACCGTGGCGGTGTTCGGCTGCGGGCCGGTGGGCCAGTTCGCCATCGCCAGCGCGTTCCTCTTCGGCGCGGCGCGGGTGTTCGCCGTGGACCACCGGCCCGACCGCCTGCGCATGGCCCGCCAGCAAGGCGCCGAGGTGATCGACTTCGACCGGGAAGACCCGGTGCAGGTGCTGCGCCGGCTCACCGACGGCATCGGCGTGGACCGCGCCATCGACGCCGTGGGCGTGGACGCCGAGCACGGGTGCGCCAGCGGCAGTGCGCAGCGCCAGGAAATGGCCGAGCTGACCCCGCGCACCCACCCGGACGGCGCCAACTGGCACCCCGGCGACGCCCCCAGCCAGGCCCTGCAATGGGCCGTGGAGGGCCTGGCCAAGGCCGGCACGCTGTCCATCATCGGCGTCTACCCGCCCCAGGCGCGGCACTTCCCCATCGGCCTGGCGATGAACAAGAACCTCACCCTGAACATGGGCAACTGCCACCACCGCAAGTACATCCCCCGGCTGATCGAACTGGTGCTGGCCAAGCGCATCGACCCGGCGCGCATCCTCACCCAGGTCAAGCCCATGGGCGATGCCATCGAGGCGTTCAAGGCCTTCGACCGGCGCGAGGCCGGCTGGATCAAGGTGGAGCTGCATCCCCAGCGCCACGGCTCGGCCGGCCCTGCCGGCGAGGAGCAGGTGAAGGACGCCGAACAGGTGGCCGGCGCCCTGCAGCGGGCCGCCGACGACCGCCAGCGCTGACGGGGGACGCCCATGGCTTGCGTACGCATCGGCATATCCGGCTGGCGCTATGCCCCCTGGCGGGGCGACTTCTACCCCGAGGGGCTGGCGCAAAAGCGCGAGCTGGCCTTCGCCGCCCGCGCCGTCGGCAGCATCGAGATCAACGGCAGCTTCTACGCCCTGCAGACCCCGGAGCGCTATGCGGACTGGGCCGCCCAGACGCCGGAGGGCTTCGTCTTCAGCGTCAAGGCACCGCGCTTCATCACCCATGTGCGGCGGTTGCGCGACATCGAGGCACCGCTGGCCAACTTCATGGCCTCGGGCCTGTTGCGCCTGGGGCCCCGGCTGGGCGCCCTGCTCTGGCAGTTCCCGCCCAGCTTCCGCTTCGATGCCGAGCGCTTCGAGGCCTTCCTGGCGCAGTTGCCCCACGACGGCGAGCAGGCCCTGGCGCTGGCCCGACAGTGCGAGCCGCGCATGCACCGCGAGGGCTACCTGGACCTGGCGCCGGGCACCCGCCTGCGCCATGCGGTGGAGATCCGCCACGAGAGCTTCCGCAGCCCTGCCTTCATCGAGCTGCTGCGCCGCCACGGGGTGGCGCTGGTGGTGGCGGACACCGCCGGCAAGTGGCCGCTGCTGGAGGACCTGACCACCGACTTCGTCTACCTGCGCCTGCACGGTGACAAGGCGCTCTACGCCAGCGGCTACAGCGAGGAGGCCCTGGAGGCCTGGCAACGGCGCATCGAGGCCTGGCAGCGGGGCCGGCAGGTGCCCGATGCGCGCCTGGCCGAGCCCGACCAGCTCGCCGAGGGCGGCTCCCGGGACGTCTATTGCTACTTCGACAACGACCTGAAGGTGCGCGCGCCCTACGACGCCCGCCGCCTGCTGGAACGCCTGGGGCTGGACCGGGATCTGGCGGTGCGCCCGGGCCAGCCGCCGGCCGAGGGGGTGCTGCCATGAGCCTGGCCCCCGGTCGCCCGTTGCCCGGGCTCGACGGCGCCGAGGCGGTGCGGCGCCTGCGGATCATCACGGTGAACACCCACAAGGGCTTCACCGCGCTGAACCGGCGCTTCATCCTCCCGGAGCTGCGCGATGCGGTGCGCACCCTGGGGGCGGACCTGGTGTTCCTGCAGGAAGTGCTCGGCACCCACCGCCGCCACTCCCGGCGTTACCAGGACTGGCCACCCACGCCGCAATACGAGTTCCTCGCCGACAGCATGTGGGGCGCCTATGCCTATGGCCGCAACGCGGTCTACCCGGACGGTGACCACGGCAACGCGCTGCTCTCCAAGTTCCCGATCCTGCGCCACGAGAACCTCGACGTGTCCATCGCCGGCAACGAGGAGCGCGGCCTGCTGCATTCGGTGCTGCAGGTGCCCGGGCACGACGAGGTGCACGCCATCTGCGTGCACCTCGGGCTGCGCGAGGCCCATCGCCAGCAGCAGCTGGCCCTGCTCCGCGATCGGGTGGCGGGCCTGCCTTCGGAGGCGCCGGTGATCGTGGCCGGCGATTTCAACGACTGGCGCCAGCGCGCCGACCCGGTGCTGGCCGCCTGTGGCCTGCGCGAGGCCTTCGTCGAGGCCCATGGCGCGCCGGCGCGCAGCTTTCCCGCGCGCTGGCCGCTGTTGCCGCTGGACCGCGTGTACCTGCGCAACGCCAGCGCCCATTCCCCCCAAGTCTTGCGGCAGCGGCCGTGGTCGCACCTGTCCGATCACGCTCCGCTGCTGGTGGAGGTGCACCTGTGAGTTATCCATGGCGCGACGGCAACCAGGTGGAGTTGCTGATTAATGGCGAGGCCTTCTTCCCCCGCGTGTTCGAGGCCGTCGAACAGGCCCGCCACGAGGTCTTGCTGGAGACCTTCATCATCTTCGAGGACAAGGTCGGCCAGCGCCTCAAGGAGGCCCTGCTGGCCGCCGCGGCCCGGGGCGTGCGGGTGGAGGCCACGGTGGACGGCTACGGCACCGCCGACCTCGGCGAGCGCTACGTGGCCGAGCTGGCGGCCGCCGGGGTGAACCTGCGCATGTTCGACCCGCAGCCCCGGCGCTTGGGCCTGCGCACCAACCTGTTCCGCCGGCTGCACCGCAAGCTGGTGGTGGTGGACGGCGAGCTGGGCTTCATCGGCGGCATCAATTTCGGCGCCGACCACCTGGCCGACTACGGCGAGATGGCCAAGCAGGACTACGCGGTGGCCCTGCGTGGCCCCATCGTCGCCGACCTGCACCGGGCCTGCCGCGACCTGCTGGCCCATGCGCCGGAGCCGCCCAGCCCCGTGCCGCCGCCAACGCCGCGCCAGGTGGGGAGCTCGCGCCTGCGCCTGGTGCTGCGGGACAACGCGGCCCACCGCAACGACATCGAGGAGCAGTACCTGGAGGCGCTGCGCAGCGCCCGCCAGCGCCTGGTGGTGGCCAATGCCTATTTCTTCCCCGGCTATCGCCTGCTGCGCGAGCTGCGCAACGCTGCGCGCCGGGGGGTGAAGGTGACGCTGATCATGCAGGGCATGCCGGACATGCCCATCGTCCGCCTGTGCTCGCGGCTGCTCTACAACTACCTGCTGCGCGACGGCGTAGTGATCCACGAATACTGCCGCCGCCCGCTGCACGGCAAGGTGGCGCTGGTGGACAGCGAGTGGGCGACGGTGGGCTCCAGCAACCTCGACCCGCTGAGCCTGTCGCTGAACCTGGAGGCGAACGTGGTGATCCGCGATGCGGCGTTCAACCGCCAGTTGCACGACCACCTCACCCAGTTGGCCCAGCAGCACTGCAAGGCGGTGACCTTGCAGCGCATCACCCGGGGCCACTGGTGGCGCGCGCCGCTGATCTTCCTGTGCTTCCACTTCCTGCGGCACTTCCCCGCCCTCGCCGGGCTGCTGCCGGCGCATTCGCCGCGGGTCGAGCCGGTGACACCGGTGGAGCCCAAGGACGCGGTGCTGGAACAGGAGCAGGCCCGATGAATCGCCAACGCTGGTTCACCTGGGGCAAGCGGGCGCTGACGGTGTTCTTCTTCTGCCTGGTGCCGGTGCTGCTGTTCCTGCTGGTGAAGAACATGGACTGGGGCGAGGTCGTCCGCGCCCTCTCCGCCTACAGCGCCGGGACCCTGGCCCTGGGCCTGGTCGCGTGCGTGGCGAGCTACGCCACTTATTGCTGCTTCGACCTGGTGGGCCGCCACTACACGGACCACAAGCTGCCGGCGTGGCAGACCTTCCCGGTGACCTTCGTCTGCTACGCCTTCAACCTCAACCTGAGTTCGTGGGTGGGCGGCATCGCCATGCGCTACCGGCTCTATTCGCGCCTGGGGCTCGACGTGCCGACCATCACCCAGGTGCTGAGCCTGAGCCTGATGACCAACTGGCTGGGCTACATGCTGCTGGCCGGCTGCGTGTTCGCCCTGCGCCTGGTGGAACTGCCGGAGAACTGGAAGATCGGCGAGACCGGCCTGCAGGTGATCGGCGTCGTGCTGGTGGCGCTGTCCCTCGGCTACCTGGCCGCCTGCCGCTTCGCCAGGCGCCGCACCTGGCGCATCCGCCAGCAGGAGCTGACGTTGCCGAGCCTGCGCATGGCTTTGGTGCAGGTCGGCCTGGGGATGCTGAACTGGGCGCTGATGGCGCTGCTGATCTACGTGCTGCTGCCGCCCCAGGCGTTCTACCCGACGGTGCTCGGCATCCTGCTGATCAGCAGCATCGCTGGCGTGGTCACCCATATCCCCGCCGGACTGGGGGTGTTGGAGGCGGTGTTCATCGCGCTGATGCAGCACCAGTTCGCCAAGGGCACCCTGCTGGCAGCGCTGATCGGCTACCGGGCCATTTACTTCCTGCTGCCGCTGGCGGTGGCCTGTGTGGTCTACCTGGTGCTGGAGCGCCGGGCACGCCGGCTGCGCCGCGTGGACTGGCGCGAGGACAAGGGCGAGCCGGCCCAGGCGAAAGGCTGAGCGGCGGGCCGTAGCCCGCCGCGTGGCCCCTTCAGCGCGCCTCGCCGTCCCAGGGCTTGCCGTCCAGGGGGTAGGCGCGGCCCTCTTCGGCTTCGTCCAGACCGTCTCCGGCTCCGATCTCGTCAGCGCCCACCACGCTCAGCTCCTTGTCTGCCGGCAGGCTGCCGGTGGTGCCCCGGCCCAGGCGCTCGCCGTTCTCGTCGATCAGCGTCTCGGGGCTCAGGTCGTCATCGGAGACGCCGTCCTCATGCAGGCTCTGCCCCAGGGTCTCGCCGCCGGTCATGCCGGCCTCGCGCACGCGTTCGTCCGGGAACTCCCGCTCCAACTCCTCTTCGGATCGCAGGTCGCCGACCCGGCCCTGGCGTTCATCCTTGCGCTCGCTGAAGTCCAGCTGCTCCATCGATCCCATGCGGTCCTCGATGTCGTCGATCTCGTGGATGCGGGCGCTCGGCTTGTTCGATTTCATGGTGATTTCCTCCGGTTGTCCTCTAGGTGGACCGGGGCCCGGCGGCAAGATTCAGGTTGAGCGAGGAACGGCCAGCGGGAACGTCGGTGGTGGGGCAGGCACTGGCCTCACTCATTCTTCAATCAAGATAAATATCGTTATATATCAGTCGCTTATGATTCTTTAGTAATGTAAAACATCACATGGAATCACCATAACCCAGCGAAACACTCGGAATAGGGAGAGCTGATCGAGGCATACAGGCTGATTTACTGCATTTCTTGAGATTTAAATCGTTATTTTTCAATTATTTACAATGAATTAATAACCTGATTTATCAGAAATCCAGCCAGCCGCTGGCGCATCGAGCCCGAACTTCCTCCGCAGCACCGGACTCACACCCCTTACGGCCCCGCCGCGCATCCAACAGTCCTGCCCACAGCACTGAGAGAACCGCGATGAACAGCACCCCGTACCTCAAGCGCTACCGGCACGTCCGCCGCCAGAGCGAAAACCTGGTGGCACCCCTTGGCGAAGAGGACATGGTGGTGCAGTCCATGCCGGACGCCAGCCCAAGCAAGTGGCACCTGGGCCATACCAGCTGGTTCTTCGAAACCTTTCTGCTACCGCGCCTGACGGGTTACCGGGTGTTCGACCCGGCCTTCGCCTACCTCTTCAACTCCTACTACGAGGCGGTCGGCCCCCGGCAGCCCCGCCCCGAGCGCGGCCTGCTGACCCGGCCGCCCCTGCATGAGGTGCTGGCCTACCGGGCCCACGTGGATGCGCACATGGAGCGGCTCATCCCGGACCTCACCGAGCCCGACCTGGCCCTGCTGGAGCTGGGTCTGGCCCACGAGGAGCAGCACCAGGAACTGCTGCTGATGGACGTGCTGCACCTGTTCAGCCGCTCGCCGCTGTCGCCGGCCTACGATCCGCGCTGGCAGGAGCCGGAGGGCGACCGGCCCGGGCGCTTCGTCTCGCTGCCGGGCGGACTGGTGGAGCTGGGGCACGATGGCGACGGCTTCGCGTTCGACAACGAGGGCCCACGGCACACCACCTACCTGCAGCCCTTCCAGATCTGTGATCGCCTGGTGACCAACGGCGACTGGCAGGCCTTCATCGACGACGGCGGCTACCAGCGCCCCGACCTCTGGCTGGCCGATGGCTGGGCGCGGGTCCAGGCCGAGGGCTGGCGGGCGCCGCTGTACTGGCAGCGCCAGGGCGATGGCTGGCAGGAGCTGGGCCTGGGTGGCCTGCGCCCTCTGGTGCCCGATGCGCCGGTGCGCCACATCAGCTACTACGAGGCCTGCGCCTATGCGCTGTGGGCCGAGGCGCGGCTGCCCAGCGAAGCGGAATGGGAAGTGTCCGCCCGCAGCGGCGTGCTGGGCCAGGTGGAAGACAGCGCCTGGCAATGGACGGCGAGCGCCTATGCACCCTACCCCGGCTTCCGCCCCTCCGCAGGCGCGGTGGGCGAATACAACGGCAAGTTCATGGTCAGCCAGATGGTGCTGCGCGGCGGCGCCAGCATCACCCCGGCCGGTCACGCCCGGGTGAGCTACCGCAACTTCTTCTACCCGCACCAGCGCTGGATGTTCGCCGGCCTGCGCCTGGCCCGCGATCCGGCCGGCGCACAGCGGGAAGCCGGGTCGGACACCTCCTTCGCCGAAGACGTACGCGCCGGGCTGGGCGCCCCGGACAAGAGCCTGCCGCCCAAGTACTTCTACGACGCCACCGGCTCGGAGCTGTTCGAAGCCATCTGCCGCACCCGCGAGTACTACCCGACGCGCATGGAAACGGCGCTGCTGGAAGCAATCGCCGGGGAGCTGTCGAGCGTCATCCCACGGGGTGCAGCCCTGGTGGAGTTCGGCAGCGGTGCCAGCCTGAAGACCCGCCTGCTGCTGGACGCCGCCCCGCAAGTGGGCGTCTACCTGCCCATCGACATCTCGGAATCGGCCCTGCGCAAGGCCACCGCCATGCTGGAGGCGGCCTACCCGAGTCTGCGGATCCTGCCCCAGGTCGGCGACTTCAGCCACCTGCCCCACCTGCCCGCCGCCGTGGCCTCGCGCCCTCGCGTGGCGTTCTTCCCCGGCTCCACCCTGGGCAACTTCAGCCCGCCGGAGGCCCTGCGCTTCCTGCGCTCGGTGCGCCGCTACCTGGGCCGCGACTCACGGCTGATCCTCGGGCTGGACATGCAGAAGGACGTGGCCACCCTGGAGGCGGCCTACGACGACGGGGACGGCATCACCGCCCAGTTCAACAAGAACCTGCTGACCCGCATCAACCGCGAACTGGGCGGCACCTTCGACCTCGACGCCTTCCAGCACCTGGCCCGCTGGAATCCGCAGGCGCAGTGCATGGAGATGTTCCTGGTCAGCCAGCGGGACCAGGTGGTGAACGCCGCCGGGCAGCGCTTCCACTGCGCCGCCGGCGAGCGACTGCACACCGAGTGCTCGCACAAGTACAGCCTGGAGGGCATCGCCGACATGGCCGCCCAATCCGGCTGGCGCCTCGACCGCCACTGGCTGAGCCCGGCGCCGCAGGTGGGGATGTTTGTGTTGGAGAGCGGGTGAAGAAGCGGGACGCCTCTTGCTAAGGCGTATAGAGCGTCGGCTCCGTCCAATAGCCGTAACGCACAACACCCCAGGAAAGAAGATGAAAATGAAGGCTGTTGTACTCGATGGCTGTTACGACACTCGAGAAGTTTTCCTTGTCCAAGTGATAACGACCCAAGCCATCAAAGTTCACGTTCATGTCTGACTCGATGCGCTCAATGGCCAACTCCACGTATCGGTTGGCGTACTGCAGTAACTCGGACGAAGCATTCATGCGAGCAGATAAGCGTTGCGCCACGTCATCCCTTAACAACCCGTTGTGGTTGTTCACGATGATTTTCCCGTCGCTACCTACCGTTATCCCGACCAGCCCATCGCGCATGACCGGCTCCCGTCCGGACAACTCCCGTAGCATCTTGCCGTAGATCTCCTGAAACCCTGCATGGGCCATATTGAGCTCTGCATCGATCTGCTCCAGCGGACGGGCATTCTCCTTGGGTAGGCGCTTCACCTGCTCCGATATCCAGATCTCGAAATCGCTGGCGATGTTCGGGCCTGAAGGCAATTGCCCCAGTCGGTCATAGGTCCGAGCCTCGATAAGACTGTTCAAATCCTCCTGTGGCCGCTCCTGGGGTGTAGCCACCGTGCGCGTCGACTCTGCCGCCTTGGCGACTTCAGCGAGGCGGGTGTCCGAGCGGGTGGTCCAGAGCGGCAGATTGCTTTTTATTTCCATGGCGACCTCTCCTTTTGGGTATTCCTTCAAGGTCGGCAGGAGGGAGAAGAGGCTGAATGCAAAGTAGCCGTCGAACTTCCTATTTCAACGAGGGAAAACAACTACAAGATCGGCGACAAGGCATTATTCCGGCGGGTAAATCTTGCGCTCCGTCCAATTCCCGTAACGCGCCACACCCCATGAAGCTAGATGACACTGAAGACTATTAAATTCCAAAGCCCTAACAACATAGGAAAAATTGTCTTTATCCAGGTGGTAGCGACCGAACCCATCAAGGTCAACATTCATATCCGACTCGACAAGTTCAATAGCGAGTTCTACATAACGATTGGCATACCCTAGTAAGTCTGCGGAAGCATTCATTCGCGCCGACAATTTTTGTGCCACATCGTCACTAAGTAGCTCTCTACTGTTACGCACGATGATCTTGCCGTCGCTACCTACAGAGATACCGACCACTCCGTCGCGCATGACTGGTTCTCGCCCCGATAGCTCACGCAGCATCTTGCCGTAGATCTCCTGAAACCCTGCATGCGCCATGTTGAGTTCCAGTTCGATCTGCTCCAGCGGTCGAGCATCCTCCTTGGGTGGACGCTTCGCCTGCTCCAAGGCCCAGACCTCGTAGCCGCCGATTCCGCTCGGACCCGACGACAACTTCCCTAGCCGGTCATAGGTCCGCGCCTCGATAAAACTGTCCAGATCTTCCTGCGGCCGTTCCAGTGGTGTGGCCACCGTGCGCGTCGACTCTGCCGCCTTGGCGACTTCAGCGAGGCGGGTGTCCGAGCGCGTGGTCCAGAGCGGCAGGCTGCTGATCTCCATGACGTTCTCTCCATTTAAGTACTAAAAGGAGTTCGGCCAGAGCAGGCTAAAACTGAGAGAGTACATCGCCACTTGATTGCTCATTTATAAGTAGGACCCAGCCGACAAGGCTGGGCTTCCGGAAGCCCCTCACTCCGGCCTATAGAGCTTTGGCTCCGTCCAATACCCGTAGCGGATAACACCCCATGAAAGCAGATGACCTTGAAGGCTGTTGAACTCCATAGCCGTTACGACACTCGAGAAATTTTCCTTGTCCAAGTGGTAACGACCCAAGCCATCAAAGTTCACGTTCATGTCTGACTCAACGCGCTCGATGGCCAGCTCCACATATCGATTGGCGTACCGCAGCAACTCCTCAGAAGCATTCATCCGTGCCGACAGGCGTTGCGCCACATCATCTCTAAGCAGTCCATTGTGGTTACGCACAATGATCTTCCCCTGACCATCCACCGATATCCCCACCATCCCGTCAGGCATGACCGGCTCCCGTCCTGACAGCTCCCGCAGCATCTTGCCGTAGAGTTCTTGAAAACCCGCATGGGCCGCATTGAGTTCTGCATTTATCTGCTCCAGCGGACGGGCATTCTCCTTGGGTGGGCGCTTTACTTGCTCTGTTATCAATATCTCGAAATCACTGGCAACGTTCGGGCCTGAAGGCAATTTCCCCAGCCGGTCATATGTCCACGCCTCGATAAAACTTTCCAGGTCCTCCTGCGGCCGTTCCAGTGGTGTGGCCACTGTACGCGTCGACTCTGCGGCCTTGACTACCTCGGCGAGGCGCGCATCGGTGCGGGAGGTCCAGAGCGGCAGGTTGCTTTTTATTTCCATGGCGACATCTCTTGTTGTGTATCCCCTTCAAGGTCAGCCGGAGCGGGTTGAAGCTGAGTGCAAACAGGCCTCGAATAATCTGTTTCAAGGAAGGGAATGGGCTATATGACCGGTGACAAGGCATCACTCTGGTAGATAAACCTTGCGCTCGGTCCAATGCCCATAGCGAACAACCCCAAAGTGAGAGAGGTGACCAAGCAAGCTGTTGAACTCCATGGCCTTGAACGCATCCGCGAAATTACTTTTGTCCAGGTGATAACGCCCAAGCCCGTCAGGCTCCACGTTCATATCTGATTCAACGCGCTCAATTGCCAGTTCCACATAGCGGTTGGCATATCGCAGCAACTCCTCAGAAGCATTCATCCGTAACGACAGGCGTTGCGCCACATCATCCCGCAGCAGACCGTTGTGGTTACGTACGATGATCTTCCCCTCGCCATCCACCGATATTCCCACCATGCCGTCAGGCATGACTGGCTCCCGCCCTGACAACTCCCGCAGCATCTTGCCGTAGATCTCCTGAAACCCTGCATGGGCCATATTGAGTTCTGCGTCGATCTGCTCCAGCGGACGGGCATTCTCCTTGGGTGGACGCTTCACCTGCTCCGATATCCAGATCTCGAAATCGCTGGCGATGTTCGGGCCTGAAGGCAATTGCCCCAGCCGGTCATAGGTCCGCGCCTCGATAAAGCTGTCCAGATCCTCCTGCGGCCGCTCCTGAGGTGTGGCCACCGTGCGCGTCGACTCTGCCGCCTTGGCGACTTCAGCGAGGCGGGTGTCCGAGCGGGTGGTCCAGAGCGGCAGGCTGCTGTTGATTTCCATGGCGACCTCTCCTTTTGGGTATTCCCATCAAGGTCGGCCGGGGCAGGTTGAAGATGAGGGACGATGTTCTGGATGGCGTCCTATTACCGCGTAGGAACGGGACGCCGCCGGCCAGGGCAGTAAGTGCCGGGGCACGAACGGCCCCGGCGGATGCGCAACGACGGTCAGACCGCCTGGCGGATCTCGGCCTGTTGTGCGTTGGCGAGCCGGGTGAGACGGCGGCCGCCGCAGCCGGCCTGCAGCAGCACCATGTCCTCGAACACCTGCTTGCCCAGGCGACGCAGCGCGCGGGAGTCGGGGTAGTCCTGCGGTTTCAGGGCGCTGACCTTGAAGGATTCCTGGGTGGCCGAGTTGTACATGAACAGGCTGAAGGTGCCATCGCCGTCGGCACGGCTTTCAACCCGGCACCCCGGAATGGACTGGGCCAGCCAGTGGTCGATCTGCTTGTGGGACAGGGTCTGGGTCATCGGGCATCTCCTTGTGCTCGGCCTGCCTGGGAGCAGGCATGGGGAATCATTCACGGCATGCGCAGGGCCGGTCCTGGGCGCCGGCCATCGGTGTACGTAACCGGGCGCGCACCCCGTGCGTGGAGCAGGCCATAGCCAGTTCCATGCCAGTCCAGCTTTCCATGGCGTTAATCGATGCGAGCCCGGTGCCAGTAGAAGGCCTGTCCACCTAATCAGTGGCACCTTGATGCCAAATCAATCATCCGGCGCCGCCGAACACGCTCGCGCCCCCTGCAAATTGCACGGGCAATGTGCACGGTCCGGGCATTCTGCATGGCCGCCAGGCATCGCCTCGCTTCGCCAATCCACTTGACGTCCCGACGGCATCCTTCTGATGCCAAAGGATTTTGCCGGCAAAAAAAGCTGAACTCCCGTGCCCCGTCCAGGCTCTCAAGCCATGACTCACACGACTCCCTTCGAGCCCGGTCGCTGGCGGCATGCGCCGGGCTTCTTTCTGGAACAGGCGCCGATGAGCTACCAACCCACGGAAGAAGAACTCCAGCGACGCCTGGATGAACACCTGGACCACCACCTGTGCGTGGTCCGCATCCGCGACGACGACGTGGTGGTCTCGGCCCGGGACCTGCGCACCGGCCAGGTGTCCATCGTCGCCGGGCTGATTCCCCGGCGCTGGGCCGACCGGGCGCAGTTCGAAACCCTGGGCGCGCAGCTCATCGGCGAACTGGAGCGGATGCTGGAAGCCCCGCTGGACGATGGCAGCGGCGGGCCCGAAGAGTTCTGAACACCGGTGGATGCCGCGCCCACCCGCAGCGTGCGCGGCCACGACGAGCAGGAGCACACCCGATGGCGCTCAACCGGACCAACGAGCGGCTGCGCTGCGTCCTGAAGGACGCCTCGCTGAACAACCGAATGGCCTGCATCACCCTGGAAAGCGCCGCCCGGCAGCTGGAGGACCCGCAATTGGCCGAAGTGCTGGTGAAGACTGCCCGCACGCTATCGGCGGATGCACACCACCTGCACCGCCACGCCCGCGAAGTGGAACGCGGACGCATTCGCCGCAAGCGCTGAGTCGCATTGCGCATGGAACCCGGGAACTTCCGGCGACTCTTATGAGCGCCGGTAGTCAATGCCCAAGGAGGGGCGCGTAGTCCGGAAACACTAATACGAGCACCAGGAGAGTTGCATGGGCTGCTACCACATCACCCCAACGGACAAGGGCTGGGAGCTGCGCAAGGAAGGCGCGACCCGCCCGTCGAAGACCGCTGCCGAACGGGAGCGGCTGCTGGAGGCCATCGAGGCCTTCATGGAAAAGCGCGCCGGCACGGTGCTGATCCACAGCGAGGACGGCACCGTCGAGCAGGAACTGAGCTACCCCCCGCCCCGTCGTCCGTCCCGCGCCTGAACCCGCTCCTTGCCCCGGCATGCCGGGGCAAGGGGCGTCCGTGTGGCCCGCCGCCACCTGCTAGCGAGCCGCGATCCCCGTGATGGTCACGCCATAGCGCTTGAGCAGGCGCATCGCCGGCTCCCGGCTCGGCGCCTCGCTGCCGGCGTATTCCCCTGCCGGCAGATGATCCTCCGCCCAATCCAGCACCGCCGCGCACGCCTGCTCCGGCGTCGGCCGCTCGGGCGCCTCCAGCTCAAGCGTCGAGGTGTTGTTGTCCTTGTGGTAGCTGATGATCCAGAGCGTCATGGCCGGTTCTCCCCTCTCGATGGGTCTCCCCAGAGCTGACTGACCCAGCCCGTCCCGAGTTCCCCCTCGAATACGCGCATCAACCGGCTTGCGAATTATTTAAATCAGGATTTAATTAAGCCCATTCGCCCCCGGAGCCTGCCCCATGACCCGCAACCGTACCCCCGGACGCCCCAGCGGAGATGCCCCCGACCTGCGCGAGCGCCTGCTCGACAGCGCCATCCAGTGCTTCGCCCAGGCGGGCGTGCAGGCCACCCGCCTGCGGGACATTGCCGAGCACGCGGGCGTGACCCCGGCGCTGCTCAACTACCACTTCGGCAATCGCGAACGCCTGCTGGACGCGGTGGTGGAGGAACGCCTGCAGCCCCTGCTGATGGGCATGGTGCAACGCCTGGCGACGCCCGGGAACGAACCCCGCGAACTGGTCCGGGCCTTCGTTCGCGGGCTCAGCGCGACCCTCTCGCAGCATCCCTGGCTGCCGCCGTTGTGGGTGCGCGAGGTGCTCTGCGAAGGCGGCGCCCTGCGCGGGGTGGTGCTGACCCGCTTCGCCCCGCTGCTGCCGGTTCAACTGGCCCGGCGCTTCGCCGAAGCCCGCAGCGAAGGCCACCTCAACCCGGACCTGGACCCGCGCCTGCTGGTGGTCTCGCTGCTCGGCCTGGTGATGCTGCCCTACGCCGCCGGCTCGCTCTGGCGCGGCATCTTCGCCAGTGACGACCTCGACGACGAGGCCCTGGTCAACCACGTACTGGCCCTGCTGGAACGGGGCCTGGAGATGCGCCCATGAACACCCGCCCGCTCCTCCTGCTCGGTCTGGCCCTGCTGGCCGCCTGCAAGCCCGCACCGCCGCAGCTGCTCGGCACCCTGGAATGGGACCGCATCGCCGTACCTGCCGAGGCCTCCGAGCCGATCCTGGCCTGGCACGTGGCCGAAGGCGAACAGGTCAGCGCCGGCCAGGTGCTGCTGGAACTCGACCCGCGCCGCACCGATGCCCGCCTGGCCGAAGCGGAGGGCGACCTGGCCGCCGCCCGTGCCCGCCTCGACGAGCTGCGCAACGGCTCCCGGGACGAAACCATCGACGCGGCCCGTGCCAGCCTGGCCCGCTACCAGGCCGAGCTGACCGACGCCGAGCGCAGCTTCACCCGCATCGCCGCCCTCTACGAACGCCGCCAGGTGGCCATCGCCGACCTCGACCGCGCCCGCGCCGCCCGCGACCAGGCCCGCGCCAGTGTGAACAGCGCCAACGCCCAGTTGCGCGAGCTGCTCAACGGCACCCGCCCGGAACAGCTGCACCAGGCCGAAGCCCAGGTGCAGGCGGCGGAGGGCCGCGTCGCCCAGCTGCGCATCACCCGCGAGCGCCTGACCCTGCGCGCCCCGCGCGATGCCCGTGTGGACGCCCTGCCCTACAAGCCCGGCGACCAGCCCCCGGCCGGTGCCGAACTGGCCAGCCTGCTGGTGGGCGAGGCGCCCTACGCGCGGGTCTACGTGCCCGCCTCCCAACGCCCGCGCCTGGCCATCGGCGACCACTTGCAGGTGCAGGTGGAGGGTATCGCCACCCCCTTCGACGCCCAGGTCCGCCGCATCGTCAGCGAAGCCGCCTTCACGCCCTACTACGCCCTCACCGGCGACGACGCCAGCCGCCTCGCCTACCGTGCCGAGCTGCTGCTGCAGGGCGATGACGCCCGCCGCCTGCCGGCCGGCCTGCCCCTGCAGGCCCACTGGAGCGCGCCATGAACGGCAGCGAAGCGGTCATCCACGCCCAGGGCCTGACCAAGCGCTTCGGCGAGCTGACCGCCGTGGACAACCTCGACCTGCAGGTAAACCGCGCCGAAGTGTTCGGCTTCCTCGGCCCCAACGGCTGCGGCAAGTCAACCACCATCCGCATGCTCTGCGGGCTGCTGCTGCCCAGCGCCGGGGAGATCGAGGTACTCGGCTGCCGCATCCCCGAGGACGCCGAGGCCCTCAAGCGGCGCATCGGCTACATGACGCAGAAGTTCTCCCTCTACGAAGACCTGACCGTCGCCGAGAACCTGGACTTCCTCGCCGCCGTCCAGGGGCTGGACCGCGCCCACGCACGCCGGCGCATCGACGAACTGCTGGAGCGCTACTGGCTCGGCGACCGCCGCCGGCAACTGGCCGGCACCCTCAGCGGCGGCCAGAAGCAGCGCCTGGCCCTGGCCGGGGCGGTGCTGCACAAGCCCGACCTGCTGTTGCTGGACGAGCCCACCAGCGCCGTCGACCCGCAATCGCGCCGGGAATTCTGGGATTCGCTGTTCGAACTGGCCGAGGCCGGCACCACCCTGCTGGTGTCGACTCACTACATGGACGAAGCCGAGCGTTGCACCCGCCTGGGCATCCTCGACGCCGGTCGTCTGGTGGCCGACGGCAGCCCCGCCGAGCTGATGGATGCCCTGCCCGGCCGGCCGCTGCTGGTGGAGTGCGCCCAGCCCCGCCAGGCCCAGCGCGCGCTGCAAGGGCAGCCGGAGGTGCTGGCCCTGGCACAGATCGGCGCCAGCCTGCGGGTGCTCAGCGCTGCGGCTGATGCCCGTGACTGCGTCGTCCGGCTGCTGGAAAAGGCCGGCATCGAGGCCGACGTGCGCGACACCGACGCCAACCTGGAGGACGTGTTCGTCACCGTCACCCAGCGTCCCACCACCCATGCCGAGGCCCGCCCATGAACCTGCGCCGGCTCGGGGCCATCGTGCTCAAGGAGCTGCGCCAGCTGCGCCGCGACCGGCTGACCTTCGCCATGATCGTCGGCATCCCCATCCTGCAGCTGGTGTTGTTCGGCTACGCCATCAACATGGACGTGCGCAACCTCCACGCCGCCGTGCTGGACCAGGCCGACAGCGCCCGCTCACGGGAAGTGATCGCCGAGCTGGGCGCCAGCCAGGTGCTGGACTTCCGCTACCACCTGGCCACGGCGCAGCAGCTCGACCAGCTGTTCGCCGAAGGCGTGATCAGCGCGGCCCTGGTGATCCCCCGGGACTTCGAGGCACGCCTGCAACGGCGCGACCGCCCGCCCCTGCAACTGGTGGTGGACGGTTCTGACCAGGTGGTACAGGCCTCCGCCCGCCAACTGGCCGCCTACCCGCTGCCCGGCTGGCCCCGCGCCACCGGTGTGGAGGTGGTGAACCTCTACAACCCCGAACGTCTGGCGCCGCTGAACACGGTGCCGGGGCTGATCGGGGTGATCCTCACCATGACCATGGTGCTGTTCACCGCCATCGCCCTGGTCCGCGAGCGGGAACGGGGCAACATGGAACTGCTGATCACCACCCCGGTTTCACCCTGGGAGCTGACCCTGGGCAAGGTACTGCCCTTCGTCGGCATCGGCCTGCTGCAGGTGACGGTGATCCTGCTGGTGGGGCGCTGGCTGTTCGAGGTGCCGGTGCGCGGCTCGCTGCTGGCGCTCTATGGCGCCTCGCTGGTGTTCGTGTTCGCCAGCCTGAGCCTTGGGGTGTTCATCTCCACCCTCGCCCGCAGCCAGTTCCAGGCCATGCAGATGGCCTTCTTCATCTTCCTGCCGCAGATCCTGCTTTCCGGCTTCATGTTCCCCTTCGCCGGCATGCCGCGCCTCGCCCAGTGGATCGCCGAGCTGATGCCCCTCACCCACTTCCTGCGCCTGGCGCGCGGCATCATGCTGCGCAGCGCCAGCCTGATGGACCTGTGGCCGGAGATCGTCGCACTGCTGGTGTTCAACCTGGTGGTGTTGGGGGTGGCGGTGAAACGGGTGAGCAAGCGCCTGGACTAGGGCAGCTGGCGTGGCCCCGTAAACAAGCATCACCCCGCAGGGTGGGCTTCAGCCCATCGGCACCGCTCCGATGCAGACGTAGCCCGGGCTTCAGCCCGGGAATGAGGTGGGGACCGCTCCCGGGCTTCAGCCCGGGCTACGGGGTTGCCGTAGGGTGGGCTTCAGCCCACCAGCGCAAACGCTTCGCGAGCAAAGCTCGCTCCTACAGGGCTCACCCCAACAACGACGCCACGGTGCGCTCACCCAGCGCCGGACCGATGCTCATGCCCAGGCCGGTATGCATCAGCACCGCCGTGATGCCCGGCTCGGGCTGGATGACGCTGAACGGCGCCGGGCCACGGGCGCCGTACACGCCCTGCCAACGCTCCACCACCTGCAGGCGCTCGCCGAGGGTGTGCTCGGCCAGACCCAGCATGAGGTTGTCCACCGCTTCGGCGTTGAATGGCGAGGCATCGCGGCCGTAGTCGTGGGAGTCGCCGACGATCAGGTCGCCGTGGGGCGTGGGGCTGACCAGCAGGTGGATGCCGTGTTCGATCAGTTCCGGCCGGCGGGCCTGGACCTGTTCGCGCAGGGCGATGGCTTCGGGCAGGTCGGCGAAGGCGCCGTAGTGGGTGCAGCTCAGGCCGGTCAGCACGGCATGGTCGAGGCCGATGGCGCGGGCCGGGCGCACCCGTAGCATCTGCAGGCGACACACCTGGGGCTGCAGGGCGGCCATGGGCTCGGCCAGCAGGGTCAGGTAGTCATGGCCGGAGCAGACGATGATCTGCTCGGCGCGGCAGCTGCCAGCGCTGGTGTGCACACGCTGGGGCTCGACGTCGCGCACCAGGGTGGAGAAGTGGAAGGTCACGCCCATCTGGTCACGCAGGTAGGCCACCAGGGCCGGCAGCGCCTCGCGGGAGTACAGCTGCTGGTCATCGGCACCGTGCAACGCAGCGCGGTGGTGGGCGAAGCGGCCGTCGTACAGCGCTGCCAGGCGTTTGCCGCGCAGCAGCTCGACGGTGTAGCCGTGCTCCCGCGCGCGGCCGGCACAGAAGGCGTCGAGCACCTGTTCTTCGGCTTCGTCGCGGGCGAACAGCAGCGAGCCCTGACGGCGGATGTGGAAGCCGGCCGACTCGGCCAGGTGCGCCCAGATCGGGCGGGCCTCGCGGGCCAGTTCCAGCATCGGGCCTGGCGCCTGGCCGGTGATCAGCGCCTGGCCGAAGTTGCGCACCGAGGCGCCCAGGGGCTGCTCGCTGCGTTCGAAAACCGTCACCCGCAGGCCGCGCCGGGCAGCGGCATAGGCGTGGGACAGGCCGAGGATGCCGGCGCCGACGATGGCGATATCGGTGTCGTGGATGGGCATTGCGGGAATCCTATGGGTCAGGTGTGACCGTCATGTGCCGGCCCCATGAGTGGGACAGGCACATGACGACACGGGATCATCGGGTCCGTTCGGGCATAACCCCGTCAGGAAGACGGCCTCGCCCGCAGCTCCAGGGCCAGCGCTTCCAGTTGCTGCGCGCGCTGGTAGTTCAGTTCGGCAGTACAGGCCAGGCGTCGGGTCTCCAGCGCATGGCCGACGGCACCGCCGCCGACCGACGTGGCCAGGGCACATTGCCGCTCCCGGTACTCGATGAATGATTGGCGGGCGGCACGTGCGCGGCCTTGACCGGTGCGGACCTGTTCAGCGGATTCGTCCCACTGCTCGAACGCCGCGAACAGGGCCGACTCGGCTCGTTCGACGGCATGCTGGCTGTGGCCCAGCTTCTCGCGCAGGCAGGCGTTCAGGTCCGCTTGCGAACCGCTCATGCTGCAGGCTTCGCGCAGCTGGCGCTGGCTGGGCACAGCGCCCTCCTCAGCCGCCCCGCAGGGCAGCGCAAGGACCAGCAGTGAGGTGAAGCCGAACAGCATGACCGGGCGCATCACATGAACCTCCCTGGAGTGGACGGGCGCTTATTGCGGCAGCTTCTCCGACTTGCCGTCGTAGCGCTTGCGCCATTCGGCGAGGATCGAGTCGCGGTTCTTCGAGGCCCACGCGAAGTCGTTCTTGATCAGGCGCTGCTCGTAGTCGGCAGGCAGTTCGGTCTGCGGCTTGGCGATGCCGGGCTGGGCGAGGACGGCGAAGTTCTCCTTGTACAGCTCCATGGCGGCGGGGCTGGCGGAGAAGTCGGCGAGCTTCTTGGCGGCGTCGAGCTTGTCGGTGCCCTTGATCACGCCGGTGGCTTCGATTTCCCAGCCCAGGCCTTCCTTCGGCAGGACGATGTCCAGCGGCGCGCCCTGACGCTTCAGTTGCACGGCCGGGTATTCGAAGGAGATGCCGATGGGGAATTCGCCGGCGGCGGCCAGCTTGCACGGCTTGGAGCCGGAGTGGACGTACTGGCCGATGTTCTGGTGCAGCGCATCCATGTAGGCCCAGCCTTGTTTCTCGCCGAAGGTCTGCAGCCATGCGCTGACGTCGAGGAAGCCGGTGCCGGAGGACGCCGGGTTGGGCATGACGATCTTGCCCTTGTACTCGGGCTTGGTCAGGTCTTCCCAGCTGCCGGGCTTGGTCAGGCCCTGCTTCTCGGCTTCGACGGTGTTGAAGCAGATGGTGGCGGCCCACACGTCCATGCCCACCCAGGCCGGCGGGTTGGCGGCGTCGCGGTAGTTGGCGCCGATGGCATCCAGGTGCTTGGGCGCGTAGTGCTCGAGCATGCCCTGTTGGTCGAGGATGGCCAGGCTGGAGGCCGCCAGGCCCCACACGGCGTCAGCCTGGGGGCGCTCCTTCTCGGCCAGCAGCTTGGCGGTGATGATGCCGGTGGAGTCGCGCACCCACTTGATCTCGATGTCCGGGTTTTCCTTCTCGAAGGCCTTCTTGTAGGCCGCCAGCTGCTCGGCCTCCAGGGCGGTGTAGACGGTCAGCTCGGTGGCGGCCTGGGCCTGCAGGGCGAAGCCTGCGACAACGGCGGCAGCGAAGGCGAGACGCTTGAACATGTGAAGCTCCTTGGTTGGTGTGCTGGGGTCAGGTTTGGCTTGCTGTGGTTATGCGTTGGCAGGGGTTTCGCCGCGCGCCAGGCGGGCGTTGATCAGGTCGATCACCGCCGGCAGGTCGGCGATC
This sequence comes from Metapseudomonas otitidis, assembly GCF_900111835.1. Taxonomy (GTDB): domain Bacteria; phylum Pseudomonadota; class Gammaproteobacteria; order Pseudomonadales; family Pseudomonadaceae; genus Metapseudomonas; species Metapseudomonas otitidis. The sequence goes on from NZ_FOJP01000012.1 coordinate 123,592, forward strand.
GTGTCGATCAGGTAATGCGGGCGGCTTGGCGCGAACAGCGCATCGATACGGGCACGCTCCTCGGCCAGGCGCGCGGCCGGCAGGGCCTGGTAGGCGGCGAAGTCGAGGCCGAGGAAGTTGCCGGAGAAGCGCAGCGCCACGGTCCACATGCCGGCGCTGCGGCCTTCGAGGATGCCGGGCTCGGTGTCGTCCACCTTCACGCAGGCGGCCACGTCGTCGAGGCCGAGGGCGATGACGTTGGCCAGCGCCTGGGCCGGGCTCGGGCGGCCCCTGGGCACCTCGTCGGTGGCGACCACGTGGTCCGGGCGGTAGCCGGCCTGGGCGGCCAGCTCCACCACCTTGTCCATCACCACCCTGGGGTAGCCGGAGCAGGTGCCGATCTTCAGGCCGCGCTGGCGCAGGGCGGCGATGGCATCCAGGGCGCCGGGGATCAGCGCCGAGTGCTCGCCGACCTTGGCGATCTGCAGCGGCATGAAGCGCTCGTAGATCGCGGTGACGTCCGCGTCCGTGGGCAGCCGGCCGAAGCGGCGCTCGAAGCGCGCGGCGATGGCCGGCACGTCGCACAGGGTGCGGATGTGGTCCCACTTGCCCATGCCCATGGGGCCGCGCGCTTCCTCAAGGCTGATCTCGACGTCGAAGCTGGCGAAGGCCTCAACGAAGATCCGCGTGGGGGCGAAGGAGCCGAAGTCGACCACGGTGCCGGCCCAGTCGAGGATGGCGGCCTGCAGGTGCGTGGGGGTCTGGTAATGCATGGGGATCTCCGTGGATCAGTGGCCGGGCGCGGTCTGGCGCCAGGCCTGGGAGCGGCGCAGCAGGCCGCGCGAGGCCCCGGCCAGCAGCAGCGAGACGGCGGCCGAGGTGAGCAGGATCAGGGTGGACATGGCGGCCGCGCCGCCGACGTTGCCGGCGTCGTCCATGTTCAGCACGGCGACGGCGGCGAGCACGCTGTCCGGGCTGTAGAGGAAGATCGCGGCGGACACGGTGGTCATGGCCGAGACGAACAGGTAGCGGACGATGTCCAGCAGCGCCGGCAGGCAGATGGGCACCGTTACCTTCAGGTAGTGGCGGTACAGCGGCATCTTCAGCGACAGCGCGGCGGCCTCGAACTCGCCGTCGAGCTGGCGCAGCGCGGTGCTGGCGGTCATCTGCGCGGTGGTGAGGAAGTGCGCGATGGAGCACACCACCAGCAGCGTCATGCTGCCGTAGAGGCCGTGCAGCGGGTTGGCCGGCAGGTTGAAGAAGAAGACGTAGCCCAGGCCCAGCACCAGCCCGGGCACCGCCATGGGCACGAAGCTGAGCAGGCGCAGCACCTGGTTCAGGGCGCGCTGGCCGTGGGTCTTCTCCATCAGCCAGGCGCCGGTGAAGATCAGCGCGCCGCCGAACAGCGCGGTGCAGGTCGCCAGGGTCAGGCTGTTGCGGTACGCCAGCCAGCCGCCGCCGGCGGTTTCCTCGAAGGCGTAGTGACGCAGGGACAGCGACAGGTTGTAGGGCCAGAACTTCACCAGCGAGGAGTACACCGCCATGCCCAGCACCCCCAGCAGCACGGCGCAGACCAGCAGCACCAGGGCGAGGAAGCCGGCATCCCGCAGGCGCGAGGGCTTGGGCTGGTGGACCTGGGCGCGGCCGCTCATGGCATCGTTCTGGCGCCGGCGCAGCCAGGCATCGACGCCGAAGCTGAGCAGCGCCGGCAGCAGCAGCACCATGCCGATCAGCGCACCACGACCGAACTGCTGCTGCCCCACCACCGCCTTGTAGGCCTCCAGGGCCAGCACCTGGTAGTCGCCGCCCACCACCACCGGCACGCCGAAGTCGGTGATGGTCAGGGTGAACACCAGGCAGAAGGCGGCGAACACGGCCTGGCGCGTGGCCGGCCAGGTGATGCTACGGAAGGCCTTCCAGGGCCCGGCGCCCATGCTGGAGGCGGCGTCGAACAGGCGGCCGTCGGCCAGGGACAGCGCCGAGATGAGGATCATCAGCGCATGGGGGAAGGTGTAGATGGCCTCGCCCAGGACGATGCCCCAGAAGCCGTAGATGTTGTCCGGCAGCCAGCCACGCAACAGGCCCTGGTTGCCGAACAGGTAGATCAGCGCGATGCCCGGCAGCATCGATGGCGCCAGCAGCGGCAACAGGGAGATGCCGCGCCACAGCCCCTTGGCCGGGATCAGCGTGCGGGTCAGGGCGTAGGCGAACAGGTAGGCCACCGGCACCACCAGGGCGGCGACGCTGAGGGAGACCTTGAGGCTGTTGCCCAGCAGCCAGTGGAAGTTGGCGCTGGCCAGCAGCTCGCGGGCGGCCACCAGGCCACCGCCCTGCCCGGCTTCACCGCTGAAGCCGCGCCAGAAGATGGCCGCCAGGGGCAACACCACGGCGACGGCGAGGAAGGCCAGGAACAGGCACTTGCCGCCCTGGATGAACAGGCGGTCCCCCAAGTCGCCCGGGCGACGTCGGGCGCTCTGCGGCAGGGCCAGGGTGCGCTCCATCAGGCGAACACCTGCAGGCTGCGGGACGGCAGCGCCACCCAGATGTCCGGCCCGCCGAGGCGCGGCATCTGCGCCGGGTCCAGCTCGGCCAGCAGCGGGTGCCCGGGCAAGGCGTCCAGCTCGAAGCTGACCCGGCAGCGGTTGCCGAGGAAGGTGATCTCGCGCACCTGGGCGCGGAAGCGGTTGTCGTCGTCCTGGCCGGGCTCCACGGCGATGGCCTCGGGGCGGCAGAACAGCTGGCCACTGGCGCCCTCGCCCGCCTGCTCGGGCAGGCACAGGCGCAGGTCGCCGACCCGCGCGTGGCGCCCGTCGCGGCCCTCGAACGGCAGCCAGTTACCCTGGCCGACGAAGCTGGCGACGAAAGGCGTGGCCGGGCGCCGGTAGATGGCCTCGGGGGTGTCGTACTGCTCGACCCGGCCGTGGTTCATCACCGCGATGCGGTCGGCCATGAGCATGGCCTCGTCCTGGTTGTGGGTGACCATCAGGGTGGTGATGCCCAGGCGCTTCTGCAGCTGGCGCAGCTCGGTGCACAGGTGCTCGCGGACGCGGGCGTCCAGCGCCGACATGGGCTCGTCCAGCAACAGCAGCGACGGCGACGGCGCCAGGGCACGGGCCAGGGCCACGCGCTGCTGCTGGCCGCCGGACAGCTGGCCGGGGTACTTCTTCTCGCTGCCGGTCAGGCCCACCAGTTCGAGCATCTGCGCCACGCGCTGGCGGGCTTCTTCACGGCTGGCACCGGTGAGGCCGTAGGCGATGTTCTGCTCGACGCTGAGGTTGGGGAACAGCGCATAGGACTGGAACAGGATGCCGTAGTCACGGGCCTGGGGCGGCAGGTGGGAGATGTCCCGCCCGCCCATGTGCAGCACGCCGGCATCCTGCCGCTCCAGCCCGGCGATGCAGCGCAGCAGCGTGGTCTTGCCACAGCCGGAGGGGCCCAGCAGGCACACCAGCTCGCCTTCGGCGATGTCCAGGGACACCCCGTCCAGGGCGGTGAAGCTGCCGAAGCGCTTGCGCACTTCGCAAGCCTGCAAATAGGGGGTGGCGGACATGACAGGACCTCGCAGAACACTGGCGCACCGCAGGAAGCGCGGTACGGCTCGACGAGGCTGATGCTAGGGAGCAAATGCGAAATCCATGTGGCGATAACCCCAAGCCCACCGATAGTGGCATTGGCGGATTTGGTATAGGCCAGCGCTCGGGTAGTGTGCGCAGCGGCCGGCGCAGCCGCGCCGGGACAGGCTTCAGGGCCTATCGATCCATGGAGAAGGAGACTCAGCATGCCGAACGAACACCGCCCCCGCCCCCATCGCACCGTTGCCCTGGCGCTGGCCGTCATGGCTCTCGGACTGGGTGGCTGCAGCACCCACCCGCCCAGATCCTGGCCGAGGCCCTGACAGACCAGTTGGCAATCGCCTCCGGCGACGGTGCCAACGCCACTCAGCTGGCGGCGCTGCTGAGCCAGGTGGCGCGCTCGTCCACCCCGCGCGCTCCTATCATCGGGGGTGCGCCGGCACTGGACGCCGCGGTCTTGCAGGGGCGCTGAAGGGCCAGCGACTCGAAGGCCTGCAGGTGATCTTTGCGGGGCTGCCGGAACAGGAGGCGGACATCACCACGCTCGTCCGCCTGCCGGCGCGCGTTTTGATTTCGTTTCGAGGCAGTAAGAGGCAAGACGGGGCTGGCATGCGATTGCCAGCCCCTGGTTGAAAAGCCCGGCCCCTGCAACAGGGACCGGGCGTGCGGGCTTAAAGCCGGTTGAGGCTGACGTTGTCCAGGTACAGCGACTGGTCGGCACGGGTGCTGAGCACCAACAGCTCCATGCGCCGGTAGGTTCCGGCCGGCACCTGGAAGCTCTGCTGCAGCTTGCCCCAGGCGCCGCCCTTGGTATTGACCACACCCAGGGACAGTAACCGGCCGTTGCCGGCGGTGTCTTCCAGGTAGAGGTAGGCATAGGCCAGCGCAGCCACGCTGGCGGTGCGGCTCACCATCACGTCGGCGGCGAAGCGGTAGGACAGCCCCGGCTGCACCTTGCCGGCCAGGAGCAGGCTGGCGCCTGTGCCGTCGGCACGGCGGGCATGGACTTCCAGGGACTTGCCGGTGGCTGCCAGGGCGGTCAGCCGGGTGCTGCCGTAAAAGCCCGTCCACTCGCCGATGGCGCTGTCGAAGTTCCAGCCGAAAGCGGCCGGGGTCGTCGGGGTTACCGGCTTGGCAGGCGTCACCTCGCGGAGTTCGACCTCATCCAGCAGCACGCCGAGGCGGTTGACGCTGACCAGGCCCAGGTAGGTGTTGCGGATGACGCTGGCCGGCGGCTGGTAGACGAAGGTGACGTCGATGGGGGTGAACTCGCTGCTGGTCACCGACTTGATCACGCCGTTGGCCGTGCTGTAGCTGATGCCGGCGTTTTCTTCGTGAAGCATGCCCAGGTAGACGTTGCCGCGCACATTGGTGCCCTTGAGCATCACCTTGGCCTTGAGCCGGTAGCTGGCGCCGACCTTCAGTGCGCCCACCGAGGTGGCCAGCACGTCGTCGCGGCCGGCCGGCAGTTCGAACTGCAGGGCGTCGTCACGGCAGGTCTTGCCAACGTTGAGCGTGCTGAGCTTGGCCAGGTTGAGCAGTGCCCTCCAGCCGTCCAGGGTGCGGAACTCGCCGTTGGCCACCAGGCTGCTCAGCACCGGCTTGCTGCACCAGGCCGGGGTTACCGGGGGCGCCGGGGTTGTCGGCGTGACGGGTTTGGTCGGCGTGGCAGGTGTGGCCGGGGTCGTGGGCGTCGAGGTCGGGTTGACCGTCTCCGGCACCTTGGTCGGCCGCAAAGTGGCGATCTGAGCCGCCATGTCGTTCAGTGCCCGGGCCGCGTCGGCGAAGCCGGCTCGCCCGCAGGCCTGGTTGGCGCAGGTGCTGTCCACCACTGCGGGCGTGGAGAACAGCGGCGCCTGCGCGGTGGCGTTGAACACCTGGGGGTAGGCCATGATGGTGGAGTAGCGCCCCTGCACGCCGTAGCCCCGGCCCCATTCGTAGGTGCCCTGGTGGATGCCCCGGGCCAAGTAGGCGTAGTAGCCCTCGGTCTGGTCCTGCTCGTAGGAGTGGCGCAACCCCAGGTTGTGGCCGATCTCGTGGGCCATGGTACTCAGGCTGCAGTCCACTCCGGTGATGCCGTAGGCGCTGGCCCAGGAGCCGTTCTGGAAGGTGCCGCTGTTCTTCGGCCCGGAGAGCACGTAGCCGATGCCGCACACGCCGTAGCCCTGCCCCACCTGGGTGCGGCTGATCAGCTGCACCACGTCGGCGCCGTAGGTTTCGCGCAGCTGCTGCACGCGCGGGTCGGCGGCGAAGGCGGCCAGGTCCTTGGAGGAGATGGTCGGGTAGCTGGCCCAGGTGAGCGGCTGGGCGTTGACCAGGCGCAGGCGCAGGTTGACGTTGCTCTTCTTGAACGCGTTGTTGGCGTATTCGATGTAGCTGGCGATGCGGGCGTTCATGTCCCGCCCGTTGGGCAGGGCCTGAGCGTCCTTGGTGTAGAGCACCAGCAGATCGACGGTGCGCGGTTCGGTGGCGGCCTGGGCGAACGGGGCCAGCAGGATCACGGCCAGGCAGGCAAGCAGTTTCTTCATGGTCATCGTTCCTGTAGCGCTCAGCCGCGGGTCGGCGGCGGGAGGGGCTGCAATGGCGTGGAGTCGGGTGAGATGAGCACGTCCGGGGTGGCGCGCATCAGCAACTGGTTCTGGTCGGTCACCAGGGTGCTGCCGGTGGCGTTGTCCACCACCATGGAGAGGGTCTGTTCGCGGGTGGCGAGGGTGATGTGGGTTTCCAGTTGGCCCTGTACCACGGTGAGGGTGTCTTCCGGCTGGCCACCTTCCACCGGGCCGCTCCAGACGGCAGCGCCGCCGGTGTTGTGGGTTTCGTCCAGCGTGGCGCGCAGCGGCTCCCGACGGCCGGGCACGCCCAGCTGCAGGGTCTTGCCGACGGACAGCTCGCCCAGGGAGGTGGTCGCCACCTGGGTGCGGTAAAGGGTCATTTCCTGCTGTTGCTCGGGCACCAGGGAGTGGCTGTCCCAGAGTTCGATCAGGGTGTCGGCGGGGGCGTCCGCCACGGGCACCGTGGCGACGTGGGGTGCCGGCACCACGTTCACCGCAACCGGCATCGGGCTGGCCGCCACGACCGGGGCGACGGGCAACGGAGTCGTCGGTGGTGCTGGCAATGGGGTGAGCTGGGTAACGGCCGGAGCCGATGGGGCATCACGGAGGAGGACGGCAAGGGTGACACCTGATGTGACCAGGGCAACCGCCAGGTAAAGGAGCGTACGGGGCATGACCACCTTCCCATGTTTCACCCGGCACAGCCGGGTGGCAGCGAAACCACGGAAGAGCATCCCTGACGAACCGTGGAACAGGTTCGACCGTTGCGAGGGGTAACGGCCAGTTGTTCGATTTATTGACGCCGGAAAATTGATATCACAGTGCCTGCATGTGACTTAAATACGCTTTCGCTATTAGCAAAGCGCTGGATCACACCATTGCGCTGCTACCCGTCTGCTGCCGATCCCTGGCTTCCTGAAGGACGTTATACGGCTCGCAGAAAGTTGAACGCGTTCAACTTCCGCAAGTGAACCAACCACCACCTTAAACAGTTCCCCAATGGCCATCGGGATAATTGGGATTTCTCGCACATTGCTGGTTTGACAGCCTCGCCGCCAATCGTGGGTAATTACGAAATCCGGCGGCATTCAACAGCGAACAACTGATAACACGTCGCCATCATCGACGTAATCGTTAGACAAAATCCTTTGATTACAAACGGTTGTGAAGCACTCCAGTGCGTGCCGCTTCACTTCTGCGCTATTCCCTTAGTTGGCTTCATGCAACTTAAGACACTGGCAATCTGATAGTAGAAACAAACTGTTCAATTCAAACCGACACCGCACGTTTGAATAAGTAGTACCCACTTCATTCGGAATTAATTCACCGGCTCAACCGAACAGCCCCTTGCGTCGTCATTGAATTCAATGGCTGGCCTTTGCCTGCCCGTTGATCGAACCCGCCTGCGCATCACGGACGTGCTCCGGCGGATCACGAGAGACCCGGCCCAGACCGGGTGAAAAAGGAGAACCCCATGCGGAAAACCTGGCTCTACTCGGCCGTCGCCCTGGTGACGGCCGGCACGACCCTCGCCGTCCTGCTCAAGGACGCGCCAGCACAAGGCGATCAGGCCCCGGTGGCCTCGGCACCGTCCGACACCCGCCCGACCCCGTCGCCATCCCTGGCAGACGCCGGCAGCCTGCCGCAGGCCGCTGCCCCGGTCGCCGCCAAGGCCTCGCCAGCTGCTGCGCAGGATGCGCCCCCGGCCACTACCCTGGCCCTGTGGGCGCCTGACACCCTGCAGGCCGAGGATCAGGACGGGATGACCGTCTACCACACCCGGACTTCCCCCGACCTGCTGGGCGCACTCGCCGTGGGCCGCACCCTGCAACTGGGCGTACCGGGCCGCCAGGAACCCCTGCGTGCCAAGTTGGACGAGACCCACAACACCGGCAGCACCGCCGTGTGGAGCGGCCCGGTGGAAGGTGGCAGCGATGCCGACACCCTGACCGTGGTGAAGGGCCAGCTGGAAACCCACATCACCCTCGCTACCACCGAGAAGACCCTGTCCTTCGTGGTGGACAACGCCACCGGCGCCACCCAGGTGACCGACCAGAACGAACTGCTGATGCGCGCCACGCCAGACCCGATCGTCACCCCCGACGCCAAGCAACTGCCTCCCCTGCCGCCGCCCGCCCAGGGCTGATCCAACAAGGAACGTCCCCCATGAAAAGACTCTTCATCGGCACCCTGCTGGCCGTCGCCGTCCAGGCCGCCCATGCGGCCGAGCCGCGCACCGTCGACATCCTGGTGCTCTACACCAAGGACGCCCAGGCGCTGCCCAACGGCCGCGACATGGACGCCCGCATCGCCAGCTACATCGAGTACGCCAACAACGCCTACAAGAAAAGCAACGTCGACCTGCGCCTGCGCCTGGTGCATCGCCAGCTGCTGGACTGGGCCAGCTACCCCACCGTCTCCAGCCGTGACCTGGCCGCCTTCGCCGCCGACAGCCGCGTGCAGCAGCTGCGCGAGACCTACGGCGCCGACATGGTCCACCTGATCGGTCGCACCCAGGAAGGCCAGGGCTACGGCGTGTGCGGCATCGGCTATGTGCTCTCCGGGCAGAAGAACAGCGGCACCTTCAACTCCGGCTCCGCCAACAGCGCCTACGCCATCACAGGCGTCGACTGCAGCCTGAGCACCATGGCCCACGAGATCGGCCACAACATGGGCCTGCGCCACTCCTACGAGCAGGACCAGACCGAGGGCTACTACCAGTCCGACTGGCACCAGGGCACCTTCGAATGGAGCCGTGGCTACGGCGTGCAGGGTCAGTTCTCCACCATCATGGGCTACCCCCATGTGTTCAACGCCCGCGTCCAGGCCCCGCTGTTCTCCTCGCCGCGCGTGGTGGACAGCACCTGTGCCAACCAGGCCTGCGGCCAGGAGAACCACGCCGACGCAGCCCGTGCGCTGAACGCCATGGCGGCACAGATCGCCGCCCTGCGCGCCACCAAGGTGCCGGAGACGCAGAACCCCACCAACCCGGGCACCCCCACCACCCCGCCGACCACACCCCCGACCACACCGCCCACCACGCCGACCCCGGCCTGGTGCAACAAGCCGGCGCTCAAGGGTCTGGTGGCCAATGGTGAGTTCCGCACCGAGGAGGGCTGGCAGGCCCTGCTGGGCTACGCCACCACGAGCCTGGTGAACGTCGGCAAGACCTGCCGCGACAACGCCCTGCTGCTGGAACTGCCCAACGGCGGCAGCGACATCCTCGCCACCCCGGTCACGGCCCTGCGCGAGGGCGCCCGCTACCGCCTGCGTGCCAAGGTCATGCTCAAGGGCGCCAATGCACGCGGCAACCTCTACCTGGGCATCCTCCACGAGGCCAACGACCGCATCAGCTACAGCAGCGCCTCGGGCGTGACCCAGTCGGTGACCAGCAGCGAGTTCACCACCCTGGAACGCACCTTCACCTACACCCGCGCCCAGACCCCGCCGCGCACCACCTACGTCGGCCTGATCAGCCGCGACGGCCTGAGCGTGCTGGTGGATGAGGTGGAACTGACCGAGGTGACCGAGCCGAAGCCCACCACCCCGACCACCCCCACCGTCCCCTCGACGCTGGCGTGGAACTTCGAGAACGGCGTGGCCGGCTGGGCCGGTTTCCACGGCCGCACTCGCCTCGTCAGCCTGGGTGGCAACACCGGCACCTCGCTGGAAAGCTACGCCCGCCTGTACGAAGGCAGCGGCGCCAGCATCCCGCTGCAGGGCAAGGTGCAGGGAGGCTTCGGCTACCGCCTGGCCGCCGACGTGATGATCGGCCGCAACGCCGCCATCAAGGGCCTCACCTACGGCTACCTGTACCTGGAGGACACCAGCGGCCAGGGCCGCTACCTGCCCCTGGGCATGAGCGGCACCGTGGGCGGCGCCTGGAGCCGTCTGCAGCAGGACGTGCAGATCCCCGCCGGCACCTACCGCCGCGTGGAGCTGCTGGTACTGGGCACCCGCAAGGACCAGTCCCTGTACCTGGACAACGTCAGCTTCAACCGGCTCTGAGCCACAGCCCCCGGCCTTGCCGGGGGCTTTCCCTTCTGCGGGCCCGTCAGCGGCCCTCTTCGCAAGCCTCGCGCGCCAGGGCCATGAACGCGGCCGGCAGACGCGCCTGGCGGCGGTCCTTCAGGCAGTACAGGTACTCGTCGATCACCGGCGCGCCTTCCAGCTCCACCACCCGCAGCTCCGGGTTATCCGGCACTTCATGCCGCGCGATGATGCTGATGCCGATGTTGCGGATCACCGCCTCGCGGATGGATTCGCGGCTGCCGATCTCCAGCAGCGGCCCCGCATCGATGCCCGCCTCCGCCAGCAGGCGCTCGGTGATCTGCCGGGTGATGGAACCACGCTCACGCATTAGCAGGTCATGGCCTCGCAGCGCCGCCACCTGCACCTGCCCGGCAGCGGCCAGGGGATGGCTGCGGTGCACCGCCAACACCAGCGGATCACGGCCGAGCAGCAGGCGCGTGAGGCGCGCATCCTCCACTGGCTGCGACGAGGCCGCCAGGTCCACCCGGTACTCGTCCAGCGCCTCCAGCACCTGCTGGGAGTTGCCGATCTCCACCGACACCTCGATCTGCGGGAAGCGCTCGCGGAAGCGCCGCACCAACCCCAGCACGTAGTACGGCGAGGTGGCGCCGATGCGCAGGGTGCCCTGCATCTGCCCGCTGTTGCGCAGGAAGAACTCGATGTCCGCCTCCTGTTGCAGCAGCTCGCGCACCATCGGCAACAGCCGCACGCCCTCCTCGCTCAGGGTCAGCCGCCGTCCGCCGCGGTGGAACAGCTCCACGGCGTAGCGGCTCTCCAGGTTGCGGATCTGGGTGGTGACGGTGGGCTGGCTCAGCCCCAGCTTCTTGGCGGCCTGGGTGATGCTGCCCAGGCGGGCGACCATGTGGAAGGCCTTGAGCTCGGCACAGAGCATGGGGAAAGGTTCCGGACTGCGGGAAGGCGCCGATTATAGGCACGAAGATGACGGGATTCACCGCCGTTCAGGCCCGGCAGCCGCCCCCTGCCCCCGAGGCGGAGAGGCATGGATGGGCCGGGAATGCCAGCCCGGTCACACCGGCTAGCACACCCGTACTATTCAAGGCCGCCAAGTGCCTCCCTAGACTTCCGTCCACGGCGTCCAGGCCTGCCCTCGGCACCTTTGAAAACGCAGCTCGTTTTCAAAGGTGCCTCTGCGGGTCGATCGCCCACCACCCGGCCCTGCTCCCCTCCAGGGCCACTCCGCCCGCCCAACAAAGGAATGCCCGATGAACCTCCAAGGAATCGCCGCCGGCTTCGCGCTCGTTTCGGTCATTTTCACCACGTCCGGCTGCCTGCCGCAGAACACCCAGTCCCAGGGTCTGATGAACCAGGGGCGGCAGCCCACCCAGGTCGCCTCGGCGAACTCACCCTGCACCCCCAACGCCGCAGCCGACCTGGTCTCCACCGGGCGCAGCCTGCTGGAACTGGGGACCACCCTGATGCAGACCAAGGCGAACATGGACAGCTCGCGCACCGGCTACTCGAACTACACCATGCAGGACGTGGAGAACGCCCAGAAGATCAAGCAAGGCCAGGACGTGCTGAACAACGTCGAAGCCATCACCGGCGGCCCGCAGGCGCCCTGCAGCTAAACGGCCTGCCAACCGCTTTCCCGTGGTTCGCGTACAGGGACGTACGTGACGCGGGGCTTTCCCCCTCCCCGAGCCGGGAGCCGGTGCGCACAGGCACCGGCCCTTCCCGCCCTTCGTCAGTGACGCTTGCCCAGCCCGGCCCGCGAGGCCAGCAGCCCAGGGCGATGCCCCGGCATCGAGCCGTCTCCGGACACGCCATTCACGCCCCCAGCCACCGGCCGGCGAGCTGACGGGCTGGAATGGAAGAGGTTGGATTCCGGCAGTTCGGGCCCGTCGCAGCCCAGCAGGAAGAGGTCCAGCAGGGCCAGTGCGGAAGAGCAGTCACGAGGCGTAGCCATGGTCGTTCTCCATGAGTCATTCAATCCGATGGAGCCATGCTGAACCTCCCATCGGCCCTTCCCTTGATCTGGATCATTTCCGCCGTTGCCACACCTGCGACAACCCGGCGCAGCCCGCTTCCCGCCAGGATTGATCCCGATCAATCGCGCACGCGACCAGGGGCGTAAACAGGAGCCATACGCCGCGCTCAACGCGCGCACCGGTTTCGAACCTGTATGGAGACATGCCCATGTCCGCGCTCAACACCGCGATTGCCCAGCCCGCCCAACCCCTGCCGCTGCACGCCGCGCCCCGTGGCGAGTACTGGATCGAACCCCTGGAGGACGGCACCCACGTCCTGATCCGCCCGCTGCGCGAGGATGACCGCGAGCGCGAGCGCGCCTTCATCAACCGCCTGTCGCCCGAGGCACGCCACAACCGCTTCCTCGGCGAATTCCGCGAAGTGGCGCCTTCGCTGCTGGAGCAATTGATGGACGTGGACGACCACGACCGCGTGGCCCTGGTCGCCCTGGCCCACGTGGACGGTGAACTGCTGGAAGTCGGCATCAGCCGGTATGCACGGGTCAGCGATGAGAAAGGCGAGTTCGCCGTCACCGTGGCGGATGAGTGGCTGCGCCGTGGCCTGGGCAGCGTCCTGCTGCGCCACCTGATCGAAGCCGCCAAGCGCAATGGCATTCGCGGCCTCTACTCCATCGACTCGGCCAGCAACGCCGGCATGCGCGGGCTGGCCCGCCGCTTCGGCATGCAACGCCGCCGTGACGAAGACGACCCCACCCAGGTGGTGCACAAACTCGCCCTCTGACACCCCCTGCCTACCTGCAAACCCCGGCCCCGTGCCGGGGCTTTGCTTTTCCGGGCGACGCACTCGGCGCCCTGGCGATCAGATAAATCTGAAAACGCCGCATCTTCCTTGAGTGCGCCTACGGGCCCTCGCTAGAGTCGCCCGCCACGACGGTCAACCTGTGAACGGGTTCACACATGAACGTGCAGCGCCCCCGTTCCGGCTGACCTCCCGGACCCTTCCGACCAGCCAGAGGCCTGACAAAAGGCCCAGACAGGACACCCGCCATGCGTACCCAATGGACCTCCCCGGCTGCCGCAGCCGACCGCCACCCGGAGCCCGCCGATGCCTGACGCCACCTTGCTTCCCCGGCCCCACCAGGACCTGCTGCTGCGGGATATACGCGCGCCTGAGCAGACCCTGTTCGACGCCGCGCCCCTGAACGACCCGCTGCGTTTCCCCACCCTGGAGGACTTCTCCGACGAGGTGCTGGACGTGCGCCGGGACTCCCCGCCGGAAGCCTGCCGTGATCTCGGCAACTACCGCCTGGTGCAGGCCACCCACCTGGTGCAGCGCATCCGCGACGAGCTGGAGGCCGACGGCAACCCCCACGCGGCCCACCAACGTGAGCGCCTGCTCTCAGGGCTGGAAGCCCTGCTGATGGACGCCTACCTGATGTTCGCCCGCAGCCAGCCCGGCATCGCCCCGCCACCGCGCAAGCCGGTGGCCTGAGGCCCAACGCGGAGCCGCGAGGCTCCGCGCGCACGAACGCAGCATCACCGAGCGCAGGCATTTTTCGTAGAGAGCCTAGAGACTCCGCGCAATCACCATCCGCTGCACATCCGACGTCCCCTCGTAGATCTGGCACACCCGCACATCGCGGTAGATGCGCTCCACCGGGAAGTCCTTCAGGTAGCCGTAGCCCCCCAGGGTCTGGATGGCCGCCGAGCACACCTCTTCCGCCATTTCCGAGGCGAACAGCTTGGCCATGGAGGCTTCCGTCAGGCAGGGCATGCCCGCTTCGCGCAGGCTGGCGGCGTGGTGGACCATCTGCCGCGCCACGGCGATGCGGGTGGCCATGTCCGCCAGGCGGAAGGCCACCGCCTGGTGCTCGATGATCGGTTTGCCGAAGGTCTTGCGCTCGTGGGCGTAGTCCCGCGCCGCCTCGAACGCGGCCCGTGCCATGCCCACCGACTGCGCGGCAATGCCGATGCGCCCGCCCTCCAGGTTCGAGAGCGCGATGCGGTAGCCCTCGCCCTCCTCGCCCAGGCGCAGGGCGGCAGGGATGCGCACGTCATCCAGCTGGATCTGGCAGGTGTCCGAGGCGTGCTGGCCGAGCTTCTCCTCCACCCGCACCACCTGGTAGCCAGGGGTGTCGGTGGGAACGATGAAGGCACTGATGCCCTTCTTGCCGGCCTGGGGGTCGGTCACGGCAAAGACGATCACCACCCCCGCATGGCTGCCGGAGGTGATGAACTGCTTGGCGCCGTTCAGCACGTAGTGGTCGCCGTCGCGGCGGGCACGGGTGCGCAGGTCGCTGGCATCGGAGCCGGCCTGGGGCTCGGTGAGGGCGAAGGCGCCGATCATCCGTCCTTCCGCCAGTGGCCGCAGGAAGCGGGCCTTCTGCTCCTCGCTGCCGAACTTGAGGATGGGCATGCAGCCCACCGAGTTGTGCACGCTCATGATGGTGGAGCAGGCGCCATCACCGGCGGCGATCTCCTCCAGGGCCATGGCATAGGCCAGGTGGCCGGTGGCCGCCCCGCCCCATTCTTCCGGCACCAGCATGCCGAGGAAGCCCAGCTCGGCCATCTCGCGGATGGCCTCGGCGGGGAAGCGGTGCTCACGGTCCCAGTCGGCCGCGAAGGGCTTCAGCCGCTCCTGGGCGAACTGGCGGGCCACGTCGCGGATCTGGATGTCGTCTTCGGAGGGAATCATGACGGGCTCCTTCAGCCGATGAGTTCGAGGGCCACGGCGGTGGCTTCGCCGCCACCGATGCACACCGAGGCCACGCCGCGCTTCAGGCCGTACTGGCCCAGCGCATTGAGCAGGGTCACCAGCACCCGCGCGCCGGACGCCCCGATGGGGTGCCCCAGGGCGCAAGCGCCGCCGTGGACGTTGATGCGGTCGTGGGCGATGTCCAGGTCACGCATGGCCACCATGGGCACCACGGCGAAGGCCTCGTTGACCTCGAACAGGTCCACCTCCGACAGGCTCCAGCCGGTGCGCACCAGCAAGCGCTGGATGGCGCCCACCGGTGCGGTGGTGAACAGGTTGGGCGCATGGGCGAAGGACGCATGGCCGGCAATCCGGGCCAGGGGCGTGAGGCCGCGCTTCTCCGCTTCGGACTGGCGCATCAGCAGCAGCGCGGCGGCACCGTCGGAGATGGAGCTGGCATTGGCCGCCGTCACCGTGCCGCCGTCGCGGAAGGCCGGCTTCAGGGTCGGGATCTTCTCCAGGCGCGCCTTGGGCGGCTGCTCGTCCTGGTCGACAGTGCGGGTCTCGCGGCCGGCCCTGGCCTCCACGGCGACGATCTCGGCGGCGAAGCGCCCCTCGTTCATGGCCTTCTGCGCACGGGTCAGGGAGGCGATGGCGAAGGCGTCCTGCTGCTCGCGGGTGAAACCGTAGGCCTGGGCGCAATCCTCGGCGAAGGTGCCCATCAGGCGGCCCTTGTCGTAGGCGTCCTCCAGGCCGTCGAGGAACATGTGGTCGAGCACCTTGCCGTGGCCCATGCGGTAGCCGGAGCGGGCGCGCTCCAGCAGGTACGGCGCGTTGGACATGCTCTCCATGCCGCCGGCCAGCACCACGTCGGCGCTGCCGGCGGCCAGCAGGTCGTGGCCCAGCATCACCGCCTTCATGCCCGAGCCGCACATCTTGTTGACCGTGGAGCAGACCACGCCGGCCGGCAGCCCGGCACCGAGCGCGGCCTGGCGTGCCGGCGCCTGGCCCTGGCCGGCCTGCAGCACGCATCCGGTGATGACTTCGTCCACGGCGTCGGCGGCCACCCCGGCGCGCGCCAGGGCCGCGCGGTTGGCGGCGGCGCCGAGCTGGGCAGCGGTCATGTCCTTGAAGTCACCGAGGAAGCCGCCCATGGGGGTGCGGGCGGCGCTGACGATCACGATGGGGTCATGGTTCATGGGGTTCTCCTTACTTGGCTGCCATGCGGATGGCGCCGTCGAGGCGGATCACCTCGCCGTTGAGCATCACGTTCTCGATGATGTGGCGCACCAGCGCCGCGTACTCCGCCGGGCGCCCCAGGCGCGGCGGGAACGGCACCGAAGCACCCAGGGAATCGCGCACCTCCTGGGGCATGGCGGCCATCATCGGCGTCTCGAAGATGCCGGGGGCGATGCACATCACGCGGATGCCCGAGCGCGCCAGGTCACGGGCGATGGGCAGGGTCATGGCGGCCACACCGCCCTTGGAGGCGGAATAGGCCGCCTGGCCCATCTGCCCGTCGAAGGCCGCCACCGAGGCGGTGTTGATGATCACCCCGCGCTCGCCCTCGGCATTGGGTTCGGCGGCGGCCATGGCCTCGGCGGCCAGGCGCAGCATGTTGAAGCTGCCGATCAGGTTCACCTCGATCACCCGGCGGAAGCTCTCCAGGCCGTGGGCGCCGTTGCGGCCCACCACCTTCTCCGCCGGGGCGATGCCGGCACAGTTGACCAGCCCGTGCAGGGCGCCGAAGGCCTCCAGGGCCGCAGCCACGGCCTGGCGGGCGTCGTCCTCGCGGGTGATGTCGGCACGAACGAAGCGCGCGCTCGCGCCCAGCTCCTCGGCAGCGGCGGCCCCGGCATCGGCATTGATGTCCACCAGCACCACACGGCCGCCCTGCCCCACCAGCTCGCGGGCGGTGGCCAGGCCGAGGCCGGAGCTGCCGCCGGTCACCAGGAATACGGATTGTTCGATACGCACGTTGTGTTCTCCTCAGATCAGTGGGCAGCGGCCTGGGCCTTGGCGATCTCCTGGTTGCGCAGGAGGAAGCGCTGGATCTTGCCGCTGGGGGTCTTGGGCAGTTCCGCGACGAATTCGATCTCGCGGGGGTAGGCATGGGCCGAGAGGCGCTTGCGCACGTACTGCTGCAGCGCCTCGGCCAGGGGTTCGTCCGGCACGTGGCCGGCGTGCAGCACCACGAAGGCCTTCACCACCTCGGTGCGCTCCGGGTCGGGCTTGCCGATCACCGCCGCTTCGATCACCGCCGGGTGCTCGATCAGCGCGCTCTCCACATCGAACGGGCCGACCCGGTAGCCGGAGGTGGTGATCACGTCGTCGGCACGCCCGACGAAGCTGATGCTGCCGTCCTCGTTCAGCTCCACGGTGTCGCCGCTCAGGTAGTAGTCGCCGACGAAGGCGCGGGTCTGCATGGCGCGGTAGCCGGAGAACCAGAACAGCGGCGAGCGCGCCCGGTCCAGCGCGAGGATGCCCGGCTGGCCGGCCGGCAGCTCGCGGTGCTGCTCGTCCAGCACCACCACGCGGTGGCCGGGCATGGCGAAGCCGGCGGCCCCCAGGCGCACCGGGTGCTCCAGGGCGTGGTGGTTGCACAGCACCATGCCCAGCTCGGTCTGCCCGTAGTGGTCATGGATGGTGCAGCCCAGGCCCTCGGCGAACCAGCGGATCACCTCCGGCGTCAGCGGCTCGCCGGCGCTGCTCACCGCCCGCAGCCGGCCCTTCAGGGCGCCTTCCACCTCGTCGCGGGCGGCCAGCAACAGGCGGAAGGCCGTGGGCGAACCCGCCAGGTTGGTGATGCCGTACTCGCGGATCACCCGGCAGGTGCTCTCCACCGTGAAGCCGCCCTCGAAGAAGGTGGTGGCGTGCCCCATGGCCAGCGGACCGGTCACGGCGTAATACAGGCCGTAGGCCCAGCCGGGATCGGCAAGGTTCCAGAAGCGGTCCTCGGGGCGCAGGTCCACCGCGTCACGCATGTAGCTGACGAACGCGGGAATCGCCTTCAGCGGCACCTCCAGCGGCTTGGCCAGGCCGGTGGTGCCGGAGGTGAACATCAGCAGGAAGGGGTCCTCGGCCCGGCGCAGCACCGGCTCGAAGGCAGTGGCCTGGCGTTCCAGCTCCGGCCAGAAGTCATCGCCCACCGTCAGCACCGGCGGCGCGTTCTCCACCTCGTCCAGCTTGCTGCGGTTGCCTAGGTCGGTGACCACCAGCTTCGACCCGGCGCTGTGCACCCGGTGCTCGATGGCCTTGGGACCGAAGGCGGTGAACAGCGGCTGGTAGACCGCCCCCGCGCGCCAGGTGCCGAGGATGGTGATGAGCAGCTCCGGCGTGCGCGGCAGCATGCCCGACACGCAGTCACCCGCGCCGATGCCCCGGCTGGCCAGCAGGTTGGCGAAGCGGGCGGAGGCCGCGCGCAGCTCACCGAAGGTCCAGCGCGCCCGCTGGCCATCACGGCCCTCCCACACCAGCGCCAGGGCCTCCGGCGGGTGGCGGTCGCAGCATTCGATGCAGGCGTTGAGCGCCGCCGGATCACCGGCCAGCCCGGCCCAGGCGGCGTCGAGGTCGAAGGAATGGGCAGCCGAGAAGTAGTCGCGCATGGGTAACTCCGTCTTGTTCTTGTGGGGGGAGCGTGGGCGGATGATCCGGCGCACCTGCAGCACGGGCAATGTCGAAAGCCACCGATCAGGGCGAGCGTTTTTGACACTCGCCCCTGCGATCCAGAGCCCCGCGCAGGGTCCAAAAACGGTGACAGCGGCCAGTAGCAGCCCCTATCCTTGCCCTCCACCCGCCTGTAGGCACCGTTCCCGCTTTACCAAGGATTCCGCTATGCCCCATGAAGGCAGCTCGTTGCAGGTCGCCGTCGTCTTCCTGCTCGCCGCCGTCCTCGCCGTTCCGCTCGCCCGTCGCCTGCACCTGGGCGCGGTGCTCGGTTATCTGTTTGCCGGTCTGCTCATCGGCCCGTCCGTGCTCGGGCTGGTGAATGACCCGCAGAGCGTCGCCACGCTGTCCGAGCTGGGGGTGGTGCTGTTGCTGTTCATCATCGGCCTGGAGCTGTCGCCCAAACGTCTGTGGGTGATGCGCCGCTCGGTATTCGGCGTCGGCTTGGCCCAGGTGCTGTTTACCGGGGCCTTGATCGGCAGCGTGGCTGGGTTCGGCTTCGCCCAGAGCTGGCAGGCCTCGGTGGTGCTGGGCCTGGGCCTGGCGCTGTCGTCCACGGCGTTCGGCCTGCAGATCCTCGCCGAGCGCAAGGAGCTGACCAGCCCCCACGGGCGCCTGGCCTTCGCCATCCTGCTGTTCCAGGACATCGCGGCGATCCCGCTGATCGCCCTGGTGCCACTGCTCAGCGGCTCGGCCACCCCGGAGCAGGACGGCGGCGGCCTGCGCCACCTCGCCGAGGTGGTGGGCAGCATCGGCCTGGTGATCATCGGTGGCCGCTATCTGCTGCGCCCGGTGTTCCGCGTGGTGGCACGCACCGGCCTGCAGGAAGTGTCCACCGCCACCGCGCTGCTGGTGGTGATCGGCACCGCCTGGTTGATGGAAGAGGCCGGCGTGTCCATGGCCCTGGGCGCCTTCCTCGCCGGCTTGCTGCTGGCCGATTCGGAATACCGCCACGAACTGGAAGCGCAGATCGAACCCTTCAAGGGCCTGCTGCTCGGCCTGTTCTTCATCAGCGTGGGCATGAGCACCGACCTCGGGCTGCTATTGCGCCAGCCGCTGCTGGTGCTGGGCCTCACCCTGCTGCTGCTGGCCTGCAAGTTCCCGGTGCTGTACCTGGTGGCACGCATGGCGGGCCAACTGGTGCGACAGAGCGCCCTGCGCCTGGCCGTGGTGCTGGCGGCTGGCGGCGAGTTCGCCTTCGTGGTGTTCAAGATGGCCCGCGAGCACCGCCTGGTGGATGCCGACCTGCACGGCTATCTGGTGCTGGCCATCACCCTGTCCATGGCCATGACGCCCCTGCTGATCCTGCTGGTGAGCCGCTTCGCCAAGACGGCGCCGGCCCCCGTGGAGGTGCCCGAGGAGTACCAGCGCATCGAAGGCGATACCCCGCGCGTGGTGATCGCCGGCACCGGGCGCATGGGCCAGATCATCGCCCGTGTGCTGCACGCCCAGCGCGTGCCCTTCCTGGCGCTGGATACCTCGGTGGAAACCATCGAGCTGTCCCGCAGCCTGGGCCGCATCCCGATCTTCTACGGCGACCCGCTGCGCCCGGAGATCCTCCGCGCCGCCAAGGTGGACAAGGCCGAGTTCTTCGTCATCGCCACCGACGACCCGGTCACCAACCTGCGCACCACCGAACTGGTGCACCGGCTCTACCCGCACCTGAAGATCATCTCCCGCGCCCGTGACCGCCAGCACGTGCACCAGTTGCTCGACCTGGGCGCCATGCCGGTGCGCGAGACCTTCTATTCCAGCCTGGAGATGGCCCGGCAGATCCTCCTCGCCATGGGCCTGCCGCCCGAGCAGGCGGAGGCGCGCATCCGCCGCTTCCAGCGCCACGACGAGGAAGTCCTGGCGGCCCAGTACAAGGTCCACGGCGACACGGCTGCCATGCTGCAGACCGCCCGCGAGGCCCGTGCCGAGCTGGAGACCCTGTTCGACGCCGACCGCATCGAGGACCAGGCGGTCAAGTAGCTGCCCGCGTCCCGCCCTCCCCGCGCCGCCGGTCCACCCAGCGGCGCTGCCTTCCCGCCCCCATACCCGCAACCCTGAGCGGCCGAACGGCTTTCGGACTCGTCCCATGTGAGCGCTCCGACCCCAACGGCATTCTGGCCCCAGTCCCGAGATGCAGGGGCTGGAGAAGACCCCATCGACCCCACGCCTGCATCGAGGGCTCCTTTAAGACCTATCCACAAGGACCTTCAACGCATGCGCAAGCAGAGCCTTCGCAAACTCCCCCTGGCCCTGGCCGTCGGCCTCGCCACCCTGGCTTCCCAGCAGGCCATCGCCCACGGCTACATCGAAATCCCGAAATCCCGCTCCTTCATGTGCGCCTCCACCGGCGGCAACCTGAACGCCAGCTGCGGCGACATCCAGTACGAACCCCAGAGCGTTGAATACGCCCCGCCAGTTGACCATCACCTGAATGGCAAGTGGTGCGGCGGTACCTTCCAGGAATGTGGACCGGCAGAAGGCACCATTGCTGCAGGTGGCATCAAGCGCTTCAGCGAGCTGAACGAGCAGACCGCCACCCGCTGGAACAAGACCACCATCAAGCCCGGCCTGCAGGACTTCACCTGGTACTACACCCAGGGTCACGCCACGGCCTACTGGCAGTTCTACATCACCAAGAAGGACTGGAACCCCAACCAGCCGCTGACCCGCGACGCCTTCGAAGCCACGCCGATCGCCCACGAGCAGTTCATCCCGGGTGTACATGAGCGTCCCCAGGCCAACGGCAGATCCGTTCACAAGGTGAATGTGCCGGCTGACCGCAGCGGCTACCACGTGATTCTCGCCACCTGGCGCGTTGGCGACACCGACGCCACCTTCTACCAGGCCATCGACGTGAACATCGACAACGATCAGGCCGGTGGTGGCGAAACCCCGCCGCCCGCTCCGGAGTGGAACCTGATCGGTGCCGTGCAGCCGGAGCCACTGAGCGTCGGCGATACCGTGATCCTGCGCGCCTTCGACAAGAGCACCCAGCTGAACACCGTCGAGCTGAAGATCGCCACCGCTGAACAGGCCCAGGCCAACACCTGGCCCTTCCTGCTGGCCCAGAAGGTCAACGCCGGTGACTACGGCTACAAGCTCGGCGAACTGAACACCGCTGGTGAGATCGTCCCGAACTACGGCCGCAACGGCATCCACGTGAAGGCCGACAGCAAGGTCACCAACGTCGAAGTCCAGAAGGACAAGCCCTCCGTACCGGGTTCCCTGAACCTGACCGGCCTGGCCTCCAGCTACCAGATCAAGGACGGCAAGGCTGACCTGCACTTCAACGCCATCGCACAGGGCGGCGAGTACCAGATCAAGGCCACCGTGCTCAACACCAAGGGCGAGACCATCGCTCACAAGGAAGCCGCGCCGGGCAATACCCCGCACATCCACATGGCGCTGAACAACGTGGAAGCCGGCGAACATGACCTGGTGGTCGTGGCCACTCCGAAGAAAGGCGAGCTGCTGCAGCAGACTCACCGCTTCACCCTGATTGCCGAGCCGGGTAACGGCGGCGGCGAGAACCCGGGCGAAGGCGGTGGCGAGAACCCCGGCACCGGTGACTACGACTTCGTCTTCCCGGATGGTCTGCAGAGCTACAAGGCCGGCACCACCGTACTGGCGAAGGATGGCAACACCTACGAGTGCCTGCCGTTCCCGGCCAGCGGCTACTGCAAGCAGTGGACCAGCGGTTCCACCCAGTTCGAGCCCGGCAAGGGCACCCACTGGAACATGGCCTGGAAACGCAAGTAACCCGAGCCTGCAATAAAAGGAGCGTGGCGCCTAGCGCCACGCTCCTTTTCGTTTCAATGGGAACAGCGCCCCTGTCCACGACGCCTGGCTCGTGTGCAGCACCCACGTCCCGTCCACCGCACTGCTGATTCCGTCCTTCGCCCTGCGCATCGGCCATGCCCAGGCCGCATCCCGACCTTCTGACGGCCTGCTGCGCCCGGAAACCCTCCTTGGCGACGCGGCCAGCTTGCTGCAGCCCCGCACTCCTCGCCCTGTCCGGCCCTCCCGGCGGTACAGCTTCCTTCCCCATGCCTGCCGTCCCGAGCGGCCGAACGGCTTTCGGACTCGTCCAATGTGAGCGGTCCAGGCCCGACGGCATTCTGACCCCAGTCCCGAGATGCGGGGGCTGGAGAAGACATGATCGACCCCACGCCTGCATCGAGGGCTCCTTTGAAACCTACCCACAAGGACCTTCAACACATGCGCAAGCAGAGCCTTCGCAAACTCCCCCTGGCCCTGGCCATCGGCTTCGCCACCCTGGCCTCCCAGCAGGCCTTCGCCCACGGCTACATCGAAAGCCCGAAAGCCCGTTCCTACATGTGCGCCTCCTCCGGCGGCAGCTTGAACGCAGACTGCGGCAACATCCAATGGGAACCCCAGAGTGTCGAATACCGCCCGGGTTCCGACTTCCACCACGGTGGCAAGTGGTGCGGCGGTTCCTTCATGGAGTGCGGTCCGGCTGACGGCACCATCGCTGCTGGCGGCCACGACGCCTACGGCAAGCTGAACGAGCAGACCGCCACCCGCTGGGCCAAGACCACCATCAAGCCCGGCCCGCAGGACATCACCTGGTTCTACACCGCTGGCCACGCCACGGCCTACTGGCAGTTCTACATCACCAAGAAGGACTGGAACCCCAACCAGCCGCTGACCCGTGACAGCTTCGAAGCCACCCCGCTGCTGCACGAGCCCTACGTCGAAGGTGTGAGCGTGCGTCCCCAGGGCCAGGGCAGAACCACCCACCGCGTGAACGTCCCGGCTGACCGCAGCGGCTACCACGTGATTCTCGCCACCTGGCGCGTAGGCGACACCGACGCCACCTTCTACTCCGTCGTCGACGTCAATATCGACGGCGACCAGGCCGGTGGTGGCGAAACCCCGCCGCCCGCTCCGGAGTGGAACCAGATCGGCGCCGTGCAGCCGGAAGCCCTGAGCGTCGGCGACACCGTGACCCTGCGCGCCTTCAGCAAGACCGGCCCGCTGAACACCGTCGAGATGAAGATCGCCACCGCCGAACAGGCCCAGGCCAACACCTGGCCCTTCCTGCTGGCCCAGAAGGTCAACGCCGGTGACTACGGCTACAAGCTCGGTGAACTGAACGCCAACGGCGAGATCGTCCCGAACCACGGCCGCAACGGCATCCACGTCAAGGCCGACAGCAAGGTCACCAACGTCGAAGTCCAGAAGGACAAGCCCTCCGTTCCGGGTTCCCTGAGCCTGACTGGCCTTTCCTCCAGCTACCAGATCAAGGACGGCAAGGCTGACCTGCACTTCAACGCCATCGCACAAGGCGGCGAGTTCCAGATCAAGGCCACCGTGCTGAACGCCAAGGGCGAGACCATCGCTCACAAGGAAGCCGCGCCGGGCAACACCCCGCACTTCCACATGACCCTGGACAAGGCTGAAGCCGGTGCACACGACCTGGTCGTGGTCGCCACGCCGAAGAAAGGCTCCCTGCTGCAGCAGACCCACAGCTTCACCCTGATTGCCGAGCCGGGTAACGGCGGCGGCGAGAACCCGGGCGAAGGCGGTGGCGAGAACCCCGGCAGCGGTGACTACGACTTCGTCTTCCCGGATGGCCTGCAGAGCTACAAGGCCGGCACCACCGTACTGGCGAAGGATGGCAACACCTACGAGTGCCTGCCGTTCCCGGCCAGCGGCTACTGCAAGCAGTGGAACACCGGTTCCACCCAGTTCGAACCCGGCAAGGGCTCCCACTGGAACATGGCCTGGAAACGCAAGTAACCCGAGCCTGCAACAAACGGAGCGTGGCGCCTGGCGCCACGCTCCTCTTCATTTCCCTGGGAACACTGTTCATGTCCACTGCTCGTTACTCGCGTCCCCGCGCCCTGCTGCACTGGGGTTCGGCGCTGGTCATCCTCTGGGCCACCGTCACCGGCTTCGCCAATGCCCTGCTGGATGTCCCGGCGGCCCTGTCCGAGGCCATCGGTTTCATCAACGTCTCGCTCACTGCGCTGCTGATCCCGTTCTTCGTGCTGCGCATCGGCTACGCCCTGGCCCAGCCCGGCCCTGACGACATCGCCCACGGCAACGGCCTCGGCCAGTTCCTCGCCAAGGCGGGCCACCTGGCGCTGTACATCGCCACCGCCCTGGTGCTCGCCACCGGCGTGCTGATGATGGACCGCCCCATCGACCTGTTCGGCCTGGCCACCCTGCCGCAGCCGTTCGCCGAGCCGGTACTCATCGAATTCTTCAACAGCAGCCATCGCCTGTTCTGCGTGGTGCTGGCCCTGCTGGTCGCCGGCCATATCGGCGCCGTGGTGTTCCATCAACTGCGCGGCCACGCCGTGCTCGACCGGATGAAGCCCTGAGCCATGCTGCCGTCGCTGCGTCCCGACCTCCGCCTGCCGCTGCGCCGGGCCCTGCTGGCCCTGGCCGTGCTCGCCCTCGCCGGCTGGCTGGCCTGGCTCGCCCGGGATGCCTGGCACGCCCGCCAGGCCCTGGCCGCCGAGCTGGCCCAGCCGGCCCCCAGCGCCGCCGCCCCGGTGGCTGCCGAGGCCGCGCCGCTGGACAGCACCCTGGTGGCCCTGCTCTTCGGCGTGCTGCCCGCCAGCATTAGCCCCGAGGAGGCCGCCGAAGACGCCAGCACCAGCCTCTCGCTGGTGCTGATGGCGAGCCTGGCCGAACGCGGCGAGGCCGACTCCCGCGCGCTGATCGCCGGCCCGTCGGGCAGCGCCTTCTACCGCATCGGCGACCGTTTGCCCGGCGGCGCCGTACTGCGTGCCGTCGCCCCCGACCACGTGCTGCTGCAGCACGGCGGTCGCGACTACCGCCTGGGTTTCCCGCGCCCTGAAACCCGCCTTTTCGTACCCCGTCCGCCTGCGGCCGAAATCGCAAACGGGGCCCCCACCCACACGCCGGAGACCCGACCATGAAACTGCCCCGCGTGACCGGCGCGCTGCTGGTGCTTGGCACCCTGCTCGCCCCCCTTCCCGCGTTCGCCGAACGCAACGAATCCCGCCAATGGACGCTGAACATGAAGGACGCCGAACTGCGCGACCTGGTCAGCGAAGTCGGCGAAATCACCGGCAAGACCATGGTCCTCGACCCGCGCATGAGCGGTAAGGTCACCGTGCAGTCCAGCAGCGCGCTGGACCAGGCCGGCATCTACTCGCTGTTCCTCACCGTGCTGCGCAGCCAGGGCTACGCCGCCCTCGACCAGGGCGACCGCGTGCTGATCGTCCCCGTGGCCGACGCCAAGACCAAGGCCAGCGGCAGCGAGCAGGCGGCAGACGACGAGTTCGTCACCGAGGTCATCCCGCTGCGCAACGCCACCTCCGCCGAAGTGGCCGCCGTGCTGCGCCCGCTGGTGGCGGTGGACGCCTACGTCGCCCCCTCCAGCAGCTCCAACGCCCTGGTAGTGACCGACAGCGCCAGCAACGTCGGCCGCATCCGTTCCCTGGTGCGCGAGCTGGACAGCGCCGGCGAGCGCGCCTTCTCCACCCTCGGCCTCAAGCACGCCTGGGCCACCGACCTGGCCGCCACCCTCACCGAGAGCGTCAACCAGGGCAGCGGTGCCCCGGCCGGCGCCCGCGCCATCGCCGATGCCCGCAGCAACCGGCTGATCCTGGTCGGCCCGAGCCAGGCCCGCGAGCAGATGGCCACCCTCGCCCGCCAGCTGGACGTGCCCGGCAACGCCAACGACGGCACCCGCGTGGTGCGCCTGCACCACACCGACGCCAAGCAACTGGCCGACCTGCTCTCCGGCATCGGCAAGCGCATGGAAGTGGGCAACGGCGGCAAGGAAGGCCGTGCCGGCTCCATCCTCATCAGCGCCGACGAAAGCCAGAACGCCCTGGTGCTGATGGCCGAACCGGCCCAGCTGGCGACCCTCGACGCCGTGATTGCCCAGCTCGACCGCCCCCGCGCCCAGGTGCTGGTGGAAGCGGCCATCGTCGAAGTCAGCGGCGACATCAACGACGCCCTCGGCGTGCAGTGGGCCGGCCGTGGCGGCGACGCAGCCGGTTCCATCCAGTTCGGCGGCAGCGGCCTGACCATCGGCTCCCTGCTGGGCACCCTGCAGGACGGCAAGCGCCCCACCCTGCCCGACGGCGGTGTGATCGGCGTCGGCAGCGGCCACTTCGCCGCCCTGGTCACCGCCCTGTCCAGCGACTCCAACAACAACCTGCTCTCCACCCCCAGCCTGCTGACCCTGGACAACGAACCGGCGGAGATCCTCGTCGGTCAGAACGTGCCCTTCCAGACCGGCTCCTACACCACCGACGCGGCCGGTGCCAACAACCCCTTCACCACCGTCGAGCGCCGCGACATCGGCGTGACCCTCAAGGTCACCCCGCACATCAACGAGGGCAACAGCCTGCGCCTCAAGGTCGAGCAGGAGAGCTCCGAGCTGGCCGCCGCCCCGCCGGGCATCACCACCAGCGACGCCATCACCAACAAGCGCGCGATCAAGAGCACCATCCTCGCCGACAACGGGCAGATCATCGTCATCGGCGGCCTGATCAAGGACAACGTCAAGACCCAGGTCAGCAAGGTGCCGCTGCTGGGCGACATCCCCCTGATCGGCGGGCTGTTCCGCTCCACCAAGGAGGTCACCGAGAAGACCAACCTCATGGTCTTCCTGCGCCCCACCCTGCTGCGCACCAGCGAGGAGAGCGGCGAACTCGGCCAGCGCAAGTACAACGACCTGCGCAACCTGCGCAGCAACGACCGTGGCCCCAGCGGGCTGCTGCTGCCCAGCGACCCGCGCCAGCTGTTCGACAACGACGGCGGCCAGGTGCTGGACATGCGCGGAGCCAAGGGGCGATGAGCAGCGCGCGTCTGCCCTTCAGCTACGCCCGGCGCCACGGCGTGCTGCTGCACGGCGGCGAGCTGCTGTGCCGGGCCGGCGCCGAGCTGGCGATCCTCGCCGAGGTACGCCGCCAGCACGGCAGCGCCCTGCGCCCCCGGGTGCTGGACGCCGAGGCCTTCGCCCAGGCCCTGGCCAGCCACTACCAGGACGGCCAGAACGACGCCCGCGAAGTGGCTGACGGCCTGGGCGACGCCATGGCCGGCCAGGACGACCTGGCCAGCCTCGCCGAGCAACTGCCGCAGACCACCGACCTGCTGGAGCAGGAAGACGACGCGCCGATCATCCGCCTGATCAACGCCATCCTCGCCGAGGCGGTGAAGGCCAAGGCCTCCGACATCCACCTGGAGACCTTCGAGCGCCACCTCTCCGTGCGCCTGCGGGTGGACGGCCTGCTGCGCGAGATCCTCCAGCCCCGCCGTGAACTGGCCGGGCTGCTGGTGTCGCGGATCAAGGTCATGGCGCGGCTGGACATCGCCGAAAAGCGCATCCCCCAGGACGGTCGCATCGCCCTGCGCATCGCCGGCCACGAAGTGGACGTGCGCGTCTCCACCCTGCCCTCCACCCACGGCGAACGGGTGGTGATGCGCCTGCTGGACAAGCAGGCCGGCCGCCTCGACCTCAGCCGCCTGGGCATGGACCCCGGCACCCGCAGCCGCCTGGAAGGCGCCCTGGCGCGCCCCCACGGCATCCTGCTGGTCACCGGCCCCACCGGCTCGGGCAAGACCACCACCCTCTACGCCGGCCTGGCCAGCCTCAACAGCCAGACCCGCAACATCCTCACCATCGAGGACCCGGTGGAGTACCACCTGCCCGGCATCGGGCAGACCCAGGTCAACACCAAGGTGGACATGACCTTCGCCCGGGGCCTGCGGGCCATCCTCCGCCAGGACCCGGACGTGGTGATGGTGGGTGAGATCCGCGACCACGAAACCGCCGAGATCGCCGTGCAGGCCTCCCTCACCGGCCACCTGGTGCTCTCCACCCTGCACACCAACAGCGCCGTGGGCGCCGTCACCCGCCTGGTGGACATGGGCGTCGAGCCCTTCCTGCTGTGCAGCTCCCTGGTGGGCGTGCTGGCCCAGCGCCTGGTGCGGGTGCTCTGCCCCCACTGCAAGCAACCCGGCCCCGCCGACGACGCCGCCTGCGAGCACCTCGGCCTCGACCCGCAGGCACGCCCCACGCTCTGGCACCCGGTGGGCTGCGACGCCTGCCAGCACAGCGGCTATCGCGGCCGCCAGGGCCTCTACGAACTGGTGCTGCTGGACGAAGCCCTGCGCCAGCTGATCCACCAGGGCGCCGGCGAGGCCGAACTGACCCGCCACGCCCGCCGCCACGGCCCCAGCCTGTTCATGGACGGCCGCGACAAGGTGCTGGCCGGCGTGACCAGCCTCGAAGAACTGCTGCGCGTCACCCGGGAGGACTGAGATGGCCGCCTACGAATACCTCGCCATGGACCCGGGCGGCCGCAAGCTGCGCGGCGTGCAGGAAGCCGACAGCGAGCGCCAGGCGCGCCAGTTGCTGCGCGAGCGCAACCTGGTGCCGCTCAAGCTCAGGAACCACCGGGGCAGCACCCCGCGCGAGGGCGCCCCGGGGCGCAACCGCCAGGGGCTGTCCACCGCCGACCTGGCCCTGCTGACCCGCCAGTTGGCCACCCTGGTGCAGGCCGCCCTGCCCCTGGAAGAGGTGCTCGCGGCGGTCGCCGCCCAGTGCGAGAAGCGCGCCCACCAGGCCATGGTCCTGGCCATCCGCGCGCGGGTGCTGGAAGGCCACGGCCTGGCCCGCGCCATGGCCGAGTTCCCCCGCGCCTTCCCGGCGCTGTACCGCGCCACCGTGGCCGCCGGGGAGCGCGCCGGCCACCTGGCCCAGGTGCTGATGCAACTGGCCGACTACACCGAGGCCCGCCAGGCGGCGCGCCAGCAACTGCAGCTGGCCATGCTCTACCCCAGCATCCTGCTGGTGGCGGCCTTCGGCATCGTCGGCTTCCTGCTCGGTTTCGTGGTGCCGGACGTGGTCAAGGTGTTCATCGACAGCGGCCAGGAATTGCCCGCCCTGACCCGTGGCCTGATCGCCGCCAGCGCCGGCCTGCAGGCCCACGGCCTGCTGATGCTGCTGCTCGTCGCCGGCGCAGCGGTGGGCGTGCACCTGGCCCTGCGCCGCCCCGCCACGCGCCTGGCCTGGCACGGCCTGCAGCTGCGCCTGCCGGTGGTGGGCAAGGTGCTGCGGGCGAGCAACTGCACCCGTTTCACCAGCACCCTGGCCATCCTCGGGCGCAGCGGCGTACCGCTGGTGGACGCCCTGGAAATCGCCGCCGAAGTGGTGGCCAACCAACGGATTCGGACGAGTCTCAAAGACGTGGCGCGCTCGGTGCGAGAAGGTGGCGGCCTGACCCGGGCACTGGAGCGCAGCGGCCACTTCCCGCCGATGATGCTCTACCTGATCGCCAGCGGTGAGCGCTCCGGCGAGCTGGACGCCATGCTCGACCGCGCCGCCACCCAGCAGGAAACCCAGCTGGCCAACCGCATCGCCATGCTCGTCGGACTGTTCGAGCCGGCGATGCTGGTGTTCATGGGCGCCAGCGTGCTGCTCATCGTCCTGGCGATCCTGATGCCCATCCTCAGCCTCAACCAACTCATCACCTGAAGGCAGGCACACCCATGCACACCCGCAACCGGCAACGGGGTTTCACCCTGATCGAAATCATGGTCGTCGTGGTCATCCTCGGCGTCCTCGCCGCACTCGTGGTCCCGCAGATCATGAACCGCCCGGACCAGGCCAAGGTCACCGCCGCCCGCAGCGACATCAAGGCCATTGCCATGGCGCTGGACATCTACAAGCTCGACAACCACGGCTACCCCAGCACCCAGCAGGGCCTCGAAGCGCTGGTCAGCAAGCCCAGCGGCACCCCGGCCGCACGCAACTGGAACCCCGACGGCTACCTCAAGCGCCTGCCCGTCGACCCCTGGGGCAACCCCTACCAGTACGTGGTGCCCGGCAGCCGGGGCACCGCCTACGACCTGTTCTCCTTCGGTGCCGACGGCCGTGCCGGCGGCGAAGGCCTGAATGCCGAGATCGGCAACTGGGACCTCTGATGCAGCGCTGGCGCCACCGCACCCCGCCGGCTCGCCAGGGCCGAGGCTTCACCCTGCTGGAAGTGCTGGTGGTGATCCTCATGGTCGGCCTGCTGGCCAGCACCCTGACCCTCGCCCAGAGCGACCACGGCCCGCAGCACGCCAAGCGCGAAGCCGAGCGCCTGCGCAGCCTGCTCGGCCTGCTGCGCGAGGACGCCATGCTGGAGCGCCAGGAACTGGGCGTGCGCATCGAACCCGACGGCTACTCCGTGCACCGACTGGACACCGACGGCCGCTGGATCCCGGCCAGCGACTACCGCCCGCAGCAGCTGCCCGACAGCCTGCGCCTGCACCTGGAACTGGGCGAGCAGGCCCCCGGCCTGGGCGCCCCCGTGCCCGGCCCCGGCCCCCAGCTGCTGGTGCTCTCCAGCGACGAGCTGACGCCCTTCAGCCTGCAGATCGAGGTGCGCGGCCGGCCGGTGCTGGAACTGTCCAGCGACGGTCTGGAGGAGGTGCGCGTTGAAACGCTCTGACGGCTTCACCCTGCTGGAAGTGATGGTTGCCCTGGCGATCTTCGCCACCCTCTCCGTCGCGCTCTACAGCGCCGCCACCCACGTCGCCCGCAACAGCGCCGGGCTGGTGGAACGCAGCCTCGCCAGCTGGCTGGCGGACAACCGTCTCAACGAACTGCGCGTCGGCCTGCTGGCGCCGCAGATGGGCCACCGGGAAGAGCGCATTGCCTTCGCCGGCCGCGAATGGCTGCTGGCCGTGGAAGTGGGCAACGCCCCCGACCCGCGCCTGCTGGAAGTGGACGTGGCCGTCGCCGTGCCCGGCCGCCCCCCGGTGACCCGCGCGCGCCTGAACGGCTTCATCGAGGCCCGCCCATGACCCAGCGCGGCTTCACCCTGCTGGAAGTGCTGATCGCCATCGCCCTGTTCAGCCTGCTCGGCCTGGCCAGCTACCAGCTGCTGCAGCGGGTGCTGCACAGCGAACAGCGCATCGAATTGCACGAACAGCAACTGCGCAGCCTGCAGCGGGCCCTGGACATCCTCCAGCGCGACCTCTGGCAGGCCGTACCCCGCCCCCTGCCCGACGACCCCAGCCGGCGCCAGGCGCTGATCGGCCGAGACGACCGCCTGCGCCTGCTGCGCGGTGGCGCGGCCAACCCCCTCGGCCAGCCCCGCAGCGACCTGCTGCTGGTGAGCCACCAGTGGGAAGACGGCGAATGGTGGCGCGAATTCCGTAACCCCGACGACGGCGCCACCCGCCGCCAGCGCCTGCTGCAGGGCGTCACCCTGCTGCGCCTGGGCTACATCGACGCCCAGGGCGCGCGCCACGACAGCTGGCCTGCCAGCGGCGGCGCCCTGGCCTTGCCGGCCGCCGTGGACCTGGTGCTCGACGCACCGGGCTACCCGGAGCTGCGCCGGGTGATCCTCCTGCCCGGTAGCGAGGGCCAGCGTGATGACTGAACACCGCCAACGCGGCGTCGCCCTGCTCAGCGTGCTGCTGGTCACCGCCCTGGTGACCCTGGTGGTGGCCGACATGCTCGCCCGCCAGCGCCTGAGCCTGGCCGCCACCGCCCGCCAGCTGGACCAGCAGCACCTCTGGCAGATGGCCCTGAGCGGCGAGACCTGGGCCCGCCAGCAACTGCGGGACGACCTGGCCAACCGCGAAGACCCGCCCCAGGTCCACCTGGGCCAGGGCTGGGCACGTACGCCACAGCGCTGGGACCTGGGCGGCGGCCAGGTGCAGGTGCGCATCGAAGACCTGGCCGGCCGCTTCGACCTCGACCACCTGCGGGTCGGCCGCAGCGACCTGCAGCGCGCCCGCTACCAGCGCCTGCTGGCCCAGCTCGACGTGCCCGCCCACGACCCCGCGCGCCTGCCCACCCGGCCCGGCCCCGGCGGCAAGGCCCAGGGCCTGCTGGACGCCAGCGAGCTGCTGCGCCTGGGCGACCTCGCCCCCCAGGACTTCGCCCGCCTGGCGCCCCACGTGGCCACCCTCGGCGGCGCGTCCCTCAACCTCAACACCGCCTCGGCTGTGCAGCTGGCGAGCCTGGAAGGCCTCGACCCGTCCCTCGCCCGCACCCTGGTGCAGGCACGCCCCGCCGACGGCTGGGCCACGGTGCAGGACTTCCTCGAACTGCCCCTGCTGCAGGGCCGCGAAGTGCGCGCCCCGGGCCTGGCCGTGGACAGCCGCTTCTTCCGCATCCACCTGCTGGCCGAGCTGGGCGACCGCCGCCTGCACCTGGCCAGCGACCTGCACCTGGAACAGGACGGGCACCTGCGGGTGCTGCGTCGCCAGGTGCTCCCATCCCCTTCAACGACGGAGTGACCCCCGTGCACGCCTGGCTCCACCTGTCCACCCCCGCCGCCGACAGTCCTGCCACCTGGTGGACGGCCACCGGCGCCCCCGCCCAGGGCAACCTGGAGCAGGCCGCCAAGGCACTGGCCGGCCACGCCCTGACCCTGCTGCTGCCCGCCGAGGCTGCCAGCCTGCACAGCGTCGAGGTCCCGGCGCGCAGCGGCCGCTGGCTGCGCCAGGCGGTGCGCTCCGCCCTGGAAGAACGCCTGCTGGACGACCTGGACCGCCTGCACCTGGCCCAGGGGCCGCTGCAACAGGGTCGCCAGTGCCGGGTGATCGCCCTCGACCGCGCCTGGCTCAGTGCCTGCCTGGAGCGCCTGTCCGCCGTGGGGCTGACGCCCCGGCGCATCCACCTCGACGCCGACTGCCTGCCCCCCGGCCAACCCCTGGCCCTGCGCTGTGCCGGTCGCTGGCTGGTGGGCGGCGCACCCGGCCTCTGCGATGCCCTGGACGACGAAACCCTGGCCGCCAGCGCCGTGCTGCTGCCCAGCGACCTGCAACAGCGGGAAGACGAACCCTGGGCGCTGCTGGCCGAAGGCAGCCGCCAGGCCATCGACCTGCGCCAGGGCGAGTTCGCCGGTGGCGACCGCCGCGCCATGCCCTGGGGCACCCTGGCCCTGCTGCTGGTGCTCGCCGGCAGCGGCCAATGGCTGCACGACCGCATGCAGCGCCAGACCCTGGAGCAGGCCACCGCCACCCTGGAGGCCGAGAACCTCGCCCAGTGGCAGGCCCGCGTGCCCGACGAGCCCCGCGTGGTGGACCTGGAGCGCCAGGTGCGCGCCCGCCTGGCCAAGGCCGATCAGCCCGACACCGACCTGGCCCGCAGCCTGGAGCACCTGGCGCGCACCTGGAGTGCCGGCGGCGGCGCCCTGGCCAAGGTCCAGCGGCTCGACTACCAGGCCGGCGAAGGCTGGACCCTGCGGGTCGGCAGCGCCTCCTTCGCCGACCTCGAACGCCTGCGCGAAGGGCTCACCGGCCAAGGCCTGGCGGTGCAGTCCGACGCCGGCGCCCGTGACGCCCAGGGCGTCAGCGCGCGCCTGCAGATCGCCACCCCCTGACCCCAGGAGCCCCCATGTCGCCCGCCACCCTCACCGCCCCCTTGCGCCAGCGCTGGGACCAGTTGCCACCCCGTGAGCGCCGCGCCCTGCTGCTGCTCGTGCTGTTCCTCACCCCGGTGCTGGCCTGGACCCTGCTCCTGCAACCGGAGCGCGCCGCCCTGCAGCACGCTCAGCAGCAGTACCAGCAGGCTCAGATGCTGCGCTTCGACCTCACCCGCCTGCCCGCCAGCGCCCCCCGCGCCAGCCTGGACGCCAAGGCCCTGCCCGGCCTGCTGGCCCGCTCCGGCGCAGAGGCGCAACTGAACATCGAGCGCATGGACAACGAAGCCGGCGGCGCCATCCACCTCACCCTGGAAGGCAGCCTCGACGCCCTGCTGGGCTGGCTGCAGAGCGTGGAACGGGCCGGCGCCCGGGTCACCCGCCTGGGCCTTGAAGTGAACCCCGACGCCCTCGCCCGCGCCCGCCTGCTGGTGGAACCGGGGCACTGACTCCGGGCGGGCATATTCAGACCTTCTTCCTGTCTTCTTTCCCTGAGTAGTGAGCGCACTCGGTGCTGATGCCAGTCTTGGAATGGTGGGGCGGGGATAACCGCCCCTTCAGGAGGCCGAGCGCAGTCGTCGTGTAGGGGGTTGAGCGACATGGATGTCGCGAGAGCGCTGCTGGGCCAGGGATGGCCCGTCAGCGCGTGCCCCTGGAACGACGATGGAGTGAGGGAAGTCCCGCGCAGCGGGACCCGTATGCAGGGGCAAGCCCTTTTGGCTCCTTTTGGGGCGACTGCCAAAAGGGGCTCGCCCGGGAGGGCGAAACATGTGCCATCAGCAGAACTCCGATAACCAGCCGGGCCTGAATAAACACTTCCCGCACCCTCCCAGACCCATTCATCACCCACAGTGATAGTCACCTTCGCAGCGTTCGATTCGTTCCGCTCAGCCCCGCGACGCAGACTCCGCCCACTCACAAGTCCAACTGGCGGAGCTACACATGGAACAGACCCCCCACAAACCCTGGCGCACCGGCCTTACCCTCGCCGCAATGCTGGTGCTCGCGGCCTGCGGCAAGACGCCCGAGGCCCCGATGAACCAGGCCGCCGCCAAGGTCAGCGTTGCCGAAGTGCTGCAGCAGCCGATCAACGAATGGGATGAATTCACCGGGCGCCTGGAAGCCCCCGAATCCGTCGAGATCCGTCCCCGCGTCTCCGGCTACATCGACAAGGTGGCCTTCCACGAAGGCGGCCTGGTGAAGAAGGGCGACCTGCTCTTCCAGATCGACCCGCGCCCCTTCCAGGCTGAAGTGAAACGCCTGGAAGCCCAGCTGCAGCAGGCCCGCGCCGGCCTCAACCGTGCCCAGAACGAAGCCCGCCGTGGTGACCGCCTGCGCCAGAGCAACGCCATCTCCGCCGAGCTGGCCGACGCCCGCACCAGCGCCGCCGCCGAGGCCCAGGCCAATGTCGCGGCGATCCAGGCGCAACTGGACAACGCCCGCCTCAACCTCGGCTTCACCCGCGTCACAGCGCCCATCGAGGGCCGCGTCAGCCGTGCCGAGATCACCGAAGGCAACCTGGTCAACGCCGGCGAATCGCTGCTGACCTCGGTGGTCTCCACCGACAAGGTCTACGCCTACTTCGACGCCGACGAGCGCGTGTTCCTCAAGTACGTGGAGCTGGCCCGCAAGACCGGTGCCGACGCCCGTGGCGCCAGCCCGGTGTACCTGGGCCTGTCCAGCGAGACCGGCAACCCGCACCAGGGCCAGCTGGACTTCCTCGACAACCAGGTCAACCCGCGCACCGGCACCATCCGTGGCCGCGCCGTGTTCGACAACGCCGACGGCCAGTTCACCCCCGGCCTCTACGCCCGGGTCAAGCTGGTGGGCAGCGACACCTACCCCGCCGCTCTGGTGAAGGACGAAGCCATCGGCACCGACCTCGGCAAGAAGTACGTGCTGGTGCTGGGCGACAACAACACCGTGAGCTACCGCCCGGTGGAGCTGGGCCCGAAGGTGGAAGGCCTGCGCATCATCCGCACTGGCCTGGCCAAGGGCGAGAAGATCGTCGTCAACGGCCTGCAGCGCGCCATGCCCGGCGCCACCGTGGACCCGCAGGCAGTGCCCATGGCCGACGACAAGACCCTCGCCCGCCTGGACGACCTGCGCCGCTCGGTGGAGGGCCGCGATGCCCCGCGCGTGGCCGAACAGAACGCAAAACCCTCCGTCAGCCCGCGCGGCTGAGGTAGTACGCCATGAATTTTTCCCAGTTCTTCATCAAGCGGCCGATCTTCGCCGCCGTGCTGTCGCTGCTGATCCTGATCGGCGGCGCCATCTCGCTGTTCCAGCTGCCCATCAGCGAATACCCCGAAGTGGTGCCGCCCACGGTGGTGGTGCGCGCCAACTTCCCCGGCGCCAACCCCAAGGTGATCGGTGAAACCGTGGCCTCGCCGCTGGAGCAGGCCATCGTCGGCGTGGAAGGCATGCTCTACATGTCCTCCCAGTCCACCAACGACGGCAAGCTCACCCTCACCGTGACCTTCGCCCTGGGCACCGACCTGGACAACGCCCAGGTGCAGGTGCAGAACCGCGTCACCCGCACCATGCCCACCCTGCCAACCGAAGTGCAGCGGCTCGGCGTGACCGTGGACAAGGCCTCCCCGGACCTGACCATGGTGGTGCACCTGACCTCGCCGGATCAGCGCTACGACATGCTCTACCTGTCCAACTACGCCGCGCTCAACGTCAAGGACGAGCTGGCGCGCCTGGACGGCGTGGGCGATGTGCAGCTGTTCGGCATGGGCAACTACTCCCTGCGCGTGTGGCTGGACCCGAACAAGGTGGCTTCGCGCAACCTGACCGCCACCGACGTGGTCAACGCCATCCGCGAACAGAACCGCCAGGTCGCCGCGGGTGCCCTCGGCGCGCCGCCGTCGGATGCCGGCAACAGCTTCCAGCTCTCCATCAACACCCAGGGCCGCCTGGTCACCGAGGAAGAGTTCGAGAACATCATCATCCGCGCCGGCGACGACGGCGAGATCACCCGCCTGCGGGACATTGCCCGGGTCGAGCTGGGTTCCAACCAGTACGCCCTGCGCTCGCTGCTGAACAACCAGCCGGCGGTGGCCATCCCGGTGTTCCAGCGCCCCGGCTCCAACGCCATCGCCATCTCCGATGCGGTGCGCCAGCGCATGGCCGAGCTGAAGCAGGGCTTCCCCCAGGGCATGGACTACGAAATCGTCTATGACCCGACCATCTTCGTGCGCGGCTCCATCGAGGCAGTGGTGCACACCCTGCTCGAAGCCATCGTGCTGGTGGTGCTGGTGGTGATCCTGTTCCTGCAGACCTGGCGCGCCTCGATCATCCCGCTGGCCGCCGTGCCGGTGTCGCTGATCGGCACCTTCGCGGTGATGCACCTGTTCGGCTTCTCCCTCAACGCCCTGTCGCTGTTCGGCCTGGTGCTGGCCATCGGCATCGTGGTGGACGACGCCATCGTCGTGGTGGAGAACGTCGAGCGGAACATCGGCCTCGGCAAGTCGCCGGTGGAGGCCACCCGCCAGGCCATGAAGGAAGTGACCGGCCCCATCGTCGCCACCGCCCTGGTGCTGTGCGCGGTGTTCGTGCCCACCGCCTTCATCTCCGGCCTCACCGGGCAGTTCTACCAGCAGTTCGCGCTGACCATCGCCATCTCCACGGTGATCTCGGCGTTCAACTCCCTGACCCTGTCGCCGGCACTGGCCGCCGTGCTGCTGAAGGACCACCACGCGCCCAAGGACCGCTTCTCGCGCCTGCTGGACCGGCTCTTCGGAGGCTGGCTGTTCGGCCCGTTCAACCGCTTCTTCGACCGCGCCGGCAAGGGCTACGTCGGCACCGTGCGCCGTGTGCTGCGCGGCAGCAGCATCGCCATGCTGGTCTACGGCGGCCTGCTGCTGGGCGGCTACCTGGGCTTCTCCAGCACCCCCACCGGCTTCGTGCCGCAGCAGGACAAGCAGTACCTGGTGGCCTTCGCCCAGCTGCCGGACGCCGCCACCCTCGACCGTACCGAGGCCGTGATCAAGCGCATGTCCGAGATCGCCGCCAAGCACCCGGGCGTGGAGAACACCGTGGCCTTCCCCGGCCTGTCCATCAACGGCTTCACCAACAGCCCCAACAGCGGCATCGTGTTCACCCCGCTCAAGCCCTTCGATGAGCGCAAGGACCCGTCCATGTCCGCCGGGGCCATCGCCGCCGCCTTGAACCAGGAGTTCGCCGGCATCCAGGACGCCTACATCGCCATCTTCCCGCCGCCGCCCGTGCAGGGCCTCGGCACCATCGGCGGCTTCCGCTTGCAGGTGGAGGACCGTGGCGGGCTGGGCTACGAGGAGCTGTACAAGCAGACCCAGAACATCATCGCCAAGGCGCGCCAGCTGCCGGAGCTGAACCCCATGTCGGTGTTCACCAGCTACCAGGTCAACGTGCCCCAGGTGGATGCCGCCATCGACCGCGAGAAGGCCAAGACCCACGGCGTGGCCATCAGCGACATCTTCGACACCATGCAGGTGTACCTGGGTTCGCTGTACGCCAACGACTTCAACCGCTTCGGCCGCACCTACCAGGTCAACGTCCAGGCTGACCAACCGTTCCGCCTGGAGCCCGAGCAGATCGGCCAGCTGAAGGTGCGCAACAACCGGGGCGAGATGATCCCGCTGTCCACCTTCGTCAAGGTCGACAACAGCTCGGGCCCGGACCGCGTCATGCACTACAACGGCTTCATCACCGCCGAGATCAACGGCGCCGCCGCCCCCGGCTACAGCTCCGGCCAGGCCGAGGACGCCATCGCCAAGCTGCTCAAGGAAGAGCTGCCCAACGGCATGACCTACGAGTGGACGGACCTGACCTACCAGCAGATCCTCGCCGGCAACACCGCGATCTTCATCTTCCCGCTCTGCGTGCTGCTGGCCTTCCTGGTGCTGGCCGCCCAGTACGAAAGCTGGAGCCTGCCGCTGGCGGTGATCCTGATCGTGCCGACCGTGCTGTTCTCCGCCATCGTCGGGGTGATCCTCGCCGGCAGCGACAACAACATCTTCACCCAGATCGGCCTGATCGTACTGGTGGGCCTGGCGTGCAAGAACGCCATCCTCATCGTCGAGTTCGCCAAGGAGAAACAGGAAGAAGGCCTCGACCGCCTGGCCGCGGTACTGGAAGCCTGCCGCCTGCGTCTGCGCCCGATCCTGATGACCTCCATCGCCTTCATCATGGGCGTGGTGCCCCTGGTGCTGTCCTCCGGTGCCGGTGCCGAAATGCGCCATGCCATGGGTGTAGCGGTGTTCAGCGGGATGATCGGCGTGACCTTCTTCGGCCTGCTGCTGACCCCGGTGTTCTATGTGTTGATCCGCGGCTTCGTCGAGAAAGGCGAAGCGCGCAAGGCGGCCAAGGCCCAGAAACTCAAGGAACTGCACGCATGATCAACAAGGCATTCGCCCCTGCCCTGCTGGCCCTCGCCTTGAGCGCCTGCGCCGTGGGCCCGGACTACAAGGCCCCCGAGAGCGAGCCCGCGCGGCTCGCCTCGGCCGAGGCCACCCCGGTCGACCGTTCGCATTTCGAGAGCCTCTGGTGGCAGCAGTTCGACGACCCGACCCTGAACCAGCTGGTGCAGCAGTCCCTCGAACAGAACCGCGAGCTGCGCGTGGCCTTCGCCCGCCTGCGCGCCGCCCGTGCCATCCGTGACGACGTCGGCAACGACCAGTTGCCGGTGATCACCAGCCGCGCCGCTGCCCAGGGCGGCAAGGCCCAGCAGCCCGGCCAGACCGAGGACCGGGTGACCACCGAGCGCTACGACCTGGGCCTGGACATGGCCTGGGAACTGGACCTGTTCGGCCGCATCCAGCGCCAGATCGAAGCCAGCGACGCCGAGGCCGGCGCCGCCCAGGCCGACCTGCAGCAGTTGCAGGTCAGCCTCATCGCCGAACTGGTGGACGCCTACGGCACCCTGCGCGGCGCCCAGCTGCGCGAGGGCATCGCCCGCGAGAACCTGAAGAACCAGCAGGAATCCCGTGGCCTCACCGAGCAACTGCGCGACGCCGGCGTCGGCAGCGAGCTGGACGTGCTGCGCGCCGACGGCCGCCTGGCCGCCACCGAAGCCACCCTGCCGCAACTGCAGGCCATCGCCAGCCGCGCGCGCAACCGCATCGCCACCCTCCTCGGCCAGCGCCCGGACCAGCTCAGCGTGGACCTGTCGCCCAAGCCGCTGCCGGTGATCGCCAAGCAACTGCCCATCGGCGACCCCGCCGAGCTGCTGCGCCGCCGCCCGGATGTCGCCGCCGCCGAACGGCGCCTGGCCGCTGCCACCGCCAACGTCGGCGTGGCCACGGCGGACCTGTTCCCCCGGGTCAGCCTCTCCGGCTTCCTCGGCTTCACTGCCGGACGCGGCTCGCAGATCGGCTCCTCCGCCGCCCGCGCCTGGGGCGTGGCGCCCACCATCAGCTGGGCCGCCTTCGACCTCGGCAGCGTGCGGGCCCGCCTGCGCGGCGCCGAGGCCGAAGCCGACGGCGCCCTGGCCAGCTATGAACAGCAGGTGCTGCTGGCGCTGGAAGAGTCCGAGAACGCCTTCAGCGACTACGGCAAGCGCCAGCAACGCCTGGTCGCCCTGGTGCGCCAGTCGGAAGCCACCCGCGCCGCCGCCGAGCAGGCCGCCGTGCGCTACCGCGAAGGCACCGTGGACTTCCTCGTGCTGCTGGACGCCGAACGCGAACGCCTGGCCGCCGAAGACGCCCAGGCCCAGGCCGAAGTGGAGCTCTACAGCGGCATCGTCGCCATCTACAAGGCCCTCGGCGGCGGCTGGCAGCCCCAGGCCTGAGTGTTGCCCTTGCCCGACCGCCCCCCGGTCGGCATTTCATCCCGCCCCGAGCCCCTCGGGTGCGGGATTTTTTTTGAGTGGCCGATTGGACGTGGCCTGGGGGTTGCGCGTCAGCTCAGCTCGTCCAGCAGCTCGGCGCGGCTCGGCTCGGGGAAGCCCAGGGTGCGGTAACGCGGCGGGTAGTGGCCGGGCACGGGCTCTAGGTACTCGCCCAGCAGTTCCAGGGCCTGGTCCCAGGCGACCATGCGGGTCTGGGCGTTGCCGGTGTCGCCTTCGGGGCGGACCAGCATGAGGCGCTCGGTGACCGGGAGCAGCGTGTCGACGCCATGGGTCCAGGTGCTGAGGGAGAACAGTTGCTCCGGGTCCTGCTGGCTGGCGAACAGCAGGTAGCTGGCGACGAAGATGTCCACGGCGTTGTCTTCGTTGATCAGGTCCAGTGACTGCTTCTGGGCGTCGTACTCGCTCTTGGTGTAGAGCT
This sequence comes from Metapseudomonas otitidis, assembly GCF_900111835.1. Classification (GTDB taxonomy): domain Bacteria; phylum Pseudomonadota; class Gammaproteobacteria; order Pseudomonadales; family Pseudomonadaceae; genus Metapseudomonas; species Metapseudomonas otitidis. The sequence continues at coordinate 164,664 of NZ_FOJP01000012.1, forward strand.
TGCGCAGCCGCTCCAGGCTGGCCTGGAGCAATGGGTTGTGCACGCTGTAGGGCACTACCTTGGCGTTTTCGTAGCAGTACAGGCCCGCCGAGAGGATGCGGCCCTTCTCCATCGCCTCCAGGCTCAGCGCCACCAGGCTGGCCAGACCATGCCCGTCGCGGTCGCCGGTGACCAGCAGCACGTCGCGGGTGGGGATCATGAACACCGGGCGGCCCTTGAGCGGCAGCCGCTCGAGCACGTCGGGCAGGAGGATGCGGCTGGTGTCGTAGCCGTCGCCCCAGGCGCCCTGGAAGACCCCCGGTGCCGGCTGGATGAAGCTGTCGGCGGTGGTGTCGCGCAGGTTGGTGAGGGCGATGGCGATGCCCTCCTCCAGGCGGATGTCCCAGCTGCGGTCCGGCCCTTTCACCAGGGTGGCGGTGGACTCGGGGTGGTCGATGGCCAGCAGCACGGCCGCGTCCATGCCCAGGGGCAGGTAGGCCGGGTGGAAGTCATTGTCGTGGCCGTCGGTGCGCACGTGGTGCAGGCGCACCTCTTCCAGGGTGCCGAGGCTGCGCACCACCGGCAGCAGCAGCGGGCGTGCCTCGTCCAGCGGCATGACCTGGGAACGCTGGTTGTCGCACAAGGCGGCGATGTAGCCCTGCAGCGCCTTGCGCCGGCCCGGTCCCCGCGCGTTGCAATATTCGCGGTAGGCGTTGTGCAGGTTGAAGAAGGCGCTCTCGCCGTAGTTGAGGCGGAAGTCGCGGGGGCTGTAGTGCATCTCGCCCTTGAAGCCGGCCTTGCGGGCCGCGGACTCGAACAGCGCGGCGAAGGCATCCGGCGAGGGCTTGCGGTTGAAGAGGAAGTCGAGCAATGCCATGGCTTTACCAAAAGAAATCAGGCGATGGACTCAGGAGGAGCCATTCTCCGTGCGCAACCCTACAGGACCGGCACAGCCGCACCAACCCGAGCAGAACCCACTAAGAGTGACGAATACAGCCTCATTGGAAATGGGCACGTTGACAAGGGTCAGCAAATCCTCGGTGGCGAAGGCATAGCGTGGTAACAGCTGCCCTCAAACGAACCCAGGAGATTCGCCGTCCATGTTTCCCGAATACAGAACGCTGATCACGAAACTCAAACACACCGATGCCCACTTCCAGAAGAAGTTCGACCAGCACAATGCGTTGGATGAGGAGATAACGAAACTGGAAAAACACAACGCCAGTGATTACAGCAACGAAGTAAGAGACCTGAAAAAACAGAAACTCAAACTGAAAGAAGAGCTGTACGAGATTCTCAAGCAGCACTCGCAACAAACACCCTGACACTCACCCCAAACCGCCTATCCCGCTGCCTGCATGCAAACCTCCTGCACGCAGGCAGCGGCCAAAGGGCGGGCCACCCAAGGCCCGCCACTCACACTCAGGCCTTGGAGCAGCTGGCCGGCGCCCAGTCACCCATATCGGGACTGTTGCACACGTCGCTGACCATGGTCGCGCCCTGGCTGGCGACCTTCTGGCTTTCGGCACGCTTGGCCTCGGCCTTCTGCAGGGTGCGCTCGGTGGCCACGGCTTCCTTCGGCACCTTCTTCGCGGCGGCGGTGGTCGCCTTGGTGCTGGCCTTGGTGGTGGACGCCTTGCTGGTGGAAGTTTTGCTGCCGGACGCCTTGGTGCCGGTGGCCTTGCCGCCCTGGCTGGCGACGCTCACCGGGTTCTCGGCGGCGACCACCTGGGTCACGGTCTGACGCTCGACGCCCACGGTCTGCAGGTCACGCTCGTAGGCCTGGGTGTAGGTGTTGATGTTCTCGCCGGCACGGCCGTCCACGGCAGCCATCAGGGCGTTGGTTTCCTGCAGGCCGGCCACGATCTCGGCCATGCGCAGGCGACCTTCGCTGTCGCTGATGCTCTTCGACTTGCGGGCGCTCATCAGGTTGTTGAATTCGCGCTGGTAGCAGCTCTGGGCGGCGCTGGCGTAGCGGATGCTGCGGTCCAGTTCGCCGCTGCTGCTGTCGATGTCGGCGGCGTAGGAGGCGATGCGCGCGTTGTCGTCGGCGATCTGCTGCTGGCGCGCGGTGTAGTAACCGGCTGCACCGCCCACCAGTGCGCCACCGGCGGCACCGATCAGGGCGTTGCGACCGGCGTGCTCGTCACTGGACAGGCCGCCCGCCAGAGCGCCGATCACGCCGCCGGCGATGGCGCCGGTGGCCACGGACTGGGTCACTGCCTGGTCGGAGGCGCGCAGCTGGCTCACCGGCTGGTAGCACTGCGGGTAGTACTCCGCCTTGGTGGTGGCGGCAACCTTGGAGCTGGGCGAGCCCATGCCGGCACAGCCGGTGAGCAGGACGCTGGTGCAGGTAACCGCGGTGATCAGCGCAGTGCGCACCGCAGAGAAAGCCGGAATGTTGCGTGGAGTAGCCATAGCCATGGTCATTGCTCTCGTTCTATGAGTTGTCCTGGTTCATGCGAACGCACAGTCGTCCGCCTGATCTTCATCCCTGCGCCCTGCCTGGGTACCGGATCGTTGCCGACCGACGCTCAGGGGCCGAGCAGTTCTTTCAGAATCACGTCCTTGTCCGCCTTGCGCTGTTGCCGATATTGGCTGACATGCTTGACGAAAAGCGTGGCCCGGTTCACGAGGCTCTTGCCCAATACCGGGTTTCGGTTGAGTTCCTCCTTGGTTCGCTGGAACTGCGCCTGGATCACCGCGTCGGTATAGCGGGTGCCGGTGGCCAGGTTGTCAATATAGATCGCCAGGGCGCCGTCGAGCGCCGTACGGCCGTTGGTCATCGCGCTCTCGTAGAGCTTGGCGGCGTTCTCGTCCTTGGCCGCCTGGGCCTGGTCACGGCTCTTCTTCAGGTTGGTCAGGCGGATGTTGTAGTTGTTGATGGTCTCGGCCACCAGGGCGGCGGACTGTATCAGGTTGCCCGCGGCCTCCTCGCGCTGTTTCGCGATCAGCGAGATGTTGCGCTTGAGTTCCTCGTTGACCAGCGCCAGGCGCCCCTGCAGCTCCGGGTCGGTGCTGCTGGCGATCACGCTGTCGAGCAGTCGGGTGGGGTCCTGGTCTTCGCTGATCTCGTCGGTGAGGGACGAGGATCGGCCTTCGGCCTTCCATTGCTCGAACAGCTCCTTGTAGCGCGAGCGCGGGGCCGAGAGTGCACCGATGGCCACGCGAAAGCCCGTGGTCTCGTTGCGCTGCTCGGTGCCGTCGGCGGCGAACAGGGGGTACTCGCGGCGCATGCCGGTGAACAGCGTCATTTCACCTTCCAGGTAGTTGCCGCCTTTGACCACGAAGCCGCCGTAGGTTCCCTGGCGACGCCCCGCATGCACCAGCTGGAAGGATTCCTGGACCATCTCCGCGGCGTTGCCGATCACATCGAACAGGCCGATCGGGTTGGGCTTCTTCAGGCCCACTGGCAGCAGCCGCGCCGCCTGGCCGGTGCCGCCGGCCACCTGGTTGAACACCGCCCAGTCGGCCAGCGGGCCGTCCCCCTCGGCACCTTCCTGCTTGCGCGGGAACAGCCGGGCTTCCAGCTCCTGGCGGCTGACGGCATGGGCGCCACGGGCGGCGTATTCCCATTCCACTTCGGTGGGCAGGCGCACGAAGGCGACGCCGCCCTCTTCCGCCTTGGTGCCCCGGCCGCTGACCGGCAGCAGGTCGCGGTGGTTCTTCAGCAGCCAGGCACTGTAGACGGCGGCGAAGCGCTCGGCGTCGAAGTGCGACAGGTTGACCTTCGGCAGCCGCGCCGCCATGCCCGGCTGGGCCGGTTCGCACGCCGGCGGCTCGCCCTGGCCGGCCAGGGACGGCGCCTGGGCCATCACCAGGTCGTACTGGCGCTGGGTCACCTCGTACTTGCCGACGAAATACAGCATGGGCTTGAGCAGCGTGCCCTTCTCCGGCTTGGGCAGGCCGGGGCCGACCTTCGCCTGCCAGGGCTTGGGCAGGTCGTTGAGGGTGAACTGGCCGTTGATGTAGTCGCGCCGGTAGCCGGAGATGAACGACTGCTGGTAGCCCGTCTCGCCTTCGCTGAAGGGGTAGCCGAGGCTCACCTCGCGGTCGTCCAGCGCCCCCTTGGCCAGCACGTAGACGTAGCGGAAGGCCATCTGCCCCTCGCAGGGCAACGGCAGCAGCACGTCGTCGTCCATCGGCTTGGGGTTGTAGAGCGGGTCCGGGTCGGCCTGGGCCACGGCGGCGACCAGGGACAGTGAAAATGCGACTGTCAGCAGCTTATACATCACGTAGTCCTTCCGAGGCTTCGATGCGGGCCGCGCGCCACCCACCGGAGGCAGCGGCCAGGGCGCTGCAGCCGAGGGTCGCCAGCAGCGCCAGCAGGTAATGGGAGAGTTCCAGCCGGCAGGCCTGTTCGCCCTCGGCCGACTGGAACAGCTGGTTCAAGCCACTCTCGGCCGCCAGGTACAGCAGGCCGGCGAGCACCAGGGCGATCAGCCCCGTATAGAGCGCCTGGAGCACCACGAACAGCACCAGGCCGAAGGTCGGGAAGCCCAGCAGGCGCAGCACCGAGAGGTCGCGGCGCTTGCGTTCCACCGCCGCCAGGGTGCTCGCCGCCATGGCGGCGAAGGCGCCGGCCAGGGCGAGCGCGGCGATGACCCAGAACACCAGGGTCAGGTTGCGGCTCAGGGCGCGCACCTGGGCGATGGCCTGGGCCTGGGTGGAAACCTCCAGGCCGCGCTCGGCGAAGTACAGCCGCAGCGGCTCCACCGCATCCAGGTCGCGGGCGTAGAGGCGGAAGCCGGGGTAGACCCGCGCCCGCGTGGCGCCGGCCTCGACGCCCGGCCAGCCGAAGCGCGGCACGGCCAGGCCGTCGCGGTAGTCCTCCACCGCTTCCAGCAGGTCGAGCCGGGCAAACAGCGCCGGACGCGGGTAGGCCTCCAGGGGCAGCACCGCCTTGACCCGCAGGCGCGTGCGCTGGAATTCCGGCTGGCCGTTGCTGGCGCGGCCGAAGGCGGCGGTGAGCAGCGCACCGGCCTGCACGCCGAGGCGCTCGGCGGCGCGCTGGCTGAGCACCACCTCGTCGGCGCCGGGCAATTGCGCAGCATTCACCAGCGGATCGCCCTCGGCGCTGGGGACCATCTCCACGGTGAGCGGCTGCGCGCTGTCGTCGGCGTACAGGTCGGCAGTGGCGGCGATCTGCCGGGTGCGGGGCACCACGAAGGCCACGTCGGGCCGGGCCGCCAGCTCGGCGATGCCCGCCAGGCTGAACCGCGCACCGCCCAGGGGGATCACCTCGCGCACGGCCGGATCACGCTCCAGGCGCTCGGTGAGGGTGCTGACCAGGCCGTGCTTGAGGCCGAACAGCACCAGCAAGGGCGCCACCACGGCCACCAGCGCCAGCACCGCGCACAGCGACAGGCGCGCCTCGTCGCGGTAGTCGTCCCAGGCCAGACCGGCCAGCAGCGCGCCGCGCATCAGCGGGCCTCCGCCAGGGTCGCGGTGACGCCGCCATCGGCGCCGCGCTGCAGGCCGATGGGCAACGGCACCAGCCCGGCGCGCTCGGCCAGGGCGTGGTCGTGGGTGGCCACCACCAGGCACAGCTCGCGGTACTCGGCCTGCTCCACCAACAGGTGCATGACCCGCTCGGCATTGAGCGGGTCCAGCGAGGCGGTGGGTTCGTCGGCCAGCAGCAGGCGCGGCTGGTGCGCCAGGGCACGGGCGATGCCGACCCGCTGGCGCTGGCCGACGGAGAGTGCCGCCGGGCGCTTGTGCAGCTGGTCGGCGATCTCCAGCTGCTTGGCCAGGCGCTCGACGCTGCCGTTCTCCGGCAGGCCCAGCAGACGCCGGGGCAAGCCGATGTTGCCGGCCACGTCGAGGTAACCAAGCAGCCCACCGGTCTGCAGCACGTAGCCGATGGCGCGACCGCGCAGGGCCGCCAGGGCGTCCTGCCGGCCGTCACGCCAGAGCGCGGCGAGGTCGTGCTGGCTGCCGGCGTCGTCGAACTCCATCAGCGCGCCCGGGTCCGGCGACAGCACCAGGGCCAGCAGGTCGAGCACAGTGCTCTTGCCGCTGCCGCTGGGGCCGACCAGGGCCAGGCGCTGGCCGCCGCGCAGATCCAGCCGGGGGATCTCCAGGCTGTAGCGCTGGCTGCCCTGCCCGCGCGTCTTGCGCAGGTCGCGGATGCGCAGCATCAGGGCAGCGTCGACAGCGGCACGCGGTAGAGGGCGTCACCGGGGGCGGCGTCGCCGAAGCGCACCCAGTTGGCGGTGTCGTTGTGGAAGGTCTCGTAGAGGCGGATCTTCGATTCCAGCTCGTCGATGAAGTCTTCCTGCTCGGCCACCGACAGCGACAGCCACAGGTCCTGGCTCATGTTCAGCGCCTTGCTGCGGTACGGCAGGCCGTCCAGGTACTCGCCCAGCAGGCCGCTCTCGGCCAGGTTGCCGCCCTGGGTCAGCTTGGCCGGGTCGCGGCTCATGTAGGCGCTGGCGCTGGCGATTTCCTGGAAGAAGTCCTTGGGCGAGCTCTGGGTGCGGCGCGCGGCGTCGACGATCACCTTGAGCGCCTGCTGCAGGTCGTTGAGCTGCAGCTTGGTGAGCAGCGCACAGACCTGGAAGGCCGGCAGCTGCGGGTTGGTCAGGTCACGGTCGGAGGTCCAGGCGGTGACCAGTTGCGGGGCACGGGCCTGGTTGCGGTGGCCGAGAAAGTCCATATGCATGGCGTAGCCCACCGCCTCGGTCTTGGCGGCGATGCTGGCGCCACCGGTGGGCGCCTCCAGCTCGGCGTTGCTGCGCACCTTGTGCACCAGGTCGGCGAAGGTGCTGGCGATCTCGTTGACGCTCTCGCCGAACTTCTTCACGTCGCCGCCGCCCACGGGGATGTACAGGTCGCCGATCTGCGGGTTGGCGTCGGCGGTGAGCACGCGGTACTGCTGCTCGGCGAAGCTGTGGTTCTTCTTGCCGGCGTCGGTCTTCAGGTGCAGGGCGTAGATCTTGATCTGCTTGCGCAGCGCCGCTTCGCGCACCTCGGCCTCGTTCATGTGGGTCTGGCCCAGCGGGTCGCTCTTGCGCAGCGCGCCGGCATCGCTGACCAGCAGGATCAGGCGGCCGCCGTAGCCGCTCCAGTCCATGCCGTCGACGGCCTGCATCACGCCGGCGAAGGCGTCTTCGTTGAAGTCGTGGCTGGAGACGTTGGTGGCCTTGACCTGCTGGGCCAGCTCCAGGAAGCGCGCCGGGTCGCGGCCCTCCTCCAGGCTGACCAGGGTCTTGGCGGTGTACTGCAGGCCCGGCGTCTTGTCGGTGTTGTTGCGGAACCCGACCATGCCGAAGCTGACGCTGTCCAGCTCGCCCCGCGCGGCGATCTCGCCGTGGAGCTGGTGGACCACATCACGCACGCGGTCGATGTAGGGCTGCATGGAAACGGAGGTGTCCACCACCAGCACGATGCCGGTGCGGAAGGCGTCCGACGAGGCCGCTGCGGCGGGCTTGCCGTCCCCCTGCTTGCGCGGGGTGTCGCCCGGGTCGATGGAGGCGACGTTGAGCACCTGCACCGGCTGGCCGTTGCTGTCGAAGCTCTCCCGCGCGTCGAAGATCGGCAGCAGGTAGAACTGGTCCTGGGGCACGGCGCTGGCCGGCGGCTCGATGGCCACCAGCTCGGGGTCGGTGGCGTCGCCGAACTGGGCCTGGTGCACCGCGTTGCGGGCCTTGGCCGAGTCCATGAGGAACTGCTCCACCTGGTTGGCATCACGCAGGAACATCACCGGCGAACGGCCCGAACGCTCGGTGAACTTCAGCACCAGGCTCTGCTTCCAGTCGCTGACCTTGTCCAGCGGCAGCCAGCCGTCGCGGTGGCCATCGCTGGAGGCGCCCACTTCCACCCAGGGGGTGCCGTTCACCACCTGGCGGGCATACACGTAGAATACCGAGAAGGCCGGCACCGCCTCGCCGTCGCCCTGGCCACCGGCCTGGCTGGCGAAGCGTGCGCCGGGCTTGCTCAGCACGCGTTCGAAGAGGGTCTTCTTGCCGGCCATCAGCAGCGGGCGGTCGCCGGCCTGCACGTCGGTCGCCGGGGTGGCCTGGGTCGCTACCGTGGCCGTGGTGGTATCGGGCGTGGACGGGGTGCCGGTGGTCGGCGCCGTGTTGCTGTCGTCCCGCACCTGCACCACCGGCGGCGTGCTCTCGCCACCGCGGTTGAGCCACCAGTAGCCACCGCCCCCCAGGGCGGCAACGCCGAGGGCGGCCAGACCGGCGGCGACGATCAGCGGCGCACGGCTCTGCCCTTCGGGCTTCTGCGTGGCGACCATCTCGGTGTCCAGCACCGATTCGCGCTTGCGGCCGGCGCCGCTGTCCGCCACCGGCGGTGCGGGCGGCACCTGGGTGGCGGCGTCGGGAATGGAGACGGTGACCGGGGTCAGCCCGGTCATGCCGCTGGCGGCCGGCGGGTTCACCGCACTGGCAGAGGTGCCGGGCAGGTCCAGCGGGCGGAACTGGGTCGCTTCGTTGTCGTCGGCCACCGGCGCCACGGGCGCGGCCGGCAGGCGGTCGAGGGCGGCGATCAGCGCGGCGGCGTCGGGGTAGCGGTCGTTCGGGTCCTTGGCCAGCAGCCGGGTGAGGATCTCCTGGTAGCGCCCCTGGGCGATGGGCAGCTCCGGCAGCGGCTGGGTGATGTGCGCCAGGGCGGTGGACAGCGAATCGGTGCCCACGTAGGGCAGCTGCCCGGTGAGGATCTCGTAGAGCACCACGCCCAGGGCGTAGAGGTCGGCGCGGCCGTCGATCTCCTGGCCACGGGCCTGCTCGGGGCTCATGTAGCTGGGGGTGCCGACGGCGAAGCCGGCCTGGGTGAACTGGGTGCGGTCGTCCAGCGCCTTGGCAATGCCGAAGTCGGAGAGCACCGCGCCGCCGTCGGCGCGGAACAGGATGTTGGCCGGTTTGACGTCACGGTGCACCAGGCCCTGGGCATGGGCGTAGCCCAGCGCCGAGGCGATCTGGCGCAGCCACACCAGGCCCTGCTCGGGGCTAAGACCGGCGGCGATACGCTCCTTCAGGGTGCCGTTGGGCAGGTACTCCATGGCCATGTAGTACAGGCTGCCGACGTTGCCGATGTCGTAGATGGTCACCGTGTGCGGGTGCGACAGCCGCGCCAGGGTCTTGCCCTCACGCAGGAAGCGCTCGCAGAAGCTGGCGTCGTTGGCCAGCGCAGCGGCCATCACCTTCAGCGCCACCTTGCGTTCCAGCGAGCGCTGGGTCGCCAGGTAGACGACGGCCATCGCGCCATCGCCCAGTTCGCGCTCGATCTCGTACCCCGGAATCTGAATGTCCATGCTGGTCTTTTTTTCTTTCTCAGGATGCTTTGACGACTACCGCCGTGATGTTGTCCGGCGCGCCCCGGGTCAAGCCCAGATGCACCAGGCTGCGGACCACCTGGTAGGGGTCCGCGTGGCCCAGCACTTCGCACAGTTCGTGGTCGTCGGCGGTCTTGTTCAGACCGTCGCTGCAGAGCAGGAAACTGTCTCCCGGCAGCACGACGAACCGCGATTCCTCCAGCTCCAGGTCATCCTGCACGCCGATGGCCCGGGTCACGATATTGGCCATGGGGTGCGCCCTGGCCTCCGTTTCGTTGAGCAGGTGGCTGTCCACCAGATCCTGGACGTAGCTGTGGTCGCGGCTGATGCCTTCCAGGCGCCCCTCCCGCAACCGGTACAGGCGGCTGTCACCGGCCCACAGGCAGGTGCCTTCGCCCCCGCGTGCGGCCAGCACCACCACGGTGCTGCCCATCATGTTCACCCCGCGCTGGGCCGCCTCGGCCCGCACCAGGGTGTTGACGTGCACCAGCGCCGCGCGCAGGGCCTCCACGTAGAGGTCCAGCGCATCGGTGCAAGGCACGCCACGGAGCGTATCGACGATCAGGTTGCTGACGTAGTCACCGGCGGCGTGTCCGCCCATGCCATCGGCCACCACCCAGAGCCCGCGTTCGCAGGCGTCCAGGCAGGCGTCTTCGTTGACCTGGCGGACCATCCCCACATGGCTGTGGCTGGCCGACTGGTACTGCGTGACAGGAGGCAGCGGCATCACAGGCTCCCGAAATCGATCTGCCCGATGGCCGGGGGCTGGCCGACGGCGCCCTCGCCCACCAGGAAGCGACTGAAGTAGCGGGTCGGCGGCAGCCCCTGGAACCTCACCAGTTGCGCCTCCACCCGTTGTGATCCCCGCCCCCAGAAGAAGCTGCAGCCCTCGCCCGCCAGTTGGCCGAGCACCGCGCGGCGCGCCGCCTCGCCCTCCACCGGGTAGGCCAGTGCGCCCAGGTCGCTGACCCGGGGCGTCACCCGTGGGCTTGCCTCCGGCGCGCCCAGGGCCTGGACCCCGCGCTCGAAGGCATCGACGTCCGCCTCCGGCTCCAGGGTCGGCAGCAACAAGGCCTCGGCCTGTTCGAACCAGGCATCGGCGCCCCCCACCAGCGCGCCGCTGTTGCACGACGGTTCCAGCGCCACGGCGATGGTGAGGGGGAAATAGCGGCCCACGCGGTCGATGCTGGGCATCATCACGCCGGCCACCGCCTCGGGCACCAGCAGGCCCGGGGCGATGCTGAAGCGCCACAGCGGGCTGATCAGGTAGGCGTCGAGCCAGGCGCCGCCCAGCTCGGCCTGGCTTTCCGCCATTCCGGCGGCCAGCCAGCGGTCCCAGGCCTCGATGAAGGCCGGGGTCAGGCCGCGATGGATGAAGTCGCCGCGGCCGGCGAGCTTGCCGTAGAAACCCGCTGCGCTCATAGCCGCTCCGGCAGGCCGAAACCGCTCACCACGCGGCTGCGGAACGGGTTGAAGGCGCTGCTGGCACGCAGCTCGCTGGAGATGCTCAGGTTGTCCACGCGCATGCGCAGGGTGAAACGGTCCGGCGCGTTGCCCTGGGTCAGGTCGGACTGGTCCAGCAGGCGGAACCAGGCCCACGGGCCCTCCAGGGTCAGGCCGGAACGGCCGGCGCTGGTGGGCGGAGTCACGCTCAGGCGCACCACGCCCAGGCTGTTGGGGCTCGGCCACTGCATGGCCACCGGGCGGCTCGGGCCGTGGTCATAGCTGAACTGCTGGCCGTCCAGGTCCAGCTGGAACTGGTCGATGGCGGCGTCCATGGCCACCGCCTTCAGCTCAAAGCGCACCATCGGCGTGGTGTTGCCGGAGCGGAAGAAGGCATCGCGGATCTGCGCCGCACGCTGGAAGGTGCCCAGCACGCCGGCACTGATGCCCAGCTTCTCCGCTGCGCCCGGCTGCCAGCGCCAGGTGGTGGCGGAGGTGTCGACGTAGGGCTGCAGGTACTTGCGGAAGTAGCTGTCCATCACCCCGCCGACGCCGAAGAAGGCGCCGAAGTCGTCCAGGGTGGCGTCGCGGGTGCTGTTGCGGTCCAGCGGGTAGCGACCGGCCAGGGACTGGCGGTAGACGTTGACCACCTCGGCCGTCCAGGCGGCGTTCAGCTGGTTGCGGATGCCGCCCATCATGGTGTTGGTGGAGGCGCTGACCACCGATTTGACCAGCCCCTGCACCAGCGGCGGCTGGCGCTCGGCGCCGAGGCTGACGCGCTGGGCGGCGGCCTGGGCCTGGTTCTTCGCCTCGCCCAGCAGCTGGTCGCCGCTGGCGCCGCTCATGGCGCTGAGCTGCACGTAGAGGGCGTTGAGGTCAGCCAGCAGGGCCTCGATGGGCGCGGCGGTGTCACCCTCGCCCTTGTCCACCAGGCTGTTCAGCTCGGCGAAGTGGCGGCTGATGGGGTCGTCCGCACCCGGCTGGGCCGGCTGCTGGGTGTCGTCCCCGCCCTGCCCCACCAAGGCCTTGAGCTTGTCGACGGCGCCGTTGCCTTCCTTCGCCAGCTTGGCGGCGGCCAGGCGCTCTTCCTTCTGCAGGTCGGTCTCCTTGGCCACGGCTTCCAGCAGCTTCTTCAGCGGCGACTGCGGGCCGGACAGCACCCGCAGCACATCGGCCGCCTGGCCGGTGCTGGTGATGGGCACGAAGTCGATGTCAGCCAGCAGCGCATCCCACTGCCGCAGGTAGTCCTGGAAGTACAGCTGGCGCACTTCCAGGGCCAGGCTGGCGGCGTCCTGGGCGTCCTCCACGGTGCGGCCGAGCACCCACTGCTCCTCGGCCAGGGTCCCGGCCTGGCTCAGGCTGGAGACCATGAACACCTCGCGGTAGCCACGCTGGGTGAAGAAGCCGGGCAGCGGCTCGTTCAGCGGCTTGCCGCTCTTGCGTGCGAAGACCAGCGCGGCGTCGCGACCGGCGGCTTCGCTGATGCGGAAGTCCGGCACGTTCTGCGGCAGCTTCTGGCGCTTGACGCGATCGTACACGCGCTGGGCGACGGAGAGCTGCTGCAGCTGGCGACGGGTGTCCTGCACCAGGTCGTCGTCCAGGCGCACGGCCGGCGGCGCGCGGTCGTACAGCGCGGCCAGGTGGTCGTTGAGGGCCTGGCGCTGTTCCGGCGCCAGGTCGCGGGGCAGGCTGCGGTCCCAGTCCAGGGCGATCCAGGCCTTGATGAAGTCGCCGTCGTAGTGCTCCGGGTCGGCCAGCATCAGGTAGGCCTTGAGGCCCTCGTAGAGGAAGTCGGAACTGCCGCCCCCGCGCAACTGCTCTTCCAGGCGCGCCATGACCCGGGGGGCCATGACCGCGATCAGCAGCTTGCGGTACACGCTGGCGCCCTCGGCGCCGAGCATGTCGCCCTGGTAGAGGCCGAAGCCCTCGGCCCAGGACGGCGCATCACCCGGCGCATTGCGGATGGCATTGAGCAGCGGCAGCACCGCCAGCACGTCGCGCTGGGCCGGGCTGAGGGCCTGCAACTGGCCGTGCAGCGGCTTCACCCGCGCATCCACTTCGGCGATGTAGGCCTGGTTGGCGCGGAAGCTGGCGATCCACACACCCAGCACGGCCAGCACCAGCACCACGGTGGCGGCGAGCACGCCCCGGGCGATCCAGGTGCGCTGGCGCTCCACCTTCGGGTTGGCGCCCACCAGGCCGCGTTCGCCGAAGGCCACCTCGCGGAACAGCCGCTCGATGAAGTAGCTGCGCCCGGTGCCGGTCTGGCGCGCCAGGTGCTGGCGGTCCAGGTTCATGCTCTGGGCCATGGCACCGATCAGGCGGTCGATGGGGCTGCCTTCCTGGGTGCCACTGGTGAAGTACACGCCGCGCAGCAGCGGGCGCTCTTCATAGGGGTTGGGCTTGAACACACCGTCGAGGAAGCCCGACAGCGCATCGCGCAGGGCCGCGAACTGCTGCGGGAAACCGTAGATCAGGTCGCGACGGGCAGGGTCGCGCTCCTGCTGCAGGCGCTCCACCAGGCGCTCGTTGAGGCGCTGTTCGAGCAGGGCGAACTCGCTGCCGAACACCGACAGCGGGCCTTCGGCGCTCTTGCCGTCGTCCAGGGCGAAGGTCATGCCCCAGACCTGGGCGCGCTCTTCCTTGCTCAGCGCGTCGAAGAACTCCATGAAGCCCGGCACCAGGTCGAGCTTGGTGAGCATCACGTAGATGGGGAAACGCACACCGAGCTGGGTGTACAGCTCCTGCACCCGGGCGCGGATGGCGCGGGCGTGGGCGGCACGCTCGGTCTCGCTGCCCAGCAGCAGGTCGGACAGGCTGATGGCGACGAAGGCACCGTCGATGGGGCGGCGCTTGCGCTGGGTCTTGAGCAGGTCGAGGAAGCCCAGCCAGGCGGCCTTGTCCACCTCGGCGTGGCTGTCCTGGGTGGTGTAGCGGCCGGCGGTGTCCAGCAGCACAGCCTCGTCGGTGAACCACCAGTCGCAGTTGCGGGTGCCGCCGACGCCACGGATGGCACCCGAGCCCATGTGCTCGGCGAGGGGGAAGTTGAGGCCGGAGTTGACCAGCGCAGTGGTCTTGCCCGAACCCGGCGGGCCGATGATCACGTACCAGGGCAGCTCATAGAGGTTGCGCCGCTCATGGCCGCCGAGCTTGGCGCGCTTGAGCAGGGCCAGGGCCTCGTCCATGCGCTGCTTGAGGGTGGCCAGCTCTTCGCTGGTGGCCACGGTGGCGGCGTCGGGAGCAACGGCCACCAGGCCCTGCATGACCTTGGCCGCGTTGCGCCGGGCCTGGATCAGGCGCAGCACGCGCCAGCCGATCCACACGGCGAACAGCAGGATGATGATCACCCAGCGCACGGTGGCCGAAGCCAGGGGCTCGAAGCCGCCGATGGCGATGAGCGGGCCGACGAACCAGATCACCAGGCTGAGGGCGATCAGGCCCAGCACCGGGATGACCCAGCGGGCCAGGAAACTGAAAAACGCCTTCACTCGACGCCCTCCGCGAAAACAGTGATCTCCACCCGGCGGTTGCGCGAACGGCCGTCGGCGGTGTCGTTGGATGCGACCGGCTCGGTGTCGCTGCGGCCTTCGGCGCGGAAGCGCTCGGGCTGGCCGGTCTTGGCGGCGAGCACGTCCATGACCTGCTGGGCGCGGTCCTGGGACAGCTTCCAGTTGGACGGGTAGCGCAGCGTGGCGATGGGCCGGTTGTCGCTGTGGCCGGTGACCAGCACCTGGCCCTTGACCTTGCGGATCGCCTCGGCGATGCGCAGCAGCAGCGGCTGGAAGTCGTCGTCGATGCTGGCGCTGCCGGAGGCGAACAGCTGGTCGCCACGGATGGTCACCACGGAGCGGTCCACGGCGTCTTCCACGGCCACCTTCTGGGCGCGGATCTCGTCGGCGAGGAAGCCGGCCAGGCGCGGGCGCTCGACGATCTTCGGCTTCTGCGGCGGACGGTCGATGGTCTGCACCGGGATGTCGCCCAGGGCATGCAGGTTCTTGAACACCGGCTCGGCCTCGGCGGCCAGCTTCAGCCGCATGCCGAACAGCAGGGCCAGCAGCAGCGCGGCGCCGATGGCGATCACCACCCAGGGCGGCAGGAACTGGCGCAGGCGGTCACGGGCGACCACCAGGCCGCGCCAGTGCGGCGACAGCTCGCGCTCGATCTCGCCATGGGTGGCGCGGATGGTGGCGGCCACCCGCTCGCGCAGCGCGTCGAGCTGGCTGCGGCCGTCATTCATGACCCGGTAGCGGCCTTCGAAGCCGAGGCTGATGCACAGGTACAGCAGTTCGAGGATGTGCAGGCGCTGGCGCGGGTTCTGCAGGCAGTGGTCGAGCAGCTGGAACACCTTCTCGCCACCCCAGGCCTCGTTGTGCAGGGTGATCAGCAGGCTCTGCTTGCCCCACTCGCTGGCACTGCCCCAGGGGGTGCTCATGACCGCCTCGTCGAGGGCGGTGCAGAGCACGTAGCGGCTGAGCATCACCTCGTCCTGGGGGACGCCGGCGGCGCGGGCCTTCTCTTCGAACTGGCGCAGGTAGCCCAGCAGCTGCGCGCGCAGGCTGGCGGGCATCGGGTGGGCGATGGTGTTGCGCAGCCGGGTGAGCAACGCCAGCATCGGGCCGGCGGCGTTCTCCAGGGGGTTCAGGCCCAGGCCGCGCGCGGTGAGCATCGGCCCGCTGGCCGGAGCCGGGCCGGGCGGCGGTGCGTCATGGCGCGGCGCCGTCGGCTCGGGGCCACGCCCGCCCGGGCGCGGCATGATCATGGTGCGGTCGTTGTTGTTGCCGCCACTGCCGCCACCGATGGGCGGGCCGCCGAAGGGATCGTCGATCGGGTGCATCGCGAATTAACTCCGGATGGCCCAGAAGGCCAGGTTGAGGCCGGGGAACTTGCCGGCGATGTGGAAGGCGAAGCCGCCGGAATGCACCAGCTGCTTCCAGTGGTCGCTGCCACGGTCCAGTTCGAAATAGGTGCTGCCGGCGTGGTACGGCAACTGGCGCGGCGCCACCGGCAACGGCAGCAGGCCGATGCCCGGCAGCTGCAGGTTGACCAGGTCGCGGATGTGCTCCACCGAACCCACCTTGGCCTGCTGCGGGAAGTGGCCACGGATGGATTCGCCGGGCACGTCGGCGCGCACCACGAGGATGAACGCGGAGTTCTCCAGCAGGGTGCGGTCGGCCAGCATCGCCACGTGCACGCCGTAGGCCTTCTCGACGATGGGGATCGGCACCGCACGGCTGTCGATGACCATCGACAGGGCCTGGCGCAGGGCCAGCATCACCGGGGCGAAGCTGTTGGCCAGGTCGTCGTGCTCGTAGGCCGGGTATTCGGCCGGGCGCCGGCCACTGGCGGTGAAGGTGGAGAACTCGCCGGCCAGGGCCACGGCCTCGCGGTAGAAGTCCTCGGGGTGCAGCGGGGCAATGCGCGCCAGGTGCGCCACCAAGGGCTCGGCACGGTTGACCAGTTGCAGCAGCAGGAAGTCGGCGATTTCCGAGGCGCCGCCCGCGCCGGAGGCGACCACGCGGCCGGCCAGGGCTTCGCCACGCTGGTGCAGCAGGCCCAGCAGCTCGCTGCGGAAGGCCGCCAGCGGCTTGGACACGGCCACGTCCAGCAGCGGCGGGATGTAGGACTCGTCCAGCACCACGGCGCGGTCGGCGCGCTTCTCCAGCACCCGCACCACGCCCACGGCGGCGTATTCGCCCAGGCCGTCGCGCTCGGTGACCAGGCGCAGGGCGCGACCGCCGATGGACACGGGGGCACGGCTTTCGAAGGCGGCGTTGTCGTCGCGCACTTCACGCACCTGGCTGCGGTAGCGGGCACCGCCCAGCTCCTCGCCCTCCTCCACCGTGTCGCGGGCACCGGCCCGCTTGAGCGGCAGCGCCAGGTAGATGATGCCGTCACGCAGGCTCTCTTCCACGTCGAACGGCTCCGGCGCCACGTCGTCGCCGGGGATGTCGAACGGGGTGCCGTCGGGCAGCAGGCCACGGGCGGAGAGGATCGCCAGCTTGCCCTGGGTGAGCAGCGACTCGTCGATCTTCAGCTCGGAGAACCCCCAGCTGCCGGGGCGCAGCGAACGGCAGCGCCCTTCCACCAGGGCTTCGAGGTAACGGTCATGCTGCTGGAAGTGCTGCGGACGCAGGAACATCCCTTCCGACCAGACCACACGGTTGTTCCATGACATGGGCTGTCTCCGCTTTTCAGTGTTCGGTGATGGGCGCCGGCGCGACGGTCACGCCGCGTGCGCCGAACTTGAGGCTGTAGGCGCTGGTCTGGTTCAGCGGAACGGTGATGACGTCACGCCAGACGGCGGCATCCAGTTCGCGGTAGCCGACCACGATGCCGAACTGCCGGGTGCCCTCGTCGAGGGTGCGCTCCTGCATCTGGCGATCGGACGGCTTGACCAGCAGTTCGTCCTGGGCGACCAGGTCGGCGGCGAGGGTCGCCTGGGCCTTGTCCACCAGGGAGAAGTAATCGGCACGGCTGAAGGTGGTGGCGTTGCGCAGCTCGTACAGGCGCACCCGCACCGGGGTGCCGGCACCGCCGGGCAGCGCGTTGAGGTCGGCACTGGCTTCGATCTGCAGCTGCACCACGGTGGGCGGCGGCGGGGCTTCCTTTTCCGGCTCGGAGGCACAGGCGCTGAGCAGCGCGGCCATGGCGAGCAGAAGAATCCTTGGCATTCGGTACGTCCTCGTTGACTGCTGTTGATCCACGGAAGCGACGGCGGGACGGGCCTGGCCACGCCCCGGCAGGCGGGCGGCGCTAGCCACCGCGCAACCTGGCGCTGTGCTCCTCGTAGGCGCGACTGAACTCGCGTCCGAACAGGTCCTGGAAGTCGTCCTCAGCCTCCCGCGAGATGCTCGCGTAGAGGTCGGTGAACAGCTCCCAGTACTGCGACTGCCGGGAACCCGGCAGCAGGGCCGACAGGCCCGATGGCTTGCTCAGGCGGGCTTCGAGGGTGGCGGGTTCGAAGCGCTTGAGCAGGTGCTTGATGGCGGCCTGCACACCGGCCATGACGGCCAGCTGGTGCGCCTTGACGTCATCGAAGCTCTCCTTCACCGCCTGGTCCGGCGGCATGAAGGCGGCGTTGCCGTGGCGCAGCAAGAGCAGCAGCGCCTCGTCGGCATTGGGGGCGAACTTGAGCGGGTTGTTCTCCACCGGGCGGATCATGGTCTGCGACATGCGGAACTCGCCCTTGAGGCTGGAGCGCGCGCGCAGCACGTCCACCAGCCCCTCCACCATCAGCCGGTAGCTGCGCCCGATGGCCTCCATCTGCGCAGCCGCCTCGGCGCGGTCGATGCGCAGCTGGGATAACCCGGCACCGCGCAGGAAGGCTTCCAGCAACTCGCCCTGGGGCGCCTGGGTAGCCCCCTGGGGCGGCGTGGCGGCAGGCGGCGTCGGCACCGGCATGGCCGCGGCCAGGGGTTCGAGCGGCGGCGTGGCGATGGCGGCGTGGGTGGCCTGGGCGGTGGGCGTCAGCGCCGGGGCGACGGGCACGTCCACAGGCGCTTGCACGGGCACGGCCACCGGCGTCTCGGCCTGGGGGCTCGGCTCGAACGGGGTACTGCCGAACAGCACGGCCATCGGGTCCGGCTGGGCGGCGGCCTGGGGCGGCGGCACGGACGTGGCCTGGGCATCGCTGACAGGCGTGCCGATCCCGGCGAAGAAATCCTCGGGCACGTGCACCGGCGCCGGCTCGGGCACCTGGGGCGTGGCGGCCGTGGGCATCGGCACCGGGATCGACGGAGCCGCCGACGGGGTGGAGAGTCCGAGGTCGGCAAAGGGGTCCCAGTCGGCCGGTATCGCATGGGCCTCGGCGGCGGCGGCCGGGGGCGGCGTCACGCTGGGCAGCGGCGGCGGCGCGGGCGGAGCCACCGGTGTCGGCGGGCGGAAATCATGGCGCTCGGCGGGCACGTGGTCGGGAATCGCGGCCGCCGGCGGTGGCGCCGGGTTGAGGAAGTCGAACAGGTCCGGCTTGGTATCCAGCGGCGAGCCGCCCATGGGCATCTGGGTGGCCGAGGGCGCGGCGTAGGGTTCGGGGATGGCGCTGGAGGCGACCTGTCGGCTCATCAGCGCATCGAAATTGCTGAACGGGTCCGCACCGCCCACCGACGGAGCAGCGGCCGGGCCACTGGAGAACGGCTGCGAGGTGGCCGGCGCGGTGATCTGCACGAGGATCTCGTACTCGCCGAGCTTGAGCACTTCGCCATCATTGAGGCGCTCGCTGTTGCCCCGGCGCAGGCGGATGCCCGACTGCGCGAGCATCACGCCGTTGGTGCTGGTGTCGGTGAGGTAGTAGACGCCGTCACGGCTCTGGATGGTGCAGTGCTGGCTGGACACCAGGCGCTCGGGATCAGGGAGCACCCAGTCGTTTTCCGTACCACGACCTATCCTCAGTTCACCACGGTCCAGCTCGGCGTCGGGACGTTGCCCGGGGGTGAGCTTGTGATAACTGGTGATGGTCAAACGCAGTGGCATTGCGACTCCTTGCACATCTCACTGGAGAGGGGCGCGAACACCGAACCCTTCGATGCCGTGCAACAGCGCGCCGGTCCGGACCCTGCACGTGCCCCTGTTTCGCCAAGCCGCGCGAACACTCTCAGCGAAGAAA
This sequence comes from Metapseudomonas otitidis, assembly GCF_900111835.1. Taxonomy (GTDB): domain Bacteria; phylum Pseudomonadota; class Gammaproteobacteria; order Pseudomonadales; family Pseudomonadaceae; genus Metapseudomonas; species Metapseudomonas otitidis. The sequence continues at coordinate 183,974 of NZ_FOJP01000012.1, forward strand.
AATCTGATGGCTTTAGCCGACTTATCTTAGAACGAAAAAAGTAAACTTTTACAATCCGAAGAGGCTAGCGTCGACTAGCGCACATCTGTCGGTTGTGGTTCGCGTTTGTCTTGACAAGGGCAAAATACGACCCGAAAAATGGATAGGAGTTGCAGCGGTTGAGGCCAGAAAAATGGCGTCACCAAGACGTTGATCCAAGGGACTGTGATCAAGTCGTACGTCTGCTCCAGAACCATGCTCGCCCCAGCCCTGACAAGGAGAACACCCACCGTGGTGGACGTGTCGCACCTGCTTTCCCCCGTTTCCGCCGAGTCCCCGTGCGGTGACGACCTCGAATACGACGCCTCGTATCTCGAACTCGAACGAATCGCCCAAGGCCAGCCCGAACGTCAGATGGGCGACTCCGTGCTGCCTGCCGAACCGCCCGCGTGGCGCGACGTGCGCGAGCTGTCCAGCCAGTTGCTGGGCCGCAGTAAGGACCTGCGCATCGCCAACTACTTCCTGCAGAGCGCCATCGCCCTGGAAGGCCTCGCCGGCCTGGCCCAGAGCCTGACACTGGTGCGCGAGCTGCTGACCCAGTTCTGGGACGGCGTGTACCCGCAGCTCGACGCCGACGACGACAACGACCCGACCTTCCGCATCAATGCCCTCACCGGCCTCGCCTCCGAGCCGGTGATCCGCCTGGTGCGCGAGGCGAACCTGACCAGCTCCCGTGCCTTCGGAGCGGTCACTTTGCGTGCTGCCCTGAACGCCCTCGACCTGCAGCGGTTCCCCAGCGAGACGCTGACCGCCGAGCAGCTCCAGGGCGCCTTCCGCGACACCGACCCGGCGCTGCTGGAAAGCACCCGCCAGGCCCTCACCGATGCCCAGTCCGCACTGGCGGCCATCGAGTTGACGCTGTCCGACCAGGTCGGCTCGGCCCAGAGCGCCGACCTCGCCCCGCTCAAGCAGCTGATCCGCCAGGCCCTGCAGATCGTCAAGGAGCACGCGCCCCTGGACGACAGCGCGCCGGCCGAAGACGCCGCGACGGACGACGGCGACGGCAGTGCCGGCGAGAGCCCGGTCGCCGTGGCCAGCGCGCCGCGCGCCGCCCCCCACGAGATCAACAACCGCGACGACGTGTTGCGCACGCTGGACCGCATCCTCGCCTACTACGAGCGCCAGGAGCCCTCCAGCCCGGTTCCGATGCTGCTCAAGCGTGCCCGGAAGCTGGTCACGGCGGATTTCGCCGAGATCGTGCGCAACCTCATCCCCGATGGGATGTCGCAATTCGAGAATTTGCGCGGCCCCGAGTCCGAGTAACCCCGATCCGGCAGACCGCGCATCCGTTACCGGCTAGCGGCCGATGACGCCCCAACAGCCGTAAAGGCAGCGAAGGAGGAGCAACCATGGGTAGCACCAGCAGTCAGAAATTCATCGCGCGCAACCGCGCACCCCGCGTCCAGATCGAGTACGACGTGGAGCTCTACGGCGCCGAGAAGAAGGTGCAGTTGCCCTTCGTCATGGGCGTCATGGCCGACCTCGCCGGCAAGCCGGCCGAGCCCCAGGCCGCCGTCGCCGACCGCAAGTTCCTGGAGATCGACGTCGACAACTTCGACTCGCGCCTCAAGGCCATGAAGCCGCGCGTCGCGTTCAACGTGCCCAACGCCCTGACCGGCGAAGGCAACCTCTCCGTGGACATCACCTTCGAGAACATGGACGACTTCAGCCCGGCCGCCGTGGCGCGCAAGGTCGACTCCCTGAACCAGCTGCTCGAAGCCCGCACCCAGCTCGCCAACCTGCTGACCTACATGGACGGCAAGACCGGCGCTGAAGAACTGATCATGAAAGCGATCAAGGATCCGGCCCTGCTACAGGCCCTGGCCAGCGCGCCGAAGCCGCAGGACAACGAGCCGCAAGCCTAAGAGGACAACCAGATGGCCGAGTTGATGACCGACGCCGCGCCCCAGGCCGGCCAGACCACCGAGCAGACCAGCGAGTTCGCCTCGCTGCTGCTGCAGGAATTCAAGCCCAAGACCGACCGGGCCCGCGAGGCGGTGGAAACCGCCGTGCGCACCCTGGCCGAGCATGCGCTGCAGCAGACCAACCTGATCTCCAATGACGCGATCAAGTCGATCGAATCGATCATTGCCGCGATCGACGCCAAGCTCACCGATCAGGTCAACCTGATCATGCACCACGCCGATTTCCAGCAGCTGGAAAGCGCCTGGCGCGGCCTGCACTACCTGGTGAACAACACCGAGACCGACGAGCAATTGAAGATCCGCGTGCTGAACATCTCCAAGGGCGAGCTGCACAAGACCCTGAAGAAGTTCAAGGGCACCGCCTGGGACCAGAGCCCGATCTTCAAGAAGCTCTACGAAGAGGAATACGGCCAGTTCGGCGGCGAGCCCTACGGCTGCCTGGTGGGCGACTACTACTTCGATCAGTCCCCGCCGGACGTGGAGCTGCTGGGCGAGATCGCCAAGGTCTCCGCCGCCATGCACGCACCGTTCATCTCCGCCGCCTCCCCCACCGTGATGGGCATGGGTTCCTGGCAGGAGCTGTCCAACCCGCGTGACCTGACCAAGATCTTCACCACCCCGGAATACGCCGGCTGGCGCTCGCTGCGCGAGTCCGAGGATGCGCGCTACATCGGCCTGACCATGCCGCGCTTCCTGGCCCGCCTGCCCTACGGTGCCAAGACCGACCCGGTGGAGGCGTTCGCCTTCGAGGAAGACACCGCCGGCGCCGACAGCAGCAAGTACACCTGGGCCAACTCGGCCTACGCCATGGCGGTCAACATCAACCGCTCGTTCAAGCTCTACGGCTGGTGCTCGCGCATCCGTGGCGTGGAGTCCGGTGGCGAAGTGCCGAACCTGCCGGCGCACACCTTCCCCACCGACGACGGTGGCGTGGACATGAAGTGCCCGACCGAGATCGCCATCTCCGACCGCCGCGAGGCCGAGCTGGCGAAGAACGGCTTCATGCCGCTGCTGCACAAGAAGAACACCGACCTGGCGGCCTTCATCGGCGCCCAGTCGCTGCAGAAGCCGGCCGAATACGACGACCCGGACGCCACCGCCAACGCCAACCTGGCCGCGCGCCTGCCGTACCTGTTCGCCACCTGCCGCTTCGCGCATTACCTGAAGTGCATCGTTCGCGACAAGATCGGCTCGTTCAAGGAGAAGGACGACATGCAGCGCTGGCTGCAGGACTGGATCCTGAACTACGTCGACGGTGACCCGGCGCATTCCACCGAAACCACCAAGGCCCAGCACCCGCTGGCCGCCGCCGAGGTGGTGGTCGAGGAAGTGGAAGGCAACCCGGGCTACTACAGCTCCAAGTTCTACCTGCGTCCGCACTACCAGCTCGAAGGGCTGACCGTGTCGCTGCGCCTGGTATCCAAACTGCCTTCGGCCAAGGGGGCCTGAGGCGCGTCACTTTAAGCGCCTGCCAGGTGGCGGGCGCGTCTGACAAGGTGGCGAAAGCCACGAAGGAGGAATAGATGGCTGTTGATATGTTCATCAAGATCGGGGACATCGAGGGTGAGTCCGCCGACAAGGTGCACGCCAAGGAAATCGACGTACTGGCCTGGAGCTGGGGCATGTCCCAGTCCGGCAACATGCACCAGGGTGGTGGTGGCGGCGCCGGCAAGGTGAGCGTCCAGGACCTGTCCCTGACCAAGTACATCGACAAGTCCAGCCCCAACCTGATGATGGCCTGCTCCAACGGCAAGCACTTCCCGGAAGCCAAGCTGACCATCCGCAAGGCCGGCGGCGAGAACCCGGTGGAGTACGTGATCATCACCATGAAGGAAGTCCTGATTTCCTCCGTGAGCACCGGTGGCAGCGGCGGTGAAGACCGTCTGACCGAGAACATCAGCCTCAACTTCGCCCAGGTCCAGGTGGACTACCAGCCGCAGAAAGCGGATGGCGCGAAGGACGGCGGCCCGGTCAAGTACGGCTGGAACATCCGCGAGAACGTGAAGATCTGATGTCTTCGCCAACGGTCCCGGCCCTGCCGGGACCGTTGTTGCTCCACCCTCCTCCCGGCGAGGCGAACCCCCATGGCAAAGCCTGCGTTCATCAACCTCTGGAACAACTACCCCACCGAGCAGCACCCGTGCGACGGCGGCTGGGACAACCAGTGCGCGATCCGCATGAGCCTCACGCTCAACGCCGAACGGTCCATCACCATCGACCGCAACACCTACCCGGAACCCAAGTGCGCACACGGCCACGCCCGTGGAGCCGAGTCGCTGGCCAACTGGCTGTGGCGAAACCACCTGGGACGTCCGCAGATTTTCACGGACGGTGCCGCCGCCAAGCGCACGCTCAACGAGCGTACCGGCATCATCTTCTTCAAGGACTGCTTCACCCGCAGCGGCGAGACCCGCGCCACCGGCGACCACATCGACCTGTGGAACCGTGGCCTGACCAAGACCTACGACGACCCGGCCAATCGCGCCGCCCAGGTCTGGTTCTGGGAGCTGGCATGACCCGCCCCACCCTGCTCCTCGCCTGTGCCCTGCTCCCCTGCCTGAACGCCTGCGCCGCCACCCCGCCCGGACCGGCCGCGCCCGAGCAGGCCATGCTGGGCGACCAGGCCCTGCACCTCGAAGACCAGGCCGGTCGCTGCACCCTGGTGCATCCCGCCGGCCGCCTTGAACTGGCCCTGCCCTCGCCCTGCGAATTCCACCGCAACGCCGAGGGCGCGCCGCGTATCGAACACCAGGGCGCGGTGCCCATCCTGCTGGTGCAGCACAGCCAGCCGGAGGCGCCCCCCGGCCAGGGCTGCGTGACCCGCCTGCAGGCCGTGCGCCTGCGCCAGGGCACGCTGCAAGCCTCGGCCCCCATGACCAACGCCAGCTGCCCGCGCGGGCCATGGGACCAGAAACTGTTCACCGGACCTTTCGACTGGTGACCCGGATTCCCCAAGAGCCCCATTCAATGCAGCCACGCTGCAGACAGGACGACCATGAACGCTGAAGAACTCTTGCGCGCCGGCCGCGTCGACGACGCCCTCAAGGCCCTCCAGGACCAGGTCCGCACCCAGCCGGCCAATGCCGAGCTGCGCGTCTTCCTGTTCCAGCTGCTGGCCGTGCTCGGCCAGTGGAGCCGCGCCAACAACCAGCTGAAGGTGGCCGGCGAGCTGGATGCCGGCGCCCTGGCCATGGTGCAGACCTACCGCACTGCCCTGGAATGCGAGGCCCTGCGTGCCGAAGTGTTCGCCGGCCGCCTCACCCCGGTGGTGCTGGGCGAACCCGCTGACTGGGTGGCCCCGCTGATCCAGGCCCTCAAGCACGACGCCGACGGCCAGCCCGAAGCCGCCCAGGCCCTGCGTGACGCCGCCTTCGACGCCGCACCGGCGGTGGCCGGGCAGGTCAACGAGCAGCCCTTCCAGTGGCTGGCCGACGCCGACCCGCGCCTGGGCCCGGTGCTGGAGCTGATCGTCAACGGCCGCTACGTGTGGCTGCCGATGCACAACATCCAGCACCTGGCCATCGAAGCCCCCACCGACCTGCGCGACCTGGTGTGGCTGCCGGTGGAGATCACCCTGGTCAACGGCGGCACCACCGTGGGCCTGATCCCCAGCCGCTACCCGGGCAGCCAGGACGACGCCGACGGCGCCATCCGCCTGGCGCGCAAGACCGACTGGCTGGACAGCGGCCTGCCCCTGGGCCAGCGCCTGTTCGTCACCGATGAAGGCGATGTCGCCCTGTTCGAGGTGCGCACCCTCGCCTTCGAGCAGCCGAGCGCCTGAACATGGCCGACCTGACGCTGCAGGAACGCCTGCAACCGTCCCTGCTCGATCGCCTCACCGACGACGATCCGGGCAACCCGAAGGAGAGTGCCGACAAGCGCGTGCTCTCCCTCACCCAGCTCAAGGCCTCGGTCCTGCGTGACCTGGCCTGGCTGTTCAACACCATTGCGCCGCTCGACAGCGACACCTCCGGCGAGATCCAGGCCGGCAGCTCGGTGGTCAACTACGGGTTGCCGCCGCTGGCCGGGCACACCGCCTCCAGCGTCGACGTGCAGGCCATCGAGGCCCTGCTCACCGAGACCATCGCCGGCTACGAGCCGCGCATCATCCGCTCCACCCTGCGCGTACGCGCCCAGCTGGCAGCCGACCAGATGAACCACAACGCTTTGTCCTTCGAGATCGAGGGCGACCTGTGGGCCGAGCCCGTGCCCTTGCGCATGCTGCTCACCACCGACCTCGACCTGGAGACCGGCCACGTCCGCGTGGTGCCCGCCGAACAGGTCAGGAGGCGCAAATGAACCCGCGCCTGCTGGAGTACTACAACCAGGAGCTGCAGCACATCCGCGAGAGTGCCGCCGAGTTCGCCAGCGAGTACCCGAAGATCGCCGGGCGCCTGACGCTCTCCGGCATCGACTGCGCCGACCCCTACGTCGAGCGCCTGCTGGAAGGCTTCGCCTACCTCACCGCCCGCGTGCAGCTCAAGCTCGACGCCGAGTACCCGACCTTCACCCACAACCTGCTGGAGATCGCCTACCCGCACTACCTGGCGCCGACCCCGTCGATGACCGTGGTGCAGCTGCAGGCCGATCCCAACGAGGGGTCGCTGGCCAGCGGCTTCGTGGTGTCGCGCAACGCCTCGCTGCGGGCCAGCCTGGGCGCCGACGCGCAGACCGCCTGCGAATACCGCACCGCCCAGCCGGTCAGCCTGTGGCCGCTGGAAGTGACCAAGGCCGAATACTTCGGCAACCCCGCCGCCGCCCTCGGCCGCCTGGCTGCCAGCGAGCCCACCGCCAAGGCTGGCCTGCGCCTGCGCCTGCGTACCGGGGCGGGCCTGCCGTTCAACAGCCTGTCGCTGGAAGACCTGACCTTCTTCCTCCACGGCGCCGACGAGCAGCCCTTCCGCCTCTACGAGCAGCTGATGGCCAACGCCTGCGCGGTGTTCGCCCAGGCCCCCGGCGGCGAGTGGGTGGAGCGCCTGCCGCCGGACAGCCTGCGCTCGCGCGGCTTCGACGACGAGGACGCGGTGCTGCCGGTGGTGCCCCGCGCCTTCCAGGGCTACCGCCTGCTGCAGGAATACTTCGCCCTGCCCAACCGCTTCCTGTTCGTCGACCTGGCCAACCTGCGCCGTCCCGTGAAGCGCTGCGCCGGCCAGGAACTGGAGATCATCGTGCTGTTCAACCGCCTGGACAGCACCCTGGAAGGCAGTATCGGCGCCGACCTGTTCCGCCTGTTCTGCACCCCGGCGGTGAACCTGTTCCCGCGCCGGGCGGACCGCATCCACGTGAACGAGCGGGTCAACGAGCACCACGTGATCGTCGACCGCACCCGCCCGCTGGACTTCGAAGTGCACAGCCTCACCGAGGTGACCGGCCACGGCGCCGGCCCGGAGCAGCCCTTCCAGCCCTTCTATGCCGTGCGCGACCCCTCGCGCTACGGCCGTGAGCAGGCCTGGTACACGGTGCGCCGCGAACCCCGCGTGCTCTCCAGCAACCAGCGTCGCAAGGGGCCGCGCTCCACCTACATCGGCAGCGAGACCTTCATTTCCCTGGTGGACGCCAAGCAGGCGCCCCACCGCCACGACCTGCGCCAGCTGGGCATCGGCGCGCTGTGCACCAACCGTGACCTGCCGCTGTTCATGCCGGTGGGCACCGGGCGCAGCGACTTCACCCTGGAAGACAGCGCCCCGGTGCAGGCCGTGCGCTGCCTGGCGGGCCCGAGCCGGCCCAAGGCCAGCCGCGCCCATGACGCCAGCGCCTGGCGGCTGATCAGCCAGCTGTCGCTCAACTACCTGTCGCTGAGCCAGGACGGCCAGGGCGCTGCCGCCCTGCGCGAGATGCTGCGGCTGTATGGTGAGTCCAACGACCAGGCCCTGCAGATGCAGATCGAGGGGCTGCGCAAGGTCGCCAGCAAACCCTGCACCCGGCGCCTGCCGATGCCGGGCCCGATCGTCTTCGGGCGCGGCCTGGAGATCGACCTGGAGTTCGACGAGAACGCCTTCCGCGGCACCGGCGTGTTCGTGCTGGCCTCGGTGCTGGAACGTTTCCTGACACGCTACGTGTCGATCAACAGCTTCACCGAAACGGTGTTGCGGACCACTGAACGGGGCGAGGTGATGCGATGGCGGGCGAAGCCCGGACGTCGTCCGAATCTGTAGACACCCTCGCGGAAATGGAAGCCGCGCCCTGGAACTACGACTTCTTCCAGGCGCTGCGCCGCATCGAGTGCGAATACCCCGACCGGCCGCGCCTGGGCCATTCCCTGCGCCTGGCCGACGACCCGTTGCGCCTGGGCCAGAAGCCCGATTGCGGCTTCGCCCCGGCGACCCTGGCCAGCGTCGAGCACAACCCCGACGGCACACCGCGTATCGAGCAGTACTTCTTCGGCCTCACCGGGCCCAACGGGCCGTTGCCGCTGCACCTGACCGAGTACGCCCGGGAGCGCCAGCGCAACAGCGCCGACGCCACCTTCAAGCGCTTCCTCGACGTCTTCACGCACCGCCTGCTGACACTGTTCTACCGTTCCTGGGCCGAAGCCCGGCCGACGGTGAGCATGGACCGCCCCGACCAGGACTACTGGTCGCCACGCCTGGGCGCGCTCTCCGGCCGGGGCATGGAAAGCCTGCTCGGCCAGGGGCCCATCGACGACGCCGCGCGCTACTACTACACCGGCCACCTGGCGGCGCAGACGCGCTACCCGGACGGCCTGCGCACCATCCTCGCGGAGTTCTTCGGCGTGCCGGTGGCCATCGAGGAATACGTCGGCCAGTGGCTGGAGCTGCCCGAGCGCAGCCGCCTGGGCGCGGCTGCCAGCACCCTGGGGATGGACCTGTGCCTGGGCACCCACGTGTGGGACCGCCAGCACAAGTTCCGCATCTGCATCGGCCCGCTGGACCTGTCGCAGTACCAGCGCTTCCTGCCGGGCGGCGAACTGTTCCACGAACTGGCCGCCTGGGTGGCCGAATACCTGGGAGAAGAACTGGACTGGGACGCCAACCTGGTCCTCAAACGTGAGGACGTTCCGCCGCTGACGCTGTCCGGCGGGGACCGACTCGGCTTCAACACCTGGCTCGGCACCCCCGGCCAGGACGCAAAGGACCTGCTGCTGGCACGCCACTACGCCGACGCCACGCCGCGCCAATACCCGGATCGAGGAGAGTGAAAATGGGAGAAATCAGTCGCGCCGCGCTGTTCGGCAAGCTGAACAGCCTGGCCTACAAGGCCATCGAAGCCGCCACGGTGTTCTGCAAGCTGCGGGGCAACCCCTATGTGGAGCTGGTGCACTGGTTCCACCAGATCCTGCAGCTGCAGGACTCGGACCTGCACCAGATCATCCGCCAGTTCAGCATCGAGCCGGCACGCCTGGCCAAGGACATCACCGAGGCCTTGGACCGCCTGCCGCGCGGCTCCACCTCCATCACCGACCTGTCCTCCCACGTCGAGGAAGCGGTGGAGCGCGGCTGGGTGTACGGCAGCCTGATGTTCGGCGAGAGCCAGGTGCGCACCGGCTACCTGGTGGTGGGCATCCTCAAGACCCCGAGCCTGCGCAATGCGCTGCTGTCCATCTCCCGCGAGTTCGAGAAGCTGAAGGTGGACACCCTCACCGAGCGCTTCGACGAAGTGGTCGGTGCCTCCCCCGAGAACGCGCTGACCGCCACCGACGGCTTCAACGCCGGCGCCCCGGGCGAAGCCAGCGGCGCCATGGCCCCGGCGGCCATGGGCAAGCAGGAAGCCCTGAAGCGCTTCACCGTGGACCTCACCGAGCAGGCCCGCAGCGGCAAGCTGGACCCGATCGTCGGCCGTGACGACGAGATCCGCCAGCTGGTGGACATCCTCATGCGCCGCCGGCAGAACAACCCGATCCTCACCGGCGAGGCCGGTGTGGGCAAGACGGCGGTGGTCGAGGGCTTCGCCCATCGCATCGTCGCCGGCGACGTGCCGCCCTCGCTGAAGGACGTGGAGCTGCGCGCCCTGGACGTCGGCCTGCTGCAGGCCGGTGCCAGCATGAAGGGCGAGTTCGAACAGCGCCTGCGCCAGGTGATCGAGGACGTCCAGAGCTCCGAGAAGCCGGTCATCCTGTTCATCGACGAAGCCCACACCCTGGTCGGTGCCGGTGGCGCCGCCGGCACCGGTGACGCGGCCAACCTGCTCAAGCCGGCCCTGGCGCGCGGCACCCTGCGCACCGTGGCGGCCACCACCTGGGCCGAATACAAGAAGCACATCGAGAAGGACCCCGCCCTCACCCGCCGCTTCCAGGTGGTGCAGGTGGACGAGCCCTCCGAGCACCGCGCCATCCTGATGATGCGCGGCGTGGCCTCGACCATGGAGCAGCACCACCAGGTGCAGATCCTCGACGAGGCACTGGAGGCGGCGGTCAAGCTGTCCCACCGCTACATCCCCGCGCGCCAGCTGCCGGACAAGTCCGTGAGCCTGCTGGACACCGCCTGTGCCCGCGTGGCCATCAGCCTGCACGCCGTGCCGGCTGAAGTGGACGACAGCCGCCGTCGCATCGAGGCGCTGGAGACCGAGCTGGCCATCATCGGCCGCGAGCACGCCATCGGCGTCGCCATCGGCAGCCGTCGCACCGACGTGGAGAACGCGCTGGTCGAGGAACGCGCCCGCCTGGCTGAGCTGGAAGAGCGCTGGAACGAAGAGAAGGCCCTGGTGGACGAACTGCTGGCCACCCGCGCCCGCCTGCGTGCCGCCGCCGAGCCGGTGGACGGCACCAGCCGCGAAGGCGGCGCCGACACCCCGCCGCTGGCCCCCGAGGAACTGGACGCCCTGCGCGCCCAGCTCACCGACCTGCAGGCGCGCCTGAGCACGCTGCAGGGCGAGGACCCGCTGATCCTGCCGACCGTGGACTACCAGGCCGTGGCCTCGGTGGTGGCCGACTGGACCGGCATCCCGGTCGGGCGCATGGCGCGCAACGAGATCGAGACCGTGCTCAACCTGGGCGGGCACCTGAAGAAGCGCATCATCGGCCAGGACCATGCCCTGGAGATGATCGCCAAGCGCATCCAGACCTCCCGCGCGGGGCTCGACAACCCGAGCAAGCCGATCGGCGTGTTCATGCTCGCGGGCACCTCGGGCGTGGGCAAGACCGAGACCGCGCTGGCCCTGGCCGAGGCCATGTACGGCGGTGAGCAGAACGTCATCACCATCAACATGAGCGAGTTCCAGGAAGCCCACACCGTCTCCACCCTCAAGGGTGCCCCGCCCGGCTACATCGGCTACGGCGAAGGCGGCGTGCTCACCGAGGCGGTGCGTCGCAAGCCCTACAGCGTGGTGCTGCTGGACGAGGTGGAGAAAGCCCACCCGGACGTGCACGAGATCTTCTTCCAGGTGTTCGACAAGGGCGTGATGGAAGACGGCGAAGGCCGGGTGATCGACTTCAAGAACACCCTGATCCTGCTCACCACCAACGCCGGCACCGACCTGATCGCCAGCCTGTGCAACGACCCCGAGCTGATGCCCGAACCCGAGGGCATCGCCAAGGCGCTGCGCGAGCCGCTGCTGAAGATCTTCCCGCCGGCGCTGCTGGGCCGCCTGGTGACCATCCCCTACTACCCGCTGAGCGACGAGATGCTCAAGAGCATCACCCGCCTGCAACTGGGCCGGGTCAAGAAGCGCGTCGAGTCGGGCCACAAGGTGCCGTTCGAGTTCGACGACAAGGTGGTGGACCTGGTGGTCTCCCGTTGCACCGAGACCGAGAGCGGAGGTCGCCAGATCGACGCCATCCTCACCAACAGCATGCTGCCGGACCTCAGCCGCGAGTTCCTCAACCGCATGCTGGAAGGCCGCAAGGTGGAGAAGGTGCAGGTGAGCGCCGAGAACGGCGAGTTCACCTACCGCTTCGAGTGAAGCGATGCGGCGCGCCCCGCCACGGGGTGCGCCGCCTGAATGTGGAAGGTTCCGGCGCGTCGGAACCCGGCAGTGACGCGTACAGCGCTAAGGAAGTGTGGGATGGCGATTTCGCAACGGGCACGCATGGCCAAGGTCAGCAGCCCGCTGGGCGGCGATGTGCTGCTGCTCGACCGACTGGACGGCCACGACGAGCTGGGCCGGCTGTTCGACTACGAACTGGAACTGGTCTCCGAAGACCACAACCTGCAACTCGACGCCCTGCTGGGCAAGCCCATGGGCGTCTCGGTGGAGCTGTCGGACGGCAGCCAGCGTCACTTCCACGGCATCGCCGCGCGCTGCAGCCAGTCCTCCGGCACCGGCCAGTTCGCCGGCTACCACGTCACCCTGCGGCCCTGGCTGTGGCTGCTGTCGCGCACCTCCGACTGCCGCATCTTCCAGAACAAGACGGTGCCGGACATCGTCAAGCAGGTGTTCCGCGACCTCGGCTTCTCCGACTTCGAAGACGCCCTCACCCGCAGCTACCGCGAGTGGGAGTACTGCGTGCAGTACCGCGAGACCAGCTTCGAATTCGTCAGCCGGCTCATGGAGCAGGAGGGCATCTACTACTACTTCCGCCACGAGCAGTCACGCCACGTGCTGGTGCTCTCCGATGCCTACGGCGCCCACACCACCGCCCCCGGCTATGGTTCGGTGCCCTACTACCCCCTCGAAGACCAGATGCGCGAACGTGACCACGTCTACGACTGGCACATGGCCCGCGAGGTGCAGCCGGGCTCCCTGGCGCTCAACGATTACGATTTCCAGCGCCCCAGCGCGCACCTGGAGGTGCGCTCCACCATCAGCCGGGGCCACAGCAACGCCGAGCACCCGCTCTACGACTACCCCGGCGAATACGTGCAGACCGGCGACGGCGAGCAGTACGCGCGCAACCGCATCGAGGCCATCCAGACCCAGTACGAGCGCGTGCAACTGCGCACCAACGCCCGTGGCCTGGCCTCGGGGCACCTGTTCAAGATGACCGGCTACCCCCGCGCCGACCAGAACCGCGAGTACCTGATCATCGGCGCCCGCTACGCGGTCAGCCAGGAAGCCTACGAAAGCGGTTCGGCCGGCGGCACGCTGCAGTTCGACAGCAGCCTGGAGTGCATCGAGGCACGCCAGCCGTTCCGTCCCATGCCGACCACCATCAAGCCCATCGTCCAGGGCCCGCAGACGGCCATGGTCGTCGGCCCCAAGGGCGAGGAGATCTGGACCGACCAGTACGGACGGGTGAAGGTGCATTTCTATTGGGACCGGCATGACCAGTCCAACGAGAACAGCTCCTGCTGGATCCGCGTGTCCCAGGCCTGGGCCGGCAAGAACTGGGGCCACATCCAGATCCCGCGCATCGGCCAGGAGGTGATCGTCAGCTTCCTCGAAGGTGACCCGGACCGCCCGATCATCACCGGCCGCGTGTACAACGCCGAGCAGACCGTGCCCTACGACCTGCCCGCCAACGCCACCCAGAGCGGGGTCAAGAGCCGCTCCAGCAAGGGCGGCACACCGGCGAACTTCAACGAGATCCGCATGGAGGACAAGAAGGGCGCCGAGCAGCTCTACATCCATGCCGAGCGCAACCAGGACATCGTCGTGGAGAACGACGAGACCCACTCCGTGGGCCACAACCGCACCAAGAGCATCGGCAACGACGAGACCGCCCGCATCGGCCAGGACCGCCTGCGCGCCGCCAAGCGCCACGACACCCTGGTGGTGGGCGGTGCGAAGAGCGACAGCGTGAGCACCCGCTACCTGATCGAGGCCGGTGCGCAGATCCGCCTGGTGTGCGGGCAGAGCGTGGTGGAGTTCAACGCCGACGGCGTGATCAACATCTCCGGCACCGCCTTCAACCTGTTCACCGCCGGCAACACCGCCATCGACACCGGCGGCCGGCTGGACCTGAACTCCGGCGTGGCCAGCGCCATGCCCACCAATGGCGAAGGCGACAAGGGCGCCATCGACGGCAAGGTCAACGCCCTCTTCCCGCCGCCACCCAAGAGCTGAAATCTGCCGGGGCCGTGCAAGGCGGCCCCGGTCTTTCCGGGCTCGACACGCCGCGCCGGCCCGAAGCAAAGCCCCATGTAGCCGTAGGCAAGCGCGAAGGCGCCCACGCCGGTCTTTGCCCTTCCTGCTCGTCAAACCCGCACCCGGCCTCGCCTTCGGCCTTCCGGCGCCGGCCTACAGCCAGCCGCGCGAAGGGCCTGTAGTAGTCCCCTATTACCCCCGCCTGCCGCTTCGCGGCCAAGCTGCCTGCTCCCTTCCCAACACGGAGCACGCAATGCCCAAGTTCATCCACACCATGATCCGGGTCGGTGATCTCGCCGCCTCCCTGGCGTTCTACCAGCAGGGTTTCGACCTGGCCGAAAGCCACCGCCTGGAGTTCGAGGATTTCACCCTCGTCTACCTGCGCGACGCCAACAGCGGCGCCGAGATCGAGCTGACCTGGAACAAGGGCCAGGCGCAGTACACCCACGGCAGCGGCTACGGCCATGTGGCCTTCGTGGTGGACGACCTGGAGGCCCACTTCGAGCGGCTGCAGGGCCTCGGCTACGCGCCGGCGCCCATCAAGGCCTTCGAGCGCGACGGCGAGCTGCTGGCCCGCTTCTTCTTCGTGCAGGACCCAGACGGCTACAAGATCGAAGTCCTGCAGCGCGGGGGCCATTACCAGTAGCCAGCCGCTCCCGCTCCGTCCCCCTGCTGATCCGACGACAACAACAAGGAGATCCGCATGTTCGACGCGACCCTCAATCGACGCCACTTCCTCAAGGGCAGCAGCGGTGCCCTCCTCGGCACCCTGCTGTTCACCTCCGGCCCCATCGCCCTGGTCGCCCCATCACTCACCTGGGCCCTGGACCTGCACCACCTCGACAGTGCCCTGGCGCTCAGGCTGATGGCCGTGGTGAAGCGCCTCTACCCCCACGACGGCATGGAGGACGCGGTCTACGCCTTCGCCGTGCAGGCGCTGGACAGGCAGGCCGGGCAGGACCCCGCCCTGGGCGGCCTGCTGCGGGACGGGCTCGATGCCCTCGACCGGGATGCGGGGGGAGACTGGTCCTCGCGCAGCGAGGCCGAGCAGGAGGCGCTCCTGCGCGCCATCCAGCACACGGCGTTCTTCAGGCAGGTACGTGCCCAGGCGTCACGGGCGCTGTACAGCAACGAGCTGGCCTACCGCCACTTCGGCTACGAGGGCGCCTCCTTCGGCAAGGGCGGCTACCTGATGCGGGGCTTCAACGACCTGCGCTGGCTGCCCGCTGCGCCCGCCGATGCCAGCCCCTCCGCCACCTGACGAGGTACTCCCATGACGACGTTCAGCCTGAATGATGACTCGGTCATCGTGATCATCGGTTCCGGTGCCGGCGGCGGCACGCTGGCCAACGAGCTGTGCCGGCGGGGGCTTCCCGTGGTGCTGCTGGAGGCGGGCAAGCGCGAATCCCCGGCGACCTTCATCAACGATGAGTGGCCCTCCTTCGAACAGCTCGCCTGGAGCGACCCGCGCACCACCTCCGGCAGCTGGCAGGTGGCACGGGACTTCCCCGACCTGCCCGCGTGGATCTGCAAGACCGTCGGCGGCACCACCACCCACTGGGCCGGTGCCAGCCTGCGGTTCCAGGCCCATGAGTTCCGCGCCCGGCAGACCTACGGCAACCTGCCCGGCGCCAACCTGCTGGACTGGCCGCTGAGCCTGGAAACGCTCGAACCCTATTACGCGAAGGCGGAAGCGCGCATGGGGGTGACCCGCACCCACGGGCTGCCCGGTCTGCCGGGCAACAACAACTTCCAGGTGATGTACAACGGCGCCCGCAAGCTGGGCTACACCCAGTGCTCCACCGGCCACATGGCGATCAACAGCCGGGCACGGGACGGCCGGGCGCAATGCATGCAGCTGGGCTTCTGCTTCCAGGGCTGCAAGATGGGCGCGAAGTGGTCGACGCTGTACACCGAGATTCCCCAGGCCGAGGCGACCGGGCGGCTCGACCTGCGCCCGCAATCCCAGGCGGTGCTGATCGAGCACGACGCCCGTGGCCGCGCCAGCGCCGTGGTCTATGCCGACGCCAAGGGGCAGCTCCACCGGCAGCGTGCGCGGGCGGTCGCCGTGGCCGGCAACGCCATCGAGACCCCACGCCTGCTGCTGCACTCCAGCAGCACGCTGTTTCCCCATGGGCTGGGCAATGGCTCCGGCATGGTGGGCAAGCACTACATGCGCCACACCACGGGCTCGGTCTTCGCCGAATTCGCCGATCCGGTGCACTTCTACCGCGGCACCATCATGGCGGGCATCGTCAGTGACGAATCACGCTTCGACCCGGACCGTGGCTTCGTCGGCGGCTACGAGATGGAGACAATCTCCCTCGGCCCCTCCTTCATGGCGGCCTTCTTCGACCCGGGTGCCTGGGGACGGGACTTCACCCGCGTGATGGACCGCTACACCCACCTGGCGGGGATGTGGCTGGTGGGCGAGGACATGCCCCGGGAGAGCAACCGCGTGACCCTCAGCGATACGGTGAAGGACCGCTTCGGCATCCCCGTGGCGAACGTGCATTACGACGACCACCCCAACGACATCGCCATGCGCGAGCACGGCTACCGCCAGGGCCAGGCCCTCTACGAGGCAGTCGGCGCGCTGAAGACCCACCGCGTCCCGCCCTACCCCTCCACCCACAACCTGGGCACCTGCCGCATGAGCGAGAAGGCGGCGGACGGCGTCTGCAACGGCTACGGCCAGAGCCACGAGGTGCCCAACCTGTTCATCTCCGATGGCAGCCTGTTCACCACCAGCGCGGCGGAGAACCCCACGCTGACCATCGTCAGCCTGGCGATCCGCCAGGCGGAATACATCGCCCAGGCACTCGACAAACGTGCGGCCTAGGCTGCGCTGACCGGTTAATGGGCCAGGGACGGCCCTTTTTTCTCTCGGGTGGTGGGCCACTTGGAAACCGGCGCCGCGCAAGGCGGCTCCGGTCATGGCGCGGTCAATCGGGTATTCAGGGCAGGTCGACCTTGAGGCCACGCCCGGTCTGCACCGCCACGTAGTGGGCGTCCTTCAGGGCCCTGGCAAGATCAGGGTCGGTTTCGTCGAACTCCTTCACGGCAATGCTGCCAAGGGTGATCTGGTGAAGCATCGAGCGATCCAGGCCCTTGTCCAGCAGCACAGCCCTGACGTACCTCAGTTGCCGTTCTGCGGACACCAGCACCTCTTGCCCGGGAAGCGCGGCGGCACGCTGGATCACCAGCGCCAGCGCGCGATCTATGTATTCAACGGGAGTCATGGTCCACCTGGGGAGATAATTCCAAATGCGTCCTTCTGGTTGGAGAACAACTGCGTCGCTCCACCCTTGGCATCGTAGTTCTGGCCCTTGACCGACCAGAAGTCCGTGGTGGGCGCTGCAGTACTGCGCAGCACCTCCACCTTCTGCGTGGTCTTGTAGGAGTTGAGGACCTTCGGCTCGATGGTGTTCGCCGCCCGGTTGGTGCCCATGGGGTTGATCCCCAGTTCGGTCGGCTGGACTTTGGGGCTGATTGTATACCAGTTGCCCTGGGGCGCCCCGGGGGACTGGTACTGCCAGAGGGCCTTGTTCGGGGCCAGGGTCTCGACGCGCACGGGATGGTTGAAATCCAGGCCGTTCATGTACGACTCGGCATCGCTCTTCGAGTAACCCTTGGACTTGAAGAAGTTGCTCGCCACCTCGCGGTTACCGCGGTAGTTGATGTCGTGGTCGAGATCACCACTGCGCCCGAACTTCTTGTTCAGGTACGCGCGTCGTTGCGCCGCCTCCGAGGTCACGGCGGCGGTCGGCTTGCGTCCGGCCAGCTTCGGTCCCATACCGAGCAGCGCCAGGCCGGCGACGCCTTGCAGGAGGTCGCGGTAGCCAGGTCCCAGGCGATCACCCAGTTGGCCGAGCAGCTCCATGCCGCCGTAGATGGCGCCGCCCACGACAACGGTCGCTGCCAACACCGCGAGCCCCGCCATGGCCGCCATCACCAGGCCGACGCCCAGTGCTGCCAGGCCGAGGATCTCCAGGCCGCTGTGCACCCAGCCCTCGATGTCCAGCACGAAGGCCACGCGCTCCGTCGGGCCGCCGATGAAGGTGTTCTCGCTGCCGGTCTTGATGTGCGCACCGCAGCTCATCTTGCTGGTCAGCCGGGCCGCCGGCTTGCCGTTGATGTAGACCGTGGCGCTGCCTTCGGCGATGACCACTTCGAACGGCCAGTAGGGGTGGTTGCACGGCAGCCCGCTGCAGGAGGACGCGGCGTCCTCGCCGGCGCGCATCGCGTTGCGGGCGTTGACGAAGACGTTGGGGCTGCCACGTATGAGCGCCCCGGTTGTCGGCTCCGGCAGGTTGAAGATGGTGCTGAGTCCCTTGACCACCTGGAACATGGACAGGCCGCCGGCAGCGATGGAGCCGGCCATCACCGCCAATGCGACACCACCCGTGGCGGCCGTGGCCGCGATCACCGCTGCACCGATCAGCGCCCCCGCCACCGCCCCGGCGACCATGGCCGCGAGGCCGAAACCGTGAGCGATCTCATCCCCTAGCCGTGCTGCTGCCTGCGCATCCATCGAGGTACTTCACTTCCTTGCTCGGGCCGTCGGCGGCCCCGGTCAGGCTGCCGGAGGCAGCGGCTTGAGGGTCTGCATCGCCTGCTTCCAGGCCGGCTCGTGGAACGGCAGGTCCTGGGGCGTGGTGGTCAGCGTGGTGATCAGCACCGCCGGCTTGCGCTCGATGAACACCTGGCGAAGCATCAACACCCGGCCATCGCGCTGCCAGGTGTAGTCCAGCAGCACCGCAGGGGCACCGTTCAGGTTGATGTCCCACTGCTTGACCAGGGTGAACCCGGGCAACTGCTGGCGCGCATTGGCGAGCTGCTGGGCGATGTAGTCAGCGAAGGGCATGTCGCCCTGGCTGGGGTCGCGGCTGATGACGAAGCTGGCTTCCTTGGCGCTGCCGGTGGCGGGCAGCTTGAAGATGTTGATGCTCTGGTCCTGCCAGGCATCGGGGACGTCCAGGTCCGCCTCGTTGAGTCGGTAGAGAGTCACTGTACTGAAGGCCTTCCCTAGGTGATGGGCTCTGCGTAGGAACTGCCTTATTGACAACGACACATCATCCTACGCCCGGCGGGCGAAAATCTTCCGGCAACCGGGCCCAACAATCAAGGACAACCCCCCGCGCGATGCTCAGGGCTTGCGCTTGGTCTCGCTTCTTGGCCTGGAGCGGTGGAAACGGGATCACCTTCAAGGACACCTCACGGCGTGCAGCTCTACCTTTGCCGCAGAACGCCCCACCCGCTTTCGGACAAACACCCCATGACGACCGCGCCAAACACCCTCTACGACGACAACGCACCCGCCCTCGCCACGCTCTACACGCACGTCGAAGAGGCCGACCTGAAGGCCGTGCGCGCCGCCCTGGAGGCTCATCCACAGTGGCTGGTCGTGCCCCTCTTCGGCCTGGCCAGCCAGGGAACGCTGCTGCACCTGGCGGCTCGTCATGGCTGCCTGGAGATCGTCGATTACCTGGTGAAGAAGGGGCTCGACACGGGGGTTCTCGATGGCAGCCACGGCACGCCGCTGGTCGACGCAGCGGGCGCGGGCCACCTTGCGACAGTGCGCTGGTTGCTGGATAACGGCGCGGCGGTGGATGGCGATTGCAGGGGCATCCTCACGCCGCTCATCGCCGCGGCCGTGGGCGGCCACAGTGAGGTGGCTGAGCTGCTGGTGCAGCACGGTGCCGACCTCGACCGCCTGCACCTGCGCTTCAACCAGACCGCTCGCGATACGGCGCTGGTCTGGGGTCATGCGGCGCTGGCGGAGTGGCTGGCTGAACAGGGCGGGCACTGCGCACAAGAACAGATGGACTACACGCGGGTACGTGGCAGCGGGATCTTCGAGCACATCTTCGAGCGGGTCGGTTTCGTCCTCACGCCTTGCCCCAGCCAGAGGCTGTGCGGGCAGGACATCGACCTGCGGACGGCACTGGTCGGCAACGGCCGGGCCCACAAGCTGCTGTTCACCCTGGGGGTACACCTCTCCCAGCCGCGCATCGAGCTGATGGTCGCCCTGCCCTACGACTGGCCGTTGAACCAGGCAGCCATCACCTCCGACCTGCCTTGCGCCTTCCCCGCCCAGCTGCTCTGGCGCGCAGCGCAGGCACGCCTCGAAGGCGGTGCGATCCACGAGGGTTGGCTGGCCGAACGCGGGGATGAGCGCTTCCACGACCTGCCCTGGCCGGAGGGTGTCGATGCCATGGTGGCGGTGGACTACCGCTTTCCGCCCGCCACCGAGGGCGCGGCCGAAGGCGAGGTGACGCTGTTGCTGCTGGTGCCCATGTGCTATCCCCGCGCCGGGCGGCCTACGCCAGAGAAGCTGGCGGACTGGGCCGGCAAGAAGCGCACGGCCAGTTGGAAGGCGGTGGCGATCAAGGCCTGATTGGTCGCGCCGCGTTCATTCCGATTCGCTGGGCACCAGGTCCGGCCCTCTCAGCCGGTCTCGCAGGTGCAGCGAGGCACGCAGCAGCGCTCCCCAGATCCCGTCGGCGCCGTTCCAGGAAGCGCCGGCCCAGCGGGTATCGGCCACCAGAACCGTGCGTGCCCGCTCGATGCACGCCTTGAGCATCACGGCGACGGGCTCCAGCCTCCAGTCGAACAGCGGAATGCCCTTCCCCACCTGGGCATAGCGGTACTCCCAGATCCAGGCGTGGACGCAATAGATCGCGCGGTTGTGATCGGGATGCCCAGCGAGCAGCGCCAGGCAGGCACGCGTCAGGCGCTCCCCCAGTTCCGGGTCAGCGGTCTCGCGCCAGTACGGCAGCAGCAGCGCCTCGAACGCGGCACCGAAGTTCTGTGGCTCCTCATGCTCGGCGCGCGCCTCGTGGAAATATGGCGGCTCGCCAAGCAGGAAGGCACCCAGGGCGTCGCGGGCCAGCGCCTGGCTCAGCACTCTGCCAGGCTCACGTCGGCTCGCCCCGCTGCGTTCCGACAGGCTCCAACAACAGGTGGTCCAGGGTACGGGCGCGGCAGGCGCGGACCATGGGCAGCGCGCTTTCCAGGTCGCGGCGGTAGCGCTCGAAGGATTCGCGGGTGATGGCGTAGCGCTCTTCGTAATCGACCAGGCCATTGCTCACCGGGATGGACAGGTAGTAACGGTCGCCACCTTCTTCGACCCCCAGGGCGAACCGGTGCCGGGGGCTGAACACCACGTCACGCCAACTCACTCGGGGCGCTCCAGAGCGACCAGGGCGCGGTGGTAGCGGGCAACGCGGGCCAGGTCGGCCTCGCCCAGTTCGGGCAGGCGGGTGACATCGAGGTTGTCGCGGATATCCTCGCGCTTGATCCGCCGGGCCAGGGCGTTGGGCCGGATGCGCTCGATGAAGGCTTCGTAGGTCTCGCCTTCACGTCGACTGAGGCAGTCGACGGCCTGTACCACGGACTCGGGGATGCCGAGGATGCGCAGGTCCTCGAGCTTGACGTCGCCATCCTCGACCACGTCGTGCAGCACGGCTGCCATCTGCGCCTCGGGATCCTCGAAGCGCAGCATCAACCGCAGGGGGTGCAGCACATAGGCCCGACCGGCCTTGTCCCGTTGACCGGCATGGACACGGCAAGCCAGGGCAATGGCGGTTTCCAGTGGGGTATTCATTCCTTGGGCTCCTCTGTGAAGGGCGCGGAGGTTAGCAGCCTGAAACCTGCCGTGCCGGAACTGAGACACGCCACGCAGCCTTGACGGCAACCGATGGACAGCCTCCGGGGACTGTTCTAAAAAGTTCGCCGGCCCTGCCCGCCGCCGTGCGGTCGGG
The DNA here is from genome assembly GCF_900111835.1 of Metapseudomonas otitidis. GTDB lineage: Bacteria > Pseudomonadota > Gammaproteobacteria > Pseudomonadales > Pseudomonadaceae > Metapseudomonas > Metapseudomonas otitidis. The sequence goes on from NZ_FOJP01000012.1 coordinate 205,626, forward strand.
GTTACGCAAGGATTCGCGGATATCGGAAAAAGCGCTCGGCAACGGCCTCGTCTGCTACAACTTCGACCCAGGGTTTTCCCGCCCTCCCGGCTCGCCGGGCAAGTCGATTTCCTGGCGACGGGCCGCTGACGCGGAACCACGCCCCGGCGGTGGCATACGAGGCAAGGAAGGCGATGCAAATCACTCAATCGACCCGCATGGCGAAAGTCAGCAGCCCCCTGGGCGCCAACGTCCTGGTGCTGGAACGGCTGGACGGCCACGAACAGCTGGGTCGCCTGTTCGACTACGAACTGAGTCTGGTTTCAGAAAACCCTGCCATCAAGCTCGACGCGTTGCTGGGCAAGCCCATGGGGCTCTCGGTGGAGCTGCCCGACGGTAGCAAGCGCTACTTCCACGGCATCGCCGCACGCTGCAGCCAGTCCTCCGGCACCGGCCAGTTCGCGGGCTACCGCGTCACCCTGCGGCCCTGGCTGTGGCTGCTGTCGCGCACCTCCGACTGCCGCATCTTCCAGAACAAGACGGTGCCGGACATCATCAAGCAGGTGTTCCGCGACCTCGGTTTCTCCGACTTCGAAGACGCCCTCACCCGCAGCTACCACGAGTGGGAATACTGCGTTCAGTACCGCGAGACCAGCTTCGAGTTCGTCAGCCGGCTCATGGAGCAGGAAGGCATCTACTACTACTTCCGCCATGAGCAGTCGCGTCATGTGATGGTGCTCTCCGATGCCTATGGAGCCCACAGCCCGGCCCCCGGCTACGCGTCGGTGCCCTTCTACCCCCTCGAAGACCAGATGCGCGAGCGTGACCACGTCTACGACTGGCACCTGGCGCAGGAAGTGCAGCCCGGCTCCCTGGCCCTCAACGACTACGACTTCAAGCGTCCCAGCGCACGCCTGGAGGTGCGCTCCAGCGTCAGCCGCAGCCACAGCAACGCCGACCATCCGCTCTACGACTACCCCGGCGAATACGTGCAGACCAGCGATGGCGAGCAGTACGCACGCAACCGCATCGAGGCCATCCAGACCCAGTACGAGCGCGTGCAGCTGCGCACCAACGCGCGCGGTCTTGGAGCCGGCCACCTGTTCAAGATGACCGGCTACCCCCGGGACGACCAGAACCGCGAGTACCTGATCATCGGTGCCCGCTATGCGGTCAGCCAGGAGGCCTACGAGACCGGCTCCGGTGGCGGTCTGCAGTATGAAAGCGACCTGGAATGCATCGACGCCGGGCAGGCCTTCCGGCCGATGCCGACCACCATCAAGCCCATCGTCCAGGGTCCGCAGACGGCCATGGTTGTCGGCCCCAAGGGCGAGGAGATCTGGACCGACCAGTACGGCCGGGTGAAGGTGCATTTCTATTGGGACCGGCATGACCAGTCCAACGAGAACAGCTCCTGCTGGATCCGCGTGTCCCAGGCCTGGGCCGGCAAGAACTGGGGTCACATCCAGATCCCACGCATCGGCCAGGAGGTGATCGTCAGCTTCCTCGAAGGCGACCCGGACCGCCCGATCATCACCGGACGCGTGTACAACGCCGAGCAGACCGTGCCCTACGACCTGCCCGCCAACGCCACCCAGAGCGGGGTCAAGAGCGGTTCCAGCAAGGGCGGCACGCCGGCGAACTTCAACGAGATCCGCATGGAGGACAAGAAGGGCGAGGAGCAGCTCTTCATCCACGCGGAGAAGAACCAGGACATCGAGGTCGAGAACGACGAGACCCACTGGGTCGGCCACGACCGCACCAAGACCATCGACCACGACGAAACGGTGCACGTGAAGCACGACCGCACCGAGACAGTGGACAACAACGAGACCATCACCATCGGTGTCGACCGCACCGAGCAGGTCGGCAACAACGAGACCATCACCATCGGCGTCAACCGCACCGAGAAGGTCGGCAGCAACGAGAGCATCACCATCGGCGCCAACCGCACCGAGCAGGTCGGCAGCAACGAGAACATCACCATCGGCAGCAACCGCACCGAAAGCGTGGGCAGCAACGAAAGCGTGGACATCGGTGCCAACCAGACCACCAGCATCGGCAAGAACGAGTCCCGCAGCGTCGGCCAGAACCGCAGCACCAGCGTGGGCCAGAGCGACAGCCTGGACGTGGGCAAGCACTTCTCGCTGAACGCCGGCGACTCCATCACCCTGGTCACCGGCTCCGCCAGCATCACCATGAAGAAGGACGGCACCATCGTCATCAGCGGCAAGAACATCACCATCGACGGCTCCGGTGCGATCAACGTCAAGGCCAGCAAGAACGTCGTGGTGAAAGGCCAGAAGATCCTGCAGAACTAGGCCCTGCGGCCAGGGAGTAGCACATGACAGTCCACACCCACACCCCGGCCACCACCCGCCTCGACGGCGTGGTGATCGGCGTCCTCCTCGATGTCCCCGAAGCGTCCAGCCCCGTGGTGGCCTTCCCCGGCTGCCCATCGGAAACCGGCATCGCCGCGACCACCACCACCGTGCTCGCCCGCGAAGACATCGGCACCCAGGTGGCGCTGATGTTCGTCGGCGGTGATCCGTCCCGCCCGCTGGTCATCGGCCGCATCCAGCGCCTGCCGGAAGCCCGCCAGGCGCCGGCGGTGGCCCACATCGACGGCGAACGCCTGGAGTTCTCCGCCGAGCGCGAGATCGTCCTGCGCTGCGGCAAGGCCAGCATCACCCTGACCCGCGAAGGCAAGGTGCTGATCAAGGGCGCCTACCTCTCCAGCCGCTCCTCGGGCGTCAACCGCATCAAGGGCGGTTCGGTGCAGATCAACTGACAGAGCCGCGCCCATGGAATTGCTCAACGCCACACGCCTGATGGCTGCCTATACCCAGGGCCTGGCCCCGGATGGCCGGGAATCCCTGGTGGTGGTCGCCAAGGGCACCTTCGACCTGCCCCTGGACGGCCGCGAGGCGAGCCTGGCGGAGGTCCAGCGCCCGCTGCTGATGGCCGACGAATACGTTGGCGAACCCGGCCTCTCGGCACCCCGCCAGGAAATGGACTTCGCCCCGGTCAAACCCTTCTGCGACGTGCTGGTGATGGGCAAGGCCCATGCACCCAACGGGCGCCCCGCCACGCAGATCACCGCTGGCATCCGCGTCGGCCGGGTCAGCAAGGCCTTCAGCGTGCTCGGCCCCCGTCAGTGGGTGCCCGGCGCCCTCGGTGCGGCCCCGGGCGCCCCGCAGCCCTTCATCGAGCAGGACATCGGCTACGCCCACGCGTTCGGCGGCAGCCACGCCATGGCCGACCGCCCCGACTTCGCCGACAGCTACCTGGCCAACCCGGCCGGCCGCGGCTGGTACCCGAGGAGCGCCAGCACCGCCGACATCGTCGGCATGCCCATGCCCAACACCGAAGCCCTCGGCCAACCCATCGACAGTCCCTACGGCGACTTCACCCCCATGGCCCTCGGCCCCATCGGCCGCCACTGGCCGCCGCGCATCGGCCACGCCGGCACCTATGACGACGCCTGGCTGGCGGACCACTTCCCCTTCCTGCCGCCGGACTTCGACACCCGCTACTACCAGGCCGCCCCGCCGGACCAGCAGACCGAGTACCTGCAGGGTGGCGAGGACGTGCTGCTGCTCAACCTCACCCAACAGGAAAGGGCCGGCTTCAAGATACCGAGGATGCAGGTGCCGGTGACGTTCTTTTTGAAGAAGGGCGGCCACGAGACGGTGCAGGCGGTGATCGACACGCTGGTGGTGGACACCGACGCCGGCAAGGTGGAGATCACCTGGCGCGCGAGCCGCGTACTGAAAAAAAATATGTTCGAGATCAACAGTGTGCTGTTGGGCACTAAGTCCTCGGCCTGGTGGCGTGCCCGTGAGTTGGGCAAGACTTACTATCCGTCCCTGGATCGGCTGGTAGATTCTCGGCTAACCAAGGAAAGCGAATGAGCCAGGCGGTCTGCATCATCGGCTCCGGCATGATTAGTGCCGTAGGCCATAACGCGCCATCCAGTTGTGCGGCCATACGCTGTGCGATAGACAACTTTCAGGAAAGCCGCTTTCTTGATAGTGGCGGCGAATGGCAAATGGTGGCGGAGGTTCAACACGAACAGCCCTGGCGAGGGCGCACCAAACTGGTGAAGATGGCGGCAGCCGCCATCCTCGAAGCATTGTCCAACAGCCCCGTTAAAGATGCGTCCTTGGTCCCCCTGCTACTAGGCGTCGCGGAAAAGGAACGGCCAGGCCGACTCGCCAATCTAGACGAGTCCCTCATCAAGGATATCGAACGAGAACTGAACGTTCGTTTCCACACCTCATCTGCCGTAATCCCCAGAGGAAGAGTTAGCGGAGCAATAGCCTTACTCAACGCAAGGAAGCTGATTTACCAAGCTGGTCACCAGCATGTGCTGATCGCCGGTGTCGACTCCTTTCTCAACGGCGAAACCCTTGCCTTTCTCGACAGCCAGGAACGACTGCTCACAAGCCGCAACTCGAATGGTTTCATCCCAGGCGAAGGCGCTGCTGCCGTCCTGCTCTCGGCACCGACTCAAAGCCCAGCCCCCCAGTTGGGTTGCATTGGATTGGGATTCGGTGTCGAGGAAGCCACGGTCACCGCTGAGGACGTTGCTCATCGGGCAGAAGGACTAACTCAGGCAATTCGCAACGCCCTTGTCGAGGCGAGCTGTGGCTTGGAAGCCATGGACTACCGGCTGACTGACCTTTCAGGTGAACAGTATTACTTCAAAGAAGCAGCCCTGGCTCTCAGCCGTGTATTGCGTGTTCGCAAAGAGCATTTTCACCTCCACCACCCTGCAGACTGTATCGGCGAATGTGGTGCGGCAATCGGCCCTGCAATGCTCGTGGTCGCGTTGGCGGCCTGCAGGAAGGGGTACGGTGAAGGAGCAAATATTTTCTGCCACCTGGGCAACGATGCGGGTGAACGCGCAGCGATGTTGCTCAGCTATCAGACTGTAAGGGTGAACTGATGGCCAACCAGGTTTTCGCCAACGGAATGGAGGTGTCCTGCAAGTCCGCAAACGGAAAATCGATCGCGGCCTTCCCGGACGTTTGCTTTACACCACCGCAGGCCCCTCCCACCCCCACGGGCGTGCCTATCCCCTATCCGAATACGGGGATGGCCAGTGACACAAGTAACGGCAGCAGGACCGTCAAGATCACCGGCAAGGAGGTCATGCTCAAAGATAAAAGCTACTTCAAGACGAGCACAGGGGATGAGGCTGGCTGCGCGCCCAAGAAAGGCATTATTACCAGCAAGATCAAGGGCAAGGTCTACTTCACCGCTTGGTCCATGGATGTGAAATTCGAAGGCGAGAATGTGGTTCGTCACATGGATCTCATGACCCACAACCATGCATCCCAAGGCCCCAATACCCCACCTTGGATGTACATGGACGAGATGGCGTTGGCCAGTGCATCCGAGCAATGCAAGGCAGAGTCGAAGAAGACTCAGGACTGCATGGAAAAGCACGCCAAGAACAATACCCATCAGCAGAAGCGTAAAGACCACCGAAAACCGGGTGCCACGCAAGCGGCCGCCGTCAGCGACAACAGTCAGGTGGACTGGAATGCCCTTCTGAAAGCCGATGCTGGCAAAGGTGAGTTCTACAACAAGACTGGCGCGCTCAACGACATGTGTGAGGACAAAGACTGTAAGGATCAGTTCGACTGCAGCCTAGTGCCATTCGACCACGGGTGCTGCGCTGGAAAGACTCCGCACCATGTGGTCCCCGCCCACTGCTTCCTGCCCTCTGGCGAGCGCAAGAGCGGCTCTGGGGATCGTTACCCCGGCACAGACAGCTACGACGACACAAAGGCGCCCTGCATATGTCTTGAAGGTGCAACCAAAAGCGACAGCGCTGACGGCAAACTCAAAGAACACGGCCAGGTGCACGCTATCGTCGATGTCGCCGAAGACAAGTTCATGAAAAGCGAAAAGCAGTTCACGCCCACCGGCAAACCGAAAATGAAGAAGGGCGAAGAGGTCATCAAGAAGACAGCCGGGTCATGGAGCTTCGAGCAAGCCAACGACGCAGGCTGCGACGCGGTTTCCAAGGTGAAGCAGAAGTGCGACAAAGAATGCATGAAGGCCCAGAGTGAAGCAGCCCATAAGAAAATGGGACTCGATGTAGGCAAGGGCAAATCGGACAAACTCATGCTACGCGCTGACTCATCGGGCAATCGTACACCACCAGGTTTCGTTCCTCAGGGAGCTGTAAGTGCCCCCGCAGGCATGTTCTGATTCTTTTAAGGAGCTCCAATGTCATCTTCTAAGGTCCCCGTCAGCTTCCTCAATGGATTTTCCCCGCGAAATGGGGTGATCGGGGTGCTTGGCTTTCCACACGGGCTCGACAAACGAGCCGAGTTCACTCGCTTCTTCACCTACATCGACGGCAACTGGGGTGCATCAGATCTGGAGTACCAAGGCAAGTCGCTAACCAGCCTTACTGATGCGTCGAGAGGCTACAGAGCATGGTGGCTGCTAGGAAAAAATGGCGAAACCACTGAACTGACAGCCAGCGGAAAAGTGGATGAGCAGATACCTGGAGCAGGCCTCAATGTGGCTGAACCTTACGGGTATGTAGAGGTGATCCGGAACATCGCGGGGCAACTCTACGTATGCGGATACGGGCGACAGGTCTACAAGCGGGTGGGTGACGACTGGATATCCATCGCCACGGACATCCTTACCCGCGAGACAGCGAAAGGATTCATGGACATTGCCGGAATCTCGGAAGATCAGGTCTACGCCGTGGGCTGGGGTGGAGAGATCTACTTCCACGATGGACGCCGCTGGCACAAGGACGACAGCCCGACTACAGCACACCTGACGGGTGTGCGTTGCCTGGAGAATGGCCAGGTTGTTGTTTGCGGGCACAAGGGGGTGGTCTTGCGTGGTGCCTTCAACCTTTGGGAGGTAGTTGACGATAATGGATTGAATGGCAACTGGTATGACATCGAAGTCTATGGCGATACCATCTACTTGGCCGGTAACAACCAACTGGCGAAGGTCGAGAATGACAAGATTGTGCCCATAGATATCGGCATTGGCCGCTCCGTCTCCACCCATAAACTGCATGTAAAAGACGGTCTTTTATGGTCGTTTGGCGAAGACGACATTGTCGTATTCGACGGGCAGAAATGGCAGGAGATTATCCATCCGGACAATGCCTGATGGATATGGAGGTCCTGATCCTTGCAAGTCGCTAACGTCCTCGACCAACACGCCGAAGAAGCCGGCTTCCTCGCCGGCCTGCGCGACTACGCCGTTCGCGCGCCGCATTACGACCTCAAGCACCTGCGCACCCTCGACAGCCGCATCGAAGCGCACCTGGACGGGTTGCTGATCGCCGGGCTCAAGGGTCTCGACCTGCTCCTCAAGGCCCTGTCGCCCCACGCCACCGGCGAAGTGTTCGCCGCCACGGCGCTGGCCTTCATGGCCGGCAACGGCCCCGCGCTGTCGAGCCTCGCCGAGCACCTGCGCAAGGCGCCGGACGGCGAGCGTGGCTTCACCTCCGCACTGGGCTGGCTGGAGTGGGCGACCGTCGAACCCTGGATCGAGCGGCTCCTGGCCTCACCCGAGCCGCTGTTCCGGCGCATGGGACTTGCAGCCTGCGGCATGCACCGGCGCGATCCCGGCCCGGCCTTGCTGGCCGGCCTCGCCCACAGCGACCCAGGCGTGCTGGCGCGGGCGGCACGCACGGCCGGTGAACTGCGGCGGCGGGACTTGATGCCCGTCATCCGGACCCACCGTCTGCACGACGACATGGCGGTGCGTTTCTGGGCCAACTGGGCCACGGTGCAGATGGGCGACGAGGAAGCCCTCGGCCCGCTGCGCCTGCTGGCCGAGCACCCCGGCCCGTTCCGACTGCGGGCGTTGGGCGTGCTGCTGTGCTGGCAGCCCCGGGAGGCCAGCATCCAGTGGTTGCGCGCATTGATGGGCGATGCCCGTCACCACCGCCTGGTGATCCAGGCCACCGGGCCCTTCGGTGACCCGGTGGCGGTGCCCTGGCTGATCCAGCGCATGCACGAACTGCCCCTTGCCCGGGCGGCCGGCGAAGCCTTCACCCTGATCACCGGGGCGGACCTCGCCGACCTGGACCTGGAGCGGCGCCAGGTCCCCGACTACGACGCCGGCCCCACCGATGATCCTGAAGACCCGAACGTGGACATGGACCCGGACACCGACCTCCTCTGGCCCGACCCCGCGCGCGTCGAGGCCTGGTGGCAGGCCAACCGCCCACGCTTCGCCAACGGCACGGGCTACCTGCTGGGCGAACCTCTCAGCGAAGCACGCTGCCTGGCCGTGCTGCAGAGCGGCTACCAGCGCCAGCGCGTGGCAGCCGCCAACGCCCTGGCGCGCTTCGTACCGACCCGCCCCGTCTTCCCCACCAGCGCCCCTGCCCTGCGGCAGCGTCAGTTGCTGGGCTGACAAGACCAACCTGACCATGGCCGGCGGCCCGCAGCCGGATTACCGCTCGCCAGTACCGGAACCCAAATGGATACCAAAGCAGCACTCCAGGGCTACAGCATCACCTCAGGTACCGTCCGCTATTCCGACCTTGCCTACCTGCTGGCGACCAATAACCAAGTCATAGCGGAGGGGCATACGAGCTCCCTGATCCTCGACTTCGACATGGGCAACTGGGCTGCTGGCGCTGTGAAGTGGCTGGCCTGCTCGGGAACGGTCTGCCATGTGCCGGCGGAACGCTTCATCGTTCTCGGTACTGACGGCTCCATCAATGTCAGTGGTGGCGGCGAAGTGAAGGAAGAACCCCCAATCCGCCCAGCAGGTATCGACCCGCGCAAACGTGGCCCCTTGCGTGAAATTCGTGGTATCGCAAACGGGCGGGCCTATGTGGTGGGCACCTGCAGACAGGCTTACGTGCGTGATGACGAAGGCCAGTGGCGGTGCATCGACCAGTCCGCCCAGGGCGGCGACGTGGACATCACCGACACCAGTTTCGAATCCATCGACGGCTTCGACGAACAGGAAATCTATACCGTCGGCTGGGAAGGCGAGATCTGGACATACGACGGCGCCACCTTCACCCAGCTGACCAGCCCCACCAACCTGGCGCTGTACAAAGTGCGCTGCGCGCCGGACGGCTTCGTCTACGCCTGCGGCCAACTCGGCACCCTGCTGCGCGGCCGAGGCGACCAGTGGGAAGTGATCGAGCACGACAGCACCACCGAAGACCTCTGGGGCATGGAAGTCTTCAACGGCGAGGTCTACGTGTCGTCCACCCGCTTCGTCTACCGCCTGGTGGACGGCAAGCTGAAGGCTGTCGATTTCGGCGATGACGTTCCGAGCAGCTGCTACCACCTGAGCGCAGCGGACGGAATCATGTGGTCCATCGGCCCGAAGGACGTCATGGAACTCAACGGTTCCACCTGGAAGCGGATCCTGCAAGTTGGCTGATAGCGCTATGGCTTATGCCCAAGACAAAAGGACCGAAGGACGATGAACACCCTCCCCATCGTCCTCGACCAACACGCCGAAGAGGCCGGATTTCTCGCCGGCCTGCGCGACTACGCCGTGTTCCCGTCGCAATACCGCCTAGAGCGCGTGCCGTCAGCTCTGCTGCTGACAGCCGATAATCGAACACTAAATCCCGGTGCATCCCTGCACCGGTGCGGTGCAGATTGACCGAATTAACCGGTTAGTACATTTTCCTCGCACACGGTGGAGACCACCCCGCCGTGAATGACCTGGAGAATGAGATGCCCCCGATCGTCCTGGTGCTCAACGGCCCCAACCTCAACCTGCTGGGAACCCGAGAGCCCGCCACCTACGGCCACGAGACCCTGGCCGACATCGCCGACCAGTGCACCCGCACCGCTGCCGGGCTGGGCCTGACGGTGGACTTCCGGCAGACCAACCACGAAGGCCAGCTGATCGAGTGGATCCACGAAGCCCGTGGCCGCTGCGCCGGCATCCTGATCAATCCGGCGGCCTGGACCCACACCTCGGTGGCCATCCGCGACGCCCTGGCGGCGGTCGAGCTGCCGGTCATCGAGGTGCACCTGTCCAACGTGCACAAGCGCGAAGCCTTTCGTCACCACTCCTTCATTTCCGCCATTGCCGTGGGCGTGATCTGCGGCCTCGGTAGCCAGGGCTACAGCCTGGCACTCCAGCATTTCGGCCAACTGCTCAACAACAAGTGAATGCCATGTCCAACCCGTCCAATTCCGTACTCGCCGGCCTGATCGGCGCCGGCATCCAGGCTTCCCGCACCCCTGCCCTGCACGAGCACGAGGGCGACGCCCAAGGTCTGCGCTACCTCTACCGACTGATCGACCTCGATGCCCTCAGGCTGGACAGCGGCGCCCTCCCCGACCTGCTGCGCAGCGCCGAGCAGATGGGCTTCACCGGGCTGAACATCACCTTCCCCTGCAAGCAGGCCATCCTCCCGCTGCTGGATGAGCTGTCCCCCGAAGCCGCCGGCATCGGCGCGGTGAACACCGTGGTGCTGAAGGACGGCAAGCGCGTCGGCCACAACACCGACTGCCTCGGCTTTGCCGAAGGCTTCCGCCGTGGTTTGCCCGGCGTGCAGCGCCGCCAGGTGGTGCAGATGGGTGCAGGCGGTGCCGGCTCTGCCGTGGCCCATGCCCTGCTGGCCAAAGGCGTCGAGCGCCTGACCCTGTTCGAGGTAGACGCTGCCCGTGGCCAGGCCCTGGTGGACAGCCTCAACCAGCATTTCGGCCCCGGCCGCGCCGCCCTGGGCAGCCACCTGCCCAGCGCCATGGCCGAGGCCGACGGCCTGGTCAACACCACCCCCATCGGCATGGCCAAGCTGCCGGGTACACCGGTGCCGGCCGAACTGCTGCGCGCCGACCTGTGGGTGGCGGAGATCGTCTACTTCCCGCTGGAGACCGAGCTGCTGCGCGACGCCCGCGCCATCGGCTGCCAGACGCTGGATGGCAGCACCATGGCGGTGTTCCAGGCGGTGAAGGCCTTCGAGCTGTTCAGCGGCCGCACGGCCGACGCCGACCGCATGATGGCGCACTTCGCCAGCCTGAACGGCTGAAACGAAACGGGGCGGCCAATGCCGCCCCGTTCATGTCGGTGAGATGCGTCAGGGCTGGGCGAGGAAGCGCAGCACCGACTCGCAGATCATCGCCTTGTGCCGCGCCTTCACCTGCTCGTCGGTGAGGTCGATCTCGAAGATCTGTCCGAAGGTGTTGCGGTTGGACACCCGGTAGAAGCAGAACGAACTGATCAGCAGGTGCAGGTCCAGCGCCTGGATGCCCGGCCGGAACGCCCCCTCGGCCTGGCCGCGCTGGATGATCTCGCCCATGGCCTCGAGGATGGTGCTGCTCATGGTGCGGATGGTCCTGGACTGCCGCACGTACTCCCCGTAGTGGATGTTCTCGATGCAGACGATGCGCACGAAATCCACGTTGCGGTCGTGGTGGTCGAAGGTGAACTCCACCAGTCGCTGGATCGCCTCGCGGGGCGGCAGCTCGGCCAGGTGCAGCTGCGCCTCGGTGCCACGGATATCGCCGTAGAGCTTCTCCAGCACCTCCAGGTAGAGCTGCTCCTTGCTGCCGAAGTAGTAGTAGATCATCCGCTTGGAGGTCTGCATGCGCTCGGCGATGGCGTCGACCCGGGCGCCCGAAAGCCCCTGCTGGACGAACTCGACGATGGCCGCCTTGAGGATGTCCTCGCGGGTCTTCTCGGGGTTGTTCTTGCGTCCTTTGCGGGGGGCGTCGGCGGGGGGGTCTGGCAGTTCTGTCGTTATTGTCATGGTGGGCTCACGGCCTGCGGAAACCGGCCGATTATGGGCGGCTCAACCCGGAGGGGGAAGCCTGGCGCACGCGGCGCCAGGCTGCCCGGATCAGAGCCTGGCCTTCGCCGGTGCCCCGCTGCGGGCCTTGGCCATGGCCGCCAGGCGCACCGCCACGTTGGCCGCCCCGTAGCCGGCGTAGCCGTTACGGCGCTGCAGGACCTCGAAGAAGAAGCGCCCCTCGAACGGCTCGGTGTACACGTGAAACAGCTCGCCGCCCTGGGCGTCGCGGTCGTAGAGCACGTTGTAATAGGCCAGTTCGCTGAGGAATTCGTCATCGAAATCGAAGCGCGCGGCCAGGTCGTCGTAGTAGTTCAGCGGAATGTCCAGCAGCGGCACCCCCGCCTCCTTGGCCCGGCTCACCTCGGCGAAGATGTCCTCGCAGGCGAAGGCGATGTGGTGGGCGCCCGAGCCCCGGTAGCTGGAAAGCGCGTGAGAGATGGCTGTGTTGCGGTTCTCCGAGATGTTCAGTGGCAGGCGAATGCTGCTGCAGCGGCTGCGCAGCGCCCGGCTCTTCACCAGGCCGTACGGGTCCGGCAGCACCACCTCGTCGTCGGCCTCGAAGTCCAGCACGCTCTTGTAGAACAGCACCCAGCTGTCCAGGCCGTCCGCCGGCAGCGCCAGGGCCATGTGATCGATGCGCTGCAAGGCGCCACTCTGGGCGGCATGGGCGTCGAGCACGAAGTCGCTGTCGTAGATGGTCTGCCCGGCCGGAGCCTGCTCCACCAGGTACAGCAGGCTGCCGTCGGGGGCGCGTACGGCGGGGATTTCCCGCTCGTTGGGCCCTACCAGCCCACGGAACGGCTGGCCCCGGTACTCCCGGGCACGCTCCAGGGCGTGGCTGCTGTCGTCCACCCGCAGCGCGGTGGCACACAGCGAAGGGCCATGGGCCTCGAAGTAGCCATGGGCGAAGGAATAGGGCTCGGCATTGAGCACGATGTTGATGTCCCCCTGGCGCAGCAGGCTCACGTCCTTGGAGCGATGCCGCCCGGCGCGGGCGAAGCCCAGGCGTTCCAGCCAGCCGGCCAGCTTCGCGCCCTGGGTCTCGTCCACGGCGAATTCGAGGAACTCCACCCCGGCGTAATGGCTGGCCGGCGGCGGTGCGAAGAGGATGTCGAGGTTGGCCGGCGGCACCGGGTCCTTCTGCAGCAGCGCGCGGGTCTTCTCCTCCAGGTACAGCAGCGAGCGCAGGCCGTCCGCCGCATTGGCACGGGGCGGCGCAGCGCGGAAACCGTCGTTGAAGATCTCCAGGGACAGCGGGCCGGTGTAGCCGCTGCGCAGGATCGACGCCAGGAAGCCCGGCAGGTCGAATTCGCCCTGCCCCGGGAAGCAGCGGAAGTGCCGGCTCCACTCCAGCACGTCCATGTTCAGCAGCGGCGCATCGGCCATCTGCACGAAGAAGATCTTGTCCCCCGGAATGTCGGCAATGCCGCTCGGGTCCCCCTTGATCGACAGGGTGTGGAAGCTGTCCAGCAACACCCCGAGAGCCGGGTGATCGGCCTGGCGGACGATGTCCCACACCTGCTGCCAGCTGTTCACGTGGCGGCCCCAGGCCAGGGCCTCGTAGCCGATGCGCAGGTCTCGCGCGCCGGCCCGCTCGGCCAGCAGGCGCAGGTCGTCCACCAGGATGCGTTCGTCCGCCAGGGCATCGGCCTGGACGTTGCTGCACACCAGCACCAGGTCGGTGCCCAGCTCCTGCATCAGGTCGAACTTGCGCTCGGCGCGGTCGAGGTTCCTCTGCAGGCGCTCGCGGCGGCAGCCCTCGAAGTCACGGAACGGCTGGAACAGGGTGATGGCCAGCCCCAGGTCCGCGCACATCTGGCGGATTTCCCGGGGGCTGCCGGCGTAGTACAGCAGGTCGTTCTCGAAGATCTCGACGCCATCGAAGCCGGCAGCGGCGATGGCTTCGAGTTTTTCCGGCAGGGTACCGCTCAGGGAGACGGTGGCAATGGAACGCTGCATGTTCAGCTCCTGGTAGAGGGCCGGCACAGTGGCCAGCGGCGGACCCGGGTCGCTGCGTGAACACACGCAAAACCCTTTCGTTCTTGTGGCCGGATGGATTATTCGCGCGTAAAGTCAGCGCCTCAATCAAAATGTACGAACTGGTTAGTTTTGTGTTCGATCATCGAACAGAAGGCCGGTAATCGAATTGACGCTTTTTCGATCACTGCGCAACATGCCTCCCATGTTGCAGGCCTCCCCGCCGGTCGGCGCCTCTGCCGAACCCGCCGCCCGGCTGACCCTGCGATGGCATACACGCGTTACGACATAACAATTTCAAGAACGGGTACCTGCTCATGCTCACTTCCGCCCTGCACCCCAGCCGCATCCCTTGCACCCCGGCCCTGCCCCGCCCAGCGCGACCTGCCGAGCCCGTCTGACCCCGCATCCCCGACACCGAGAATGGCCCCGACCGGACGTCACCCGACGCGCCGGCCACGACCCGACTCCGCCCCACTGCGCGCGTGCCGCCCCGGACCTGTCCAAGGGCGAAGCGCAGGGGCGACAGCACAATAAAAACGGAGACAACGATGGCGACTTCCTCCTCGAACCAGGCCAAGAAAGCGACGGCCAGCGGCTGGATCGGCTCCGCCCTGGAGTACTACGACTTCTTCATCTACGCCCAGGCTGCGGCCCTGATCTTCCCGCAGATCTTCTTCCCCAACAGCGATCCCAAGATGGCGATCATCGCCTCCCTGGCCACCTACGGCGTCGGCTACCTGGCCCGCCCCATCGGTGCCTTCGTGCTGGGCCACTGGGGCGACACCCGGGGCCGCAAGAACGTCCTGCTGCTGTGCATGTTCCTGATGGGCATCTCCACCATGGCGGTGGGCCTGCTGCCGACCTACCACGACATCGGCATCCTCGCGCCCATCGCCCTGGTGATCCTGCGCCTGGTGCAGGGCTTCGCAGTGGCCGGCGAGATCTCCGGTGCCAGCTCGATGATCATGGAGCACGCCCCCTTCGGCCGGCGCGGCTACTACGCCAGCTTCACCCTGCAGGGCGTTCAGGCCGGCCAGGTGATGGCCGCCGCGGTATTCCTGCCGCTGGCCTACTTCATGCCCAGTGATGCCTTCAACGAATGGGGCTGGCGCATTCCCTTCCTGATGAGCGCGTTCGTGCTGGTGGCCGGCTTCATCATCCGCCGCGAAGTCCACGAGACCCCGGCCTTCGTCCAGGAAGAGAACCAGCAGAAAGTCGCCAAGTCGCCGGTCTCCGAGGCCTTCCGCCACAGCTGGAAGCACATGGTGCTGGTGATGTTCATGGCCCTGATGAACGTGATCCCGGTGGTCGCCACCATCTTTGGCGCCGCCTATGCCGTGCAGCCGGCCTATGGCATCGGCTTCGACAAGAGCGTCTACCTGTGGATCCCGGTGGTGGGCAACATCGTCGCCGTGCTGGTCATCCCCTTCGTCGGCAACCTCTCCGACAAGATCGGCCGCCGCCCGACAATGATCACCGGCTGCCTGGGCTCCGGCCTGCTCGCCTTCGGCTACCTCTACGCCATCAGCATCCAGAACGTGCCGCTCGCCTTCGCCCTGTCGATCCTCATGTGGGGCATGGTCTACCAGGGCTACAACGCGGTGTTCCCGAGCTTCTACCCGGAGCTGTTCCAGACCCGCTACCGCGTCTCCGCCATGGCCATCGCACAGAACATCGGCACCATGCTCACCGCCATGCTGCCGGCCCTGTTCGCCGCCGTCGCCCCGCCCGGCTCGGACAACATCCCGGTCGTGATCGGCAGCCTCGCCTTCCTCATCACCTGCGTCTGCGCCCTGGCCGCCTACCTGGCGCCGGAAACCCATCGCCTGGCCATGGACGACCTCGGCAAGCCCGACGCCCAGCCGATGGACAAGCACCAGTACGAAGCCACCCGCCAAGGCAGCCTGCGCACCGCCGGCTGACCCTCCACCGCTCCATCCAGGGCCCCCGCATGGGGGCCCTGTTCGTTCTAGGCTGAGTTGTGGCTGCGACGATGCCTGGGCCTTACCGGGCGAAAATGAACTAGACGAACATCTGGGCGCGGCGGCGGGAGCGCGGCAGGCGCTGCTTGCCGGGGGTCTGGCTCAGGCGGGCCTGCCAGCTCTGCCAGGCGCTGCCCTGGGTGGCGGCCTGCTGGGGGCTCTTGCGGGCAACAGGCTCGCTGCGCGGCGGCGTGACACGCGCCTGGGCGGCTGTGGCCTGGGGCGCGGCGCCCTGTTCAGCCTGGGTGAAGGCGTTGGTCCGGCGACAGGTCTTGCAGGTGACCTCGGCCGGCTGGTTGGAGGCGTTCAGGTTGGCATCGCTGCGGCCGCAGGCACCCTGACCCTCTCCGCTCAGGAAATGGATAACCATTTGATTCTCCTAATAAAAAGGGGGCGGCATTATTCCCGCATCGCAGGGCCATTTCCAGCCGAATGGACCAGCGGCAGGCATCAGGCCGCTCCGTCGGCCGCCTGCGCCTGCAGCCAGGTGACGAAGGCCTGCGCCAGCGCCGACAAGGGGCGTTGCCGGGGCCACACCAGCCAGTAGGGGAATGGATAAGGCGCCGTTACGTTGCCGAGCTGGACCAGTTCGCCCCGGACGATGGCGTCCTGCACCAGGCTGCGTCGTTCGAGCGCAACGCCCTGCCCCAGCCGCGCCGCCTCCAGCACCAGGTTGGAGTCGTTGCACTCCAGGCCACTGCGTGCGGGCGGTGCCACCCCGGCCTGCTGGCACCAGGCCTGCCAGGATTCGCTGCAGAACAGCGAGGCGCCCGCGACGATCGCGTCGGGCTCCTGGGGCAATTGCCCGCCGTTGAAGAAGGGCGCGGCCACCGGCACCCACTCGTCGTGCAGCAGCAGGCGCGCCTCCACGCCGTCCCACTGGCCATCGCCCATGCGGATGCCCAGGTCCGCCGCGCTGTCGCCGAGGTGGACCACCTCTAGGGACGCCAGCAAGCGCAGGTGGATGCCGGGGTGACGCCGCTGGAAATCCGGCAGGCGCGGCACCAGCCAGGCCCGGCCGAACGACGGCAGCACGGCGACCGTGACGGTCCCGGCCTGGGGAGGCGCCTTCACGCGGCGGGTCGCCTCGGCCATCTCCACCAGGGTGCGACGGATCTGCAAGGCATACAGGCGCCCGGCCTCGCTGACCCGGAGGCCCCGCCCTTCACGCACCAGCAGTGCGACGCCGAGGGCCTCCTCCAATTGGCGCAGTTGCTGGCTGACGGCCGAGTGGGTGACGTGCAGTTCGCGGGCTGCGCGGGTCACGCTGCCGAGCCGGGCCACGGCTTCGAAGCTGCGCAGCGCCGGCAAGGGTGGAAGGTCGGACATGCAAGCGCACCTAACGGAAAAGCCGAGAAAATAGCGATTTTATTCGCACCTTTCACGCTTTAGCGTAAGCAGCACTACGCAACAGGAGATCCCCCATGAAGCTCTACGGCATGCTCGACTCGCCCTATGTACGCCGCGTCGCCATCAGCCTCGATTGCTACGGCGTCCCCTTCGAGCACCATCCGCTGTCGGTATTCAGCGACTTCGAGGCCTTCGCCCGAATCAATCCGGTGGTGAAGGCACCGACCCTGGTGCTGGACGATGGCACGGTGCTGATGGACTCGAACCTGATCCTCGACCACTTCGAGGCACAGGCGTCGCGCCCGCTGCTTCCTCCCACGGATCGGCACCGTGTCCTGGCCCGGACAGGGCTGGCGCTGGTGGCCTGCGAAAAGGCCGTGCAGGTGGTGTATGAACGCCGCTTGCGGCCGGAAGCCAAGCAGCATGGCCCCTGGCTGGAGCGCGTGAGCCTGCAGCTGCGTGCTGCCTGTGCCGGGCTGGAGGCCAGCGCCCGCGCCGAGGTGGACACCCTCGACCAGGCAGCGATCAGCAGCGCCGTCGCCTGGGCCTTCATCCAGCATGTGGCAGCGGACCTGATCGACCCGGCGGACTACCCAGGCTGGAGCCGCGAGGCGCGCGCGCTCAACGACAGCGCGCTGTTCCGGCGCTATCCGCTCGAATGAGCAGCCGCCGCCAAAATTCCAATTCGAACTCAATCAAGATCTATTTATTCCATTCAGCTATTAAATAGACCGATTCATTCTTTTTCAGCCCCTGCCCGCCCCTGACACACTCCGCGTCGCCTGGAGCCACCCTCCGGCAGCGGCGGGCGCCCTCACCCAGGGCGCCCGCCATCCCCGCATACGGTGCCCTGCGAATCGACAGGGCCCATCCAGGAGCTGTCATTTCATGAAGAAACTCACTGCCGTCACCGCCCTCGCCCTGGCCGTACTGTCCGGCCTGGCCCATGCCGACCGCCTCGAAGACATCCGCAAGGCCGGCGTCCTCCGGGTCGCCGCCTTCGACAGCAACCCGCCCTTCGGCTTCGTCGACCCGCAGACCAAGCAACTGGCCGGCCTCGACGTCGACTACGCCAAGGCCCTGGCCGGCAAGCTGGGCGTGAAGCTGGAGCTGCTGCCCACCAACCCGGCCAACCGCATTCCGCTGCTGACCGCCAACAAGGTGGACCTGGTGCTGGCCAACTTCACCATCACCCCCGAGCGGGCCCAGCAGGTGAACTTCAGCATTCCGTACTTCGCCTCCGGCCAGCAGTTCATCGTGCGCAAGGGCACCCTGACCGAGCCGGAGCAACTGAACAAATGGCGCGTAGGCGTGGACAAGGGCACGGTCAACGAAGGCGTCCTGCGGGAGAAATTCCCCGGCGCCAAGGTCATCGCCTACGACGACACCCCCTTCGCCTTCACCGCCCTGCGCAACGGCCAGGTGCAGGCCATCACCCAGGACGGGCCCAAGCTGATCGGCCTGCTGGCCAACGTGCCGGACAAGGACAAGTACGAGGTGCCGCCCTTCACCATCTCCAACGACCTGATCGGCGTCGGCATTCCCAAGGGCGAGGCCGCCCTGACCGAGTTCGTCGACCAGTCGCTGCGCGAGCTGGAAAACAGCGGCGACGCCCAGAAGATCTACGACGCCTGGTTCGGCCCGAGCACGCCGACGCCCCTGGCTCGCCTCTACCGGATCGGCGACAAGAGCTGATCGCCCTCTCTCCCTGCGCCCCGCTTCGGTGGGGCGCAGTCGTTGATGCCCCTGCTCCGGAAATCCAACCATGTTCGGCGACCTCCTCGCCCCGCTCTACCTGCAGTGGCTGCTGGACGGCTTCCTGCTGACCCTCGGCCTTTCCGCCCTGTGCTGCCTGCTGGCCACCCTGCTCGGCGCGCCCCTGGCCATCGCCCGCCTGGCGACCTCGCGCCTGTTGTCCTGGCCGGCACAGGCCTTCCTGACCACCTTTCGCAACACGCCCCTGCTGGTGCAGCTGTTCTTCTGGTACTTCGGCGTGCCGGCGCTGTTGCCGGAAGCGCTGGTGTTCTGGCTCAACAGCCCGCACGAACTGGCCATCGGGCCGCTGGTGCTGGCCTGGCCGTCGTTCGAGTTCCTCGCCGGGGCCTGGGGCCTGACGCTCTACACCACGGCCTTCGTCGCCGAGGAGTTCCGCGCCGGCATCGCCTCGGTACGCCCGCAGCAGCGCGAGGCCGGCCTGGCGCTGGGCATGACGCCTGGCCAGGTGTGGCGCGTGGTGCTGCTGCCCCAGGCGCTGCGCACGGCCTTCGCCCCGCTGCTGGGGCAGTACATGAACGCGCTGAAGAACTCCTCGCTGACCATGGCCATCGGCCTGGCCGAGCTGTCCTACGCCTCGCGCCAGGTCGAGACGGAAACCTTCAAGACCTTCCAGGCCTTCGGCCTCGCCACCCTGCTGTACATCGGCACCATCGCGCTGATGGAAGCCCTCGGCCAGGTGGTGCAACACAGCCGGCGCTACCGCCAGGGAGCCGCCTGATGGACATTTCGGTCATCCTCGACAACCTCGACTACCTGCTGCTGGGCCCCTGGCCCGAGGGCCCGCTGGGCGGCGCCGCGCTGACGCTGGTGCTGGCCCTGTGCTCGGCCCTGGCGTCGGCGCTGATCGGCCTGGTGCTGGGCATCGCACTGGCCCTGTCGAAGGGCCGCTGGCGCCTGCTGCTGGTGGCCGTGCTGGGCTTCTTCCGGGCGATCCCGGTGCTGATGCTGGTGTTCTGGACCTACTTCCTGCTGCCCATCGTCTTCCACGTGGACGTGCCCGCCCTGGCCACGGTGGTCTGCGCCCTCTCGCTGATCGGCGGGGCCTACCTGGCCCACTCGGTCAGCGCCGGCATCCTCAGCCTGCCGGAGGGCCAATGGCACGCGGCGCGCGCCCTGGGCATGCGCCCCTGGCAGGTGCTGCGCTGGGTGATCCTGCCCCAGGCCCTGCCGATCATGCTGCCGTCGTTCCTCAACCAGTGGGTCTCGCTGATCAAGGACACCTCCCTGGCCTATGTCATCGGCGTCGGCGAGCTGTCGTTCGTGGCCACCCAGGTGAGCAACCGGGTGATGGTGCACCCCACGGAGATCTTCCTCTTCGTCGCCCTGCTCTACTTCGTCCTGTGCACCAGCTTGGACCTGGCGGCCGGGGCGCTGGCGCGCTACGGCGGCGGCCCCCGGCAGGCGCGTTGACGCGGGTCATGGCACTGCCCTGGCGAGCCGTCATGATCCGCCCACCCTGCCGCCCGAGGACCCGACATGACCTACCTGCTGCTCAAGTTCGTGCACATCACCGCTGCGGCGTTCTTCATCGGCGGGGTGTTCTTCGAGGTGATGATCCTCAGCCGCGCCACGTCGGTACTGGACGAAGACGCCCGCAGCCGCCTGTCCCAGGCCCTCGGCAAGCGTGCCCGGCAGGTGATGCACTGGGTGGTGCTGGCACTCTACGGCGCCGGGCTGGGCCTCGCGTGGCACTACCGCGCGGTGCTGGCGGCGCCCTTCGCCAGCCACTTCGGCACGCTGCTGGTGCTGAAGATCAGCCTGGCGCTGAGCATCCTCGGGCACTTCCTGCTGGTGGTCCTGCTGATGCGCAGCGATCGCATGACGCCCGCCCGCTCCCGCCTGATCCACCGCAGCGTGCTGCTGCAGATGCTCGCCATCCTGTTCCTCGCCAAGGGCATGTTCCTGCTCTGACGGCCGGCGTGCCCTACTCGAACCACACCGAGCGAGCCCCGTAGCGCCAGATGGCCTCGCCCAGCAGCTGCGCGCCGCAGGAGCCGTCCCCCAGGGCCTGGTGAGCGGCCTGCGGCGAGCGCCAGCGGCTGCGCTGGACCAGCCAATCGCCGTCGGCGCCGACCTCCAGGGAGCTTTCCAGCAACCCCTGGTGCGACGCCAGGCAGGCGGCCAGGCGCGGTGCCAGCCCCTCCAGCAGCGCCTGGCGGCGCTCGGGATCGAAGGCGAACCGGATGGCGGTGTGGATTTCCTCTGCGTACTGCATGTCCCGACTCCTCTGCGGACCGATCTTGTGCATGAACGGCGCCGAGGGTAAAACCTCAACTTAACTTGAGGTCAAGAGCCCAGCACGATGCCCGCCGTCACACCCGCCAACATCCACAAGCCCCTCACCGTCGGCCAGGTCGCCGAACGCAGCGGCGTACCGGTTTCCACCCTGCATTTCTACGAAGCCAAGGGGCTGATCCGCAGCACCCGCAACGCCGGCAACCAGCGCCGCTATGCCCGCGACGTGCTGCGCCGGGTGGCGATCATCAAGGTGGCGCAACGCCTGGGCGTGCCCCTGGCGGAAGTGGCCGAAGCCCTGGCCGCCCTGCCCGAGGGCCGCACCCCCACCGCCGCCGACTGGCATGCCCTCTCCGAACGCTGGCGCCACGAGCTGGACCAGCGCATCCAGCGCCTCACCGCCCTGCGCGACCAGCTCAACGGCTGCATCGGCTGTGGCTGCCTGAGCATGGAGACCTGCCCCCTGCGCAACCCCGGCGACGCCCTGGCCGAGTTCGGCAGCGGGCCGGTGCTGCTGGAGGACGGTTCGCAACCAAACGCTAAAGCTGGACTCACAAGCCCCCAGGGAACGCGCGAACCATCATGAAAAACGTTCAGGAGCGGCACTTCGCCAGCATCCATTTCCATGTCTAGAATCCGGGGGCGGTAATTTCCACGCTACGGATACTGACAGGAGTCTTTCCCATGCCGGCACAACAACTGTTCAAAACGATCCGCGACGAATTGCAAAACGGCGCCATCATTATTGACGGCGATAACTACCAGGCCGATATCGGGATACTTCAACCTTTGGTCGATGGCTTCCCACTGGTTCCACCTGTTCGCCTGGTGTCTTACCAGAATCACAATGGTGCACATGACATCTCCGATGCAGTCGAAGCGGAGGTGCCCTACATCCTTGGGGTTCGCATCCGCTCCACTGATCAACAAGGGAGGCTGCAGGTCAATGCACACCCTCATGTGCAAGCCAATTACCTCACTCTGTTAGCCGACACGGTCGATACAGGTGTCCCAGCCCCCTTGGAAGGCAACTTCAGAGCGGACGTCGTGCTTTACAAGCGCTATCCGTAACCCCACGACCTCCCGAGCCCGCCGCTGACTCCCCGTCGGCGGCGTGCGGCAAGTGCCGTCGCCACTCCAGTTCCACCCCTGAGACAAACACCCGGTACAACAACGCCGATTGCATTACATTGCCGACCTTTCCATCGGCAAGGGACTGCAACGTTGAACCTATTCTCTGGCGCCACTGCCCGGCGCATCGGCATTCGTGGGCTTGGCCTTGCGCTGGCCCTGCTGGCAGGCGCTCCCGTGGCCCTGGCCTTCGACATCGACATGGACGGGATCAAATGGTCGGGCATGGCCCGCAAGTTCGTGCTCGACCGACCGGAAACGGCCACCCTGGAGATCAAGCCATTCCGCCTGCCGGGCCTGGCGCAGGTGCCGGCGCGTATCGTCATGAGCCAGCACCGCGGGTTGTTCTACCTCAATGCCTACCAGGACCTGGCGTACCAGCAACGGGTCTACAAGTCGCCGCCCATTGCGCTGTTCAGCCCCGAGGAACTGCGTGCCTGCGAGCCCTCGGATTTTCCCATCCGGGTCAGCGAGCGCTGGCCAGCGAGCAACACCCTGGACACCGGCCTCAGCCTCACGTCGCTGAGCTTCGACTGTTCGGTCCCCTCGGACTGGCAGCTCAGCCAGCGCTACCTGCTGGTCGACCAGCGCGACCCGCAGATCCCGCTGCTGGCCTTCAGTCACCGCCGCGACATGGACCGGATGGACTTCACCCCGCTGCAGCCCATCAGCGAGGCAATCGCGCAGCAGTGGTTGCAGGCACTACAGAAGTTTCCGCCCTGGTTCCGCCCCTTCACCAGCGCCAAAGGAACGATCACCCTCAACGCCTATGTGCCGGCCCAGTCCCCGGATGACACCTGGAAGCAGTTCCGTGCCCTGCACCAGCAACTGCTGAAGACCAAGGGCAAGCGGCCGGGCATCCGCGAGGTGGAGGACTTCTTCGCCCTTCATGACTTCCGCAGCATCGCCACCGAGCGCCGCGAATACCCTGGCCTGCTCAACGACATTGCCTTCTGGGCCAGCGAGGCCGGCCAGCTGCAAACCGCCCGCCCCTGGCTCGAAGAAGTGCTGCGCCGCGACCCGGGGCGCATGCCCGCCTACCTCAACCTGGCGGACCTGGATTGGGCGATCTACGAGCAGCGCCCTGAGTACACCATCCACCAGGGCCGAGCCGTGGAGGCCTACCGGGTGTACTGCGGCCTGCGCCTGAAACGCCAGATGAGCATCCCGCCCCGGGTGCTCGAACGCCTGGGCATCACCACCGCCAACCCGCAGGCCTGCCAGGGTTTCTGGCCGCTGGTGGCCGCCGTGGACGCCGGCGACCTGGCCGAGGTGCAGCGTCTGCTGGCCAGCGGCATCAGCGGCGAGGTCATGGCCGACGATGGCCGCAGCGCCCTGCTGCACGCCCTGGACGTGCCGCATCTGGACATCGCCCGGCTGCTGCTGGAGCACGGCGCGCGCACCAGCGGTCTCTACAACGGCAGCACCTTGGCGATCCTGACCATGCAGCGCGACCTGAGAGACAACCTCGACCTGAGCCAGGGCGGACGCTTGAAGTTCCTCATCGAGGCCGGTGTCCGCATCGATGAGCCGGACAGCCGAGGCGAGACGCCCCTGATGCAGATAGCCGGAAACACGCGTGGCCTGCAGGCCTTCGGTTGGCTGCTGCGCTATCCGCAAGATCTCGATGTGCGCAGCAAGGACGATGGCGAAACCGCTCTGTACCGAGCCTTTTCCGCCCACAATTTCGGGGCCGTGAGGCAACTGATAGCCGCCGGCGCCAACCTCGACCTGAGCTACGGCCGTGGCACCTGCCATGGCCAGCCCATCGGCAAGAGCCTGCTGACCCTGGTGGCCGAGCAGACCGCTGCCGATGCCCAGTCCCCTACCGTCAGCCAGCAGGACACCCTGGCGTTGTTCACCCTGCTGCTGGAAAAAGGTGCCGATCCCACTGTCGGCCAGCAGTGCGAGAAGAAGGGCTATGCCCTGTTGCTGGAAGCCATCTCCCGGAACAAACGCGAGGACCTGCTCGACGTGCTGCAGCGCTTCGCCGCCGCCCCGCCTGTTCTGCAGCAACCTGCTAGAGACTGACCCCATCGCGGTAGATCACCCGCCCCTCCGGGGTGATCTCACCGATGGCGCAGAGCATGTGGTCGGCCGCGGCTTCGGCCTCCCGGGCGCAGGTGCAGCCGGGGGCGTACACCCAGAGCACCTGCACCTGCGCATCCTCGCGGCTCGGCTGGTACTCGATCAGGCCGACGTAGCCGCTGCCGCTGGGCATGGCGTCGGTCCAGGCGATGGCGTAGGGAAAGTCACGGAACATGGGGTATCCAGGTGGTCAGCGCTGGGGCCGGTCGAAGCGGCCCAGCAGGTGCGGCAACAGGTTGAGGATGGCCAGCACCACCAGGGCGGCCAGCAAGGCGGTGGCTTCGTAGCCGAGGCCCACGGTGACGCCGATGGCGGTGGTGGACCAGAGGCCGGCGGCGGTGGTCAGCCCCTTCACTTCGTCCATGCGGTCGCGCTTGAGAATGGTGCCCGCGCAGAGAAAGCCGATGCCCGCCGTCAGCCCCTGGATGACCCGGCTCATGGCGTCGTGCTCGGCCCCCGCCATCTGCGGCACCAGGACGAACAACGCCGCCCCCAGCGCCACCAGCATGTGGGTCCGCACCCCGGCAGCCTTGCCGTGCTGCTCCCGCTCGAAGCCCAGCAGGCCGCCCAGCAGCGCAGCCAGGAACAGCCGCAGCAACACGCGGGTGGCCCGGGCCGGGTCCTCCAGGTCGGCGAACTCCTCGGCCAGGGTCTCCAGCACACGCTCCCAGGCGCTCACCCGCTATCGCCTCAGGGCACCAGGGGCAGGTAGCGGCAGGCACCGCAGCGGCTGCACACCTGGCACAGCATCGCCTCGCGGCCCATGATCACTTCGGTTCCGGTGGCCCAGCTGCAGCCACCCAACAGACACAACAGGGTCATTGCGTCCTCCTTCGGCCAACGGGCCGGACGGGTCCTGTCAGGAACTTTGATGCGGTGGCAGCGAGTTGGTTTGAGGTTTTTCAGTGCCGCGCCGCCCAGCCGGAAAGCTGAACTCGCTCCAAGGTCCTGGTGGTCTACAGGGTGAACCACCCCGAGGAGACGACCATGAGCCGACACCGCTTCCTGGTGAGCTACATCCACGACAACCAGCCCGGTTCCGTGGAGGTGGAGTCCACCCACGCCCACCTCACGCCGGAGCAGGCCCGCCTGCAGGTGCAGACCCTGCGTGACATCGACGACCCGTCGCGCCTCAGCGACATCCAGGTCACCCCCATCCTCCATCCCAAGGAGCCCGGCACCACGCCCGGCCATTACCAGCAACCCTGACGCAGCCGCCCGAGGCCCCCATGCACAACCTGGAAACCCCGACCTACAAGCTGGCGTTGTTCGGCGCCCGCAGCAGCCTTGGCAGCGCCCTGCTGGTGGAGGCCCTGTCCCGCCAATGGGAAGTGACGGCCCTGGTGGACGATCTCAACGCACTGGACAGCCGCCCCGGCCTGCGCACCAAGGCGGGTGCGCTGGACGACGCCCTAGCAGCGAGCCAGGCCGTGGCGGGCATGGATGCGGTGCTCTGCTACCTGCCGGGCGTGCCCCTGGCACCGGAGCGGGCCATGCGCAGCGATGGCGCCTTCGACCAGGCCTTCATCGCCATCAGCGCACTGCTCGACGGCCTGGCAGTGGCGCGGGTCAAGCGCCTGATGGTGATCGCCGACTTCGGCTGGATGGACACCGACAGCGGCCACCCGGCCCAGCCCGGCCAACAGCTCCAGCAGCGCCTGGTGGACAGCCCGCTGGCCTGGACCCTGGCCGATGCGCCCGCCGGAGCGGAAACGCCCGGCCAGTACCTGACCCTGGCGGACTTTCGCGAAGGCCACGAGGAACCCCGGGTAGCGGCCCTGCTCGCCCAGGCCCGGGCGCTGCTGGACGAGTGCCGCCTCGCCGCCCACGTGCGCCAGCGGGTGAAGGTGGACGCCAGCGGCTGAGCCGCTGGCGCCCGCCGGCTCAGGCCGGGA
This sequence comes from Metapseudomonas otitidis, assembly GCF_900111835.1. Taxonomy (GTDB): domain Bacteria; phylum Pseudomonadota; class Gammaproteobacteria; order Pseudomonadales; family Pseudomonadaceae; genus Metapseudomonas; species Metapseudomonas otitidis. Next base: position 231,818 of record NZ_FOJP01000012.1, read on the forward strand.
CGATGGCGGCCTTGGGCTCGCGGGCCCAGACCCGGTGCCGAGAGATGGCCTCGAAGAAGGCCTGGCGCACCGCGTTGGCATCGGGCCCGCTCAGCAAGCCGTCGTCCTCTTCCAGGTAGAGCTGGCTGGCCAGGTCCCCCGCCTCTGCGCAGAGGGCAATGGCCTTGAGGTGCTTGTAGGCCTCCAGCAGGTAGTGCAGCGCCTCGCCGTTGCGGCTCAACGCCTTGGCCGCTGCCACCCCGCCGGGGACGAACACCGCGTCGAAGGCGATGGAGGGCAAGCCGGCGAAGGTTGCGTCCGGTTGCAGCTTCTGGCCCTCGGCGGACACCACCGGGGCCGAACTGGGGGCCAGCAGCTTGGCGCTCGCCCCGGCCTGCTCCAGTGCGTCCCTCAGCGTTTCCACGTCACGCCCGCAGGCGCCGTCGGCCAGCAGGATGGCCACCTTGCAGGAGCGGATGTTGCCCGGCAGCAGGTTCATCTGGCTGAGGGCCGGCGACTGCTGCAGGCTGCCATCCGTCACTGCCACGGTGGGCCCGCCGGGCGGCGTGATTCCGAGGTTCTCGGCCACCTGGCGCGCCAGGTCGAGGTCGATGTTGGCGAGGATCTCGTTCACCTGCCGCTCGCGGATGGCCACGCGCTCCACCTTGCCCAGCTCGAAGCTGTAGGCGGCGACGATGTGCCCGCGCTCCACCTCGCTCATGCTGCGGTAGAACAGCCGGGCCTGGGAGAAGTGGTCGGCGAAGGAGTCCGCGCGCTTGCGCAGCTTGGTGCCGGAGACCGGCTCGTGGTAGCTGCTGAAACCACCGTTGCGCGCGGCCGGCGGTGTCTCCTTCGGCCAGCCACCGTCGATGGAGTTGGGCTCGTAGGCGGCACGCCCCTTGTTGATGGTCTGCCGGTGCATGCCGTCGCGCTGGTTGTTGTGGAACGGGCACAACGGCCGGTTGATCGGCAGCTCGTTGAAGTTCGGCCCGCCCAGGCGCGACAGCTGGGTGTCGGTGTAGGAGAACAGCCGGCCCTGCAGCAGCGGGTCGTTGCTGAAGTCGATGCCGGGCACCAGGTGGCCGGGGTGGAAGGCGGCCTGCTCGGTCTCGGCAAAGAAGTTGTCTGGGTTGCGGTCCAGTACCAGGCGCCCCACCACCTTCACCGGGACGATTTCCTCGGGCACCAGCTTGGTGGGGTCGAGCAGGTCGAAGTCGAAGGCGTGCTCCTCATCCTCCGGGATCAGCTGCAGGCCCAGCTCCCACTCCGGGCAGTCGCCGCGCTCGATGTCTTCCCAGAGCATGCGCCGGTGGAAGTCCGGGTCCTTGCCGGCCAGCTTCTGCGCCTCATCCCAGACCAGGGAGCGCACGCCGGACACCGGCCGCCAGTGGAACTTCACCAGGGTCGAACGGCCATCGGCATTGACCAGGCGGAAGGTGTGCACGCCGAAGCCCTGCATGGCCCGGTAGCCCACCGGGATGGCGCGGTCGGACATGGTCCAGAGCACCATGTGCGCCGACTCCGGCACCAGCGAGACGAAGTCCCAGAAGGTGTCGTGGGCGGAGGCGCCGGTGGGGATCTCGTTGTGCGGCTCGGGCTTCACGGCGTGGACGAAGTCGGGGAACTTGATCGCGTCCTGGATGAAGAACACCGGCATGTTGTTGCCCACCAGGTCGAAGTTGCCCTCGTCGGTGTAGAACTTCACCGCGAAGCCGCGCACGTCACGCACGGTATCGGCGGAGCCGCGCGGCCCCTGCACGGTGGAGAAGCGTACGAACACCGGGGTGCGCTTGGACGGGTCGTTGAGGAAATCCGCCTTGGTGTACTCGGCCAGCGATTCGTAGACCTGGAAGTAGCCGTGGGCGGCCGCGCCCCGGGCATGGACGATGCGTTCGGGAATGCGCTCATGGTCGAAGTGGGTGATCTTCTCCCGCAGGATGAAGTCCTCCAGCAGCGACGGGCCACGCTCGCCAGCGCGCAGGCTGTTCTGGTTGTCGGCGATGCGGGTGCTGGTGTTGGTGGTCAGGGCCTCGCCGGTGGCGTCCTCGCGGTAGGCCTCGAGCTGCTTGATCTTGCGGCTGGTGTTGCGGCGGTCTTCGGTGTCGGTACCGGCGAGATCGCTGTCGGCGCCTTTCTTGTCGGTCATCGGGGTGTCCTCGGCTGGGCAATGGGGCCGCTGGGCGGCGGGTGGATGACCGGGCCGGCGGCAACTGCCGCCGGCCCGGTGGCGCTCAGTCCTCGCTGGTGCGCCGGGCGTGGCTGCGTTGCCCGCCCTTGCGGCCGGCGGCCGATGCCCGTTCCGGGTCGTTGCGGAAGTTTCCCCCGCTCACCTGCCCGCCTTTCTTGCCGGCCTCGGATGCACGCTGGGGGTCTTCCGCGAAGTTGCCTTTGCCACCTCGATGTTGAGCCATTGCACGGTCCTCTCTTGTCTGTGGGTCCATTCGGGTCCGGCGTCGATGACGCCTAGAACGTCTGAGGACCGGGACGGCGAGAGGTTCTAACTTTTTGCCAGGCGGAGCGGGCTCAGGGCGCGGGCAGTACCTGCAACCCTTTCAGGTCGCAGCCCTGGTCGCAGCGCAGGACGGTGAGGGTCTGGCTCCCGGCGAGCACCCTCGCCTCTTCCACCACCGGCGGCCCCTGCGTGTCCGAGGCTGCCTTCCAGCCCAGGCGCTCGGTGTGGATGACGATGCGTGACGGATGGGCCAGGTAGAGGTATTCGCGGCCATCGAAGGTCGGCCCGCTGCCCTTGATCACGTCCAGCTGCACGTCGTCGTAGACCAGCGAGGCAACCGTATAACCGCCTTCGGGGACGGCGTGCCCGACCAGGTTGGCCGCGCGTTGCGCGCTGGGGTCTGCACGCCAGGCCTGGTAGCGGGCGTACAGCGGCCCCGCGTTGCAGTAGAGCCGGTCGTTGTAGCGGGTCGAGCCGGCCTTCTCGCAGGCCAGGGCCTGGTTGTGCCAGGCATTGGCCACCAGGCGGGCATCGCGGCTGCCGTCGATCAGGGCCTGCCCGGCCTGCAGGGAAAGGCCGTAATCCCCGTCCCGCAACGCCACCAGGGACAGGTCGGCCAGCGCCCGCTCATGACCGGGCTGCAGGTTGATCGCCAGGTCGAGCGCTTGCAGCGCGCGCTTCAGGTCGCCGGCCTGGTAGGCCTTCTCGCCCTCCAGCACCAGCCGCTGGGCGCGGGCCTGCAACACCGGGGCCGACGGCGGTTGCAGCAGCGCCGCCACCCCGGCCACCTGCTCGTCGGCGATGTTCGGGTTGCGCTCGGCGGCACCTGGCGCGGTGTACTGCTGCAGCCAATCCAGGGGCGTGCGCCCCGGCTCGCCGTCCCAACGGGCCTTCATGGCGGGCTCGGCGCCTCTGTCCAGCAGCAGCTTCACCAGCTCCGGGCCGGCATAGCGCGCGGCGTAGTGCAGCGCTGTCATGTTGGTGGTCCGCAGGCTGTAGCTGCAGCCATCCACGGGAATCAGGGTGGTTGCGTTTGGGTAGGCTCCCTTGTCCAGCAGAGTGCGAGCGCTCTGCACCTGGTTGTACTGAGCGGCGTACATCAGCGGCGTCTTGCCGAAGGCGTTCGCCTGGTTGACGTCGGCACCCTGCTCGATCAGGTAAGCCAGGGCCTCGGGGTAGTCGATGGCCACCGCCAGGTCGTCCACTTTGCCCGGCAACGCGCGGATCTCAGCCATCGGCCGGTGGGCGAGGATGGCGTCACGCAGGGCGGCCTCGTCCTTCGGGTAGGGCGCGTACTGGTAGAAGCGGATGCCCTCGCTGACAGCGTTCTGCAGCGCCTGCCGGGACAGGGCAGCCGCCTGCGCCTTGGCCAGGCCGTAACGCTGGGCGAAGAAGGCGGCGACAGTCGCCTGGCTGCGCTCCATCTGCTGGACGAACGCCTCGTAGGCCTGGCGCTCGAACACTCCCTTGTCGGCCCAGCGCTGCAGGCCCTGCAGGTCCTGGTCGTAGGTGCCGGTGGGGTTATCGACGCGCTCGAACACCGCCCACGGACGGTAATGGACCGCCTGCAACGCGTCATGCATGGCCGTTTCCCAACGGGCGTGGGTGCGCGCGCTGCCGCACATCCAGCCGGCGTCCTGCCGAACCCGCGCCGCAGCCCGCTCCATCGCCTCCACTGCCGAGCGCACCGCTGCGGGGATGCTCTGGGCGATCTGCGCCTCATCCGGCCCGGTGCTGATCCGGCAGGTGGTCCAGGTCAGGTCGTCGTTGAGGCGGCTGACCTCCAGCCGGTCCGGCTGGCCGTCGATGCCGCTGCCGATGCTGACGTAGCGGTCGTCCCGGTCCTTGAACAGCTCCACGTCGACCGCCGGGCCGGGCAGCCCTTTTGCCAGCTGCTCCAGCGTCTCGCGGTCCTGCCCTGGCGTGCGGCTGGCGATCACCTGGTAACGCTCGCAGGCACCGCCACAGCCCGGGTGGGTCAGCAAATCGAAGTAGACCGGCCCCTGGCCGGCCTCGGCACCACGCAGTTCGACACGCTGCATACCGGGCAGCACGAACGCCGCCCAGCGCTTGCGGGTGAGGAAGTGTGCCCTGGCCGCTTTCAGCACCTCGTCGCAGAAGGCGCCGTCCCCAGCCACCCGTTGCGGAGTGAACCAAGCCTTCGCCGAGGCGTTGGTCCCCGCCTGCCCGGCTGTGGTGGCCCAGGTCGCGGGCGTCACGCTCAGCAGCAACAGCGTCGACAGGCAGCGGGCAGTACGGGAAGCGATCAGGGGCATGGTCTTCATCCTTGAGGGAGGGCGCAGGGCCTTCCCGGTGGCGTCCGGAAAATCGGCGTAGCAGACGCCTTTGGCCCTTTGCCGTCAATCACGACCCGTTGGTTTCCGTGACGCGGTTCAGCCCTTCCCCGACCCGCCGAAGCGCCCCAGCCGGTACGCCTCCAGCCCCGCCACGGCCTGACCCTGGGCCAGTTGGCCGATGTATTCGGCGGTGACGGCGGCCTGGGTCAGCCCGAGGTGCTGGTGGCCGAAGGCGAGCAGGACGCGGCCCTCGCCCACCCGGTCGATGATCGGCAGCGAGTCCGGCAGCGAGGGGCGGAAGCCCATCCAGGGGCTGGCGCCTTCGGTGTCCAGCTCGTCGCGGAACAGCCCCTGGCTGAGGCGGTGCAGTTGCCAGGCGCGGGCCATGTTCGCCGGCTTTTCCAGCCCGGCGAACTCCACGGTGCCGGCCAGGCGCAGGCCGCCGGCCATGGGCGTCATGATGAAGCGCCGTTCGAGGCTGGTGACGGCGAACGGCAGCCGCCCCTGTTCCCGGGGCAGCATCAGGTGGTAACCACGTTCGGTGTCCAGCGGCACCCGCGTGCCGGTGAGGCGTTCGGTGAGCGGCGCGGAGTGGGCCCCGCAGGCCAGCAGCACCTGGCGGGCGCGCAGGCTGCCGCCATCCAGCCTCAGGGCGACGCCCTCCCCCAGCCGCTGGCCATCGAGCACGCGCTGGCGATGGAAGGTGACGCCCAGCGCCTCGGCCGCCTGCGCCAGTTCGACAACCACGAGGTGCGAGTCGATGAAGTGCCCGGTGGCCGGGAAGAACAGCCCGCCGCGAATCCCGTCGCTGAGCCGGGGCGCCGCCGCGTGAACGGCCTCCGCTCCCCAGAGCGCCACCGGCACGCCCTGCCCGGCCATGCGCGCCTGGAGGGCCTGCAGCACCACGCGGGAGGCGTCCTGCTCGTACACCAGCAGCGAACCGTCTTCGCGCAGCAGGTCGGGCCGCTCGATGGCCTGCAGCAGGCGACGCCAGGCGCCCAGGCTGGCTTCGTTGAGGGCCCGCAGGCCGGCCACGGTGCGGGCGAAGGGTGCCGCCCGCAGGTTGAGCAACAGGCGCAGGAACCAGGGGGTGGCGCGCGGCAGGTAGGTCCAGTCCAGGCGCAGCGGGCCCATGGGGTCGAGGAGCATGCCCGGCAGGCGCTTGAGGATCGACAGGTCGGCGATGGGGAACACCTGCTCGGTGGCCAGGTGCCCGGCATTGCCGAAGGAGGCGCCCTGCCCCACGCCGTCCGGGTCGAACACCTGCACCCGCAGCCCCTGGCGCGCGAGCTGCAGGGCGCAGGCGACACCGATGACACCGGCGCCGACCACCGCGACATCCACATCCGCTGGCTGGAGATCGCCCATGTTCAGGCCTCCCGCTCGCCGTCGAGCAGCCGCCGCAACCCCAGGGGATTGGCCTCGCGCAGCGCCGCCGGCAGCAAGGCATCGGGGAAGCCCTGGTAGCACACCGGTCGCAGGAAGCGCTGGATGGCGGCGGTGCCCACCGAGGTGGAACGGGCATCCGAGGTGGCCGGGAACGGCCCGCCGTGGACCATGGCGTCGCACACCTCCACCCCGGTCGGCCAGCCGTTGACCAGCACCCGACCGGCCTTGCGCTCCAGGGTCGGCAACAGCGCGTGGGCGGCGTCCAGGTCGGCATCGTCCAGGTGCAGGGTGGCGGTGAGCTGGCCCTCCAGGGCATCGAGGATGCGGGACACCTGCTCTGCGCCCTCGCACTGCACCACCAGCGCCGCCGCGCCGAAGACCTCGCCGTGCAACTGCGGATCGGCGAGGAAGGCCTCGGCATCAGTGACGAACAGCTGCGCCTGGCAGCGGTTCGGCCCGTCCCCGGGTTCGCCGCTGGCGACCCGGCGCACCTGCGGGTGGCGGGCCAGGGTTGCGACCCCAGCCGCGTAGGCCTGGTGGATGCCGGGGGTGAGCATCACCTGGGCCTTGCACGGGCGCAGCTGTTCGGCGGCGTGGGCGAGGAAGGCATCCAGCGCCGCCCCGCGAGGGGCGATGAGCAGGCCCGGGTTGGTGCAGAACTGCCCGGCGCCCAGGGTCAGCGAGGCGATGAAGCCTTGGGCCAGGGCCGCGCCACGGGCCTGCAAGGCGGCGGGAAACAGCAGCACCGGGTTGATCGAACTCATCTCCGCATAGACCGGGATCGGCTCCGGCCGCGCCTGGGCCGCCTGGCACAGGGCGAGACCACCGCTGCGCGAGCCGGTGAAGCCGACCGCCTTGATGCGCGGGTCCGTCACCAGGCCAAGGCCCACTTCACGACCGGCGCCGAACAGCAGCGAGAACACGCCTTCGGGCATGCCGCAGCGCTCGACCGCGCGGGCCACCGCCTGCCCCACCAGTTCGCTGGTGCCGGGGTGGGCGCCATGGGCCTTGACCACCACCGGGCAGCCGGCAGCCAGGGCCGAGGCGGTGTCGCCGCCGGCCACGGAGAAGGCCAGGGGGAAGTTGCTGGCACCGAACACCGCCACCGGCCCCAGGGGCACCTGGCGCTGGCGCAGGTCGGGCCGTGGCAGGGGTTGCCGCTGGGCTTGCGCGCGGTCGATGCGCACGTCCAGCCACTCACCCGCGCGCAGGGTACGGGCGAAGGTGCGCAGTTGCTGGCAGGTGCGGCCGCGCTCGCCCTGCAGGCGCGCCTGGGGCAGGCCCGTCTCAGCCATAGCGCGCTCGATCAGCGCCTCGCCCAGGGCTTCGATGGCATCGGCGATGGAGTCGAGGAAGGCCGCCCGGGCGGCCGGTGCGGTGTCCCGGTACGGGTCGAAGGCGGCCCAGGCCAGGGCGCAGGCCTGTTCCACCTGCTGGCGGCTGGCGCCCGGGTAGGCGGGTTGCAGGTGTTGGCCGGTGGCTGGGTCAATGGCGTGGAGGGCGTCGCGGGTGCCGGGCACCGCTGCGCCGCCGATCAGCATCTTGCCTGTGAGGGTCATGGGGCATCCTGGATGGCGGGTGGGCCCCACCGCCCACGGGCGGCGGGGCGGGCGGGTTCAGGCGAGGTTCTGCTCGGCGGTCCAGTTGGCGTACCACTGGCGGAACAGGCCGTACTGCTGCTCGGCGTAGCGGCGCTGGGAGTCGCTGAGGGCGTCGCTCTCGTTGAAATGCAGGCGGTACTCGCGGTCGCCGTTGAGCACCATCAGGTACTTGTAGAACAGCACCAGGTCGCAGCCCTCGTCGAAGGACGAGAGCACGTCCAGGGCGGCGCTCAGCTCCAGGGCCTGGCGGCGTGCGCGGGCATCGCCCTGGGCGGCCTGGCGGCTCAGCGAGACCAGTTGCAGCACCTCGCGGGGCAGCACGTTGCCGATGCCGGTGATGGTGCCGGTGGCGTTGCAGTTGACGTAGCCGTGGAACACCTGGGTGTCGACGCCGGCCATGAGGATCACCTCGTCATCCCGCGAGGTGATGTGCTCGGCGGCGTAGCGCATGGCGTCGGCGCCGCCGAATTCCTTGAAGCCGATCAGGTTGCGGTGCTGCCCGCGCAGTTCGAAGAACAGGTCGGCGCGGGTGGAGAAGCTGTAGTACGGGCTGTTGTAGATCACCGACGGCAGCTCCGGCGCGGCCTGCAGCACGGCAGTGAAATGCGCCTTCTGCGCTGCCGGCGAGGCCGCGCGGGACAGCAGCCGCGGAATCACCATCAGCCCCTGGGCGCCGACCTTGGCGGCATGGGCGGCGTGGGCCACCGCCTCGCGGGTGCTCACCGCGCCGGTGCCGACGATGGTGGGCACGCCGGCCTTCACCAGGCGCGCCACGCCTTCCTGGCGCTGGGCCTCGCTGAGCAGGGGCCAGTCGCCCATGGAGCCGCAGTAGACCACGCCGCTCATGCCGGCCTGGACCAGTTCGTGGCCCTTGGCCACCAGGGCGTCGTAGTCCGGCTGGCGTGCGTCGGTGCAGGGGGTCATGAGGGCGGGGATGCAGCCACGGTAGATATCGATGTTCATGCTGTCGCTCCTTGAGCAGGGATTCAGGGTTCGGGAAAACGGGGCTCAGATGCCCCAGGCGAAGGGGTCCTGCTCGTCGATGAGCAGGGTGCAGTCGGCGGTGAGGTGGGCACGCCCGGTGATGAAGGGGCGGATGCGCTCGCCCTCCCACTCGTAGTGCCCCTCGAAGCAGCTGCCGGTGATGCTGGCCTGCACCCAGCGCTGGCCGGGGGCGAGCTTGCCGTCCGCCGCCAGGCAGGCCAGCTTGGCGCTGGTGCCGGTGCCGCAGGGGGAGCGGTCGTAGGCCTTGCCGGGGCACATGACGAAGTTGCGGCTGTCGGCCTCGGCGTCGGCGGCGAACAGCTCGACGTGGTCGATCAGCGCCCCGCCCTCGCCGTGGATGCCCTGGGCCTCCAGGGCCCGCAGCATCGCCCAGGTGTAGGCGGTCAGGGCCTCGACGTTGTCCAGCTCCAGGCGCTGGCCGTGGTCGTTGACCAGGAAGAACCAGTTGCCGCCCCAGGCGATGTCGCCATGGACCATGCCATGGCCGGGCACCTCCACCGGCACCTGCCGGCGGTGGCGGTAGGCCGGCACGTTGCCGAGGGTGACGCGGCCGTCCTCGTGGAGGGTGGCGCTGACGGTGCCCACCGGGGTGTCGATGCGGTGCTCGCCGGGGGCCATCAGCCCCAGGTGCCGGAGGGACGCCACCAGGCCGAGGGTGCCGTGGCCGCACATGCCGAGGTAGCCGGCGTTGTTGAAGAAGATCACCCCGCAGGTGGCGCCCGGCGTCACCGGCGGGCGGTACAGCGCGCCCACCAGCACGTCGTTGCCGCGCGGCTCCAGCAGGCAGGCGCGGCGCCAGTGGTCGTGTTGCTCGCGCAGGCTGTCGCGCTGCTCGGCGAGGGTGCGGCCGGCAGGTTCGGGAAAGCCGTCCATCACCAGGCGCGTGGGTTCGCCGCCGGTGTGGGAATCGATGACATGGATGCGCTTCATGGGGCGGCTCCGTCAGGTCGGGGAATGGGGGTGGTCGATCAGGCGCTGGATCTCGTCCAGCAGCACCCGGCCGACCCAGACGCCTTCGCGTTCGCTGCGCTGGCGGGCGGCGAAACGGCGTTGCGACGGCAGCCGCGCGCCCTGGTCGGTGATGGCGGCGAACAGCGCCTCGGCCCGCTGCCGGCCGGCCTCCAGCTCGCCGCCGAGAAAGCGCGCGGGCTCGAAGGCCAGCAGCAGCTCGCCATGGAGCGGCGTGGCACCGGCACCACCGTCGAAAGCCAGAGACTCGGCGCTGGTGAGGTCGCCGATCAGCGCGCCGGCCATCAGCTCGATCATCGCCGCCAGGGCCGAGCCCTTGTGGCCGCCGAAGGTCTGCATGGCGCCCTCCAGCACGGCCCGCGCATCGGTGCTGGGCCGCCCTTCGGCATCCAGCCCCCAGCCCAGGGGAATCGGCTTGCCCTGGCGGGCGTGCAGCTCGATATCGCCCCGGGCGATGGCGCTGGTGGCGAAATCAAAGACGAAGGGCTCGCGCCCCGCGCGGGGCCAGGCGAAGGCCAGCGGGTTGGTGCCGAACACACCTCGGCGGCCGCCTTCCGGGGCCACCCAGGCGTGGCTGGGGGTCATGGCCAGCCCAACCAGGCCTTCGGCGGCGATGGCCTCCACCTCCGGCCACAGCGCGGAGAAGTGGAAGCAGTTGCGGATCACCAGGGCGGCGACGCCCAGCTCGCGGGCCTGCTCCACCAGCAGCGGCAGGCCGGTCTGCAGCGCCAGCAGCGAGTAGCCCCGCTGCGCGTCGACGCGGACGATGGCCGGCGCCGGCCGGCTCACCCTTGGCTGGGCCTGCGGGTCCACCTTGCCGCTGCGCAGCGAATGCACGCACACCAGCACCCGGTACAGGCCGTGGGAGTGGCATTCGTCACGCTGGCCCCGGGTGATGGTGTCGGCGATGGCGCGGGCATGGTCCTCGCCCATGCCGTTGACGGTCAGCGCACGCAGTGCCAGGGCGTGGACCTGGTCGAGGCTGAGATTGATGAGGTCGTTCATGGCCAGACTCCTTCCGGTCATCGGGTTGCAGACAATGGGCTAGGCGCGGCCGGGGAAGGCCGTGGCGGAAGGCGCGACGTCCGCATCGGTGCCCTCCTCGCTTTCGTCCTCGCCGCTGAGGCGGATCAGCTCGGCCGGCACGCCGGTGGTGGCGCCCCAGTGGTAGATGCCCAGGGCACAGGCGGCCACGGCGAGGGTGTCGTAGGGGTGGCCGAGCACGCCCAGGCCGCCGAAGCTGCCCAGCCAGGAGAGCAGCAGGGTCACGGCGTAGAAGCCGATCAGCCAGGCGGACGAGCGCACCTGCTGGGCGATGCCCAGGTGCTCGGTGGGCACGAAGCGGCGGCACAGCAGGTAGATCACGAACATCAGGATCTGCAGGCTCAGCAGCCAGGACACGGTGCCCCAGCCGGACCAGTAGACGATCAGCGCGGCGATCACGAAGGACAGCGGCCCCATCACCGCCAGGCCCCGCACGCGGAACGGGCGCGGCATGTCCGGCGCGTTGCGACGCAGGGCCGCCACCGTCACCGGCGCCACCGCGTAGCTCAGCACCAGGGCGGCGGATACCACGTTGATCAGCGCCTCCCAGGAGGGAAACGGCAGGGTCCAGAACACCGACAGGCCGAAGGTCAGCCACAGCGCCGGGCGCGGGATGCCTGACTGTTCATCGATGCGGGTGAAGAGGCGGAAGAAGGTGCCGGTCTGCGCCCAGCCGTAGATCACCCGCGGCGTGGCGTTCATGTAGATGTTGCCGCAGCCGCTGGGCGAGACCACCGCGTCGGCCACCACCAGGTAGGCCAGCCAGCCCACGCCGAGCACCAGGGCGATGTCGCGGTACGGCAAAGCGAACTCCTTGGACATCCCGACCCAGCCGTTGGCCAGCAGCTCGGTCGGCACCGCACCGAGGAAGGCCACCTGCAGCAGCACGTAGATGGCGGTGGAGAGCAGCACCGAGAGGATCAGCGCGAAGGGAATGGTGCGCTGCGGATTCTTCACCTCGCTGGCCACCGAGATGATCGGCGTCAGCCCCAGGTACGCGAAGATGATGCCGCCGGCCGACACCGCCATCTCGATGCCCGAGAGGCCGAACGGCGCGAAGCCCTGCACCTGGAAGTTCTCGGGCTTGAAGAAGGTGAAGAGCACGCCGATAACCAGCAGCGGCACGATGAACTTGAACACGCTGACCAGGTTGTTGGCGCGGGCGAAGGTCTTCACGCTGCGGTAGTTGAGCCAGAAGAACAGGCACAGCAGGCCGAACTGCACCAGCCAGCCGATCAGCGTCGGGTCGCTGGAGCCCGCCTCGGTGAGGCCCGGGAACCAGGCCGCCGCGTACTGGCGGGAGGCGACCACCTCGATGGCCACCAGGCTGGAGAAGGCGATCAGCGTGATGAAGCCCATCAGGTAGCCCAGCAGCGGGCCGTGGGAGAACACCGGGTAGCGCACCACCCCGCCGGCACGCGGCAGCGCCGCCCCCAGCTCGCAGTAGATGATGCCCAGCAGCAGCACCGCGAAGCCGCCGAGGAGCCAGGAGAAGATGCCCGCCGGGCCTGCGATGGCGGAGACGTGGCTGGCCGCGAACAGCCAGCCGGAGCCGAAGATGGCCCCCAGGCCGATGAAGGTGAGGTCCGTCAGGGACAGCTGTTTCTTGAACTTTCCAGACATGGCGTAGCCTTCTTGTGCGTTATTGGATGGGCTGGAGAGATCCCTGTGCAGCACCGGGGCCTGGCGACGAATCAGGCACGGAGACGAACCGGTGCGACGGCGCCCCGAGGTCTGCAACGGCCATAGGTTGGCCCGCCCGGGCGCCTGCGGGCTTGATGCATTTCCTCGGTTCCCATGACGAAATCGGCACAGTCGGCGGAATGGCCGGGCAAGGCTCGACAGGCCCTGGCCGCCTGCGGCAACCTGCCGGCTCGCCGCGCACTGGGAGGCAGGACGATGCCGCAGAACCCGCTGGAAGGACTGTTCGCCGACGAGGGGCTGGAACGCCCCGAGAGCATGGACGCGCTGCTGGCCAGCGCACGGCTGCTGTTGCCGATGCTGGATGCGATCCCCAATGCGGCGATCTTCATCAAGGACACCCAGGCGCGTTACCTGCTGGCCAACCGCACCCTGGTCCAGCGCTGCGGCCTGAAGGGGGCATGCCGAGATAAAGGAAAATTAGGACATAGGGATCCTATCCTATTGATGTAAATAGAATTTCATTTGATCTGTTTGTCTCGCCTGCCTCATGCCCGTAAGCGTCTATGCTGATCTATTTGCATGCATGGGGGCTGAGCGATGGCGGCTTTGGAGAGAACGGCATATCCACGACTAGCGACTACCCTCAGTGCTAAGGAATTACACCGCAACTATTCGCTTTCCCCAGGAGAGCTTGAATGGATTTCCAGAACAGCTCGTAGCCCTGCCCTTTCCCTTGGGCTGGCAGTCCAGCTCAAGGTATTCCAAGAGCTCCATTACTTTCCTCCCTTAGACGAGATACCTCCAGAAATCACTGGCCATATCAGGAATACACTCGGTTTTGGCCCTCGTATCACTTCCCGCTATACCAACCCGCGTACTTTTTATAGGCATCAGGCGGCCATTCGTGAGTACCTCCAGATCAAGGCTTTCTATGGTAGTGAAGCGCTCACCATAGCTCTCCACCTTGCGCACGAGTCTGCCGAGGTACTCGACCAGCGGGCGGATATCATCAATGTGCTGATCGGCGAGTTGCTGCAGCGCAGCTACGAACTCCCAGCCTATTCCACCCTCAATGACGCTGCTGAAGATGCCTTAGTTGCAATGCAGGAGCGGCTGTTCAATCTCGTTGTGACCAGGGCGCCAATTGACGTGGTCTACAAACTGAAAGAACTGCTCGAAACGGATTTCGGGCGACGCCAAAGCGACTTCAACGCCCTCAAACAGGCACCCAAGAAACCATCCCGCAAACACTTGGAAGTGCTGATAGATCACATGGCTTGGCTCGAGAGCTTTGGGAATCTAGATGCCATTTTTGATGGAATCGTCGATACCAAAATCCGCCACTTCGCTGCCCAAGCTGCGGCGTCGGACGTCGCCGAGCTTAAGGACTGTTCGCCGCCGAAGCGTTACACGCTGATGCTTGCCTTGATCTATCGGATGCGCGTGCGGACTCGGGATCACCTAGCCGAGATGTTCATCCGGCGAATCTCTACGATTCACAAACGCGCCAAGGAAGAACTGGAGCAAATCCAGGCACGGCAACGTCAAAAACTGGAGCAGCTGGCGGCCACCCTGGACGGTGTGGTGCAGATTTTGGTTCAGGAACCGGATGACCTAGAGGCAGGTAGCCTGATTCGGGAATACCTCTCCCCCGACGGCAACCTGGAACGGTTGCGCGAAACCTGTGCCGAAGTCCAGGCTACCGGCGGTAATAACTACCTGCCGTTGATCTGGAAGCATTTCAGGTCCCATCGCTCGCTGTTGTTCCGTCTCAGCCACCTTCTCCAACTGGAGCCCACGACTCAGGATAGGTCGCTGGTTCAGGCACTTCAACTGATACAGGACAGCGAGAATTTGCACCGCGAGTGGATCGACGAGCACGTCGACTTGTCGTTTGCGTCGGAGCGCTGGGTCAAGGTCGTTCGTCGTCCTGCCAGTGAGGGGCCACCGACCAACCGGCGCTATCTGGAAGTTTGCGTATTCTCCTACCTGGCCAACGAACTGCGATCCGGTGACATGTGCGTACAAGGGTCGGAATCCTTCGCCGACTATCGCAAGCAGTTGCTACCCTGGGACGAATGTCTCCAGCGACTACCGGCCTACTGCGAAAAGATGGAACTGCCTGGCACGGCGAAGGAATTTGTTACCTCCCTCAAGACCCAGTTGGAGGAAACCGCGCAGCAACTGGATGACAAATTCCCCTCTTGCCGAGGGGACGTATCGATCAACGAAGCCGGCGAACCGGTATTGCGACGAGTGACGGCGCGCGACATCCCGCCATCGGCCATCTCGCTACAGACGGCCCTCATGCAACGCATGCCGGCCAGGCACGTACTCGACATCATGGCCAACATCGAGCACTGGATTCAGTTCACTCGACATTTCGGGCCGATGTCCGGCAACGAGCCAAAGCTCAAAGAACCTGCCGAGCGCTACCTGATGACGATCTTCGCCATGGGTTGCAACCTCGGCCCCAGCCAGGCCGCGCGGCATCTGGCCGGTAATGTCACCCCGCACATGCTTTCCTATACCAATCGCCGTCACCTCTCGTTGGAGAAACTGGACAAGGCTAACCGCGAGCTAGTGGAACTCTATCTACAGCTCGATCTGCCCAAGCTCTGGGGCGATGGCAAGGCGGTGGCTGCGGACGGCACCCAGTTCGACTTCTATGACGCCAACCTGCTGGCCGGCTACCACTTCCGCTACCGCAAGATGGGAGCCGTGGCCTATCGGCACGTGGCCAACAACTACATCGCTGTATTCCAACACTTCATCCCCCCGGGCATCTGGGAGGCAATTTATGTAATCGAGGGGCTGCTCAAGGCCGATCTCAGCGTCGAAGCTGATACGGTGTATTCCGATACCCAGGGCCAGTCGGCCACGGTGTTCGCCTTCACCCATCTGCTGGGCATCAACCTGATGCCACGCATCCGCAATTGGCGCGACCTGGTGATGTGCCGGCCGGATCGCGGCGCTGCGTATAAGCATATCAACCGCCTGTTCACCGACACCGCCGACTGGCACCTGATTGAAACCCATTGGCAGGATTTGATGCAGGTCGCGCTATCGATCCAGGCGGGCAAAATCTCCTCGCCTATGTTGCTGCGAAAACTCGGTTCCTACAGCCGGCGTAACAAGCTCTACCACGCGGCACAGGCACTGGGCAGCGTGATCCGTACGATCTTCCTGCTCAACTGGATCGGCAGTCGCGAGTTGCGCCAGGAGGTTACCGCGAACACCAACAAGATCGAGTCCTACAACGGATTCTCCAAGTGGTTGTCCTTCGGCGGCGACGTGATCGCCGAGAACGATCCGGACGAGCAACAGAAGCGACTGCGCTACAACGACATGGTGGCCTCGTCGGTGATCCTGCAGAACACTGTGGACATGATGCGGATCCTGCAGAAATTGGCCCGCGAGGGCTGGCAGTTCACCGATGAGGATGTGTCCTTCCTCAGCCCCTACCTGACCAGCAACGTCAAGCGTTTCGGCGAGTTCAACCTCAAGCTCAACCGGCCGCCGGAGCCCTGGATCAAAGACTCGGTGTTCCAGCAGGCAGCCGGGTCCATCCGCACTGGCAAGCTCGGTACTGCGGAAACCGAGGAGATGACCTGATGAACATTCCTCCTGCGTCATTTCGCGTCACGCCCTACGGCGAGGTAGATGCCGAGGCGCTGGAGCGTTTGCATGACGACTACGACACCATCCAGTTGCTGCGTCTAGTCGATGGGCTGGATCTGCTGCTGAAGGAAATGAACAACATCGGCGGCCTCAGGGATGGCCTCCTGCGGGTACATGCCATGGCGAAAACGGTGCTCGATGGTGCGGCACTATCGGTGTCTGTGACGGAAGGCGGCAGTATCTGGGAGGAAGCCGAGTCGCTTGATGAGGATCTGGTGGAACTGGGCAATTGGCTGGCCAGCGTCAGAGCTCAACTGAGGCCTTTGATTGAACTCATGCCGGCCGATCCTCATTAACCAACCAGTCGCCAGCGACACCGTGCAAGCTACTGGCTTCTGAACGGCTCAACAAGCTGACCCACATAGCCTGTCGGATAGTTCCGGTCATGCAGTCCTACTTCGGCGCTGCCGGGCTTGCTTACGCTGTCATAGTAGGTTCCAAGCAGCTGATCCCACACCAGCAAGAACTCACCGAAATTGACCTGCGCATCCTCGAAGTCGCGTTTGTGATGCCAACGGTGTGTTTCTGCAACGCCGATGACGCGCCGTAGCCAGCCCAACGAGTAGTCCAGATTTGCTTTCGCGGGAGGCAATCTGGGACTTTTGGCCGAATTTGACCTGTTTCTTGATCGCATTGGAAGGCAACTTGGGACTTCGTTGGCGCTTTGGAAGGCAATGTGGGACTCCATCTGCTTCTTGGAAGTCAATGTGGGACATCGATCCTAGTCTCTTCCATCAATAATAACGGCTTAGTGAAAATATCTGACTTTCTGACGTGAGCTCTCTCCCTGCCTCTCCCGGGCCAAGGCTGAGGCGATGGAGGTGTTCTAGATTGGGCTTTATAGCCGATTATAGAGCGATTATAAAATCGCTCTTTCACGATATACTTTAGAGTTAAGCTGCATGCGTTAGACGGACCCTAATGACCTGCCCCGATCACTTTTGTCCGCACGCCCCGCGGTGCCTGAAGGCTGATATCCTAAGACGGTGATCACGAGCAAAAGTCCATCGTTCAGATTCTCTCGCAGGAATCGATTTCCCCCGAATCTAGTGCCGCCCCTGCATACCCTCCAGCCGTTCGACACGCTGCTGTAGTTCAGCTACCTGTTGCTCTAGGCGAACGACACGGCTTTGCGGGCTGCTATCGCCGAAGCCCCATCCGCGATCTTCCCGGTAAAGGGTTGCCCATATCCACAGGAACGGCCAGATCGCATGCAATGTGAACATACTGACCCAGCCGGCTGCATGGATCGAATCCTGATGGGGGTGGTTGCGCTGCCGGGCAATTTCGCAAGGGATGTCATGGATGACAATCATCCCGTAAAACAACACCAACCCAACAAAAATCAATAAACCCAGTGCAAAGTAATCGAGCATAGTTTCTACCGTTCTTGGAGAACTAAACGCTGGCAGTGTAGTGCAGAGGGCTATGGCCTGCCCCATAGCCCTACCCGCTTCTGGTTTACCGGACTCTAGCTAGCTTCGTGCCGAAGGAGTGTTGCGAATCCTGCGAGTTTGAGACATCCGCTTAAACGGAGCTACCAGTTGAGCCCCATATCGCGTTGGATAGTCACGTTCTTGCAGCCCTACTTGAGCATCGCCGAGCTTGTCTGTCCCATCGTAGAAGGTCCTAAACAGGTGGTCCCACAGAAGCAGGAACTCGCCGAAGTTAACCTGAGCATCTTCGAACTCCCGCTTGTGGTGCCAGCGGTGTGTCTCAGCGACGCCAATCACATTACGCATCCAGCCTAGCGAGTAGTCCAGGTTGGAATGCTGAAATGCGAGATGCACTGTGAGGATGCCGAACCAGGTTGCGACAAGAGCAGAAGGTGTTCCCATCGCAAAGAGCACCAAGAGTCCAGGGCCCGCCATGATAGCCGCATGCAGTGGATGCCGGCGTTCGCCATTCATCCAGTAGAGGCGCTCTGCACTGTGGTGTGGTTCATGCAGGCGCCATAGCCATGGTGTGTAATGGCTGAATCGGTGCATGGCATAGAGACTGATATCCAAAACCATGGCTACGATGAGCAATTGTGCCCACAGCGGCAAATCCGTTGGGAAGGTACGCGCGGCATCAGGCATCAAATCACCCAGCCGAGCCAGAAACGTGGCGGTGAACTGGATGACGGACAGATTCACCACCATGTGAAGCATATCGGTCAGTGTATCTTGGTGGTCGGCAAGCCAGCTCTTACGGAATGGTTGTAGGCGCTCCAATATAGCGACCAGAATAATTCCAGATGCCGCGATGAGGGCTGTGCTGGGCCAATATGGCAAGCCCTTGTACAGCAGCCAGATCATCCAGCCAGCCGTACCACCAAAAATGACCGGATAGCTGAACCAGCGAACCATGAACCTGAAGCAATTGGTCATCATGCGGCCCTCCTCTTGAGTACCTTACGATAAGAGGCTCCTACGGCGCTGGCTTGAACGAAAAAGCTGATTTCAGCTGCTGAGACTGATCTGGCTCAGCGCTGAAGATGGATCGAGGCCAAACAGGCTGCGAAAGGTTCGAGAAAAGTGCGCGGAATCCGAGAACCCTGCCGCATGGCCGGCCATGGTCAGACTTTGGCCTGCTGTAATGAGTTGGAGTGCTGTAACCAGACGAAGCCATTTTCGGTAACTGCGCAATGGCAACCCGGTCTGTTCAACAAACCAATGAGAAAAGCGAGTCGGTGACAGGTGCATCAGATCGGCCAGTTCCTGTCTGCCATTGGCGGGTTTGCTTAAGGCTTCAAGTACAAGCCGCAAGCGTGGATCGATGATCGGAACATGGGGGAGATTAAGAAACTGGCGAACCGCACCTCGCATTTGCTGGGCGGTGATACTGGGAGTTGCCAGCAGTCTCTGCAAAGCCAAGATGTTGTGCACTTCGATAGGCAAGATGCTCGTGGGGGCATTGAACGCCTCCGCCTCCTCAGAAAGCGCGTCAAGGTAAATCGAAACAACCTCTACTGCTTCGATTTGATGAATTACGCCCGCTTGGATGCAAATGGCTCGGGCCGTGACGCTGCCATCAGGTGTAGTCACCCTCAAGTCGTGATTGATGCCAATGGTGATCTGGTGGGCCATGTGCCGGTGCCAATCATGATTGCCTACCTGTCCGGAAAACACTCCAAAGCCTGGAGATATCCAGGCTTTGCCGTGCCAACCGACGGTCTGTGATGCAATCACCTGATAGTCCCTCTTGTTTTCTGCACCCTACCCTTCGGCCTGCTAATTGACACCCTATTTGATCCAAGTCAACGAAGTGCTGTTATCGCCAAAGGGAGCGTTCATGCCTCGGAGCAATCTGCTATCGTCGGCCTGTTGCCCCGCCTGGTGAATTGCTGTGCGTCGGATTGGATTGATCCTGCTAATGATTGCTAGTCTCTTGCTGCCGACCTTTGGCGGTGTGGCTTTCAGCATGCCGGCACAACCTTGCCCGATGCAGAGCACCGATCATCAGGGCCATGCAACGGCTGATGTTCCGTGCTGCGAGCAGATGGACAAGTCTGATGGACTGGCCAGTAAGTCACCCTGCAAATCTGGTCAGGAATGCAAGACTGGAGGTCTTCTCCAGACCACCGTGATCAAGAGCATATCCCCTCTTCCCTCGCGCCCCGAAATATTGCTGACCCAGTCGGTGATCAAGCGAGAGCCCACAGGACTCTGGCGCCCTCCTCGTTTCGTCTAATGCAGTGATCATCCCGCGCCTCAAACCAGGCGCATCGTCGCGGCCAAGGCTTCATGGTAGCGACCCCGATCAATCGCATTGGAGGCGAAAGCATGTCCGCTTTCCTTTTCCCGCGCCGTGGCTATCTCGGTGTGTTAGCTGCCGCATTCTGGGCAGTTCCCTGGGTTGCCGCGCAGGCGCAGCCCCTGACCTTCGAACGAGCGCAGGCACTCGCCGAACAGCGCGCACCTGAGAACCTTGCACGGCAAGCCCAGGTTGCCTCGGCACAGCAGGCCATAGGGCCCGCAGACGCCCTGCCCGATCCCAAGCTGATTCTAGGCATCGACAACCTGCCGATCGAAGGCCCGGACCGTTACACACTTAATCGTGACTCCATGACCATGCGCCGCATTGGACTTATGCAGGAGGTACCCAACGGCGACAAGCGTCTGGCCCGTCGCCAACTGGCCGAAGCCTCCATGACACGAGCCGAAGCTGAGCAACGTGCCATGCAGTTGGAAATCAAGCGCCTGACGGCATTGAGCTGGCTGGACGTTTACTACTCAGAGCGCAGCGTTGGCCTCTTCAATCAGCTGGATCGTCAGATCGAGATGCTCCGCTCGACCGCGCAATCGCTGATTGCCGGTGGTGGTGCCCAGCCTGGCGAGCTGTTACAGGCCGACCAGGAAGCTTTGGCGTTACAAGATCGGCGAGATGAGCTGAATCGGGATGTCGCAGTTGCTCGCGCCAAGCTGCGCCGCTGGATCGGCAACGAGGCCGAGCAGCCTTTGCAAGGCGATGTACCCGAGCTGAGGCTAACGGTACCCCACCTGCAACAACGCATGGCCTCGCACCCCGAACTGCGAGCTGCCTCAGCCCGGGTCGGCGAGGCTAGCGCCGAGCTGAACGAGGCCATCGCCGAGAAGACCCCCGACTGGGGAGTCGAATTTGCCTACAACAATCGCGACAACCAGTTCGGCGATATGGTGATGGTGCAATTCACCTTTGACCTGCCGTTGTTCGTAGGTACACGTCAGGGGCCCAAGATCAAGGCCAGACAACAAAGCGTGTCGCAGATGGAAGCCGAGCAGGAGGCGCTACTGCGCGCCCATCAGGCTGAACTGGAAGGCGGCCTTGCCGAGCTTGAGCAATTGCGCAGGACTCTGGCGCGCACCGAAAACACCCTGATCCCGCTCTTAAGCAAACGCGCCGATCTCGAACTGGCCGCCTACCAGGCCGGCAACAGCCAACTGACATCCGTCATCACCGCCCAGCGCGATCTGATCGAGGCGCAGCTGCGGCAGATCGAACAGCAGCGCAAGCTGAACCAGCTCTCCGCAAGCCTGTATTACGCCTATGTGGAGGGACTGAAATGAAGATATCGTCTTTTGGATTTGCAGTCGCCTTGCTGGCTGTGGGGATTAGCGCGGCAGGCGGTGGCTACTGGCTGGCCCAGAGGCAGGCCAAACATGACGCCATACCAAGCAGCGTACCGACAGATGAGCGCCAAGTGCTCTATTGGTACGACCCGATGCAACCGGAGCAACGCTTCGACAAACCGGGCAAGTCACCTTTCATGGATATGGACCTTCTCCCCAAATACGCGGGATCTGAGAAGGATTCGTCTGTTCTGAGCGTCTCCGCTCAAGCCGTGCAAAACCTCGGAATGCGAACCTCAACAGTGATCCGCGGTGTACTGCCCTCGGGCATCGAGGCCGTCGGTTCCCTGGCCTACAACCAGCGTGAGGTGGCAAACCTGCAGGCCCGTGCCGGCGGCTTTGTCGAGCGGGTCTATGGACGCGCCCCGGGCGATGTGCTGCCTGCAGGTACCCCCCTGGTCGACCTGCTGATACCCGAGTGGTCCGCCGCGCAACTGGAGTTTCTCGCCGTGCTGGCGACAGCCGACGCCCGTCTGATCGACGCGGCCCAGGGGCGCTTGCGCCTGCTCGGCATGCCGCACGCGCTGATCGAACAGGTGCGCCGCAGCGGCAAGCCTCGGGCGCTGCAGACCCTCACCACGCCCATCAGTGGTGAGCTGCAGGCATTGGAGGTGCGTGCCGGGATGACCGTTACAGCCGGCCAGGATCTGGCGCGGATCAACGGCCTGTCCACGGTCTGGCTCGATGCGGCGATACCCGAGGCCATGGCCGGAACGGTTCAGGTCGGAAGCGAGATCAACGCCAGCCTGACGGCCTTTCCCGGGCAACCGCTGCAAGGCCGCGTCATCGCCCTTTTGCCGAGTGCAGACCCACAGACCCGCACCGTCACCGTACGCAGTGAGCTGCCCAACCCGACAGGCAAACTGCGCCCCGGCATGTTCGCCGCCGTGCGCCTGAACAGCGAAGCCGAGCAGCCCGCGCTGCTGGTGCCCAGCGAGGCGGTGATCCGCACCGGCAAGCGGGCGCTGGTGATGCTGGCCGAAGACGACGGACGCTACCGTCCCCAGGAAATCACCCTGGGCCGCGAGGCCGATGGCCGCCTGGAGGTGCTGTCCGGTCTCGCGGAAGGCCAGTCGGTGGTCACCTCCGGCCAGTTCCTGATCGACTCCGAGGCCAGCCTGCAGGGCGTCATGGCCGGCAAGGCGGAGCAGCCGCTCGCCCCGGGGCTGCACGAGTCCCATGGCGTGATCCGGGCGCTGGATAGCCAACGGATCACCCTGGAGCATGGTCCCTTCGAGAGCCTGAACATGCCCGGCATGACCATGCCCTTTCCCCTGGCCGGTCCTTCGGTGGCCGCCGGTCTCAAGCCGGGCGACCACGTGCGCATCGGCGCACGGCTGACGGATAGCGGGCTGCTGATCGAGCGGCTCGACAAGCAGGGGGAGCAGCCATGATCGCGCGCCTGATCCACTGGTCGATCGGCAATCGCTTCCTAGTGCTGCTGGCCACCCTGTTCATCAGCGCCCTGGGCATCTGGTCGGTGCGCAGCACCCCGCTGGATGCACTGCCGGACCTATCTGACACCCAGGTCATAATCAGAACCAGCTTTCCCGGGCAGGCGCCGCAGATCGTCGAGAACCAAGTGACCTATCCGCTGGCCACCACCATGCTCTCGGTGCCGGGGGCGAAGACGGTGCGCGGCTACTCGTTCTTTGGCGACTCCTTCGTCTATGTGCTGTTCGAAGACGACACCGACCTCTACTGGGCCCGCTCGCGGGTACTGGAGTACCTCAACCAGGCCCAGGAGCGCCTGCCCGAGGGCGTCACCACCACCCTCGGCCCGGATGCCACCGGTGTAGGCTGGATCTACCAGTACGCCTTGGTCGACCGCAGCGGCCGGCATGACCTGGGCCAGCTGCGAGCGCTGCAGGACTGGTTCCTCAAGTACGAGCTCAAGAGCCTGCCCAACGTGGCCGAGGTGGCCACCCTCGGCGGCATGGTCAAGCAGTACCAGGTGCTGCTCGACCCGCAGAAGCTGGTGGCCTATGGCGTGACTCAGCAGGAGGTCGAGGCCGCACTGAAAAGCGCCAATCAGGAGACCGGTGGTGCCATTCTGGAACTGGCCGAACGGGAATACATGGTGCGGGCTTCCGGCTACCTGCAGAGCCTGGAGGACTTTCGCCAGGTGCCGCTGCGGGCCTCGGCCAGCGGCGTGCCGGTGCTGCTGGGCCAGGTAGCCACCATTCAGCTGGGCCCGGAAATGCGCCGCGGCATTGCCGAGTTGGATGGCCAGGGCGAAGTGGTCGGCGGCGTGGTCATCCTGCGTTCCGGCAAGAATGCCCAGGACACCATTGCTACGGTGAAGGCCAAGCTGGACAGCCTGAAGGGCAGCCTGCCGGCCGGTGTCGAGGTGGTGACTACCTATGACCGCTCGCAGCTGATTGATCGCGCCATCGACAACCTCAGCTATAAGCTGCTGGAAGAGTTCGCGGTGGTTGCCCTGGTCTGCCTGATTTTCCTCTGGCACCTGCGCTCTTCGCTGGTAGCGATCATCACCCTACCCTTGGGCATCCTCATGGCCTTCATCGTCATGCGCTACCAGGGCATCAATGCCAACATCATGTCGCTCGGTGGCATCGCCATCGCCATCGGCGCCATGGTCGATGCCGCCGTGGTGATGATCGAGAACGCGCACAAGCACATTGAGGCCTGGAAGGCCCGGCACCCCGGTGAGCAGCTCCGGGGTGAAGCGCACTGGCGGGTGATCGGCGAAGCCTCGGCCGAGGTTGGGCCGGCGTTGTTCTTCAGCCTGCTGATCATCACCTTGTCGTTCCTTCCCGTGTTCACCCTGGAGGCCCAGGAGGGCAGGCTGTTTGGCCCATTGGCCTTCACCAAGACCTATGCCATGGCCGCCGCCGCCGGGCTCTCAGTCACCCTGGTGCCGGTGCTGATGGGCTATTGGATTCGCGGGCATATCCCCAACGAACAGCAGAACCCGTTGAATCGCTGGCTGATCGAGGCCTACCGGCCGGTGCTGGAGTGGGTGCTGGCCTGGCCCAAGGCCACGCTGGCCATGGCCGTTGTGGTGTTCCTCTCCAGCCTCTGGCCGCTAAGCCAACTCGGCGGGGAGTTCCTGCCGCCCATGGACGAGGGCGACCTGCTGTACATGCCTTCTGCCCTACCCGGCTTGCCGGCCAGCAAGGCCAGCCAGCTGCTGCAGCAGACCAACCGCATGATCCTCACGGTGCCGGAAGTGGCGCGGGTATTCGGCAAGGCCGGGCGGGCGGAGACTGCCACCGACCCGGCGCCGCTGGAGATGTTCGAGACCACGGTGCAGTTCAAGCCGCGCGAGCAGTGGCGCGACGGGATGACGCCGGAGAAGCTGATCGAGGAACTAGACCGCGCGGTGAAGGTTCCCGGGCTCTCCAATATCTGGGTACCACCGATCCGCAACCGCATCGACATGCTGGCCACCGGGATCAAGAGCCCGATCGGGGTCAAGGTTTCCGGCACCTCGCTGGGCGACATCGAGCGCATCACCCGCGATATCGAGGCCGTGGCCAAGGCGGTGCCAGGGGTCAGCTCAGCGCTGGCCGAACGCCTCACCGGCGGCCGCTATGTCGACATCCAGATCGATCGTCTGGCCGCAGCGCGCTATGGCCTGAACATCGCCGATGTGCAGTCGGTGGTGGCCGGCGCCATCGGCGGCAGCAACATTGGCGAGACCGTCGAGGGGCTGGCCCGCTTCCCCATCAGCCTGCGCTATCCCAGGGAGTGGCGCGATAGCCCGGAGGCGCTGCGGCGACTGCCGGTGCTCACCGCCAGCGGTCAGCAGATCACCCTCGGCACGGTAGCCGAGATTCGCCTGAGCGAAGGGCCGCCGATGCTGCGCAGCGAGAATGGGCGACTGTCCGGCTGGGTCTATGTCGATGTCCGCGGGCGCGACCTGGCTTCCACCGTGCGCGAGTTGCAACAGCGCGTCGCCGAGCGTGTGCGGTTGGACGCCGGCATGACCGTCTCCTACTCCGGCCAGTTCGAGTTCCTCGAACGCGCCAATGCGCGGCTGACCTGGGTGGTGCCGGCGACCCTGCTGATCATCTTCGTGCTGCTCTACCTGACCTTCAGCCGCTTCGACGAGGCCCTGTTGATCATGGCCACCCTGCCCTTCGCCCTGTCGGGCGGCATCTGGCTGCTCTACTGGTTCGGCTTCAACCTGTCGGTGGCCACCGGTGTGGGCTTCATTGCCCTGGCCGGGGTCTCGGCCGAGTTCGGGGTGATCATGCTGCTGTACCTGAAGAATGCCTGGCATGCGCGTATGGATGCCGGTCGCATCGGTGATCCGGCCCTACTGGAGGCAATTCGTGAAGGCGCAGTGCTGCGCGTGCGGCCTAAGGTGATGACAGTAGCCGTGATCATCGCCGGCCTGCTACCAATCCTCTGGGGCGGCGGTGCCGGCTCCGAAGTGATGAAGCGCATCGCCGCGCCCATGGTCGGCGGCATGATTACCGCGCCGCTGATGTCCATGCTGGTTTTGCCGGCAGCCTACTGGCTGATGCGAAGGCAGCGTACACAGAGAGTTCGCGCACCGCAGGAGCTATAGCTGCACAAACCCGGGCAACCCATGCACTAGGTTCTGTACGAAAAGTACTGCCGCAGGCATCGCAGCGTGCAAGCCAGCGTGACCATTGCGGCAAAACTCCTGGCGAGCTTGTCGTAACGGGTGCCAATTCTCCGGTTCTCTTTTAGCCAGCCAAACATCCGCTCAATGATATTCCGCTGCCGGTATTTCGGACGATCAAACAGTCGGGGTAGTCCTGGCTTGGGTTTGCGCTTCATGGTGCGCTGTGGAATCACCGGCTGCATGCGGTAGCGGTCGCAGTACTGGCGCAGATGCTCGGCATCGTA